>NZ_CP036313.1:2752500-3952500 GCF_004319545.1 Desulfobacter hydrogenophilus | reverse complement strand
GATTCAGAAGTAATTGGTCTTCGCTTGCTGGCTAGTAAGAACGGTAGAAAGTTTTTCCATCTCAGATACCGGTTCAACAAAAGAAAACGGGTGATTGCCATCGGTGAGTATCCAGCTGTTAGTATTGCAGATGCCAGAAAGAGAGCAAATGAATTCAAAAATTTAGTATCTCAAGGCCTTGATCCACTAATGGAACGGAACAAGATCAGTGACAGCTTATCATTTGAAGAGTTTGTCCGGAAAGAATACATCCCGTTTGCTCAAATTAATAAAAAGAGCTGGAAGGATGACGTAAACAAGCTTGAGAAAGATATGATCAAGTCGTTTGGTAAGCTTCCGCTGGCTGCAATTACCACAAGGGACATTCAGCAGTACCAGACCAGAATTAAGACCAGGGCATCTGCAGGAACTTCAAACAGGCACTACGCATTGCTGAATCGTCTGTTTAACCTGGGCATTGAATGGGCCTTCATTGAACAGAATCCCTGTAAAAGGGTGAAGAAATTCAAGGAAGCAGGTGGAAGGGAGAGATACCTTAATAATGATGAACTCAAGCGATTCATGGAAGCATTGAAAAGCATGGAACCGACAGTAGCCACATATGTCATCAAAATATTGATGTTCACCGGCATCCGGCTCTCCGAAGCCTTAGGGCTGTTGTGGAAAAATATTAATATCGAGAATGGAACAGCCCTCCTGCCGAATACAAAAGCCGGAAAAGCAAGAAATGTCATTCTCAATGAGCTCGCAAGACAGGTCATGGTGGATATGAAATCGTTCAAGGTCAACAAATATGTCTTTCCCGGAAAGAATCCTAATACCCATCTGAAAGGTATCAAGAGAACCTTTGAAGCCGTCAAAGCCAAAGCCGGTATTAATGATTTCAGAGCCCATGATATCCGGCATACCTTCGCCAGTATCGGCATTAATAAGGGGGCTTCGCTTTATGAAATTCAAAAACTGCTGGGCCATCACTCCTCGCAAATGACCCAGCGTTATAGTCATTTGTCGGATCAGGCTGTGAGGGATGTAAGTGACGGTGTGGCCGCTCAAATAGTTGAAGCCACATCATAAAAGGTCCCCCCTCTGCCCCATATATCAGGAAAAAAAGGAGGGGGGATATTTTTTTGCTGTTGCAAGACAGCCATAATTCAAATGCGCCGGAGATGGCGCGAAATGAGTAGCAACCTGCTTTTTATTTACGACCGTTCTAAAAGATATTTTTAACAGTCAAAACCTTAACATCGCACTTTTGGAAGTGTGGAAAGAAAGAAAATACCATGAAAAAAGAATACGTTAAAAAAAGAGTCACTGGCTTTTGGCTCAAGGTCTTTGAAAAGCTAGCCCCGGAGCTTAATGAAGCTTGCAGTGACGTTGGTTCACACGTTCCGTGTCCGTCCAAGGAACACAAAAATAGTGTGGATGGATTTCGTCTATTTGATGATGCTGAAGAAACTGGAGGGGGTATCTGCAACACCTGCGGCAGTTTCTCGGACGGTTTTGCTCTTTTGATGTGGCTTAGATCCTGGAAATTCAAAAAAGTGTTGTCAGAAGTGTCAAAATGCCTTGATACGCTGGATGTCCCAGAGAGAAGTATAGAATGGGATCACAAGGAAAAATCTGAAAAACGAAAAACCGTAAACTCACATGCCCAAGAAAGAATCAATATCACACTGGCCAAGGCAGACTTTTGTTGTGACCGGGTCCGAAAGTACCTCAAGTCAAGGGGCCTTTCCGGTAATACGAAAGATTTGCTCTATCATGAATCAGTGAAATACTATGAAAAAAGCGACAAAAGTGAAAAGTATCTTGGTGCAATGATCGCACAGGTTGTGAATTCTGAAGATCAGGTTATTTCTTTGCATTACACTTATTTGTCATATGACCATCCTGGTAAAGCTGATGTGGAGTCCCCAAAAAAGTTTGCCAAAAGCCCTATGAAGGGCATACTCAACGGTGCTGCTATTATTTTGGGTGAGATATCTGAAACCATGGGCGTGGCGGAAGGGATCGAAACAGCTCTTGCTGTTCAAGAAACCATGGGGGGGTCAATGCTCATCATGCCTGCTAACCTTCAGAAAAATATGTATATCCCTGAAGCAACGGAAACAATAGAGATATGGGCCGATAATGACAGGAGTGGTGCCGGTGAAAAGGCAGCTGATGAATTAGCTGGTCGTCTTTTAGATGAAGGTAAAAAGGTCTTTTTCATGATGCCACCAAAGAAGGGGGAGGATTGGTTAGATGTACTTAATGACCCTGAACAAGGCCCTGATGCTTTTCTTCAGACCAAAGAGACTAAGCTTGAATACCAAACTGAAGACGAATCGACAGACAGACTGCCTTTGCTGAGAAAAAAAGATGATGCGCTCCCTTTTCCGATTCATTCTTTAGGAAAATTTTTGGGGGAGACTGTTAAGGCTCTTTCTGAATTAACCCAAGCCCCAGAAGCCCTTTGTGCTCAAGGGTTGCTTGCTGCTGCCACTTTGAGCGTTCAGGGACATGCGAATGTTGATATTGATGGTCGGATAAAACCGATTTCCAACTTTTTTTTCACCATTGGTGAATCCGGGGAACGAAAATCTGCCGTTGATGATATTTGTCTTAAACCCCATCGTGAACATGAATCTTTTCTGCGTTCCCAATTGAAGCAAAAAATGAACGATTATAAGGTTCGAAAGAAAATGTACGATGCAGCTTTTAAGCAAATACTGGAAGATGATTCATTATCTGATGAAATGGTGAAAGAGGCTGCGCATGAGCTTGGATTGCCCCCTGAGAAGCCACTTCAGGCAGGAATGCTTGTTGACGATCCCACAATTGAAGGACTTGGGAAGTTTCTTATAGAAGAACAGCCTTCAATCGGCATTTTTTCAGATGAAGGAGGCAAATTCATTGGCGGATACAGTATGAGTGTGGATAATCAGTTGAAAACAATCGCAGGCCTATCGCAATTGTGGGACGGGAAACCGTTGAAGTCAATCAGAGTTTCAACGGGAAACACATTTGTGGTGGGAAAAAGAGTCTCTATTCATTTGATGATGCAGGGTGTCATTGCCGAAAAAGTGTTGTCTGATCAATTGATGAAATCCCAGGGTTTTCTTTCCAGAATTTTGATTTGTCAACCTGAGTCTAAAATCGGTACTCGTAAATACAAAGTAGCTGACAAAAAAGCCCACGCAACGATCAAAGAATATCATAATCATGTTCAAGCCCTGTTACGGAAAAGATTGCCCTTTAAAAAGGATTTAGAAAATGAGCTTGATCCACGCCCTATCTCCCTTTCAGAGGATGCCAAACGAGTCTTTATTGATTTTTACAACCGAATTGAACACTCACAGCAGGAAAATGAAGAATTCTTCAATATCAGAGGATTTGCCAGCAAAGCTCCGGAGCATGCCACTCGTATAGCCGCTGTTCTTACTCTATTCGAAGATATTGACGCTCAGGTTATTGATGAAAAATACATGAAAAATGGCATTGCATTGATGGATTATTTCCTCTCTGAAGCAAAAAGACAGATCGATGCTGATGATTCCAATGATGACCTTATGGACGCTAAAAATCTTCTCACATGGATGCAAGCTCGTGGTGAGCAGCATCCTATTATCACAATTTATCAGAGCGGCCCGATGAAGATCAGAAATGCCAAAAGAGCTCGTGACGTTATGGCTATCCTTGAAGAACACGGTTGGGTCAAGAATATCGGTGAAACAGAGATTGAAGGGATATCGTATAAAGAAGTCTGGGCGTTGATTTGAGTTTTTTCCTTTTACAGTATGTGTACATTACAGTAACGGGGATGGCCTGACGCTTTATATGTGCAAATGGGTGGTCCTGATTCGGTATGGATGTGGTCTTTACCGTTCAGGATCGCCGACACAATCATAGTTTTTAAATTCGATTGTTATTATCAAATTATCAAATTATCAAATTGCACAAAAAATTTTAACGGGAGAAAAAATTTACAGAGATTGGGTATGAATTATTTTGTGCGGAGTACAAACATGAAAAAAAAACAAAGAAAGAATAATTTTTATGAGGTTAAAACTAAAACTGATATTCTGAACTTGGTTAAGATGGCTGAAAAAACAGGATTTTTGGCTATACAGGTTGAGACTTCCGGCAAAGATCCGTTATGCGATGATATTGTGAATATCTGGTTGGGAACCGGTGAGGATAAACCTGTCGCCATGATCAATATGCTAGATATTCACCTATCATTCAGAGAAAAGCTGGGGACCTTTTTGTGTTCTAATAAAATTATAAAGATATTTTACGACAGTGTTAGTGATGTCACCTTTTTAAAAAAATACGGAATTGGTGTTGGTGGTAAAACGTTTGACGTGGTTATTGCCCTGAATCTTTTAAATGCAGGCCTATCCAGCAATAAGAGATCTGCTGGGGATCTTATGGAAAATTACTTGGAAAATAATTACAGTTCTTTTTTCCCCATTGATGTAAAGAAAAGATCCATAAACAGTGAATATTACAATCGGATTGCTTTAAGCGTTAAATCGCTTTTTTCCATAAGAAGAAACCTTGTAAAAAAAATAAAATTCTATGACATAGTGGATACTGCTAAGCTTGAGTTTGATTGCACTGGTGCTGTGGTCAACTTGAGTTTAGCGGGAATCAGTATTGATGCAAGAAAAATGAAAGCTCTTTGGCGAAGAGGTCAAAAGAAATGTAATGATAAAGAAGGGGAAATTTTAGATTTTTTTTCTGAAGACGTTAATTTTCACGATTCCGTAAGTCTTAAAAAGGCTTTGAATTATCACCGAGACTTTAGGGATGAAGGTATCCGTTTCAAAGATACCAAAAGATCTACTTTGAAAAATTATACCCAGTTCCCGATTATCAAGTCCATTATGGCGTATCGACAGATTAAATCGATCTTGGATTCCATGTCCAAGGTATTGGAGTGTGTCAACAAGGAAACAGGGCGGATCCATCCCATCTATAACCAGATGGGTGCTGTTACTGGACGGTTCTCCTGTAAGCGCCCACCATTACAGGCTATCCCCAAATTTAAAGAGGTGAGAGCATGTTTTGTGGCGGGGCAAGGGAAAAAATTTGTTATTGCGGATTATTCTCAAATAGAATTAAGGATTGCTGCTCAGATCAGTGGAGATAAAAACATGATCAAAGCATTCCGGGATGGTGTCGATTTCCATAGCCTTACTGCTTCCATCATTTCCGAAAAGGCGATTTCCGATGTTACTGACCTTGAGAGGAAATCGGCAAAAGCGGTGAATTTCGGCATTCTCTTTGGTATGCAACCAAAAGGATTGGTTACCTATGCCATGAAGAATTATGGAGTTGAAATGTCCATTAATGAGGCCACTGCTTTCCAGAATAATTTTTTTGATGAGTACCCCGATCTTCTTGACTGGGGGGACGATCTTATTGCCACAGCCAATAGTCAGACCAAAACATTGGGTGGGCGTATCAGGCGCTGGCATAAAAGTCACCCTCCTCTCACCGAACTGCTCAATACACCTATACAGGGAACCGCTGCGGACATCATCAAGCGTGCCCTGGTGGAGGTTTCTGGTAGACTTCCAAGGTGGAAAGCCCTTCTCGTTGCTTGCATACACGATGAGATTATCCTTGAGGTCGATGAGGACAAGGCTGATTCGGTCGGAGAACAACTGATCGAAGTAATGGAAAATGCGGGTAGTTACTATCTGCCCGATGTGCCAGTGGTTGTTGACATGGACATTGATGACAATTGGTCCTGATGTGATCGGGAATAGAGTCATCTCTATGGATTTGTACGTTGGTTGATAATTTGATAATTTGATAATTTTCATTCCGAAAATCATGTATTGCTCAATGCTTCACTTTATCAACGTTACTGCGCACATGGTCAGATTTATAAAACTTATTGATGCTCATGTGGTTGACCGCTGGGCAGATAAAAAAATCCTATCCCCAAATCGATATGGCTGAATTGGGGTTCAAGGCTTTGAATAGATAATTGATTGTTAAAATTTAGGAAAAAATAAAATGGAATGTTGAACAAAACCGCTCCGCGGAAAGAAACGCCAACCTGGCATCTTACCCATTGATGGGCCAGTCAGCCGCGACTATACAATATCCCTTTATATTTACCCTGTCTTATTCCATCATTCTCCTGAGTATCCACCCATAATTCAGGAGGAAAAGATGACACAACTTCGCCAACAATTTGATCGACACATGACTCTTCACCGGCTTTCGCCAAAAACAAATGCGGCGTATATGAATGCGGTAAAATTGCTTGCCGCGCACTACAAGCAAGCACCGGATCAACTGACCGATTCCCAGATCCAAGATTATCTCGACTATATTATTGCAGACCGACAACTGGCCTGGAGTAGCTGCAATGTACAGTTCTCAGGGATAAAGAGATTTTACAGGCATGTATTAAAACGGGAGCCCAAGATTTCCATACCGCCCCGGCCTCAGGAAAGGAAAATCTTCATGGCACTGAGCCGGGAAGAAGTGGCGCAAATACTGAATGCCTGCACCAACCCCAAGCATTATGCCCTTCTTCTGGCCACATACAGCGCAGGATTGCGGGTCAGTGAAGTTGTAAAGCTCCAACCGATACACATTGAAAGATCCCGCAAAATGATACGGATAGAGCAAGGTAAAGGCAGAAAAGACCGGTATACAGTCTTGTCAGATACCTTACTAAAGACTCTGGAAGACTACTGGCGGCTTTTTAAACCGAACGAATGGATCTTTTTCGGCAAAACCAGATCAAAACCGATGCCAGTTGAGACAGCTCAGAAAATTTATTACACGGCCAAGTTAGAAGCCGGTGTAAAACGTGGCAAAGGCATACATACCCTTCGTCACTGCTTTGCGACTCACCTTCTCGAACAGGGAACCCGGACACATGTACTTCAGCAGATGCTCGGTCATAAATCCATCAGAACCACGGCAAAGTATCTTCACATCAGCAATGAGGCCATATCCCAAGTTGTCAGCCCGGCTGACGTGGTGCTTTAATGATCGGAGAATGCTGCAATAAAAGCAGCAGACCCGAACATGACATTGCCGATATCTTCAGACACGCTGGGCAACGCTTTTTGGAAACTTTCGGAGCTTCACACGAACAGATAAAGGTCATGAATAAAATCATTACCTGCCGAACAGCTGCTTTAGGAGGCCATATAGACGCTTGCCCTGACTGCGATTTCCAAAAGAACTCCTACAACTCCTGCAGGAACCGGCACTGCCCCAAATGCCAGACCATGACCAAGGAAAAATGGTTAGATAAACGGGTGTCAGAACTATTGCCTGCCACCTATTATCATTTGGTGTTCACACTGCCCCACAACCTGAATCCTATCATCCTCTGTAATATGAAGCCGTTGCTGGACCTGCTGTTCTCCTCGGTAAATCAGACCATTAAACAATTTGCTACCGATCCCCAATGGAGACTCCAGGGGCAGGCTGGCTTTATTGCCGTATTGCATACATGGAACCAGACCATCCTGGACCATTTTCATCTGCACTGCCTTGTTCCCGGCGGTGTGCTGTCAGAAGACAAAACCCAATGGACCCCATCCAAAACGAATTTTCTATTCAAGACAGCCTCCATAGTAAAGGCGTTCAAGGGCATCTACATCAAAGGACTCAAGCAACTATACCAGGACGGGGATCTCAAGTTCCCGGGTAATACGGCCAAGTACGGCACCCGTTCTGGTTTCAACCGCCTGATCAAAATTATCCGGAAAAAGAAATGGTCCGGTTACGCCAAGGCCCCTTGTTCCGGCCCTGAAAAAGTCCTGGAATATTTAGGAAGGTATACCCATAGAGTCGCCATTTCAAATTACCGTATCAAATCCTTTGAAGACGGCAAAGTTGTGTTCACCTGGAAGGACCGGGCTCAAAATGATGCCATAAAAGAGATGACTCTTGATGCTGTGGAGTTCATCAGACGGTTCCTGCTTCATGTGCTACCCAGAGGGTTTAAAAAAATCAGGCACTTTGGTTTTCTATCCCCCCGGTACAAAGCAGTGAACATAAAACTGATCCGAAAATTGACGGGTGATAAGTTCAAAGAGCCAGCACATCCTGAAAATGAGTCAGTAGAAGAAATGATGCACAGACTGACCGGCATTGACATTAAAGCATGCCCCAAATGTGGCAAAGGCCGCCTGACAAGACTTTACGAGTTGCTGCCGGTATATATTGGCTATATTGTCCCAAATAAAAAGGTGGCTGCCTGGGATACTTCTTGACCCTAATCTTTGATCTAAAACAACTTGTGGCAAAGGCAATGGCTTCAGGCCATACCCATGAGGTGCGTCGAAAACCCGGCACAATACAAACAAGTACCGCCTATATCCGTAGAGCAGAATATATGCAGCAGTTCAAAACCGAATCGTTGAGCATTTACCATCAAAATCACACCAAATTATCCTTGCACAGTCTGCCAGCAATCGATATAAACCCCATAGTGAAAACACTCGTTACCGGCCCTGACCACCGGCTCTGTTCAACAACGTTTTATCAATAATCCCGCTCGTTGAAACAACCGGTTCAGCATTACCAAAAGATTTTGGTGGATCTAATTGTCGTGCCTTTTCTGTGGGCGGGACTATATGATAAAACGCTTTTAGTTCACATTGGACACACGGGGGCGGGCTGGCAAATTACCCGATAATATGGTACGGCTGAAGCTTTGCTTCGCTGCCGCAAAACTTCGTTATGTCGGACAAAGCGAAGCAAAGCTTCAGCCGTAGTCAAAGGCGAATTTTCCACCCCACTACCCCGTGGCCATTGAACAAACCAATACACTGGACAAGCCAGTGATTTAAATATTATCTGTTAATGACAAAGGAGGATCAAATGAAGAACAAATTGGTAATATTGGTAATCGCGACTTTTTTATTATTTCCTACTGTATCAGCATTTGCCAAATCATTTCATGGTGTCAGTTACATAATTATAGAAAAATCGAGTATGGGAAGTATTAAATTAAGCATAGATATAAAGCTTGAGCAAAAAGTATCGAAGGATTTTTTACAAAAATTTGCATTAAAGTTACGGCAAGACGAACCTATAAAGTATGACCGTATATTCATCTGTTATTTATTACCAGGCATGACACCGGGTGCAGGTGCATGGGCTACAAGTCATTTTAATCCTAATTTGAAAGTTGAAATTTTGGGAACGACAATAGAAGAAGAAAAAGCATTAATGAGCAAACCCAAAAATTCATCTGCTGAAATAATTGGTGAATGGCTTGATGAGTCTCCTTATGTTGCTGCAAAATATACACTCCTCAAAAAAAATGGCAAAATAATAATGGTTAGTAAATTTAAAGATGGAAGCGGTTCTGAAAAAGAAATGATTCAAAAGAAACAGTCAGGGAAATTACGCTTTGAGGAAAAAGTAGGCAATGATTTTGGAGAATATTACTTAATTGAGAGTAATGGGCGATTAGCCATTTATGATAATTCGGGATTCGGATTTAGCATGCGACCAATTAAATAAAAAATCAGATAACAAGCGAGTGAACCGGACAGCAAGGGTCTCCTTCTTTTTAAAGGTTCAAAAAACTTTTGAATGATGTGCTTTCAATTAATTTTACCCTAACGTTGCATAAAAAAGTTAGTAAATAAGCCTATGACCCTTCCCAATCAAGCTTTTCCAGGTTTTTTGAGCAATTTCCAGGACTTCACTTTTGGTGAGGTCCTGAATTATTCTGAAAAAATGGTTTCCCATAATGATAGCAGCCTTCTTCCTATTTAATGGTGCTTATTTAATGCAACGTTAGGGTATATGCTGAAGCCTCAAAAATTTTGGGAGGTACTGAAGATTTACCGACGTATGGATGCCTAATTGAGTTAACAATCTATTAAACGACATAACCCATCGCTAAAGACGGATCGGGCTAGAGTAGAGCTGCTTTTTCAAAAAAATTATCTAAACTAAAAATATATAGCTTCGTGGCAGGGATTGCTTATCAGCCCGGTGGTAAGATTCAAAAAGTGTAACGCGTACCCCGCAGTTTCATGACGAAATAATGTAACGGGCAGATATCCCGCCGCTATATCCCGCCAATCAAATAAAAAATCATACCCCGCCTATCCCGCCGATAGACCTCGCCGCTGCTTCTTTCAAAATTTGGTACATATAATCTCCCTGATTCAAATTTTGGAGAAGAAATAATGGCAAAGAATTCACGTGGAAGACGACCTTGCTCTATTTGCCGGAAATGGTTCACCCCTGATGTAAGACAAAAAGGGCGGCAGAAAACATGTCGTTCGGCTTGCCAAAAAGAGCTTCATCGAAGGCAATGTGAAAAGTGGAACAGGAAAAACAAAGCTGTTTGCAAAAACAATTATCTGGCAAAAAAACTTGAAGAAGCTGAGGAGCAACAAACATCTGGGAACCTTCCTTCGCTTTCATATCAAAAACAGACAAAACCTGTTTTGCCAATGGAAGTCATTATAGCAGAATACGGGATCAAGCCGGCAATTATCATTCAATATCTGGTTACCCAGGTTATCAGCCATAACAATGAAAAAATACAGGGATTCCCATAAAAGACCCTCTGGCATAAACGACTAATCGAGTATAGATTTTAAGATACATGATTGGAATAACTCATTGTAATATAAAGGGATATTAACAGACTAATCGAGTTTTGATTCTAAGAGACATCATGAGGATAACCAACTGATAATACAAGTAGATATCAACAGAATAATCTCTATCTCAGTTTAAGAGGCAACTGACAGGCGACTCTAACCGGTGATATAAAAAAGCACCTGAAATTTTAAAAATAAGGAGGTGTCTTGTGAAAAACAGATTTTCATCCCGGCAATTATTTGAACTGAGAAACAATATCCCTGTAGATGTGTTGATCAGGGACCATTTACAGATTCTATCCAAGATTAGAGATGGTTATTTTCGTTTTCTATGCCCTTTGTGCAATGAATTTCAAACCGCTGTAAATCCAGCCACGAACCTGGCCAGGTGCTTCAGATGCGAAAAAAATTTTAATACCATTGACCTTGTCATGAAAATCAAGGGCTATGGATTTAGGGATAGTGTCTTGTTTTTGAAACAAATAAATACTGTACCCCAGGTTCAGGCCGCAAAATTGACGGCCCTTGCCGCTATGGTCGGCAGGCCTATGCCGGGAGGGCAGTGAGTATGGAACGGCTGCTTGAGCTTGAAACCCTGATTGGTCGAAATCAAGAATGTTTTTACAAAATCGGCCAAGCCTTGAAAGAAATTCGTGAGAATCGTTTGTACAAGCAGGCTCTGTTTGAGTCATTTGAGGCATATACCAGGGCACGGTGGGATATGGGCAAAGCCCATGCTTACCGGCTGATTCGAGCCTATGAAGTAATTTACAACCTGTCTCCAATTGGAGACAAACTGCCGGCCAACGAATCCCAGATCCGCCCCCTTACTCAAATGGATTCCATAGAACAACGCCGTATCTGGAGGGCGATTATAAACAGTGGCATGGAACTGACCGCACGAAATATCAAAAAATTTATTGAGGACCAGAAAACGGCTCCGGTAAGTAAACCGGATCTGACAGATCGAATTACCCATGAATACATGGCTGTTGTAAAGGCAATGCTTGAACAGGTCCGTGTGGCTCAGCATGATCATTGGCAGAAGACCTCCCGCCAGGCAGCATTGTTGTGGCATCGGGTCATATACGAAAAGATTGTATCAAAGGGGGCAGATAATGGATGACCTGACTATTGATGACCGCTTTCATTTACTGCTGCACAAAAAAATCATGAATAAAACCGGATCTACCAAGAGACGGTCCAAAAAATATTACAAGGACCAGTACAAGAAAACCGGAATTATCCCGGCGCCCCTTTTACTGGTTGAAAAAGGAATTATGGAAGGCCGTAAGTGCAGCGGACGGCCCAGAGCAATAGATGAGCAAACCAAAAGACGGTTTATTGAGATGGTCAAGGCGTCATGCGACCCCTCATCCCAGGGATTCATTTTTATCACCCGGAAAGCCAGAACCATTAAAAATTATCATCACTGGCTTGAACAAGAGCTGGGCAGAACCATCAGTCTTCCGGCACTTCGGCGATGTGTCAAAAGGGAAAATCTCAAATTTTACCTGGAAAAAGAGGATAAGCAGGATCAGGTCCCGGTAATGCATGCCTTCAAGTCGGTGCCGGTATTTGCTTTGATCCAGGTTGACGGCTGTAAATTTCAATATTTAAGGATCAGAGATGAACACGGTAACTGGCAAAAACCACAGGTAATTGAAATATTTGATACCGCTTCCAGGAAAATGTTTATTCTGGACTTTTATTTTACCGAAAGCAGCCTGAACTCTGTGGATCTTTTTACCCGTTTTTTGTTGAGTACCCCTTTGCCTTTGCAAAAAATTGGTATCAGACCTGACCAGGCAAAAGGATTTTTAAATCTAAAACGCCCCATCAATGCCATTAACCTGAAGCATTCTACACCGCAAGGCTTCTATTTGGCACCGGATTTTTCAAAGGCGTATTCACCCAAAGATAAGGCACATCTAGAATCTTCACACCGGAGCCTGCACAATTTTGAAATACGTATTATCAAAGCCTTTGAGGACAGGATTGTGAAAACCGTTACCGAATATGACTTCAAGCGGGGAAGAAAGGAAAAAATTACTGTAACCCTTCTTGATATAAGCCTTCAGGAACTAAGGAGCAGCACTATGCTCAGCGAATATCGTAACGAACATAATCATACACAACATTATTTTACCGAAGACGGGGTGGTCAGTGCCTGGGTGCCGGCACAGAAATTTGATGATTTTTTATCAAACCAGGCAGATACCCTGAATTTTACCCCGGACCAGGTTCAGGAATATATGAAATACGGCTACAGGAAAATCAAAGCCACCGTATCCAAAACCAGGACCATCCGCCATGACAAGCGCGATTATTATGTGACCCGTGGTGCAGATAAGTTCAGCAAACATAAAAGCACACCGGTGAAAATATCCAAATACAAGGACAAGCTTTTTATTTTTGAGCAGGGTGAAGACGGTATACTGTTGGGCGAAGCCATTGCAAAAAAGCCGTTTGACAGACCGCCGGCACCAGAACCTTCGCCTGTGCCGCCTGATGAACTTGACACCATTATCGCTCTTTTAGAAAAGCACAATATGGCCGTTGACCGGCCTGTTTTAGTCGACGTTTTTCATAAGGGCCTCACCCTGGCCCGGGCGGAACAAGTGCTTGATCATAATCAATCAAGGTACGCGGATTACACAAAAAAGATAAACCAGCCGGATGACCGTAAAAATCAGGCCCTGTTCAATGCATTTATGCTTGATTGCCAAAAATCGTTAAATACGAACCATGTAGCCATTTATGCATCCCATGGAGACATAACATGAAAGAGGATTTTATCAGTGATAAACGAAGGGTCTCATACTTGGCTGCCACTTATAACCGGATCTACAGAGGCCAAAGCGTGCTCATGGAGGGTGATTTTGGTGCAGGAAAAACTCGGTTTTTAAAATTGCTGCATCCCAAAAAGCTCCATGCTGTATGGGTTGAGTCTCTGTTCAACATACATGAAACCCTGGCCGCGATACTTAAGGAATTAAATTATGAGGCCACCGCCACCTACCGCCGAACTCCCCAGTACCTGAAAATGATCTGTAATCTCTCCAATTGTTTTATCATTATAGATGAGGCCAATGACTTGGACACCCGGGTTTGGCCATATCTTAAACGGATTATTGATGCCGGGGTTCCCATCGTATTTGCAGGACTTCCGAATGTGAGAACTTATTTGAGCCGGAACCATCCTGATATACTCAGCCGGTTGAAAACCCTGATTTTGTATCCCATAGAGGTCGAGGACTTCATTGAAAAATACAAAGATATCCAGCAGGAAGCCGTTGAACAGATTTATATGTCCGTTAAGGGCGATATGCGCAAATTTAAAGAAATCTGTACAGACTGCCGGGACAGGGCAAAGGAGTTAAACCACCAATTTGTTGATATTAATCTTGCCCTGGAATTTATATCAGATCTCCCTCCTCAATAATCCTTACCACAACTTATCTGCATTAACAGGCCATCCTTGGTATAATCCGAGGTTGGCCTGCCTGTATTTTATCCTCATATGTTTTGACGCCGATTTCTGTTTGATTCATTTTTGAAAAACGCCAAACCACAGATCATTATTGAATTTTTCTTACGCCGTTACATTATTTTGTAACTCTGCTTTTATTGGTGTTTCGCTACAACAAGTTTAAATCAAAAACAAATTTGACATTTTTGTTAGAATCTTAAATCCATAATACCGTTACATTATTTGAATCTCATCAGCCCGGCCCCTTAGCTCAACCGTTATGCGTAAAAGGAGCAGTCATGGAATTTGTAGCTATTGATGTGGAAACTGCAAATGCTGATATGGCTTCAATATGCCAAATCGGCCTTGCCAAATTCAAAGATTGATGGACATAGGGTCGGGCCACGCCAACCAATTGAAATAAAATAACATTACGTCTAAAACATACGAATTTCGGGTCTATATCAGGCTTTTCGAGACCCAAAAGAGTGATATAGAAAAAAGTGGAAACAAAAAACAATCCCCAAACCACTAAAAAGCTGAAAATAAGCCGCAAATTTAGGAATGTTAGGCGACACATATGTCTATTATGTGTCACCGATAACCTTCTGAATAAAGGCGTTGACTACTTCTGATATTGATAATGTCAGTTCAAATATTATTAACGTATAAACAGAGCCCAGATTAAATTATTCCGAGCCGCTACACTTACTCATTCTCCTATTCAAGTCGTTGTTGAATCCAAGAGGAATAGTTCGTATTATTTTCCGGTCCGGCTCCGGTCCTTTAGAAATGATTTTTGGAAAGCTGAGAAAGAATCGAATCTTATTTTGGATTATGTTGTTTCTGTTTCGAGTGACGCAAAATTGATTTTTTCACACATCGTTTCGAACTGTTTTGTAAAATGAAAAAATGCTTGAAAATGAAGTTCTGAAATGAAAAATTCGTTATCGAAAAGAATGTTAGGATCATGTTCTTCTAATCCGTAGGCCACAGGTTCGAATCCTGTCGGGCGCACCATTTACCACTTAGGCTCTCAGGGGATTTTCTTGAGGGCTTTTTTTGTGCCTCCGGTCCTCTTCCGGTCTTTTGGGGATTTTTGTTGTTTCAATTGGGGATACATGTCAAGTTCGCAGAAAGCAGGAACCCCAAAAATGACGTTGAGACTCCCCTTTTTCATGAACGAGATTGAAACGGATTCAATCTTACTCTAACGTTCCTTATTCACCCAGAATTTGGATTATCGAGATATTGTTTATCGGTACAATACGTTTTTTGATATGAATTGAAAAGAAAATGTATTTCCTTGCTTTTACATTTTCCAATACCAGATGCGTCCCTGTTTCCGACAAGCCAGTAACATCCGCTTTAAAAAACGACTTGGTATTCAGTACAGAATCTTTTTCCTTGAATACCAGTTTGACCTTTTTACCCACCAGATTAAGGTAGTCACCAACTTTTTCCAGTTTGAGCAGACCGCCTATTTTGAATTGCGCTTTGTTTGTCATTAAACCCTTTGTTTTTCGTTTTCTTCTTTGGTTTCATGGCTTCACGTTCTGCTTTAATGCGGTCAAGAAGGACTAATGCTGGTTCATCTGTTGGATCTTGGGGAACAAGTCCTCCACGAAAAGCTTTAGTTAGTATCTGCTGATTTTCTATTTTTGTCGATCCCAAAGAAACCTGTTGAACCATCGTATTCTATTATACAAACATTTGAATTTAACCATATTACGTTTGCAATGCTGTAAACAGAGGCCCTACTCTAATATATTGTGGTGGGTCTAAAAACCCAAAATATGGGCGCTTATAGACAATATAGTCGCCTTTATGCTTGAATTATTCCAGCCTTGAACAGATAAGATTATATTTGATATTCGTAATAATTTTAGAGTCTGCCATCGTTAGGGATTGGATAATTATTTGGGCTACCGGTTTAAGGCGGGACAGTTTGAACCATTTGAAGAGAATCTTCCAGCACGTTAATCTAAAAGAAGAGGGCCTTCCAGAAGAACTTTTTCCTACAGGGGTTTCCCGGCTTAAACCGGTAGCCATTATTTGTAACTCTGACAATTGGTCCAACATTACTTCTTCCAGTCCTGCCTTTTTGGAAATTATAGCCGGTCACCTTTCATACCATTATTCAACTCTTAGGAAAAATTCAGATTTATAGGAATAAGGCACTGGGCAATGAATGTTATATTAGTCGCCTTTCAAAACGAAACTTATCCACTAATACGTTGACAGTAATTTTCATACATCCAGTGCCGCTGGTGGTAAAGCGCCTCAATGATCAATAGTGAAGCAAATCAAGAAGGGCCGTGACACCTGTTCGACGAGTTGTGTTAATGACATTATTAATGACCTGATACCTGAGTATTTTTATTTCCCTGATGGCTCACAAGGGCGGCCGGAATCGTCAAGTTTCGGACTTGCAAAATTGGCATATCATTTTTTCCCGAGTCGGAAAAAACGGATAACTGAAAGGAGAACGCCGAACTCGTTCCTACGACCGGATATGCTGTATCAAACCAATGCTGCACCGCAGTCGCTACGGCGGTGACGAAGGGTGGTGAGATCTTGCCCTCTGTGTTGGTGGGAGGCAGCAAACTAAGCGGCAGGATCGTGCACGGTAGATCTGCGACCAATTCCGCTGTTCGATAGCTGTATCGCGCCTCGAGCTTGATGAGTATCGATTGGGTAAACGGTATGGTTGTATCGGGTGTCAGCAACAAGGTAAAAAAGTTGGAAAGCCATGTTTTCATTGATTCCGGCTTATTCCCTGTGCCGAGAGGAAACGATGGATAGACAAGAAGCGGTCTCATAGGATCGGCGAATCGAACCTCGTCGGAAAGGAAGGTAAATTCCTTCGAGGTTTCCGGCCCCCCTTCGGGAGACAGGCGTTGGTTGCGGGTTACTTGCACTGCGGACCATCCGCTTTGCAGTGCAAAGAGGTCCAGCCTGGGAAACTGGATGGTGCGCTTCGCTATAGTCAATGCCTTGTCATAGCTCAGGTACGTTGGTTCTTCTCCGTTGTCGTCTTTGAGACGATACTGGTAGGTCGCAAAACCCGCTTCAGTAGACGACACCAGTTCGGCGTCGTAGTTTTTCGGGTCAACCTCCACGTGGGCCACTGGTAAAAAGTTGGTGGCGCTTTTATTGTCCAGGGTAAACGAAAGCGGCACAACTTCGACGATTGCCCGATTGTCAGCATCGGTGCTTTCATTCAATCCGACTTCAAACTGATAGACTACCCGCGGTGCTGACTCGTCTTCTGCCATTTTTATAGAGGAATTCACCCACGCTTTGTATTTATCAGTAACGTTTTTAACAACGTTATCCAGAGCGGCTAACGCGTATTGGGCGTCGAGCATCTCTTGCGCGGTCGGATCGCTGTCACCGTTTAACGGACGCAGGTAGGTATCCAGATCCTGCGCCACAGCGGGGTAGATCGCCTGGAATTGAGCCAATGCTCTGTAAAGCTCCTCGGCGGTTGATTTACTCGAGGCGTTCAATATATCTTTTGTATCTGGCGGTCGGTTGAATTCAACGGTGACCAACATCCGGTCCTGGGCGGCTCGGCTGCCCAAGTAGCTGAACTCATACGACCAACGTCGCAGATCACTCGCCTCGGCGCCATCGGAAACTGCGGCATACCCGTCTTTACTTGTCTTAATCGGTGACCCGCTCTGCGCCACCATAGTTGGAGGCGTAGGCAGGGCCCGCAAGAGAATGGGAAAGGTGAAATCCTTTCCTGCATCGCCGATGTGACGTTTATACGGCCCAGTCAGAAACGATATCCAATTCGATTGCTCGTATTTTTTTATCCCCGACACATTGCGTATATCAAACTCCAAATGGGTCAATGAATATGCGAGATCCATTGTGACGAATGCACCCCGGGTTGCGTGTCGGGAATCAAAAAGAAATGCCAAGGCGCTGTTACCTTCCTCGGTAGATTTGGTCAACGGGACTTTGGCAGTGGAGAATGAGTAGTTGTTTTTTTTCTGTTCCGGATCCTTTACCGTTGTGGCTTGAGGTTGCCCATAGAATCTCGGCGGACTCACCACATCTTTATTCAATGATTTGTCGTACTTGGCGCCGGTCACCGGAAAAACCGAAATCGACGTGAGGGTGTTTGCGGTGGACAGTTTGCCAAGGAGTGCCTGCTTGAATTTCTCTGCCGCTGCCCTCTTAAGGTGAGAATTGTCACTGGAATTAGCATATATTGACAACAACGTTGTCGCCATCGACTCGGCCAGGTCTGCTTTATAGTCAAGCATTTTGGCCAAGTAACCTTTATTTCCCGAAGCATTCGCGCCGTCGTCCAGATTCAACAATTTATCAAAAACAAAGACAGAGGTTGTGTAGGGTGGCGTTAAAAAAGTATCCACCGCTGTTAGAAAGTCCGCATACCACTGATTCGGGTCGACTCCGCTGAATGAAATCCTCTGCGGGTTCCCGGCGGGGAACGGTTGACCGGTTTCGTAAGGTGCAATATCGGCATTGAAAGTCTTTAAAGCGGTGGCCACCAGCCTCGGCGCATAGTGGAGCGGATTGGCGCCGATGGTAAAGTCAAGACCACTGGCGCTGGTGGCGCCCGAAAGGCTCATCCGAACAGCCCAGAGACTGGGTGTTCTTGATTGAACGGTGCTGGCCGGATCGACGGAACCGACACCAATACGTAGGCACCAGTCATCGGTGGCAAACACGGACTCCATCCCTCTCGCGAAAGGAACGAGGGAGGGGGTCGTGTCAGTGTCTTGATCAATCACATCGCTTTGCACCGTTGAAGCGGGCGCTTCGGTAACGGCAGGAATAATAGATTCGACCCGGAGGCCGAGATTCCCAAGACCTCGCAATGCCGGGTCGCACAAGAGGCCCTGTCGTTCCAAAACCAATGCTACCGACACTTGAATGATATCGTCGTCCGACACGTCCTTGAGCTGAACCGAAGCGGTGAGGACGGCAGACGGCGCTTCGACAGGAGTGCCAGCGGCGACAATCGCCTGTAGGTAGAGAACGCACTGTTCGACATAGTTGACGAGTGACGAGTGCAACCCTTCCGGTTGAGAACCGGTCCTATCTGAAAGCAGAGTGTTGACCAATCGAATCGACACCGCGTTGCCGCTCAATCCGGGAACTCCAGCAGCATCATAATTTTGGGTTAATTGATAGAAGACACGCGTGTACACGGCCAGGTCCGCTTTGGCGTTCTGCAGCCATATGGGCTCATCAGCGCCGTGGCGAGTCGCGTTCAATCGTCTGAGGGCAAATGTGTTCGTGTCGTTCGGCAAGTATGGTTTAACGTTGAGGGTAAAGTTAACCACGAGTTCGGGCAACCCCTTGGTTCCTTGGTAACGGTAGCCCGTCTCTGTATTGCTCCACTGCTCGATCGGGATAAGGGTATCTGTGTACAGAATCGGCATCGGAAACCCGCTGTACGGAGGGGGATCGCCTGGCTGCGGAAAGGATAACGGATTCGGGATCTGATTGCCGAAAAGGTCTTGCCATGACAGATTGAACTGAAGGATGCCTCCAACTCCTCTGTAGGGATTGTCGTCCGGTTGAGGTAAAATGGCGCTTTCAGGAACGACCGCCGCATTGAGTGTAGCGAAGGCATTATTGGCAGCTACTGCTTGCTGATAAAGAAAATGGCTGTCCTGTGACGCTCTAAAACTGCGGCTCAAGCGTCGAGGCTTCGGATATTCTCTGTTCAAGCTGCTCTTGAGCATCCGTGCCTCTGTCCCGTTTGGCTCATGATGCGTATCGTCCATATCCTGGGGGCCAAAAGATGCCGTATTGGGGCTTCGGTTGTAGAAGGCATTCTCTCTGATATTGGTCGACAGCAACTGGTAGAGTTGCAACAACTCGTTGATCGGGTAGGTGTCGGAATGAGAGGGATCCGGTTCAAAACCCCGCTCGCGAAGTACTGACATACCGGTGTTCCCACACCCCAGATTCTGTTGAGCGTCGAAAACAACAGTATCAATGGTAAGTACAGCGCCGGCAGGGAACAGCCTGGCCACATTGCGAGCCTGGTATCCCAACGCATCGTTGGAAATGCCGTAGTAATCGCCGAGAGCAGCGAAGGAAGCCCCGGGTGCAGCGGCAGGTTCGACGCGGTAATTAAAAGCGGGGATTCGAAAAACCGAAAGTGATTCTACCTTGGTTCCTGGATTGTAGTCGAGTATATCCTGTTTCGTTATCGGTTCGATAGCACCCTCCGAATAATAATCGGCAAGCATCTGAATCGGATCTTTGCCACCTGCGCAATCGTCGGGCGTCAATTCCCGATAAAGTCCGGCTATCGGAATAACAGCACCCGAGGCAAACATAACTGTCCTGTTGGATCGAGCGAGGGCGCCGAGGTTGACCCCATAGCACGCAGACAATTCATCCAAGGTCTCGGTTCCCAAAAGTGGTTTTCCCACGGCCGGATCCGACACCCCCTCAAGCGCGACGATTGATCGTTCCGGGTCTATTGTATCTACGGTGACTAAGGCGTTACAGAAATCAAAAACACGCTGCCCTACCGGCGACGCCTCGTTCCGGGCGAGGGTAATCACTATCGTCAGCACCGCTATCCCGCTGTCATCAAATATGCCAGGCGGCAGACCATCGCCTTCTTTAAAGGATTGATAGTAGAGATAGTAGCCGCCCTGATTGACGGTAGAAAGCTCCCACATCAATTTGACGAAGTCGGTCGGACTATTTGCAATGCCGGATACTTTTTCATCTTTAGCCGCGTCCTTTGCGGCAAACAGAATCGGCGGCGGGTTTGTCTCTGTCGAGAGGTTCGATTGTACAATAAATGAAAGAAACTCACTTTTTCCGCGGTTCATCAGGCCGTTACTACCGTCACTTTCATCATTGTAGAGTAGAAAAATGTCGCTCAGCGTCTTTTCTCCCAAGCTGTCGATGGCGGTCAGCATTCGTTGCAACAAAATTGCATCGGCCGGACTCGGGCCCACCAGTTCATAGGCAAAGGGCGCCAGCGCTCGTGCGTTGCTTCCGTCATTGCCGGGTCCCGGGGGTACGATGTCATTGGCATCCGGCAACGGCGGCGCGAGATCATCGAGTTGAGCGAGACGTTTGACCCGGAAATCAATTCGGGTGGCAAGGGTGTACCCTTTTATCGGCAGATATCCGGTTGTGGAAGAGGCCGGATCGGTAACGCTGACCACCGGAAACATGAGCGGCAGGTAGGGGGTCATATCGGCGACATTCGCACAAAGTGCGGTCAACCTTTTCTGACGGTCGGCAAGAGATGTCATCAGGCCGCTTGACAGTGCCCAAAGATAGGGTTGCCCTTGGGGCGCGTTTTCCGTGGCGGCGGCGGCAGCATCCGATCCGGACGGGATGGCGGTAACCCGCGCCAACTCGGCGACGTTGGAGCCGGTCCACGGGGAGCGAGAAGCCATGGTAAATTTTCGGGGCGACAACACCATCCCCGGTTCACGGTTGATGGTAGTTTTCGGCTTGTAACCGTTGTTCTTGGCCCACGTTGTAACGGCATTTGCCAAATTGATCTGGTCAGAGATGTCAAAGTTCACACCTGCGCCATCGTTGAAGGTGAGCCATGAGGGACCGGTGGCATCGGAAAATGTGAGCGACACGGTCGTTCCATTGGCGGAAAGTGGAAATTGCTGCCCAGTGAGCTGGTATAAGCCATAGGCGCTCTGAGTATCGGGCCAGTAGGGTGAACCGTAAAGAAATCCGGTTGAAAGCGCCAAGCCTCTATCATTCGGCAGGCGCATGCCATGCATCATAAAGCGCGAGGCAATGCCGGCAATCTGTCCGAGGGTATCGGTTCTAAGGATGACATCCCAGATATCATCAACGTCCAACGTGGTAAGATTGACAATAGCAAAACGGAGATTCCCATCCATGGAAAAGAGTCCGGCCGCTGAAAGGTTTTCTTCCACGCTCAGGAAGGCATCCAATGGCGAGGCGAACCGTTCCAGGACTGATTGGAGCGTATCTGAGTCACCGCTCGCAGTTGTGTAAGAAATGGGCGAAATCGGCAGAACGATTCCAGGCGCCAACACCCCCTCAATACCATAGAGCGTTGTCTCTTCCGACAAAGCGTCGATGGTAATGCCGAAAGCTTCCGCCAACGAGTTGAACGAGTCCCCCGGTTTTGTGGTGTAGATCATGGATACGCCGCCTACTTTCAGCTCAATCTTTTTCCCGGCAAGAATTAGGTTGTTTTGGTTCGCGTTCCAGGTGATCAGGCTTGCCACCGTTGTTGTCCACCGTTTATCCGAAGCCGCGTCATCGCTGTAGCGAGAAGCGACGGCGCTCAACGTGTCGGACGCTTGAATCGTATGGTGAACGTCTCCGATAACGATTTTCTTGTTGGCGGCGAGGGGATAGCTCATGTTGCCGCCGACTACATCCTCGGGAGTCAGGTCCACGTTTCCGAGATCCCGGCCCCATGAAAGAATATCATTGATCGACTCCATGCCTTTCAACGGGTAGGCGTAGTCGTCAAAAGCGTCAATGGCCGATTGGACCAATTGCCGGGCCAGTAAAACAAAGTAGTTGACGTATACCAGATCGGCCATGGGTTCAGCGTTTCCGCCGGGAGCGGCCTTGACCGACAATTTGTCTTTTTTACCCTCGGCCTCGACATTCGCGGCCACCGATGCAAACAGGAGTCGCACCGCCTCTTGATAAGCATCGTCCGCTGTAGTGTATTGACCGAACCAAAGATTGACGGTAGGGGGCTCGACGCCGTTCGGATTGGGAACAGTCATCTTAAAGAAAGAAAACGCCGGAAAAATTACCGACCCGTCAGCCAACGCCTTCTGACTTTCTACTGTCGGACCGCTGATGGTAACATCGCAGTTGTCGGCGAAGAAGGTGTTGAGATCATAGGCCGAAAAAGGCTGATTTAACGGATCGGAGAGGAGAGCAAGCATCGCTTCGAGGTGAACCCTTGTAGTTGTAGCTTCACCTGCCGTTGGAAGCGGCCCTGCGTATTCCGTCTCCTCTATGTGGTTGACGAGCCAACCAAAGAACGCCTTATTGAGTTTGCCGAAGGATGTGTTGGCACCGGAGCCGGAGCTTGTGGCAACCGGAGCGTCAATGGCGAATAGAAGAACGCCTGCTCCCTCCTGAGCATCATATCCCGAGTTTTCCGGAGCGATAACTGAGAACTTGGTAAAGGCGGTGGCTGCCACGGAAACTCTTGGCGCCGTGGCCAAACTGCGTTTCGTTGCCCCGGAAAAATTGAGCCGAAGCGGCGGTCCCGCCAATGCCAAATCACCAAGCCGAAGGCGCTGCACGGAGGCGCCGTCGTACCATGGAGAGAGATTTCGCTGGTCGCTTCCGATGGTCAGTGTTTCGGTGATGGTTAGCTTGAACGAAAACGATATGGTGATTTTGAACACACCAAGGTTGATGTTAACCGAGGCGCTAACACTGACCCGGGCCGTCAGCGACAGAGGAATGGCGCAGTATGACTCGTAAACAATCTTCATGTACACTTCCACGGTCAGGTTGACATTGGCAAAGATAATACCGAAGTCGACCGTTCCGTAGAGTTTGCCAATGATCCCAAAAGTTCCCGCCAGTTTGAAATAGTAGTCTCCCTGGACGAGCCCCTTCTCCTGCGGTTCGCCTGACTTTTCGTAGGGGTGCCAGGCGGCAATGGTTCCTTCGATAATACCGAAAATCGTAATGGAAAAGCCGGCTTTGAAAACACCTTTGTCGATGTAACGCCCGAGGCCGATTTGAGCGCCGAGTCCGAAGAGAATCACGGAACTGAACGCCCCCTTCGTGGTTTGAGGAATCCCTTTTGCCGTGGCGTTCGATAGCTTGCCGAAATAGAGCCCGCCGGAACCGAGCACCGGCACGCCGTAGATAATAGCCTGAAAGGTAAACGACCGACTGAAATTGTTATTGTGAGGGAAGCCGAGATCGATCAGAAAGTCACCGTTGGTATAAATCTGGATGCCGATGGAGGGGAGTACGACCGAAACGGCACCAAAATCGAGGTTGCGCAGAATCGACGGAAACGTAAAATCGATCTGGTACAACCCGATGTCGTCGGTGACTTTTTTGTATAAAATGTCAATGGCGAGACCGGCCAGCGCCTTGGCCTTCTCCCCTGCCATTTCAATCCGTAGACCATACATGTCCGGATCGTTGAAAACGATCATCATATCAAGCGTAAATTGTCTCGGCTTGAAACCGGGAATCTCGAGGATTCCAAAATGCATGGCGGCCAACCAGTTACTCGATTGGTGATAGTAGGGTTGCCCTGTGACTTGTTTGGACGGGTCGAAGGGAAGATCTTTTCCGCTGCTGGCAGGGACTTTTTCAAGCGCGGCAATCACTGCCTTGGTCGTCCGCATGTCGGACCCGGGATCGTAGATGGCCACTCGCTGTCCCAGAGCCAACAGGCGCAGGTCGAACAGCTTGTTCCCCTGTCCCGGCACGGACGGCATATTTTGGACATCCTGCCCCTTGCCGTCGTTTTGACTCGAATTGAAAAGCGGAGAATTCTTGACGCCGGGGATATCGGTGACGCCGTCGATGAGGAGCGTGGTCGAACCGTCGATCTGCCGGAGCTTGAATCCCTTGATGGTCATAAATCCCAGGTTGAGGGAAGAGGGAAGCGCATAATTGCACGAGACGCGGCTGACAAAGGGCTTGATCTCGTCCTTTTTCAGATCGAAAGAGAGGGAGAGTCCACTCAACGATATTTTGTTGAGCAGATCCCAGGGAGAGGCGAGCGTGAAGTAGGGGTCTGCCACCATCTGAACCATAGACTCGATGAGCTGTCCTAAAGTCCACCCGGTCAGCGAGAAAGTGACTTGCTGTTCTACAAAATCGTAGGCTGCCCGAAAACCGTTCCATGCCATCCAGAGTGTCTTGCTGTCTCCCGTTGCAGCTGCCTCGGCCAGCTCAGTGGTCAGCGGCAACCGCAGAGTTGAGCTGCCGCTGTCGGCATCGGACGGTCCGAACCGATAGCCGATCTCCACTGATCCGATGAGATCGATTTCGAGGGTGCCGATGACCCATCCGGCGAACCGCTGATCGACAGGAGTTATGGCGCGATTGCCGTCGTAGTTCAACCCCATGTCGGCGGTTATTTTCACCGGTATCTCCGGCGTCAAAGGAAATTCCCACCGCAGCTTTCCCGAGATCAGGTACGAAGATTTGGGTTGGGCGTTTTCGGTTGAGGCCAAAGCAGCGCTGAGATGTCGATGTGCGCTGCGAAGAGGCTGGCGTAGCGGCGTGCGCCAGCTGGCAACCGCCGATCGTGCGCGGCCGGACCCAAGTTGATTAGCTGTTTGACTCTTTTTCACAACAGGAACTGTTGCTTCAAGATTAAATGCTTCCACCGTCAGTTTTCCAGGCAGGAACTCGGGAAGACCGTACGCCTCGAAAAACTGATTGGTCAACTCGATCAGGTCAATGTTGTTCGCCAACGAGGTTTTCATCTTCCAGGTAGGAGGATCGCCGGCTTCGTCGTAGTTTACACCGATATTCAAAGAGACCGGTCCGACAATGGCCACACCATCAATGGCGCCTGTGTAGACCGTTGCTGCGTTGTCGGACGGATCCTTTTTAGCCGGCGTCACGGCGGCCAGCTGGAATGTCATTCCGACCAGTTGCACCAGCGGCTTGCCGTCATACGAGATGAACGGAATATCGATTTCCGCGTCGACGGTGAAGCCGAAGCTGTAGCTTTTTTGAGAAGGCGAGATGGTGGTGTATATATCTGAAAAGGAAGCGGACACCCCTTCCGGCATGCCGACCGCACCGCCGGTGATGCCGCTCAAAATATCGTCAAGAGACGCGGTTCCGTCAAACCGACCCTCCATGTTCAGATCCTGGTCGATCAGCACGGAAAACTCACCGCCGTCATCCCCGTTCTTTTGTTTAAAAATTGTGGGAAACAGAGTGAAAATTGTTTCAAACGAGACCATGCTTTGGCGGGTCTTTGCATCGAGTGGATTGAGCATCCGCCAGTTGAGGGCGAACGATTTTATCTCGAATGGTTGACTGTTGCCCGGGTCGGTGAACAGTGGGGGCGGTCCACCGTCGCTGCCGATAACCAGACCGATGGAATCGGGATAGGCCACGCCGATTCGTCCGGCCATGGTAAAGCCGAGCATCTCCACTGCAGATAGATATTGCTGCAGGACAGGCGGCGTCTGACTGAAGTACGACTGCCCCGCCATGAGAGAAACGATGGCCGTCGGTGTAATCCGATGGTCGTCGTCAACCCGCGCGACAGAGAACTGGTAGTAAGAGTTCGCCTTGCTCTTTTTCGGATCGACCGGCAGGCCGACCTGGGCGGCGAGCAGCATTGGAACCTCGATACCATCCATTCCGACGAGCGTCATCTCAAGGGCAAATCCAAAGGCCGGTCTTTGATCGTAGAATGTTTTTCCATCGTCGTCTTTTTCTTCCGATGTCGTTACCACAATGGAGAGCCGAGGCTTGCTCACCTTTAGGAATAGCAGCGCAAGCGGGCTCGATTCCGGAATGAAGGCGGTGTAGTCGAAATCAGGGTAGAGGATGACGCTCTCCTCTTCAGGCGGCGTTGGGGAATCGACGCCGAGAGCTTTGTTCAAAACGATGGGACCGGATGCCGGCAGATTCCCCGATGGATAGCTGAAACCACTTACAAGAGAAAACAACAGCTTGGCCGAGTCGGGAACGCCCATCTCTCCGTAAATGTTTTGGCCTTTGATAACCGGCAGGTTGGTTTTAAGTCGTTCAATCTTGTCAGCGTCAGCCGTGGTGAAATAGAACAACTGCTTGTTTTCAAGCAACCATGAAAGCGGCCAGCCGGCGGCGGCCATGTAGGTAAACAATGTGCCGAGATTCCATCCGTCCGGAGGCGTGACATCGATCCCGAGGGTCGGGGTTCCCCCGGTGCCGATCCCTTCGATGACGGCACTCGCGGCGTTGTCGCCGGAGTTGAGGAAAATCAGGGTGACGCCAGTGACGCTGAAACGATTGTCGATGACCTCCGATACATTCTGTCGGTCATAATTAACCACCAATCCGGCGGCGGACTCGGGTAGACGATAAGCGGCCTTGATGGTATCGTCAAATCCTTCCGGCGGCGTGACGCCGGCGGCCGTCCAGAAGGCGGCGTTGATGGTCACTGGCCCTGAAGGCGCATTGGCGAATCCGTCACGTATTTTTTTTAATTGCTGATCCATGATTTGGTCCCTCGATTAGAATTCCGCCATAATCGGTAAGTGGTCACTGGTAGAACGGATTCGCCCGAAGTTGTTCCAACCGCGAAAAACTTGACGAATTTCTGCTTGGTTCGTTCCATATCGGGGTGCCTGCCATGCGGGTACTGGGTTTGGCGCATTGTAGCAGGGACATAAACAGTCAATTGTAAAATGACCTTGCATCACCGGGGTAAGCCAGACTGGAACTGGCGCCGGCACGACGTTGTAGGGCGAACCGACCACGGGATTGAGAACTGTCGTGTTTGCCAGAGCACCGCCCCTAACGAAAATATTGTCAATGCATTTATATCTGTCACTGACATAACCGTACCCTGGGTAATATCGTTGCGTATGAGCGTCGGACCAGCTCACTGCGTTTTTCTGTTTCGCAAGATGGGTTGCAAAATATTCAAAATATCCGAGGGGAGGGGCAGGCGCGACGAATCCTACCAGCGGTACCGGAGCAACTCCGGTGCCATACCCTAATTGTTGAAAATATTGATATCGTTGGGGCACCACGCCTGCATTGGTGAACAGGTTGAAATTGAAGTCGCCGACAACCACTTTTCGCTCGTTTTCCACTGGCGCATTGGAGATTTCCTGGGTGCATGCAAGGGCAGTCATGTAATTACGCGCCGCGTTATTATTGGCCGGCGCGTGGATGGAGAAAAGGGTGATATTTTCAGCCGCGGCCATCCCGGCAGCCGGCCGAAAAAAGGTAACCATATAGGGTGTACGCGGACCAAGATTACCATCCATGGGTGCTCCCAAGGCGGGCATTCCACCAGGGAGCGGAACCAAGCCGGCACCTGCACTACTGGTAAAACCCGCGACCCTGGCGGCCATTTCGTTTTCATAATAGTTCGAGTTGTAAAGAGAAGCGCCGGGAATCACGCGATTGAGAACCCCCGTTCGGATATACCCATTCCAGCTCGCAGGGAACTGGGATGCAGGAGCCACCAGCGGAGCTGCGAGCCGCGGAAGCGGAACAGCAGACGGTCCGCCGCCAGGCCACCTGTTGGGACCGGTGAAGATTAGATTTGTGCTGTCATAAAGGACGATTACTCCCTCGGTCGGACCGGTATAGAGAGGGGGGACAACCATCCAATTGTTGTTGCCGGTCCATGTTCTGACTTCGTCAACCAAAGATTGGGTGGCGGTGGGGCCGTTGCCGGTTACGAGTGACCCACGACCAGTAACACCGCTTTCCAGCTCGATGATCACCACGATTTCCGGAACGCGATTATTATTTAAAACCAACGCATCGTCCAATACTTGAAAGAAGTAGTTCAGGCGATTTAGTGAGCATTGTGTGAATGGTCCGCCCGCGCGTGTGCCGTCTCGTCTTCTTTTAAGATTCGGTTGCCAGAATTTATTGACCGAAAAGTTCTCTATATTCCAGTATAAAATCCGCGTCATGGCACCAGCTCCTTACCACTCTCTCTGGGCAACGCAGGGAGGGGACCTACGTCGGACAACGTGACCTGCTCTTTATCGGTTGCCTGATAGGCAGCGTACCAGCCAAGGCTCCCGGTGCCGGACGGATCTCCGAAAAGGAAGAAATTGATATTCGCTCCCGGCGGCAGCTTCAGAAGTCCGAGGAAGCTGAGCCCCAGATTGTTGAGCCGCAGCACAAAAGCCTTGTCTATGCCTACGGTCTCTCGGGTAAGGGTGAGGGACGCGATGGAGAGCTTCAAAACACCTTGAATCGAGAGCAGCTTGGCGCCGGGTTTGGCGCCGGGTAACTGGAGACCGACAAAGACGGCGCTTGCAGCGTCATTAGCGACGGTCTCGGGCGACCAGGCAACCAGTATCCGCGATGTGAATCCGGCGCTGGATGCCAGTGCCCCCGGGGTTCCCATGTTGACCTTGTACTCAATGCCGTACCACTCGCCGGAAATCGCCTTTATTTTCGGACTGACCGATATGGGCAGGTAGCCGTAGTCGATGGGCCGTTTCTCCTCCGAGCCCGAGATGAACCCGTCCACCTGCAACGCGAGATCGGTAAAGAGACTGTGTTCCCGAGGTTGGCTTGAGCCCTGATCCAGGGCCAGACGACCGATGTCGAAGCCGAACGTTACCGCATTGGGACAGGAAAGCGACGAGCGCATGCTAATCTCGAAATCAGAAAAGGCAAGCCCCGGCGGATTGACATTATTACCGCCCACGGACACGTCCTTTGCAGGGCCGAAAGAGAGGAGATCAACTTCCTGTTCATTGCTGTCGTTCATTACAGGGAAAACGAAATCTCCCCAGACAAGAAAGCGGCTGAAAAGCGTATTATCGTCGGAATTCGACATGGTATTGAACTGAATTCTCCGAAACGCGACCGTCGGCAGGGCGTTGCTGCTCAGGGAAAAAAGCGTGAGGTCGTCCTGCTCGAATATATACGTCGGGATGCCTCCCTGCTTGATATAACGTCCCTGCAACACCACGGCCTGGGCCGGTAATTGGGTTGTTCCTTGGGAGGCCACGGTTACTCTCGATCCGAAAAGCGTATTGACGGAAAGTTGGACCCGGCTTCTAAAATCGGTCATAAAACCGTTCTCGAACAGGGTCTGCAACTGCAACACCGTAAAACCGACGTCGGAGCCGGGCTCCGTCGGCAGCGGCAACGGCATATCGGCTGGCGCATTTGACGCAACACTCTGTCGGTAGGCCGGAAGCTCGTAGTCGATAAGTCCAAAAAGACTGCTCGGTCCCTTCATCGACAGCACGCCGTTCTCGAGGGTTACCCGGCTGGCGGTCACCCCGAAGTGGTGCGCCTCGAACATTGTTAAATCAATCCCTGCCACCAGCCCCTTGATTTCGTCTGGAAATCCGGAAGGATCGACGGAGGCCCGAAGAACCAGAACGCCGTTCCAGTACGGATCCTGCGCTATTCGGGCAAAATGAGTGTAGAGCTTGTTTCCTTTGGCAGCGTTGTCAATTCCGGTTTTCAAATAGTTCTGCAGAAATGATGACAGACCCGCCAAGGCAATCGACTTGTCGCCGTGGCTGGCAATGGAAAAATCATCGACCCCGACCCATTTGTTCGGATTTTTGACGCGTTCGGCCAGCGCACCGTCGCAGTATTTGAGAATCAGAATGTTATTATAAGCGGTGCTGTTAAGTGAGTCGCCGACTGCGGCGGTCATGCGCCAATCGGCAATCACTACGTCACGATTGAAAGCCGGTGCGCCCAGTTCCGGCACGGTTCCATATTCGTCAAAGGGATTCGGCATGCCGAGGAACTCCGGATTGACGATTACCGACATCAGTTGATTGGTTTGGAAAAGGCTTTGTAACTTTGCGTGGAGATGGGTGAAGCCGAAGTCGACCGCACCTGTCGCCGGCTGTTCGGGGATTGACTTGGCCAGCACCACCTTTTCATAACTTGATTCGAAATCCCCCGAACTTGGGTCCGGAACGGTCACTTCGGCATACAGGCCCTGGGGCGTGGTCGCCTGCCGAACAGTGGGCGCGACGGTGATGGCTCCCGAGCGTTGCGCCAGTTTCATCGCCGCAATATGCTGCGTGCTGACCACATCCAGCAGACGCTTACGTTCGAACGATAGTACCTGGCTCTCGAACGAACCGACCTCCGGGGCCGGAAACGACCGCTTCGCCATCGAAAGCCCCGCATAAGGCACAAAAGGAAACAAAAAAGGCGGATCGGGAGGTGCCGGTTGTGGGATCGCGGAGGGCGTGTCGAGTGGTTGCAACAGGAGCGTCACGTCACCTTTTGCGGCTCCAGAAGACGGCGCATAGAGCGGATTGCCTTCCGGCTGGGCAAGATATGCGGATTGTCCCTGCGGCCCGTTGAGTATCGCCCCCCAAGAAGTCAGGTACCTAGAGGTCAGCCGCGGCCTGGGCCTACTCGAATCGGGATTGTCCAACTTGCTGTCCGGGAAGGGAAACACTGGCGCATAGGCTGATCCATCAGGCTGGAATCGCAAACGATCGAAAGAGCTTCCACTATCATAACTGGAAAGCCGGAAACGTTCGGTTCCAAAAAGTCCGGGCAACAGCATCAGGTTTGCTCCTGACACAACTTCAGGCGCAAGCGCAAAATCGCCGGCCAGCGTCATGTAAACTGAGTCAAGCCTTGCGCCCGCCGCTTGTCGGCTTTGCAGCACGAGCGCCCCACAGTACGGCATCGGCTCGCCATCGGAGTTGATACCATTGAGGGGCACAAGTGCAACCGGGTTGCCGCTGTCGTCACGATACCAGCTCTCGATCGGCTTTTTACTGGTGAACGCGAACAGTGTCCGGTAGCGGCCTACCGCTGGGTTAGAAAGCGGCTCTACAGAGTTGAGCGGATCAATCGGGTCGACTGAACCGGAATAGGGCAATGCGGACAGTGATCCACCGCTGCAAATAACAGGATAAATCTGGCACTGGTCCTCTTCATCGGGAACCGCATATAAATAATGGAACCCCGTTTCAAAATAGGCAATTACACCCGGATTCCCGGCGCGTGAAATAGCGCCCTGCATCGTCAAGGCGCCCGCGTAATTGCCGATAAATGGCAGGATTACGTCGGTATCTTCGGTATCTATTGTTGGCGCATTGTTACCTGTAGGCACCTTAAATGAGATATGAGCTTCGTTGGTTTCCCTGAACCTCAACCCTTGATCGTTCACGTTCACGATCACTTGCTGCGTTATTGAGAGGGTCAATTGGCCCATCTGCAGGTTAAAGTTATTCGCCGTCAATGTGCTGCTAATGCCCGGGAAAAACGTGATGGCCGGTCCGCAAACCGGGTCTTTGGCATTAAGCAACCAGACACAGGCGCTGCCGCTGAACAGCTTGGGCGCTCCGTTGCCGAAATTCTGATTGAGCCACTCCTGAATGGCCGCCACAAATATCTTCGCCGAATCGGTGTCTGTGACAGACGGAGCTGTCGGCGCAAACACATAATACCCGTTGTTGAAGGACGACTTGAAATCGAGCCTCGCCGGGTAGTCTTTGCCGGCGGTGTAAATAAAGCCAACCCAGCCGGGTCCGGGCTGGGCGCCGAGCCCAACCGAGACGCTGTAAAGTGCGCTTTTGAAAATTTGATTGAATACCGGTTGGTCTGCCATTAGTAAAATCCTTCTTGATAATTGTCAGAGCGCAGCACTGCATTTGGTAGCGTCTGTTCAGCTATCAGCGTTGCACTGTTGCATGAGGCAACGACCAATTTGCTACCGATGAGCCTATCGGCGTTCGTGGCGTCGTCTGGGTACTGAATTCCGCTGTTAGAAACAAGAAACCTTTCTCCAGTGCTGTAGGAATATTCAGGCTGATTTGGGTGCCGGCCTCGATCACGACGTCGCCTGCCTTAATCTTGTTTGGCCATTTTTGCACCGGCGCAAGTTGCGTAGCTGTCATGGAAGCAAGCAACCGGCCTCCCAAAAGAAAACTGAAGTCGGCAATATCCGCCGTCACGCTCCGAACAGTTGTCAGAGTTGAAAGTTCAGAGGTAAGCGGAAGAAGGTAATCACCAACCACCGGCTCGCCTTTGGCAGCCCAGCTCGCCAACTGCCCCTTGTACGGATACTTCCCGCTTGCGTCGCTCGCCACGATATCCGCACGCAACGCGGAAAACCGGGGTGATGGCTGGAGATTCAGGAAGATTTCTCCAGTCGCCCGGGCTTGCCTGATGGCTACGTCCAGCCTCATTATCGAATTTGAGTACGTCAGGAGTTGCTTGTCGATGGTTGTTTTAGAAATTACGGCTGTCACGACTGTCTGTCCACGCGATGGATCGACTTGGACGATTAAAGTCAAAGGGCCGATTTTGGCCGGCACCCTTGGAATTGTCGCAAAAGTGTCCGTCAACTCCGTGTTGGTCAATTGACGCGGAGAGAGTTTGCCTGCCGCCTCATTCAGAGGCGGCGGTTTCAGGCTACTTTCTTCCATCGTGGATACCATCGCTGTATGGCAATCAGGAAGAAACCGGCCAGCTGGCGACGACAGCCGTGAAGGGCACCGTTTGGGTTGTCGACATGATCGTCAAATTTGCAGCTACAGAGCCATTCTGCATCGTGGTAGGAATTGTCAACGTAAAAGAGCCACCCTCTTTGATCGTTATTTCCCCAGCCACGATGTCATAAGGAATCGTGATCTTTGGGGCCATCTGCGTCATCGTGCCCGACCACAAGCTCATGCTACCATATATAACCGCAACGCTCGCGTATTGACGGCTATCACCGGTAACGGTGGTCAAGATAGATACACTTGCAGTTATTGGGTATGTAAACGACAGAGGTGCTGTAGCGAGTTTTTTTAGATCAAACATTTCCATTTTTTTCTCCTTAATTTGTGAATTTAGAACTCGGCACATGAGGGCTATTTTTCTCAAGGCAATTTCTGCACGAGTCATGCTTTTTTACGAATCAGTCCCACTATATAAATAGTTGTGGTGCTTAGAATACCATACATCTAATTGGAAGATGGATTTCGATTCTTTTGTATCATTGATCTGAATGGATGTATATCAGGGAAACCCTTAGTTTGTTATTGTTTTTTTATATAACCGACATTGAGCAGACCTAATGTTGGAGAAATTTGATATATGCGGCATGTTGTTTCCCCAAAAAGTCTGATGATTTTTTTATGTAACGAATTCATGCCGTTAATGATGGACTTTTGTGTACCTATGACTGTCGAATGGGAGATAATCACATCCAATCTCAACTTTTTGTCCAAAGTTAAGATTCGATATTTGGGGTATTGCTTTCCAATTTCCAGTTTGAAAAAGTTAATCAATAATAAGCAAAAATGATTTCAAATAGGTGAACCATACTCAACATATTGAACAGGCCGGTTTTCCTGATTTTTAGGGGTTTATCGGATAGGCAGCGGGAGTTGACTTTGTCTATTATGTGTCACCGATAACATTGTGAATAAAGGCGTTGACTACTTTTGATATTGATAATGTCAGTTCAAATATTATTAACTCAACTTTCGGAGGAGTAAATTTACACCCCCAATAATTCCTCAGGCCTACTTGAAAAACCGAAATACTTGAGAGCTTGGCCCATTACCTGATCAAGCATCACTTGAACCATACGCTCGGTAAAATTAAATAATTGCCGAATATTTACCAAAGCTAAACGCATGATCCGCTCCAAAGAAACCATAAAAGACAAATTGGTCATCTCATCGTTACAGGCCCTGAAGAGCTCCCCGAATGATCTCTGATCCATACATTGCCGCTGATAAAGGCTGAGAATATTATACCTGGCAATAACCAGAGATGTATGGCCCACAAGGCCATCGTAATTTCGAATTTGTATTTCCTTCACCAATTTTAAGTGCTGTTTGCACATTTTGAAAAAGACCTCTATATCCCAACGTTTGCCGTACAGACGAATGATTTCTTCATTAGGAAGGGCCAAATCTGTCGACAGGAGTGCAAGCCAGCCACGTTTTTTATCACAGGGAACAAAAATGATTTTTGCCTGCTTGCCGTTGGAAAGAGTAACAATAGCTTGGGCTTTGACTTTTGCTCTTCCTCGTTTTTTCTTCAATTTTCCATAGAGTTCGGACAGCCTAAGCTTTTTGCCTTGATATTCATAAAGCCATTTTGGATGATCTTTCAGCATGCATATGACGTGTATGTATTCCCGCAAATTTGCGATTGCTGACGGCATCGAAAACCAACTGTCCATTAAAATATACTTAGCCCGGACACCCATATCAAGGGCTCTTTTTACCATCGGTACGAGATGGGCTGTGGTTTTTGTAACCGCTTCCTGGCGGCGATGATATCCGCAGGTCCTTTTATCAATATCAGGATTTATTTCATTGTATCGATTCTTTTTGTCTACAGATGATAAAAGGGCAAAATCAAGTCCAAGAAAACTGTTACCGTCAGACCAGCCAAGAGTCAGCATCCGGAATCCTTTGATGTACTTCATATCTGTATGATCAAACACCCGGGATAAAAGCTCGACTTTTTTAGAACGGTTTCTGCTATAGGTAGAATCGTCGAAGATAAGAACTTCTTCAGAAGAATCATCAAGGAGCTTTCTGATGATAAAATAAATTCGGCGGCAGAGCTGAAGGGTAAACCGCCGCCAGTTATATGTTGGAGAGTTCAAAAAATTGTAAGCGGCGTCCTTATCGACATCAACTTTTTTATTTTTCACAATGCCCTGGTATAAATTCTTGTTGTGAAATGCCAAGTTAAATAGGGCTGTGAAAATGGCAAGCGGTGAGGCTCCTTTGGTTTTAACGATTCCTGATTGATTCAATAACTTACCAATTTTGAATTTTGTAAAATAATCATTGAGTACGCCGATTTGTTCTGAATTTGTCATTTGATTTTCTACGTTGGTAAGGGTAGTATTCATTTTGGCGAATTTCCTTTGTATGAAATGTTTGTTTAGTGGTAAACAAAGCGTATCATATAAAGTGAAATTCGTCAATTTAAATAATAAAATCAGTTTGTTGTGTTTTTATTCACTATCATTTTTAATCACCGAAAGTTGAGTTATTAACGTATAAACAGAGCCCGGATTAAATTATTCCGAACCGCTACACTTACTCATTCTCTTATTCAGGTCGTTGTTGAATCCAAGAGGAATATAGTTCGTATTCTTTTCCGGTCCGCCTCCGGTCCTTTAGAAATGATTTTTTTGGAAGCTGAAAAAGAATTGAATCTTATTTTGGATTATATTGTTTCCGTTTCGAGTGACGCAAAATTGATTTTTTCACACATCGTTTCGAACTGTTTTGTGAAATGAAAAAATGCTTAAAAATGAAGTTCAGAAATGGAAAATTCGTTATCGAAAAGAATGTTAGTGTCATGTTCTTCTAATCCGTAGGCCACAGGTTCGAATCCTGTCGGGCGCACCACCAACAGCAAGGCTCTTGGGAAATTCTCACAAGGGCTTTTTTTGTGTCTCCGGTCCTCTTCCGGTTTTTTGGGAATTTTGGTTGTTCCAATTGGGGATACATATCAAGTTCGCAGAAAGCAAGAAAACAAAAAATGACGTTGAGAATCCCCTTTTTCATGAACGGGATTGAAACGGATTCAATCCTATTCTAACGTTACTTATTCACCCAGAATTTGGATTATCGCAATATTGTTTATCGGTACAATACGTTTTTTGATCTGGGTTGAAAAGAAAATGTATTTCCTTGCCTTTACATTTTTCAATAATAGATGCGTCCCTGTTTCCGACAAACCAGCAACATCCGCTTTTAAAAACGCCTTGGTATTCAGTGCAGAATCTTTTTCCTTGAATACCAGTTTAACCTTTTTGCCCACCAGATTGAGGTAGTCACCAACTTTTTCCAATTTGAGCAGCCCGTCTATTTTGAATTGCGCTTTTTTTGTCATGAGATAGCCTTTGTTTTTGGCTCTCCAATATTTTCCGTGGTTGTAATTTGAGTTTAGTTCGGAGACAATAATTGTCTAAAATGTTATTTGAAGTTTCAGGGTGAACAGGGCATGTTGTTTGATCTTTGGGTTTTTTCCGACCTTTTTTATGAGCCTGAGAACCTTTGTTTTTGACTCTGACAATGACGCCTTTTTTTAAAGTTTTTCGGGGTCGTCCAACTTTACCGGTCCTTAAAAATTCATGACAAATTTCAAAGAGGATTTTACCATATCGGCGTTCATCATCTGTTACCAGGGTAAGGTCTTCAGTTTTTTCGATGAGCTCAACCAGCCGTTCAATTCTATTGCGGGTGATGAACGTCAATTATAATTCCCGCCCGTATTGCCTCATGAATAAATCATACCATACCTGATTTGTTGCCTCACGAATAATGTTACCGACAAGAGGGTATTATTTCTGGGTTATTATTCAATTTTTAACATACTGACTTCTGTATTAAAATCAAACTTTTTTATTACGTTGCCTTTTTGTATTTTCAGGTTGATATGAAGTGGACCCAATGTCAAGACCGATTTTGACTTTTTTTAAGTTACATTTTTCTATAATCCTTTGTCAAATTTGATGATAACGACCTTCTTTCTTGCCAGATTACCCTTGCTATTTTGATTTCTATCCCGCTATCTCGTGTTTCAGCAGCTTTTTTCCTTCAAATCCCACGCCCCTAAAAAGGGATAAGCGGAGCGAGTCAATGTTTTTTTCGGAGGGTCCGAAAATCTTTTTTTCCTTCCAGGGCTTTTTTCGGTGAAGTATGATTTTGGTTAAACCATGGCATTTGTAAGCGGCCAAGGGAAAAAGATTTTTGGAAACCGAAAAAAACATTGACTCGTGTAGTGCTCCCTTAAAAAAGGGGCTGGTATTTGAAGGTAAAAAGCATATTAAACCAAGCCTTTCTGTTTTGACCTGGGCCTAATCCGGAGCGCAGCGGAGTCCAGTTGCTTTCAGATTCTAAATCTGAAACCCCCGGTAGGGTCCCCCTGAAGGGGTCGCACCATAGTGCGAAACAAATATTCCGTAGGGCTGCCAAGGGTATCAGTCTTTCTTCATTTTTCTGGTTGATACTTAAAACCGGCTTCAATCAATATAGATTCCAAAACTATCCCAACCTCACCTCTTCTTTTGAGCTCATCAAGCATCTACTGCTGAATTCGAGCGTTCACGCGAACTCGCTTTAGATGTGCCGGCAACTTCGGTTTTAGTTTTCCTCTATATCCGCCACGCATATCCTCTCCTTTTTAATATAAATGCTTCAAGAGTGTCGCCAATTCAGCGCTTTAGATAACTGTAATACGCTTTACAAAAAAAATAGGTGATTTTTGCATAAAAAATGACAGTTTATCATCCCTTTGATATTAAAGGGGATTTTCCACTAAGCCGGCCCTGTCATGTGTTACGATGATGCTTTCTGATGGTACAGGATGAATATCATCATCTTTTTTTTTCATTATTTTAGCACCATAGCACTGACATTGTTTATATAGTTCCAAACGTACCGTTATTATACAGTAAGCTTTCCCTTTTCCATTTTTTGGGTATCCACTGTTATAGCTTTGAGGTCCCCGATTCTGGTATCTTCAGCCAAAGGATTACGTTTTAAAAGATTATCATCATATGTAATAATGGCTTTTTCCCTCCAGGCTTTGACCCGCCGCTGTAAAGTCCTCAGCTGCCCCTTTGTGTATTGTCCTGGATATTTTTCCTGAAGTTTTGAAAGCATTGATTTGGCGGTCTTTTCAGGATCATTCTCCAACCATGAACAGACCTCATCCCAAGCATCTTCAAAAGGATCCTTCCTGGTTCGCCACCAGTGCTTGGCACGCGGTTTTTCCGTTTTCCTATACTGCCTCCTTTTTATAATGCCAGGTTCTAAAATCAAATTGTCATTGTTTTTTTCAGTAGGCTCTTCCGTAGTTAATGGTAATTTAAAACCGTATAGAGGCTGCCTATCTTCATTTTTACCGGAGGAAGGTTGTTTCGCCAAAGTTACATGTTTCCACAGCGCATCCTGTAAAAACTGAATTTGCTTTAACAGAAGAACCGGATCCAAAGAATAGTTTACCAATTCCAGCTTTTCATTTGTTTCCTTTTGGATCTGGACGGCTTGTTTCAACCTTTGAAATGGGGTTTGTGCAGCATCATATGTTTTCTTTATTTTGCTGTTATCTCGCCATTTTTTTTTCAGCTTCATTGAAGGTTGGAAGAAATTCACATAAAGGCGTACTGCCCGATATAACTCAGAGAGTTGCATATAAGCATGGTGACCTTCAAAACGATCGTACCCGACTATCTGCCTTACAACTATTCCGTTTTTCTGCTCAACATAACACTGATCGTTTTTCTTATATGCTCTTCCCCTGGTAAAAGTTATCTTTTCTTTTTCGCAATAACGGATCAATTCAGTATTGATGAACTCAGTTCCGTTATCAGTATCAATCCCTAATATTGGAAAAGGTATCAATTCCTGGGCTTTATCCAAAGCATGAATAACAGCAGAACCACTGCGGTATGGTAGAGCAATACACTCGACCCAACCTGTGGCGATATCTGTCAAAACCAATGTATAAAGAAATTCTCCTTCCATGCTCCAGCCACAATGTGCTACCAGGTCAGCCTCAAAAAAACCAGGCTCATCTTCCTCCCAATCAGTAAATGTTCTTATCGGAATCTGATGTTTAAGAAGTTTTCCGGGTTTGGTTGTACTCATATTCAGGCCATTGTTTCTTATTGGTTTTAAAATTCGGTCAATCGTTGCGGGGCTTATTGAAATAAGTTGAGAACGGGTTTCGTCGTTAAGTTCAAGGTGTCCGTAACGTTCCAAAGTCGGCACCAGATCCTTCAAAAACGGGGCAAGCCTTTTTGAGGCGATATAGTTTGAAGCCGCCCAGGCAATTTTCAATGCTTCTTGAACGTCACTGTTATAAATTCTTGGCCGTGGCTTTTTAATTCTTCTCACAACCGGTAACTCTTTTAAAGACAGTAACCGGATTGCATATTTACGCGAGTATCCAGTTGCTAAAATGAATTCGTTCAAAATAACTGATTTGTGCTTCTTATTTTCTTCCCTATATCGGGGAGCAACATTTGCCAACAATTCTCTTTTTGCTTGAAAACTCATTAGTGACCTCACAATCTACCCTCCACATATTTTTATAATCTGTTTTGGGTAACATTATTCGTGAGGCAATAGATACAGTGCGGTTACATTTTGTGCGATTCAATGCGAGGGGAAAAAATAATTGTCGTTGATCATGCGGGAGTATTTTTATTAACTTTTGTATAAAATTCATCGCCTTCAATAACTGACTGGATGAATGAGTGTGACATTTAATAGATAAGCAACGTATGCTTTAAGCCAAAAAATTTTTCCCCAAGAAATGAGACTGTTTTTAGCACTGACAGGTGTTCTTAGGCCTTCCAAGAAAGTATTTTTTGTTTCTGAAAATGGCGATCCACAGGAAATGCAAAGACGCATTTGTCGACCGCCACCACAAGTGTATTATAACTATAGTCAAACCGGATATTTTCAGACGAGCAATCAGGGCGTTTACATGCAAACAGGGTCATAATCTACTCCTTACCATATCAATTTAGAATGGCCGTAACCTACACTCTTTTCATGAGCTTGTAAAGCTACCTTATTTAATATTTCCAAATAGATACATTTCTTATTAAACTGAACCAGTCCCCTTTATGCTCCTCTGGTTAATTTTAATAAATCGGATAAAAATGGTTTAAATCAACCGTCCACATTGGCAGATGATCGCTACTGTCAAAACCTTTTTTAAGCCATAATCCGGGGAAACCGTTATTTGTAGGTTTGCTTAATCTGATAAAACATTCGCAGATATACAGCCAACCGTCTTTACCGATCAGCGGAGAACCTTTTGATGTTTTGATTTGTTCCCAGTCTGGCAAAATCAGTTTATAAAGGTCAATCAAGGCTTCTTCAGTATCTTTGCACTGTTTAAAGATATGGTCAACTTGCTCTTTTTTTATTTCCATGACACCTCCATATCAATGATGTTTTCAACTTTAACTTCCTGGCTTAAATCTCAAAATTTTTTATTCTTAATAATAGTTCTAACGCAATATAAGTACCATTATTAAAACTTCTTTATATACAGAATGTTATGATTTTATGTGGGTAAGGGAGGGGGTGGTATTCGATAATTAATTATCGAATTATTAAGTAAAAAAAGTAATATAATATTGACAATTATGCCAATCATTAAATGTAGCGGCTCGGAATAAAAAAAACCAGTACCCAGAGCTTGGAATAATTCCGTTTTTGGGTTCTGATTATACGTTAATAAGATTTGAATCTGTCACATCAATATCAGAAGTAGTCAACGCCCCCATCCATCGTTATTGCCGGCCATGACCAGCGCTCACTCTGGAAGCACTGGTAGTACTAAAGTTTAGTAAACGGGGAAATCTGACCCAACAGGATGCTGCTGAAACAGTTCAACGCTTTTTCAATGAATTGTCTGATGCTTTAACATGTATTAACCATTTTTCAAAAATTTAAGCGCTTGGTCTTTCTCTTCCTTTGGAAACCCTCTCATTTCAATACCCTTAAAAAGTTTACCCTCCAAATCCACAAGCTTATGAATCCATTTTTTATGCGTGACGACGGCAATTCTACTGAAATGGGACAGCCCAACTTCAAGAAAGAACTTAAATTTGTCTATCAGCGCGTCGAAGTCTGCTCCGCCGATACTCACAACTTCCTGATAAACTATCAGTTTTTCATTCTTCTCGATTTTTTCTTTAAAAACAGCAAGAACTGTTTTCATTTCTTCTTCTGTGATCTTGCCTTCTATTCGATAAGCGATGGCATCGGCCATGCCAATATCTATCATTTCTATCATTTAGGCAATCCTATTTTGATGTTTTTGGATTGGTACTAATCTTCTTTTATCATATACGATATATGCTAAAACTCGATGATCCAGTTTTTTTGAGGGAAGAACAGGTAATCAGTATTGAAAAATGCAAAGGCTGGTCAAGTCGATGCTATAATACCAATTTTCCAAACTGATATCTCACTCATCGGTTGGCCAGCCTTCAATGAGCAGAGTAAAATAAATGTTATTTGAATACAATAGTTCAATTGCAGTATAACACCTCATTTATGAAAATAAGGAATGAGGCGGATGTGTTAATAAATAAGCTGTTGCCGTTTGTTGAAAAGTATACTGATTCACTGAATACTGAATTAACACAGTCATCCCCAGGAATGACCTTAAGCAAATCACAAAAATTCTGGCTGGGTTTCTGCATCACTGGAATCATCTTGACCAGCAGCATCAATTGGGCTGCTTTTTCACGTATCAGTGTGGGATTGTATAAAACTACAGCTCTTTCCTGGATGTTTCGCCATTCTAAAATTGCTTGGGAGCATCTGTTTCATCTCAGCCTTAAAATTATTTTCAAAGTATATGGCATTACCAAAGGTGTTGTCAGTATTGATGATTCCGATAAAAAGCGTAGTAAATGCACAACAAAAATTTTTGGAGTCCACAAAATAAAAGACAAATCAACGGGTGGTTTTTGCATGGGGCAAGGCTTAGTATTTTTGGTGTTGATAACACCAAAACTCAGCTTTCCAATTGGCTACGCCTTTCATATTCCTGATCCAAAAATCAGCGAATGGACCAAGGAGGATAAAAGATTAAAAAAGGCTGGCGTACCAAAATCAGAACGCCCAAAAAAACCGGTGCGCTCAGAAGAATATCCTACCATTCCAATGATTGCCAAGGCTCTTTTAAAAATATTTGTAGAGAAACACCCGGAAATAAAAATAGAAGCGATTGTTGCAGATGCCTTATATGGGAATGCTGAGTTCATGGATGAAGCGTCTAAAATTGCAGGAAACGCCCAAGTTATCAGCCAAATAAGGTACAATCAAAATATTTTACTCAAGAGCGATAAAAAATCAGTTGAAACATATTTTAAAAATATTCAACCAATTCAAAAGACCATACATGTACGTGGAGGTAAAGAGGTTGTTGTACTCATTAAAAGTGCCAGAATACATGTGTGTGCTCATAAGAAAAAAAGATTTGTCATTGCAATAAAATACATTGGAGAAAAGGACTATCGGTATCTTGCCGCTTCGGATCTGACCTGGCGATATCCTGATATCATAGACGCATTTACACTCAGATGGTTAGTAGAGGTTTTTATTCAAGACCATAAGACGAATGAAGGCTGGGGAAATTTGACCAAACAACCTGATGAAGACGGGTCTTACAGAAGTTTGACCCTGAGTCTGTTGGTTGATCATTGTCTCCTGCTTCATCCTGACCAGGTGGCCTCGATAAATAACAAACTGCACGCAAGAACTGTTGGCAGCCTATGTGACACCGTCAAAGTTGACTGCATCTTATCCTTTGTCGAACAAATCATTCATAGTGATGACCCAGAATCCCATTTCAAGCAGATCTCGGTATTTTTAAAAGAGCATTTTGTAAAGGCAAACGATTCTCAAAAGCACATGAATCTAAATTCTTGGGGGAATTATCAATCCGCCCCATCATTAAAATACAAAGCATTCTGTTAGCATGGGGATAATAACTGCCAGCGAGGTCTCATGTCAATTTTTAAAAACTGGATCATCGAGTAAAAGCAAACATAATAAGAAGATTGATATCGATTCTACCCTACTCTTATTTCCTGGTTCTTGACTTTATAAAAGGTATCCGGTCAAAAGAGAGTGTCAACAATAAGAGAGTTACAATAAAAAACAGCTAACCAAATGGTTATGTTATTAGGATCGGTTCGAATGACCTTATGTTTTGTATGAGCCGGAATGTTGAGATAATCCCCTTTATTTAAAACTCGTTCAATTCCGTTTTCGAATAGAATTGTACCAGAACCTTCTAATACAATCACCCACTCATTTTCATCTTGGCTATACCAACCGAATTCAGGCGAAGTATGACCCAAAGAAACAATACGTTCTATCCGAATATTTTCCCCTTTGATCAAATCAGTAAAGTGTTCAGCCGCCAAGTTATCAGGGATATTTTCAAACAGGTTAGCCATTAAAAGCCCCAATATTTAAATTTTAAAATCAACTTTATCAAAGAATATCTTTCTTGCCTCGTGCGTACTCAGCAAAATCCATCCCAGCTTATACCGAATTTATCCATTAGGGGCTGTGATTTCAATACTAAATTAGACATTTCAGTCCCCGGCTTGACAAACCGACTGCAACCAGCGTATTTGCTTTGCTATTATTTATTAAAAGATTACAAGAAAACAGGTGGAACATATTATGAATCTATACCACTGGTGGCTGGCCATCCGGCCTAGAACCCTTCCGGCAGCGGCTTGCCCGGTTGTCGTTGGCGCGGCCTGCGCTACTTCTGATCACAAATTTTCAACACTGATGTTTGCAGCAGCCTTAACCGGCGCATTATTGATCCAGATATCCGTGAACTTGGCCAATGATTATTTTGATTTTCTGCACCAGATTGACACCCCGGATCGGAAAGGCCCCAAGCGCATGACTCAAAGCGGTCTGATTCCCCCTGAGACCGTTCGAAACGCATTCATACTGACCATGCTGCTGGCCTTGGGCTTAGGTTCCTTTTTAATTATCAAGGGAGGGGTAGTGATCCTGTATATTGTGATCGCCTCTCTTCTCGGGATTCTCTTTTACAGTGCCGGTCCCTTTCCCATTGCGTCTAACGGCCTTGGCGAGGTGTTTGTATTTATTTTTTTTGGACCGGTGGCAGTACTCGGTACCTATTATCTCATGGCAGGAGGAGTGACAACAGCGGTTTTCATAGCATCTGTTCCTGTCGGCCTTTTGGTCACAGCCATTATCGTGGTCAACAATCTAAGAGATATCGTAACAGATGCCGGCGCGGGCAAGCGGACCCTGGCTGTAATCCTCGGTCCTTGGCGTACCAAGGTGGAATTTGTGTTTCTGGTCCTTTTTTCCTTTTTGATCCCCTGTCTAATGTTTGCCTCGGGCCGCTGGTCCTGGGTCATTCTGTTGCCCCTGGCTGTTTTCTGGAAATCCTATCCCCTATTTAAAATCATTTTTGAACAGGATGGAAAAATTCTTAACCTGGCGCTTGCAGAAACCGCAAAGCTTGCGCTGATGTTCAGTGCGCTTTTTGCCATGGGAATTATGATTGGATAACAGCTTGTATTTATTCTTCTTGTACCTGGGGTGCAGTTCTGATAATTTAACATGCTTCAAATTAACCGGTATCAGGAAGAACCTGATACCCCTTTTATTGAAAGGATAGAGAGATGATAAAAAAAATTGCATTGCTGATAAGTGTTTTAACGGCATTTGCATGTCTGTGCCTGACACCTGCCGGCGCAAAAGAAGTTTATATTAACGGTATTGACTTTGGTTTTCCGCCCTTTGGATATGTGGATAAGTCCGGCAATCCCGCAGGCTTTGACGTGGAGTGCGTGAATTGGATCGCCAAGGAGATGGGTTTTGAAGTCAAACACCAGCCCATGGACTGGGACGGCATTATCCCCGCCCTCAATGCTAAAAAAATTGACTTTATCGCATCCGGCATGAGCGCTACAGAATCCAGGGAAAAAATTGTCAACTTCACTATGGCCTACTATGAAGTCAGCCAGGTGCTTGTGGTGTTAAAGGACCGGACGGAGGATCTCAATACCCTGTTGACCACGGGCAAAAAAATTGGTTCCCAGCGTGGTACCACCAGCACCAAACGTCTTAAGGATCTGCTTGCCACAGAAAAATATAAATTTGAAATTGTGGAATATGACTCAACGGACCTGAGTATTGAAGATCTCAAGATCGGCCGTATTGACGGTTCTGCCATGGATTCATCCATTGCCTACGAACTCAATAAAGACGGGGCCTATAAGACTGCCGGTGCCTTTGACGTGCCCACTGAAAAATATGGTTATGCCGTACGTAAGGGTGATGACAAACTTTTGAACCTACTCAACCAAGGGTTGAAAAAACTGATGGCTGATCCCCAGTGGCAGGTGCTTAAAGACAAATACGATATCCACTAGCATCCAATACTGTGAACCGGGCGTTTCTGCCCGGTTCCGTTTCCCACCCCGGATTAAACATGCATAACATGCTCACTTTTTTTTCTTCCATAACCGACTCCCTGCCCTATATATTTTCAGGACTATGGATCACGGTGGTTCTCATTATCGGGGCCATGGGTTTAGGGCTTTTGATCGGCATCCCTTTTTCCGTGATCCGAGTGTATGGACATCCCTTTGCCCGGCGCTGTGTGGCACTGTATGTCTGGTTTTTCAGAGGCGTACCTGTTCTTGTGCTGTTCTATTTATTTTACTTTGGGCTTCTATCCTGGCTTGACCAGGTGCCGGCTTTGGATTTTTTGCCCCTTGGCGATGCCTTTTTTGCGGCCATCCTGGTTTTAGGCATGACCACCGGGGCGTATCAGACCCAAATTTTTAAAGGTGCGATCCTCTCTTTGCCCCAGGGGCAGCTTAAGGCTGCGCGCTCCCTTGGCATGGGTGACATTTCAGCCATAACCGCCATTATTCTGCCCCAGGCACTGCGGTTTTCCATTCCGGCCTGGTCTAATGAATTCTCCATTGTTTTAAAGGATTCGGCGCTCGCCTATGTGATCGGGGTGGCGGAACTGATGTCACGGACCCGGTCCGTTGCTGCCATCACCCACAAACCTCTGCCCTTTACCCTGTTTGCTGGACTGATATTTTTTATACTCACCTGGGCTGGGGTCAAGGGACTTAAACGATTGGAGAAGAAGATGCAAATACAGGGATATACCCAATGATGTTTGAAAGGGGCAAAGAGATATGACACCACCCAATGGTACCGGTCCAGTTGTTCTGGAAGCCCGGGGGATTGTAAAGGAACTTGGCGGCAACACCGTTTTGAACCATGTGGATTTAACCCTTGCCAAAGGGGATTTAAAAGTGCTTATCGGTCCATCGGGTTCCGGTAAATCAACATTGCTGCAATGCTTAAATCTTTTGCACATCCCCGAAGATGGCCAACTGCTTTTAGACGGCACACCGGTGAATTTTAAAAAAAAAACGGATCTGTACCAGTTGCGGCAAAAGGTGGGGATGATCTTCCAGGACTTTAACCTGTTTGACCATTTATCTGCCCGCCAAAATGTAGCCATTGCACTGAAAAAAGTAAAAAAACAAGCAAAAAAACAAGCCCACGACAGGGCATGTGAGGAACTTGCACGGGTTGGACTGTCAAATAAAATGGAGCTGTATCCGGCCCAGTTGTCCGGGGGGCAGAAGCAGCGGGTTTCCATTGCAAGGGCCCTGGCCATGGACCCGGAGGTGCTGCTTTTGGATGAACCCACATCAGCCCTGGACCCGGAACTGATCAGCGAGGTGCTGGTGGTGATCCGGGATTTGGCAAAGGCGGGGATGACCATGCTCATGGCCACCCACCAGATCAGCTTTTCCGCAGGCCTTGCCCATGAATTCGTGTTCATGGAAAACGGACGCATTACCGAACAGGGGGTGCCATCAGTCCTTCTGGCTGAAAACAGCGGATCACGGACCCGGGATTTTTGTGCCAAAATTTCAGAGTTGACCGGAGCTGAGGCGTGAACGACTTTTTCCCCTTTATCATACACCAGGTCATACCCAGCCTGAACACAGGACTTTTTGTAAGTATTAAGCTTATTGTGCCGTCGGCCCTGCTCGGCCTTTTGATCGGTGTCGTTACCGGCACATTAGGGGTTTACGGTCCTGGGCCTGTAAAAAAACTGTGTGATTTTTATGTGGCCTTGTTCCGGGGCACGCCACTGGTGGTCCAGCTCTATTTTTGGTACTTTGCCCTGCCCTACACAAATTTTTGGGGGATACGCATTGTCATGTCCGCTGTGACCTGCGCCATTGTTGGATTTTCCCTTTGCTCCGGGGCCTATCACGCCGAATATATCCGGGGTGGGCTTCTTTCCATCAAGACAGGACAACTTAAAGCAGCCCAGGCTTTAGGCATGACGCCGTTTACCTCGGTGAAAAGCATTGTCCTGCCCCAGGCGTTCAGGCACTCTTTTACCGGGTGCTGCAATGAGATCATTTACCTGATCAAATACTCATCCCTGGCCTCTATCATCACCATCAATGAAATGACCGGCATTGGCCGGGGCATTGCCAAGGCCACCTTTAGAAACGTTGAGACTTTCCTGGTGGTTGGAATTTATTACTTGATTCTGGTCTCCCTTGCCGGCATCCTTCTCAACTATGTGGAACGACGTATGGAAATCCCGGGTTTTGAGCGCCAGGCAAGATGATCCCAAATTACTGTCCGCGCTCTGAAGGCTAAAAACAGCGCGGCCATGATCTATCTGTATTTTTACCTGATCGGTGCAATGCGAACCCTTGTACCCTGTCTCCTTGATCCGGTTATTCCCAAGACATCCCTTGAGTGGACCATGCTTGCAGACATTGCCCTGACTTCCCTTGTTGCCCAATTAATAAGGTGGGGTATATTTATCCAGCGAAACCATTTTCACTGCCGTGATCGGCATCGGCTTTCTTCATGATCCGGTGTCCTGGCATTTCTGGTTGGGCGGAGGACTTATTCTGGGGTCAGGCCTGGTTCTTAACCGAATTTCCCAGGTAAAAGCACAACGCCTGTAAAATATTCTTCACTTACACCTCATCTTGTGCTTATAAAAACAAATAATTTAAACTCAGAAAATTCACTTGAATGGTCAATAAAGGAAGTCAACTATGATAACATCATTCGCTTTTGGTCAAATGGTTATTGGTACTGACACATACACTGCCGATTTGATCATTCTCCCGGACAGGCGAATCCTTCCGGACTGGCGCAGAAAAGAAGGTCATGTGCTTGACATGCCGGATTTAGAGTCGGTTTTGCCTTTGAGGCCAAATCTAATCATTGTCGGCACCGGCGTTAATGACCGGATGAAAATGGCACCGGGTCTTCCAAAGGCGCTGTTCGCCATGGGCATCGAACTAAAAGCCCTGGCAACGGATGCGGCCGTAGCCATGTTCAACACTACAATCGCCCAAACACCGGACAAAGCGGTGAGCGCCTGCTTTCATTTAACCTGCTGATAGGATTTTTGCCATGCCCCATAACAATCCCAATCACGACCGATTTAAGTTCTGCCCTTCCTGCGGCAGCAACCGCCTTGATCCTGACAGCGTCAAATCATTTAAATGCCGGGAATGCGGATTCGGATTCTTTCTTAATTGTGCGCAGCAGCCATGGCCATCATCCTTGACGATCAAAACAGGATTCTGGTCACCGTGCGTGCAAAAGAACCCGGCAAAGGCACTTTGGATCTGCCCGGTTGATTTTCCGAACCGGGCGAAAGCATTGACCATGCACTGGTCAGAGAGGTAAAAGAAGAACTGAATCTGGACGTTTTTGACCTTGACTTTTTCTGCTCTTTTGCCAATACCTATCCTTACAATTGTGTGGTGTATCCCATCACCGACATGGCATTCACTTGCAAGGCCAAAAATTTTTCTTTGATTACACCCATGGATGATGTAGCCGGCTTCAGGTTTATTCCGGTCCATGATCTGGACACCAACATGTTCGGTATGGATTCGGCACGAAACGTGCTATAAAAATATAAAAGTTTATATTCAATCAATTAAATAAAAGTCAAATCTATGGCCTTTGCAGCGTACACCAAGGGAACCGTATTGCGTATTCAGTTAATTTGTGGTTTAAACGATACATGAAAAAAAGATATTATCGTTCCGGAAAGAAAAAATCCGAATCCAGACCATCACGTCCCATTCATTACCCCGAGCTCACTGCCGGGGCAGATAAATCATTGAAAAAAACCTTTGATCGGATAGGTGTTCCCGAAAAACAGCCTTTCATACCGGATCCCTTCCAGCTTGAAGCCATTGAAGCTATCCACACATCGGACTGTCTTGTCACAGCCCCCACAGGTGCCGGGAAAACCTGGATTGCAGAACAGGCCGCCAAAAGGATATTGGAAAACAACGGTAAGGTGTGGTATGCCACGCCTCTAAAGGCGCTGACCAATTCTATCCATGCCGGATTTTCAAAAATTTTCGGCAAGGAAAAGGTGGGCATTCTCACCGGCGACATCAAGGAAAATACAACCGCGGACATCATCATCGGTACCACGGAAATTTTAAGGAACCAACTCTATGATGCCATGTACACGGGCCAGAACCTAAAATGCGATCTGATTATCCTGGATGAAGCCCACTTTCTCGGCGATGCCGAGCGCGGCGTGGTATGGGAGGAGATCATGATCTACCTGCCCGTGCGCATCCCGCTGCTTTTGCTGTCCGCAACCATCGGCAACCCGGACCAGATTGCAGGCTGGCTGTCCACTATCCGTGACAAGGCGTGTAAAGTGGTGGAAAATACCCAGCGGCCGGTACCCCTGTTCCCTTTATTTTTTCATCCCTCGGGCACCCTTTATCCTTTGCTTGAAAAAACAGGGACAGACGGCAAGCGGACCCGTCTCTATAAAAAAGTATATGATTTTAACCAGTCAGGTAAACGCCTTATGCTTGCCCCACCTGGTCGACTGCCCAAATTTTCAGATATTCTCAAGGTGCTTTCTCACTTTGATCTGCTGCCGGCCATCTTTTTTTTGAAATCCCGGGCAGAATGCGACCAGGCAATCAAATTATGCGATGGCAGTCTGCGCAAAAATGCGCCTGAAAAAAAGCAGGCACTGATGGACCGACTTGAACAGCTTACGGCAAACAACCCCCATTTATCCGCACATCCCCAGCGGCCCTACCTGGAGGAAACCGCAACGGCCGCCCACCATTCAGGGCATCTGCCCGCCTGGAAAGTGGTGGTGGAGACGTTAATGGCCGAAGGACTTTTAGATGCCATGTTTGCCACATCCACGGTGGCGGCCGGTGTGAATTTTCCGGCCCGGTCCGTTGTTATTCTCAATTCCGACCGGTTCAATGGCCGGGATTTTATGTCATTAACTCCCAGTGAATTCCAGCAGATGGCAGGACGGGCCGGAAGACGCGGCATGGACAACATCGGATTTGCCACACTACTGCCGGGCAAATACATGGATGTGTCCCTTGTGGCCAAACTGGTGAATGCGCCGCCTTTAAATGTAGACTCCCAGATCAAAATTGATTTTTCCATGGTGCTCAATCTTCTGTTATCCAACACCCCGGAACAGGTGCGCACCTTGTTAGAAAAATCCTTTGCCTCCCATCTCATTGCCATTGGCGCAAAAGCCGGGAAAAGCGGCAGAAAGGCCAGAAAAAAATTCGGCAACGATATGGAATATTTATGGCTGGATTTTACGGAACACATGGACTTTTTGATCCAAGAAGGCTTTGTTTCGCCTGAAGGGACAAAACCCAGCACCCTGACCGAAGATGGCATATGGGCATCTAAACTGCGTATTGATTCGCCGCTGCTTGTGGCCCAGTCTCTTCGGGACAAACTTTTACCCGAGCGTGATCCGGCGCTTTTAGCAGCTATGATGGCCTCATTTGTCAATGAAAAGGAGTTCAAGGATGATATGTTGTTCAATACGTCTCTTTCCAAACGACTTAAGGATGCGTTCCTGGCGTTGCGCCTGGGACTGAAACCCTTTGCCGTAAAAATGCTGCAGTCAGGATTTCCTGCGCCCAACCTTTTTATACAACCGGCATCGCTAATTTATGCCTGGGCCCATGACACGCCTTGGGATGAGCTGATGCACAAGTCGGATTTTGCCGAAGGTGATTTTGCTAGGCTGGTTTTGAGAACTGCGGAAAATCTGCGTCAGATGACACATCTGAATCAAGATTTTCCTGTGTTTGCCAAAACAGCGGCCCAAGCTATTGATATGATACTCAAAGCGCCAGTGGTTACAGTCTTTTAAGATAAGGAGAGACCATACATGACACCTGTTATATCAAAAAATGCACCCGCAGCCGTGGGACCCTATTCCCATGCCGTAATCCACAACGATACGGTATACTGTGCCGGACAGATCCCCCTGGATCCCGCCACAGGTGAAATTGTGGGTATCACCATTGAAGATCAGACCCGGCAGGTCATGTCCAATCTTGAAGCCGTACTTAAGGATTGCCATACAAGCTTGAAAAATATTGTAAAAACTACGGTGTTTCTGGCGTCCATGGATGATTTTGCAGGTATGAACCAGATTTACGAAGCGACCCTTGACGGCCATAAACCGGCCAGATCCGCCTTTCAGGTGGGACGTCTTCCCAAAGATGCCCTGGTGGAAATTGAGTGTATTGCCGTGTGTGACAAAAAATAGAATGCAGGAGATTATATATGTCCGAAGATACTAAAAAAGTTATTTACTCGATGCTCAATGTGAGCAAATTCCATGGCACCCGCCAGGTGCTCAAGGATATTTCACTGTCCTATTTTTACGGGGCAAAAATTGGTGTGCTTGGTCTTAACGGTTCAGGTAAATCTACACTTTTAAATATTATGGCAGGGATAGACACCGAGTTTGTCGGTGAAACCATCTTATCCAAGGGATTTACCGTGGGCTTTCTTGAACAGGAACCCCTGGTGGACTCGGATAAAACCGTGCGGGAAGTTGTGGAAGAAGGAGTTCAGGAAACCGTAGACCTGTTAAACGAATACGAAAAGATATCTGAAGCCTTTGCAGAACCCATGTCCGACGATGAGATGGACGCCCTTTTGGACAAACAGGGAAAGCTGCAGGAAAAACTTGACCACATGGATGCCTGGGATCTGGATGCCCAGCTTAAAATGGCCATGGACGCCCTTCGTTGTCCGCCCGAAAATACCCCTGTCAGCGTGATCTCCGGTGGTGAAAAGCGCCGGGTGGCCCTATGCCGTCTGCTGCTGCAAAAACCCGACATTCTGCTTTTGGATGAGCCGACCAACCATCTTGATGCAGAATCCGTGGGCTGGTTGGAACAGCATTTAAACCGATTTGAAGGTACGGTCATTGCCGTAACCCATGACCGCTATTTCCTGGACAATGTGGCAGGCTGGATTCTGGAACTGGACAGAGGCGAAGGCATTCCCTGGAAAGGCAATTACTCTTCTTGGCTGGAACAGAAACAGCAGCGTCTGGCAAAAGAAGAAAAAAGCGAGAGCAAGCGCCGCCAAACATTGGCCAGGGAGCTTGAGTGGATCAAGATGTCGCCCAAAGGCCGACGCTCTAAATCAAAAGCCAGAATCACGGCTTATGAGGAGTTGCTCAACAAGGACAGCAAACAGCAGGAACAAAAAATGGAAATCTTTATTCCGCCGGGACCACGGCTTGGTTCAAAGGTTGTTGTGGCGCAAAATGTTTCCAAGGCCTTTGAGGACAAACTTCTGGTGGAAGATATGAATTTTGTTCTTCCACCGGGTGCCATTGTGGGTGTGGTTGGTCCCAACGGTGCCGGTAAAACCACGCTATTTAAAATGATTACCGGTAAGGAAAAACCCGATTCCGGCACCATTGAAATCGGCGACAGCGTACGCGTTGCTTATGTGGACCAGGAACGGGACACCCTGGATCCTGAAAAAACTATTTATGAAGTGATCTCCGGCGGAAGCGATACCCTTTTGCTGGGGGATAGGGAAATCAATGCCCGGGCCTATGTGGGCAAATTTAACTTCTCCGGCTCTGACCAGCAGAAAAAGGTAAAAGATATTTCAGGGGGTGAGCGCAACCGGGTACACATGGCCACCCTGCTGCAAAAACAGGGCAATCTGCTGCTTTTGGACGAACCCACCAACGACCTGGATGTCAATACCATGCGGGCATTGGAAGAAGCCATTGAAAACTTTGCAGGGTGCGCTGTGATCATCAGCCATGATCGCTGGTTCCTGGACCGCCTTGCCACCCATATCCTTGCATTTGAAGGCGACAGCCGGACCCTGTTCTTTGAAGGATCCTATTCAGACTATGAAAAGGATCGCAGAAAACGACTGGGCATCAAGGAAAGCCAGCCCACAAGGATCAAATACCGCCAGTTGACCCGATAAAAAGATAAAAAAACCCGGTATAAAGCGTTAACATGAATACCGGGTTTTAAACGACAGGAAAGACAAAGCTTAAAACACAAGAACTGCGATAATTTATTAGCTATAGAATTATTTTATCAAACCTTCTGATCAAACAGAAATCCGGCAAGATCACTCATTTTATTCTGTAAAGAGAGCATCTCATCGGATGGAAACTGGCGGAGCAACTCTTCGGACTCCTTATCGAAAATCTTAACAACGATTTCATTGTTCTCTTCATCAACCGAAAAGCTTAATTTGGTTTGAATGGTCTCGGACATCTCCTGAAAAGACTCGACCATCTCTTTGACCTCTTCGGTGCTCATCTGCTGTCCGCTGGTCTGGCTCGAGGATTCCTTGTTTCCCTTTGTCTGGGTATTTTCAACGTTTTTCTGTACACTTTGAAGCTTATCTACAGAAATCAAAGGCGCTCTTTCCTGGATGGTTTCTTGTGCCGTAAGCGATTTTGCGGTCATATTCATTTTCTTGTGTCTCCTGTTTTTATAGGTTGCCGGTTAGAAAGGCTGTATATTTCTTTTTGTCTATTAAACCCTTAGAATACTGTTCGGACATATTTTGAATATACTTTAATTTAAAAAACAAATTTTCGATATTATTTCTCTAAAAATATGATTATAGCCATTGCTCAATTAAGTTTAGTTGCAGATTCGAAATATATTCCAGCTTAACACATGGAAAATACAGTTGCATAATTGCAAATATTCATTAACTTATATCTATTTAAGCTTTCATTAAAGGATCATCAGCCAGTGGCAATTATGCGATTTGGGCTGAATAAATCTATATTAAACGGTTGCAAAAAAGCGCTTCATATGATTTAAATTAGGGTCAAATATAAAAGGATTCTCCGACATGTCCCAAAATGATAGAAATACCCCATTAAGCATTGATACCACAAAAATCATCCTGGATTCAATTTCAGACGGGGTCTTTACCATTGACTACAACTGGAAAATCACCTCTTTTAACAGGGCTGCCGAAGAGATTACCGGCATCTGCCGGCAGGATGCCATAGGTTGTCATTGCTGGGATGTTTTCCGTTCCAATATGTGTGAACAGGGCTGTGCCCTGAAAAAGACAATGGATCAGGGCAAACCGTTTGTATCAAGTTCCGCATATATTATTAACATTCAGCAAAAAAAAATTCCGATCACTGCATCAACCTCTCTGCTTATTGATAAAGATGGTGAGGTTCTGGGCGGGGTGGAAACCTTCAGGGATCACTCTGTGGTGGAAGCCTTAAGAAAGGAGTTGACCGGAGGAGTCCGGGTTGGCGATATGGTAAGCAACTCCAGTGCCATGAAAAATATTTTCAATATCCTTCCCCAGATTGCTGAAAGCGATTCCTCCGTTTTGATCGAAGGAGAAACAGGTACTGGAAAAGAGTTAATGGCAAAGGCCATTCACAACACCAGCCATAGAAAAGATGCCCCTTTTGTGGCCATCAACTGCGGGGCCCTACCGGACACATTGCTGGAATCGGAACTATTTGGATACAAAAAAGGGGCATTTACCCATGCAGTAAAAGATAAGCCCGGACATTTTGCCCTGGCAGACACGGGTACGATATTTCTTGATGAAATCGCAGACACAAGCCCGGCCTTTCAGGTCAGGCTGCTTAGGGTTCTTCAGGAACGCGAATACACACCGCTTGGCGGTATAGCCAAAGAGCAATCCAATGTCAGAATTATTGCCGCCACCAATAAAAATCTGACAACTATGGTGGAAAACAAGGAATTCCGGCAGGATCTTTATTACCGCATCAATGTTATTAAAATATCCCTGCCGCCTTTGCGCCATAGAATGGAGGATATTCCCTATCTAGTAGATCAGTTCATCTCCCGGTTGAACCTGCGCCGAAATAAAATGATCCAGGGGCTTTCTCCTGAGGTGCTTGCCGCATTCATGGCCCATGATTTCCCCGGAAATATCAGGGAACTTGAGAATATCATTGAACATGCCTTTGTCCTATGTGCCAAGGAGTTCATTACCATGGCGCATTTGCCGCCGTCGCTTGTAGCCAAATCAGGACCGGAAGCCGGTGACAATAAAAATCCGGTGGTTGCAGCGCAAATTAAAATGATTACGGACGCGTTGAAACGAAATAACAATAACCGCAATGCCGCAGCCCGGGACTTAGGGATACACAAAAGCACCCTGTTCAGGCGTATCAAAAAATTAGGTATTCAATTGTAAAAGAGATTATCCTTGCAACCGAAAAACGTTTACAAGTCTCTTTTTTGCAACAATAACAACATACCCGGGATCTGCCGGAAAAAAAATACAAGCCTGGCAGGGGTTTGCCGCTGTTGTTCCCCGAGGGCTGTTGAGGCACAGCCTTTGCATATTTAGGACCGCAGATTATATAATTTAAACGAAATAGCTTGCCTTTTGGTCCATCTACTTCGTTGGATCAAAGGCCCAATAGGCCTGCTATTCAACCTTTAATGCGCCTTGTAGATGAACCAAAATTCAGCGTTATTTTTGCCTAATTTGTTTAATCTGCGGTCCTTAATTCTGGCAACAAAGATTTCTAAGAGGAGGAGATCATGAAAATTGCGATTACCACTTGGGGAAACCGGGTCTCTCCTGTGTTTGACGCAGCACAAACGCTTTTAATTGCCGATATTGAAAATCAAAACATTCATAATAAAAAATATGAATCTTTCCAGCCGGACGACATAATTGCCCTGGCAGCGCTTTTAAACCGTGAAAAAGTCACGGCCCTGGTTTGCGGTGCAATTTCCGAAACCTATGCGGCTCGTCTTGTTGAAAACAGAATTCGCATGTTCGCCTTTGTCACCGGGAATGCCATGGATATACTGGATTGTCTGGCTAGGCATAATATCATTAAACCGGCTTTCATGATGCCTGGATGCACGCCGATAACAAAAATGCCTTTGGCCTGATTTCCGTCTCACAAAATCGGGTGTATTTTAAGAAATTAAGCCCTTCGCATCATGCCCATATAAATGGCAGACAGCACTATGGATACGCCAAGCCACCCCATCATGCCGGTTAGCCGATCAAAAAACACCACATCCCATACAAATGACAACGCGGGTTGCAGTAACAAAATCAGTCCGGCCCTGGAGGTATCCACCCTGGGAAGATAATGGGATATAATTACCCAGGCCAATCCCTGGGACAAAAGACCGAGACAGACCAGGGCAGCCAAAGATGAAAAATCCGGAATAATAAAGGAACGGCCCATAAAAACAGCTATAGATCCAATGATAAGGGCACAAACCCCTGTCACGATTACCTGGTAGATAAACATGGGAACGTCATCCCCGGAGTGAACCATACGCATAAGTAAAAGAAAAACACTGTAACTTAGAGCGGTTATAACGCCCAAACCCACACCGGTCAAATATTCAGGCGTCAACTGTGCCATGTCCATGCCGATAATCATATACAGTCCCAAAATGGCCAGGGTCAAGGCAATCATATAGGCTGTCCCCAACCTCTCCTTGAACAGAAATGCGCCCACCAGGGCCATGATAAAAACTTGCAGATTTCCAAGAATGGTGGCAAGACCCGGCCCCACATATTCAATGCAAAAATGCCAGGAGATAAGATCCACGGCAAAAAAAAACCCGCACCCGACAGCCCCTAAACAGGGCTTAAGATCAATCTGTTTAAATTCATTGTTTAAACCACAGGGGATCAGAAGAAACAAGCATCCCCAAAAAACACGGTAAAATGCTGAAATTATAGGATTCACATGGGATAACGTCACCATCACGCTTGAAAAACTGATGATTATTGCACCCCAAAAAATACCGGCAACGGGCCGACTGACTGAAACCGTCATAAAAAATTTTTTTAACAAAAAAAGTCAAAACCTTTACTGGCAAGAGTTACACGCCACATAAATAGTATTATTGTGGGAACTGCACCATATTATTTGATTAATTCAAGGGCCAGGGAAAGCAAACGGGAATCCAGATCAAAACCAGCCGCCTTTACAGCCTTGAAATTGATTATAAATCGTAATTTATTTTTAATGGTCATAAATTGAATCATGCCGCCTTGTCTTGCAAAAGTGCTGGCCTCCCCCACCATGACAGTGCCTGAATTTTTCAATTTACGGATTAAGGGCTGCCAAAAGTCAGGGGTTTTTTGATGGATATAAAGCAGGTGGCAACCCTTAATTTCATCAATTTTGCTGTAGTATCGAACTGAAATGTCATGGGTGCCGATTTTGCCTGATTCAAGCACTGCTGAGATTTCCAGGAACGCATCTTTGCCCACAACGCCAATGACAAACAGTTCGTCTTCGTTATTAAATGCCTTGGCCGGCCAGCGGATAAATTTGGAAAAATTATACAGATAGATTAAAACTGCCAGGTTATTTTTGTGTAAATACTGCGTATGACGTCAATGGTCGAAAAATATCCGTTCGCTCCGTCTTCCATGTGTTCACCATCCAAAAAATTTGAGTGTAACCAAAATACGTTCACGCAAGCAATAGCAACTGTTCTATTTTAACAGCGCAGGGTGCTTCATACAGCCCCCCCTTGTCTATAACATAATGCCATGACTTGTGCGCCTCCCTGTGATTTTTGAGGCTTCATCCATAAATGCAGCAAATAGCTCTATATAACAGCCATGGACTGACTTGGTCTATCAACACCGAGGTTCAACCCACAACAAAGCATGAAATTAATTCAGTAACTTATTGGAACTTTTATATAAAATAGTTCTGGAGCTTGTACTCAAATGCAAATTCACTGGATTTCTCTCTTTAAAAACTTGATCATCGCGTATAAAATTCGTAAGATCAATGAATAATCTTGTGTAAGATGCGAAATCTCAAAGATTGATCGAGACCTCCATAGAGAAGTAATACGACACACTTAAAGTGATTCTGAGTTTTTACTAAAGGAATGAAAGGTTATTTAACCAAATGAATTTTATTCGTTTATTTCTCTTTTTATTGGCATGCCTGGTATCAACAGTTTCATATGCTAAGGATGCGGATATACTTGAACTCACACTTGAAGAGTTAATGGATATTGAGGTTACTTCTGTGGCAAAAGCGCCGACCCGCCTATTGGATACCCCGGCCGCCGTATTTGTGATTACCCAGGAAGATATTCGCCATTCAGGAGCCAACAGCATTCCCGGCCTTTTAAAAATGGTGCCAGGACTTGATGTGATTCAATTCGATGCTAACCGCTGGGCTGTCAGTGCCAGGGGATTTAACGGACAATTTGCCAATAAATTGTTGGTTATGATTGATGGCAGGAGCATTTATACCCCGATATTTTCTGGAACATTCTGGGATATGCAGGATTTAGTGTTGGCCGAAATTGATCGAATTGAGGTGATTTTAGGACCAGGTGCAGCGCTGTGGGGTGCAAATGCGGTCAACGGAATTATTAACATTATCACCATGCCTGTAGAAAAAACGTTAGGGGCCAAGTTGACTGCATGGGGAGGCACTGAAGAAAGAGCCGGGGTAAGTGCCATGTTTAGCCGTGAAATATCAGACAACAACAGCCTTCGGATTACAGCTAAGGCGTCTTCGAGGGATGACAGCCTTCTCAACGGTAGCGGGGCTGACGATGATATGTCTATGGGGCGCTTGGGGTTTAGATGGGATTTTAACGGTGATCGGATAACAGGTAATACCACTGGCAGTTTTTATCATGGCAGAGAAGGAACAAATTTTGATCGAGTTGGTATCGAGGATGATTATCACGATTTATTCAATGATGATACGGATTCTACAGAAGGCTCTCTAATGACTCGGTGGTCAGGTCCGCTGGGATCTGATGCCACCCTCTCTTTCCAAACGTACTATAGCTATACAGTAAGAAAAGAAGCGTTTTATGATGCAAGTGTTAAGGTCTTGGATAACGAATTTCAATTAATCCAGCCGATCGGCCAAGACCATACACTGACATTGGGCGGTAATATGCGATTTTATTGGGATGACATGACGGCCCATTCCCATACGAATATGGAACCGATCAAAGATCAATATAAACTTTACAGTTTATTTATCCAGGATGAATATTCTTTAAGACCTGATCTAACTCTTACCCTTGGTGGAAAATTTGAACACAATGACTTTACCGGGTGGGAAATTCAGCCCAGCACAAGATTATTGTGGAAAGCCTCTCCATCACTATCGTTGTGGGGAGCTGTATCCCGGGCCGTCCGGACGCCTTCCCGCATGGATGCTAATGGTGAAGTCGTTGTTGCCTTATATCCTCCGGGCCATTCACTTAACCCAACGCCGAACGCCCTTATGCCATTTCCCATACCGGTAATGGTCACGTTCAGAGGCGATGAGGAATTTAAATCCGAAGAATTAACAGCCATTGAATGGGGTGCTAAAACCCTTATTTCAGACCGGGCAAATTTATCACTGTCATTTTTTTACAACCAATACCGCAATCTTCGTACAGGAAGTAACCTGGACCCATCCATTATATTCAGCAATGGGTTACCTGCCGGTATTGATCAAATCAGCCTGGCCAATAACGACCTGGAAGGCGATACCTATGGGATGGAAGCCCTTCTTGAATTTCAGGCAGCAAAGGACTGGAAATTGATCGCAGGCTATAGTTACATGAATATGGATTTTGAGTTTGGTGGAGAGTTGGAAGAGTTTTTAAACAGTTTTTATTCCACTCACAAATTTTCTTTTCAGTCCAGATTTAAATGGTCTGATACTGTAAGGTTTAACACCTGGCTAACTTATACCCACGACATTGATGTGCAGGACCAATCAGGCATTTTTGATTTGACACTTTCCCTATCCTGGCAACCGTCTCCTGACTGGAAATTTGAAATTGTGGGACATAACCTCTTACATGATGCTAAACAACAAGGCCAGTCTGAACTCATCAGTATGGTTTCAACCCAGATCCAACGGGGAGGCTTTATCCGGGTTACCTATGAATTTTAAATTTTGAAAAAAATCCCCATAGAGGCCTGCAATGTCAACGAACGTTGGTTGCATTTAACGTTCGTTTAGCAGAGCAATTATTAATTTATCTGCTGAATTTGTTGCCACAAGAATAAATGATTGGTTGCGGAAATCGATTTGAAAAAATACCTGCCGCCTTAGAGGGAGGGAGGCGGCAGGTATTTTAGGCGTCTCACGCGTAAAGAAGACGCAGAGCAAATATGCAGGTGGTTGCGTTACCTTTATTCGTGCATTGTTCTGCCTGTATAGAAGGAAAATGCCAGGCTGCTGTCAAAAGGTTTGCAACAGCAGCCTGAGGCATAATCAATTAATGGTTGGCGGAAAAGTCAGGATATGCATTACCGCCATGTTCTGTGGAGTCCAGGCCTTCAATTTCTTCTTCAGGGGATACCCTTAAGCCCATGGTAGAGTCAATCACCTTGAACAGGATAAACGCTGTGCAGAATGTCCATGCAAAGCAGGAAGCCATACCGATGCACTGTACGGAGATAATTTTAATGCTTGTACCGCCGATATTAAAGATACCCGCAGCAAGGGTACCCCAGGCACCGCATACACCATGTACGGAAACTGCGCCAACGGGATCGTCAACTCTGATTTTATCGAAAAACATTACGGAGAAGACAACTAGAATACCGGCAACCGCGCCGATAATAATAGCGGAACCGGGTGTTACATTAGCGCAGCCGGCGGTAATACCCACCAGGCCTGCCAGGGCACCGTTCAAACTCATGCCCACTTCAGGTTTTCCAAATTTAATCCAGGAAACGATCATGGCCATAACACAGCCTGTGGCCGCTGCCATGTTGGTATTTACAAAAATCATTGCAATAGATGTATCTGCTGTAGTGGTAGAACCCGGGTTGAAACCAAACCAGCCGACCCACAGGATGAACACGCCAAGGGCTGCCAGGGGGATATTGTGACCCAGAATAGGTTTAATACCGCCGTCTTTGGTAAACTTTCCAAGACGGGGACCAAGAACAATTGCACCTGCCAATGCAGCCCATCCACCCACGGAATGAACAACTGTGGAGCCTGCAAAATCAATGAAGCCAAGACCTTCAAGCCAGCCGGAACCGTTGAACAGCGATCCCCAGGCCCAGGAACCAAAGATGGGATAAATCAATGCGGATAGAACGGCACTGTACACAAGGTAACCTGTAAATTTAGTACGTTCAGCCATGGCACCGGAAACAATGGTGGCAGCAGTTGCGGCAAACACAACCTGAAACATCCAGAAGGCCAGTACCCAGGGATCTCCACCCACCTCAAAATCACTTAGAAAAAAACCGGTGGTACCAAAAAAACCGGTTTTAGAGACACCGAACATCAGACCAAACCCAATAGCCCAGTAGAAAAGTGAGCCCATGGAAAAGTCCATCAAGTTTTTCATCATGATATTTATAGCGTTTTTGGCACGGGTGAACCCTGCTTCCACCATGGCGAATCCTGCCTGCATAAAGAAAACAAGTACTGCTGCAACAAGAGTCCAGACGTAGTTGGCATGGGTCTGGACCATTTTAATGGCATCGGCGTTGGAAAGCACTGTCGGGGCGTCGTCCGTCCCGGCCCATGCTGCGGTGATGGTACAAGCCAGCGAAGTTAGAATCATCAGTATATACTTCATTTTGTTTTAATCTCCTTATTAATATTACTTTTTATATAAAAGTTCCAATAAGTTTTGGTATTAATAGACCAAGTCAACCCATGGCCGTTATTTAAATTTTATAAAGCTTCTGTTCCGGTTTCGCCTGTACGAATACGAACAACATCTTCCACAGGAAAAACAAAAATTTTACCGTCACCGATTTTTCCTGTTCTCGCTGTTTCTACTATTGTATCCACCACAGCCTGGGCCTGATCATCGGCAACACAGATTTTCAATTCAACTTTGGGTACAAAGTCTGTCTGATATTCTGCACCGCGGTAAACCTCTTTGTGTCCTTTCTGACGGCCAAAGCCCTTGACTTCCGAAATGGTCATCCCGTTAATACTGATTTTGGCTAAAGCATCTTTAACCTCATCCACCTTAAACGGTTTTATTACTGCCACAACTTCTTTCATTTTAACTCCCTTTGTTAAATGTGCTTTATAACAACTTGCGCTTTAAGTTTCCTAAACAGCAAGAGGGATGCCAAAAATTATTTTTTTTAATATTTTAATGTATATAATTGAAATTATTAAAATTTATTATGAACTTCTTGTTTTATTTTTTCTGAAACACATTGGAAGGAAATAACATTTTTGGGATATAATTGATTACATTAATGTGGTTTCATGCATAATAACACCAAGAGGGCGTGAAAGTTAATACGTTTTTGTATTTACATACATAAAAACAATAATTAAAAAGCAGGGATTTGTATCTCTATATGAAGCCCCAATGAATTGTTAAGCGACTTTCACACTTTGTTGTGGTTGAGTCAGAGTATCGGCAGACCAAATCAGGTCAACCCGTGGCTGCTATACAGAATCAAAAGGGCATTAACATTTCGTGCAGGGTCTTTCCTTTGGAATACCCCCTGGAAAAACAATTATGTAAAATATTGCATGAGCCGACAGCAAGTGACCATTTTGGAAATTTATATAGAATAGATGCACAACACCGGTAAAGCCGCAAATCCAATTTCAAATCCCCAAGGGCTTGCCTGTACCAGCCAAGCGCATCTGAAGGTGTAGACGCTTTTTGGCCAACAGCATGCTCAATGGCCCGGGCAGAAAGGACACCGGATTGTAACGCAGAATAAATCCCCTCTCCCAACAAAGGTTCTGCCAGGCCGGCCGCGTCCCCTGTCAGAAGTACACGGCCTGTTCCCAGATGTGTTCTGCCACAGCTTGTGGCAATGGGATATCCCTTAACATCCGTCAAGGTATCTGTTTTAAGCCGATCCATGGCATAATTTTTCAATAGAGCCCGGTTCATGGTTCCATTGGGACGGGCACTGAAAATGCCGATATTTACATGGGTTTTGCGGGGAAATATCCAGTAATACCCTTTAATTTCCCTGGAAAAATCAAAGGTCATGGGATGAAGTCCTGCGTTTTTTACAGGCACATCAGCTTCCAGGGCAGGCAGTTTAATGATACACGACCGTTGAGCACTAATAAGCCTGCGAATCATTGAGTTGGCACCATCGGCCCCGATCAGATAACCGGCCCTGACAACATCGGTTTTATCATCACAGGACAGGGTCAAACTGACACCATGAGCGTCCTGATTAAGACGGATGATCCTGTCTATTTTTTTAAACCGACACCCGGCCTGCACCGCTTTTCCCAATGCATAGGCGTCCAAATCCATCCTTTTGGTAATGTAACACAAAGGGGTCTTGGCTTTGACAATAAAAGAGGCATCTCCAGGACGGATAATTTTCACCTCCCGGCAGGTACCGCGAACAAGGCCGGAAATATCAAAGGGAAACAGAGCCATAGCCTTGGGCGTAATCCCGCCGGCACATGCTTTTTTCCTGGGAAAATTTTTTCTGTCCAACAAAAGGACGGAAAACCCGGCTCGCCCCAAAAGATATCCGGCTGTTGTCCCGGCAGGTCCGGCACCGATAATAATGACATCATACATATGAAACTTTTACCAAATTTTTGGAAAAGGGCCAATCTCTTTTTACTGTGCTGTACCACAAATACGTCCTAAATCCCGACGATTCCAATTTTATTCTATTTCTCCGATATATCCGGAATCAGAATGACACGACAATTTAGAATTTTTCCCATTGACAAAAACTCAACCGCACGATTAGATATTAAGTTAATCGAATTCACAAACCGAGTACTACACACAATTGAACGTATATTTATACGTGATTAGGCTTACAACTAATGCAGAAAATTGTTAAAGAAAAACAGCAAGATAATGAAAATTATGCAGTCAACGCATTGAATCTTTGCAAAAAGGCCCGTGCTCTCATTCGCATTCGAAAGCCCAAAGAGGCGGAACCGATGTTGATATCCGCCTTGGAACTATCGCCTAAAAATCCTTATGTACTGGTAGCGTTAGGCGATGCCAAACGTATGCAAAGACAATTTACAACGGCTGCGAAATATTATCAAAGGTGCCTTGAGGCAGACCCTTTGAATCCGTTTGCCATGTCTGGTCTTGGCGATGCATACAGGGGTACCAACAACCTGGAGAGTGCCATAGATATCTGGACCCAGGCCCTGGATGCTTATCCTGAAAACTACCTGGTGATGACCCGGCTGGCTGATGCGTTGACCAAAAAAGGTAACTTTACTGCTGCCAGAAAAATATACGAAAAATCCATCACTCTAAACCCTGATGATCCCTTTGCCCTGTCAGGTCTTGGCAATCTCTATATCCGTCTCAAGGCCTTTGACCTGGCCGGACCGCTCCTTGAAAAGCTTGTAGTAAAACAGCCCAAAAATCCCAGAGCCATCGGCGCACTGGCCAATTTTTTTCGCAGACAAGAAGATTTTTTAAATGCAAAGGATTTGTTCGAACAGATTCTGGAGATTGACCCCCGGAATGTCTATGCAATGGACGGACTGGCAGATTGTGCCCGGGGCAATAAGGAATACGAAAAAGCAAAACAGCTGTGGGAAAAAGCCATGATAAACGGAATGAATCCAGCCATCGCGAAAACCCGCATTGCAGATGCCTGCCTGCAGATGAAACAATTCGCCCAGGCAAGACATTATTATGATCAGGTGCTGTCTGTGTCTGAAGACAAATTCGCTCTGTTGGGACAGCTGCGTCTTATCGAAACAGAGCCGGGAGAGAAACGCAATAAGGTTATTGAGGCGGCAGAAATTCTAAACCGGTTATTTGCCCTTGATCCATCTGACGACCGGACACTGAACGAATTTAAGGTTTTCAGAACCCGGTACCCGGAAATTGATGACTATGTCCAACCCTGATTCAGGCCTCTGGATCAGGGTTTAAACATTAAATTTATGATCAGGACGCTTCTAAAAAGGTGCCGTGCATAATGACTGATAAACTAAACCTTCCCTCCGAATCCGATATCCAGGCCGTCTTGACCCTTGACCGTGATACCGTGCCAAGTTTCCCCCAGGTAGCAGCCAAACTGCTTGAAGTATCAAAAAATGATACAGCGTCTCTGGAGGAGGTGGCAAAAATTGTGGAGACGGACCCTGGTATTTCCATCCGGGTTCTGGAGCTTGTCAATTCAGCATTTTACGGTTTAAGCAGAAAGGTGACCACGCTGCTGGACGCAGTTGTCATCCTCGGTTTTGATGAAATCAAAAAGCTTGCCTTGGGCATGGCTATTTTCGAAAAGATATTTAAAAACGGTCATACAAAAGAATTTAACCGGCTTATATTCTGGCGCCACAGCCTTGCGGTGGCAGTGCTGAGCATGAAAATAGCCCAGAGAATCGAATACCCAAACCCGGAAGAAGCCTATACAGCAGGCTTACTCCACGATGTGGGAAAAATTTTTTTAGATCTGCAGGGACATCAAAGCTATGGCGAATTTATTAAAAATTTGTCGGAATCCACAGACCTTGTCATTGAAAAGGAACGATCGGAAATCGGGATAGGGCATGATGATATCGGGGCTTTTTTCTGCACCCGATGGCAGCTTCCCGAAAATCTGGTACTGGCCGTAAAATACCACCACCAATCTTTTGAAAACCACGGTCTGGCCGAAGAGGAAAAACAATTGATCGCCATTGTCAGTATGGCAGATTTCCTATGCTGGACCCAGGGTATGGGATCCTTTGATTTCATCCGCCCCCCCATTCTTGCCCCGGAGGTGGAAGCCTGTGTTAACCCGAAAAAAATCGATATTATCACCTGCATTCTTGAAATGAACAAAGAGATCGAACAGATCTCAGCCTTTTACAAATTCGTTTTCCCATCAATAGATCAGCTTAAGGAAAACCTATTGTGGGCGAATATCAAACTGTCCCGTGCCAATACAAAATATTATTACCAGGGAGACCCCACAAGCCGGATACAGGATACACACTTAAGCCATGGTGATATTTTGCCCCCGGACATTGGTTTTGAAATGGGCAAATCGCTTTCCAAGGCCAAAACTGTCAAGGAAGTGCTGGATATTGTTCTGTACCAGGTGGGCTGTGTTTTTCAACCCTGCCACTGGTCCATCTTGCTCAAGGACCCCAAAACCGGCGACATGGTTTTTTCCGTGGTGATAGGCACCAACAGCAAACGCCTGCAGGGCGTAAGACTACCCAAGGGAGAGGGCATTGCCGGGTATGTCATGAAGACAGGTAAACCCCTTGTAGTGGATGATGTAACAACTGATGAAAGATTCAGCAACAGGGTGGATAAACACACCCGGTTCAACACCCGCTCCATCATTGCCACACCATTGAAAACCGATAACAAAATTTTCGGGGTCATTGAGCTGGTCAACCGGGTCAATGAAGAAACATTCAGTGAACATGACCTTAACCTGCTGACCTCCATTGCCGAATATGCGGGCATTGCCATTGAACGGTCATACTACCACCAGACACTGACAAACATAGCCACCCGGGACAGTCTGACCGGACTGAAAAACAGATTCAGCTTTGAACGTATCGTTGCAGGCGCCAATGATTTCCAGGCCCGATTTGGTCGGATTTTTTCCATCCTTATTCTTGTGGTGAACGGCCTGACAAGGCAGTATGAGGCACTTGGGAAGGAGAAATGTGATGAGGCCGTCAAAAAATTGGCCACCCTTTTGAATAAAACCAAACGCCGTGAAGATTTGATTTTCAGGTATGCAAACAACAGCTTTATTGCCCTTTTGCCCTTGACCTATTCCGATGGTGCCCAGAAAGCCCAGGCAAGAATAAAAAAGACACTGACCGTAGCCACAAAGGATGACAAACAAAAATTTTCATCTATTTCCATCCAAACCTACACCATGGCAGGTGAAGATGCAGGTCAACTCAAAAAGCTTGTGGCCCAGGCCCTGTCCAAAACGCGGCAGCCGGACCAGGAAAGTGAAGTAGCAGATATGCAGGAGAACATCCAGGGGCTGGTAGAAAAAGAAATCGCCCGTAAAGATGCCGAAGATGTGAAAGGAACATCCCCGGAACAAATCAAGAAAGAAACCATTAAAAATTTCGGAAAATCCGTATACCTCCAAGGCCAGTTCAAACGCCTTAAAACCGGAGAATTTGGAAAAGTCCGTGTGGAGCAGGTGTCGTTATCCGCTATTGGATTCAGAATATCAAAATCCCACCGCATCCATGTCAATGATTTTCTGGATATTGAATTCAACCTGGATGATATTAAACGGGCATTGATTAAACGCAGGGTGGCGGTCAGAAATATCCAGGGTAATTACATTTACGGCGAATACTACAACCCGCCGCCTTATGCAAAAAACCTAGGTTTTTATATTTTCAGTTAGAGAGACACTGTCTTAATGCTATTTGATTCAGGCGTGATTCTTTTATTTTCCAGTCAGGCAGATATGTTTCCATAATCTGATAGAAACGCTTTGTGTGACCAGGTTCCAGCAGGTGGACAAGTTCATGGACCAACACATACTCAAGCAGGCAGGGTTCCAGGTGTACAAGAACCGCATTTATCCAGATGCGCCTTACAATCGTGTTGCAAGAACCCCAACGGGTTTTCATTTTTTTCAGCCTAACTTCGGATGGTTCCACCCCCATGACCGGTTGCCATTTTTCAAGCAAAATTTGAATACGTTCGGTTAAAAGCGAACGCAGCCATCTATTCCACAGAGTTTCCTCTTTTTTTGCATCGAAATCGGAAGGCACCCGGATAATGATTTCGGATTCAGTCGTCAAACAGATCCCAGGCCGGGAATTAAGAGCTCCACGGACCACAGGCCGTTGCCTGCCCCATACCATGCATGAACAGCTATCCTTCATCGCAGGCCATGGGTTAGAAGGCAGCGGCACATTGCCCAGGGCATTCATTTTCTCCATTAGCCAGGCAGATTTGGCCTGAATGGCGCGTTCCAGCGTTTGGGGGGTAATTTGAGAGGGCGCAGAAATCCGAACGATTTTTTTATCCGGGTATATCCTGAAATAAATATGGCGGATGCGTTTATACACAAGGTCATATTCCCACCCCTTGGGTGAAGCGGGAAAAAACCTTCTGATGCCCTGCATTACCGGCCTTTGGTTTTAAGCTTTTCAATCAGTTCAGACACGAGTGTACCTCCGGATGTCTGGGCCGTTGGATTTACTTTTACTAACTGTTCCCAGGCCTCAATGGCTTTGGGGATATCATTGAGATCGTGCATATAGACAATGCCCTTGTTAAACCAGGCAATTTCAAAATCAGGCTGAAGAACAACGGCCTTGCTAAAGGCTTTTAAAGCTTTTTCCGGTTCATTGTTCCGTCGATACATCACCCCAAGGTCCGTGAGGACATGTGGATGGTCCGGCTCAATAGACAAAGATTTTTCATAGGCATTGATGGCATCCCCAAAACGGTCCAGATCAAAAAAAGCATTGCCCAGTTTAATCCAGGCTTGCGCATTATCGGGATTTTCTTTTAAAAACGCCTGCAATTCCTTGATTTGTGGATCTGCCATGGCCGCAAGGCCAGGTTTCTGATTTCCGCCAGCCCTTTTTTCAGGCCCAGGCATCCCTTTTGGCGTATTCCCCATCATGGCCGGCGGCATCTGTCCTATGCCCGGCTGTTTTGAATCCGCCAGCTTAAGCGATGTATATGCAGTGCCCATCAAAAATCCCAGTGTCAGGGAAATCAGAATGGAAATATAAAAGGCCTGACGGGTGATCATGTTCTCTTTTTTTGTGTCCTGATTCATTTTTCCTGCTTTAAAAATTTTTTATATGTTATTGCCAATCCATTTCATTTGCTGCAAATGAGATTTGTTTTGCTCACCCGGTCAAATTTGCGGTTCATATCCCCGTAAACGCCCCTGGATCGCATAATTAGTGCTGTTTTTCCAAGAACCTTCGATGCCAGGGTGTGCACACTAAAGTCAAGGCCGGATTGGCATGCAAGCCCCGGCTCTGCAAACCCGAAAATGGCAGCCATTCCCAACATAGACGCAACCGACAAACGTCTGACCAACCGACAAAAAACCTATTATAAAGATAACACCCTAATATCATAGCAATTACTAATGTAAAAATTTTATCCATCTTCATTTTTAATATTCTCCGGCACAGATTATCAAATAGCAGGCAAAATGCAAACTCCCCTATGAATTTCTCTCAAAAAAACATGTAACAACTCCTATAAAGTTAAATTTTCCCAAAGAAATTTTATTAACGATATGGCATTCTGGAATTAAAGGCAGTTTGCACAGACCGAACCAGGTGCTGAGCATAGGGAACCAGTCCGAGGCTTCAGCCTTGTTTTCAAAGGTGGATATGAAGTTGTGAACCATATCCAGAAAAATCAACCAGGCTTTGTCATGCCTTGGTAATATATTTGGAAAATTCCAGCCCCTTGGATTCCATCCCGATATCCTGCAAAAAGGCTGGATCTGCACCGAAATCCCTTGTCAAAAATATGTTCGTAGGTTTCTTCGCCAATGACCTTGCCTTATGGAAACGGTACGATACCTGACCACAACCGCCTTAATTTTCTTGACGGCAAATAATGATTTGAATACATCCCGAACCTGGCGAAATTTAGATTTTAACACGATAAAAGTTGAGGCACTATCGAATAATGATTATATAGTATACGGAAAGGATGTAAAATGGATCAACCCCCTGATGAAAACACTTGCCACAACAAAGAGGCCCTATGAAGATCATCACCACACATAAAGGTTCTGATTTTGATGCACTGGCATGCCTTGTCGCAGCCACCATCATATATCCGGATGCCAGGCCAGTCCTTCCCGGGACAATTAATGCAAACCTTAAAAATTTTTTAGCCATTCACAAAGATCTTCTTAATTTGTGGACACCCAAAGAGGTGGACCTGGATACTGTAGATACCCTTATCTGCGTAGACACCCACTCATGGTCCCGCCTGGACCAGCGATTAAGCGCTTTATCCGAAAAGTCAGACCTTGATATCATTGTCTGGGACCACCACGAAGACGGGGATATTGACGCCCGGGAATCGCATCTCTCTCAGACAGGAGCTGCAGTAACCCTGTTTGTTCAACAAATCGAAAAAGAACGGAAATTGATCACCCCGATTCAGGCGACATTGTTTCTAATCGGCCTTTACGAGGATACAGGTCACCTGTCCTATCCGTCTACTCGTCCCGAGGACGCCTATGCCGCAGGTTTTCTGCTGGACCGCAAAGCTGATCTCAATATCCTGGGCACCTTTTTGCAACCGGCATACGGCAAAAAACAAAAAGAAATCCTCTTTGACATGATACGGCAGGCAGAACGAAGTGAGGTTAACGGCTTTTCACTGAGTGTCTCCCGGGTAGAAATTTACAGTCGGGTGGAAAATCTGGCCATGGTGATGCAGATGTACCGGGAATTGATGAATGTAGATGTGGCCATAGGTATATTCAGGGACATAAAAAAAGACAAATGTATGGTAATCGGCAGAAGCGGGGTAGATGAAATCAACATTGGCGTGCTTATGCGATCGATTGGCGGTGGAGGCCATCCCGGCGCCGGCTCGGCCCTGGTCAAGGGTGCGAATCCGGATGCATTATTAGAAACCGTCCTGGAATTGCTCAAGGGCAACCAATATTCCTCGGTCATGCTCTCCGATATTATGTCCTACCCTGTGGTGACAGTAAAAGAAGACACTCCTGTGGGTGATGTGGCCATGATGCTTCGCGAAATGGGATGTTCGGGCATGCCTGTTGTGGACGACGACGATAATCTTGTGGGCGTTGTTTCAAGACGTGATTTTAGAAAAGTCAAAAAGTCAAATCAGATGCAGTCCCCGATTAAAGCCATTATGAGCCGAAAATTGGTTACCATTGAATATGATAAAAGTGCCTTTGAATCGGCCCGCCTCATGATCCGGCATGATATCGGAAGAATTCCGGTCATGAAAGAGGGAAAAATCATCGGCATCATCACCCGGTCCGATGCCATGATGTATTTTTATGATTTGTTGCCCGATTAAAACCGATGCCCTATCCAGGTTTCAATTGCCGATCACGTAAAATAAACTGCTGATCGGCAACACGTTTAACCTGGTCCATATAATGGGAAACCATTATGATCGTACATCTGTTTTTTAACCGAGCCAACAGCTCCTCAATGACCTGGACCGACGTTTCATCCAGGCTGGAGGTAGGCTCGTCCAGCAGCAGTACCTGGGGGTCCAGAACAAGAGATCTTGCCAGGCAAAGCCGCTGCTGCTGGCCGCCTGAAAGAAGGCGTGCATCATCGGACAGTCTGTCCTTGACCTCATCCCACAAAAAAGCATGTTCAAGGGCATTTTTCACCTTTTCCCGAATACTGTCCTTATTCTTTTTTCCGGCAAGTTTCAAAGGGAAGGTCACGTTTTTGTAAATGCTCACGGGCAAGGGGTTGGGTGCCTGGAATACCATCCCCACCCTTTTTCTCAATTCAGGCAGCGCATAATTTTTTTGAAAAATATCCTCAAATCCGTTGCCGAAATCAATGGTTACCTGTCCGTCAACCCTTGCGCCGTCCATGTTGTGGCAAAGCCGGTTTAATATGGTTAGAAATGAGGATTTTCCCTGCCCTGACGGCCCGGTAATAGAGGTTATAGTATTGGCATGAATATCAATATTGATATTTTCCAGGATGGTCCGGGTCTTGTAATAAAAATAAAGATGTCTGATTTTTATTTTAATCGGATTTTGCATATTTTGATTCCTACATCATTATTCCTGCCCTGCGATCAATCAGCCTTTTTATGAGATGGGCAAATACAAAAAGCATTGAACAGATCAAAAGCAGAATAAGGGCGGCACCGTATCCTTTCACCAGTTCTGCGGGACCTGTGTATTCCGATGCCGTATAATAGATATAAAATGGCAGGGCTTCAAAACTGGAAAAAAGGGATTTGGGAACACCTGCGGTGGCCACCACGCCGGTGAGCATAATTACGGCCGTATCCTCGGCACATCGCCCAATGGCAAGGACTACACCGGAAACAATGTCTGAAAGGGCCAAAGGCAGCAGAACCAACACTACATTCTGCAATTTTGTGGCACCTAACCCCGGTGCGGTGAGTCGGGTTAAAAGTGGTATTCTGTCAATGGCCCCCTGGGTGGTTTTGATGATATAGGGCAGCACGAGAAATGCAAGGGACAGGGCTGAAATCAACAAACACGGATAAATTCGACTGTTGTAAAAATGGTGCAGAAAAATAGTAATGGAAAAGCCGAATAGCCCCACGACAATGGAAGGGATTCCAGCAAGAAGATCCACTATAAAGCCAAAAACGTTCCTGGCCTTTGACGATGCATATTCAGCCAGATAAATTCCGGCACAAAGTCCCAGGGGCAGAGCAATCCCCACGGACAGCAGGATCAGCAGGAAAGTTCCGGCAATGGCTGGAAACAGGCCGCCGAACACCTGACGTTTAAGCAGGATGGCATCCCAGGGACGGGTGTCTGCAAAAATGAGATCCAGATTCAGGGACCGCCCCCCTTTCAGGATCAAAAATCCAATAATGATGGAAACGCCAGCTGTGAGCACCAAGGCACAGAGCCAGGAAAAAACGGATAAAAGCCTGTCAGGTAAGTGTTGTGACATTATTCCATCCTTCGGCCGGAGATGCGTGCCAAAAAAATCCCCAAACCTGTCATCAGATACAGGACCGCACCGCTGACAAATATGGTCTTAAATTCAATACTGTCAAAATCCGCAGCAATGATCATGGCAATGTGGGCGGTCAGTGTCCGGGCCGAATCCAAGACGGAAGTCGGCAGCATGACACTGTTTCCGCTGAGCATCAGGGCCACCAGGGTATCTCCCATGGCCCGGCCAAAGGCCAGAATCAACCCGGTCAAAACACCGGGCCATGCCTGGGGTAAAACCACGTACAACAGTTTCTGAAAAGAAGTTGCCCCAAGGGAATCCACGGCATCCGTATAAATTTTAGGCACGCGTTCAAAGCTTGCACAAAAAAACAGAATCATGGTGGGGGAAATGAGCAGGCCAAGCATAATGGCCGCAGTTAATATGCTCATACCTGATCCATGGGAAAATAGATCCCGGACCAGGGGAACCAGTAGAAACACCCCCACAAACCCGTAAATCACTGTGGGAATGGCAGTCATGAACTGGACAAATTTTTTGAGTAACCGACCTGCTATCCCCTTATGGGTAATCTGCATAAAAAATGAGCACCCAAGACTGATAGGAAAACTGATGACAAGACTTAAAGAGGCGATGTAAAAGGTGCCTGCAATCATGGCCAGTATGCCGAACCGACCATGGTCTGGAGACCAGGAATCGGTCAAAATTTTCCAGAGCATGCCACTTTCAAGGACAGGCAGACTCAGCATAACCATGAAACCTAAAACACAGAGGGTCACAGCCGCGCACAAAAAAGATGCACCCGCAAAAACAGCCGGTGCACATTTATCCTTCAACGACATTAGTTAACAGGAATGAATCCCATGTCAGAAACAATTTTTTGGCCTTCGGGACTGAGCAGGTAGGTAATCAGCTTTTTGGCAAGCCCTGTATATTCGCCTTTGGTATTGCTGAAAAGGCCTCTGGCAACCATGTATTCGCCGGACTGAACTGTTTTCAGAGTAGGAATAACCCCGTCCAGGGCAATCGGTGCAACCGTTTCATCCATGTACCCCACGGAAACATATCCAATGGCATAGGGATTATTGGTGACGGCCGCCTTCATGGCACCATTGGAAGCAACAAAATTGGCTTTCTCGGAAATATCCCCTTTGCCCAGGGCTTTTTTCCAGAATACATCACGGGTACCGGAAGCATTGTCCCTTGTATAAATGTTGATGGGCCGGTCTTCACCGCCAAGTTCATTCCAGTTTACGATTTTTCCGGCATAAATACCTTTGAGCTGTTCGCCGGAAAGGGCCTTGACCGGATTGGACGGGTGGACCACCGTGCCCACACCGTCAATGGCCCATTTATACATGGAAAGATTATATTTAGAAATTTCTTCATCCGTGGGTTTACGACCGGAGTTGCCGATGTCCACCAGGCCCTCTCCCACTTGTTTAATCCCGGCACCGGATCCGCCGCCGGCAATGGTAATCTGGATATCAGAATTCATTTTCATAATTCGCTTGGCCACCTCTTTCATGACAGGGATGTGGGCCGTGCCCCCGGCGATGCGCAACACCCCCTTTTCACCCTTGAATGCGTCAAGCTCGGACGCACATACAATGCCTGCGGTAAACGCAATTATGGACAATACTATAAAACACGGGAACAGTTTGAATACCTGTTTCATTTTTTCTCCTTACTTTTTATTAGAAAATGCAATTAAAACAATAAATAAATACTATAAATGCTGAAGTTTTTCCAGGCAAGTCAAAAAAACCACGGTAAGTTTATTCTAATCGGCAATACACCGTGTCTGGCTATTTTGACTTATTCTGAATATGTCAATTCCCATTCTAAAACCAGAAATTCCTTTTCACCACCCCCGGATTAGGCGTACAATCTATAAACCAGTTGAGCAATGGATGATGCTGCATCCTTAGGACCGCAGATTAAATAACTTGAACGAAATAGTTTGCCTTTTGGCCCATCGACTTCGTTGCATCAAAGGCCCAATAGGGCCTGCTATTCAACCTTTAATGCGCCTTGTAGATGAACCAAAATTCGGCGTTATTTCTGCCCAACTTATTTAATCTGCGGTCCTTATGAAAAACGTAAACCACCGTCGTATGGGAGAATATAATGTCCGAATCTGCAGTTGAAAATATAGAAGAACAACTAAAACAGCTTCTCGGTGAGTCCGTTCCAAACCAGGCTGTCTATAATATTAATGCAGCCATGGAACTTGCCGGGATTCTAGAAACCAAAGGATTTACCTTTCAGTTAAAAGATCTGTGCCCCAAAAGCATGACCGAAACCAATTGGCGTGCAACATTTTTAAAAGAAGATACGGCATTTTCAGCCGAACATCCCCAATCATCCGTGGCCGTGTGCATGGCAGCCGTTGATGCGCTTGGTCCTTTGTCCTGAAATAGACATTAAAAAAAATCTGTCCGGAAATGTCCTTTTATAGGCCTTTTGATTTCAGGATTTTTCCAGATCCAGAAGAGCTTGTTTGATGCCAAGGCCGCCGGCAAATCCGGTTAATTTACCATTTTTGCCGATCACACGATGGCAGGGAATAATGATGGGGATGGGGTTACACCTGTTGGCAAGGCCCACGGCTCTGAAGGCTTTGGGGTTATGAATTCGTTTGGCGATCTCACCATAGGTCACCGTGGTCCCGTAAGGAATAGTTAAAAGCGCCTGCCAGACCTGTTTCTGGAAATCCGTTCCTATGGGCTGAAGATCAAGGTCAAATTGTTTTAACCGGCCTTCAAAATATTGCGCCAGTTGGAATACGGCATCGGGAAATCTGGTGTTGTCCTCTACCCAACCTATTTCAGGCGCCTTTTTTTTACCTTTGACCGGAAAACGGATAAGTTCAAGCGTTGTGTGGCCGGCCAGCATCAAAGGACCGATTTGGGAGTTGATGTATCTGTATCTCATCTTCTAATAACCGGTATCTTATCCTGTAATTAACTCCCGGGCCTTGATCGCCAGTTTTTCCCTGAAAATTTTGGAGTTGTGCCGGATATCCACAGGAAATTTGTACTCAATGAAAATGTATTCAATACCGGCGGTCAAAGGATTTTTGCCGGCCAGATCAGACAGTTCCTGAATAAATTGTTTTTCATCGGATATTTTCTCAAAAGGCTCCACAAACACCACGGGCATCTGACGGTTTTTGGGCCCGACACCTGTGAGCGCACTGCGGTAAACCTTTTCATGATTATTGAATATGGCTTCCACGGGGATAGTAAACAAAGTCTCTTTTCCGGTTTCAATCCGGTGGGCCTTTCTGCCGCAAAACCAGATTCTACCCTTTGAATCCTTCCAGCCCAGATCCCCCATCCTGTGCCATACTTTGCCGTCCGTATCCGGTATTTTGGCCAGAAGATCAGCATTGGTATCGTTAAAATATTGCTCGGTTACAAGATCTGCCTTTACCGTTATTTCCCCCACCTGATTTTCAGGCACCTCCTGAACATATTGGATCTGGGTGATGGGCTCGTCGGAAATCTCGATCAATTTCACTTTTGTATCTGCGATGGGCCGGCCCACGCACATGCCAAAGCCCTGCTCCGAAAGTTTTCTGGTTTCCGACAGGATCTCATGGGAACCGATGGATATGATAGGAACCGCTTCCGTGGCTCCGTAGGGTGTGTGAATCTGGATATTATCGGACAGCATGGATGAAAACTGTTCAATATTGGCCGGACTGACAGGGGCGCCTGCGGAAACCACCCGGCGCAATGACGGCAGTTTGATCTCATTTTCCCGGCCGTATTTTCCCACCCGGTTCAACAGGGCCGGAGATGCAAACATATTGGTCACACCATGATTTTCAATGGCCTCGATAATTTTTACCGGATTCACCAGGGCCGGTTTGGTGGGGTCCATATCCGGGATCACGGCAGTCATGCCCAGGGCAGGATCAAACAAAGCAAAGAGCGGAAAAGTGGGCAGGTCCACCTCATCGGGCGCAATCTGAAAATGGGACTGAATTTGACGAATCTGGGCCTCAAAATTCCCATGGGTGTATATGACGCCCTTGGCAGGACCTGTGGAGCCGGTGGTAAATACAATGGCCGCTATTTCATTCTCCGTGGTCTGCACCTGTTTGAAAGGTGTGCCCGGGAACCTGTTCATCAGCTGGTTCAGGGTGTGCCCGCCCCAGAACCATTTTCTGCCCACGGTCACCCATCGCTTCACCGTTTTAAAATATCCGGGGCGCAGGGTTCGAAGCACATGGGCCTTTTCAATGCCGATAAAGGCCTTGGGTCGGCTTTGGGAAAGGCATTGCAGCATCCGGTCAATACCCATGCCCGGATCCACCACCACGGGCACTGCCCCGACCTTGAACATGGCAAACACCGTAAGAAAAAAATCCATGCCAGGGGTCACCATCAAAATGGTGCGGGTCCCCCGGCCAATGCCGATGCTGTCAAGACCTGCGGCAAGGCAATCGGACTGCTGGTCAAGCTGACAAAAAGTCAGCTGGCTGTAAAGAACCCGCCCGGAGCGATCCCGTGAGGCAGGGTAGACCACGGCACGTTTGAATGGATGGATGTCAGCGGATTGTTTCAGGCTTTGGGCAATATTTGTATAGCGTGTCATAAAAACATCTTTTTTATTTTATACAGGGTTCCTTTGATCATACCTTCGGGGGCTTTGGGCATGGCGTCCTTTAGCGGCGCTGTCAGTTCCTGGGCTTTTTCCAGGGCTTGGTTGGCGACCTGGATCATCTGTTCAGCAGTCTGATCAATTTTTTCCTGTCCCTGGGTCGGGTTGACCTGGAACAGTACAAAGGTTTCTTTAATGGGTTTTTCCAATTTTTCAAAGGATTTTTTTAAAGACTGCATGCCTTTGTCCCATACTTTTTTCTGGCTGTCGGTAATCTTTTTTTGATCGGGGTACTTGGTGCCCACGGCATCAATACGGGCAATTTCAGCATCAAATAAAACCATTTCTATGTTGAAGGCCACCAGGGCATCGTAAAGTCCGGGCATGCGGTGGAAACAAAAGGCGAGCATCTCGTGGGGCAGGGTGACATGGGCAAGGGCTACAGGTTGATAAACCCGACCGTCTTCGGTACCGGAACCTGAAAGAAACTTGGTGTACACAAAGAATCCGCCCCCCCCAAGAATGCCCAGACTAAGCAGAATAATAATCAGCTTTTTTAACAAAGATTTTTTCTTGGGTTTGGCTGACGTGGACTCGTCACCGACCTGTTCCTCGGCAGCCGGCTCCGTGGGTTCATCCTTTTTTTTCTTTTTTAATAGTCCCATAACACCCCAATTTATCCGGCATGAATCTGAAAGTCAAAATACAAAAGAAAATGTCAGGACAAAAAGTTTTGAATCAATTCAAGGGTAGGCCCGGGCTTATCTTCGAACAGGTAATGGCCGGCATCCTCAAATACATGGGCACGGGATCGGGGAAATCTGTTTTTAAATTCCTCAAGGAAATGAATATCAAAAACAAAATCCCGGGTTCCCCATAAAAACATGAGCTGATCCGGGCTAAGGGCGTTAAGCCCCTGATCCACTTTCTGGACTCTGGCATAACTTCTGTCGTTTGCTGTTATCGGTATATCCTGGACAAATTTTAAGGTGGCAATGCGATTTGCCCAACTATTGTACGGGGCAACAAGACCTTTTTTAACAGATTGGGGCAGCCGGGTTTCCGGGGCAAGATACAAGGCGCCCCGGGCAAAAAGGTTGGCACCTAAAACAGCAGGTACAGCAAAGGGGGCAAGATATTTTATGGCCCATAGCGCTGTCGGAAAGCGCTTGGACGCCGGCAGGAAAAATCCCGATGTGTTGGTGATGACAATTTTATCCACCCGGTCCAGGTTGTCCAAGGCCCAGGCAAGTCCGATCATTCCGCCCCAATCATGCACGATCAGCGATATTTTTTCATTAATATTCAGCCGTCTGACAAGGGCATCCAGGTCCGCCACCCTTTGATCCAAGGTGTAATCATACGTTTTAGCCGACGGCTTGTCTGAAAAACCACACCCGATATGATCCGGGGCAATGGTTCTAAAACCAGCGGAAAGGCCGGTGATCAGATGGCGGAAATAAAAGGACCAGGTGGGGTTGCCGTGGACCATAAGCACAGGCCTGCCCTTGCCCTGATCCACATAATGCATTTTATGCCCGTTAATATCGGCATAATGGGGTTCAAAGGGGTAAAGCTCCTCAAACCCTGCGGTGGAAGTCAGCTGTCCGTTTATTGTCCTTGTTACCATTCAACCCCCAGAAAATAGCAGTTAAGTCCGGACCCCACCCCTAAAAAGGCCACAAAATCGCCGGGCACAAGAAATCCGCGTTCATCGGCAATGGCCGCTGAAATCGGCAGGGACACGGACCCCACATTTCCCAGGAAAGGAAAGGTGATAAAATCCTTTTTTCGGTCAATTTTCATGGCCGTATAAAATTTGTTATGATGGCCCTCCCCGACCTGATGGGCAACAAATTTATCCGGCTTATTTTCAGGCAACGCCAACTCGTTGCGAAATAAGTCATAGGTTTCCATGGCCAGTTCCGTGCCGTGATCAAGCACTTTCTGGGCATCGGTGCGCATAATCACCCTTGAATCTGTGGGCATGCCCTTGTGTTCAAATCCCCAGTAACAAAGATCCCAATGACGGATGGTATTGTTCACCACCCCGCCTTTGATTTTATGACGCGGCGTCGAAGATTTGCCCAGGGTCCCGTCGGTGAGCAGAATTGCCGCGGCTCCGGAGCCCCCGGTCATGGTGGCCACAGCCCTTCTATAAAAGTCAATGCTTTTGTGGGTGTTTATCTCTTCAATGGTGGCGTCAACAATCTGCCGGGCCGATTCGCAGGAGACCACGAGTCCCGCCTTAATATGCCCGAGCTGGATCTCATTGGCCACATGAACCATGCCCGTGATCATGCCAAGGCAGGCAGATTTTACGTCATAGACATGGGTTCTTGGCCCCACACCGATTTTGTCTGCCACCGCACAGGATGTAGCCGGTTCAAATCCGTCCTGGCACACCCCGCAAAAACAAAGGGCCCCCAGTTCTTTGGGATTAATATCTGCTTCATCCAGAGCCCGTTGACCTGCCACGGCCGCATGTTCGGCCAGGGTATGCTCCTTATCCCAGTATCGGCGTTCCCGGATACCGGTCAATGCCTCCAGCTGGCCGGGCACAAACCCAACAGTCTCAAAAAAAGGAGTGAGTTTTTCATCAATTTCCCGGCTGGTCACGATGTGGGGTGCCAGCTCATATCCAAAGGATTCAATAAACACCTTGTCGTACTTCATTTTTTCCTCCAGTACGCCTCAAGATCCTGGCGGGTCAACCCAGTAAGTTTTATCCCCATATCCTTGTAAAACACAATTTCAAGATCATCTGAAAACATATGGGCATCCGCCGTCACAAAAGGCTGGGGTTCATATCCGATTGATTTTATTTCAATGTCGTAAAGGGTTTTTTTTGTGGCGCGGGTCACAGGCCCCCGGCACTTCAAATCACTTTCGTTTTTTTCCAGCACATCATAGCAGATGCCGTCATCCGGCAGAACCCAGCCCATGCGCTGGACAAAAACCCGCAGGGTATGTGCACAACACTCATACATCAGGGTGCCCGGCATCACCATGTCATCAATAAAATGGCAGGTCAAAAACCAGTCATCGGGATGGATATCCGCCTGGGCAATAATCCGGCCCATGCCAAACCGACCGCCGGTGGGATCCAGGTCGAGAACCCGGTGGATCAGGCGCATGGGACCGCCGGGCAGCCATTGATTTTTTCCGGCGCGCTTTCCTTGAAAATCTGCGCCGAATGCTGTTTCAAGATCCCCTGTGCGAAGGGCATCCACCTGTTCATCATTCAGGCTTAGCCGCTTCACCGGTGCAAACCAGGCTGGTGGCGCCCCCTGTACATTCATTTCCTTGTCTTCATTTTTCAGAATAATGCCGCCGGAATTTTCAACCTCCTGTTCGGTGAAAAAGCCTGCGCACCCATCGCGCATGGAGATAAAGGGCAGCTGATTGATGTATCCTTGATAATGAAAAAAGAAAAGATAAATATCCCCCTGCCTTAAAAAACGGTCAATCTCAATGTGGTATTCAATGGTTTCACCAGGCACGGGCAGGCTGCGGTGGAACGTCACCTTGGCATCAAGCAGCCGGTATTTGCGTTTGCCTTTAACCACATGGTCTATGCCCAACCAGGAGCAAAGAAAGAGATCCGCCTGGCCCGCTTCAATGGAGATGGAAACCGGGGCTTTGCCGCCGTCCAGGTACCAGGCATTTTCATGCACATCATGCTGGGTAATCACTTTCCCTGAAGTTAAGGACAGTTTTTCTCCATGCACGGAAACAATCCGGTCCACCAGCATCAACGGTTCATTCGGCAACCGCACCCGGACCGGGTAGGTGTCAATGATATCGAAATCCGGCCCCAGCACGTTTCCGGCTTTTCCCACGGCAAATTCAAGGCATTGGTTTCGGTCCATGAATACCTCAGGAATCTTAGGAATTTCCTGGAGCGGGCAGACCGGTTCCAGACCGGTTGATGCATGCCACCCCGTTGACCCTGCGCCGGCAATGACAGCAAGCTGTTCGGCCATAGCCTGGGTATTCTGGGCGGATAATTCGAGGAAACGCTCATGGGCCCTGGCCGTCACCGCCTGGGTATGGGCCAGCAGTCCTGGAAGTGTGTCACAGGGGATAGAAAGTGGGGCTTCGAGCGGTCCAGGGCAGCAATCAAAAGCTTCTGTGGCAATCAGACCCCGTGGAAAAGGCGGACGGGTAACAGGAATTTTTATGCAGGTGGGTGAATGCCCATTTTTTTCCCGGGTCACCGAAACGGTCAAGGTGTCCCCACCCTGCCCTGCATTCTGGTGGCCTGACAATACAACGTGTCCTGCAATACCATCCCGGGTCAGGCAGCCTGCAACAGCGGTTTGGGGAATGCCGGGGGCATTGGACAAAGGACCTGGAAACTTTTGGGTATAAAGACACAATGCGGCAGCCGTAACGGTAAAAAGGCCTGCAGCTGCCCCGGTATGGCCTGACAAAGCAGACGGGCAGAAAACCGGAAAGGCGTTGAATTCAAGTCCAGACACCTCCCCTGCCCCCAGAAAATGAGACGCACTGTGCGTCACGGCACCAAGCCCAATATCATTGACGTCCATACCGGCATGATCCAGGGCCATTTGTAAGGACTTTTGAACAACCGTTGACCGTGAGACTTGGGCCTGATCACCGATTTCCCCGGCAAAAGCAGCCCCCCCGGCTCGTCCCACACCATTGACCACGGCATAAATCCGGTCATTGTCCTTCTGCGCGGCTTCCAGGGGTTTGAGCACCAGGGCCACAGCGCCTTCCGAAGGCAGGGCCATGGGGTCTGCTCCGGTCAGGACCAGATTCCGGGTAAAGCTTCTAATGTCGGCGGCAAGATCCACAGCCGCACATAAAAAGGTATCGGTCTCCCCTGCGGACAGGGATTTAACGGCAATATCAATGGCCGTCTGCCCCGAGGCTTCATCCGCAGACAGGGTAAAGCAGGGGCCACCCAGTTTAAATGCCCGGGCTAGGCGGGACGCCACGATACCCCCAAGGGCACCCAGTGTTGAACCAAAATTTAATGACGGCCCGATGGTGTCCAGCAACTCTTTAGAGACATCTTTTTCCTGTCCCTGGATCTGCCATCTTAAGTGGTAATCCGTTGCCCCGAAATCAAATTCAATACCCACGGCACAGCCCATGTTTACCCGGAGCGGTTGTGACGCATCAGGTTTTGAAGATATACCGGCATCTGCCAGAGCCGCCATGGCAGATTTAAGCATAATCAGATGCTGGGGCAGAATCTGGTTCATCTGATTGGGGGGGATATTGAAATCTTTAAGATCAATACTCAGCTCATCCATGAACAGGGTTAAAGCCCTGCGAATTTCAGGGGGTAGATGATCGGCTCTGCGCCACCTGGCTTCTCCGGAGCGGCCAACAGGCGTTTTCTCCCCAAAAATAAGCCGGGAAAAATCCCCAAGGCAGTCAGCGCCCCCCGATATCAGGCCCATGCCCACAATGGCGCAGGGAACGCATTCTTCGGCTGGGGCTGGCGCAAAACCCACCGCATAACGGCGAGATTCGGCCTTAAAAGATTCCACAAGGATCTGGGCATTGATGCCGCCAAACCCAAAGGCAGACACTGCCGCCCGCAAAGGCTGACCGTCACCAGCAGGTGCCCAGGCAGCGGGCGTATCCTGAACCCTGACACCGGTATCCTTAAAAGGCGAGTCATCGGGCAGGGCATTGAAATTGTTGGATGGTGGCAGCAGCCCCTGGTTCATGGCCATAATCGTTTTGATGAACCCGGCCGCACCGGCACCGGTCAGCATATGGCCGATGTTGGACTTCACCGACCCAATGGACAAGGCCGTGTCCATGCACCGATATTTTTCAAGCATCTGCATGATACTGTGGACTTCCACCTGATCCCCCTTGGGGGTCCCGGAGCCGTGGCACTCCATGTACTGGATATCACCAAAGGCCCAACCGGCCATATCAAAGGCACTATTCATGGCTCGGACCTGGCCTTCACTGGCCGGGGCCACCAGGTTTCCTTCAATATCGTTGCTCACGCCCCATCCTTTGATCACAGCGTGGATGGTATCTCGGCAGGCCAGGGCATCATCCAGGCGTTTGAGCAGAACAATTCCTGCACCCTCCCCCACCACCAGACCATTGGCATCCCGATCAAAGGGGGCGCACCGACCCGTGGGTGACAGGGCCTGGAGCTGGGTAAATCCCACCTGGGTGTAAAGGGACTGAGGCCGGGAAACCCCGCCGGCCACCATGGCATCCGCCTTTCCTGACAGCAATTGTTCGCAGGCAAGCTTTATGGAAAACAAAGACGAGGCACAGGCGGCATCCAGGGTAAAACTGCCGCCGTTTAAACCCAAGACCCTTGCCAGAATAGATGCAGGTGCCGACAGCATACCGGCGCCCCAGGCCTGTTGCCGGGAGGGCATTGCGGGGTTGGGTGTCAAAAAAAGATTATGGGTCAGCCGTGATGCTCCCGGCGTGGGCAGGGCAATGGCAGCCAGCACAACCCCTGTGCGCCCCCGGCTTTCTTTGGAAAGCCCAGCGTGGGTAATCAAATCAATGCCGGCGGCAAGGGTTAAATGGTGTACCGGGTCCAGGGCGTGGAAAAAATCATTATCAAGACCATGCCCGGCCTTATCCGCCCCGCAAAAGTCTAAATCGGCAGGATTGAACACGGATTTGGAAATCAGTCCTGCAAACCGGCTGCAGGCACGGTCCGGTAAAGGCGCGCCGGCGCGGTTGTCCACCATGATGTCAGGCGGCACTCCCCACCGGTCTTGGGGTACCGGGATTACACTGGATTTTTTCGCCATGACGTTGGCAATGAACTGTTGGGTATCACAGGCGCCGGGAAAAATACCGGACATGCCGACCACAGCAATATCTACGCGTTTCAAACTCATGGAGCCCCATATAGTTGACCCGGGAAAAGATTGCAAGCAGGCTTTGTAAAATTTGTGTAAAATACCCTTATTTTACTATCGCTGCCATGCCTTGAAAAATTGAACGGAATAGAAGAAGACAGGTGAACAAGGACATTCCCGCACAAATCAGGATATCAATGTTCCCTGATCTGCGGCGCTCCTCATACCCAAAGAGAAATGCCAGGATAAAGCCTGCGGCAAACCCGCCACCATGGCCCCAATTGTTGATATTCGGCAGGATCAGTCCAATAAGCACCAGGCTGAAAATCCAGGATTTGGTCTGATCAAACACCATCTTTCCCCAGCTCCCCCCCCGGGACCAGCCAAAATAAAACAAGGCACCAATCAGCCCGCAAAGACCGGCAGAGGCGCCAATGGTCAAAGGCACACCGCCCAGACAGGAAAGAAAAAAACCACCTGCACCGGAAAGGATATAAATGGACAGCATCCGGTATACCCCAAACTCCTTTGCCGTGAGCGGAACAAGGGTTCGAAGCGCCAGCATGTTGAAAAGGATGTGCAACAGACTGCCGTGCAGCCAGTTTGCGGTGAAAATGCTGCTCCAGTCATTGGTATAGGCCAAGGCCATGGTTCCGGAGGCACCAAGAAAGATCAGGGCGTCGCTGGACGGTGCCAGGGCATTTAAAGGATTCAGGGTAAAATGAACCCCCCGGGAGAACAGCAGGGACACGGCATACATGACCACGTTAATCCAGATCACGGCCTGTATCGTAAATTTTATCCGGTTATTTATCATAACGAAAAAAGAGACCTGTTTTAGGGAGTCAATGAATGGTGATATCTTTTATTTTCACGGCGGCCAGGTACTCTTTGACCGCCCCCAGGGTCAGGGCAAACATCTTGGTTCCGGCAAGGATAACCATGGGATCATCCGGAGCCCCGCAGGCATCGGCAAATACAGGGCCCATAATGCTGGTGGGATCAGCATCTTCGGTCTGGTTTTCCTGCATCTGCTTCACAAAGGTATCCAGGCGTTCCTTGAGTATGCCAAAATAATCAACGCGGGTGCCTGTGGTGGTTTCCGTCAAGGTTGACACATTGTTGGAAATCTCCCGAATCTGTTCCCAGAATGCCTGGGTCAAAGGTGTCTTGTTCACATCTGTTACCGGCATGAAAAAGGCAAGCCCCCACCCCACACTCAAAATTTTTAGAATGGCCAGTTCATATTCCAGACAGTTCAGGTCTATGGGATGCCCTTCAGGGATTGCGCCTAACAGCGATTTAATATCAGCCCTGTCAATGGCAAAGGCTGAAAGATTTTCGGCCACCTGGTCCACGGTAAGGGTGCCTGCCGGGTTATCTTGCATTTCGGAAGATCGTCCTTTGTCTGCATTCATCTGTGTTTTGATTTACCTTTACGCCATTTCAAAATTTAGTTATCTTTAACCGTTAGAGAAATTAAAATAACAATCCCCTGGGCAAGTGTAAACTCGATAATCCAGTTTTTAGGGAATTTGTTCAAATTCAAGGCGGAAACAATTTTAAACCGGAGGAATATACAATATATTTTGAGGAGTAAAAATTTTTTCCACCGCCGAAGTTGGTCAAATTAACAAAAACTGGATCATCGAGTGTAAACCCCGGAAGGTAATGATATATTATGAATATTTATCAAGAAGCTGCCAAACAAATTGTTGATTCCCACTACTGTGTGGCCTTTACCGGTGCCGGTATCTCCGTTGAAAGCGGTATCCCGCCGTTTCGGGGCAGAAACGGGCTGTGGAATAAATATGATCCCAAAACTTTTGAAATTGAATATTTTCTCCAGGACACGGCCAGGGCCTGGGAGATCATCAGGGATATTTTTTATGATCTGTTTGGTCATGTCCTGCCCAATACCGCCCACTATGCTCTGGCTGAGATGGAACAGCGGGGCCTGTTAAAATCAGTCATCACCCAGAATATTGACAACCTGCACAAGGATGCCGGCAACACAGACGTTTACGAATTTCACGGGTCATTAAAACAAATTATCTGCATGAACTGCGGGCAAAAAGTGAATGTGGCCCAGGTGGACATGAATCATCTGCCCCCCACTTGTTTTACCTGCGGTGGTTTGATGAAACCTGATGTGGTGTTTTTCGGGGAAGCCATTCCCCAATATGCGGCGTCTAAATCCATTGATGCGTCCCAAAAAGCGGATTGCATGATACTCATCGGCACCACAGGCACGGTGGCCCCGGCCAACACGCTGCCTTCCAGGGCCAAGGCCGGTGGCACCACAATTATAGAAATCAACCCGGACCCGTCGGAATATACCGACCGGATAACGGATATATTCATCCAGGACAACGCCACAAGGGCCATGGAACATCTCATGGAAGCCATTGATGAGCTTATTTGATGCCTGATCGCAAAAAAAGGAGAAAAAAATATGCCTGACAACTGTCTTTTCTGTAAAATTGCAAACCATGAACTGCCCAGCGACATGTTGTATGAAGACAGCGACTATGTAGTGTTCAGGGATATCCACCCCCAAGCCCCTGTCCACCTGCTGATAGTGCCCAAAATCCATATCCGCAGCGTCAACGACATTGAACCTGGGCATACTCAACTTGTGGGAGGACTGTTCACCCTGGCCGCAAAGATGGCCCTGAAAGAGGGCATAGACAAATCCGGATACAAGCTGCTATTTAATGTAGAAAAAGGCGGGGGCCAGGAAATCTTCCACCTGCATCTTCATCTGTTTGGCGGTTGGAAAAGATAGCACCCAAATATTTTCGCTTTTCTTTGTCAATCAGAGATTGAACCCAGTTTACAACCTCTTTGAAAAACCCGACACCACTGCGAATATCATCTAACTCCATCATTGCTTTCACCTTCTTTTTCCCAGTCGTTGACCTGGTATTATCCAACGCTGTTATGAATATTTTGGTATCATAATTTGTGCATGCTTTGAATGAAAAACAGAAAATAAACTTAATGTATTTCACCTTGACATGGCCTTGGGTCGCTGTTAGTGTCGCATTATTTTTTAATGCTTTAAAGGCTGACCGAAAAATGAGAATGATCGAAACTGACAATTTCTTTTTTAATTTTGGACGCTTCTTTTATTTTAGGGGCGTTCATCCGGTTTAGCTTTATGTAAATTCTACATATACAGGCCCCGGGTGGACGGTAAGACCACCCGGGGCCTTTTTGTTTTCAGGCCCAAGGCCCCGGGAAGATTTTTTCCGGGGTTTTTGTTTTTTTACCAAACGTCAGTGCCTAAGAGCCTGGGAAAAGGAGAATTTCAGCGGATGAAACTGATACTTGAATCGACAATAACAAACGCACAGCAGGCTGCCATCGACGCATCCCTTGCAACCGACGGATGTATTGTAAGCCGGATCACAGATGCCGGCAGACGGATCATCGGCATCACAGCGGCACGGGTGAAACGAAATGCGGATGCTTATGCAGATCTTGATGGTGTGGAAACGGCCGTACCCATTTCCACGGCCCACAAACTTGTCAGCCGGGAATTTAAAGCCGAAGACACCCTGGTCAAGGCCGGGGCGGTGACCGTGGGCGGCGACCGCATTGCCATCATTGCAGGACCCTGCGCTGTTGAGAGCCGCGACCAGGCCATGACCATTGCACGTGAAGTGAAAAAATACGGGGCCGTCCTGTTCCGGGGCGGGGCGTATAAACCCCGGTCATCTCCGTACTCTTTCCAGGGACTTGAAGAAGAGGGCTTAAAAATTCTGGCCCAGGTCCGGGAAGAGACCGGCCTTGGCGTGGTGACCGAAATGACCTCTCCGGCCCAGGCAGAGCTCATGGAAAAATACGTGGATGTGGTCCAGATCGGGGCCCGGAATATGCAGAACTTTGAACTGCTCAAATGTGCCGGTAAAATGAGCAAGCCTGTGGTGCTCAAACGCGGTCTTGCAGCCACCATCCAGGAATGGCTCATGTCTGCCGAATATATTGCCGCTGGAGGCAACACCAATATCATCCTGTGTGAACGGGGTATCAGAACCTTTGAGCCCTATACCAGAAATACCCTGGACCTGTCTGCCATCCCGGTTTTAAAAAAGCTTACCCACCTGCCCATTGTCATTGATCCCAGCCATGCCACCGGCATCCGTGAAAAGGTGGCACCCATGGCCCGGGCCGCAGTGGCAGCAGGTGCCGATGCCCTGATGATTGAGGTTCACAGCGACCCGGACAAGGCCCTTTCCGACGGTCCCCAAAGCCTTTATCCCGAACAGTTCGGTAACCTGACCAGGGATATTTATGTGATTGCACCGGTGGTGGGCAAACAACTGGATTTTAATTACCTGAAAAAAAAGGAATTTATCCCCGACACCCATACCCAAAATACTGCGGCCTGCGCCATTATCGGGGAGCCCGGGACCTATTCTCACAAGGCCTGCCTCTCCTATTTCGGAAATGATGTCACCCCAATGACCATGATGTCATTCAAAGAGATCTTCACTGCCGTTAAAAACAACAGCGCATCATATGGGGTGGTACCTGTGGAAAATTCCCTGTCCGGATCCGTCCACGAAAACTATGATCTGCTCCAGACCCACAATCTGAAAATTATCGGTGAAATGACCATCCGTATCAAACATGCGCTGATCACCCATCCGGGCGTAGATGTTTCGGCTGTTAAAACGATCCTTGCCCCGTCCCATGTCATTGCCCAGTGCCAAAACTACCTGGTTCAGATGACAGCGACTGAAATTTTACCTGTGCGTACAGGTGTCTCTGCGGTAAAACAGACCAAAGAACTTGATCCGTCAGTGGCCGCCATTGGTCCTGCCATGGCCGCTGAAATCTTTGACATGGACGTGGCCCACGAATCCATTGAAGACAACCCCATGAATTATACACGATTTGCCGTCATTGCCAGGGAATTTAAGGGACATAAAAAAGCGGACAAAACCTCCATCATCTTTTCAACCGGCAACCGCCCGGGCGCCCTGCTTGAAGTGATGCAGATTTTTAGCGACCACCATATCAACCTGGTCAAACTGGAATCACGGCCCGTGGCGGGAAAGCCCTGGGAATACCTGTTTTATGCCGACCTGGAAGCGGACCTGGATGACACGGTTTCCAATCCAGTACTGGACGCCCTTTCAAAAAAGGTGGAAACCCTTAGAGTGCTGGGACGTTACTGATATTCAGGCATCACATGGATGCCATGCCCCATTTTATAATAGAATCAACAAGGGTGATGCACAGGGCAGCGATAAACGTTGTAAAAAAATCTTTAATTTGAAAATCATCAAGCATTTTATCGGTGAGCCAGAGCAGCACGGCATTGATCACCAGTTTGAACAGCCCGAATGTAATGATTATAAAAGGAAGGGATAAAAGAATCAGCAACCAGCCAAAGAAAAAATTGATTAGGCTGTAGACAATGGCCACCATAATGGCCGTCCCAAAATGTTTAACCTGAATACCGGGTAAAAAATTGGCCACCAGAAATACCGCAACGCTTAAAATCAGAAGATTGATCAACATTGACATTTTTTCCTTTTTTATAAATTTAGATTTAAAAGTGAAAAAACAATTTATTGGAATTTTCATATAAAAACAAGAAAACAAACCTAAAGAAATCACCCGCGGCACCAAGGTATTTAAAACCAGACCACCAATTTTTGATCATTCAATTGAATTCGCTATTATTATTTGCTATAGTTTTTTACCGATAGATGGGGTTTTTTCTTTAGCAAACATTATGATGAATATAATCAATGTATTATAGAAACAATCCCTAAGGAAATAAGGCGTAAACCATGAGGAAACTGTCTGACATTAACAAAGAAAAAACAGATATCCAGGTGATCATGGAAACCCACAACTACCATTAACATGCTGATTGTTCACCTTTAACTGTATTTAAGAAAGGAAACGACATGGCAGAAACTGTCATCAAACTGGGCCAAAAGAAAAAGGCCTCAACTTTTATCGACAAGGTTAAAGAGATTCTGCCCGATGGCGGAAATCTTAATGCCTGCCTGACATGTGGCGTCTGCGCATCAGGTTGCCCGGCCACCGGGCTGGCAGGCATGGACCCCAGAAAATTTTTGCGTATGGCTGCCCTGGGCATGGATGAAGAAATTGTTGCATCAAACTGGCCCTGGATGTGCACCATGTGCATGCGCTGCATCTATGTCTGTCCCATGAAAATTGATATTCCCCAGCTTGTTTACAATGCCAGGACATTACGTCCCAGAGAAGAGCGCCCAAAAGGCATCTTGGGTTCCTGTGACGCGGCCTTGATGCACGATACCGGTTCAGCCATGGGTACCTCAGAGGAAGATTTTGAATTTGTGGTTGAGGATGTTCTCGAAGAGTATAAGGAAGCCCAACCGGAATTTGAAGATATGGAAGCCCCCATTGATAAGGAGGGTGCTGAATTCTTCCTTAACCAGAACTCCAGGGAACCGGTCACCGAACCCGACGAGATGGTCCCCTTATGGAAAATTCTTCATACCGCCGGAATCAACTGGACCTATGGATCCAAAGGATGGGGTGGTGAAAACTATTGTATGTTTCTGGCAGATGACGAATCCTGGAAACATCTGACAGAGACCAGCATTAATCAGGCCAAGCATTTGGGGTGTAAGACGTATCTCAATACCGAGTGAGGGCACGTAACTTTCTCGGTCCGGGCCGGAGCGAAAAAATTCAATCTTGATACTGAAAACTTAGAAATCAAAAACATTTACGAATACTATGCAAAATGGATCCGTGAAGGTCGGCTTAAACCCAGTTCCGACTGGAATAAAGACCTGAAGATTAAATTCACGGTACAGGATCCCTGCCAGATTGTCAGAAAGAGTTATGGAGATCCCATTGCCGACGATCTGCGTTTTGTTATCAAATCCATTGTAGGTGAAGAAAACTTCATTGATATGCAGCCCAACCGTTCCAACAACTACTGTTGCGGTGGTGGGGGGGGAACTCTCCAGTCTGGTTTCAAAGAAGAACGCTTGACCTACGGGAAGGTGAAAGACGATCAAATAAAGGCCACCGGTGCGGATTACTGCATTGCCGCCTGCCACAACTGTCATGCGCAGATTCATGAGCTCAGCGAACATTATGAAGGGCATTATGGCGTCGTTCATTTATGGACCTTGCTCAGTCTGTCGTTGGGTATTCTCGGACCCAATGAAAGGGAATACTTGAAAGATGACCTTAAAGAGGTAAACGTCTTCCATCCTGAAAGCGCCATGTAGTAAGACTCTGTTCGAGCAGATACAGGGCCGGCAGTCAGATGTTATACTGCCGGCCCTTTTTTTTCATAATAATTAAAGCCGATCGTTAACGAATCCATCCTTGGGTTGACAAATTCTATAATCAGCTATAATAATTGCCATTTTTCTATGCTTATAAAAGGAAGCCGATATCGTGGAAACCCTTTGTCCGGAGCAGACCGCCCCGGAAGATGAAAAATCGATACTTGAAGACATTGACCGTTGCATTAAGGTACTGGAAACCCTGGCTGACCGGTCTGAGCTTTTGGCAAAAATCTGCGAAGCGGACCGCATTGCTTTAATTAAGGCTGCCGGCAAAATATCCCGGCCGGACAAAGCTGAAATAAAAAAGCGGAACAAGGATAAAAAGCGACAGATGCGCCTTGCTGCTGTGGCAAAAGAGCGGCAGATGAGAGCACAGACAGGTATCAGAAAGGCCCGGGAGGCGTCCGTGTTCAAGGCGCCGCCCCGGCTTGAAGGTCCCGCAGTTGAAATCCACAAGACGGCAGAGCACCTTGATTCTCCCCGCAATTGCTATGTGTGTAAGGCTAAATTCACATTGCTTCACCATTTTTATGACAGCATGTGTCCTGAATGTGCGCAACTCAACTATCAAAAGCGGTTTCAGACCGCATCCCTTGAAGGACAGATTGCCGTCATCACAGGCTCCAGGCTTAAAATCGGATACCAGGCCACGGTGATGATGCTTAAAGCCGGGGCCCGGGTCATTGCCACCACACGCTTTCCCAAGGATTCGGCCTTAAGATTTTCCAAAGAGCCCGATTTTGGCCAATGGGGGCACAGGCTCCATATCTACGGGCTGGATCTGCGTCATATTCCCAGCGTGGAGCTGTTCTGTGATCATGTCAAACAGACATATTCGCGCCTTGATATTTTGATCAATAATGCGGCCCAGACCGTTCGACGCCCACCCGGATTCTATGCCCATCTGATGGACACCGAACAAAAAAATATTTCATCTTTACCTCCAGAAGCGGCAATGCTTTTAGGCCATTACCGGGACTGCGTAGCCCAGGTGACAACAAATCTGCCCCGTGATGTAGGTGGCGAAGACGTGTTGCCGGTCTCCTGGAACGGCACAACCCCCGGCATCGGGTTGCGTCAGTCTGCCCAGCTCTCCCAGATTCCCTATTCCTATGACCACAGTATTGATGCGCCCCAGGTATTCCCGGAAAAGATTCTGGATGCCGATCTCCAGCAGGTGGATCTTCGGAAAACCAACTCCTGGCGACTGAAACTGGGAGAAATTGAAACGGCAGAGATGCTCGAAATTCAGCTGGTTAACAATGTGGCCCCTTTTGTTTTGTGCAACCGTCTGGCCCAGATCATGAAAACAGATTTTACCGGTCAAAAACATATTGTCAATGTCTCGGCCATGGAAGGCAAATTTCTGCGTTTTAAAAAAGGCAGCCGCCATCCCCATACCAATATGGCCAAGGCAGCGTTAAACATGCTCACGCATACGGCGGCCGAAGATCTTGCAAAATATGGCATTTACATGAACGCCGTGGATACCGGCTGGGTCACGGATGAGGATCCGGCACGTCTTGCCCAATTAAAACAAGAGCGCCACGATTTTCAGCCTCCGTTGGATATTGTGGACGGTGCAGCGCGAATCTGCGACCCTTTTTTCCACGGCATCTTAACTGGAAAACATTGGTGTGGAAAATTTTTAAAGGATTATTTTCCCATAGACTGGTAGCGTTCCTGTTCAACCAAGGCAAAAAAGTCGGCAATTGATCTGAATACCCGTGTTGAGTCTCTGCCTGAAAGAATATTGTGACAGTCTACGTTAAAGAAAAAAAAGTCTTTCCGGTTAGAGCTAACAAGCTTAAATAATTTTTCAGCATTTGCTGTGTTGCTATGAAACTGTTTGCCGGACTGCAGGAATAAAAGGGGCGCGGTAACGAACGACAGTCTTTCTTCCATGTATTTGATCAATTTTTCAAGCGCTTTCATACCTTTGGCAGGATTTTGATGGTAGCATATCGAGCAGGTATTTTTCATGCCCTTATCAAGCTTTTTGTCAACAAAACGGGCTTTTTGCAGCATACGATGCCAGAATTCAGCAGCAGTAGAAGATTGCCACCCCGCATCTTTGAGATTTAACGGTGGGGAAACGGCAAAAATACCGTCAATTTCCGGTATCCGGGAAGCAAGCTCAAGGGCAAGTCCGGCACCCGTAAAAAACCCACCGACAAAAACAGACGGCGTTCTATGCTTTAAAATAACATAACCTTCTTCCACACTGTCAATCCAGTCCTTATAACTTGTCTGTGAAAGGTCTTCAGGTGCGGTGCCATGCCCTTTAAGACGCGGCACAAATACAGTGTAGCCAAGAGCACTGAGAAAATCAGCCAGGGGTTTCATCTCTTTGGGACAGGCAAGATAATTGTGAATCAAAAGAATACCGGGCCGGCCTTGGCTCGGCTCAAAAAGAATGGGCCTACCGGCCTCTTTGTCAAATGTTTCACTTGGAGTTCCAACTTTTTCGTAATCAAGATCATAGTCTCTTAAGGCTTTGTCCATCAAACCATGACGAATCTGCTGCTCTATCTCAACGGCACTTTTTTCGGCAATACCCTTGATAAACATCACGATATCCTGAAGCGGCTCGACTTCATTGGCAACCACATAGAGGGGGTTCTTCATTCTCACCCCCTGAAAACCGACATCTGCTTCAAATTTGTCCTGTCTTTTAAATAATTTACCGTTGTTTTTTACATAGAGGACACCGGTTTCAAGGGCTGTGTCAAGAAATGTAGCAAACCGTTTATTTCTGTCGTCGGTCAACAGATGAATCTGGTTATCATAAAAATCGTTGTGAAAACAGCGGCCCGTCTCCATCATTTTCCCGGCAATTGCTAGGTATGCCCTGCATCTTAAATCATAGGGATCAATGCCAAGGGATGAGGGCGGCATATACTTAACCAGACAGGTAAAGATATGATCATAATTCAGGGTCGTCATGCCATAAACATCGGCCATGAATTTGTGAAGGATCTCCTGGCTGGCTGCTTTTATAATAGGGGCCGAGCACATACGTCTGCTGAAAAAAATTTTCCGTCTTGATGTCAGATCACTTTCAATAAATGAGTTATTAAAATAATCAGCCATTTTTATGGGATTGGCAAACCGAATATCAACCTGGACACCGGATAAAATCATGCTGCCTTCGGTCATCAGCTCATCCATGACCTTCTGGGAGGGATTTTCCATAAGCTTCTGGGCAAGAGAAGAGAGCAGATTCTCTTTTGCCCGCATGGGATAATAGGTTATATTTGTGGGCACTACATAGGTTGTTTGACTTAAAACCTTTTCCGGGTCCTTGATTTCAAACCAGTCGATGAGGCGTGCAAACTCTTTGGGATTTATGGTTTTCATCCGCCGCAGCCGTTCCCGGTAAAATTCACTTTGCAGTGCGATCACTGCAGCCCCGGAACGGGGCCGGTGAACCAGTTTATCAACCTGAGATTCAAACCTGCCGTCATTGACAAGCTTTTTATTCTTCACCATTCTTCCTTCCGGAAAAATGATCCATGATGATTCGCCGTCTAAAAGGGTTTTCGTAATAAGGTAATTTCGGTTAGGATTTTTGGTGGAAATGGCACCCATGGCATCAAGAACGCTTTTTAACCCGCCGGCAAAAAGGCTGGCATCTGCCAAAGACCATATGGCTTTTTTCGTTATGCCGTGGAGGTGATACGGTAAAAATATCGTTTCAATCCGGGTGAAATGGTTGGCAATGAAAATAATGGAGCCGTCTGGAATCTTTTCCTGATGATGAATGTTTATCCGGGTTCTGGAAAGCCCTGATAATGCCTTAAGGGCATAACTGGACATAAAATATGCAAATTTGTTCACGTTGTCCTTTTTTTCACAACAACATCGAGAAAGGTATCAGTCCAGGCCTGGGTTAGTGTTTCAGTATAAGGCCCTGGGGCAGGCTCTCTCCAAAGATGGAAGCTTCATCAGCTGACTCAATGGGAATGACGGTCTGAATCATATTCAAGGACTTTTTAGGTGCCTGCATCTGTTCAAGCCACGGCACCATGATTTGAATAATCTCCGGGGAAACATCACGCGTTCGATCTCCGGTTTTCCTAAGAATCTGGGCCAATGCAGCAGCGACTTGATCCTTGGGCGTCCAATTGATTTTCATCAATCTTTTTGTCCACCGCTCCACCTCTTTTGCCGGCACAACTCGATCCACAGACCCATAAAGCAGCTCTCTGGCGCCAATTCTAGACAGCGCCCAAAACATTTGATGCGGTGTTTTACCCGGTTTCAACTGGGGGATCAGCTTTTTTGACAAAGCGATTTTGTCTTTTATCAACAATCGCTCCATGTTTGCTGCGGCCATCCACACCTCTGTCATCTCTTGCTTAGGCACTTTTTTGCCGGCACCGTTATCCGCCAATAAATAGCTGGAAACATCCTGAAAAAACTGCCGCTGTTGACCGGCGGTTAATCCCCCTGCAATGCGACGGCAAAATATCCACCATTCAACGGCATTTTGTTTGGCTTTAGAAAACAGGCTTCTTTGTAAATAAACTTTCCACAATTTTGGAATACGCGCCTCATCAAATGCATCCCCAAAACCCGGTCGCATACAAAATCCGGTCAAGTTTAGCCACCGAATTTCATGTTCCGGACTATTGCCCCGCCATTTGACATTTGCAATCAAATGATCTGCCACAGCTCTAAGGAAGGACAAAGGCCATTTATTTTTCTTTGTCTCAACCAGCTTTTCTATATTTTTTACAACGGAAGGCAATTGAGCTCTGTCCGCAGATCCGGAAAATGCGTCCGTCAACAGTTTACGGACATTGTTTACAGTGTCATCATCATAGACTTCACTCTCGTTGGCTTCTCCGATCTGGGGTTCGCGCAATTGAAACTGAAGCTTCCAACGATGGGACGACACGTTTGAACGGCACCACATCGCAAGTGTTCCCATTTCGGTATATTCTACCTCAACTTTAACCGGAATCCGTTTTGATTCCCCTTTTTTCCCAAATTTAATGATGGTTTTCAGCGGCGGCAGCGGTGTCAGGGAATCATCGACCTGCAGAATGTCCCCACTTTTATCACCAGATCTAAAACTGGAGCTGAACATTGAAAAAAGAACCGGCTGGTTGGTTACGACCTCAAATTCCATCTGTGGCAGCTGGATCAACGATCCTTCATCCAGGCCACGCTCCACAACGCACAATACGTTTTCACACGTTGCGTCATAGCTTCCACTTTGAGAGCGATGTTTATCCTGAAATTTATCCGAAGCAATGCCGATATAATAACTTCTGGGACTGCCGCTGCCCACACGCACACCGATGCCTTGTTTGACAAGACCATAGTAAGAGGCTCCCAAGGCAACAGAAAGGTCCGGATCATTATTATCCAGCAATTTCGGTAACGACTGATCCTCACAGGAAAACCATTTTCCGATAGCGGACCTGATTTTGCTTTGAAACACAGACGGTTTCAATGAGCCGCCATTAAACAAAATATGATCAGGTATGGGATCTTTACCCAGAAGAGCTTTAACACTTTCACGATGGCGCTCTAAAAACCATCCGATATGACGGGTTATTGCAGGCTCCTGCTCATATGGCAGCCCAAATTCAGCCATTGCCTTTCCCGCTTTTTTAGGATTGGCAAGGCTGGGCTCAACCTCTGGAAAAAAGCCTTTGCACAAGATATCTTCCAGCTCATCTTTTTCCAGATCCGCTGACAGTGTATTTGCGATAAGAGAACGTCCCTCTCCTCTTAATACAATTCTAACCCGGGTTTCATCACCCTTTTTATCGCTGTCCAAAAGAAGCGTTTCTTTTGCGGCCCGGCATTTATAACTCAGTGTTTTCCATTGATCCGCCGTAAGGTTTGCTTTTTGCTTAAATTTTGATGCGACATAGCGGGCCAGAGTCAGGTCAATATTATCTCCGCCAAGGATAAGGTGATCCCCGACAGCCACCCGCTCAAACCGCGGACTGCCTTGTGCCTCTTTCAATGAGATCAAGGTGAAGTCGGTTGTACCCCCGCCCACATCGCAAACAAGGATCAAATCATCTGCTTTGACATGGGACTGCCAGTCATGCTCATGGCGTGTCACCCATGCATAAAACGCGGCAAGCGGCTCTTCCAGCAGCGTGATATTTTTACTGAACCCGGCATCTCTGGCTGCCTTTAGCGTATATTCACGTGCGGCTTCATCAAATGACGCAGGAACCGTGATAACTGTAAATTGATTTTCAAGAAACAAATCCTCATCTTTAACCCAATGATTCCAAGCTTTTCGAATATGTCTCAAATATTCACTGGTCGCCTTGACCGGAGATATTTTATCCACATTCTGGGATCCCCATGGCAGAATCGGTGCTTCCCGGTCGGCCCGGGAATGACACAGCCAGCTTTTTGCGGATGAAACCAGCCGGGATGGAATTTGTGAACCATGCTCCCTTGCAAAGACACCGGCAAACAGATCATTTTCCTTTTTCCATGGATGTTTCAGCGCATCTTTGGAAACATCGTAATCACCCGGAATATATAAAAACGAGGGCAGCACTGGGGCAGGCGTAAACTCACCCGGCCCGGTTAATTGAGGCACCCTGAAAACTTTTATTTCATTGCCGATGCCGGCTCCGGCTCTATTTGTATCTATGCCCGTCAGATCAGCATATGATACCGCTGAATTGGTCGTCCCCAGATCAATCCCGACCACGTACCGTTTATCTTGTAAATCCACAATAATCTCCTAAAGGTCGTTACACCTTGGGTCTTACATTCAGCTCCAAACGCCATTTGCGATCATCATCCCGTGCGCAGGCCCAAAACTCGAGGGTACCGATTTCGGTCACCTTGACTTCAAAAGTGACAGGTATAAAGCCCTCGTCCGTTCCTTCCAGCTCGGTTTCAATGGAGGTTAAGCTTATAATCCCCATATCCTCCCAATTATCTATCACATCTCCGAGCTGATCGTCAGGGCGATTGGGAGAACTCATGATATCAAACGTGACTTTTTCACCCACCACCAGATTAAACAGACGATCTTTACTTTCTGCCTGGCTGCCTTCTTCCATACCAAAGGGGGCAATGCAAAGGGCCCTGGTGGGCATGGCAAGCCCTGGAATAGCTGGCATAGCAGCTTCAATGGCCATATAGTAGGACATCCCGAGTCCGCCGCGTATTTTAATGCCTTCTCCACGGGCAGCTTGACCATAGTACGAAGCGCCCCAGGCCACGGAAAGATCAAAATCAACGGCATTGATCTGCCGTATTTCCCCACTTCCGGCTGCACTGTGCCACTGCTTTAGTACATCCAGAACCCGTTCTCTGATCAAAGGGGACTTCATGACGCCGCCGTTAAAGACAACGGCAGTGGGCAGTCTTGGATTTCCTTGGTCATCTGTATGAGAAGATATAAATTGAGCCAAATGCCGCGTGATGGCAGGATCGGACTCATAGGAAAGACCAAACTCTTTCATGCCTGTTGTACTGCTTCCCGCGGGTTTGTCATCCAAGCTGCATGCCGGAAAAAACCCATCCAACACGACCTGCTGTACATCCGCCAGTTTCAAACTCAGTTTAATCGTTCCTTTAATCAGGCTGGACCCTCTTCCCAAAACAGTTACGGGATACTCATCGGGACCTTCAGATGAAAACAAGTTTTCTTTTGCTTTTCTGCAGGCGTGAACAAGTCCTCTCATCTGCCAGTCATCCAGCTTCTGTTTTTTTTCTCGAAGTTTGGCTGCAAGAAAGTATGAGAGCGTCAAATCCAGGTTATCGCCCCCAACAAGAAGATGATTTCCCACAGCCACGCGTTCAAGATTTAAAAGGCCATCCGCCCCCTCGTTCACCTCAATAAGACTGAAATCGCTGGTACCGCCGCCGATATCACAGACCAGGACAAGATCGCCTTTTTCCACCTGATCTCTCCAGTCATCACCTGCTTTATCAATCCAGGCATAAAAGGCGGATTGCGGCTCTTCAATGAGGACAATATCTTTCAAACCGGCCATTTTCGCAGACTTTACCGTCAATTCTCTGGCCACCGCATCAAACGAAGCCGGAACCGTCAGGTAGATGGCTTGGTTTTCAAGGCAAAGATCTGGATCATCAGCCGCCATTTCATGATTCCAGGCATTTTTTATATGCCTGAGCAGCGCACATGAAGCCTGGACCGGAGACAATTTCTCGATATCTTTTGTGGTGTTCCAGGGCAAAATGGGGGTTTCTCGATCCACCGCCGCATTACACAACCATGACTTTGCCGAAGAAATGAGTTTATGGGGAACGTCGGCCCCTCTTTCTCTTGCAAATTCACCTGCGACAGTAACCGTGTCTTCTTGTTGCCATGGCAATTCTAAGGAGTTTGAAGCGTCTTCATGCCCTTCCTTGACATAAAGAAACGAGGGAAGAGAATCTCTTAATTCAACCACCCCGGGACCTGTGAGTTGCGGCACTCTGAAAAGGTTTATTTTTGCCATTTCCCTGGGGGCTCTTTCAGCCTGCATATCTGAGTAGGCCACCACGCAATTTGTTGTCCCAAGATCTATTCCAACGATATATCGGCCCTCTTTCACGGCACACTCCTACAAATAAATAAAAATTGTCTATTCAACTTCAACTTCTGCCGGCGCAACAATGGAGGCATCCTGTACATCTGACAGTTTGGGTACCTCATTTTTTGCAGCTTTCCATCCCCGATGCCTCAACACCCCTGTAAAAGGTGGTTCACCTGAAACATTCCCCGTTAATGTGATGGCATTGGGATCAAAACCCGATTCAACTTCAACCACATCCCCTTCTTCTTTATCAATCACCGGCACCAAAGACAGATACTTATCGACACTCTTCTTGCAGTCTTCCTGTATGCTTCTAACGGCAGCGCCAATCTGCTCATCATCATACACAGACAGTTCTTCCGCAAAAAAATCCAACAATCGCCCTTCTCGTTGTAACACCGATATAAAATGCAGAAAAAGTCTTTTTTGTCGCTCTTGTTCCAATCGTTTCTCTACATAATCCTTTTTCTTTGCTCCTTCAGCACTTTCCCGGCCTTTTTTCTCATCAGGCATGGAAACATGATTCCCAAACAATGACCCCACGCTTAATTTTAAAAGAATCCAAAGAATAAGGCCCAAACATAAAAAAACAAGGATTGTGAATATAACAATGTAGGCAATATATTGCGTTGTCGCCATTTCTAAAAAATGAGTCACATCAGCCAGGCTTTGAATGGTAAATGTCTCATTGATTCCGGGAATAGTAATTATTCCCTCAGATCCAGGTGCAAAGATGAGTGCCAGCTTCTTTAGTCCGAAATAGATTCCGGCACTTACCGCTCCGCCGATGATCAGCATAAACAGTACAATAACTGTAAATGATTTAGTCGCATATGCCTTTGTTGCGTTCACGATGTATTTTCTCCTGATTTTTTGTATTTTTCTGTTTTTATTTTATAATATAACTTACTAAATTAATATGTACATTTTACCCTTATACCTATCTTAATATTTCTACGATAGATGATATGCCAATACATCAATTGGTGGACTAACATACTAAAAAAAGCAGGTGCATGAAACCTTTTTTCAGCAATTCTAAATGTGGTTTAGGGACAACTTATTTAATCTACGGTCCTAAGGAGGCGTACGGATAATTCCCCCTGCAGGACTTGAACCGCCGAGATCTCCCGATTCTCGAGCATAGAGTGTCTACGCATGCACAGGTATTATTCCCTTTTCAGCCAGACAGGGCTGATCTGCCAGGCGGCGCAGCACGACTTTGAGCGGCAGCAGTGCACCAAGGCCCCAGTCATAAGAATCGGGGTCATCCATCATCCACTGGCAGAGGGGTTTTCAAATGCGTTAAATTGCCCTGCTTTGATCCCAAGAGCGCGCCGGCCATGCAAAAGGCCAGAAAGCATGCAAAGGTTGTTTTTCCATATCCGGGATCACCCAGCAAAACCCAGCAGGGCTGGTCCGGGGTATTGAAAAGTTCCACCAGAGGCACTTGCCGGTCATGTTCCCTTGGATCATCCTCTGCAAGTTCACCAAAGCGCATATCCTTGTCTGATCTCCCGGACCGGGCAAACAACGGGGTGTAAACCCCTTCCAGATGCATGGAAGATCCGCCGTCACGCCGGACCTCCGGATCAATGCCTTCCAGGGGCAACATGCGGTTCTCGGTCATGACTTTTCTTAGATAGACGTATAGTACTAGAGTCAGTTGATCTGAATTTGTTTCAGTGACTTGCCGGCCAGGCACTTCCGTTTCTATTTTCGCGGCATTTACAGTCAAATGTTCAACATACTCTATCCGGGTCACAGGCGCATGGTATTCAGAATAGTATTGGGCAATGACCTTTTTTCCCTGGGGCATTAATTTCAAAAGCGTTTCTGCAGCTTGAATCACATCACCATCCGATGCAATACCAAGTTCATTTAATTCATCGGTCAAAAGGTCTTTGCAAATCTCGGGCTTTTGTTCAAATTTATCTAAAATAAGTTCGGTGGAATCTGCCTTGCGCGCCCTGATCCGGTCAACGATCAGTGATTTCAACTTCTCGTAGGCTTCTGCGGCCCCCTTTTTGATAAGCTCTTTTCCGGCAGTAGAAGCCCCTGCGCTCAACGCCCCCATGATCAAAGATATTGGTTCCATATGTATTGTCCTTAATATTCTATATTTTCCCGGCCTGTGAGCAGCACCAGCCGAAACCCAAAGGAACGGATACGGATGGACGGGGGCTCGCCGTAACGGGAAGCAGACCGGCAAAACTGGGCCGAGAGATCGAACGCACCGCCGCAGAACACCCGGTCCGAGCCCATAATTTTATCTGTAGTCCACTCCCTTACATTACCATGCATGTCATACAGCCCGTATGCATTGGGTTCTTTTTCCCCCACCGAATGTAACCTGTCACCGGAATTATCCTTATACCATCCAGCCCGGACCAAATCCTCATCCGCATCACCGGTATAAAACCGGGTCGTGGTCCCAGCCCTGCAGGCGAATTCCCACTGGGCTTCAGAGGGCAGTTCAAGCCCAACCCATTGGGCAAAATCACGGGCCTCATCCCAGGACACGCCCACCACGGGCTGGCTCTCCCCGTTGTATTCACGGTGTCCCCAGTATTCCGGTTCTCTGGCCTTGGGATTGGCCTTTAAATACAGGGCATACTGCCGATTGGTCACAGGATAGCGCCCCATGTAAAAAGGATCGAGCTCAATTTCGGAGGAGTCTATGGTAATTTTGCCCCCTGGAATATTCACCATCTCATATTGAATGTCTCCGTGAACCACCACATTTTCGTCCTGACGGCGTTGCTGAACTGAAAACCGCTGCCGAATCTGCGGCATGGGATGGTCTTTAAGGTTGCCTGCCAGGGGTTTGAGCCGGTCTTTGGCATGCCGGTCAAGTATCCTCAGGGCTGTCAGTTGCCGGTCCCACAATTGGGGATCTTTACCCGGCGCTGCGGCCAGCAGGTCCAAGAACGGGGTCCAGTCGATTTCCGCAGCATCCTCCAGGCAGCGCTTGGCCATGTCAGGGTCATTGGAAAATGCAGGTAGTTTGACCACCTGGGTCATGAACGCCTTGAACCTTGACGGCTCTTCCAGGCCCAACAGCAGCAGGATTACCTCCTGCCACCAGGACTGCCCCCAATGTTCCGCCAACTGGGTCAGCACGGTGTCATCCTCAAAGGAAAGGCGGCGAATATGGCAGGCGGCCAGATACTCCTGGAACCCCAGGTGCATAAACCCGTAGGTGCTGTTTCCCCAGCCGGTGAGCAGGCCTGTGTCATCCCGGACCATGCGCAGAAAATCCCTCGCAGACCCGTGGGGCCACCGAACCTTTTCCAAAGCCTTTTCCAGCACCGGCGCAAGCTCATCGGCACTGGCCCGGATCCTGTTTTCTTTTTGGTGCATCCACAGAGCCACGGGCTGGAGCACCCGCTGGCCCAGATCCGCGCCGATGCGAACTTCTACCCCTCTAAAACCCCGCCAGAATTCCAGCAGCACATCCATGGCGGCCCTGTACAATTTGCCCCGGGTTCTGGGCAGTCGCCCCCCGTCCCGGTGTACCAAACAGATATTGGTCAAAAGCAAGGGATTGCGGGTCATTTCAAAGACCCGGCCGGCCCTGAAATCATTGGATGACAAGTTCTCAATCAGGTCGTCGGCCTTTTTAACGGCAAGGTCCTGGGCCTGGGACAAATTCTTGTTGTCCGCAGTTTCCACAAGCCGATACCAGGTGTGGATAAAGTCCTGGGCCTGGTTCCGGGTCAATGGGCGCAGATGCAGTTCCATAAATTCATTGTCCAGCCGGGCCGTGGCCGTATACCCTGCAAAACGGCAGGTTACGGCCGCATACAGATTGCTGCGACCGGTCATGAACCGGGAAATATTGCGTACTGCTTCAACCCGCAGTGTCGTCTTCTGAATTTCGTCCAGACCGTCAAACAGCAAAAGCACCGGATGATGATCCAGGAGCCGATCCGTGAATTCTTTAGTCATTTCAAGGCCTGCATCTGCCATACAGTCATGGATAAAATTTTTGATATTTGAACTTTTAAGTTCGCGCAGGGGCAGAAACAAAGGGATGATTCCGGCGGGCAGTCCGATGGTTTCATGATCTTTGGACAGCGCCCACAAGAACAGACGCTTTAAATGGGTGGTCTTGCCGGAACCCGGATCCCCTAAAATAACAATGCCCCGGCCTTTGTTCTTTCGGCACACCTGAAAGGCGTCGGGAATGGAAATTGAGGTGTTTCGCCCTATTTTTTCCAGGCACCTGGCCGCATCCTGGGGATCGGCATAGCATTGCCCGGACTGGACGGCATCATCCACCATGGCGCGCAGGGGCATATAAATATCCTTGATGCGGATGGAGACCCGCAGCCGGGCACCAAACCCGATCATGGGCAATTTTTCATACAGGGATACGGCCCTGCGTTTATATAGGGCCAGTTGCCGTTCAAACTCAGGGTCCGGGCCGGAAGGAGCCGATGCGGAAATGGCCGAGGGAACCGGTTCTATAGGGTCTTTGAGTTTTGAGTTGTCCTGCTGCGGCATCCACCTGTCCAGATGTTCCAGATGATATCGCCCGTCCCGGGCCTTGGGTGTAGTCCTGCGGACCCAGCCGCCTCCGTCCTCGGTGCTGTATTTTCTTAAATGAACTTCACCTGTTTGATTTTCAAAATCCAGGCAGCAGATATTGTACCCGCTGCCCCGTGACCGATCGTAGCAGGCATAGGCGGCAATACCGGCACGGCCATCAGCATTAGGGGTGACTCCGATCTTGTGCTCATGGCCGGACAAAATAAAGTGAAACTCATTTCTCAACTTATCATCTGCAAAGGTTTTGTCCGGCTCCGACCCCCAGGAGACAGGGTGGTGGAACAGGGCGATCTTGACCCGGGCATCTTCCATTTCCTTTTGCACCCTTGTATTCTGCCATTTCCAGGCTACCCGGAGTTTGCCATTTTCCTCCTTGCTGTTTCGCCCGCTGCTCCAAACCGTATTGAACCCGGCAATGCCCACCTGAATACCGTTAATGTCAACCGTGGTGCCGTAGGTCAAGCGATCTCGGTCCTGGAGCAGCACCGGGTTGCCGAAATTCTTTAAAAAATTGCGGTAGTCTTCCAGGCGGTCCATGACCCGATTCCAGTCCTCCCCGCCGCCGGCCATAAAATCCGAGATGCTCTCCTGGTCATCCAGACTGTCGATAAACATGGTGGACATGTTACCCACCCGTTTACGGTTCACGTCATGGTTGCCCGGAACAAGAAAAATACGCGTTTTGGAGATCTGCTTTGAAAAAGCGGTTCTTACCTGCTCCAAAAATTTTTCAACGCCTTTATACTGATCCTCTAAATTTTTTCCCGGTTCAGGCCCCATTTGACCAAAGGCCAGATCGCCGCTAAAAAAGATCAAATCCGGACACAGCCCATGATCCTTTTCCAGGTGCTTCAGGTCTTTAATAAGGTTTTTCAAGATAGGTTCAGCATCCCAGGCATCTTTGGGTTTGCCGTAGTGAAGATCGGACAGGTGAAGCCAGGAAAGCTTGGACAAGACAGACTCCTTTGCATGAACAGGTCGTCAACAGAATTTTAAAGTACCTGTCTATATCAAAGGATTATGCATTGTCAACCGGGGCACTACCCCCCCCCCAATGTCTACGCAAGCTAAATTTTTTCTTAATTTTATATCGCCCCCCCCCCAACTGTGTGCCCCTGCCGGAACGGATACCCCGGAAGCGGCTGTTTTTTCGGAAAGATTTAAGGGCCAAGGATACCTGAGAACGAAAAACTCTTTTTTTCCACTCATTTGCATCACATGTTCCCCTCAATTATTCCATACAGAATAAAATAAACTATTTTCCGATAATCCTATTTTCAAAATTGTCCAGGGGTAGGCTTATTTTTTAACGCCGGGATTGCCGGGACATTCAAAAAAAATGCATAGGAGAACAAACAATGAAAATCCTAGGGGAAAAAACACCCTGTCTATCTAAATTAATTTTTCCGTCATGTCTTATTATCTTGATCTTTTCCTGCTTTAATTCACAGGCAGCTTCATTTTCCGACATTGAGACGGTCAACACCATTTAAATCACCTTTGAAGAATCCAACTGGGACCAACTACTTGATGACCTGTATGCAGCAGGAGATGAAGAACGGTTAGAGGGGACGGCTGTCATCAACGGCACGACCTATGAAAACGTCGGGGTTCGATATAAGGGGAACAGCAGTTATCGAGCCGAACAGATCAAAAATCCTTTGAATATTAAACTTGATTATATTAATGACGACCAGACGCTGGACGGCTACGGAACCCTTAAGCTTGCAAACGTTTGTAATGACCCAAGCTTTGTCCGGGAAGTGCTCAGCTATGAAATCGCCAGAAAATACATGCCGGCATCCCAGGCAAATTTCATCGATGTTTATATAAACAGCACCCACCTGGGGCTCTATACCAGCGTTCAGGATGTTGATAACTTTTTTCTTGAAAATCATTTCGGAAGTAAAAACAATCCCTTTTTTAAAGGAGATACCGAAAATATATTTGATTCAGCAGATGTGTGGGGGTATCTGGGCGAAAACGAAGCCGATTATTATGAGTATTACGAAATAAAGTCGGATGACGGCTGGGATGAGCTGATCAATTTCTTTAATATTTTTAACAATTCCACATCCCAGGTTGAGGATGTGCTGGATGTGGATCGCCTTTTGTGGATGCCGGCGTTTGATATTTTGACAGTGAATCTGGATTCGCCGGTCAACGTCGCCCATAACTTTTATATGTACCAGGATGGGGCTGGCCGGTTTAATCCGATTATATGGGATTTAAATAAAAATTTCGGGGCGTTCAGTATGCTGATCAACGGACCGCCTTTAAATGTCAGCGGCATGCAGTCGCTGGACCCTTTTTTGAACGAAGAGAATCCGTCTTATCCCATTTTGAATAAAATCCTGACCAACGACACCTATAAAAAGATGTACGTCGCACATATGAAAACCATCATTGAGGAAAACTTTGAAGATGACTGGTACACAACCCGGGCATTTGAAATTCAAAATATCATTGATGCCTATGTAGAGTATGATAACAACAAGTTTTATACATATGACGAATTTTTGAACAATATTGAATATTCATCCGGCTTCGGCCCCAATGGAATCGTGGGGATCGCCGAGCTCATGTCATCAAGAATCACTTATATTCAGTCCCAGTCCGAATTCCAAGCTTCTGCACCGCTTATCTTGAATATTATAGAGCCAACGGATGTATCCTCAAATTCCACTATTTGGATTATAGCCCAGGTAAATGATGCTGATTTGGTCCAGCTGGGATACCGGCAAAGCGGCCGTTTTGTGAAAGTGCCCATGTTTGATGACGGCAGCCATCAGGACGGGGCTGAAAATGATGGTGTCTACGGCGTTTCAATATCTGTCGGGTCAGGGGATCTTAACTATTATATCTATGCGGAGAACCGCAATGCCGCTGCATTTTCTCCGGTGCGTGCGGAATATGAATTTTATACGGTATCTGTCGCAGATGCTCCGGGAGATATAGTGATCAACGAATTCATGGCTGATAACGAAACCAGTGTCACGGATCAGGATGATGAGTATGACGACTGGATCGAACTGTACAACAACACGGATAGTGATATTTCCCTGAAAGGCTGGTCTCTCAGCGATGACGCTGCCGAGCCCGACCTGTGGGTTTTCCCTGACATCTCCATTCCTGCCAACGGATACTTGATCGTCTGGGCAGACAATGATGAGGCACAGGATGGATTGCATACAAATTTCAAGCTTTCCGCATTCGGCGAAACCATTTTATTGTCATCCCCTGACCTGACCGTCATGGATGAAATCACTTTCGAGGAACAAACTCCGGATCTGAGTATGGCCCGTTTCCCCAATGGTACCGGTGAGTTCAACCAGATGGAGCCTACCTTTCTGTCAAAAACAACCTGGTTTCCGATGAGATTTCAGGTGATCTTAACGATGATGGAATCGTCGATCTCTCAGACCTCAAAATTTTAAGAAAATTCTTCAAGCAGTCATCAAACAATTGCGAGAAATGCGATCTCAATAATGACGGTATGATTACCGTCAGGGATGCCATAAAGCTGATTAGAATGTGCACCTGTTCGAAATGTAATTGCGATTAGTGATATGCTTATTGATGCTCTCCTGGGTGTTCCGGCGCGTGGGAGGGCCAATTCAAAGATCAATTTAAATAATGCCTCATCCCCATCCCACACTTGCTGAGACCGAACCAGCCAGTCGGTCTCCCATGTCATACTGAAAGTTGCCAAAAACCTGATGGATGCTTGCGGAATATTTGGAAAAACATCCCTGCTTCAGATCAAAATATCGGATGAGATCCAGCATCCACAAAGGTACCTGGGTTGAATAGCACTTCAGTTCCAGGATGACACAACAGTCAGGATCAAAAACCGTTTCATTGTCGTAGGCATTCATTTGGGCTTCATCCGGGGTGAGATTGAACTGCTCTTCAAGTTGACACCTTAAGTTTATATCAAAGGTTACCCGTGCATAATCATCCACCTCTGAGATAAACGCTTTTCGCCGATAATGGGTTAGCACCCTTGGCGCTGCTTGGTAGGAACAAAGCAGACGGATAAAAAGGTCAGCATTTAACGCATCTTTTTCACTCTGAAACCCCTCCAATGGGTGTAGTGAAGTTTCCAGAGCCTGTGGCCACAGGGGATCATGAATCACAGCCCGATATTTTCGGACAATGCGGTTTCGTTTCTGTTTAATTTCAAAGAAGCAGGGCATTCCGGAATCAATATTATATGTACGAATGCGCATATTGAAACGATTTTCGGCGCCTTCCAGCCGTTTTCTCAGAAACAAAAAGTCAGGAGAGTCGAAGTAAAGGCTGTAGACATCGTAGAATCCATCCTCCGAATTTTCGGAATATTTGTCCTTTGAACAATAAATGGAGAGAAAATCAGAGATGTCATCCACCAGGGAAAAAGGAATCAGGTACTTTAATTCATGGCGTTCAAGAAGCGACGGCATCTCCTGTTGATTGGACTTTTTCATTGAACAAGGCTCTCCTTTTCATCCGGGGACAGGTAATTCATCATAGGCGTTTCACCCAGTTTACCGGTGATATCTAAAAGCTCGATATAGGTTGTGAATATCTTGTGGGAAAATTTCGCCTGAAGGATATCCGTGCCCAACGTACTTTTCCTGAATTTCAACAAGGTCAGCGGGTCTGTTCCTTTTGTCCGAAGCAGACGGTCAAAGGCTGCTGTGCTGAAGCTGCTCGTTTTTTTCTGTTGGAAGGCAGTATATTGTTCGATCAGGTGATGCAGTTTTTTCCGGATGACGGGGATCGTCTGCCGGACTTCACATTCCAGGACATGTTGTTGGCTTTTGAATTTCATGCTTGCAAGTTTTCGCTGCCGGAGCGGCTACCGATTTAAGCCGGGACACCCTTTAAAAATAGGCTTCTCCTGGCCCCTCGATTCATGGAGGCTTAGGTACTGCAAAACTCTTATCTCCGGGTCAAACTGTCCCGCGTTATGTCGGTAGCCAAAAACGCTAAAAGCCATGTAAGATAGAGTAATTTTTTGCCCAATATACGGTCTCCTTTGTTAATGGCCCTTACAATTCCACCGTAGTTTCCTGCAACAGGAGGCTGACGCCTTTGATGTGTCCGATGCCATTGAGTTCCTCCAGCAGTTCCTCTTTGCCTTTTTTATATTTCATTTTAATGTGATAGGCATAGTCGAGACGACTGCCTTGAGCAATATCACGCAGGGTGATCAGTGCAAAGATCTTGCAGTTATTTTGCAGGATGTGATTGAGTTTCTTCTTGCTATCCGAATCATTTTCCATGTTAAATCGCAACATGCCGTCATAGTAACTATTCTGCCCAAAAGGAGAGTGGTAAAGGATAACGGCGGCCAGGCAAAATCCAACCGTTCCCACAATGGCAATATCGTAGCCCCCTACTCCGGTGGCAATGCCGGAAGCCAGCGACGCAAACATAAAAATGATATCCCTTGGATCCTTGAAGCTGGTACGAAAGCGTATGATGGCCAGTGCTCCCATCATACCAAGACCGCTTGCAAGGCTGTCGCCAATGGCCTGCATCACCGTGGCAGCCACGATGGCGCTGAGAATCAAAGCCTGTACAAAATTCCTTGAGTAGGAAAGACCCCGAAAAGTCTTTTCATACACCAGGGCAATGAGGGTAGAGAGAAGAAACGCGATCAGCAGCGTATAAAGTGCCGTGATGAATGACGTATTTGCAGAGCTGTTTTGAAGGGTTAGTGCATCAATCATGGTGTGTCTCCTGAATAGATAACTTTTTCGCAATTTTCGCAAAAATAGTCATTAATTCGCTGTCCTGATCAAGTTTCAATGTGGGAATAATGGGTAACTGCTTAAAACAATAATTTAATATTTATCTAATAAACAATTGAGATGAAAGTGTGATCAAATTACAAGGAAAATAAGTATGTTGGATATTTAGGAATGAATCCAAAACAACTTAACCTGGGAGCGCAGGCATCTCGCCCACATCTTTACAAGGCATAAAGGTGACTAGTTGGATCGCCGTTTTTACCTAGCCAATGGATCAAGGCCTCATGGTCCAGGGCTTTGGAAAAGTAAAATCCCTGGAGGATATCGCATCCCAATGCTTTCAATTTCATAGCAGTCTCTTTATTTTCAACCCCTTCAGCAACCACTTTCATGCTCAGGTTATGGCCCAGGTCAATGATGGACTTGACAATGACGGCATCACTCTCACTTTCCAGCATGTCAATAACAAATGATTTATCTATTTTCAATTCCTTTGCCGGCAGTTTTTTCAAATAGGCCAGGGACGAATATCCAGTGCCGAAATCATCAATGGAGATCTTAATGCCCAGTTCCGCCAGCCTGTTGAGAATTTTCAGGGCCAGGTCCGGGTCTTTGATCATGGACCCCTCGGTGACCTCAAGGGCAATGTACCTGGCCGGGATTTCATAAAGGGAGAGCATACCCACGATGACGTTAGGCAGTTCCGTATCCAAAAGAGCGGCAGGACTCAAATTGACGGCTACGCCTATTTTAAGTCCTTTTTTATACCATTGCTCCCCTTGTTTAAGTGCTGTATTTAGTACCCAGATGGTCAGGGGCCGGATCAGCCCGGTCCGTTCGGCCATGGGGATGAATTCGTCCGGTGAAAGGAATCCGTGCTCGGGGTGTTGCCAGCGAACCAGGGCTTCGACACTGCTGACCCGGGCCTGGCCCAGATTAACTTTGGGCTGATAATAAACCATCAGTTCACTGGTGTCGATGGCGTGTCGCAGCTCCCCCATCATGGTGATGTGTCTTGGGCTACCCTTTTCCATCTCTTTATTGTATACGGCAAATCTCTTGGTATTCTGCTTGGCGTTGACCAGGGCCAGACTTGCCCGTTGCATGATGGCATCGGCTTCGCTGCCGTGATCCGGGAAAGATGCGATACCGATACTGGCCATAACCTCTATGTTAAGCCCTTCTATGGAAAAGGGTTCCATAAATATTTTCTGCAGTTTTTTGACAATATTGAGTACCATTTCCCTGTGGGTGCTCATATCCAGAAGAATGGCAAACTCATCACCACCAACCCTGGCAAGGGTATCGGACTTTCTTATGATGATTTGGAGCCGGGAAACGACCTGGCACAGGAGCTGGTCCCCACTGTAATGGCCCAGGGTCTCATTAATCTGCTTGAATTCGTCAAGATTTAGAAGCATCATCACCAGGCCAGCTTTACGCCTGGATGCTATCTGGATGGCATGGTTCAGCCTGTCGTAAAGCAGCGCACGGTTGGGCAGGCCGGTGAGGGCGTCGTGGGTGGCGTCGTGTACCGCTTTATGTTCAAGTTTAACGTTGAGATTTCGCAAATCCGCGGTCTGATCCATGACCATGGAGCTTGCCTCATAGGCCATGATTGTGCTGGTGTACTGGCCCCAGAAGGCAAATATAAAGGGCATGGCATCCATGAACCAGAGGGTGACGTTGGTCTGCTGTGCCTTAATCAGGGTTTCAAAGGTAATTTGCCCTGACTGGAGATGGGCATTGATGGCCGTGGCCAGGATAACAGCACCAAAGGCTATAAGGGTGCCGAACAACGCATAGCGGGTAATCTCGGACTTCATGAGTTTGACGTTGGAGCGAAGGGACCGTCGTAATTTGTCCATATCAGGGAGTACCTTTACAAATGAACCATATATTCCCTTAATTCTTTTCCAGGAAACGAATTAAAGAAACCAGTTATTTTTTTATTTACGATTAATGTAGAATCATATGGCATATTCTTAGGATGGATGTCAAATTGATTCCAGGGTGATCACTCTAACAATGTCAACAAAATTCGTATCGGCTTAAAACCTATTTTTCATCCGCCCCGGCCAGCTGGACATCATTTTTTTCTTAATCGACCTGATCACGGAAATTTACTGAAACCTGGATTTTTTTTAAAAGCAAAGCACTTATCCGCTTCGTGTACCCAAGAATTTCCTGTTCCATCTGTTCCAATTCATAAGCGTTGCGAACCAAGCGATTCGAATCTTGTTCCAATTCTTTCAGGCAAACATAGATTTCATCAATAGTAATACGCCCCAGCGAGGATTGTCATACTGTTGATTGAAATGGCTGGAACCAGAAATCAGATCATAATACGACCCATATTCGCAATAGGATTGCTGGGAAAAAGGCCATCAAGAATATAGGCAACACATAACCTTATAAAAACTCAAGTTATTTCAACACCCTTGATTAGAGTTCCACACGATTAGGTTGTTATTTTAATTTTGTGAGAGTTCTATTCAAGAATTGCTCCCAAACGTCACCATCCCCTAAAAATAAAAAAATCAACGAGTTAGAAATTTTCTCTAACCTGTTGATTTTTGAGGTGGTGCCGAAGGGGAGATTCGAACTCCCACAAGCGTACGCTCGCTAGTCCCTGAAACTAGTGCGTCTACCAATTCCGCCACTTCGGCACACTCTCAACCGCTTTGTTAGCAGCCCATTTAAAGATTGCGTAAAAGCGATGGTTGGGATATATATATGTGTTTGTTGAGTTTGTCAATAGTATTTTGTTTAAATTTTAAAGGACGACATGGAATTAATTGAAGATTTAAATCAGATTAAGGCCCCCTTTAATAACGCTGTTGTTACCATTGGTAATTTTGACGGTGTGCACAAAGGTCACCAGGCGCTGTTGAACCAGGTGATCCAAAGGGGTGCCCAGGCCGGCGGCACCAGCATAGCCATGACATTTGAACCGCATCCGTTAAGAGCCTTGGGCCTTTCCAGCCCCCCTCTGATCACCCGGCGGGACCAAAAAATAGAACTGATAGAATCATCAGGCATAGACGTACTGCTTTGCCTGCCCTTTGATAAGGCCTTTGCACAGATATCAGCCCAGGAATTCATTAAAGATATTCTTGTAAAAAAAATCGGTATGAAAACCATTGTTATCGGTCCTGATTATACCTTTGGCAAAAACAGGATCGGCAATATTGAGCTTTTAAAAACCAAGGGTGAAGAACTTGGGTATGAGACCATTGTACCGGACTGGATAAAAGATGTTGAAACCGACACCAAGCGCATTTCCAGCACAAGAATCAGAAAACTTGTCATGGACGGGCATGTGGACCGGGCAAAGCACTATCTTGGGCGGTTCTACCAAATCCGGGGAAAGGTTATAAAAGGACGCAAGCGCGGCGGCAGTCAGCTTGGATTTCCCACGGCCAACATAAAACTTTATGATGAACTGTGCCCCAAGTTCGGAGTTTATGCGGTAACAGTAGAAACCGTTCATGGCAACTTCAAGGGCGTGGCAAATATTGGTTTTTCCCCGACCTTTGGGGATGAAATGTTTACCATTGAAGTTCATATCATTGATTTTAAAGAAGATATATACGACTCTCGGATACGCGTTAATATGGTTGAACGACTCCGGGATGAGATTAAATTTTCAAATATTGAGCAGCTGTCCGACCAGATCAGGAAGGATGTTCAAAAGGCAAAGGAAATTTTAAAATAAATGGCTATTCTTGATATTGTCACGTTTCCCGAACCCTCTCTAAAAAAGGCATCAGTGCCTGTTGAAAGCATTGATGACGAGTTGAAAACGTTTATTGAGGATATGGGTGAGACTATGTTCCATGACGCGGGTGTCGGCCTTGCCGCCCCCCAGGTCGGGATCAATCGCCGGGTTATTGTTTATGACCCCCATGCAGGAGAGGAACAAACAGACCCTGAAAACAAAACATTTACCCCACTTATTAATCCTGAGATCCTATCCAAATCCAAAGAAACCTTTATATCTGAAAGCGAAGGATGCTTAAGTGTTGTTGACTACAGGTCTGATGTCAGACGGCATTCAAGTGTCACTGTGCGGGCCATGAATATTGACGGTGAAACCATTGAATTTGATGCCCAGGGGCTTATGTCCGTAATCATGCAGCATGAAATTGACCACCTTGACGGAATCCTGTTCATTGACAGAATTTCTACATTAAAACGGGCTATGTATACGAAAAAACGGTTAAAACAATTGAAAAACAAAAAATGAAAAACACCCGCATTGTTTTTATGGGAACCCCGGAATTCTCTGTCCCGGCGCTAAAGACCCTGGCAAAAGAGCCGGGGTTTGACGTTTTACTGGCAGTGACCCAGCCGGACCGCCCCAAAGGTCGTGGAAAAAAACTTAGCCCTTCCGCAGTCAAGCAAGCCGCACGGGACCTTGGCATTGACGTTTACCAACCCGAAAAAATCAATACCCCGGAAGGAATAGATCGGCTTTCCGGTCTTGAACCGGACTATTTTGTCGTGGTTGCCTTTGGACAGATCCTTTCACGGCAGGTGCTGGATATTCCCAAGACCTATCCCATAAATATCCACGCCTCCCTTTTGCCAAAATACCGGGGGGCCGCCCCCATCCAGGCGGCTGTTTTAAACATGGATGAACAGACCGGTGTGAGCACCATGGTCATGGCTGAAAAAATGGATGCAGGCGATATTCTGTTGATGGAAACAACGCCTGTGAAAACTGAAGATACTGCATCAACGCTGCATGACAGATTATCTCAGATGGGTGCCGACCTTATTATCAAAACCATCCACGGCATTGAACAAAAAAAAATTATCCCCGTTCCTCAGGATCACTCAAAAGCAAGTTATGTATCCATGCTTAAAAAATCAGACGGCCGCATTAACTGGCACAGTAGTGCCAAGGCCATCTGCGCCCACATCAATGCCATGACACCCTGGCCTGGTGCCTTTACGGAACTTTGCGGGAAACGCCTTAAAATTTTTAAAGCCGTTGTGTCATCCACACCCATGCAAACGTCCTCCCCGCCGGGCACCGTTGTCAGGAGCAGCGATAAGGGCCTGTTTGTGGCTGCGGGAGACGACGGTGTTGTCCAGGTGCTTGAATTAATGGGGAACTCAGGAAAACGTCTTGATGTAGCCGCATTTCTTTGTGGAAATAAAATTGACCTGCCGGCCTGTTTTCAATGAACATGACCGCTGATCCACGTTATCTCGCCTTTACCCTGATTAACGCAGGGCAAAAGCCGACCCTGCCCCTTGACCGTGCCATTGAGGATGCGGCACAAAAACTTGAACTTTTGAGTCAAAAGGATAAAGGGCTTTGCCATGCCATTGTGTTCGGGGTGTTCAGACACAGGGGGCGAATTGATCAATTGATTTGCCATTGCTCCAAACTTGCCTTTGACCGCATTGATTCCAAAGTTAAAACCATTTTACGCATTGGTGTGTTCCAGATTGTTTTCCTGGACAGGGTTCCGGATTTTGCTGCCATTAATACCAGTATTGAACTTGCAAAACCGATCTGCGGCAAAAAGGCTTCAGGCTTCATCAATGCGGTTTTGCGCAATATATCCAGGTCCCACAAAGATATTGCCCTGCCCTGTTCCCATAAAAATATAGCCGAACACCTTACGGCAGCCTTTTCTATACCATCCTGGCTTGGTAAACGCTGGGTCGCAAGATATGGGAAAGAAAAGACCTTGACACTTGCCGGCATTTTGATGGATTTGCCCCCGCTGACTCTCAGGGTCAATCCACACAAAATCAATCGAAACGCGTTGATTGCAGATTTTGAACGCGCAGGGATTAATGCCCAAACAACACGATTCAGTCCTTTGGGCCTTCAAATCCAGACATCCGGTATTGCCATACCTGATCTGCCCGGATTCAATGACGGCCTATTTCAGATTCAGGATGAAGCGGCCCAGCTTGCCGTACAGCTTTTAGGCCCCAAGCCCGATGAAAATATTCTGGATGCCTGTGCAGGCCTTGGCACCAAAACCTGCCATATGGCCCTTGAAATGGAAAACAAAGGTAACATCACCGCCAATGATACCGGTGAAAACAAAGCCGAGCGTTTGGACCGCGAAGCCGGGCGGCTGGACATTGATATTATCCGCACCACCCATGTGGACATGGCCCGGGCAGGATTCAATGATTTTTCATCCTATTTTGACCGGGTGCTTGTGGATGCGCCATGTACAGGCTTAGGTGTCCTTGCCAGAAACCCGGACAGCCGATGGAAAAGAAGCTCAAAGGACATTATGCGCATGGCGGCCCTGCAAAAAAAGATCCTTAACGGTTCCGCTAATCTGGTGGCGCCGGGGGGGGTGCTGGTATATGCGGTTTGTTCCTGCGAGCCCGAAGAGACAACCCAGGTGATCCAGCGGTTCTTAGACAAAAGAAAAGATTTTTCCCCGGATTTTTCAGGGTTTGAAAAGCATCTGCCTTTTTTCTGCGAATTCGGGTCTAAAACATTTAATAAAACTACCTTTCCTGACCATCTTAACATGGACGGCTTTTTCATGGCCAGGATGAGACGTAACAAAAAAAATTTAAAATAGAATTTAAAAACGAAAAACAGTGTTTGGACTAAAAGTTGCCCATATGCAAGGCGCAAGAAAAGTTGCAACCGGAGCAACCTTATGGTTGTGAGGATTATAACTTTCCTTGCAACGCCGCAGATGGGTGACTTTTAGTTCAAACACTATATAGGAGACAATTATGACACTGATCGCCCCCTCTATTCTGTCTGCGGATTTCACCCGTTTGGGAGAAGAGGTCAAAGCGGTGGAAAACGCAGGCGCAGACTGGATTCACATTGATGTTATGGATGGACAGTTTGTGCCCAATATTTCTTACGGACCCATTGTTGTGAAGGCCTGCAAACAAGTTACGGATCTGGTGCTGGACGTCCACCTGATGATTGAAACCCCGGATGCCAGAATTCCGGACTTTGCCAAAGCCGGAGCCAACTACATCAGCGTTCATGCAGAAGCATGCCCCCATCTGCACCGCAGCCTGCAACTGATAAAAAGTTTAGGCGTAAAAGCCGGCGTTGCCCTGAATCCGGCCACGCCGTTATCAGCCATCGAATATGTCATTGATATGCTGGATTTTGTCCTGATCATGAGTGTCAATCCCGGTTTCGGCGGCCAGAAATTCATCAACGCCAGTTTAAATAAAATCATCGCGTTGTCTAACATGTTATCTGACGCAGGCTCCAATGCCATTATCCAGGTGGACGGCGGCGTTAACAATGATACCATTGAAGCCGTTACAAGGGCCGGTGCCAGTTGTTTTGTGGCGGGTTCTGCCATTTTTAACACACCTGACTATAAAACAACCATTGACGGGCTTCGCAAGCTTTCCGACAAAGGCAAAATATGAACAAAATGATAATATCTGTTCTGGCCAAAGACCGGCCGGGCATTATCGCAAGTGTTACCTCGGATCTGTGTGATCTGGGATGCAATCTTGAAAACGTCAACCAGATGATCCTGCAAAACCAGTTTGCCGGCTTTTTTATTGTCCAAGCCCCCGAAGGCGTATCCGCTGAAACCATCAGGCAGGAGCTTACCTTGAAAGAGGAAGCCAACGGATTGACCATCCATGTCAGATCCCTTGAAGGGGACACCCAGATGCCTGTGGAGGAAAAAGAAATTTTTCTGATCACCACCTCGGGCCCTGACCAGAAAGGTCTTGTGGCACAATTGTCCGATGTTATTTCAAGTTTTGGCGCCAATATTGTCAACCTGAAAGCCGTGTTCATGGGAGGTTCCAATCCCAATGAAAATGTCATGTCCTACCAGGTCCCGGTGACAAAAGAAATTGATGCCCCTGCCCTGTTTGCCGCCCTTAAGGAAAAAGCAAAAAAACTGGACCTGGACATCCGCATCCAGCACAAAAATATTTTTGACGTGACCAATAAAATATAAGGAAGCTTTACCGTGTTTGAAGATCAGGAAATTATCTCCACCATAGAGATGGTAAAGAATGAAAATCTGGACGTGCGGGCAGTTACTTTAGGAATCAACCTGTTTGACTGTATCTCCCATGACCTGACTGTATTCAAAAAAAATATACGCAAAAAAATCATTGGCCATGCAGCCACGCTGGTGGAAACCTGTGACCAAGTGGGTGAAAAGTACGGCATCAAGGTCGTCAACAAGCGTATCTCCATCTCTCCCATTGCCTTGGTGGGCGCATGTTTTTCATCCGAGCAGATGGTGGAAATTGCCCATGAACTCAATGATATTGCCAAAGCCGTAAATATTGATTTCATCGGCGGTTTTTCAGCCCTGGTGGAAAAGGGCATTGCCAATGGGGACCAGGCGTTGATTGATGCCATCCCGAAAGCCTTGGCCACCACCCAGCGGATCTGCGCTTCGGTAAATGTGGCCACAACCAAGGCCGGCATTAATATGGATGCCGTACTTGCCATGTCCAGGACCATTAAAAAAGCAGCCGCACTCACGGCTGATGAAGACGGCCTGGCCTGTGCCAAGCTGTGTGTATTTTCAAATATTCCCGAGGACATGCCGTTTATGGCAGGCGCCTATCTTGGTGTGGGCCAGGCAGATGCCGTAATTAATGTTGGGGTGTCCGGGCCTGGGGTGATCAAACGCGCCATTGAAAGAAACCTGTCCCAGCAGCACTTGTCCCTTGGCCGCATTGCCGAAATCATCAAACGCACTGCCTGCAAGGTCACCCGGGTGGGAGAACTCATTGGCAGGGAGGTGGCAGACATCCTTAATATCCGGTTTGGCGTGGTGGATCTCTCCCTTGCCCCAACCCCGACGGTGGGCGACAGTGTGGGTGAAATCTTCCAGGCCCTGGGCCTTACGCACATTGGTGTGCCCGGCTCCACCGCAGCTTTAGCCATGCTCAATGATGCGGTGAAAAAAGGCGGGGCATTTGCCTCGTCCCATGTGGGCGGCCTATCCGGTGCCTTTATTCCTGTCAGTGAAGACCTAAACATTGCCGAGGCGGCTCAGAAAGGATTTCTCTCCATAGAAAAACTGGAAGCCATGACCTGTGTCTGTTCCGTGGGGCTTGATATGGTAGCGGTGCCAGGAAATATTACAGAGCAGGTATTAGCAGGTATCATTGCTGATGAAATGGCAATCGGCATGATCAATGCCAAAACCACAGCCACGCGTATTATCCCGGTGCCCGGCAAAAAAGCTGGGGACAGCGTTAATTTCGGCGGGCTTCTTGGCAAGGCCAGTATCATGGATGTACCCCACCTTGACCTTGAAGATATTTTTGTGGAATATGGCGGCCATATTCCTGCCCCCATCCATAGTTTAAAAAATTAGGACATCTGTACATGAGCACCACCCAAGCTTCCGGCCGTCAGGCTTTCGGGGAGCGGATTAATTATAAAATTGTCCTGGTCTTAAGCCTGGTTCATTTTACAGGGGATTTTTACTCTGCCTTTTTCACCCCTTTGCTGCCGGCATTCCAGGCTAAGTTGAGTCTTACACTGACCCAGGTGGGCCTGATTACCGGCACTGTGCGCTTCTTATCCTTTGTGGTGCAACCGGCAGTGGGGTATATGGCCGACAGGTACGAAACCCGCTGGTTTGTACTCACTGGATTGTTTTTAGTCTTCTTTATCATTCCCTTTTCCGGCATTGCACCCAATTATTGGATATTGCTGACCATCCTATGCCTGGGATCTTTTGGTTCCTCCATGTTTCATCCATCCACTTCGGGCATGGTGAATGTATATGCCGGCAACCGGGCGGGTTTTGCACAATCCATTTTCAATACCGGCGGAACCATGGCTTTTGCTTTAGGGCCTGTATTCATCACCTGGTATGTGAGTCGGTTCGGCCTGTCTGCCATGCCATGGACCATGCTGTTGGGTCTTGTCTCATTTATATTCTGCCTGAAGTATATGCCCAAACCCGTATCCGAGAATATGGCGGGATTAGGATTTATAAACAGTTTAAAGCACACCTTTGGCAAGGTGTATAAAACGGTATTTTTAATCTGGCTGGTCATGGTATTACGGGCAGTTGTGGGCCAAACATTTTTAACCTTCATGCCCATTTACCTCACCCTCCACGGTCATCCATTACCTTCTGTTGGTGTGATCATCGCACTGTTCACTATTGCGGGGACACTGTCCGGACTAACTGCAGGCTATTGCGCAGACCGCTTCGGGTTCAAGCCTGTATTTTTGCTATCATACCTACTCATGCCACCAACCCTTTTGATGTTTTTATACATGCCGGGGTTAGGCGCGTATACCGGCTCCTTTCTTTCCGGCTTTTTTGTGCTTGCCCCCATGCCTTTAGGCGTGGTCATGGCCCAGAAGCTTGCCCCCGGATCCAGGGCCATGGCAGCCAGTCTGATGATGGGACTGGCCTATGGGCTTGGCGGGGTAGTTTCCCCGGGAATCGGTTGGCTGGCAGATGTTTTCGGACTGACAATCGTTCTTAAATGCACCGCATTTATCCCGCTGGTCTGCCTTGTACCCATTGCTCTGTTTCCCAAAATAAAGTAGGCGTACAGACCATGTCGGATATTGTCTTAATTGCCCCGCCCATCCGGGAATTTTATCTGACAAAAAAACGCACCATTCCCTACGGGCTGGCCTGTATTGCCAAACAATTAGAGCAGGCCGAATTTTCATGCACCATTATTGATGCCCTTGCCAGGAACAAATCAAAGATCATTGAATACCCGAAAAAATTTAGTCATTTGATTCCCCATTACGGGAGAACTGATATTACGTTGTTCTCTTTATTCCACCATTACAGACATTTTGGATACAGTTTCGAGCATATTGCAAATCTGGTCAGGCAGGAAAGGCCTTTTTTAGTGGGTATATCCGCTTTGTTCACCCCCTATTGGGGCCAGGCCCTTGACACGGCAAGGCAGGTGAAACGATTCTGGCCCAGCGCCTTTATTGTATTGGGCGGCCACCATGCCACCCAGTTCCCTGAAACCTGCCTTAAATGTAAAGAGATTGATTTTGTAATTCAAGGAGAAGGCGAAGCGCCCATGGTACAGCTTGCACGGCAGCTAAAAAACCAAGCACCCGGCACCTTGCCTGAAGCAGATGATTTAAGGCAAATCAGCGGTATCGGTTTCAAGCAGGGCAATGGTATTGTTCTCAATCCGCCTGCCTGGGCTGATTCTCCCCATGGTCTTGACCAAAATGCGTTGGATAAAATTGACTGGCACTTTTACCAGCGCAATAAAAAAGCCGCCATTACCATTGTGGCCTCCAGGGGGTGTCCTTTTTCCTGTTCCTATTGCGCGGTGTCGGCATCCAGCAATTATGGAAAGTTTCGGATACGGCCGGTTAAAGACGTTCTTGATGAAATTAAATTGCAGGTAAGATCTAAACAAATTGGATTTATCGATTTTGAAGATGAAAACTTAACCCTTAAAAAATCATGGGCCCTGGAACTTTTAGACGGCATTCGTCAGATATTCAAGGGACAGGATATTGAGCTGCGCGCCATGAACGGACTTTTCCCCCCATCCCTTGACACGGAGATCCTGACAGCCATGAAAGCCACCGGGTTCAAAACCCTGAATCTGTCCGTAGGCTCTTTCAGTGCAACCCAGTTGAAACGCTTTAGGCGTCCTGATGTCAGACAGGCCCATGACAGAGTGTTGGATATCGCCAAAGATTTGGATATGGATTGTGTCTCTTACCTTCTTGGAGCCGCCCCCGGTCAAACCGCTGCCACCACCTTAAATGATCTTTTGACACTTGCGACCAGAAGAACCGTTGCCGGTCTCTCCATTTACTATCCGGCCCCGGGCAGTGCGGATTATGTCCTGTGTGAGAAACAGGAATTATTGCCACATGATTTCACCTCAATGCGCTCCACAGCCTTTCCAGTGGTAGATACCACCTCCAGACTTGAAGCGGTAACACTTTTACGTCTGGCAAGAATCCTAAATTTTCTTAAATTCTGTGTGGATCAAAATGGTGTTTTGCCAAAGGCCTTAAGTGCCGACGAAATCTTAGACATGGAAAACAGTTGCCATGGGGAAATGGATAGATACGAGGCCAGCACCCTTCTAATCCGCTTATTCCTAACAGACGCAATTCCCAGGGGAATGGATCATGAAGGCCGCATTTATCCCCATCCCCACAGTATAAATTTATGTAAAAAATTCATACAAACGCTTAAAAATATCACCCTGTTCGGCGCTGTCCAGTCTTCTTCTTCCCAGGGTGCTGATCTTATTCCCGACTCGACGCGCATTGATCACTAAAGTTTTTTGTATTGCTGATTTAAATAAAAGAGGCATCCTCGAAGGGGCAATTATTCACCTTTCTTTGTAATTATCGAGGCATAAACAAAATAGGGGCAGACCACATTCTTTTGCAATTATTGTCTGCCCCTATTTTTGCTTAGCTTTTCTTTCTGCTCATTCCAGCCACACCAAGAAGCCCGAGACCAAACAGAACCATTGTGGCTGGTTCGGGGGCGTGGGCACCACCTGATGGATCACTTCCATTTTCATATTCAAGTTCAAATACTGAACTTGAAAGCTGAATAATCCCATCAGGAAAATTTCCATTAGCAGTGATTGTAATATCAAGAAGTGTTTCGGCCTCCCAAGTTTGAAAAATTCCTGAGATATCAAAAGCAGAAATTGAAGGGTTATCCCAAGTCCACCACAGGAAGCTACCTTGATTTCCTCCTGAATTTAAAGTTCCGACAGTAGTTTCTTCGACAGTCACAGTGTCATTATTATCATCTATCCAGTAACCAGAAATAGTCAGCGTGGCGGATATAACTGTATCAGGTGGGACCTCAAAATCGGACGGGGTGTTGTGCGTATAGCTATATTCAGTAACGTGACCAAGGCTTGCTATAGGGCCTTCCGAAAGAATCACGTCGTTCAAATCTACAGTATCTGTGAACGAAATAGCAGAAGCACTTCCAACAACAAAAAGAGTTAAAAACAACCCAACCAATAAACCAACAAACGTCTTCATAAAAAAATTTCCTTTCTTCCCAAGGCAGTCGGCTGTTCTCAACAACGAGATCCCTGTGACTTTCCGAACCGGCCTGTCGGCCGGGTTGGCTTTTTCTTTGGGTAGTCTTGTTAAGCCCGTTTTTATATTTGAGCCATTGTAATAAAAAATAGTTTGAATTTTCCTATGGCAGCAAATGACGGTTGGAATCTTGAAAAGCCCCATCAATAATGACGTCCTACCTCGAACTTGAAACTGATAAAGTATGTGTTTTCCTTAAAGTTCACTCCAATATGTTCATTTTTAGCCTATCGACCTAAAATTTCAGGGAAAAATAGTTTGAAACCCCTTCCATATCCATGATAAAGTATGCGTAATTCGTTCACAATTACACATACTTTATCACGGAGGGGGAATGGATGAATATGACGTTCGGAAAAAGTTTAGGCAAGACAAAATTATGGCAATTGAAAAGCTGGCGCAATTACTCCAATGCTCTGCGATAACAGTGAGAAGAAGATTAAAAAAGTGGAAAACATTCACAAGCATAAATCAAAACGGTCGCTACTACACATTGCCCGAAATTCCTGAATTTGACGATAATGGATTATGGAAATATCAATTTGCTCTATTTTCCAAGCACGGCAATTTAAAACAAACAATTATTGAATTGGTAAAAAGATCTGAAGCTGGGCTCAGTGCCGCTGATATTTCGAGCATTATTGAGATCCCTTCAAGTAGTTCCTATTTTTCACAAATCAAGCAATCCGACGAAATCAAACGAGAAAAACATCAGGGCCGGTTTGTTTATTTTTCAGCGGCACCCAACAAATATCAACTACAAAAAAGGGGTGCAGAACGACACAAGACCGATGGTTGGCCCACTGATACCCAGGCAGTTAAAATTTTAGTACACATAATAAAAAACCCAGGTATTGAAGTTGACCGGCTTGCCATTGAATCTGCTCTTCCGGGTGAGCGCTTTGACCCAGTTGTTGTTAAACAATTTTTGCAATTCCATGACCTTTTAAAAAAAACTTCGGATACAGAGCCATAAAATGTCTCACAGGGTATATCGACAAAATCACTGAAGGGATTTGTCCGCAGAATCTATTTCCGGAGGAGCCAACTATTTCCTTTTATCCGCAGGAGGTAGGCCAACGGGATTTGAAAGTGCTCAAAACCAGGAAGAAAAACGTTGTGACTTTGGATATCGGGGCATTTTGTGCAAAGGAAACAGTTTTGGTCAATCCAATTGATAACACGGTCCATCAAAGTCAACAGCTTCGTTCTTTGACCCCATATCGGTGCACGTATGGGTATGATGTGTTGGTTTTTGTCGGATATGGACTTTTTGTTCACTGTCTATCAGAACAGCAAATCATTGCACTGCTGTCAGATAGAAATATAACCATTTCTCAACGAGAGATTGGTTTCCTTGGTAAGAAATTTATTGCTTATCTGGCCATAGCCCATCAGCAGGCACAGCAACGATTAAATCAACTGATGTCACACAAAGGCGGCTATATTCTGCATATAGATGGCACTTGCGAAGGCGGCAGTCCTCATCTTTTTACCGGTATGGACGGCATTGCTCAAATAGTATTGGATAATATCAAATTGCCCTCGGAAAAAGCAGAATCCATCATCCCCTTTTTAGAAAGAATAAAAAAGCAATACGGCAACCCGGTTGCTCTGGTCCATGATATGGGTAAAGGCATTTTATCGGCAGTAGAGGTTGTGTTCAAAGGTATTCCGGATTTCATCTGCCATTTCCATTTTTTAAGAGATATTGGAAAAGATTTATATGAAGCAGAATACGCTAAGATTAGAATCCGTTTAACAAAGCATAAAATCAGAACAGTGCTTCGGGCAAAAGCAAAGGCGCTGGACTCTCTCATGGGAAACGATACTCAACTTGGGACAGGGCTATTAGAGTGTATTGCTGAAAATCAGCCGAACACAATACCCGCAGAAAAACTGGCGATTGTGTCGTCATATGTCATGATCCATTGGGCTCTTGACACAACTGGCCAACTTGAGGGTTATGGTTTCCCATTTGATTGCCCGCACTTTATTTTTTACCAGCGGCTAAAAGTCCTGTATAAAATGGTGGACACCTCTGGCTACAATCAATTCGATAAACATTTCTTCAATCTTTGGAAGCCTCTCAATAAAATCATCAATGACCAACAGTTGAGAAGCGCCGCTAAGCAAATTGAAAAAAAGATGGAAACCTTCAAACAACTCCGAACCGCCTTATCCATAACCGTTTCTGAAAATAAGAAAGGACTTAATGATGACGGCGATAATAATACCAATATAAAACGTATTGCTCAGAAAGTGAAAAGATTCAGGGCGCAAATAATGGCAGACCCGAAATTATCTCAAACAGACTCATATAAAAAAATGATCAAACAGATCGACACTTACTGGGAGAAACTTTTTGCCGATCCAATTACAATCGAAACATCCAATGGTCAGCAGGTTCACATCCAACCTCAACGCACAAACAATATTTTGGAACGATTTTTCCGGGAACTTAAACGTAGAAACCGGAAAAGAAGTGGAACAATATCATTAAATAAAAGGCTCAAAACCATGCTCACAGACACGCCGTTAATCAAGAATCTTGATAAAGCAGAATATATGGAAGCCATCCTTGATGGGAATGCTACTTTGGAGGAACGATTCGAAAAAATTGACTACAACATGGTTCTTGAAAAATTAAACGACGAACAAAAAACGTATGGAAAAATTAGCCCTGAAATGAAAAAAATAATTCAGCGGCCTGATTTGCCGAAAAAATTGGCATCCTTATTCGCTACTTAAGAGCAAGATCAATACCAACCGTCATTTGCTATCATAGGAATTTTCTGTATTTATTCTTTAAATAAACTCAAACGTTCTAATAACATGGGTAAATAGCAAAGCAACTTTCATGCCCAGAAATAAAAAAAATATTTCTTTCTTTAACCCACTAAAATTCAAGCCATTTCTTTAAAAATAACAAGATTAGGAATTTTTTAAATAAAATGTATTTTACATAAAAGATTACATTTATAATATATTATTAAATTATTGTTACATTTTTTACACAGGGGCTTAGAATAAATTGTGGACAGACCAAGGTCTTTATCAATTTTTTGTCCTCGGTCTGCCAGCTTTACCTGGAAAAGCACATCTGTCCAGCATCATGCCGATTTCATCCTGAAATCGTTTGGCCCCAATACAAAATTTCCATTCGTGGCTTTTCTGGTTTGATTGATTGCTTTCCCAAACGGTATTCGTATTGTTCGTGTTCTTCACCCAAAAAATGATGTCGAAGTTTCATTTATAGGTCCCTAAAACAAAATAAACGGTACGCTTATTTCCGGCTCCACGTGCATTGATCACTGAAATTTTTTGCATTGCTGATTTCAATAAAAGAGGCGCCTCGTTCAGGACCGAAACTGCCGGAAAGCACAATAATCAGGTCGTCATCGTTAAAATTTTGTTCTTCAATTAAACGACATATGGCGCCTGTAACTGATTTCCGTGGACTTGGCCCGAGAGGAATGTACTCGGGAAATACCCCAAAGGATAAAGAGAGCATGCGCATCACTTTCTTATCATAGACCTGGGCGAAAATCGGGCTGTCCCCCCGGTAGGCGGCCAGGGCCAGAATAGTTTTTCCGGAAAGAGAGTCCGCCACAATCCCCCGGGTGTTCAAACGCAGGGAGGACTTCACTGCGGCCTTGGCAAGATAGTCTGTCAAATTGCCAAGGCTTGAGTAGGGGATGTCAATAAATGAGCTTCGTGTTAACTCCACTTCCTGGGCAATCCTGGCCATGGTCAGCACCGCCTGCTCAGGATATTTACCATTGGCCGTCTCACCTGACAGCATCAACGCATCAGTATGATCCAAGCAGGCATTGGCTACATCAGACACTTCAGCCCTTGTGGGCCGTGGTGAGTGAATCATGGAATGCAGCATCTGGGTAGCTACAATAACAGGACGTCTAAGTTCAATACATGTTTGGACAATATCTTTTTGGATCAACGGAATTTTTTCAGTTGGGATCTCAACGGCTAAATCACCCCTGGCCACCATCACCCCATAGGCATATTCCAGAATTTCCCGAAGCTTATCGACCCCTTGGGCATTTTCAATCTTGGCGATAATTTTGATTGGAGATTTTTTCTCATCAAGAATGTTTTGAACCGCCAGGACATCTTCCTTGTTGCGAACAAAGGAGTGGGCAATAAAGTCAAGATCCTGGTCTGCGGCAAAGGCAATAAACCCCTTGTCCTTTTCGCTTAATGCCGGCAATTTAACAAGAACTGATGGGATATTGACACTTTTTCTGGGATAAATTACCCCGTCATTTTCCACAAAACAGTTAAGATATCCATCTGCCTTATCTGTCACTTTCAGGGCAATGCATCCGTCATCAATGAGAATGGAAGACCCAACCGGCACATCATCTACAAAATGGGGGTAGGATACACAGATCACATCATCCTTGGAAATCCCACCGGCCTCTCCTTTCATACGGATAGAATCCCCAGAAACGACGGACAGGGGATCCTTAGCATCACAGGTTCTGATTTCAGGACCTTTGGTATCTAAAAGGATACCGATCTTGTCCGATACCTTGCGGGTATTTTCAATAACTTGCATGGCATCATCATGGCTCATGTGGGCCGTATTCAAACGCACCACATTCATTCCGGCATGATAAAGAGTTTTAATAAATTCCACCGAACAATTCAGGTTGGATATGGTAGCTACAATTTTTGTTTTACGCCTTTTCAAAGCAGCCCTCTCTTTCGGCACAATGCCATGATAAAGTTTATCTAAAAGTTCCAATAAGTTTTTAAATTGCTTTCATATTTCGTTGTTGGGTGAGTCTGGGTGTCGATAGACCAAATCAGCCCGTGGCTGTTGTAAACAGAATACGCCATTTGGGGAATCAGGCGCAAGAGAAAAGCATGCTCTACAGCAGTTATAACCCTGGGCGCTTGATTGTCAATCGCTCAAATAGGTCTCTTAAAAGCGCCTAAAGGCGCGGTTAATCAAACCAGGTCATCTATTCGCAACGTTTATCTGATTGATGGTCCAGACTATTAATAATAGTCCGGGGTTTTAAATTCTACGTTAGGGATACTTCGATATTAATGTAGTCCACAGTGAAAGATTTGAAATATTTTGCCGGGTGGAAGCTGTCAGACTCTGCGTTTCAGCGATCAGGGATGCTGTTTCAAACCATACGCCATTAATCTTTTTTCTCATCTGTGTTTCCTTTCATTTGTAAAACTAATGAGCCCTTTATAATATTATATGGGTTTATAATGTTTGTTTTGACGGGAAATCGTGCCAGTAAGTTCTTGGTGAACTATGCGACAAACGAAATAAAAAATTTGCAAGCCTATCCAGATGATGTTAATAATTTCAGCATTTATCTTCCCCATTTATCTCGATCAGGTAATCCTTACGTTTCGGAGATTATCCTGATAGCCAATTGAACTCGTAAGATAAACGGAGATTACAGGTCGACTTATTAACTCTAAGCGGTAGACTGAATCAATGCTAAAACAGGTTTTTGACAGAGAGCAACTTTCTAAAACACTTACATCATCAGATGTTTGGCAATGGGATTTACTGTCTGGTTATGGAGATGTAGAAAAAGCTGTAAAGCACACTGTTCAGTACTGGAATTCAAATAACCTCACCTTATCTTCATTAGAAACAGAGACGGTGAAGCAGAAATCGGTATTTATACCGGCGAAAATGGAAGATGCTTTTGCAATCAAGCTACTTGATCGGTTCGTTCGACGAATTTATAAAGTCAGACAGTCAGATCGTAATCGAATAGTTAGGCAATTAATAACACTACTAAAAGACTCTGGCAATTATCATGTTCTTCGATTGGTAAGATTCAAAAAGTGTAACGCGTACCCCGCAGTTTCATGACGAAATAATGTAACGGGCAGATATCCCGCCGCTATATCCCGCCAATCAAATAAAAAATCATACCCCGCCTATCCCGCCGATAGACCTCGCCGCTGCTTCTTTCAAAATTTGGTACATATAATCTCCCTGATTCAAATTTTGGAGAAGAAATAATGGCAAAGAATTCACGTGGAAGACGACCTTGCTCTATTTGCCGGAAATGGTTCACCCCTGATGTAAGACAAAAAGGGCGGCAGAAAACATGTCGTTCGGCTTGCCAAAAAGAGCTTCATCGAAGGCAATGTGAAAAGTGGAACAGGAAAAACAAAGCTGTTTGCAAAAACAATTATCTGGCAAAAAAACTTGAAGAAGCTGAGGAGCAACAAACATCTGGGAACCTTCCTTCGCTTTCATATCAAAAACAGACAAAACCTGTTTTGCCAATGGAAGTCATTATAGCAGAATACGGGATCAAGCCGGCAATTATCATTCAATATCTGGTTACCCAGGTTATCAGCCATAACAATGAAAAAATACAGGGATTCCCATAAAAGACCCTCTGGCATAAACGACTAATCGAGTATAGATTTTAAGATACATGATTGGAATAACTCATTGTAATATAAAGGGATATTAACAGACTAATCGAGTTTTGATTCTAAGAGACATCATGAGGATAACCAACTGATAATACAAGTAGATATCAACAGAATAATCTCTATCTCAGTTTAAGAGGCAACTGACAGGCGACTCTAACCGGTGATATAAAAAAGCACCTGAAATTTTAAAAATAAGGAGGTGTCTTGTGAAAAACAGATTTTCATCCCGGCAATTATTTGAACTGAGAAACAATATCCCTGTAGATGTGTTGATCAGGGACCATTTACAGATTCTATCCAAGATTAGAGATGGTTATTTTCGTTTTCTATGCCCTTTGTGCAATGAATTTCAAACCGCTGTAAATCCAGCCACGAACCTGGCCAGGTGCTTCAGATGCGAAAAAAATTTTAATACCATTGACCTTGTCATGAAAATCAAGGGCTATGGATTTAGGGATAGTGTCTTGTTTTTGAAACAAATAAATACTGTACCCCAGGTTCAGGCCGCAAAATTGACGGCCCTTGCCGCTATGGTCGGCAGGCCTATGCCGGGAGGGCAGTGAGTATGGAACGGCTGCTTGAGCTTGAAACCCTGATTGGTCGAAATCAAGAATGTTTTTACAAAATCGGCCAAGCCTTGAAAGAAATTCGTGAGAATCGTTTGTACAAGCAGGCTCTGTTTGAGTCATTTGAGGCATATACCAGGGCACGGTGGGATATGGGCAAAGCCCATGCTTACCGGCTGATTCGAGCCTATGAAGTAATTTACAACCTGTCTCCAATTGGAGACAAACTGCCGGCCAACGAATCCCAGATCCGCCCCCTTACTCAAATGGATTCCATAGAACAACGCCGTATCTGGAGGGCGATTATAAACAGTGGCATGGAACTGACCGCACGAAATATCAAAAAATTTATTGAGGACCAGAAAACGGCTCCGGTAAGTAAACCGGATCTGACAGATCGAATTACCCATGAATACATGGCTGTTGTAAAGGCAATGCTTGAACAGGTCCGTGTGGCTCAGCATGATCATTGGCAGAAGACCTCCCGCCAGGCAGCATTGTTGTGGCATCGGGTCATATACGAAAAGATTGTATCAAAGGGGGCAGATAATGGATGACCTGACTATTGATGACCGCTTTCATTTACTGCTGCACAAAAAAATCATGAATAAAACCGGATCTACCAAGAGACGGTCCAAAAAATATTACAAGGACCAGTACAAGAAAACCGGAATTATCCCGGCGCCCCTTTTACTGGTTGAAAAAGGAATTATGGAAGGCCGTAAGTGCAGCGGACGGCCCAGAGCAATAGATGAGCAAACCAAAAGACGGTTTATTGAGATGGTCAAGGCGTCATGCGACCCCTCATCCCAGGGATTCATTTTTATCACCCGGAAAGCCAGAACCATTAAAAATTATCATCACTGGCTTGAACAAGAGCTGGGCAGAACCATCAGTCTTCCGGCACTTCGGCGATGTGTCAAAAGGGAAAATCTCAAATTTTACCTGGAAAAAGAGGATAAGCAGGATCAGGTCCCGGTAATGCATGCCTTCAAGTCGGTGCCGGTATTTGCTTTGATCCAGGTTGACGGCTGTAAATTTCAATATTTAAGGATCAGAGATGAACACGGTAACTGGCAAAAACCACAGGTAATTGAAATATTTGATACCGCTTCCAGGAAAATGTTTATTCTGGACTTTTATTTTACCGAAAGCAGCCTGAACTCTGTGGATCTTTTTACCCGTTTTTTGTTGAGTACCCCTTTGCCTTTGCAAAAAATTGGTATCAGACCTGACCAGGCAAAAGGATTTTTAAATCTAAAACGCCCCATCAATGCCATTAACCTGAAGCATTCTACACCGCAAGGCTTCTATTTGGCACCGGATTTTTCAAAGGCGTATTCACCCAAAGATAAGGCACATCTAGAATCTTCACACCGGAGCCTGCACAATTTTGAAATACGTATTATCAAAGCCTTTGAGGACAGGATTGTGAAAACCGTTACCGAATATGACTTCAAGCGGGGAAGAAAGGAAAAAATTACTGTAACCCTTCTTGATATAAGCCTTCAGGAACTAAGGAGCAGCACTATGCTCAGCGAATATCGTAACGAACATAATCATACACAACATTATTTTACCGAAGACGGGGTGGTCAGTGCCTGGGTGCCGGCACAGAAATTTGATGATTTTTTATCAAACCAGGCAGATACCCTGAATTTTACCCCGGACCAGGTTCAGGAATATATGAAATACGGCTACAGGAAAATCAAAGCCACCGTATCCAAAACCAGGACCATCCGCCATGACAAGCGCGATTATTATGTGACCCGTGGTGCAGATAAGTTCAGCAAACATAAAAGCACACCGGTGAAAATATCCAAATACAAGGACAAGCTTTTTATTTTTGAGCAGGGTGAAGACGGTATACTGTTGGGCGAAGCCATTGCAAAAAAGCCGTTTGACAGACCGCCGGCACCAGAACCTTCGCCTGTGCCGCCTGATGAACTTGACACCATTATCGCTCTTTTAGAAAAGCACAATATGGCCGTTGACCGGCCTGTTTTAGTCGACGTTTTTCATAAGGGCCTCACCCTGGCCCGGGCGGAACAAGTGCTTGATCATAATCAATCAAGGTACGCGGATTACACAAAAAAGATAAACCAGCCGGATGACCGTAAAAATCAGGCCCTGTTCAATGCATTTATGCTTGATTGCCAAAAATCGTTAAATACGAACCATGTAGCCATTTATGCATCCCATGGAGACATAACATGAAAGAGGATTTTATCAGTGATAAACGAAGGGTCTCATACTTGGCTGCCACTTATAACCGGATCTACAGAGGCCAAAGCGTGCTCATGGAGGGTGATTTTGGTGCAGGAAAAACTCGGTTTTTAAAATTGCTGCATCCCAAAAAGCTCCATGCTGTATGGGTTGAGTCTCTGTTCAACATACATGAAACCCTGGCCGCGATACTTAAGGAATTAAATTATGAGGCCACCGCCACCTACCGCCGAACTCCCCAGTACCTGAAAATGATCTGTAATCTCTCCAATTGTTTTATCATTATAGATGAGGCCAATGACTTGGACACCCGGGTTTGGCCATATCTTAAACGGATTATTGATGCCGGGGTTCCCATCGTATTTGCAGGACTTCCGAATGTGAGAACTTATTTGAGCCGGAACCATCCTGATATACTCAGCCGGTTGAAAACCCTGATTTTGTATCCCATAGAGGTCGAGGACTTCATTGAAAAATACAAAGATATCCAGCAGGAAGCCGTTGAACAGATTTATATGTCCGTTAAGGGCGATATGCGCAAATTTAAAGAAATCTGTACAGACTGCCGGGACAGGGCAAAGGAGTTAAACCACCAATTTGTTGATATTAATCTTGCCCTGGAATTTATATCAGATCTCCCTCCTCAATAATCCTTACCACAACTTATCTGCATTAACAGGCCATCCTTGGTATAATCCGAGGTTGGCCTGCCTGTATTTTATCCTCATATGTTTTGACGCCGATTTCTGTTTGATTCATTTTTGAAAAACGCCAAACCACAGATCATTATTGAATTTTTCTTACGCCGTTACATTATTTTGTAACTCTGCTTTTATTGGTGTTTCGCTACAACAAGTTTAAATCAAAAACAAATTTGACATTTTTGTTAGAATCTTAAATCCATAATACCGTTACATTATTTGAATCTCATCATTCGATTGGATATTAAAGATTGTTATGAAACCATACTGTTTAAAAATCTCATCAAAAAAGTTGAGGAAGATCTAATACTCGCCCCTCAATGTATTAAGTTACTTAACAATATCCATACTAAAGTTTCCTGTAAATTTATCGAGTTTTTTGCTATGCAACCATGCGTAGCAGGATTTTGACGAAAGATTTTTGTGGGGTTTGCGCTGGCACAGGGCAAACACTATAAAAATCAGAACTCAATGCCGCCTCCGCAATTATCCGCCGCACATCAGAAAATGCAAATCCGGCTCGTCCCCGAATTTTATATCTTCGATCGGGTGCATTTTCCAACCGGTCAGCATAGATCCATGTCAGCGTTGTGGACATCATGCAGAAGTTAAGGTGATTCAGTACGGCTTCCGAATTCCGAACTTGTGATTTTGAACTGCCAATCTCCTGCTTAATTTCTTTAAATCCTGATTCAATTTTCCAGCGCGCGCCATAATATTCTATAATTTGCTCAACCGAAAGCCTCATATCTGTGGTCATGAGGGCAACGTACCGTGTTTTTCGATAAACCCAGACAACCCGCACCCTACACTTCATCGTCTTCAGCATAACGGTTTGTGAATACGCCAGCACTTCCCTTTTTTTGCCGTAGAGAAAAACCCTATAACTCTGGGAGTTCTCCTTCAACCTCCCTGCACAATCATCCACAGAACCCAAACGTAGGCCATACTTTCGTGGACGGCCAGCCTTAGGTGTTCCTGTAGCGACAGGTGCAAAATCATACAGAATAATATTTGTTCGCATACGAGAAAGCAGGTGGAAAGAGCCTTCATTTCTACGATCCAACCTGGACCAGAGGCCATTGTTGCCAAACCAGCTATCTGTCACAATCAACACCGGTTGCTTATAGTAATTTCGAATATCCGTTATCATTGTGGCCGCCTGTGCCATTTTGTCTTCAAAATGAAGAACCTCTCCTTTCCGTGTGGCAGTCGCAGATTCTGCCTCAATGTCCTTTTTCATCATATAAAATCGAAAATCAAGAGGCAGGCAGGCCCATCTGGATTTTATTTTTTTCAATAATCCTACTGCCAGAATACACTGTGACCATGGATACGAACTTTGGTTAGACTTTGAGGCATGGTTGTGAAAATATGCGCAACCAAAAATTTTTTTTCCACTCTTTGGGTTTATGGAATCATCCAGTACTAGCAGAATTCGTTCTTTTACAGCTGGTGACGGAATCATTCCCCACATCGTATGCCATAGTCCTTTCCATGGTAATGTTGGGCTTGCCATGAAGGCATAAAAGCGCTGACTTTTCAGCTTTAAACCAAATAGAGTTTGCAGGGCACGTAACAGGTTAGAGGTGATTGATGATGTAAATGGAACCAACACAGCCAATAGCGTGTATACAAACCAGACCTTCCGTTTCTGTCCCTGAACAGTATTAGAAAATACAGCTTGCAGAGGTAATAGCAAATCACGTAATATAAACATGGTAGGTCGCTCCTTTTTTGGTATAATTTCAATTAATTAGCCAATTAAAATATACCATAGGAGCGCCTACCTTCCAAGATCTATTTATCGCTTATTTTAAATAAATTCAGTATGTTATTTCAACAAACCGTTTAAGTTTGGCATGAAAAATGAAACTCAATTTCCATGCCAACTGCATCTTGAGGCTTTCTCAAACCGATTCTAATTTTCAGGAAACTTCAGTATCCATAGAGACCTTCGGATTAATCATGCCATGCATGGTTTACCAAGAGGATTATCAATAAGCTCTACACTTGCAGAGCTTTATTTAGAAGCGTTAGATAAAAAGGTAGCCTCTCATCCTGACGTGATATATAACGCACGATATGTTGATGATATCATTGTTTTAACACCAGCAGGTATGGAACGTAACGTACAAACTGATATTTCAGCTTTCCTGAATGAAAGGGGTCTGAATCTCAACAATAATACGGATAAGTATTATAGTGGTTCTTCACAGTCAGCAGAGTTTGATTACTTGGGTTATTCAATTAAGGTCAAACAGAAAAAGAATAAGCCAAACGAAGTATCTTTAAAAATTTCTCAACCAAAGTTAAATAAACTTAAATCCAGAATAGCAATCAGTTTTAGCAATCATAAAAAGCAAAAAAACATCGCCCTTTTGAAAAGAAGACTTGAATACCTTTGTATGTTGAAACGTGTACGAAAAGGAAAGAACGGCCATTTGTTAGCTGGGCTTGCTCACAACTACCAGTATGTGACTGATGGATTTGAATGTTTAAAGGCTCTTGATGGGTTTCTCTGTCAACAATTGTCCAATCCTCGGTACGGGTTGAGTCAACAAGAACAAAATAAAATTAAAAAAATATCAATATACGGAAATGCAAAAAAACGAAATGTTGGGAAGTTTACCAAGAAAAAAGCAGCTCAAATAATGCAAGTATGGAAAAATGCCTGACATCATTAAAGTAAATACCAATGACAAATTAAGAACGTTACTAACGGATGTTCTTCCCTATGAGTTGCCGTTATGGTTCTCAAATTTCACAATGTATCAGAGGTTCAGTACGCCAGCGCATGCTAATGCGTACAGGAATATTTCGGGTTTAGCTTTTGAAAGTGGCACTGGCGTATATATCCCTTTGGAATACTCTGTAAGTCGAGGAGGGGACAAATCACCACGTGCAATATCAATCATGCATCCGGCGGCTCAGTTAAAAGTTTGTGATTTTTATCATAAATACGATGAGTTGATAAAATATTACTGTACAAAATCAAAACATTCCTTAAGACACCCTTACAGAAAATCAACTAAGTTCTATGGTAAAACTCAAGAAGGCTCAAAACTCACTGGCGGCGTTGAGAATGTAGACGAAGAAAGGATTGTTTCAACCTCTTATTTTAAATACAAAAAATATCCTTTTCTATATCGTTTTTTCGAATCTTATGAGTATCATAAGCTTGAAAAACAGTTTCATAGCATGCTCCAGGTTGATGTGTCTAAATGCTTTCCCAGTATTTATACACATTCAATTGGTTGGGCGGTAAAAAATAAGCGTTTAGCCAAAGTAAACCCAAAGGCTCATGGGAATTTTGACGGAGAATTCGATAATTTAATGCAGCTCTCAAATTATCGTGAAACGAACGGAATAATCATAGGCCCTGAAGTAAGTCGGATTTTTGCGGAAATTATTTTGCAAAAAATTGATTTAAATTTAGTTGATAAAATGACGCTAAATAAATATCAAATTTCGAAAGATTATGACTTTAGACGCTATGTTGATGACTTTTTTGTTTTCTTTCGTTCTGAAAATGTTAAATCGGCTTTTATAAAAGCATTAGAATCAAGCCTGTTGGAATATAAAATGTACTTGAATGAGGCTAAAACAACAATAGCCCATAGGCCATTTGCAACTGATATATCTTTAGCGAAACACGCATTAAGCCATGCTGTTGGTGAATATTATAATTCGCGTTATAAGAAGAAAGACACAGATTTAGAATCCATTATTCAATTAAAAAAGCCAAGTTATAGCGCTAACAAGACAATAACAAAAATCAAAATGGCTCTGGCCAATTACAAGGTTGAATACCATTCAATTTCTAATTATCTATTTAGTGCAATCGCAAAAAGAATGCTCTCCTATTTGTCAAAAATATCTGAAGTTGAGCATAAGGATGAATTTCATTTAAATTGGCTGTTAGTTGATTTGGATGTGCTGTTTTTTGTGCATGCAATGGATATACGGATAAGACCAACGGATCGATTGGCACGGTTAATTCATGATCTGCTTGAAAAAACTGCGAATTGGCAGGAAAGCCATAAAGAAATACTTCACAAAAAAATTTTTGATCATGTTAAACAATCAATCAATATATTTATTAATCATGCGGATGATATGATTGGGCTTGAGACATTAAATCTCTTAATTATTTTAACAATGCTTCCTTCAAAGTATAAGTTACCGGAAAATAAATTAAAAAAGTATTTTGGTAGCTTAGAAAAAAATTCAGAGACTAATGATTTCTATTTTCGCTGGATAACATTCATGCTCTATATAGAGAACAAGCCAGAATATCAGCAACTACGTGGTGAGCTGATTAATTCAGCTGAGAACCATTTGCTGAACAGCATTGATATGTTTATATCTTCTGAATATTTTATGTTCTATTTTGATTATCTGGCTTGCCCATATATCGATGCGCCAGTAAGAAAAAAAATGATAGAAGAAGTTAAAAAAATAACCTTTGATAATAAGCAAAATCAGGTCGAGTTTAATGTAAATAAGCAAAGTCAAATAGTGCTTAATAAAGACTTTATTGTCAGTTGGAGAGATCCAAAATATTTAAAAAATAGCTTAAAAAAGAAAGAGTATATTTTCCCTTACAATTAATTTATGCCGCCGACCTCCGTAGGTTTCTGCAAGCACTTCGGTGCTTGTATGGGCTTTGGGAAACCTCAGCCACACACACGATAGGAGGGGGCGGCACCCAATATTATGAAGTCAACTTGAACAAAAATTTCCTGGCCCCCCCCCCCACACACAATCTGCCCCTAAAAGGTTCCGATAAGAACAGGTAGAACAAAAGTTGGCTTTCCCACTTATGAAAACACAATTAAGCAGGTGCATAACAAGAAGGCTGTCGATGGTCATGTTAAATTGAGCCAAAAATGGTCATTTAAAACTGAGCCACTAGGGAATTAAACAGGGGGGACCGCAGGATCACTCCCCCCTGTTTAATTTCCCGGTGATCAACGACAATTATTTTTTCCCCCGTATTGCCTCATGAATAAATCATACCATACCTGATTTGTTGCCTCACGAATAATGTTACCGACAAGAGGGTATTATTTCTGGGTTATTATTCAATTTTTAACATACTGACTTCTGTATTAAAATCAAACTTTTTTATTACGTTGCCTTTTTGTATTTTCAGGTTGATATGAAGTGGACCCAATGTCAAGACCGATTTTGACTTTTTTTAAGTTACATTTTTCTATAATCCTTTGTCAAATTTGATGATAACGACCTTCTTTCTTGCCAGATTACCCTTGCTATTTTGATTTCTATCCCGCTATCTCGTGTTTCAGCAGCTTTTTTCCTTCAAATCCCACGCCCCTAAAAAGGGATAAGCGGAGCGAGTCAATGTTTTTTTCGGAGGGTCCGAAAATCTTTTTTTCCTTCCAGGGCTTTTTTCGGTGAAGTATGATTTTGGTTAAACCATGGCATTTGTAAGCGGCCAAGGGAAAAAGATTTTTGGAAACCGAAAAAAACATTGACTCGTGTAGTGCTCCCTTAAAAAAGGGGCTGGTATTTGAAGGTAAAAAGCATATTAAACCAAGCCTTTCTGTTTTGACCTGGGCCTAATCCGGAGCGCAGCGGAGTCCAGTTGCTTTCAGATTCTAAATCTGAAACCCCCGGTAGGGTCCCCCTGAAGGGGTCGCACCATAGTGCGAAACAAATATTCCGTAGGGCTGCCAAGGGTATCAGTCTTTCTTCATTTTTCTGGTTGATACTTAAAACCGGCTTCAATCAATATAGATTCCAAAACTATCCCAACCTCACCTCTTCTTTTGAGCTCATCAAGCATCTACTGCTGAATTCGAGCGTTCACGCGAACTCGCTTTAGATGTGCCGGCAACTTCGGTTTTAGTTTTCCTCTATATCCGCCACGCATATCCTCTCCTTTTTAATATAAATGCTTCAAGAGTGTCGCCAATTCAGCGCTTTAGATAACTGTAATACGCTTTACAAAAAAAATAGGTGATTTTTGCATAAAAAATGACAGTTTATCATCCCTTTGATATTAAAGGGGATTTTCCACTAAGCCGGCCCTGTCATGTGTTACGATGATGCTTTCTGATGGTACAGGATGAATATCATCATCTTTTTTTTTCATTATTTTAGCACCATAGCACTGACATTGTTTATATAGTTCCAAACGTACCGTTATTATACAGTAAGCTTTCCCTTTTCCATTTTTTGGGTATCCACTGTTATAGCTTTGAGGTCCCCGATTCTGGTATCTTCAGCCAAAGGATTACGTTTTAAAAGATTATCATCATATGTAATAATGGCTTTTTCCCTCCAGGCTTTGACCCGCCGCTGTAAAGTCCTCAGCTGCCCCTTTGTGTATTGTCCTGGATATTTTTCCTGAAGTTTTGAAAGCATTGATTTGGCGGTCTTTTCAGGATCATTCTCCAACCATGAACAGACCTCATCCCAAGCATCTTCAAAAGGATCCTTCCTGGTTCGCCACCAGTGCTTGGCACGCGGTTTTTCCGTTTTCCTATACTGCCTCCTTTTTATAATGCCAGGTTCTAAAATCAAATTGTCATTGTTTTTTTCAGTAGGCTCTTCCGTAGTTAATGGTAATTTAAAACCGTATAGAGGCTGCCTATCTTCATTTTTACCGGAGGAAGGTTGTTTCGCCAAAGTTACATGTTTCCACAGCGCATCCTGTAAAAACTGAATTTGCTTTAACAGAAGAACCGGATCCAAAGAATAGTTTACCAATTCCAGCTTTTCATTTGTTTCCTTTTGGATCTGGACGGCTTGTTTCAACCTTTGAAATGGGGTTTGTGCAGCATCATATGTTTTCTTTATTTTGCTGTTATCTCGCCATTTTTTTTTCAGCTTCATTGAAGGTTGGAAGAAATTCACATAAAGGCGTACTGCCCGATATAACTCAGAGAGTTGCATATAAGCATGGTGACCTTCAAAACGATCGTACCCGACTATCTGCCTTACAACTATTCCGTTTTTCTGCTCAACATAACACTGATCGTTTTTCTTATATGCTCTTCCCCTGGTAAAAGTTATCTTTTCTTTTTCGCAATAACGGATCAATTCAGTATTGATGAACTCAGTTCCGTTATCAGTATCAATCCCTAATATTGGAAAAGGTATCAATTCCTGGGCTTTATCCAAAGCATGAATAACAGCAGAACCACTGCGGTATGGTAGAGCAATACACTCGACCCAACCTGTGGCGATATCTGTCAAAACCAATGTATAAAGAAATTCTCCTTCCATGCTCCAGCCACAATGTGCTACCAGGTCAGCCTCAAAAAAACCAGGCTCATCTTCCTCCCAATCAGTAAATGTTCTTATCGGAATCTGATGTTTAAGAAGTTTTCCGGGTTTGGTTGTACTCATATTCAGGCCATTGTTTCTTATTGGTTTTAAAATTCGGTCAATCGTTGCGGGGCTTATTGAAATAAGTTGAGAACGGGTTTCGTCGTTAAGTTCAAGGTGTCCGTAACGTTCCAAAGTCGGCACCAGATCCTTCAAAAACGGGGCAAGCCTTTTTGAGGCGATATAGTTTGAAGCCGCCCAGGCAATTTTCAATGCTTCTTGAACGTCACTGTTATAAATTCTTGGCCGTGGCTTTTTAATTCTTCTCACAACCGGTAACTCTTTTAAAGACAGTAACCGGATTGCATATTTACGCGAGTATCCAGTTGCTAAAATGAATTCGTTCAAAATAACTGATTTGTGCTTCTTATTTTCTTCCCTATATCGGGGAGCAACATTTGCCAACAATTCTCTTTTTGCTTGAAAACTCATTAGTGACCTCACAATCTACCCTCCACATATTTTTATAATCTGTTTTGGGTAACATTATTCGTGAGGCAATAGATACAGTGCGGTTACATTTTGTGCGATTCAATGCGCCCCTCTCGGGAATTATAATTGACGTTCATCACAAATGACCTGGACAGCCGACGAAGGTTTCCAATGCTTTGAGTGTCCATCTGGGATAGACTTCTTGAAATTGTTGAAACATCAGGAAGCTTTTTCAATCCCATTAAGCGGAGAACAAGAGGGTCATCCCGGTAATAATCAATTTCCCGCAATCTCCTAAAACCCAAGATCAGGTGAATAATAAGCAGCATCACAACCAAATGATGACCGAAAATGGGGGATAGTTTCAAATTAGAAAAGCATTTTTGGAGTTTGTCCTTCAATTCTATCCGTTTAAAGAATAGTTGAAAAATCAACAAACCTGAAAAGGAAGTGAGTTGCTGATCTTCGAATTTAATGTCAGGAATTTTATGGAATTTAGTAATAATTTGTGCTTTACTGGACTTCACTTGGGGTGGCCTCCTGAAGAAGGTTGTTTTTTGTCTCGAAAACTCATTATAACCTTTATTCATAGGCCTCCTCAAGTATTTTCTTTGCTAATTTCCTACTTTATTTGTGCAATGAGAGGGTAAAGCTCGCCCTCCGAATTGTGAGTGACCTGAGCATTAGATAAGGAAGTGACGGCCTTTATTGACAAGCCTATTGGCGACACATGATAGACAAATTAAACACCTTTTTACTACCTGATTATGCATTCTCCAATGATGCTTTTTTATCTCCAATAAAATGTAATGGTATTTTGACTATTTTGGTGATGTCTTTTCCCATATATTTGAATTTCACAATAAAGGTTGAAAGGTTTCAGAAGCTTGAAAAAGTTTTTATAGAAATGGACAGGAAAGTGATTTGGTATAGATGTGTTGGTATTACGGTTGTTTCACTTATTACATTATTTACTACTATTGTGAAATTAATGTAATATTAAGAAAACATTGTTCTATATAGATGTACACTATTTTTTTCATACTATCCCATTTAACAAGGGTCTTCAACCAATTGCGATAGTGGTGCGATTTATGCTTTTTAATGTGGAGAATATATAAAAGCCAAACCTGTTGTGAAGTAGGAACGGAAAGCCACGGGTCAAGAGATGACATCCGGGTTGTGATAATTGATAATGATAGGAGAATTGAAAAATGAAAAAAATGTTAGGCAGCCTTATGGCTGGTTTGTTAATGTTATGTTTCGGTGGAATTGCACAGGCTACAGTCATAGATTTTGATGATCTTGGCAGTCTCCTCACTGAAGGCACTTATTGGGGTCCTACTCCAACGGGATTTGTCAGTGACGGTTTCCTATTTGATTTTGCATTAATGAATAATGACTATAATCAAACAACATACAGTAACACCTATGATTTCCCTTCATTAGAAATCGCCGCTTACAGTAATAATGATTCAAATAATCCATTTGATATAGTCACTGTATCACGAGATAACCCCTTTAATTTTATTGGCGCAATGATTGGTGGCAACACCTACAAGGATACTACGGCTTGGTATGCTGCCTCGGAACTAGAAATCACAGGCTTACTTGATGGCAATATAGTCGGCTCGGTTACTGTAAATCCTACAATTGGCGGATTCAGCTGGCTTGATGCAAATATCATGAATGTTGACACCCTAGTATTTGCTGCTGACGCTGTTGATTACAACTACATTAATCTCGGATTAAGCAATACAGGAAGTGGCTCTTATTGGTTGATGGACGATTTCACATACACAGATGCAGTCCCAGAACCGGCCACAATGTTCCTCTTTGGCCTTGGTATTCTCGGTCTTGCTGGAGTAAACAGAAAGAAACGTCAGAAATAAGCTTACATAGAAACAAATGTCATGAAAACAAATACCGTATTACGGGATAATGATGGCAGGCGTTGTGGGAATGAACGAAGGGTGTTTTCATATACCGAGTATTCCCCTGAAAAAAGATCAGGTAAAGACTGAAGATCTGGTCTCGACAGACGGTGTAAGGTAAAACAATAATTTAGTTTGAAACCATGGGCAGGGTCAATTAAGTTGGCTCTGCCTTTTTTTTATTGTAGCGCACTAAATACTGTAAATAAAATCTTATCAAACTGCATACTCAGATTACATTATATGAACCAGAAACATCATCATAAGCCATCCTTCCAAATTCCACTCTATAAAGTACCAATATATAAAGTACCAATATATAAAAATCATAGCAACACGTCATTTTCAATAAATAATCTCTGCTTTCTCTCGAATTACTAAGCGACTATAAATGGTATCATCAGTGACGAGCAAAAATTCAAATGCGGTGGCTACTTCCAAAAGAAAGGCTCAGGATTCAGAACCAACAGATAGCGAGGACTACTTCCAGGATGGCATCATTGTTTTAGGCTGATAAACACCCCAGACTATCCCTGTAACTCCGGATCTTTTCAAGGACGGGATTCAACCACAATATGTTTTTGACCGGTACCTTGAAAAAAAGAGGAAGAAGAAGCTGCCGCGCTGTAGAAGTACTTACAGTAAATGCCTCCGATAGAACTGCTATCGGGAACCTCGTTCCGAGGCAAGACAGCGAACAAAGAGCCATGCGACCGGTGGTAGCGCCAGCGCAAAGGCCCCGCAGAGAAACAAAAACGTCAGCTGCACTCCTACCCGGTCTGCAAGCTTTCCAACAAGCGGCCCCGTGCAGACAAAGCCAAGGCGAAACAGCAGGGACTGCAAGGAGAGAATCCCGGCCCTGTTGCTCGAAGAGATCTCTCTCTGGGCGTAGTTGAGCATCATGGGGCCACGTAGCCCCCGCATACAGGTGAGCAGGTAGTAGTACAAAAATCCCCAGACACCACCTACCAACCCAAGACCGAGATACCCCCCCAGACTCAGCAACACAAAGAGCAAAATAATAGACTTGTCACCAAGCCGCAAATGGGTTCGGTGACTGGCAAGTGCTGCAAGTGTCACACTCAAATTGGCAACAGCCCAGATCGGCCCAAACCATTCAACGGGCACTCCACCATCCTGCATATAGGGTTGGACAAGCCAAACGGGATAAAACGAGGCCAGGCCAAGGATAATATTTAAGATAAGCGTGTATCGCAAACGGCGGTTTTCCACCAGAGCGTACCGGGTCGACTGCAATGCCTCAACGATATGACTTTTCGGCACAGACGTTTGTCGATCCGGCTCAGTGAACGTCCTTGTCAAGAGCAATGCAAGAACCCAGACAGCTATCTGGATAAAGAATGGAAGCAGGGGGGCTGTTGTATACAGCAGCCCGGAAAAAATGGCGCCACAGGCTTCGCCGATTTGGCCAAAACCTTTCATCCGTCCTTCATGCCTGGCGTAATACACTTCTTCGCTGCTTCCTTTTAAGGTTTCAAAGAGTAGCGCACTGTCCGAGCCACTGATAAACGCAAATGAGATCCCTAAAACTCGATGATCCAGTTTTTTTGAGGGAAGAACAGGTAATCAGTATTGAAAAATGAAAAGGCTGGTCAAGTCGATGCTATAATACCAATTTTCCAAACTGATATCTCACTCATCGGTTGGCCAGCCTTCAATGAGCAGAGTAAAATAAATGTTATTTGAATACAATAGTTCAATTGCAGTATAACACCTCATTTATGAAAATAAGGAATGAGGCGGATGTGTTAATAAATAAGCTGTTGCCGTTTGTTGAAAAGTATACTGATTCACTGAATACTGAATTAACACAGTCATCCCCAGGAATGACCTTAAGCAAATCACAAAAATTCTGGCTGGGTTTCTGCATCACTGGAATCATCTTGACCAGCAGCATCAATTGGGCTGCTTTTTCACGTATCAGTGTGGGATTGTATAAAACTACAGCTCTTTCCTGGATGTTTCGCCATTCTAAAATTGCTTGGGAGCATCTGTTTCATCTCAGCCTTAAAATTATTTTCAAAGTATATGGCATTACCAAAGGTGTTGTCAGTATTGATGATTCCGATAAAAAGCGTAGTAAATGCACAACAAAAATTTTTGGAGTCCACAAAATAAAAGACAAATCAACGGGTGGTTTTTGCATGGGGCAAGGCTTAGTATTTTTGGTGTTGATAACACCAAAACTCAGCTTTCCAATTGGCTACGCCTTTCATATTCCTGATCCAAAAATCAGCGAATGGACCAAGGAGGATAAAAGATTAAAAAAGGCTGGCGTACCAAAATCAGAACGCCCAAAAAAACCGGTGCGCTCAGAAGAATATCCTACCATTCCAATGATTGCCAAGGCTCTTTTAAAAATATTTGTAGAGAAACACCCGGAAATAAAAATAGAAGCGATTGTTGCAGATGCCTTATATGGGAATGCTGAGTTCATGGATGAAGCGTCTAAAATTGCAGGAAACGCCCAAGTTATCAGCCAAATAAGGTACAATCAAAATATTTTACTCAAGAGCGATAAAAAATCAGTTGAAACATATTTTAAAAATATTCAACCAATTCAAAAGACCATACATGTACGTGGAGGTAAAGAGGTTGTTGTACTCATTAAAAGTGCCAGAATACATGTGTGTGCTCATAAGAAAAAAAGATTTGTCATTGCAATAAAATACATTGGAGAAAAGGACTATCGGTATCTTGCCGCTTCGGATCTGACCTGGCGATATCCTGATATCATAGACGCATTTACACTCAGATGGTTAGTAGAGGTTTTTATTCAAGACCATAAGACGAATGAAGGCTGGGGAAATTTGACCAAACAACCTGATGAAGACGGGTCTTACAGAAGTTTGACCCTGAGTCTGTTGGTTGATCATTGTCTCCTGCTTCATCCTGACCAGGTGGCCTCGATAAATAACAAACTGCACGCAAGAACTGTTGGCAGCCTATGTGACACCGTCAAAGTTGACTGCATCTTATCCTTTGTCGAACAAATCATTCATAGTGATGACCCAGAATCCCATTTCAAGCAGATCTCGGTATTTTTAAAAGAGCATTTTGTAAAGGCAAACGATTCTCAAAAGCACATGAATCTAAATTCTTGGGGGAATTATCAATCCGCCCCATCATTAAAATACAAAGCATTCTGTTAGCATGGGGATAATAACTGCCAGCGAGGTCTCATGTCAATTTTTAAAAACTGGATCATCGAGTAAAAGAATTTCAGCAGCGAGAACAGAGAGAAAAGAGTCAGCGATGGTATAAAGACCCCAGCCGCAAATCCCAAGAACCGAGGCCAGGCTAAGAGCCGTCCTGTAACCAATCCGATCACTGAGGTAGCCGGAGGGGTACTCCATGACAACCATCGCCACGGAATATATGGACTGTACCAGTAAAATCTGGGCAATGCTCAAACCAATCTGATCTTTCCAGAACAGTGTGATAATTGCCATGGGGAAAAGACTCATCTTCAGAAACGAAAAGAGATACAGTCTTTTTATATTTATCGAATAATCAGCCATCAGACATGATATCTGTTAATTTCTGAAATTCACACCTGATTGATCAAAACAATATGGGTGTCGGTGATCCTCCGGATCTTAAATTTTGCGAGGCTCATTTTCAAACCTCAACAAGTTCGCTTTGCACCTCAAACGGACCCAGGATTTTCCCAGCCTTGCGGTCCCGCATGATCCGGTATACGGTATCTCTGGATATGCCGAACTTTTTGGCAACAGCGGTTTTCTCTTGGCCGGATTCGACCAGGGCAACCACTTTTCTTTCCTGGGTAGCATCCAGCTTGGGTCTACGGCCAAATTTCACGCCCTTTGCCAGAGCTTTCTTGATTCCTTCGGCCTGCCGTTCCCGGATCAGGGAACGCTCAAACTCTGCCACGGCTTCCATCATTTGCATGAGCAACTTGCTCATGGGGGAATCCTCCCCGGTGAACTCCAGGCCCTCCTTGTGGAATTTGACCTTGATCCCCTGGCCGGTTAGGCCCTCAACTGTATTTTGTAAGTCCGCAAGGTTCCGAGCCAACCGGTCCATAGAATGGACGTGCAGTCTGTCACCTCCCCTCAAGTATTCCAGGCAGGTTTTAAAAGCCGGCCGGTTAGTCTCCTTGCCAGATGCTTTGTCCACAAAAGTTTTGTCCAGGGGGATGCCGCCAAGCTGCCGGTCTGTATTCTGATCTATAGATGAAACCCGTATATATCCTACTTCTGCCATCCTTCCTCCATGTTTAGATAGATTTCGGACAATGGCAGTTCACAACCCACGGATTCGATCTTTAAAACCTGTTCTACCCCTTCATATGAATCATACGTCCACTGACCACTCTGCTGACGAACATACTGCCCGATCCAATATTTCTTCTGGGAAACAAGGATGTATTCTTTCACCGTGGGGAGTCTCCGATAAAGTTCAAATTTATCACCACGATCATAGGCTTCAGTTGAATCAGAAAGAATTTCGATGATGACAACCGGGTTTGTCAGGGTATCGAATTTGTTATCCTCAAATTCAGCATCCCCGCAATACAGAACAATATCGGGATAGGAATATTTCTCCACCCCTGTCTTCACACGCATATCATTTGAAAACAAATCACAGGGCTTACTTTTGAGTCGAGTTCTTAATTCTCCGGCAATATTCACATTAATCCGATTGTGGTGCCTGCTGGCCCCAACCATAGCGAAGACCTCACCATCGTAAAATTCATGCTTAATATCCAGAGAAGCCCTTTCCATCTCAAGATACTCTGCCACTGTCATTTTCCCTTGGGGTTGTTGTGCTGGCATTTTCGTTTCTCCGTGTCGATTAAATTCAAAAACTTTATACCGCACTGTGTCTGAAAAGTCAAAAACAACTTTAACCAACACCAGTTTTTAACGGGTTTCAATTTTTCGGCACTGGGCTTCAACAATTCAAGCCCCTCTCTCTTCTCGGCTAAACATAACATAGATAGAGCAGACTACCTCAAAACAGGGTCCATTTTTGGGGTGAACGACTACCGCAGACTTTCCCTGTAATTGAGTGCTGTTGCTGTTTCATATATCCGGCTCTATCAATTTGTCTTCACCATAATTTCACACCAAGATGTTGTGTACAAATACTTGAAAAGTGTATCACAAAGAGTTATAGTTGTTTATGAAAAAATTATGCACAAAATGGTTTAAGAAATGGGCAAAGAAAATGAGTTTGGAGAATCATCATCTCATTGAAGCCATTGGAAATTTAGAAAAAGGGCTCTCTGCGGCAAGTTTGGGTAGCAACCTGTTTAAAGTGCGTGTAAACCGAGAGGGGAAAGGGAAAAGTTCCGGATTCAGGACAATAATTGCATATAAAAAAGAGGAAAAAACTATATTTCTGTATGGATTTGGCAAAAATGAAAGAGCCAATATAGACAAGGCAGAGTTACATTATTTCAAAAAGCTGAGCTCAGATTTAATGATAATGGATGCCAGTCAAATTGAAAAATTAATAGCCGAAAACGTTTTGTTTGACTTGGAGGAATAACATGAGGGATTCAATTAAAAAAGCAATCGGTGAAACTGTCCAGGATATAATGAATTCAGGATTTAAAACCTCTTTTACTGAAAAAGAGTTAAACTCACTGGGTGTTACCATTCCTGAAGTACAGCTATCTACGCACCAAATAAAAGAAATCAGGGAAACCTTGAACGTAAGTCAGACAGTTTTTGCCAAATTGTTAAATGTAAGCCCGTCTTCAATACGGCAGTGGGAGCAGGGGAAAAGACAGCCAACTGGTTCCACAAGGGTTCTTCTTGATTTACTTAAAAGATCTCCCAATATCCTTGATTACAGACTTAAAGCATAAAGCACAACGAGCCTTTTTATAGAACGTTTGAGGTGAGGACTACTTATGGGACCGGTCTTGTTTTTCAATAGAAAAAAAACATAGACTTTCCCTGTCAGTCCAAACCTTTTCTTAAAAATTTTAGGAAATCAATAGGGCCTGCGGCACAGGGTCATAACAAAATTTTCAAGTCCTGTAACAGCGTCAGCGCCGGACGATTTAATACGATAATCAAGTTCGGAAAGAGCCAACAGCGCGTGGGTCAGTTCTTCCAGGGCAAAATTTTCAGATTTTAAAAAATTTTGAAATATAGGATATGCATTTTTAGGATTTGGGGCCAGCAAAAGATCATTGGCCGGCGGTTTGGCAGACTTTTTTTTATTTTTATCGTCATCGACCCTGAAAAGGCTGATGTTTTCTTGATCGGCTTTCAAGGTATTCGCATCCCAGTCAATAATTGCAGGCAAAATCATCTGCTTGAATGCATTAAACTGCATGCCTCTCAAGGCAGGCCCCCCTGCCTTGCCCGTATTCAAACCCGTTGTAAAGCACTTGATAGCTAAAAGTTTTCTGACTTGATTTTCAAGGGTTTTCAAAATTTGTAAAGGATGAAATCCGCCGGACAACAAGCCCGATAAAAGAGTGAGGGCTTTAGACACATCCCGTTCCATCACCGCATTGGTCAGGGAAAATATGGGGTCCTTTTTATCTTTGTGCACCACAGCCCTGATATCGGCCACAGATATTTGATTTCTGCCCCCGGTATATGTCAGAAGCTTTTCAATTGCATTTGAAAATAACTCCGGATTAAATCCTGTCTGGTCCACAAGGGCTGCAAAAGCATCCGGGGGCATTTGCTTTCCTGATTTTAACAGCATCTGCCGGCTGATATCCCGCAGCACAGCCTGCTGTTCTTCGATATCGGCTTTTCTGGCGCCCGTGGCAACACTGCAGTCCACCACCAGCCCGTGTTCAAGGATAAGCTTGTATATTTTTTTTCTGCGGTCAGGCGTACCCGTGGTAAACACAAGCACATGATTGTCAGGGATGCCGCCTTCAAAAAGGCGGACTAAAACCTGCAGATCCTTTTCACCGTAGCTGATCTCACCTGGGGATGCTTTTATTAAAAAAAGCGGTGCATCTTTTACCGCAATGACTTCTCTGGTTCCAAGAAAAGAAAACGTACCTGCCTGTTCGGCAATCTCACCCACGGGTGTGGTTTTCCCGTCCAGGACATCAAGGCCAAACTGCTTTGACTCCCCTTTAAGCAATACTGGGACAAGGGTATCCAAAGCCTTGCGCACCAAAAAGGACTCCCCGCAGATCAGTACGATTTTAAGCGTATTGTCCTTGGACAGCGCATCAAGGGAGCCTGCAAGGGCCTGGTATGTGATCAGGTTTTTAGCGGCTGCCATGCCGGGATCTCAGTTTGATGATCATAAATATCAGAGCAATGCAGGAGACCAGCAACCCAATGCCCTGGGACAGTGACAAAAAGTCAAAAAAGAAGTTACCCCTGAAATCTCCCCTGTAAAATTCAATAATTGACCTGAACAGGGAATAGAGCATGATGTAGCTTAAAAAGACCATGCCATTAAAACGTTTGCGTCGCTGTATGGCCAGAAGAATCAAAAAAAGAACAAAGTTTGAGGCGATCATATACAGCTGGGTGGGGTGTAACGGGATATTCAGGGGAGCTAAGCTGTCCGGATTTGTAAAGGTCAGGGCAATGGGCAACGTGCAGGATTTGCCGTAACAGCATCCGGCAAAAAGACAACCGAAACGACCCACGGAGTGCCCTAAAGCAAGGCCGGGCGACAGAACATCTGCGGTTTTCCAGATATCCATTTTTTTGATACGTAAGAAGATGATGGCCCCAAGGGCGCCGCCGATAAACCCACCGAAAAAAACCAAACCACCGTTCCAAATTTTGAAAATATCAAGAAGGTTTTCCCTGTAAGCGTCAAAATTAATCAGTACATAAAGGATACGGGCGCCGGCAAGGGCGCTGATCAGAACGGTAAAAAAAAGATCGGATACCATCTGATTCGGAACACCATAAAATTTTGCATTCCGTTTTGTAAACCAAATGGCGGTGATAAAACCCAGGGCCACGAAAAGACCATAGGTATAAAGCTTCAGACTGCCGGCCTGAAGAAGAATCGGATGCATGGGTACCCCTTATATTTCAGGCAGTTTGTTGAATACTACGTGGTAAATTAATATGCCCATCCCAATGGTGATTGCTGAATCTGCAACATTAAATGCCGGCCAGTGAAGTGCACCGGCATAAAAATCCAGGAAATCAACCACTTTTCCAAACCGGAAACGGTCAATCAGATTTCCTATAGCACCACCGAAGATCAGGGCCAGGCCATAGGATAAAAAAATATGGGATTCGGCTGTTTTTCGGTAAAGCCAGAGTACGAACAGGGCAACCCCGGAGGATAAAAATAAAAAAATAAATTTTCTGATCCCGGGGGACTGTTCGGCAAAAAAACCGAATGCCCCCCCGGGATTAAGTATATGGGTGATGTTAAAAAAATGATCAATCACCGTAATATGGGTGTACAGCGGCAAATGTCTTACAATAAGCCATTTGGTGATCTGGTCCAGCAAAAGAACACAGAGACTCACCAGGGCAAGCCGCCGCATGGGTGTTAAAAAACCAGCCATCAGTCCAGAATGGTTTTAAGGGCCTGGGTGCAACGGGGACAGGTACAGGGATGATCCGGATCAGTTCCCAGGTGTTCATCAAACCGCCAGCACCGTTCACATTTTTCACCAGATGCCTTTGCCACCTTTATAGCCAGGCCCTCAATCTCCTTGCCCTGGTAGATATCCCCGTCAAGGGTATCCACCACCCGGGCTTGGGACACGATAAAAATGTCGTTGAGATCACCACCCAGGGATGCCACCTGGGCTTCAAGGTCACCTTGGGGCAGTTTAATTTCAATAGCTGCATCCAGGGGATGACCGATGAGTTTGGCAGCTCGTGCCTCTTCCAGGGCCTTGGTCACTTCTGCCCGCAATGCCCGGATATTTTCCCACTTGGCTGCAAGGTCCTTGTCCTCAAGGGTATCCCCAAGGCTGACCATATCCTCCATGTGGACACTTTCTTTTTTAGTGTCACCCAGGGGCATGTGGGTATAAATTTCTTCGGCCGTAAAGGGCAGGATTGGCGCCATGATTTTTACCAGGGCATCCAGTATCATGAACATAACCGTCTGGGCATCTTTACGGGTATCTGAATTTTCAGGGCTTGTGTAAACACGGTCCTTGATAATATCCAGATAAAAGGAGGAGAGATCCACCACGCAAAAATTATGAAGGGTGTGATAGATCACATGAAATTCATAGGCATCATAAGCGGCCCGGCACCGTTTTACCACATAATGCAGGCGATGAAGAATGAATCGGTCCAGCTCTGCCATATTTTCAATGGGCCGGAGCTGGGAGGGGTCAAACCCGGTGAAGTTGCCCAAAAGAAACCGACAGGTGTTTCTGATCCGTCTGTAGGCATCCGAGAGCTGCTTAATGATATTATCGGAAATGCTGACATCCCCGCGGTAATCAGCTGAAGCCGCCCAAAGTCTTAGCACGTCGGCGCCGTACTGTTTGATCACCTTGTCCGGGGCCACAACATTGCCCACGGATTTGGACATTTTATGACCCTTTTCATCCACCACAAATCCGTGGGTCAACACGGCCTTATACGGCGCATGGCCGGTTCTGCCCACAGCGGTCAGAAGTGAAGAATGAAACCAGCCGCGATGCTGATCAGAGCCTTCAAGGTACATGTCCGCAGGGCGTTGCAACCCTTCTCTTTCCTCTAACACGGCGGCATGGCTGACACCTGAATCAAACCACACATCAAGGATATTCTGGTCTTTGGTAAACGTTGTTGAGCCGCAGTCATCGCATACCGCACCATCAGGCATTAGAAATTGGGCATCCTTTTCAAACCAGATGTCCGAAGAAAATTCAGTGAAAAGTTTATGGATACGATCCACGGACTCCCGGGTTACATATACCTTTTTGCACTTGGTGCAGTGAAATACAGGAATGGGAACCCCCCAGGAGCGCTGGCGGGACAGACACCAATCCGGCCGGTGTTCAATCATGGAATAAATACGCTCCCTGCCCCAGGACGGAATCCAATGAACATTGTTGATTTCATCAAGGGCTTTTTGCCGCAGCCCCAGGTTGTCCATGGAGATAAACCACTGGGGTGTGGCCCGATAAATAACCGGCTTTTTACAGCGCCAGCAGTGGGGATAGGAATGGGACATATTTTCCTGCTTCAGCAACGCCCCTTTTTCTTCCAGGGTTTTATTAATTTCAGCATTGGCCTTAAAAATAAACTGGCCCTCAAACAGCTCAACCCCTTTGGAAAATGTGCCGTTATCCTCCACAGGCGAATAACAGTCCAGGCCATAGCGATTACCTGCAACATGGTCATCGGCACCGTGGCCCGGAGCGGTATGAACACAGCCGGTTCCGGCCTCAAGTGTGACGTGATCCCCCAGGATAATCAAAGAATTTCTGTCATAAAAAGGATGACGGCAATTACGGTTTTCAAGGTCCTTTGCAGACAGTTCGGCAATAATGGAATAATCTGCTATCCCAAATTCACCCATTACATTTTCCACAAGTTCCTTGGCCATGATCAAAATGCCCTGATTTTGTGTTTTAACCGCCGCATAAATAAAATCAGGATGCAGGCAGACACCCAGGTTGGCAGGCAAAGTCCATGGCGTAGTCGTCCAGATAACAACCGAGACTGTTTCCCCGTCTGCATCAAAAAGATCTTGAATATTGTCCTTTACAGGAAATTTGACATAGATGGATGGGGAGGTATGATCGTGGTACTCAATTTCAGCTTCAGCCAGAGCGGTCTGACAATTGCAGCACCAGTAGATGGGTTTTTTGCCCAGAAACATATCCCCTGACAGGCCGAATTCTCCGCACTCTTTGGCAATGCGTGCTTCATAGGGATAGTTCATAGTTAAGTAAGGCTCATCCCACTCCCCTGCAACCCCGAAGCGTTTAAACTCTTCTCTCTGGATATCCACAAAGGATGCTGCATAGGCCCGGCATTCCCGGCGCACCTGCACCGGTGTCATGTCCTTTTTCTTTTTGCCCAGCTTTTTGTCCACATTGTGCTCAATGGGCAGACCGTGGCAGTCCCAGCCCGGAACATACGGTGCGTTAAAACCGCACATCTGCCGGGATCGGATGATAATATCCTTTAATATCTTGTTGATGGCATGGCCCATGTGAAGATGGCCGTTGGCATAGGGAGGACCGTCATGGAGAATAAAAAGGGGCTTGTCCTTGGATTGTTCCCGCAGTTTTTTATAAATTTTTTTCTGCTCCCAGGCTTTGATCATCTCAGGTTCGCGCTGGGGCAGGTTGGCCTTCATTGCAAATTTGGTAGAAGGCAGGTTCAGTGTTTTTTTATAATCCATTATTCCTAAATTCCTTTTGCCTTTCGAATTCGGTTTTAAGTCTTTTATATCAAAGTCAAAATAACTTACTGAAGTACTGTCATGTTCCTTGTGGGTGAGTCTATTGTTGATAGACCAAATCAGCCAGTGACTGTTATTATCGAACTTTTCTTTGTAATGGCAGCAAAGGCAAAAGTCAAGAATTTAGCGGAATTTACAGTGCTCACGCATGGATCTAAAGGGCCTCAAGAATAACCACAAACCGTTGGGCATCCACAAAGGGCAGGGTATAAGATTTATGTGTAATATGAAACTGCGTCGCAAGTTCAGGCGTAATCTCTTCCAAGGCATGCGCCCCTTTCAAGGCATAAATCCTGCCGCCGGATACCAGCATGGGACCGGCAAGTGCTGCAAGTTTTCCAAGATCGGCAAAGCCTCTGGCGGTCACGGCATCATACATTTGAAAATGCCCGGGATCTTTGACAAGGTCTTCAACCCTTGCATGCAAAGCACGGATGTTGGCAAGTTTCAAGGTGCGTACCACATGATTTAGAAAGCTGACCTTTTTTCTCACCGCATCCACCATGGTGATATCAAAATCCGGGCGGATTACTTTCATGGGAACGGCAGGAAATCCCGCACCAGAACCAATATCCATGATCCGTGCAGACCGATCCAGAAACCTGGCCGCAGCCAACGCATCCACAAAATGTTTATAAGCCACAAGCTGTATATCGGTTATGGCGGTCAAATTCATTTTGGCATTCCAAAGCTGCAACTGCCTGGCATGGGCTGCCAGCAAAACCGTCTGGTCCGGTGACAAACTCAACCCAAGGGCATCAGCACCCTTTTCAAGGCAATGGCAAAATTCATTCATTTGTTGTATATGCAACCCACTGTTTTTTATTTTTTTTTAAATGCACCCTGATTGACCCCACCCTTTCCATATAACGAAAAATTTTCGGTAAACACTATAACCTGTCTTCCTGAAATTCAACAATAAAAAGTGCAATTATATTTGATTTTATTTAAAAAATAATGTATTAGATCTCTTTCTATTTTATTTGATAATTTACATTCTTAGGATAATTTAACAAGATCATAATAAAACTATAGTAATGAAACATAACGGCTGCGCCCGGGGCAATGGTCGCGCTTATTATTTGTTTCAAAGGATTTTTTTATTTTTAAGGACAAAACAAAATGATCAGAGATCTTAAACGGGTAAGAAATATTGGAATCAGTGCCCATATTGATTCCGGTAAAACTACGCTTACTGAACGGATTCTTTTTTATACCAACCGAATCCATAAAATCAACGAAGTCCGGGGAAAAGACGGCACGGGCGCGGTCATGGATTCCATGGAACTGGAGAAGGAAAGGGGCATTACCATTGCTTCTGCGGCCACCCATTGCGAATGGAACAAGCATGCCGTTAACATCATTGATACGCCCGGCCATGTGGATTTCACCGTGGAGGTGGAACGGTCCTTGCGGGTTCTGGACGGTGTCGTTCTCATCCTTTGCTCGGTATCCGGAGTGCAGTCCCAGTCCATTACCGTTGACCAGCAGATGAAGCGTTACCAAGTCCCCTGCATTGCGTTTGTCAATAAATGCGACCGTTCAGGTGCCAACCCGCTTAAAGTCTGCAAGCAGCTTAAAGACAAACTCGGCCATAACTCCGTGATGCTGCAACTTCCCATAGGCCTTGAAGATAAACATGAGGGCATTATCGACCTTGTGAAAATGAAAGCCTATTATTTTGAAGGTGACAACGGGGAAAAAATGGTGGAAGCCCAAATTCCTGCAGAGCTGCAAGATGATGCTGATGCCGCCAGAGAAGAGATGCTTGATGCTGTGTCTCTGTTCTCCGAAGAACTGACGGACGCTGTTCTTGGGGAAACTGAAATTACCGAAGAGATGATCATGTCCGCAGTCAGGACCGGTACCATTGCCCGGGAGATGACCCCGGTTTTTCTGGGTTCAGCCTACAAAAACAAAGGGGTCCAGCCCCTGCTGAATGCTGTTATTGATTACCTGCCCTGCCCTCTGGATATTAGAAATGAGGCCATTGATCTGGATAATAACGAAGAAACCGTTGTTCTTGAAAGCGATTTTGATAAGCCTGCCGTAGCGCTGGCCTTTAAACTGGAAGATGGCCAGTATGGTCAGCTGACCTACATCCGTGTCTACCAGGGCTGTGTTAAAAAAGGAGACACCCTGATCAATGCCAGGGACCATAAAAAGGTTAAAATTGGGCGCCTCATCCGCATGCATTCTAACCAGACAGAAGATGTGGACGCTGTCCCGGCCGGTCATATTGGGGCCATGTTCGGCATTGACTGTGCATCGGGTGATACCTTTGTTTCACCGGATGTCAACTACTCCATGCTGGCCATGCACGTCATGGACCCGGTTATCTCTTTATCCATTACGCCCAAAGACAACAAAGCCCAAATCAACATGTCCAAAGCCCTGAACCGGTTTACCAAGGAAGATCCCACATTCAAGACCTACGTGGATCATGAAACCGGAGACACCATTATTCAGGGCATGGGGGAACTTCATTTAGAAGTATATGTGGAGCGCATGAAGCGCGAATACAATGCCGAGGTTGTCACAGGCCAGCCCAGGGTGGCTTACAGGGAAACCATTACCCGGAAAGCACCTTTCAACTACACCCATAAAAAACAGACCGGTGGCGCAGGTCAGTTCGGACGCGTGTCAGGGTTTATGGAACCCAGTGAAGAAGAATTTGAATTTGTGAACAAGGTCACCGGCGGTCGCATCCCCACCCAGTATATTCCGGCCTGTGAAAAAGGCTTTGTGGGCTGCCTTGTAAAGGGCCCGTCCCTTGAGTTCCCGGTAACCGGCATCAAGATCACCTTAGAAGACGGTGCCTACCATGCCGTTGACTCATCTGAGATGGCATTTCAGTCAGCAGCCCGCGGCGGTTTTCTTGAGGCTTACAACAAAGCAAAGCCTGTTATCATGGAACCGATTATGAAGGTGGTGATTGAAACCCCCAATGAGTTCCAGGGTGCCTGCATGGGGTTGATTAACCAGCGGCGCGGCATCATCCAGGGTTCCCAGGAGGAAGGGGTGATGTCAGTCATCGAATCCCAGGTTCCACTGTCCGACATGTTCGGCTTTTCAACAATTTTAAGATCTGCCACCCAGGGCAAGGCCCAATTCACAATGGAATTTTCTTCGTATAAACAGGCCCCCCTGTCCGTGGCAGAAGAAATTTCCAAGAAAAAAGCCGAAGAAAGAGCAGCCAAAAACAAATAAGACCTTTTTGATATAAGAAGAGAGGAAACATGCTTAAAAATGACCTCATTTTAAGAAGTCCGGCAGAAAAAACTATTGGTTCCGAAAATATTACGAATGGTCAATTCGGTGCCGTACTTTCCCGGGCCGGTGTCGGCAAAACCGGATTTCTGGTTCAAATTGCCCTGACACGTCTGCTTTGTGACGAAAAAGTACTTCACATCAGCTTATGTGACACTATAGAGAAAATAACCATAAGATATAATGAAGGCTACGCCAGTCTTATCGACAGTATCGGTTATGTTGACGCCCAGATTGCCGAACGTCTGTGGGATGAGATACAACATCACAAAACAGGTATTGCATACAACGAGTCCACATTTAATGTGGACAAAATCAGAGATTATCTGAACAGCTTTAAAAAGGCGGATCTTACCCTGCCCACCCTGATGATCATTGACGGACTTGATTTTGATACCGACCTTTCAGGTATGCTTTCTGATTTAAAACAGCTTCAAGAGGATTTCGGCCTCTGCACCTGGTTTTCCATGAAAATTCACAGGGAAGAACCACTTAACCAAAACGGATATCCGGTTCAGCTGGAAAATTACGACATTCTGTTTAACAGGGCCGTATTCCTTGTTCCCGAGGAAAATAAAATCCAAGCGATTGTACTTAAGGACGGAAATAGAACGGAGCAAACTTTTTTGCTGGATCCGGCCACGTTGATGCCGGTGGAAGAATAAATAAGGTGCATCAATAATACCGTCTTATTAGATCAAAACACTTAAAGGCCGCAACACCCGTAAAGACGGAATTGCGGCCTTTTTTTATATTAGGGACATACCTTTGATCTAACAATTTTTTAATAAATTTCACAAACGCTCTTAACCCCAATGAAATAGTTTATCTGCGTCAGTTTTCCCAAAAAGTTTAATAAGTATCAAGGAGAAAGATCCATGCAGTTTTTCAAACAAATCAAATCTATTCTGGCTGTCAGCCTGGTTCTGCTCTTCATGGCGGCACCGGTTCTGGCCGAACAACCCAAGTACGTATTTTATTTCATCGGCGATGGATTAGGCGCTGCCCAGCGCTAGTTCAGTGAATTTTTCCTTCAGGATCAGCTCAAGAACCCGGACAGCCGATTGGTCATGAACACTCTTGAAGTTGCAGGCATCAATACGACGTATTGTGCAGACTCGCTGATCACAGATTCAGCTGCCGCTGCAACCGCTTTGGCTTCCGGCGTTAAAACCAATAAAGGGGTCATTGGAAAGGATGTTAACGGCACCAATGTCAAAACCCTGACCGAAGAAGCAAGGAATCATGGCATGAAAACCGGCATAGTCACCACCACCCGCCTGACCCATGCCACACCGGCGGCCTTTGCAGCCCACAATATTTCCAGAAATAATGAGAATGAGATTGCCGATGATCTTCTGAATTCGGGTGTTGATTTCTTTGCAGGCGGCGGTATCCGCCATTTTATTCCGGAATCCATGAAAATTGACAATGGTGATGCCATCGGCAGCACCATCAAGTCCAAACGCAAGGATGAAAAAGACCTTATAAAAGGGTTTAAAGAGGACGGCTACACAACCTACATTGGCATGAAGGGGGCCCAAGCGTTCAGCCGTACTGATTTTACGCAAAAAGACAAAGTATTTGCGGCCTTCACTTATACCCATATGCCCTATGAGGTTGAGCGGAGGAACCAGTACAAAGAGGTACCTTCGATTGAGGCCATGACAAAAGCGGCTATTGATGTACTGGCCAAAGGCGACAAAGGCTTTTTTTTAATGGTGGAAGGCGGCAGGATAGACCATGCGGCCCATGCCAATGATCCCACAGGGGTAATCTGGGATATACTTGCCTTTGATGATGCCGTTAAAACAGCCTGTGAATTCTACAAAAGCCATAAAAACGAAACCTTGATCGTTGTGGTTGGTGATCATGAAACCGGTGGCATGGGACTTGGTATGGACGGCATGGGTTACAAGCTGAACATGGCTGCCCTTAACAATGTCCATGTTTCCGTGGAAGACACCCTTAATAATGGAGCCGGCCAGTACAAAGGTGATAAGGCGGCGTACCTTAAATACCTTGCAGAAAATTACGGGCTGGGCAACTTGAATGATACCGAAGCGGCAAGTCTGAATAAAGCCATGGCGTCAGCCGATGCCGGAGAAACACTTGGGTATTATAAACTTAACCCGGCGGCATTGACAGCTGCGCACATTCTGTCCACCCGGGCCAATATCAACTGGACCACCACCATCCACACCGCCACCATGATCCCCATGTCTGCCACAGGTTCGTATGCTGGCCGGTTTGGTGGGTACAAGGACAATACACAAATTGCAAAAGCAATGGCCCAGACCCTAGGGTTCAATCTATAAACTTAGGCTTAAGATTAAACGAATATTTTTTACAATGAAACCACCTTGCATCTGCTATGAATAAATCTTTTATCTTCTCGATTTTGGCTTTGGCCACACTCATGGCAGCCATTTCTCTTTACTTTTGGGCCCGGGAACCTGCCATGGATCCATCCACCATGGAAGTCAAAGCCAGGGTAATGGCTGTTGATGATTCCGAAGTCCATACATTCGGTCTGTCTCACATAGGTTTTCAAACCCTTGGTATTCAAATTTTAAACACACGGTTCAAGGGGGTGAAAACCCAGGCAACCAACAGTCTTAACGGCCAGATTGATCTTGAAAATCTATATCATGTCAATGATACCATCATTGCAGCAGTCATCATGGATAAAGACGGTAAAATCGAGCATGTCAAAGCAATTGACCTTTACCGTCAAAACAGTCTTTTGTCCATGTTTATCGTTTTTACTATTGCCTTGCTGCTCTATGCCGGTGCTGTCGGGGTCAAGGCCCTTATCTCTTTTGTTCTGTCCATTTTCATTATCTGGGAAATTCTGGTCAAACAGATTCTTGCCGGTTATCCGCCTTTGATCATGACCACCTTTACCCTTATCCTGCTGTCAGCAATCATCATTTTTATGATAGCCGGATTAAACCGAAAAGGCCTAACCGCATTTTTAGGCACCATTGCAGGCCTTGCCGTAACTTTATGCGCCACACTTGTATTCGGAAAAGAGGCAGGGCTTTTAGGAATGACCCAACCCTATGTGAATGCGCTTATCTTTTCCGGGTACTACAATCTTGACATCCGCCAGATTTTTTATTCCGCCATCATACTTGGGGCTTCGGGAGCAGCCATGGACATTGCCATGGATATTGCCGCGTCCATGGATGAAATAAGAATAAAAAAAACCAATATCAGTGCAAAGGAATTGATAAAATCCGGATTTACAGTGGGGCGCCAGGTGATCGGAACCATGACAACTACACTGCTTTTAGCCTATTCAGGGGGATACTTGACGCTATTGATGATTTTCAGGGTTAAAGACCCAAGCTTCATGCGCATGATCAACCTGAAAATCGTGTCCGCTGAAATCATGCGAACCTTGATCGGCAGTATCGGCTTGGTCATGGTGGCACCCATTACTGCCTTACTTGGCGGAATAATCATTGCAAGTTTTCGTTCAGACACTAAATCAGGTTGAAATATAGCCGACAAGAGACCGGATCATAGGGATCTTCCTTAACGGTAAAGGGGCGAAAATAGCTGTTCCAAAGCGGGGTCTTTCGTGCTATTTGTCAACACAAATTCGGGACATAAAAAAAATGATAAGGGATGCACAAAGGGAAAAAATCCGAAGTCGCTCGAACATAATCTTTTATCTGCCACTTCCGACTGTAGAATCCTATTTTTTGGAGACCTTTCCATACAATCATGAAAAAATTTTCAAAAAGCAATTGAATACACCCTGTCACAAAATAAAACTATGAATTTTATGACCAGGATATAGAGCATAAATTTGTTAACGTGTCATAGGACCGATTCCCGAAAACGAGCAGATCATTCAAAGTATATCGGCAATGCTCTTCCGGGGGGATACCCGGGAAAGTTTAAATATGATGCAGCGCATCTCGGGTTTCCACAACGAAAAGCTCAGTGAAAATTTTATCCGTCTGCTGGAACACCCGGACCCGGGAATCTGTGTCGAAGCACTGCGACAGCTCTATTTTCTAAAAAATCAAGGTACGGGATTACGAAAAGGCCTGTGATGAGGATATTTTGTTCTAACATGGACTGGAAAATCCTTTTATTTCAGCAAAAGCTGTATATTATAATGCCGTACCATCTTTTTAAAAGACGGGCGACTGTTTGATATCGGGGAATCCTGGTTTTGTCAAAGTTTTCCCCGGTCATTGGGGTGAAGATACCCATTTGATGCCGGGTACCGGATTTAAGAATTTTTAAAACCAGGTGAATTCATTATAAAATAATATTTTCACATCTGTACAACCTTCCGGGCGAAAAAACGCTTTTCCGGAAAAATTTAAGAAAGACGTTTATGGTTATTTCGGACCGCAGCGACAAACGGCCTGTCGGCAATGTTAAATAAGAATTGAACCAGGAAGGAAAAAAATGGACAGAAACTTTTTAATTACCGTCTCAGATCAAAAAAGCGCACTAGATGGAGTACGTTTTGTTGGTGATTTTTTTCAGGATAAAACCAATATAAAATCCACCCTTCTTTACACCGCAACCCAGGATTTTATGGATGGGGACAGCTTGGAAAATCAGAAAGACAGCCTGCTGACAAAAGGAGAAGAGGCCCTTAGACATGCCGGGGCCATCCTGATGGAAAAAGGTTTTTTAAAAAGCAATGTGAGTTATAACCCCCTGACTCCAAAATTTTCAACGGTGGACGATATTATCCAGGAGGCAGAAAAGGGGGGGTATGATGCCGTTGCTTTAGGCCGAAGGGGAATTTCCATGCTTGAACAGTCTTTTGAAGAAAGCATGAGTGCAAAACTTTTAAAAAAAACCGGGTTCCCGCTATGGCTGTGCAATGCTTCAGAAACGGTCGGCAACGATGTTCTATTGTATCTGGACGGTTCTGACGCCTCTATTCAGATGGCGGATCATGTGGGAGTTGTCTTGGCGAAAAGCACGAGTCACTGCATTAATCTGCTGGCACCTGAATATGTATTCTTAGATTCATCTTTAATGGATCAATATAGGCTTATTTTATCGAGAAACAACCTGGATCTGAACCGGATCAAAACGCAATTGCCTGTTTCAAGCAATCCTGCCCAGCAAATTTTAAAGCTGACTGAAAAAAAGGCCTATGCCGCTGTTGCACTGGGCAGGGCCGGAAGTGAAAATAACATGATATCCCGTCTGTTTAAAGGTCCAGTTTGTTCTGTTCTGTTCAAGAAAATGAAGTATTCTTCGTTATGGCTGTGTGGGTAGACCGGCACATACTCTTCGTACGAGCATGAAAGTTGATATGATGCACAAATGTGTCTGTTAACTTAAGCCCGTACACGGAATAAATTTTACTTTCAAAGAGGAGATCCAATGCAGCAGACCAATGAAGATATTAGGGCCTGTATTGAAATTTTCAATTGGTGGATGGGGACTGATAACGACCATTTTACAGAGCCGTTCTACGATCTCTTTGATGGTGCCGGCCTTTGTGGGGGCCGGCGTCATGAGCAAAAAAATTAAGGTTGACGACAACCTTTAATTAACCCTTGGGAGTAAGAAACATACACCATGACATATCAACAGCTATCCTGGCAAACCGTTCTGGATATTCTGGTTATTTCCGCAGGACTTTTTTTCCTTTACCGCACACTTCTACGCCTGGGTACCTGGAAAATTGTTTCCGGTATTCTGGTGGCAGCCCTTTTTTTTGTGGTAGCCAGCCTGCTTGACCTCAAAGGAGTGGAGTGGGTATACCGCAACGTCAGCCATGTGGCGGTAATCAGCCTGATTGTTTTGTTCCAGCCCGAGTTGCGCAAGATGTTTGAAAGAGCCGCGTCCATCCGCAAAAAGATCGACAAGCCCCAGGATCCAGGTTTTTTTAAGCTGATCGCAGAAAGCCTGGTACGCATGGCCGAATCAGGCACCGGCGCCATTATAGTCTTCCCAGGCAGAGAGAACATTGCCCAGTGGGTCAGTGCAGGATTTCGACTGGAAGCCCAGCCCAGCCTTCCACTAATTTTAAGCATATTTGACCACCACTCCCCGGGGCATGACGGAGCCCTTATTGTTAAAAACGGACGGCTTGATGCATTAGGGGTTCGTCTTCCTGTCTCCCAGAACGAACGCTTATCTAGCGATTACGGCACCCGCCATCATGCGGCCATGGGCTTAAGTGAAAAATCAGACGCTTTGGTGGCGGTGGTATCCGAAGAGCGACATCAGGTCGCCATGTTTAAAAACGGCCAAATGACTCCGCTTAAAACGCAAACCGACATCGTGGCGGCCATCCAGAATCACTACAGAGCTGAAGGGATTTTCAAACAGTTTTTATCCACAAAGGGCTCCTTTCGCACCATTGGGCTGGAAATTGCGAGCTCCGTAGCTGTGGCGGTGGTGCTGTGGGTGACGATTATTTCAGGACAGGGGGAGATGATTGAGAAGGTGATCTCTGTTCCTGTGGAGTACACGGCTACGGCGGAAAATGTGGTGATGACAGGGGAAAAAGCCAAAGAGGCCAGACTGCATTTAAGCGGGAGCAGATCGGATTTGGCGGACCTATCTCCGTCGACAATGGGCGTCAAAATCGACCTTGCGAAAATGGCAGCAGGAAAACAGACCGTATTCATCAGCCAGGACAATCTCAGGCTGCCCAAAGGGGTCAGGCTTCTTGACGTGGACCCGGCCAGTATTGAGGTGAACATTTCGAAACTTAGCCGGATATTGCTGCCGGTGAAACCCCAGCTGGTGGGCAGTATCCCAGACGGACTGAGAATGACCGCAGCCAGGGTTGTGCCTGAATCTCTTTTGGTCTTTGTTCCGTCCGGAGACGCCGAAAAATCCTATAAAAACATCACCACCACACCGGTTTACCTGGACAATATCCGGGAAAACACCATGGTTTACTGCAAAGTTGTTGCTCCTCAGTCGGTCCAGCCTGTGGACAAGCGATGGCCTGATGTCGAGATACAGGTGATGGTTGAAGCCAAATCGGTCAAATAAAAACTGCCCAGGTGAAACTCCTGGGGCGTGATCCCTGCGCGAATAAAGGGCTCGATCACCACCGTTGCAGCCATTTTGCCAAGCACCGACTTGGGGGTTGATGCAAAAAAAATTTTCTCCTGATCCGGGGACGGCGGATAGTTATCACCTAAACTGTGCATAAGGACCGCCTCCTTCCACATGGAGGCGGCGGCATTAGCGCTGACCGAAATCATATGATCCGCCCACTCGTAAAGGGAAAACCTGTCTCCCTGACGAATGGGTCGGTTATCAAACCTGCCGGTGGCAGGATCATACACCGGCACACTATGGTGATTGGTCTCAACCCATGGCCCTGCTGTCACGATTCTATTTTTCAAAAGCTTGCGTCATTTTTCCGGATCATCCGGGAATATATTTTTAAGCTGCGTAAACAGCCTGGCTGCAATGGCAAGTTTGCCGACACTGCCCAAGGCAAACCGTCTTGTTGGCTACCTACCAGAGGGCAAGACGTGACGTCTTACCGGGCGTAATGTCAAGTACAGCAAGTGAGTCGCTTTGATCCAGATTTGAAAAAAAGCGGTAGTTTTTTCTGAAGCCCCGAGTCAACGCCATCTGAGCGCTGAACATCCACCGAGGGCAAAAGTAAAATGGAAGGGAAGACATTGGCTGGGTTACTCAGGTATTTTTGCCGCCACAGATAGCTTCTTTCACTATACGCTGAGGCCCACACCTCACGGATACCGACAAGAATACGCTGCCTGTCCCTGATATTAAGGACCGCGGATTAAATAAGTTGGGCAGAAATAACGCCGAATTTTAGTTCATCTACAAGGCGTATTAAAGGTTGAATAGCAAGAAGCCTATTGGGCCTTTGATACAACGAAGTAGATGGGCCAAAAGGCAAGCTATTTCGTCCAAGTTATTTAATCTGCGGTCTTAAACAGCGTCAGGCTCAGACAGGCCCGGTGAAATTATTAGCCTCATCTATTTTTTTTTAATCATAGGAAAAGGAAACAAAGGGCCATAATTATCGTAGGCACCAATGCATAGATCAGCAGTAGTATGGGTGAAATACCGTTATTGAAGTAATTTTTCAAAATGGCCTGTCCAGCCGGATTCGGTGCATTCGCAATAACGGTGAGACCACCGCCGGTGACAGCACCAGCCACCACCGCATATTTCAGGTTGTCGGTGAAACCAGGCACCAACGTGCTCAGGTAGGTAATCGCGGCATTGTCGTTGATGGCTGTGAGTACCGTAGCGCTCAACATGAGCGGAAATTCTCCTAGACTGCCAAGCACCGGAGCAATCCACCATCCCTGAAGGCCGCCGTGGATAACCAGTCCGCCCAGGAAAAATCCGACCAGCATCGGAGACTTCAGGTTGATATTATTCTGGAATGGCCAGGTAACATGGCTAAAGCCGATAAAAAAAAGCATTCCGGCAACGAAAATAGCCGGATAGTGCGCATTGACAATAGTCCAAACCATGAAGGCAACATGGACGGCTATAATCCATCCGGGGATATCGCCGGAACGTTCGTCCCAGTTCGGATCAGTGAGCCTTGGCTTTTTGTCTCTGGGAAGCAGACCCGGAACGGAAACACTCATCTGTTGAATTTTGAGATCCTCAAACTCCTGCTCGAAGGTCTCTTCCAACAAAGTACAATCGGTTTCATCCATGTCACATGTTGTCATGGTAGAATCTTTAGCAGCGTCTTTAATTCTCTGAAATTCTTGATGCAAATCGCTTCCGATCCGCTGTTCAGCCATCTTCATATCTTTTTTGAGCGCATCGCTGTGAATATGTTTTTCCTTGATCTCACTTTTTAGCATGGACAGCTTGAATTTCTTTTCAAGCTTGAAAATTTCTTTTTTGAACACCAGGAAAACCAATGTGTTGGAAAGAATAATACCAATAACAGCTTTCCAGCCAAAGGTGGTGAGCATGAACGGCAGATTCCAGCCCCAGGGAGCTGCCACCATAAGAACCGGTGGGGCAGCAAAATGGGTGAGGGTTCCGCCAACCGAAATATTGACAAAAAGAAGGGATATGGTGGCGTATTTAAGCGTCTTACCCGGTTTTAGTTCATAAAATTTGCGGGCAAGCAGCATGGCCGAAATTGTCATTGCTGCCGGTTCAGTGATAAATGAGCCGAGGATCGGACCCAGGGTCATGATTGTCAGCCACCAAGCAGCCAATGTACCTTTAAAAATGGATGCAACACGGCTCATGATTTTTTCTGAAAAATTCAAAATAGGGCGGGAGGAAGCAAGGGTCATGATGACCACGACGAACATCGGCTCAGTGTAATTTACACCGCTTGTATAGCTGACAAAGGTATGCCAGTCATAGAAGAGAACAATTGCAGCAGTCAGCACCACGGCCCAAAGGCCAAAGACAACCTCAACCTCACCCAAAAAGTGAAAAATCTCTGCACGAAATTTGGTGGAATTTTCCGAAGCCTTTCCTGCTTCAATATCTTTTTGGTGTTCGGCTTTCCACTTATGTGCGTAGTAAAGAAATTTACTGCTGAGAAAGGTGTGTAGAATGGCGGCCAAAAAAATTAAAGAAGCCACCAGATTAAATGGCGTATGACTGATACGGTGTTTAAGAATTGATAGGACCCCTTGAATATCAGCATCATGGTAATCGGCAAAATTTGGCGGAAAATTAACAAGCGCACTATGGGAGTCCGAACCGCCATCTCCTGCGTAGGCAAAGGCGCCAGATAATAATACAAAAACGAAAAGGATGATCTCTAATTTCGCTTGTTCAAAATAAAATTTCAATAATTAGAAAATAAGAGATAATCAATGAAAATATCTAAAAAATTGGAATAATAGCATATTAATCACCTCTAATCTGGCATAAATTACTATAATCGCTCAAAATAAAACTAGATTTTTCTTTGTCAATATACTATATGATTCCAATGAGTTATTGGAATCAATATTATGGCGGATAACGTCAATAATAATGTCGAGACAAAGCCGATTGGTTTTGCCCCGATTTTGCAGCATTATTTTCACAAATGTTGCATCGCTGATATTATTGACCAGAACGTCCCTCTTGATGCAAGACGTAAAATGCTCACTCATGGGCAGGCAAGTATAGCAATGATCACCGCCATTCTTTTTCAGGTTATGTCTCTTTACAAGGTTTGCAAGTTTGCCAGGGAATCAAATGTCCTGGATGTTATTTTCCCTGACATAAGTCCGGATGAATATTTTGACGATAGGCTGGGTGATACCTTAGACGCTATTCACAAATTCGGCATTGGTAATCTGGAACTGCTGATTACCCGACATATAATTGAAGCCTTTGAGATTCAGACAGAAATCTGTCATAACGATACGACCTGTGCGCAAGTTTACGGCGAGAATAATAAAAATAGATCCGAACAGAGCATCAAGATCTCATACGGATACAGCAAACAATACCGCAAAGACCTGAAACAATTGGTATGGTCCATGACAGCCAGTTCTGACAGTAGCTTTCCCTTATTCCAACAAACATATAGTGGCAACACCGCCGATGTGGAAACCTATGTGGAACAGTGGCACCATTTGATTGACCTGCTGGGAAAGAAAAATTTTTTATTTGCCGGCGATTCCAAGGTGGCTACACACGGGAATATGGCGCACATAAATGATCACGGAGGATATTTTTTAAGTCCTCTGCCCATGTACGCCTCCTATCAAGAAGCTCTTTTCAAAGCACTGGATAAGCACGATCACGAGACCCTGATTCCTTACAAAGATCAAATGAATCGGGGGTTTGAGGTGCCTCTGACTTTTGAGCACGAGAACAAAAGTTATACCTTCAGAATGATCATCCTTTTCGATCAGGGCTTGTTTTACCGCCGTAAAAAATCTCTTCTGGAACGAATCACTAAAACCCAAGTCGCATTTGATGAACTCGCCCAAAAAATAAATGCATATAAATTAAAGACGAAGGACAGCATTGAGCAGGCTTGTCAGGCCATACTAAAAAAACATAAGACACAGGCGTTTTTTGATTTTGTTGTCCACAACGATCCAGTGGTCACGTATAAAAATGCACGGCCCGGTCGACCAGCCAAAAATGCAGAAAAAATTGCGGTCTATCAAGATCACTTCTCTATAGAACTCAATTATAATGAGTCCGCCTGTACCAAGGCGCAATATCAAATCGGCTATTATCCACTCGTCACCAACAAGCCGGCTTCTGATTTTTCAATAGAAGATGCGATGCTGGCTCATAAAAATCAGTACAAGGTGGAGCATCTTTATAAACGGTCAAAGTCAGGTTACAATCTCGAACCGATTTATCTGCAAACGCCTGATAGAATAGAAGCTTATCTTTTCCTTTTCAAAATAGCACTTCAAATTTTGGTCCTTATGGAAAGAACGGCCAGAATAAAAATTGCCGAACGGGATAAAGGTTTGGATAATTTCATGCCCAATAAAAGGGATGTGCGTAACCCTAAAACAGAAAACATGTTGGCAATGTTTGAATTTGTCGTATGTGGCGTAATACTGCTTCATGATGGAAGCCGGCAATATTTTGTCTCCAAGCTGACCGAGACACAAAAAGATATTTTATCGATTCTGGATGTGCCGGAAGAATGCTACACTCACCAGTATTTGTTTGATACTTCATAACCTGGTCAAAATTGGCCAAAGTGAAAAATCGGATAATTGCATCCAAAACTACTGAAACCCAAATTCAAACAAGCGAAACTTAAGGATGATTGAAGATCGTACTTTCATAAATTTCATCGCCATCTTTCTGACCTCAAGTTTCATATATGTGACATTACGTTGTGAATATTCTGTAATATTATAGATATATTTTTTAAGACTAAAAAAAGAATCTATCCCGTTTATCGTGATTTGACAAGAGAGGAATACAGACGCTTTTAGTTGAAAAAACAATTCTAATCATTTTATTTTTATACTAAATCAAACAACATTAAATTCGAAAAATACGCTTGGGAGTAGAAAAGATTGGGATACATATACGGAGATCCAATGGCAAGCGACGGTCAGACCATCCAAGGCACTGACTGAAGTAAAACAAATGGAAATTAACAGGGCGTGACACTTTTAATGAGATTAATCGGCTCCTTTTACCTATAAAAGAAACCGGTTGATCTGCGTCCACCGGCCTTATCCTAAATTCCTGTGTCAGTACTGAATAATGTGTTGAATTTTTGCAGGTGAGATGTTAGAAGGCATATTCTGTAACATTTTTAAAACTTATAACCTGTTGTTCCTAATAATTGTGAGGATCAGATTATGCTCAACGCCTTTGTAAAAAATTTTTTAGGGAATGCACCCATATGGTACAAGCTTGCTATCATAGTGTTCCTAATTATCAACCCCATTCTCCTTATTGTTTCCGGCCCTTTTATCACAGGCTGGGTGCTCATTGGGGAATTTATTTTCACCCTGGCCATGGCACTGAAATGCTATCCGTTGCCTTCGGGTGGCCTTTTGGCCATTGAAGCCATTATCATGGGCTTGGCCAAGCCGGAAACCGTTTACCATGAAGCACTGGCCAATTTTGAGGTTATCCTTCTTTTGATGTTTATGGTTGCAGGCATCTATTTCATGAAGGAATTTTTGCAGTTCACCTTCACCAGGATACTTGTGCGGGTGCAGTCTAAAGTTATTATTTCTTTGCTTTTTTGTTTTGCCGGCGCTTTTCTGTCCGCTTTCCTTGATGCGTTAACGGTTACGGCGGTAATCATCGCTGTTGCCTTTGGTTTTTATAATGTATACCACCGTTATGCCTCGGGAAAAGATAGTACCTGCGAACATGATCTCACTGATGATAATTCATGCCAATTGGCAAAACGGGATGACCTGGTTCAGTTTCGGGCTTTCTTGCGTAACTTGATGATGCATGGGGCTGTGGGTACCGCTCTGGGTGGTGTCTGTACCCTGGTTGGCGAACCCCAGAACCTGCTTATCGGCCACATTATGGGCTGGCACTTTGTTGAGTTTTTCCTAGAAGTTGCACCGGTCTCCATCCCCGTCCTTATCATCGGGCTTGGGACTTGTTATGGCCTGGAAAGAACACACTGGTTCGGCTATGGTGTTGAAATGCCCGGCAACATCCGTTCCCACCTGCTTGAAACCGCAGTTAAAATGGAAGAAAAACGGGGAACCAAAGGCAAGGCCAGACTTATTATGCAGGCCATTGGTGGTATCTGGCTGATTCTTGCGCTGGCCTTCCATCTTGCCGCTGTGGGTCTGATCGGATTATCCGTTATCATATTCCTGACCTCTTTTAACGGGATTACCGACGAACATCAATTTGGCGATGCGTTTACAGAAGCCCTGCCGTTTACTGCCCTACTGGTTGTCTTTTTCTCCATTGTTGCCGTTATTCACGAACAACACCTTTTCCACCCCATCATGCATTTTGTTCTCAGTCTTCATGGTCATCTGCAGCTTGGCGCATACTATATAGCGAACGGTCTATTATCCGCGATTTCCGACAACGTCTTTGTTGCCACCGTATATATTACGGAAACAAAGATGCATTTTGTCCAGGTGCTGGGACAGATACCCAATATTGGCATGACCGGACAGGAGCTGATGGCCAAACTTACCGATCCGGAACTTGTTCGGGCCGACGTATTAGCTTCGCTGCCGGGGGAAGCTGCCCTCAAAGCACGTGAAGTTATAAAGCATTTTGACCACCTGGCCGTCGCAATTAATACTGGAACCAACATTCCAAGCGTGGCAACGCCAAATGGTCAGGCTGCTTTCCTTTTCTTGCTGACTTCAGCGCTGGCACCAGTCATCAGACTGTCCTATGGCCGGATGGTTTGGCTTGCTCTGCCATACACCATAACCATGTCAATAACAGGCCTTGCTGCTTGTTACCTATTTTTATAATACGAATACGTATTAGATAAAGACAAAAAGGTGTGCCCAATGCAGAACTTTCTGCACTCCGGCGCACCTTTTTTTTTCTTAGAATATGATCTGAACGGTTATACTGTGGCAGACCATAAATCCACATTCAACTCAAATTTGACACCAGCAGAGCTCCTATGCTGATGTATTTTAAAAATAAATTAAACTGGAAAACAGAAAACATGGAAAAAGCAAAGGTTTATTTTACCGATTTTCGAACCAAGGCGTTTGGCGACGGACTGCCGACAAAACTAAAAAAGCTCATCAAAAAGGCGGGGATCGGGGATCTCGATATGGACGGCAAGTTTGCCGCCATCAAGCTTCATTTTGGAGAAATGGGGAACATCAGTTACCTTCGGCCAAACTATGCCAGAGCCGTGGCCGACGTGGTCAAGGAGTTCGGGGGCAAACCTTTTTTAACAGACTGCAATACCATGTACCCTGGAAGCCGAAAAAACGCCCTGGAGCACCTGGAATGCGCCTGGGAAAACGGATTCACGCCCTTGACCGTGGGCTGTCCCATCCTCATCGGTGACGGCCTTAAAGGGACCGATGACATCAATGTACCCCTGACCGGATGCGACTATGTCAAGGAGGCCAAAATCGGACGGGCCGTCATGGATGCAGATGTCTTCATCAGTCTCACCCATTTTAAAGGGCATGAACTGACCGGTTTTGGCGGCGTCATCAAGAACATCGGCATGGGATGCGGTTCCCGGGCGGGCAAAACCGAGCAGCACAGCAGCGGCAAGGCTCAAATTGACGAAACCCTGTGCCGGGGTTGCATGGCCTGTCAAAAAGAGTGTGCAAACCAGGCACTGGATTTTGATGAAGAGACTAAAAAAATGCAGGTAAACCTGGAAAATTGCGTGGGCTGCGGCCGCTGTCTTGGGGCCTGCAACTTTGACGCCATTTCATTTGATTTCAACGCCGCAGTGGAGATGCTGAACCGCCGTATGGCGGAATATACCAAAGCCGTGGTGGACGGACGTCCCTGTTTCCATATTTCCCTGGTGGTGGATGTCTCCCCAAACTGTGATTGCCACGGAGAAAACGATGTACCCATCCTGCCCAACCTGGGCATGTTCGCCTCCCGTGACCCCCTGGCCCTGGACCAGGCCTGCGTGGACGCCTGCCTGGCAGCCGACCCCCTGCCCGGCAGTCAGCTGGCCGAAAATTTGGCTAAGCCTGACTTTCATGGCTACCACGACCATTTTACCAATAACCGGCCCGAGTCTGAATGGCAAAGCTGCATGGCCCATGCCGAAAAAATCGGCCTGGGGACCCGGGCGTACGAGCTGATTAAGGTTAAATGACCATTAGACCCGGAAAGGAATACAGCTGTTTGTTTGACAGGCTCCATCCCAACCATTATAATTTTTATATCTTCACACTCGATCATCAAGTTTTTAGGTAATTTGTTCAAATTCAAGGCGGAAATATTTTTTAACCTGATGAATATACAACATATTTTGAGGTTTAAAAATTTTTTCCAACGCCGAAGCTGGGCAAATTAACAAAAACGGGATCATCGAGTCACAAAAATCCGTAATGGCAAAGGAGGATAATCATGGTGAAAAAAGAGAAAGAGCGTCGAGGCCAAGAAGAAAGACGTTCCGGAATAGATCGTCGCCGACTCAACCCGTTGAATTATACAGGAATTGAAAAACGGTTTAATCCAGATTGCAGAGAAAGTAACGACCGTCGAAAGAACAAAGGAAATTGGATAGAATATCAATCTCCTCTTTTGAAAAAATAAGCGAGTGCTTTCCGTTGTGGGTTTTTATAAGAAAGTCTGTGCAACCTATACAGTGCTTTCATGTTTTGTTGTGGGTTGAGTCTGGGTGTTAATAGACCAGGTCAGCCCATGGCTGTTATATTAAAGATATTTATGGGTTGAGCAATTCAAATCCCGTAGTTGGATCCAACACACGAACAGCACCAGTATCAATTAATTCAAATAAAATAATCTCTAATATATGCCATGTCCGAACACCGTTACGGATACATCCGGTTACAGTTGAATTTTCTCTTCCACAAGCTATGTGCATGTGTAATTTGGTCTCCCCTTTCTCATTAGGAAAGATTGTGCCGGTCCCCACTATTTCATGAACATTATTAAGAATATGTTCCATTGGCGTAATTGATTCTGTCCGTCCATGTTCCGGGCCGACAATTAGCTTACTGTTTTTATCCGCGCCCCCGAGAATGGTTAATGCCGCAGCTTTTATTGCTTTTTCATTGGCAAATTTTTCAATTTCTTCGTGTATGATATCGCCGTCTTCAAGACGAATAATGTATATTCTTCCTTGTTTTGCCTGTGAGTACTTCATAAGTTATATTCTTTTATTTTTATAAAAATTCTGTGGTTATTTTCATGCATGCCGCTATAATACGCTTTCTATTTTCAATATCAGAAAAAAGATGAACTGACAATAAATGGCGCCTAAATGTTGCGGCGCTATTTTAAAATCTTTTAAATTAAACAATTTAGATTTTTTCAATCTCATCAGCTTTCTGATAAAATTTCAACAAATGCAGTCAGTTCTGATAGGCTTGCACATTTTATGTTTTCATAAAAAGATCTGTTCTGCTAAAATCAATTTTATAAACAAAACCTTTTTCACCCTGTAATTTAAAAATCCGGAGGTATCGACATGAAAGCCATCCAGGCGGAATATAATGAGGCCTCAAAGGCAATCAGCATCAAAAAAGACGCGGAAATTGAAGACTGGTTTTCAGTATGCCGGCGGTTTAACGATGATGTTTCCAGGATCTGTGATGTTACCGATATAGAGGAGTATACCGGCCTTTTTGAATGTTTTGATGACGAAAACAACAAATACCACTACCTGGTCAGAGAAGACAAGGCACTGTACCGGATGAAACGCCGGCACTTCTATGATAACCTGGGACTTGAGTAATGCTGCCGGGTCATATCAAACTGCGGTTTTCCGCAGTTTGTCCTAGGCAATGTCACTCTCCTGACTGCCCCTGCCTTCTCTTTCCTGGTCCTATACCTTCCCTTCACCGACCAGGCGGGCGAAATGCTCATAACTGCGATCATAGGTTCGCTCGGCGTCGTTCGGAAATACACAGGCCGGAAGTTGACGCATCCTGACATGATATCGAATACATTCGCAGCAGATACCTTTTTTTGGGCAAGGATCATAGCTACAGTTGCACTGTTCAAGGTTCTTATCTTGTTTGCACTCCATATTAAGCCTCTCCTTTCAAACCGATCTCAACTGCGACCTCGCGCATTCCCAAGATCGTATCCGTAATCAGTTCGCCCAATTCCACCCCCAACATATCGGCGCCTTTCTGGATAATTGAGCGATCAACGCCCGCCGCAAATCGTTTGTCCTTCCACTTTTTCTTGACCGATTTGGCTTTCAAGTCCATGACGCTCTTTGAAGGCCTCACCAGCGCCGAAGTTGCCACCAATCCGGTAAGCTCGTCAACGGCAAAGAGCACTTTTTCCATGGTGCTTTCGGGCTTGACATCCGTGCAAATCCCCCATCCATGGCTGACCACGGCACGGATCAAATCCTTTGGCCAATCGTTTTCCTTTAAAATCTCCTCGGTCTTTTTGCAGTGCTGTTCAGGAAATTGCTCATAATCAAGGTCGTGGATCAAGCCCACAATACCCCATGTATTTTTATCCTCACCATATTTTCCGGCCATGTAACGCATCACGCCTTCGACGGCAAATGCATGCTTGATAAGGCTCTGGCTCGTGTTGTAGTTTTTTAGAAGCGCCAAGGCTGCGTCACGTGTAGGTATTTGGCTGCTCATCAGGACTCCTCTTCATTATTAATTTTTAAGTAATAGACAAGGTATACCTTAGGGGGATACTCTTTCACTCGATGATTGAGTTTCAGCTTTTAGACAACGTTGCACTATGGAAAAGTTTGAAAGTGCCCAAAGCCTTGGCAACCAGTTTTTCGCCATTCCAGATCTCCCCTTCACAGAAGAACATCCGACCTGAATTATGTAAAAGACGACCTTTCGCGGTCACACGTTGACCTATCTGGCCACCCGGTTGAAAAAAACTGACTTTCATCTCGATAGTCGCAGCGCCGCTCTCTTCCGGATCGGCTGAACGTGCAGCGCGTGACATACAGACATCCAATAACGTCATTGTCACACCACCGTGCATGGAGCCCCAGGAGGTCGTGTGTTTTTTTGTTAAATCAATTGCCAATTCTGATTCACCGTCTTTTGCATAGAGGACTTCAATGCCGAGTTCTTCCAAAAAAGGATACTTTTTCATATGTCTCTTCCTGATTTAATGCAAATCCAATATCAAAGGATGATAGAAATTTAGTTTTTGCATGTCAAGTCGAGATAAATTTTCACGAAAAAGCCTGGGATCATCAACTAAGAAACTCAAACATTCCCTTCTTAAACGCCGCTTCAATTCTGTCAAAAATACGGCAGAGACTAATCTTTCCAATCCATGTGATTCCACAATCCCCATTGAAATGGGGTCAAAAGTCATGAATTTTTTCCAAGGCCTGTTTCAAGGGGCAATTGTCACCCAGGTCCCGACCCTGGCGGTATACGTTCAGCACTTCAATTGATTTTTTGGCCAACGCCTTTCTGATCTCTCTTCGCGTTCCCTTTACCCGTGCTACTTTCATTGAATCATATACAGTGGTCTTATGTCTCATCCATGCAATTACAGCAGCCTGTGCTCTTTTATCAATAGGAATGCGCTGGGTCCTAGCGACAGTTCCACTACCCACAGGGGTTGCGTGGGAAGTTATGATTTTTCCAAGGTGTTGTGCCTCTTTTTCATACCTGGAATGAAAATTTAAAAATTTGATGATCTGATCATTAAATTCCTGGGTATAGACCTCTTGTTTGGCCTGCCGTCGTGCCAGCTCACATTTTCGATCCTTAGCATAGGCGGGTGTTGCTCTTTTAGCAGCTACCTCCTGTTTTGCGGCCAGAATATTTTCAGCAGGAGCCCATATACCTTTTGAAATCATCCGTCTGCGGTATTTTACTTGGACGACCCATACGGGGCTCTTTAATTTTACTCGCTTTGTGACAACGGCGTCGCCTGCGGGTAAAAAAGCCCACCCGTCAGGAGGTATTAGTGTTTCCCCTGCTCCAGAATGCAGCGTTCCTTCTGTTGCCCCCGGAAAAACACTTAAATGCTGATGTGCCATTCACTGTGCCTTAATTGAAGTCCATGGGAAAACCGTTCTTAATTTGGGTGATTAACCCGTTCCTTCAATTCTTTCCCTGGCTTGAAAAAAGGAAGCCTTTTTACCGAAACCATAACTTTTTTTCCAGTTTTTGGATTTCTGCCCGTGTAACCCGCGTATTCTTTGATGAAAAAAGAACAAAAGCCTCGAATTTCAGTCCGTTCCCCTTTAATCATTGTTTCAGTCAGGCTATCAAAAAACAGCTTCACTATGTCTGTGGATTCCTGTTTGGTCAGCCCCGTTCTATCTTTGATGACCTGAATTAGTTCAAGTTTGTTCATACTCATTGCTCCCATCATTATTTTCAAAGGGGAACATGTTTAGCTGGTTCTTTGAATTTTATCAAGTGTTAAAGTTGAGCAACCTATTGGAATACAGCTATATATAAAATCTGAAATCTGAAATTCCGCTATTTTAAGCCGTTCCATTAACCAGCATTATCTTGGATAATATTGACATCAAATAGGCCGTTTAATGGATTGGGACTATTTACCGGCAAAAATTCAAAAAGAATTTGAGTGATCCAAATCTCAAACAATATAAACACCAATGGTTATAGATAGTTGAGAGATAATAGCGACAACTCATAGATATCTTGTGGGGTTAAAATTAAAGATAAATATTAAGTACCCGCTCTCATTTTTCAGGTGTCTGATGGTTATAATTAATAAAAGACTTTGCCTTGTGTGGCAGGCTCGTCCCGGTATACGCGCCTCATACCCGATTCCTGTACGTCATCCCGTACTTCTGTGGTGCTTGTGCCTCAATAGGACGGCTTTCCTCCGAAGTACCTTCACCAGTACTCGTTGCCATACCACAACACCCTTCACCTCCATGAGGCTGGGTCTAAGACTTGTCAAATGTGTCGAAATTCTATACATTTAACTCACTTTTAGTGCCGTGCCCGGCACACCACAAAACGCTGGACTTACTGCACAACTCTTTCGGAAGGACTTGGTTCAGGACAATTTAACTTTTTATCGGAGTTTTTGGGCTTAAAAGCCTGGCCCCGCGATTCAAATAAAATGGCAGATAATTTACAGGTACTTTCAAAAAATCTTAAGCTAAGGAACGGAGCTTAAATAACTTGCCCATTTTGCTATATCCGGGAGCGCGGGCGTTTCGCCCGCGCTCCCAAGGTTAAGTTATTTCGAACTCATTCCTAAAGAGAGCAAAACTATGAGCGATCAGAAAAAATGTCAGGAGTTTTTAAATTTTATTAAACCCCAGATTGGTCAACAGATTCATGTGGGCCCCTGGCTTGAAATTGACCAGAAACGAATTAATGATTTTGCTGACGTTACCGGTGATGTGCAATGGATTCATACGGATGTTCAGCGAGCCAAAAAAGAGTCTCCTTATGAATCAACAATTGCTCACGGGTATTTGACATTGTCTTTATTGCCTTATCTAACTGAAAGCAATCATCCTGATTTTTTTCAGAAAAATTATCCCGGCATGAAGTATCGGGTAAACTATGGTCTTAACAGGCTTCGTTTTCCTTCTGCTGTTAAAGCTGGGGCCAAAATTCGGGCAAGAACGACAATTCATCAAGTAGAAGAGGTAAAGGGCGGTATACAAATCTGTTATCTTATTACCATTGATATTGAAGGTGGTGAAAAGCCGGCTTGTGTTGTCGAATTTCTGGCACGCCTTTACCCTTAGGACCACAGATTAAATGAGTTGAGCAAAAATAACGCTGAATTTTGGTTCATCTACAAGACGCATTAAAGGTTGAACCGCAGGCCCATTTGGCCTTTGATGCAACGAAGTAGATGGGCCAAAAGGCAAGCTGTTTCGTTAGGTCTCTACCCAAATTTTAAAAAGAGAACTCATTTCACAGAATAGTTGATATAAATTTTCAAGCCCAGAAACAACATTGACAATACCTGCCACGTTTTTTACAATAATAAACACTACCTGCAATTGACCCTGCGTGATAATTGATTTTAATCAGTACCTCATCGTTTAGAAATTATATTTTGTCATCCTCACCTATTTTTAAAGTTTTTTAGACTAAATCTTGCTTAATTTTCAAAGGAGGTGAACATATGGATAGAAATGATTTTTTATCAGCTTTTATTGCCGCTGAAAGTGAAATTAATCTTATTATTGAAGATTTAACAAAACAGTTACATAAAAAAATGGATAAATTATTCCAGGAATCAGACGAAAGATGGGTTGAACGAATTTTAGCTTTTTCATTTAATAAAATACCAACCCAAGAAATTCAATCCATTGAAGAAAGACATCTTATAATTGCGAAGCAAGCAAAAAAGTTGATGTATTTACATGGGTTAAACGCAAAAGTACAATTAGAACAGATCGGTGATAGTAAAAATAGGAGATGTCCAGGGCAAATGATTTACAAAGTGAAAAAGTCTCCAAAAAATAGCAAATATTTAGAGTTTGTCTTAAAAAACAACTCAAGTCCGTCTTCCGGCAAATAAAGCACATATGCCGGACTGGTTGGTGATGGATGACCTTAAATGAACAAATCTGCTATTCTTTTTATCCTGTCTGCTGCCGTGGGGGTGGCAATGATGGGGCTTGGCATCATCTGGCCCTTGATTCCGGTTTACGCGGTGGAACTTGGGGCCGGTGGATTTTTGGTCGGACTCATCGTTGCCAGCTTTAATATTTCCAGAACCCTTTTAAGCCCTTTCAGCGGACCGATGTCGGATAAATGGGGCAGGAAACGGTTCATTGCATCCGGCCTGCTGATCTATGCGGTTCTCTCTGTTTTTTATGTGCTGCCGAAAAATGCGGAAACCCTGATCCTGATCAGACTGCTTCACGGCACGGCCTCACTTCTGGTGGTGCCGGTGGCCATGGCGCTGACTGCGGACATTGCACCGCCCCAAAAATTGGGGCTCTACATGGGAACATTGAACATGGCCATTATGATTGGTCTGGGTTTCGGCCCGGCCATGGGCGGAATTATCCGGGATACCCTCGGGTTTAACGTCGCTTTTTACATCATGGGTGGTCTGGCCTTTATCACCTCTCTGATGGTGGCAATTTTCATCCCTTCGGATAAAGCCCATCTCAGCCATATAAAACGGCTCAAACCATACCCTATTAGAAAAATAATGGTCCACAGGACAGCCGCCGGAATCCTTATTATGCGTTTTTTCGCCGCTTCCGGCCAAGGATCCGTTTACACCTTTCTGCCCATTTTGGCCATGAAGATCAATCTATCCAGTTCACAGGTCGGTATCATTTTGACCATGAATATCTTTTTGATTGCATTTCTCCAGCGAATAAGCGGCAGACTTGCCGACCGGACCAATCCCAAGCACCTGATCATCGCAGGCACCTTTGCCTCCGGCATAACGGTCCTGAGCATGCCCTTTGTTCACGGATTTATCCCGATTCTGATACTCAATATTCTGATGGGAATGGCCAACGGCATCTCTCTGCCCGGCGGACTGGTCATCACCGCCCGGCTGGGACAGACCATGGGGATGGCATCCATTATGAGTCTCAACGACGCCGCCTGGGGGTTGGGGTTTATCGTCTCTCCCATCCTTTCCGGACTCATCCTCGACTGGATGGGCGTATCCTGCGTCTTTATCGTCGGTAGCCTTTTAATCCTTTTGGGTGGTATTGCCGTGACCGTCTTTTTATGGAATTATGACAACTCGTTAAGGACCGCAGATTAAATAAGTTGGGCAGAAATAACGCCGAAGTTTGGTTCATTTACAAGGCGCATTAAAGGTTGAATAGCAGGCCTATTTGACCTTTAATGCAACGAAATAGATGGGCCAATAGGCAAGCTATTTCGTTCAAGTTATTTAATCTGCGGTCCTAAGCCCGATAAAAGGCACATAAACCAGCCTACGCCATATTATGGATTGAACCAATAGGAATAAAAAAGTTCTATAGAAGGGGAGTACAAGATACTTCAAAATCAAAAAAGCCTTCAACGAAAACCGCTGAAAGCTTTTATAATCGTGGTGCCCAGGAACAGAATTGAACTGCTGACACGGGGATTTTCAGTCCCCTGCTCTACCGACTGAGCTACCTGGGCACGTCAAACAACGAGAGTTTTTATATGTTCTTTAACCGTTCAAGTCAAGAAAAAAGTTAAAAAATATTTTTTTAACTCTCACACCCCATGTCACCAAGCAGATACTGGATTAAACCACAAGCACAGACCGCTGCCGTTTCTGCCCTTAAAATCCTGGGCCCAAGAGAGTAGCTCATAAATCCGGATTCAGCGGCACGCCTAATTTCTTCTTCTTCAAATCCGCCCTCCGGCCCGATCAAGACAACCGCTTTGTTATTCTCTCCAGGGAACGGTCCGGCAAGGGGACGATCCGATGCTTCCCAGAAGGCAAATCTGTGTGAACAGTCTTTTGAGAAGGCCAGAACCTGTTGAAAATCCATGGGCGGCATAATTTCGACAAGACAGGATCGCCGGCACTGCTTCAAAGACTCCCTGGCAATGGTCTGCCATCGCTCAATCTGTTTCTCTTCCCTATTTTGACCTGACAATGGAATGGATCTTTTACAATAAAAAGGAATCCAACGGGTTACCCCGAGCTGGGTAATCTGCTTGATGATCTCATCCATCTTCTTATGTTTGAGCATGGCCGTACACAGGGTTAGATCGAGATTTGATTCCGTGAGGCTTTTTTTCTCACTTAGAATTGAAATTTCCACACATTCAGGAGAGACTTTATTAATACAACCCGTAAAATCAGTACCATGGCCGTCGGTCATGGAAATGGTATCTTTTGGTTTAAGCCTGAGTACCTTGCGTATATGTTTTGCATCCTGACCATGGATGACGACCTTATCTGCGCTTAACGCCTCTTTATTGATTAAAAACTTCTGCATAGTTATCTATTCATCCAGCAAAAAAAATGGTTAAATTTTTAATTTTTATTATGAATTTATTTTTCATATTAAAAATTAAGACGCCGAAATGCAACACGAGTCAAAGGATTTTGACTTCCAACCACAAAATTAAAGCATCTCATCCGAAAACTTTGCTGCCATTGTCCACACTCCAAAATTGTTCAGGACAGGCATGCAATGGGAATGCGTTTGTTTTACAGTGTAATATGAGATATAATTTAAGCATTGAATCTGAAAGCGGCATTTTATCATGATATTAGGCGCATAGATTTGCGACGCTAATTGTATTTTAAATACATAAAAACCGTGTCATCAACAAAAGCATCGTTCGCCAACCATAGAGGGTTATCCGATGGGACTGCGGAAAAAAACATTAATAACGATTAGCACGACATTCATCTTGATGGTTTTGATTATATATTCAATCACCAGCGAGATCCTGCTTGGGGGATATGCAAAACTTGAAAAGGAAAATATCCTTTTAAGCATGGATCAGGCAATAAAGATCATTGATAATGAACTGGTTCACCTGCAAAGCATTGTCGGTGAGTGGGCTGCCTGCAATGATACCTACTTTTTTGTTCAACATAAGAATCAAAAATATATTGACGATAATCTCATGGATTCAACGCTGGCCAATTTACATGTTAATTTTCTATTATTCATTAACACTGCCGGGGAAATTGTATATTGTAAGTATTTTAACCCGGAAACCGGCCGGGGCGAAACGTGCCCTGAATCCATTAAAAAATATCTTTCTTTTGACGGATCCTTTCTTTTGCGAAATAAAAGTAAAAAAGAAGCCCTGGCAGGCCTGGCAATACTGCCGGAGAACCCCAGTTTCCTTGCGTCTGCACCAATCCTTACCAGTCAACGTAAAGGCCCTGTAATGGGCACACTGATTGCCGGAAGATATTTAAATGCCCCGGAGATTAAAAGACTGGCTTCTCTGCTAAATCTGTCGGTTGCATTTGAAAGGCTGGACGGTCCTTCACTTTCCGAACGATTTAAAAAGGCAAAGCAGTCTTTAACTTTGGAGAATAAGGTTGCCATTATACTCTTGGATAAAAATACCATTGGGGCTTATTCATTGCTGACGGATTTAACCGGCACCCCCATACTCATGCTGGGGATAGACAAGGAACGCAGAATTTACTTCCAGGGTAAAAGCAATATGCGTTATCTTATCTATTCATTGCTTATAACCGGTCTGGTCTTCATTATTACCACTTTCATTTTCCTTGAAATCACGGTGTTGTCACGGATGATTCGATTAAACAGTGACGTTAAAGAGATTACAAGTACCGGTAACCTGTCTGCAAAAACAAAAACAACTGGAAAAGATGAATTATCTGATCTCTCCACACAAATAAACCTGATATTAGAATCTGTCAGGGTCAGCACGGAACGGGATCGTGCAATCCTTGAGTCAATTGAAGACGCCTATTTTGAGGTGGATCTTGCAGGCACTATAACGTTTCACAATGACGCCCTGTCCAAAATTTTTAACTATGATAAAGAGGCGTTAGGCAAGGTGAATTATCGTCAACTGCTGGATGAATCCGCTGCTGAAAAAGCATTTAATACATTTCAACATTTGTATAAAACAGGCATCCCAGTAAGCTCCATGGAGACGGAATTCGAACTTGAAAATGGTCAAAAAACATATCTGGAGTCATCGGTTTCTCTGATTAAGGATAATAAGGGAAAAACTATCGGATTTCGCGGAATATCAAAAAACGTCACCGAACAAAAGAAATCTTCCAAAAGACTTTTGTATATGGCTTACCACGATTCATTAACCGGGCTTTTGAACAGAAAGGCATTTCATGAAGACCTTGAAAAGGAGTTGTTGTATGCAGACCGTTACAAACAGCAGAGAGTCGTGATGTATTTGGATCTTGATAAGTTTAAAAAGGTAAACGACACGTTTGGTCATCATGCCGGAGATCATTTACTGAAAGAGTTTGCCCAACGGGTCAAAAAAGTCCTTAGAGATACGGATCTGGTTTACCGTCTTGGTGGTGACGAGTTCGCCATCATTTTAACCAGTCCCCAGGATCCAACACCCGATATAATCGCCCAACGGATTTTAGATGTCATGGTCCCGCCCTTTTATCTGAAATCACAAACTATTGATTTTGTAACAACAAGTATTGGTATCAGCTTTTATCCTTCGGACAGCACCGATGCTGAAACGCTTTTGCAATGCGCCGACAAAGCTATGTACGAGGCCAAAAAGGATAGAAATAAATATGTTATATTTCAAGACAGCAAATCTTAGGCGCTTATGGACGATCCTGGATCGGGCGTGTTTCTTTTAAATACGGCAAATTGCGGTTCGCAATTCATACATTAATGTCTGTCAGGAAATAAAAAATTTCATCCAACCAAGAAATTGGGCAAAAAGGCTACTTTTGGATGGACACTAATTATGATACATAAAAACCATGAAAACGATCAACAAAGAGAACATTATTCTTGCCTCGGGTTCACCCCGCCGAAAAGAGCTTATGATCCAGGCTGGTATAGATTTCAAAATTCATGTGGCTGATATTGACGAATCTAAAGTAGATCCAGGTATGGCACCCGAAAACTATGTTGGTTTATTGTCAAAAACCAAGGCCCAAGCCGTGGCCGTGAACTATCCTGATGCCTGGACTATTGGGGCCGACACAATTGTGGCGGTTGATGATACAATTTTAGGTAAACCTACCGGCCACCGGCAGGCAGTTGCCATGTTAAGCCGGCTCAGCAACAGAGAACACAATGTATTTACCGCCTTCACCATCACCAGACCGGATGCCGATGATGTCGTTACCCGGTTTGTAAACACCCGGGTGCGGTTTAAAGCACTGTCCAATGATGAGATCAACTGGTACGCAGACACAAAAGAACCCTATGACAAGGCAGGAGGCTATGGAATACAGGGCATTGGGGCCTTTTTGGTTAAAGAGATATCCGGATCTTATACCAACGTTGTCGGCCTGCCCGTGTGTGAACTCATTGATGCCCTGATGTATTTGGGGGCAATCAGTTTTAAGGAAGAAAAATAGTAATGCAGATTCAATCCAATATAAAAAAAATTAATGATGACATATGTGCTGCCGCGCAAAGAAGCGGACGGGATGCATCCAAAGTGACCCTTATTGCAGTGAGCAAAAGAAAACCGCCTGAAATGGTCCAGGAGGCCATGGATGCAGGTCACAGGGATTTTGGGGAAAATTATATCCAGGAAGCAATGGAAAAGATTGATCTCCTTGGCAGAAAATCAGCGATCTGGCATTTTATAGGGCATCTTCAATCCAACAAAGCCAAATTCGCGGTAAAATATTTTGACCTGATTCATACCGTGGATACGGTTAAGCTGGCCAAGGAAATCAACCGCCAGGCCAAAAAAATCGGAAAAACCCAAAAAATTCTACTCCAGGTAAATATAGCACAGGAAGCGACCAAATCCGGTGCAAAAAAAAACGAAATTGTGGGTGTTGCAAAACAGGTCTGCCAATTTGACAACCTGCACGTTTCAGGACTTATGTGCATGCCTCCTTTTTTCGATGACCCTGAAGATGCAAGAATTTATTTTAAAAAACTTAAACAAATCAGTAACGATGTTGAAACGCTCAATCTTCCCCATACGACCATGACCCATTTATCCATGGGCATGAGCAATGATTTTACCGTGGCCGTTGAAGAAGGCGCGACGTTAGTGCGCGTGGGTACAGCCATCTTCGGAGCAAGATAGTGAGAGTTCTTCTACATAGCTGCTGTGCCCCGTGTACCATCTATCCCCTTGAGGTTTTAAGAAACATGGGCATGGAGGTTATGGGGTATTTTTACCGGCATAATATTCATCCTTTCACCGAATGTATGAAGCGCGAGGAAACATTGCGTGATTATGCGGATCAGGTGAATTTAAAAATGATCTGGCAAAAGGGTTATGAGCTTGAAGCATTTTTACGTGCCGTAACGTTCAGGGAAAAAAACAGGTGCAGGTACTGCTACCACGCACGTCTTAAAGCCAGCGCCCTGGTTGCCAAAAAGGGAAAATTTGACGGCTTTTCCACCACCCTGCTATATTCAAAATTCCAGAACCATGCCCTGATCACGGAAATCGGCCAGGACTTAGCAAAACAATATGGCCTTAAATTCATTTATCATGATTTTCGTGAAGGCTGGAAACAGGGAATAGAGGCCTCAAAGTCCTTGGGCATGTACCGCCAGCAGTATTGTGGCTGTATTTACAGCGAAAAAGACCGGTACTATCAACAAAAAAAGGAATCTAACCATGTACGGATGGACAGGGAAAGTTCTTTATGTTGATCTTAGGAAACCCGGTGTTGACAGACCCTATCGGCCCATGGCCGTTATTCAGCCGTGAATTTTTTTATCTGATCAATAAATATAGCTTTTTTATCCTGGCTGATAAAAGCAGCATTAAAAGAATTAATCGCCAGCTGCGTGATATCCTTTCGAGTCAGCTGAAAAGCGTTTTGAAGCGCCAGATAGTTTTCAACAACGTATCCCCCGAAATATGCAGGATCATCCGAGTTAACCGTCACGCAAAGCCCCTGGTCAAACAGCTTTTTAAAACTGTGTTCCTGCATGTTTTTAAATACACACAGCTTAATATTGGAAAGCGGGCAAATGGTTAAAGGGATCTGTCGGCGCTTGAGTTCATTGATGAGAGACTTGTCTTCAAGCGCACGCACGCCATGATCAATTCGCTGGACTTTAAGATCTTTGATTGCCTCCCATATATATTCAGCAGGGCCCTCTTCTCCGGCATGGGCCACGGTCAGAAAGCCTTCTTTTCGTGCCTTTTCAAAAACACGTATGAATTTAGATGGTGGATGCCCGGACTCGGAAGAATCAAGCCCTACCCCCGTAATTTTGTCCCTGAAATCCAACGCCTGCGAAAGGGTTTCCATGGCCTCGGATTCTGGGAGATGACGTAAAAAACACATGATCAGGCAAAATGAAATGTTGAGATTGCGGGCACCGTCGGATAACGCGTGATAAATGCCGTTTACTACTGTTTCAAACACAATGCCTCGTTCGGTATGGGTCTGGGGATCAAAAAAAATTTCAACGTGCCGAATGTTTTGATCTTTGGCTTTCAGGAGATATTCCCACGTCAGTTCATAAAAATCGGTTTCATTCTGAAGTACACCAGCTCCTTCGTAATAAATATCCAGGAATGACTGCAAATTATCGAAACGATAAGCCTGGCGCAGTGCGTCTACCGAATCGAACTTAATGCGTATACCGTTTCTTTCGGCGATGCGAAACAATGTCTCAGGCGCCAACGTCCCCTCGATATGAAGATGCAGCTCTGCCTTGGGAATACCCTGAATAAATACATTCATATCCATAGAGATCTCCTTGTTCTTTTGATTCTGACTACAGGCCTAAGAACCGTTGCTGTTGATTTTTCGTTTTTTGATCTGGTTGTAAAGGGAAACGAGTTTGCGGTCTGTTTCGTTCAGGCGGTCGGCCAGGACGGTGAAAAGATGCTTGGCCACATCAGGATATTTTTCTATAATTTCAATCAGCTTGTCTCCGGGGAACCGTTTGATCTTGGAACGTCCCTTTGAAATAATAGACGCAGACCTTGGGGTACCGGTTATGGCAGCCATTTCGCCGAAATACTCTCCGGGCTGGGTAATTTCCGCTATCATTTTACCGCCCTTGACCACATAGACAGCGCCTTGAACAAGCTTGAAAAAGTCAATATCCGTGTTTCCTTCTCGGATGATCACATCCTTGTCCTCATATTGTTCAATGTCGGGATTCACCAGATAGGCCGGCAAGGCTTCTTTTGAGAGAACGGTTTTTCTTAACACTTCTTCCAGGGATGTTTCTCCGGATTTTACCTTAATAAGGCCTGCATCCCGAAGCGTGATCATGCCTTCGGAAATAGCCACCTTGCGCAGCTGGTCTTCCGCTACTTCGGCAGATATGGCTTTGCCAACCTCATCGGTCACTTCCATGAGTTCATACAGCCCAACCCGGCCCTTGTATCCGGTACCATTGCAGTGGGAGCATCCTTTAGGACCGTATATGGTCAAATCAGGAATGTCATTCTTATGAAAACCGTGCAATTCCAGGTCTTCCGGATTATGCCCGGTAACCACCTGCTTACAATCCGGACACAGCCTGCGCCCAAGACGCTGGGATAAAACCATGGTAACGGATGAGGCAAGCATATAGGGTGGAATGCCGATATCCACAAGCCGCCCAATGGTGGACGGGCAGTCGTTGGTATGCAGGGTGGCAAAAACAAGATGTCCTGTCATGGCTGCTTTGATGGCAATTTCAGCGGTTTCAATATCACGGATCTCGCCCACCATGATAATATCCGGATCTTGTCGAAGAAAGGCTTTCAGGGCTGCAGCAAAGGTCATGCCGACCTCTTCTCTTACCGGCACCTGGTTAATACCCTTAAAATTGAATTCCACGGGATCTTCAGCGGTCAGGATCTTGATATCATCCTTGTTCAGACGGTTGAGAACGGAATACAGTGTCGTAGTTTTACCCGAACCTGTGGGACCTGTAACCAGAAGCAGGCCATAGGGTCTTGAAATACAGCGTTTGAGCATTTCAAAGGTGCCGGATTCAAACCCTAGGCGGGTCAAATCAACGCTCAATGCGCTTTGGTCCAAAATACGCATGACAATGCTCTCGCCAAACAGGGTGGGCAAGGTCGACACACGGAAATCCACGGATTTTTTCTTGCCCAGCCGAAGTTTGATTCGACCGTCCTGGGGAATCCTGCGCTCGGCGATATCCAGGGAAGCCAAAATTTTTACCCTTGAAAGCACGGCATTTTTAATTGACAGCGGCAGGTTCATGGCCTTGTACATGCCGCCGTCCAGGCGATAGCGCACCTGAAAGGATTTTTCAAAGGGTTCAATATGTATATCTGACACGCCGTCGTTGATTGCTTTGGTCAAAATGCCGTTTACCAGTTTGATGATGGGGGCATCCGAGGCCATGAACTCATCCGGGCCGACGTTTGTATCGGCGCTGGCCACCTCAAGCTCCTCGGCCGCCTCGGAAACCAGGGAACCAAAATCTTCAACAGAAGTTACCGGTTCATCATCTTCTACCTCATCATCAAAATGAAGAAAACTTTTATACGCGTCATCGGAAATTTTATAAAAATCTCGATACGCCTGGATGATATCATTTTCAGTGGAAACAAAGGCCTGGATATTTTTCCCTGTTTTCTTTCCAAGAGCTGCAACCACATCCGTATCCGTGGGTTCTGCCATGCAGACCTGTAAATCATCCCCGGCCAGTTTCAAGGGAAAAACCAGATTGATTTTGGCTTCATCATAGGGCAGAAGCTTCAGAGCCTGGGGATCCGGTTTTATTTCAGAGAAAGCGACGACTTTGTAGTTGTATATTCGTCCCAGCACATTGATGATGGTGTCTGGATCAATATAGCCTTTCTGGAGCAGAATACCCGAAAGCCGCTCATTGGTCTTTTTCTGGACCGAGAGGGCCTCGTTGAGCATAATGGATGTAATCTGTCCTTCTTTGGAAAGGATTTCACCGATTTTAACTTTACCGGCACCAGACTGATCTTTAATGGTAGATTTAAGGCTGGACCCGGATTTTGAAGCAGTACTTCCTGCCATAAAATATCCTGAAAACTCTATGATAGCAAATGACGGTTGGTATTGATCTTGCTCTTAAGTAGCGAATAAGGATGCCAATTTTTTCGGCAAATCAGGCCGCTGAATTATTTTTTTCATTTCAGGGCTAATTTTTCCATACGTTTTTTGTTCGTCGTTTAATTTTTCAAGAACCATGTTGTAGTCAATTTTTTCGAATCGTTCCTCCAAAGTAGCATTCCCATCAAGGATGGCTTCCATATATTCTGCTTTATCAAGATTCTTGATTAACGGCGTGTCTGTGAGCATGGTTTTGAGCCTTTTATTTAATGATATTGTTCCACTTCTTTTCCGGTTTCTACGTTTAAGTTCCCGGAAAAATCGTTCCAAAATATTGTTTGTGCGTTGAGGTTGGATGTGAACCTGCTGACCATTGGATGTTTCGATTGTAATTGGATCGGCAAAAAGTTTCTCCCAGTAAGTGTCGATCTGTTTGATCATTTTTTTATATGAGTCTGTTTGAGATAATTTCGGGTCTGCCATTATTTGCGCCCTGAATCTTTTCACTTTCTGAGCAATACGTTTTATATTGGTATTATTATCGCCGTCATCATTAAGTCCTTTCTTATTTTCAGAAACGGTTATGGATAAGGCGGTTCGGAGTTGTTTGAAGGTTTCCATCTTTTTTTCAATTTGCTTAGCGGCGCTTCTCAACTGTTGGTCATTGATGATTTTATTGAGAGGCTTCCAAAGATTGAAGAAATGTTTATCGAATTGATTGTAGCCAGAGGTGTCCACCATTTTATACAGGACTTTTAGCCGCTGGTAAAAAATAAAGTGCGGGCAATCAAATGGGAAACCATAACCCTCAAGTTGGCCAGTTGTGTCAAGAGCCCAATGGATCATGACATATGACGACACAATCGCCAGTTTTTCTGCGGGTATTGTGTTCGGCTGATTTTCAGCAATACACTCTAATAGCCCTGTCCCAAGTTGAGTATCGTTTCCCATGAGAGAGTCCAGCGCCTTTGCTTTTGCCCGAAGCACTGTTCTGATTTTATGCTTTGTTAAACGGATTCTAATCTTAGCGTATTCTGCTTCATATAAATCTTTTCCAATATCTCTTAAAAAATGGAAATGGCAGATGAAATCCGGAATACCTTTGAACACAACCTCTACTGCCGATAAAATGCCTTTACCCATATCATGGACCAGAGCAACCGGGTTGCCGTATTGCTTTTTTATTCTTTCTAAAAAGGGGATGATGGATTCTGCTTTTTCCGAGGGCAATTTGATATTATCCAATACTATTTGAGCAATGCCGTCCATACCGGTAAAAAGATGAGGACTGCCGCCTTCGCAAGTGCCATCTATATGCAGAATATAGCCGCCTTTGTGTGACATCAGTTGATTTAATCGTTGCTGTGCCTGCTGATGGGCTATGGCCAGATAAGCAATAAATTTCTTACCAAGGAAACCAATCTCTCGTTGAGAAATGGTTATATTTCTATCTGACAGCAGTGCAATGATTTGCTGTTCTGATAGACAGTGAACAAAAAGTCCATATCCGACAAAAACCAACACATCATACCCATACGTGCACCGATATGGGGTCAAAGAACGAAGCTGTTGACTTTGATGGACCGTGTTATCAATTGGATTGACCAAAACTGTTTCCTTTGCACAAAATGCCCCGATATCCAAAGTCACAACGTTTTTCTTCCTGGTTTTGAGCACTTTCAAATCCCGTTGGCCTACCTCCTGCGGATAAAAGGAAATAGTTGGCTCCTCCGGAAATAGATTCTGCGGACAAATCCCTTCAGTGATTTTGTCGATATACCCTGTGAGACATTTTATGGCTCTGTATCCGAAGTTTTTTTTAAAAGGTCATGGAATTGCAAAAATTGTTTAACAACAACTGGGTCAAAGCGCTCACCCGGAAGAGCAGATTCAATGGCAAGCCGGTCAACTTCAATACCTGGGTTTTTTATTATGTGTACTAAAATTTTAACTGCCTGGGTATCAGTGGGCCAACCATCGGTCTTGTGTCGTTCTGCACCCCTTTTTTGTAGTTGATATTTGTTGGGTGCCGCTGAAAAATAAACAAACCGGCCCTGATGTTTTTCTCGTTTGATTTCGTCGGATTGCTTGATTTGTGAAAAATAGGAACTACTTGAAGGGATCTCAATAATGCTCGAAATATCAGCGGCACTGAGCCCAGCTTCAGATCTTTTTACCAATTCAATAATTGTTTGTTTTAAATTGCCGTGCTTGGAAAATAGAGCAAATTGATATTTCCATAATCCATTATCGTCAAATTCAGGAATTTCGGGCAATGTGTAGTAGCGACCGTTTTGATTTATGCTTGTGAATGTTTTCCACTTTTTTAATCTTCTTCTCACTGTTATCGCAGAGCATTGGAGTAATTGCGCCAGCTTTTCAATTGCCATAATTTTGTCTTGCCTAAACTTTTTCCGAACGTCATATTCATCCATTCCCCCTCCGTGATAAAGTATGTGTAATTGTGAACGAATTACGCATACTTTATCATGGATATGGAAGGGGTTTCAAACTATTTTTCCCTGAAATTTTAGGTCGATAGGCTAAAAATGAACATATTGGAGTGAACTTTAAGGAAAACACATACTTTATCAGTTTCAAGTTCGAGGTAGGACGTCATTATTGATGGGGCTTTTCAAGATTCCAACCGTCATTTGCTGCCATAGTGAAAACTATTACGATTTTTTATAATTTCTGACCACCCGAATACCGCCGGCCAGTAACAAAAGACAACCTAAAAAATAGGAACAGAACTTTACAATTCCGATCTTATTTTTAAAAAATTCAATGGTCTCAATTTGGGGTATCACCTGGGGCACCCTTATAAAAACCGCGATACCCACGACGATCAGAATAATACCATAATAAAATTTAAGTTTTTGTTTGTCCATCTTAATCCCCACCTTCAAGGCCGGATAATTCCCGGTCAAATTTCTTTTTTATCTTGTCTGCCCTCTCAGATATTTCCGCAAAGGTGTCAAACAGGGTTTCAATCTCAGATTCCAGTTTAGCATGTTCTTTGGATAAATTGGCAATTTTTAATCCATCCTGGTCCTGGGATGCATCAAGCAATTCTTTGTTCACCCGGGCCATCTTGGTTTCCTTTGCCTCTATCTCATTTTCAAGTTTGTTTATCTTTTTATTTATCGGCGTCAACTGCTTTGACCTTTGGGCCACAATCTCGGATTTTTTCTTGCGCAGTTCTTTTTTGGGAAGCTGCGCGCTTTTTTTGCGCTTTACAGGGATCAGTTCTTCATCCTCCCATCCCTGTTTTTCAAGAAATTCCTGATAGGTACCCTCAAATATGTCAATGCCGCTTGAAGTAAATATCACCAGGCGATTTGCCAAGGCATGCAGAAACATCTCATTATGGGTAACAAGCACAACAGCACCTTCAAACGCATTTAAAGCCTCGACAAAGGCATCACTGGCCTCAATGTCAAGATGGTTTGACGGCTCATCCAAAAGCAGAAGGTTCAAAGGTCGAATCAGCAGTTTACCAAGCATGACCCGGGCTTTTTCTCCACCGGACAGCACACTCACCTTTTTTAGAGCTGCATCCTGTTCAAACATCATAGCACCGCAAATGTTTCTGGCGGTCTGCCGGTCTGTCTCAGGATAGGCATGCAAGATCTCTTCTTCCACAGTGAATTGCGGATTTAAGGTCTGGATATTGGTCTGCTCAAAATAGCCGATTTCTACACCTGGATTGGGTTTTACCCATCCTGCATCCGGATCCATATTCTGACTGATCAACTTAAGAAGTGTGGTTTTTCCTTTGCCGTTTTTACCGATTACGGCCACACGGTCACCGGGGTATACGGTCAAGGAAAAGTCTTTTATCAAAGGATTTTCTTTTTCGTAACCGAAACTCAAATCTTCGATAGTCAGCACCTGTTTTCCGATAAAAGGCAGATAGTTAAAAGAAAAATCCAAATTTTTAAGTTCTGCCAGTTTGTCTTTCGAGTCGAGCTTGGCCAGGGTTTTAATTCTGGACTGTACCATGTTTGCCAGCCTTGCCTTGGCCCGAAACCGGGAGATGAACAGTTCAATCTCTTTTTTACGCTTTTCCTCATTTACCCGGGTTTTTTCATATATCTCTTCGTCCTGGGCCACCTGGATATAATATTTAGCGGTATCTCCCTGTATCTTTTTCATCTTGCGACGGTGAATCCCAACAATATGGGTGACCACATTATCCATAAATCCACGGTCATGGGTAACCAGGAGCATCTCCCTTGGCCAGGAAACAAGAAATCCTGTAATCCATCGAATAGATGTAATGTCCAGATAGTTGGTGGGCTCGTCAAGAATTAACAGATCAGGTTCGGATACCAATACCTTGGCAAGGTTTAAACGCACCTGGTAACCACCGGAAAACTGCATGGGATCCTTTTGCATGTTCTGTTCTGAAAACCCCAGACCCGACAATATTTTTTCAGCTTTCCAGAAATGATCACGTTCATGATCCGGCAGGCCAAGCATAGCCTCTTCAAGAACAGTGGGTCTGCTGAATTTTATATGCTGGGAAAGCACACCGATCCGATATTCGCTGGGTATAATAACACGCCCGTCATCGGGGTGATCTGTGCCTGCTATTATATTTAAAAGCGTGGTTTTACCATGGCCGTTTCTTCCCACCAGGCCCACCCGTTCACCGGAATTGATCTGCATGCCGGTATTGTCAAGCAGTACCTGATCTGCGAATCCTTTGGTTATGGATTCTATATTCAGCATTGATTCCTCCTGTTTGCGCCTGTCAAACGGCGATAAAGTGCCAACGCACATCATTGAAAAAGAGCAATATTATCATTGAAGCCCCCATTTATAAACATAAGATTTTATTTGACTTGATTTTTCTAAAGTTTTAATAATAAACGTTAACATTTGGCGGGCTTTATAAAGGGAAAATCGAATACCGACTGATTCCACGACTTGAACAAGCTAAATATCAATTTGTCTTTAACCAATGTCTTTAACCATTTAAGACTGAAACCATACAAGCGGTGATATAAAATGACCAAATACATCTATGAGTTCGGCCCTGATAAAACAGAAGGGGATGCAAGTCAAAAAAACCTTTTAGGCGGAAAAGGCGCCAACCTTGCAGAAATGGCAAAGCTGAAACTGCCTGTTCCGCTAGGCTTCACCATATCAACGGAATGCTGCAATCACTATTTTGATTTAAACGGGCGTTTTCCTGATACCCTTGAAGGCGACATTCTCAAAGCCATGGCCAATATTGAATCCCATACAGGTATGATTTTTGGTGATCCGGAAAATCCATTGCTGGTATCCTGCCGATCCGGTGCAAGAAGCTCAATGCCCGGAATGATGGAGACCATATTGAACGTCGGCCTGTGTAGCACCACGATTCCGGGATTGATTAAAAAAACCAATAATGAATGGTTTGTTTATGATGCCTACCGCCGGCTGATCATGATGTATTCAGATGTGGTTATGGAAAAAGCAGAACAGATCAAGCCCGGGGACGGCATGGGTATCCGCCTGAATCTGGAAATGATGATGAATAATCTGAAAAACGATAAGGGCTATGACAATGACACGGATATTTCCACCGAAGATTTAAAGGCCCTTTGCGAACGGTTTAAGAAAAAAATCCGGGAGGACCTGGGTGTCGATTTTCCTGATGACCCCAAAGATCAGCTCATGGGATCCATCGGGGCTGTCTTTAAAAGCTGGAACGGGAAACGGGCAGTATCCTACCGCCGTATTGAACATATTCCGGACTGTTGGGGTACGGCCGTCAATGTCCAGACCATGGTTTTCGGTAATATGGGCGAGACTTCTGCCACAGGCGTTGCCTTTAGCAGAGACCCGGCCACAGGGGACAATAAATTCTATGGAGAATGGCTGGTCAATGCCCAGGGCGAGGATGTGGTGGCAGGCACCAGAACCCCAAATCCATTGAACAAAGACACCAAAAATTCCCAGAACAAACACCTGCCCTCTCTGGAAGAATCCATGCCCCAGCTTTACAAGCAGTTATTTGAGATCCGCAATCTTTTAGAAGCCCATTACAAGGACATGCAGGACATTGAGTTCACCATCCAGGAAGGCAGGCTTTACATGCTCCAGTGCCGGGTGGGCAAACGCACCGCGACAGCAGCCCTGAACATGGCCATGGATATGTTGGCGGAAGGCACCATCGATGAAAAAACCATGGTATGCCGTCTTGATCCTAAAATTTTGGACGACATGCTTCACCCCATTGTGGATCCGGATGCGGAAAAAACAGCCGTAAAGATTGCAGAAGGACTGCCTGCAGGCCCCGGCGGTGCATGGGGACAGATTGTGTTCTCATCCGAAGATGCGGTTCAATGGACCAAGCTAGACAAAAAGGTCATTCTGGTCCGTGAAGAGACCAATCCCGAAGACATTGAAGGCATGCGGGCGGCAGCAGCCGTTCTCACAGCAAGGGGCGGCATGACCTCCCATGCTGCCTTAGTGGCCAGGGGATGGGGTAAATGCTGTATTGTTGGTGCCGGTGCCCTTAAAATCAATTTCGAAACCAAAGAACTTCGCGTGGGTACCCGGGTGTTTAAGGAAGGTGATACCTTCACCCTTAACGGCACCAAAGGGATGGTATACCAGGGCCGAATCAAGATGAAGGACGCGTTGGAGAATGCCAGATTCAAAGCATTCATGAGCATTGCGGACAAATACCGGGCCATGCAGGTCCGCACCAATGCCGACACCCCGGCAGATGCCATGACAGCCCTGACTTTTGGCGCCCAGGGTATTGGGCTTTTCAGGACTGAGCACATGTTCTACGGTGCAGATTCGGATAAAGCCCTTTTCCTTCTGCGCAAAATGATTTTAAGCAAGACCCACGAAGAGAGAGAAGCCGCCCTTGAAGAACTATTCCCCTTTGTCAAGGAGGAGATCAAGGCCACCCTGGAGGTTATGGATAATCTGCCCGTTACCATCCGTCTGCTGGATCCGCCCCTGCATGAATTCGTACCCCAGTCACGGGAAAATCAGCAGGAAATTGCCGATGCCCTGCATATCGACATAGAAGAGGTGTTCAAGCGCAGCGAACAGCTTTTAGAATCCAATCCCATGATCGGGCACAGGGGTGTCAGACTTGGCATCACCTATCCTGAAATCTCCCACATGCAGGTGAAAGCCATATTTGAATCCTGCGCAGAACTGATCAAAGCGGGTAAAAATCCCATGCCTGAAATTATGGTGCCCGTAACCTGTAATGAAAAAGAGCTGGCCTTTGTCCAGGATATTGTTACCCAGTGCCATGAAGAGGCGCTTAAAACCTACCAAATAGACGCCCTCCCCTATCTGTACGGCACCATGATCGAAATTCCAAGGGCGGCATTGATTGCAGATAAAATGGCAGAATATGCCCAGTTTTTCTCCTTTGGTACCAATGACCTGACCCAGATGACCTTTGGGTTTTCAAGGGACGATATCGGTTCTTTCATGAATGATTATATTGACAACGCCATCCTTAATTCAGACCCCTTTGAGACCCTGGATCAGGAAGCGGTGGGCGGCCTGGTTACAACGGCGGTGGAACTTGGTCGCAGGACCCGTCCTGAAATCAAGCTGGGCATCTGCGGAGAACACGGCGGGGACCCAGAATCCGTCGTATTCTGCCATAAAGCAGGACTAAGCTACGTATCTTGTTCACCCTACCGGGTACCCATTGCTCGGCTGGCTGCAGCCCAGGCCGCCATTATGTATCCTGACTGCCGATAAAAAATATTCACAAACGCAATTATCCTGGTTACATAAAATTAACCAGGATAATTTTTTAGGGTAAGCACATGTAACCTGCTTGCTGTTTAGGAATAAGTCCGAAATAACTGAACCTGGGAGCGCGGGCGTTCGCCCGAAGAAAAGATGCGGGCGGGACGCCCGCGCTCCCGGATATAACAAAATGGGTAAGTTATTTAAGACCCGTTCTTCAATGTCAAATTTCAAAAGGCTTGACGGATTACCAATATATAATTCCCCCTTTTAAATTGAAATGTTCCCCCCAGATATTGTGGTGGCCTAAAACCCAAAAATCTGCGGTCCTTATAGCATGCTCACTTTGGAAAGTGGATTAACTTGCTGTCCAGTTTTGTAGATGCTAATGTAATCTCCATCGTAATTTCTATAACAGCCATGGGCTGACTTGGTCTATCAATACCGAGGCTCAACCCACAACAAAGGTTGAAAGATCTTGGTAACTTACCCAGACTTTCATATAAAAAATGAGATACAAATCTTAAAACGTCAGTTTAGAAGGAGAGCATCATGAAATTTTTATTTAAAAAATTGCCATTATTTCGTTCCTTCCTGATTTTCAGCTCAATCCTACTTTTTTCAGGATTGGCAGGAGCTGCTCAGTTAAAAAAGCCTGTGATCGTTTCATCGACCACGCAGATTGCCGATTTTGCCCGGCAGGTAGTAGGAGACCAAGCCGTAGTCAAGAGCATTCTGGCTCCGGGGGCTGATCCGCATACCTACAATGTCACCCCCGATGACGTTCAGATCGTGCTCGGCGCCGATCTTTGCATCGAAAACGGACTTCATCTGGAGGGTAAAAACTGGATGGCTACCCTTGCACAGGATGCCCAAAAACCCTTGATTACCGCCACCGACGGCATCCAAGTCCTTACCATCAGCGAAGGCGGCCAGTCTCTTCCCGATCCGCATTCCTGGTTCTCCTTGAAAAATGCCGTTGTATACGTCAACAATATCACCCGGGCCATCATTGCCCTGGATCCGGAACACGGGGCATATTACCAGGCCCGGGCCAAACTTTTTCTTCAGCAGTTACGGGTTCTGGACGCCTGGATCCGGGAGCAGCTTAACATGATTCCTCCCCAGCGGCGGATTCTGGTGACCACCCACGATGCATTTAACTATTTTTGCCGGGAATACAGGTTAAATGAAAATAATGATTTTCTTTCCATTGCTCCTGTGGGATGGTCAACCGGCGCGGAAGTCGGTGCCGGCATTACCCCGGAGCGCCGACGCAAAGTGATCGATTCCATCAGGGATTCCGGTGCCCCTGCCATCTTTGTTGAAACCACCATCAACCCCAAGCAGATCCGGGAGATCGCCAAGGAAACAGGCGTAAAAATCGGAGGCGAACTCTACTCCGACTCCATGGGACCGGAAGACTCTGCAGGGGAAACCTATATCGGCATGATGCGGGAGAACACCCTGCTCATCGTCAATGCTTTAAAATAGGCGGTTACTATGCGATTTTTACTCATTATCTTTGTCTGGATTTTTTTTGTTGGCGGGTTGTGGGCATACACGACAAATCGGGATGCCGCCCTGCCTGCGGGCCCTGCCCAGGTGGCGGACCGGGAAGTGCTCACCGGAGCGTATATCCTGGAGATTACCCCCGGTTTTTCCATTGACAAGGATCCCTTTGCCCTGGCCCTGGACGATGCCCCTCAAACCCCTGGCCTTGAGGTCCGCCTCAACGGTCAGAAGTTGACAGTGGACGCAGGGGAAATATTCCGGGGAAAAGTCATTCGGATCACAGAAGGCCTTGCCCCGACCATAGGATTCAACGAGTTTTACGTCCAGGCCAGCCCCCCTATGTCCGAATTCCATTTAGACCACTGCCTCAGAGTCCGCCTGCTGGACAGAGAAGCACCAATAGTTGACCATACGATATGGGGCAGCCGGGGCGCCGTGGTGGCCGGAACGGTGGACTTCACTCTGGCTGCTCCCAAGGAGGAGAATCATGATTATTGATACCCCTTTTGCCATTGAAGTATCGAACCTTACCGTCAGCTACAACGCCAGACCGGCCTTGCTGGATGTCAGCGTCAGGATTGAAAAAGATCAGTTGGTTGGGGTCATTGGCCCCAACGGCGCAGGAAAATCAACCTTTATCAAGGCCATCCTGGGTTTTGTTAAACCGGATCTGGGTACGGTAAAAATCAAGGGTATCCATGCAAAAAACGCCAAGGGTCAAGTCGCCTATGTCCCCCAGCGCGGAGCCGTGGACTGGGATTTTCCCATCACTGTCCAAGAAGTGGTCCTCATGGGACGATACCAGCAAATCGCCTGGTACAACTCTCCTTGTAAGAAAGACCGGAGTGCTGCCATGGAGGCCCTGGACATGGTGCGCATGACCAACTTTGCCCACCGGCAGATCGGCGAGCTTTCCGGTGGCCAGCAGCAACGGGTTTTCATGGCCCGGGCCCTGGCCCAGGGCAGCGACATCCTCCTGCTGGATGAACCCTTTGCCGGGGTGGATGCAGCTACAGAGCGAGCCATTCTGGACGTACTGGAGCGGGCCAAAAAATCTGGCAAGACGCTGGTGGTGGTCCACCACGACCTGTCCACGGCCGCAGAATACTTTGATAAGCTGCTACTCATCAAACAGCGCCTCTACGCATACGGAGAACCGGATATTGTTCTCCAGGAGGACCTGCTCAGCCAGGTCTATGAAGGCCGACTGAAAATTTTCAAGGATGTGATCAAAAAGGAGAGAAGTTGATGTTTGATCTTTTTGTTGCCCCGCTGGCGGAAACTTATTTTCAAAAAGCCCTGATTGGCGGCTCCATCGTAGCCATGGTGGCCGGGGTAGTCGGTTGCCTTGTGGTACTTCGACGCATGGCCTTTCTAGGCGACGCCCTCTCCCATGCCATGATCGCCGGGGTGGCCGGCGGCTATCTGGTCATGAAACTTTTTTTCGGCCTGGAAGCCCATGCCCCGGGCATGCTTTTAGGGTCCCTCATCGCCGCCGTGACTACAGTGGCCCTGATTTCCTTTGTCTCAAGAATTTCCCGGGTAAAAGAGGATACGGCCATCGGTATCATGTACACAGGAATCTTTGCTCTGGGCGTGGTTGCCGTCTCTATTTTTAGACACTACATCCATATTGATCTGATGCATTTCATCATGGGCGACATTTTGGGAGTCGCAGATACGGATCTTTGGGTCTCTGCCTTTGTAGCCGCCGGAGTCCTGAGCGTCATCATCCTTTTTTTCCGACATTTTCAACTGTCCACCTTTGATCCAATCATGGCCGCCTCCATCGGTCTGCCCGTGGTGCTTTTGGATTACCTGTTTACCACCTGCGTCTCTCTGGTGGTGGTCTCTGCGGTGAGTATGGTGGGGGTGATTCTGGTGGTGGGGCTTCTTATCACCCCGGCGGCAACCGCCTATCTTCTCTGCGACCGCCTGGACAAAATGATGATGCTCGCAGCTCTATTCGGGGTCACCTCGGTCATCGGAGGACTATATCTCTGCGTTTGGCTGGACTCGGCCGGAGGCGGCGCCATCATGCTTTTTTGCACCCTACAGTTCCTGGTGGTCTTGATGGTTGCACCCAAATACGGTCTGCTTGCCAGATGGATGCGACTGAGAAACCTGGTGCCCCAGCAGGTGGTGGAAGATGTTTTGACCACGGTGCTGCGAAATGGGAAACCCGCCCCTCCTGAGCTCATTCGCAAATATGCCGGGGAGGGGAAAGGCCTACAGAAAGCCCTTCGAAGAATGGTACAGGACGGTTTGCTCCGACATGATGACCAGGCCTATTCCCTGACGGACAAGGGAGAAAAAGAGGCCAGCATCGTACTGCGGGCCCACCGCCTCTGGGAGACTTATCTGAAAAACATTGGCACCCCGGAACAAGAGGTCCATGCCACTGCCCATCAGCTGGAGCATCTGGACCAAGCCCAGACACTGGCCTACCTGAATAAAAAATTAGGCAACCCCAAAATAGATCCTCACGGTAAAACCATTCCTACAAAATGACCCAAGGGATTGTGAAAAATGAAATGGGACAACTGTTATTATTTATGTTAGGCCCGCAGATTAAATAACTTGAACGAAAGAACTTGCCTTTTGGCCCATCTACTTCGTTGCATTAAAGTCCCAATAGGCCTGCTATTCAACCTTTAATGCGCCTTGTAGATGAACCAAAGTTCGGCGTTATTTCTGCCCAACTTATTTAATCTGCGGGCCTAATTTAATATTTTAAATTAATCCGGACTGATCCAGTACTGGGCCCACGGGCATCGTTCCTTGTATGGATAACGGAGCAGTTCCGTTGCAAGAATGCGAAAATCCTTGTGTCTAATGGTGAAATAGGAAACCACCGTTTTCCCTTTTAATTCCCTCAACCCCATGGCAACATACAAGGTCCGGTACTGACCTTGAACATCGCATTTTACAGTCCCGGTAAGAATGGTAATATCGAGTTCTTGGGTAACATTAAAAAGGTTGACCATGGCCACGGCAAAATTTTTTCCCTTAAAATAGTTTTCAGCATCTGTCCGGGTGAGCTCGCATTGAATAAAATTTCCAAATCCGGCCTTTAGTTCATAAAATCCCTGTTCTGATCGGCCGGTGGCGGCAACCATTAGAAAAAGTATAAATATGACACCGCAAATTTTTGTTTTCTTATCCATTTTATCCATTTACAGGTTGTGCCGCAGTTTCTTTCTCAGATTTAATCAAATTTTTTATGTTCTGTTGAAGACGGTCCAATACCACGGGTGTAACCGTAACCGTTCCTGCGCCTGAAAATTTCGACAGATATTGCCGCTTGAGTTTTTCGTTATTATAGCCGGTTTCCACAAGTATCGGTATTTTATGATCAATATTGAGCAGTTTATCAACAAAGGCCTCGGAGCCCATACCAGGCATATCATAATTCACAATGATCATTTTAAATTTTTCAGGCTGATTTCTGAATACGCCCAAAGCCACTTCAGGATCGCCTGAGATCATGCCGATATAGCCCATACGCTTGACCACAGTATCGATGAGTTCACTGCGTTTGTCGTTTTGATCCAGCACGAGAATATGTCCCGGGCCGGCTATTATCCAGGCCTGTGTATCCGACAGATCCTTGGTGTCAAAAATGCGGCTACCTTCCATTGACCAGGTTGTAGGATTAAAGGGATGGACATTTCTAACATCGGTTTCATAGATTTTTGAAGCAATAAACAAATCGTTTTCATTATCAGGAACCTTGACAATGAAACCTTTATCCTGGGCAACGTATTGGCGCAGCCACGTACGGTATTCAGGATGTCCCCCGGTGAGCACAAGCATCTTTAAGCCCGCATGGGAACGCACCTGAAAAGAATGGTAAATCATGGGAGTCTTGGCATAGTCTTCCTGGTTTTCCATGTAGTTTTCCTCTACAAATTCCACCATGAAATCCCTGGCCTGGCAGGGCACTACCGTTACAATCAAGATAAACATCAGGATGAAATAACGTGTCATAGCTGTCGTTCCTAAAGTTTTTGGGGGTTAGATAATAACACTATCGACATGAACCCCGGAATTCTTGATTACACCCGGGCATGAATATTTCAAACTTGATTTTATGGCAGCATTTTGGACAGAACAAACAGCAGACTGTAAAGAAAGGTTAATAACAGCACAAGACGCCGATGATCTGTGCTGCGCCGGCCCCGGTAATGGGAAAGAAAAAGGCCTGCAGCATTGATCAGGGTCCCTGCACCCAGCACATTAACAAGGAACCGGACATAGTTCTGATCCCAGTAATGCCTTACTTGAAGCTGGTAAAAACGGTCAAAAAAGGTTTCAAATTCTGGTTTGGCCCTGTGAAAAATCAAAATAGCAGCAATTAATCCTGCACAGGCAGCGATATTCATCCAAATAAAAACAAGCCTGAAAAGGTCAGTGGATTTTCGTCTGTCTGATTGTTTTTTCTTTTCCGGCATACCGTTAAAAAATAAACCTTATTCACAAATTCAAATCGCTTTGCGGGCTGCCCGGATTTTGCATAAAGACCCTCATATGGGCCTTGGCCTTGAATCTGCGCGTAATCATTTCAATAATCTCCTCGGCACTGGTCTCTATGGGTTTATTGCTCACATTGATCATAGAATAGCCTTTGGTAATAAAATATTTCTGGGCGGTTTCAATCTCCTTTTCAATTTCATCCTTTCCGGAATAGGCGTAGATATCCTTTGCCCCCAGGCTCTCCTGGCGCATTCTCCTGTGTGCCTGCAGCTGTATGGGGTTGATGTTTAGTCCAAACACCCGGCGCCGGTCCACAAGATCCAGGCTCAGGGGCATGGGAACGCCGGGAACAAAGGGAATATTGGCTACTTTCCAACCCAGAACGCTCATATACATTGACAAAGGCGTTTTTCCGGCACGGGACAGTCCTATCAACACAATTTCGGCTTCGGTTATACTTTCTGGATTCAAGCCGTCATCATGGGCCAGGGCAAAATCAATGGCAGACACCTGTTCTAAGTTTACCAGGTGAATCTCCCTGTAGAGTCCCGGGGTTTCCAGGGGTTTGCGGTCAAGAAATGTTTCGATCCTTGAAATAATGGGGCCCATCAGATCAATGGTAACAATATGATTATCCATGCCCTGGCGCGTAAGGTACTTGCGAAGGTTTGAATCAACAATGGTATGAACAATAATACTTTCAATATCCTTGACCTTATCGATGAGATCATCGACCTGGCTTTCCGTACGTATCCTGGGGACTTTTACAACAGTGATATCGGAATCAGGAAACTGTACAAGAGTGGATTCCACGAGATGGAAGGCGTTGACCCCCTCACCGCAGGAGACAATGTATATCATTTGAAATTTTCCGGATCCCAGCATGTCTTTCATAAAATAAGGCCTTTATCCTGTCAAAATTTTAAGTTATAAAACACCCATACATAAACCTGAAACAAGAGTCAATTAAATATTATGGGACACCAGCACAAGTGCCAGGATGCAAAAAAACACCCCGGGGCGCAATTGAATCAAGCGCTTTCCCAACCCATTGTGCAGGCAAGCAGCAACGACATACTTACATGTGCAAGTGCCCATCGCCTTGCAAAGGCCCACGATTGCTTGCCAAAGCAAATCGGAATACAGGCGGATTTACTTGAACTGCGCATCGCACAATGCCAACTTGGTCTTTTTGGATACGCCCCAGGTAAAAAAAAAATCAATCCAGATGCCGGAATTACACCGGAATTAAAAAACAGGATATTTGATGCTCAGTCTGACGGCAAAATTGACTGCAAAACATGTTGGAAAATTGCAACGGAATTTAAAATTTCCAGAATAAATATGGGGTCTGTCTGTGAACGGCTTGAAATCCGAATCAAGCCTTGTCAGTTAGGTGTATTCTAAAATCATTTCAGGTTTAATCAGTTCGCCTTGCGATCCGACACTTTATTAAGCGCCTTTTTTCTTCGCCGTTGCTTCTGTTTTTTCACCCGGGCTAATTTTCGGGCTGTGGCATCGGGCATCCCGGATTTTAGCTGTTCAATTTTTTCCACCAGGTATCTCAAAGCCATAAACCGGTTCAAGTGCTGGGATCTGTATTTCCCAAATTTTACGCTTATTTGGGTGGGCAGATGGGTCAAAAATACGGCCGAAGACGATTTATTAACCTTTTGACCGCCACGGCCCGAGGCTTTTATAAATTTCTCCAGAATATCTTTTTTATGAATACCCAAATAATCCATTTTCTTTTCAAGGGCTCTTATTTTTTCTATATCAGGACCGGGCATCGGGATTCCATCCATCAGCTATTTTTTTAGATAATAATGTGTTGGGTTTGAACGTCCACAAATAGGGCAAAAAATTTTATTGTTTCCATAACACTTAAGTAATAGACGTCTTTGGCTTAAAAAATTTCCCAATTTTATCAGAAAAATCTTTTATGGAAAGCGGCTTGGATAATACAGCCCTGATACCTATTTGGGACATCATGTCTAACGTAATATCGTCGCAAAATCCTGTACAAAGAAAGATGGGGACATCCGGGCGGATTTCTCTTATATTTTTTGCCAGACAATCACCATTCATATGCGGCATATACAAATCCGTAATCACAAGATCATACGTTAAGGGTTCTTTTTTGAAACGCTCAAGGGCAATCAGAGGATCCGTCATGGTAGTGATTCCACACCCTAACTGGTCCAGCATGGATTTTGCTACGTTGAGAATGATATTTTCATCATCCACAAAAAGAACATTGATGTGATACTTAATGCATATTTTCTCATTTAGGGCAGATGTTTGAAGCCGTAATTCAACATTTTTCTCCAAAAATGTTGGAAAATATAACCTGAACTCACTTCCCTTGCCCAGCTGGCTGTGTACCTTTATGCTGCCGGCCATATCTTTGACAATACCATACACAACAGACAGTCCCATGCCGGTGCCACCTTCATTGCCTTTGGTGGTATAAAACGGTTCAAAGATATGGTTCCTCACCTCCTTTGATATCCCCCCCCCTGTATCTGAAATACTTAGACAAATATAATTTCCAGGCTTGATCCCGCCGCTGGAATCGGATTGGGAGACGGTTACAGGCTTCAATAAAACCTTTATGACACCGCCTGTTTCGCCCATGGCATGCATGCCATTACTAATCAAATTCATTATAATCTGATGCAGTTGGGTGGAATTTGCAATGACAGGAGGACAGCTTGGGTCTACATTTTTTTTTATTAAAATATTGCGTGGAATACCGGATTTCATCAGCATTAGTACGGTGTCTATACTATCTTGTATTTGTAACGGCCGTCTTTGAATTTTCTTTTGACGGGAAAAAGTTAAAATCTGCTGGACAAGTTCTTTTGCCTGAAGGCCACTTTCATAAACCTGTGTCAGACTTTCTTTTGTCTGATTGTCATAAGCAGAACCGTTAAAAAGCAAAATTTCTGCATTCCCTATGATGGGAAGCAGCATATTATTAAGATCGTGGGCTATACCACCGGCCAAGGTGCCAAGGGATTCGAGTTTCTGGGCCTGGACTATTCTTTCATTGATCGCTTGCTTATTGGAAACATTCTGCTGCACACCGACATAGTTGGTAATGGTGCCATGTTTATCCCTGACCGAAAAGATGGTAATGTCCATTATACAAAAAGAGCTGCCTTTTTTTTTAAACTCGGCATGACCGCGCCACACCCGCCCGGAACTGATGATGGCCCGCAGGTTAATATTAAATTGACTGTCATGTTTGCTGCTTCTAAACATGTTGATATCCTTGCCAATACATTCCTCCTTAGAAAACCCGGTCAGATGCTCAAATGCAGGATTAAGATACTGAATAATCCCTTCGGAATTTGTAATGTAAACCATTTCAGAAAATTGCTCGACTGCAGCGAATAGCAACGCTCTCTCTTTTTCAATTTTTTGATTGATTGCATCCGCAAGGTCAGCAGAGGTAGAGCCAAAACTTGTGTCAATAGCCCGGGATTTTTTATGTGCGACGATGCCTTGTTTCAGGGTGGCATTTTCATGTTCAAGCTCTTTAATCCGTTGTATTAAGGTGTTATATGACGCATTTTGGGACATAATTCTCCTGGAAAAAGAACCTGCGTTTGTTAAGAATCTAATTAAATTATATAATTTTTATATATTCCTATCTGAAAATATAACTGTTTGACAAGAAATTTTTCACAGAACTACGAATTTAAGCGATTTAGGTTTCATATAAACCGCAATGAATGGTATATGATACTGGATTTGGTTTCGACCTAACAAAAGCAACGGAGGTTAAGGAGTTGTATTCAAAGATTGTAATTTTAGATTTTCCGCCCCGATCAGCCCAAAAGCCCATTGTCTGTCAGCTGGTTAAAAAATATGACCTGATGTTTAATATCTTAAAAGCACGAATATCTTCAAAAAGAGAAGGTCATATGGTACTTGAAATCTCTTGTGCCGGGAAAGCTGCATTTAACAAGGGGATCACGTACTTAAAGGAACAGGGGGTCCGTGTATCAACACCTGAACATAAAATTTATAAGGATGAAGAAAAATGCACCCATTGCGGCGCATGTACCGCAGTCTGCCCCACAAGCGCCCTGTACATCAAACGTCCTGAAATGGAAGTAATATTTGACCTAAAAAAGTGCAGTCTGTGTGAGCGCTGTCTTCTGACCTGCCCCGTCCGGGCCATGGGTCTGTTCAGTGATGATTTAAAAGAAACTGCCTGATGTCTGATTCACCGGTTGTTGCCGTGGGCCTGAGCGGCGGAATAGACTCCCTGGTGGCAGGGTTTCTTATTAAACAGCGTTTTAAAAAGGTTTTCGGCGTTCATTTCACCACCGGCTATGAAAAAAGTCTGACGGATGTATCTGCTCTGGCGTCCGTTTTTGGGTTTCCCGTGCACACCATTGATTTGTCTCGGGAATTTGAGACCAGGGTCGTTGATTATTTTGTCTCAACCTACATGGCCGGAAAAACACCGAATCCATGCATTGTCTGCAATATGCAGATAAAATTTAATGCGTTGTTTGACCATGCACAAAAGCTTGGGGCGGATCTGATGGCAACAGGCCATTATGCAACGGTTATCAACAGGTATACCCCCGGCGGAGAAAAGATTAGACAGGCATGGCTTGAAAGGGGGGCTGACTTTAATAAAGACCAGTCCTATTTTCTATCCATGCTTTCCCCTGACACTTTAGGCAGATTGGTATTTCCCCTGGCCGATTTTACTAAAAGCCAGGTCCGAAAATTTGCCGGACAACACGACCTTGTACCGGTTGTGCCGAATGAAAGCCAGGATATCTGTTTTTTGCCGGATAAAAATCATGGGGCGTTCATTATTGCAAAAACAAAGGTCTCCCCAAAGCCCGGGCCTGTGGTTGACAACCAGGGCAGGATCGTTGGATCCCATCAGGGACTTCACAAATTTACGGTTGGTCAGCGCAGGGGCATCAATATTCCGGGTCCTGCACCCTACTATGTAAAAAAAATTGATATGAACACCAATACACTTCATGTGTGTGTTAAATCAGATCTTGCCCAAAAACGGATGACGGTTGAGCAGATGGTCTGGAATTATCCTGAAAAAGAAAACATCAGGGAACTGACTGTTCAGATTCGTTACGGCCACACGGCAGCCCCTGCCGCCCTTGACTGGGATGACACACGTGGCATTGTAACATTCGAAATACCCCAAAATGCGGTGACGCCCGGACAAGCCGCGGTATTCTATCACGGGAACCGCGTATTAGGTGCAGGTTTGATTTCAGGAAACCAATGAACAAAACGACATTTTATATCGAAAGCCTTGGCTGTAAAGTCAATCAATATGAATCAGACGGCATTGCAGCCCAGCTTGAAGCCCATGGCTTTTCAAGGGCGGGTAAGGGCAGCCCCGCTGATATTTGTATTGTCAACACCTGTGCGGTGACCTCCAGGGCCGGCATGCAGTCCCGCCAGGAAACCAGAAAACTGATCCGTGAACATCCAAATGCAACTGTGATTGTCACCGGATGCCATGCACAGACAGATCCGGAACAGTTTAAAAAAATTTCAGGGGTGGATCTCATTGTCTGCCACCAGGACAAACCCCTGATCCCCGCATATCTCACCCGGGAATCACCTGACAAAAATTTATTTAAATTTAGAAAGCCTGAATACGGCAAATCGGCATGCTTTGTGGGATTTGGTGAATCTGACCGGCCCGTATCCGGCAAAATGACCAGGGCCTATTTAAAAATCCAGGATGGGTGCAATCAGTTCTGCACCTATTGCATTATCCCCTATGCCAGGGGGGCATCCGTATCCATGCCTTTTGACCAAGTCGTAGCCCATGTTGCAAGCTTAAACAGGCAGGGGTTCAAAGAGGTTATTCTTACAGGCATTCACACTGGGTTATATGGCCTTGATTTAAAGCCGGAAACATCTTTGACGCAACTGGTACAAACCCTTGATGAAAACAAACCAGTGGATCAAATCAGAATTTCCTCGATTGAGCCCAATGAAATAACCGATGCTCTCATTAATATGGCGCGTCCAGGCCATATTTTGTGCGATCATTTTCATATCCCTCTCCAGGCGGGAGACAATGACGTGCTGTCCCGTATGAAACGCCCCTATTCAGTTGAACAGTTTTCAGATGTCATCCACAGCATCCATGATACCCTTCCCCATGCCGGTATTGGCCTTGATGTGATCATGGGTTTTCCTGGAGAAACCGAAAAGGCCTTTGAAAATACATACAAACTTGTGGCGGCGCTACCCATATCCTACCTTCATGTATTCCCCTTCTCGCCAAGACAAGGGACCCCTGCATGGCATTTCACGCCAAAGGTAGCGTCGGATACGGCCAAAAAAAGGGCTGCACTGATGCGGGGACTTGGTGAGCAAAAACGGTCTGAATTTATCAAATCAAACCAGGGCCGGGTTCTTAAAGGACTGATTCAGAATCAAAGGGACCGGCGCACAGGTCTGCTAAAGGCGGTTACCACCAATTACCTAACTATTCTTATTGAAAATAATGGGGAAACGTACGACAACCCGAACAGTCTAAAAGGAAAAATCGTTAATATTAAATATGAACAATGCAGCAGCAACTGCCTCGTCGGCAGCATTGTTCCCTGACACCTCGCAGGTACATAAAATGGGTACCCAAAACACTATTTCGTTCAAGTTATTTAATCTGCGGTCCTAAGTTGACGACCCAAGCATTAAACCCAATCACTCTACAATACATCTTCCAGCTCTCCTTGTTTCGTATTCATGGTCGGAGAGCTTAAATCTCATAGTCGACTACAGTACGGTCGTGACGAATTTTGCCGACAAAGTCCGAAACAGCAAGATGTTCAGGATGATTTATATAATGATTGAGTGCGTTTCGATCTGACAGTTCTGAATAAAGGGCAACATCTGCCGATGCCTCTGTCCTTCCGAAATCTATTCCGACTTCAAGTTTAATCAGCCCGGGAATGCGCCCGTTGAGGGCTTCCAATCTTTTCTTTATCTCTTTTGCATTCTGGTGGGCGAATCTGCCTTCAGCTGAATCCTTAAGGGTCCAAAAAACAATATGTTTTACCATTGTAACATCCTTAAATGTTGAGGGTGAATCGGTGTACAGTGACCGGTCCAGAACCTTGTCCAGTCGCCTCTGGCGCCTGAACAAGTTAATGTGTGGTTTCTGTTTATCTTGCATACTCACTTATCTAACGGGATAACAGCAAGTCTGGATAAATTTTTATAATATCAATTATAAAATCTTTACCACCATTCGAAACGAATCGCAAAGGCTTTCAGTCAATTTTTTACATACAAAAATTGACTGAGCAATCATATGATTAAACCACACCGGAAGGTCATTAATAAGGGGGTTTACTTGTTCTTCCAGTAGCGACCGGATCAAAATCCCCGGCGCTTCCTGATGTTCTCGTAAGCGTCCTGAATTTCGGTGAATTTATCCGTTGCAAACTTAATAAATTCTTCGGGCAGTCCCTTGGCCTGAATTTTATCCGGGTGATACTCCTGGACCAGGGTCCGGTATTTCTTTTTTATCTCCTCATTGCTCGCATTTTCATCACATTTAAGCACAGCATAATAGGGGTCTGATTTTTTCACATACCTGGAATGAAGCCGGTTGTAATCCGACTGGGAAAATCTAAAAATCCGTGAAGCCGACAACAGCATTTGTTCCTCGATCGCAGAGACATTTCCGTCAGCCGAAGAGACCCTGAGCAAGACATCCAACATCAATTCGATGATATTGGCCTGGTATTTAAACACCGAATAAAACTGCTGGGCAAAATCCTCAAAGGTCTGGGAAGATGTCACGGCATTCCTAAAAATATTTTGAGCCGTCTGACGACTTGCTTCATCAAGTTGAAGATCATTGACCATAAAGCGTTCAACGACTTTTATTTCCTCTTCACTGATTCGGCCGTCTGCTTTGCTGATTTTCGCCAGCATGGAAAAGGCCGCAGTAAAAAAAACAAGCTGGGCCTCTTCGTTGGAAGACAGGTCAGTGCGCTTACCGCCCGGAATGGATCGTAAATAGTCATCCTCTCTTTTGTCCACAAAAGCGTGGCCGAATGCAGCCCCTGCCACAGCACCCAGAGGCCCGCCCAAGGCCAGCCCGATGGTACCACCAATCATTTTTCCAAGCCAACTCATACAAAAACCTTTGAATTTTCTTACACTGTAAAGGGCTTTGAAACTCGGGAAAATCAATGTTACAAATATTGTGCCGAATTTTTGCCCTTGCCACAAAATCAAAGATTATATATAAACATTTAAGTCCTCATCGTCAAATATTAACGGGAAAAAGCAAAGCGTGCTGATTAAAAATATCGTGGGAGCAATTATCATCCTTCTGAATATGGCTGGCCTGGGATACCTGTTTTTTATTGGGATTTCAGGATTTTTAGAAGATCACGACGCAGAGGAACAAAAGGGATTCAACAATGTTGCAAAAACCGGAAACCATACAGACCAACTTGTTGTGATTGACGAAGACATTATTCCCGATGAAGAGGATCTCCTAAAAGACATGGACCTTTCTGATCTTGACAGTCTGAATCTTGACGATTTTGAATAACGGCCATGGCTTAACCTGGTCCCAAAATACCTAAAATTCACCCCACAACAACATATGAAAGTGATTTATGGTACTTTCACCTAGCCTAATGCGAAAAAAATCAGTTTTAAAATCCCAATTTTTTAATTTTATTATTTCAGCCATGGCTTTATTGATTATGCCGGGCTGTGGGTCCAAAAATACCGGTTCACCAGTGCACTACCAAGCCAACACAGAAAACTGCACCCGGTCTCCCGTCGCTTTTGTCAGTGATGCGGTGCTCATGGGCAGAATAAAATCTAAATTCATGTCCGATGACATGGTGGATGATGATAGTATCCACGTAAAAGTCCGCCATGGGGTGGTCTATCTTGACGGCTGGGTCACCGATACCTACCAGCGCCGCATGGCCCAGGATCTGGTCAGAAGTATTGACGGGGTGGGCCGGGTGGTAAGCCGTCTTAAGCTCACCAACCAGGGCACTATATTTAGAACCGCAGATTAAATAAGTTGGGCAGAAAAAACGCCGAATTTTGGTTCATCTACAAGGCACATTAAAGGTTGAATCGGGCCTATTGAGCCTTTGATGAAACGAGGTAGATGGGCCAAAAGGCAAGCTATTTCGTTCAAATTATTTAATCTGCGGTCCTTATCAATCCGGCCATTAGGAAACCTGTTTTTTAGGCCAGCGTTTTTTCTTTTTCACCTTGTCTTTAACCGGAGCGCATCGGGTTTCGATGGTACCCGGGCCAAGAATGGTTTCAATCTCCTGAAAAAAGCCGGGGCAGGCATCAGACTTGTAATCATCCGATAACTTGACCATTACATCTGGATGTTCTGAATCGATGTGAATGTTGAACAAGGAGACACAATTGCCGGGATACCGCTCGATTACAGGTTTGAGCTGATCAAGCACATCCGTTTTATGGTGCTGGGCATCCACCTGCATGACAATGCCGGCAGCCCAAAGAATTTCAGCTTGGGTAGCGGGCACAATGGCTTCGCCTATCAGTTTGACGGTATTTTCTTTTCTCTGAACTTCAGCTTCAATAATGACAACCTGCTCCTGGGACAAGAACGTATGGGTCCTGGCATACAAATTTGGAAACACCACCAGTTCCACAGTTGAATACTGATCCTCGATGCTACAAAAAGCCATCAAGTCCCCTTTTTTTGTCTTGTGAATTTTCTGCACCTTCAGATTTCCGGCGATGCGGACCATCTTTTCATCGTTAACGTCTTGGAGACTGATTGTGTTAACACTGGTAAATTTGCGTATAATATCTGCATAATCATCCAGGGGGTGTCCTGTGATGTAAAACCCCAGAGCTTCTTTTTCCAACTCCAGCAAAACCTTGCCTTCCCATTCATCAATGTCAGGCATTCTTGGAATATTGGAGGGCAGGCAAATGCCCACACCTGAATCGGCAAACAGATCCAGCTGGGCATCTGCTTTTTCCTTCTGGATTCTGGCGCCATGATCCAGGGCATCTTCAAGCATCGCCATCATCTGGGCGCGTTTATCCCCAGTGGTATCCAAAGCCCCGCTTTTAATCAGAGCCTCAAGCACTTTTTTATTGGCTTTGCTCAAATTCACCCGTTCACAAAAATTATAAAGGCTGGTATATTCTCCTTCCTTTTCACGATCCTGAACAATAGACTCAATGGCAGCCTCTCCCACACCTTTAATGGCAGCCAGACCAAAACGAATACAATGATCATTCACATTGAAAAAGGCGTCACTCTGGTTGACATCCGGGGGCAGCACTTTGATGTTATGGCCCTTGCATTCATCCATATATTTGAGCACCGCATCGGAATTGCTGCGTTCTGATGTCATCAGGGCTGCAATGAACTCAACAGGAAAATGGGCTTTAAGAAAAGCAGTTTGATACGCAATCAGGGCATAGGCGGCTGAATGGGACTTGTTGAAGCCGTAGCCGCCGAATTTTTCCATAAGGTTAAAAAGCTCTTCAGCTTTTTTGGGATCATGACCGTTTTCCTGGGCACCTTTCATAAATAGGGTCCGGTGCTCCTCCATCATGGCGGCAATCTTTTTACCCATGGCTTTTCGAAGCCCGTCTGCCTGAGCCATGCTGTAATTGGCAATGACCCCGGCAATTTTCATGACCTGCTCCTGGTACAAAATCACCCCGTAGGTCTCTTCAAGTACGGGCTCAAGTTCCGGAAACAGATATACCACAGGTTCCCGGCCATGCTTTCGTTCCACATAGTTATCTGCCATACCCGAATCCAAAGGGCCAGGCCGGTAAAGGGCCACAAGGGCCACGATGTCTGAAAAACTGGCCGGTTTCAGCCTGGAGATCAGTTCCTTCATACCGGAACTTTCAAGCTGAAACACCCCGGTGGTATCGGCGTTTTGCAGAAGTTCAAAGGTCTTTTGATCTGAATAATCAAGGTGCAGAAGATCCGGCGGCGTATCTCCCTGTTTTTCTATCAGAGCAATACAGTTTTTAATGACGGTGAGGTTACGAAGCCCTAAAAAATCAAATTTAACCAAACCCTGTTTTTCAGTGAAGTTCATGTCAAACTGGGTAATGGTTTCACCATCTTTGCCCTTGAACAGCGGCAGGTATTCACACAAGGGTTTGTCGGAAACCACAACGCCTGCAGCATGGGTGGATGCGTGCCGGGGCAACCCTTCGAGTAGCATGGCAACTTCCAGCATCTGGGTCTTAACGTCTGTTTCCCGGCATTTATCCTGAATGCCCGGCACCTCTTCCAATGCTTTTTTTAAATTTTTGGCATTGTCAGGGATCATTTTGGCCACTTCATCGACTTCGGAGAGGGGAACGCCCAAGGCCCTTCCCACATCTCGAATAACGGCCTTGGCTTTCAGTCTTCCAAAGGTGATAATTTGGCATACATATTCCGGCCCGCCGTAACGCTTAACCGTATAATCGTAAACTTGTTCTCTGCCCTCAATGCAGAAATCCACGTCAATATCAGGCATGGAAATACGGGCCGGGTTTAAAAACCGTTCAAAAATCAACCCGTGCGCAATGGGATCAAGGGCTGTGATGCCCATGGCGTAGGCCACCATAGAGCCGGCCGCGGACCCCCTGCCCGGTCCCACCGGCACCCCGATCTTTCGCGCATGGTCGATAAAATCGGCCACAATGAGAAAATAACCGGGGAACCCCATTTCAAGAATGATGTCAATCTCGTACTTAATCCGGTCCCTGTAGACCTGCTCATCAATGTCGGGATTCTTTTCCTTGATTTTGGCAAGGCGTTCTTCAAAGCCTTTCATGGCAAGTTTTTTAAACAGTTCGTCCTCGGACAATCCATCGCCAAGGTCATACCGGGGAAAATGGTAGGTTTTCTTGCCGAAATTCACCTCGCACATATCTGCTATCAGCTTTGTATTGGCGATGGCATCGGGAAAATGGCCAAGGGAATCAGCCATCTCCTGTCCGGATTTAAAATAAAGCTGGTCCGAATCAAATTTAAAACGGTCTGCATTGTCAAAGGTATCACCGGTCTGAATGCACAAAAGAATTTCATGGGCTTTGGCATCCCCATTGGACAGGTAATGACAGTCATTGGTAGCCACCATGGGTATGGAAAGACGCTTGCTTATATCGAGCAGACCGTTATTCACACGATGCTGAATCGGCATGCCGTTTTCCTGAACTTCGAGAAAAAAATTGCCTTCACCCAGGGTATCGAGATAAAACCGTGCCAGGTCATCTGCTTTTGCCTGATCCCCAGCCAGAATGGCCTGGGGGATATCCCCTTTCAGACAGGCGGAAAGCCCCACAAGACCTTTGGCATGTTCGGCCAAAAGTTCTTTGTCTATTCTGGGCTTAAAATAAAAACCCTTGAGCTGGGCCACGGAGACCAGTTTGCAAAGGTTGGTGTACCCCTCCATGTCTTTGGCCAAAAGTACCAGATGACTTAACCCCTTTCGATCCAGCTGGGTTCGGTCATTTAAGGTCCTGGGCGCCACATAGACTTCGCAGCCCAGTATGGGTTTAATGCCGGCTTTTTGGGCTTTTTCATAGAACTCGGCCACACCGAACATGGTGCCGTGGTCTGTAATGGACACGGCATCCATGCCATATTCCGTACATCTTGTCATCAAATCGTTTAATCGAATGGCCCCGTCAAGCAGGGAGTACTCGGAGTGAAGATGCAGGTGATAAAAGGGTATATCTTTATTGTCGGTCTGATTATCCGCCATATGAATTTAATTGTTTTCTACTCTATAGTTGGGTGCTTCCTTGGTGATGGCAACGTCATGGACATGGCTTTCCTTTAATCCTGCCGCAGTGATCCGGACAAATGTTGCCTTTTGGTGCAGTTCTTCAATAGTAGCCGCTCCAAGATATCCCATACCTGCCTTGAGACCACCGATCATCTGGACAATATTCTCGCGGACGGTTCCACGGTAGGGAATCCGACCCACAATGCCTTCGGGAACCAGTTCTTCATTGTCACCGGTATCTTTCTGATAATATCTGTCGGAGCTGCCTTTTTTCATAGCTTCCACAGACCCCATGCCGCGGTAGGCTTTATATGAGCGCCCCTGGTAGATAACGATTTCGCCGGGGCTTTCTTTGGTGCCGGCCAGAAGGCTGCCCAGCATAACGGAATTGGCACCGGCGCCCAGGGCTTTTGATAGATCTCCGGAGAATTTGATGCCGCCGTCGGCAATCAGGGGCACGCCGGTTTTTTTTGAGATATCGGCACAATTCATCACAGCGGTAAGCTGAGGCACGCCAACACCTGCAACAATACGGGTGGTGCATATGGACCCCGGGCCAATACCGATTTTAACGGCATCAACACCTGCATCAATCAACGCCTTTGCCCCGGTCTCTGTGGCCACATTGCCGGCAATAAGCTGGCAGGCGGGAAAGGCCGCTTTGATTCGCTGAATTGCACTCATCACATTTTGAGAATGGCCATGGGAGGTGTCAATGACCAGGGCATCTGCGCCTGCAGTCAGAAGCGCTTCCACGCGCTCCATCATATCAGATCCCACCCCAATGGCAGCACCGGCTCTCAGTCGTCCCAAAGAATCTTTGCATGCATTGGGATATTTTCTTATCTTTTCAATATCCTTGATGGTGATAAGCCCCTTGAGTTTACCCTGGGGGTCCACCACCAGAAGTTTTTCAATCCTGTGCCTATGAAGCATAATTTTGGATTCTTCCAGGGTGCATTTTTCAGGCACGGTCACCAGATTTTCACTGGTCATAACCTCTCTAGCGGATTTATCCAACTGGGTCTCAAAACGAAGATCCCTGTTGGTCACAATGCCAACCAGCTTATCATCTTCCACAACCGGAATACCTGAAATTCGGTATTTTGCCATGATATTCAAAATTTCAGAAATAGTGGCATCGGGATGAACTATCACAGGGTCAACAATCATGCCGCTTTCGCTTTTTTTAACCCGGTCCACTTCAACCACCTGCTCGGCAATGCTCAGGTTTCTGTGGATAAAACCCAAGCCACCGGCCCGGGCCATGCTGATGGCGGTCGCTGATTCGGTCACCGTATCCATGGCTGCACTGACAATGGGAATATTGAGTTCAAGTTCTTTGGTCAAACGGGTGCGTGTGATCACTTCGTCAGGCAAGATGGCTGAATAATCGGGAAGCAGAAGCACATCATCAAAAGACAGCCCCTGCTCTGGTAATACATTGGACATAATATAAGGCCTCCAGAAAGGAAAGATGTTTATTTATACTTTAAAGGCCAGCCGTCACATCAAAAAAGGTAGGTGAGGGGCTGGCCAATAATTATTCAAAGCAAAGTATATAAACAAGCCCTTCTACCAAAAACATGAACTTTTTACAAGATCATTCCTTGGAAAATATCCATAAAGTTCCTATAATTGATTTGTTTCACAGCTGATTATCTGATATAGCACCGTGAGACAAATTCGACCACCTAAATTCAATTATGGGATAATATTAGATATGGACTATATTACCTATTTATAAGGATTGAGAGATGGGGAAAAAAATTGGTGTTGTGACAGGGGGAGGGGACTGCCCCGGACTGAATGCAGTGATCCGAGCCATTGTAAAAGCCGGTGACATGAAGGACTTTACGACCATAGGCATTCGGGGTGGTTTTGACGGGCTTTTAACACCGGTTCAAGCTGCCCCGCTCACCGTCCGGGATATGGACGGGCTTCTTATTCGTGGCGGCACCATTCTGGGCACGGCAAACTCCGGCAGATTTTCATCGAAAACCGGCCAGGGCGAGACACGAAAAATATCAGAGGATCTTATGATTCAGGTCCGGCAGACTATTGAAGCGTTGGGCCTGAACGCACTTGTGGTGATCGGCGGGGACGGCACCCTGACCACAGCCCTGCAGATGCATGAATCAGGGCTGCCTGTCATCGGTGTACCCAAAACCATTGACAATGACCTGGATGCCACCCAGCAGACATTTGGATTTGACACAGCCGTGGCGTGTGCCGTGGACGCCCTTGATCGGCTACATTCAACGGCCCAGAGCCATAACCGGGTCATGGTACTTGAGGTCATGGGCCGGTATGCGGGCTGGATTGCTACCTATGCCGGGCTTGCCGGTGGTGCGGATGTGATTCTGATTCCTGAAATAAAATTTAACATGCCGGCCATAGAAAAAAAAATCAGATCCCGGGAAGCCACAGGTAAATTATTTACCATTGTTATTGTGGCTGAAGGCGCAAAACTTGACGAGACCATGGTGGTGTCCGACAATGATAAAACGGACAGAGAAGTCCGTCTTGGCGGCATTGGTTACGCAATCGCTGAAAAAATTCAGGAGAAAACCGGAAAAGAGAGCCGGTGCGTGGTCCTTGGGCATCTCCAGCGCGGGGGGCAGCCAACCCACTGGGACAGGCAGTTATGTACTCGATTCGGGGTTCAAGCAGTGCATATGGCAGCAACCGGAAATTTCGGCAAAATGGTGGCACTTAAGCCCAACGGAATGATGGGAAGTGTAGATTTAAAAGATGCCGTTAACAGAATACGCAGCGTAGATCCCAACGGAGAGTTGGTCCTGACGGCCAGAACGTTAGGCATCTGCTTTGGTGATTAAACACTTCGCATTTAAGGAGGCAACCTATGTTATATAATGTTAATCCCCAGACACCCCAGGCACGAATCATATCAATTGCTGTGGCAAGTCTCAAGAAAGGCGGTATCATTGCCTATCCCACAGATACCTTTTACGGTATCGGATGTGATATTATGAACAAAAATGCCATTGAAAAAATATATCGGATAAAACAACGGGAGAAAACCAAGCCGTTCAGCTTTATCTGTCCAGATCTGAAAAATATTTCCCAATATGCCAAGGTGTCCAATATAGCCTACCGCCATATGAAACGTTTGCTGCCAGGTCCATATACTTTTATTCTGCCCGGATCAAAAATGGTGCCCAAAATAATGTTGACCAAAAGAAAAACTGCAGGCATCAGAGTCCCGGCCAACCCAATTGCCATAAGCCTTGCCCAGGAACTGGGAAACCCCATTATTTCAACCTCGGCCACGGACCCTGACGGTAAAGTGTTTGAAGATGCATCTCTGCTCCATGATTATTTCGATGCAAGGCTGGACATGGTCCTGGATGGTGGTCCTGTGCCAAACGCCCCCTCTTCCGTGATCTCCCTGGTTGAGGATGAACCTGAGGTGATCAGGCATGGTGCAGGCGAGGTTGACCTTTTTGAGTAGAAGCAAAAAAATTTGAACGCAAAGCTGACCCGATGCAACGCCGCTAATAGGTAACTTTGCGTTCAATAACTAATTGAAAACATACCTGAGCTGTTCAGACAGCCTGGTACCCAGATTAACATCCTGAAACAGGGTTTCCGCCAGCTTTTTAAACAACGTCATTTTATCCGCTTTGGGATAAACCGGGGTCAATTCGCCTTCAATGCCGGCCATCTGTCCGGCCCACTGCACAGCATCATCCAGGTTGCCGATACGATCAACCAACTTCAGTTTCATGGCGGTCTGACCGGTATAAACCCGGCCGTCAGCCAGTTTGGCCATGACATCGGTCTCCATATTCCTGGCAGCAGCCGCATCGAACACAAACTGGGCATGCAGTTCATCCACAAGATGTTGAAACAGCTTTTTTTCACTATCTTTAAGCTTTCTCATGGGAGACCCCATGTCCTTATATTCACCGCTTTTTATTACCACAGGAGAGATTCCAATTTTTTCGGCAATCTGTTCAAGATTGGCATACTCCATGATCACACCGATGGAACCAGTGATGGTGCCGGAATTTGCAACAATACCCTGGGTGGCACAAGCAATATAATACCCCCCGGAGGCAGCAACAGATCCCATGGATGCGATCACTATTTTTGTATCGCGGTTCTTCATTAGTTCCCGGTAGATTTCCTGGGAAGGCCCGATCCCGCCGCCGGGACTGTCAACCCTTAAAATAATCGCCTTAATGGCGTCATCATTCATGAATCCTTGAAAATCTTGAATGATTTTTTTTGAAGATATGATAGGCCCTGTCACCTCAACCACGCCGATATTTCCCTTGGTAGAAGCGATGGCACTGCGAATTTCACTGTTTACGGCAAATGCACCTATTACGGCAACACCGGACACGGCAACCAGACCCAAGGTAAAACAGGCACAGATAACACAAAGAAAAAACAAAAAGGGATGGCGTCTTGCAAACATAAGGGATTTTTCCTTAATTTTTATAATTGGAAACTATAGTTTGTCGCAAATGAATGGGTAACATTTTCTTACTCATACTCTTAATCCTGATCGTGTTCGAATCCATCTGATCTAAAGCAAGTACAGGATAAAGAGCATGATGGAGAATTAATCCATTAGCGACGAACGACAAAAAGGCCGGATGTCCCTGTTAAAGGATACGTCCGGCCTTTTAAATTTAGAAAGTTGCAATCCTGATAGTGCCTATCAGGCAGAAATTATTCGTTTCCTTTTTTTTCAGCTTCCAGTTTTTCCTGGATGTTGTTTCTCAGCATCTCGCCAAATGCAGATGCAGCAGGTTTGGAGCTTTTTGCAATTTCTTCAAGATATCTATCATCATCATCTTCGTCCAGACGCTTGATAGACAGGCCGATCCGTCGTTCATCGGAATTAATGTTCATCACCTTGGCAGTAATGGTTTCACCAATCTGGTAATGCTCTTTGGGGCTCTTGATGTTTTCTTTGCTTATTTCAGATACATGAACCAGCCCTTCAATACCTTCTTCAAGCTCTACAAATACGCCGAAATCGGTGAGATTTGTGATAACGCCGGAAATTTCCTTGCCCACATCATAGCGTTCGGCAACGGTTTCCCAAGGATCTACCTGGGTCTGTTTGATACCTAAAGAGAACCTTTCATTGGCCTTATCAATATCAAGGACAACTGCCTGGATGGTATCATTTTTCTTATAAATTTCGGAAGGATGCTTGATCCGTTTGGTCCAGGAAATATCAGAGATGTGAACCAGGCCGTCAATGTCGTCATCAATGCCGATAAAAAGACCGAATTCAGTAATATTCTTGATTTTTCCTTCAATGATGGTGCCCACGGGATATTTCTGGGAAATAACTTCCCAGGGATTCTCGACGGTCTGTTTGATGCCCAGAGAGATCCTGCGGTTGTCCGGTTTAAGGTCCAGAACAACAGCCTCAATCTGTTCTCCCACGGCAACCATCTGGGACGGATGACGTATTTTACGGGTCCATGACATTTCAGAGACATGGATCAGACCTTCAACACCCTCTTCAAGCTCAATAAATGCCCCATAATCGGTCAGACTGACCACCCGGCCTTCGATTTTGGAACCGCTGGGATATTTTTCAGCTGCAGTCGTCCAGGGATCCGGTGTCAACTGTTTCATACCCAGGGAAACCCGTTCCTTCTCAAAATCAAAGGAGAGAATTTTCACCTTGATCTGATCGCCAACGGAGAACAGTTCAGAGGGATGTTTAACCCGGCCCCAGGAAATGTCGGTAATATGAAGAAGTCCGTCAACACCACCGAGATCAACGAAGACACCGTATTCGGTAATGTTTTTAACAATACCTTCCATGACTTTGTCATTTTCAATGGCAGCCAGGGTGGCACTGCGCATCTTTTCTCTCTCGGTTTCAAGCAGCACACGGCGTGACAGAACAATATTGTTTCTTTTCTTGTTGTACTTGAGAATCTTAAAGGTATAAGTCTTGCCGACCATTTCATCCATGTTACGAATGGGTCGCAGATCAGCCTGGGATCCCGGTAAAAAGGACTGCAGTCCGATATCAACGGAAAAACCGCCTTTAACCCGACTAGTGATGACACCTTCAATGGTACCGTCGTCGTCGTAGATATCCTTAATGGCATCCCATACTTTAACCTTTTTGGCTTTGTCACGGGACAGAAGAACAGTCTCCTCTTCTTCATCCCAAACTTCAATCATTACCTCAAACTCGTCGCCGACTTTGACGTTGACATTGCCGTCCTCACCAATGAATTCATGAATCGAGATCTGTCCCTCAGATTTGTATCCCACATCCACAAGGACCGTTTCCCTGCCAACGGAAATCACTGTTCCGGTGACAACCTGTCCCTCTTCAAATTTACTGAGACTGGAATCATAGATATCCAGCAGTTCTTCCATAGTCTCTTCTCCGGTGAGTTCGATTTCAATTTCGGACTCTTTTACCTCATTGGTATCTTCTCCGGTAAGTTCGATTTCGGACTCTTTTACCTCGTCTTGGGTCTCTAATTCTTGATTCATGTTTTGGTTTTCGTTTTCTTCAGCAATGTTGTTCATTAATATTTATCCCCCCCCCTAATCGATGATGTTACCCGCCTTTGAATCTTAAGAAAAAGATGGCGAAGACGAGTACAGTTGGTTCTTATATCAACGAAAAAAGGAAAAATCAAGAAATTCCAGAACTTTTTAAGCTACGATGATGGTGCTTTTCATTTTTTTCACTACCTGGGAAACATCTAATGCGGTGGCATCTATAAGGATAGCATCCGGGGCCTGCTTTAAAGGGGATACAGCACGTTGGGTATCATCCGCATCTCGCTTGACCATATCTTCGAGGATTTTTTCAAATGCAATCCCTGATGCGTTTGATTCATCAAATCGTCTTCGGGCACGCACGTTAACGTCAGCGGTCAGAAAAAACTTATATGACGCGTTGGGAAAAACAGCCGTGCCCATGTCGCGGCCTTCGAACACGGCATCCCTTTCCTCGGCAATTGATTTTTGAATACCCAGTAATGCCTTTCGCACCTGGGGAACGGCCGATGTGGCCGAGGCCAGCATACTGATATCATGGGTGCGGATGTATGCGCTGATATCCCGGCCCGATGATGTCAGCACAGGATCCCGGCCTTCCATAACAAAATCAAGATCAAGACAAGCAAGAAACTGTTCAAGCAGAGCGCTGTCTTTCCAGTTGATCTGCCGACGCTCAATTTCAAAGGCAACGGCTCTGTACAAAGCCCCGGTGTCCACATAAACACAGCCAAGTTCCCTTGCAAGGGTTTTTGAAACTGTTGTCTTACCGGCACCGGCCGGCCCGTCAATGGTAATAATTCGCCTATTCATTATTTTATTTACCTGCGACACTGAGCAACGCATCCACGCATGTTTGATTTTCCTGGTCTGTACCGGCATTTATGCGAAGAAAGGTGTCATATCCATAGGAAGCCAGCGAACGCACCACCACGCCTTTTCGAAGCAATTTTTCACAAAGATCCCGGGAGCTTGTCTTTACATCCACCATGAAAAAATTGGCCTGGGTTGGCATCACCTCAAAACCGGCTTCCGTAAATTTTTGAGTTAAAAAATCAATGCCCTGGTGGGTGCCGGAAATCGTTTTGGATAAAAAATCGGTATCTTCCAAGGCGGCCTGGGCTGCAACCTGGGCAAGGGTATTCACATTAAAGGGCTGACGTATGCGGTTTAAGATTTCGGCAACCGCTTTATCCATAATCCCGTAACCAATGCGGAAACCGGCAAGACCGTATGCTTTGGAAAACGTTCTTAAGGTTACAATTCTTGGATCCGCCAGCGGCACAGATAGACTATTATAAACCGAATCGTTGCGTACAAATTCGATATACGCTTCATCCACGATAATCAGCACATTGTCCGGCAGTTTATCAGCAAACCGTAAAAATTCATCCTTGGTAATCACAGCCCCGGTGGGATTAAAGGGATTTGTCACAAACACCAGCTTTGTTTCAGGCGTAACTGCCTTGACAAGCCCATCAAGGTTGGTGGAAAAATCCTTGAGGGGAACCATAACCGGAACGCCCTTTGCGGTCTTCACACTGATTTCATACATAAGGAAAGAAGGCAGCGGCATCACTGCTTCCTGCCCGGGGTTCAGAAACCCATGGGCAAGCAGGGCAATGATATCATCGGAACCGTTTCCAATGACCATGTTTTCCATCCGGACATGATATTTTTCAGCAAGTTTTTGACATAGCGTAAAAGGGATCGGTTCAGGATAACGGTTCATATCGGGCAATTTTGATAAAACAGCGTCGGCCACTTTGGGTGAACACCCAAAAGGGTTTTCATTGGAGGCAAGCTTTACCGCATTGGTAATACCATACTCGCGCTCCACCTCACTTAGTGGCTTGCCGGCCTCATAGGGTTTTATGGCCTTTACGGACTCACTGACTGAAAACGACATGAAAGATGTACTCCATTGATTTGCGGGTTGGATAAAGCAGTATTAATTAGTTAGGATTTGAATTTTTGTCAATACCTGTGATAGGGGGTGGGCAGGATAAACGTTTTAAAAGGATAAAAATATCCATGGATCAAAACTCACCACGGGTTAAAACCGGCCTGGACACCCTTTATGACAATCTGCCTGGATGTTTAAAAGGCAGGCGTTTGGGCCTTCTGGCAAATCCGGCCTCGATAACAAGTCAGTTTCAACATGCAAAAGATGTTATAGCGCAACTTTTTCCCGGGCAGATCTGCGCCCTGTTCTCTCCCCAGCACGGTTTTTTTGCGGAAAAGCAGGATAATATGATAGAATCGGGGCATTTCAGGGATCCGGAACTAAATATACCGGTATTCAGCTTGTATAGTGAAACAAGAATTCCCACAGCCGCTATGTTCGCCGCCATAGATACCCTGGTCATCGACATCCAGGATGTGGGCACCCGTGTGTACACCTTCATATATACCATTTCGTACTGCCTTGAAACGGCAGCAAAACTCGGCAAGTCCGTCGTGATTCTGGACCGCCCTAATCCTGTAGGCGGCATACAGGTTGAAGGTAATATCCTTGAAGATGACTGTGCCTCATTTGTTGGGCGTTACCCCATTCCCATGCGCCACGGCATGACCGTAGGCGAAATGACCGCCTACATTAATACAACCCAAAAGATCGGTTGTGATCTCACCGTAATTCCCATGCAGGGATGGACCCGGGATATGTACTGGCAGGACACCGGATTGGTCTGGGTCCCCCCATCCCCAAACCTGCCCACCCCGCTTTCAGCCATGGTCTATCCCGGCCAGGTTATCTTTGAGGGAACAAATCTGTCGGAAGGACGGGGAACCACCCTGCCCTTCGAACAGTTCGGCGCGCCGTTTGTGAATATTAATACATTTAAACAGGGTGTTCAAGACCGCCTTAAAGGCATTGTACTGCGGCCACTGTGTTTCCAGCCCACATCGGGAAAATGGCAGAACCAGATATGCAATGGTGTTCAGATTCACATCATAGATAGAGATGAATATAAACCCTATTTATGTTCCCTGATTTTGCTGCAGGAAATCATGAGGACACATCCCAACGGGTTTCAATTCAAGGCGCCCCCCTATGAATATGAATTTGATCGCCTGCCCATGGACCTGATTTTAGGAAGCCGGAATTTACGGAAAAACCTTGAAGTGATGAATGACCCCCTTGAACTGGAAAAGGCCTGGCAAGTACCTTTGCAGCAGTTTAAGCAGGCGTCAGAAACTTTTTATTTATATATATAAAAAAAAGGGATCGAGATACTCTATCACGGTCCCTTTTTGAAACTATTCTATGGACTGATAATTCCGGTAAATTGGAATTATCCGACGCTTTTCCTACTGTCGATTCTTTTTCGAGTTCGGCAAGTTGGGTCTTGTCTTAATCGGCAGAAGCGTCAACGCCTTCGTCGTTTTTCCAAGAGTCTTTCAACTCGTCAAATCCAAGGTAGAGTGCGAAGCCGCCGGCCAGCAGAAGAACAATAGGGACACATCCGGTAATAATCATCAAAAATTCCGTAAACCATACTGCCAGACCAACAACTCCGAGAAGAACTGCAATAGCTCCGCCAATTAACGTTTTCATAAGTTATCCTCCTTAAATTCCCGTCTAAAAACAATTGATTACGTATAATACGTGATCCATACCCAAAAAATAATTTACTTTCTTATTATGTTTGTTTCAATTCCAAATAGATGGAGAAAAGTATCACAGGCCTTTGATTTTATCAAGGCGTTTTTGCCCATATCAAAATGCTCAAACAAACATACTTAATTCAACATGTTAGCATCAAAACTAACAATTATTTCAATCATTTTTATATGAAAGTCAAAATAAATCATTAAACTGCTTTCATGTTTCGTTGTGGATTTGAGCATAGGTGTTGATAAACTAGGTCAGGCCATGGCTGTTTCTTATATGAAAGTTCCAATAAGTGACTGAATTACTTTCATGCTTTGTTGTGGGTTGAACCTCGGTATTGATAGACCAAGTCAGCCCATGGCTGTTATATGAAAAAACTGAACGAACCGGTTAGGTTCTTTCATGATTTGTTGTGGCCTAACCTCGGTGAAAGACCAGGTCGGCCATGGCCGTTATATAAAAATTATCATATTGCCATGTAAACCAAGCTCTGGTATTGAATTAACCGAAACAAGAGTTCCTGCCACGATTGACCCTTCAAAATTCGAAGGAAAAAAGGACACCCCTAAAGGACACCCTATGAGTTTGTTTGCACCTATAAATAACCTGGTCTCAGCCACCAGAAAAAAAATACATACATTAATAGTGATTCTGCTTAATGACTCCCATGATTATTATTCAAGTTTTTATCCAGGCACCCAAAGTTTTATTATCGGCAAGATACTGAACCATCTTGTTAAAAAAATCAGCATAGATAATAACAGCCTTAAAAGGATAAAAAATATAGCATCGGATTCAATTGTTGTTTTTACCTGTAAAAACAAACATATGTTTGATTTTTTATATTTTCACACCCTTTTAAAACCCATGAACTGCCCGTACCCTGAACTAAGTTTTGATTTACGGTTTATCTTTCTTCTGCCCTTAAAACAGCTGGGACGAATTATTCTTTCCCATTTATACTATTTTTTTCACCATTTCCATTTCAATGATATCTATTCCAGCGGGTATGCCCGGAAAATGCTTTTGGAGAACCGGGCAGGCTTTATCAGCCTTATTGAAGAGGATGAATTTTATAACAGATTTATCAGATCAACACCGGACCCTTTATTTCATCTGATTGAGTTACAGAAACAAACTGAAAAATCAGTTGTCATTGTGCCCGAAGATATTATCTATATAACCAGGCCAATGCACAAAAATCCAAGCCTTGGAGACATCATATTCGGCACCCATGAAAAACCCGGCCGCATCAAAAGGATTTTCACCATGCTGCGGCAACCCGACAAAATTCGGGTGGAAGTTGCACAGCCCGTGAATCTAAAAGAATTCTTAGCCCGGCCTGAAATCCAACGTCTTGATTCGGAATTCCAGACCCATCGGCTGAGAAGTCTTCTTGTGGATATCCTGAACCGTCAGCGCAAAAGTATCACAGGCCCCGTGCTTAAATCCCGTCAGGAAATCACCGAGGACATTCTTAACAGAAAATCCCTAAGGGAATTTCTGGCGGCTTATGCGGACAAAACCGGAACCCCTTTGCGAAAGGTAAACAAAAAGGCGGCTGCCTATATTGATGAAATCGCAACCAATTATAATTTAAGGGTAATCAATTTTTTAAGCTGGCTGTTAACGCTGGTATTCAAAAATATATTTGAGGGGATTTCCGTATCCCAGGATGAGATCAACATGATGCGGGAGACTTACGCCAAAGCCCCGCTGATTCTGATTCCCTGCCATAAAAGCCACCTGGATTACCTGATTTTACCCTATGTCATGTTCAAAAATAATATGCCCTGCCCCCGTATTGCAGCGGGCAAAAACCTTTCCTTCTGGCCCCTTGGCCCGATATTCAGGGGTGGCGGCGCGTTTTTTCTGCGCCGGACCTTCAAAGGGGCGGAGCTGTATGCCCGCATTTTTGCGGCATATATTGAAAAACTGCTTTATGAAGGGTTTAACATCAAGATTTATATTGAAGGCGGCAGAAGTCGGACAGGCAAAGTACTGCCCCCAAGAATCGGCGGGTTGTCCACGATTATCCGGGCATTTTTAAGCGGTGCCTGTGAAGATCTGTATTTTGTGCCCTGTTACGTGGGATATGACAGGGTCCTGGAAGAAGACGCTTATCTTAAAGAGATTGAAGGCGGCAAAAAGACACCTGAGAACCTCAAAGGTCTGTTGAATACACGCAAATTTTTAAAACGCAAATACGGCAAAGTATATCTTAAATTTGACACGCCGATTTCCATGAACAGGTATATGGAAGAAAAGGGGGTTGATCTTAGAAAGTTCAGTGACGGGGAGTTCAGTCACTTTGTCAAAGGATTCGGATACAAGCTGATAAATGCCATCAATGACAATACCGTTGCAACCCCCCATGGTATTATCGCCTCGGGCATCCTGAACTGTTCTGAAAGCACGTTTACAAAGAAGCAAATGTTTGCCCGGGTAAGCACCTACATGAATCATCTGGTCTTTCACGGGGCATATCTGTCCGACACCTTGATGATTGACCCGGACAATGCCTTTAATTCGGTCATTGAAAATTTTCTTTCCAGAAATTTTATTGAGCTTGCCGATGAGGACGAGGATGACATCACAGACACCACCATGCTGATCGTAAAGCACAACAAAAGACCGGTTCTGGACTACTATAAAAATTCGGTAATCTGTTTCTTTGTACCTGCTGCCTATACGGCTGCAGCCATCATAGAAATAGACCGGTTTAAGTTTGAAATGCAGGATCTTGTATCCAGGTATCAATTCTTGCAAAAATTGTTCACGGACGAATTTTCATTTGATGAACAAATTTCAACACAGGATCAGATTTCCAAGGCATTAAAAGGATTTATCAACGAGGGGATTCTTGTACCGGATCCTGAATTTGCCGACACCTTTAACCTGACATCGGAAGGGTTAAGAAAACTTAAATGGTTTGCAGCCTTTCTTATTCCCTTTTTCGAATCCTATATGACCTGCCTTATCTTCCTGGAAAAAGAAAAAACAGACAAATATGATGTCAAAGAGCGTACAAAAAAGCTGCTCTCCTTTGGCAGCAAACTGTACAAACGCAACCAGGTGGTTCGAAAGGAATCTTTGTCCCTGATCAACTACCGTAATGCCGTTCACTATTTTGCCAAACACCATATCAACGGCTCCGGAGACCAGGAACGCATAGACCAGTATAAAGAGATTATTGATCTGCTTTCCAGACGGATCTCAAGCTGACCATCATGAAAGCCCTGATACTTGCAGCAGGGTTTGGCACAAGGCTGCTACCCTATACACAGCATTTGCCCAAGCCCCTTTTCACCATCAACGGCCGGCCGGTTCTCGACTATGCCGTTAAAAATCTTTTAGATGCCGGTTGCACAAAAATTTTTATCAATGTGCACCATCTATCGGATACTATTGCAGACTTTGTTAACAATCACCGGTCAAAAGACCTTCTGGAAGTGGTTTTTGAGCCTGTAATTCTCGATACCGGCGGGGCCATTGCCAACCTTGGCAGTCAGTTGGCGGATGATGATTTCTTTGTGGTGAATGCAGATGTGCTCTGTAATTTTGATCTGTCACACCTGATGGCCTGCCACAAAGCATCTGATGCCCTGGCCACCCTGCTGGTCCATGACTGCTACCGGTTCAATACCCTTTGTGTGGACCAGACAAAGCCAGGGCCCGGCATTGTCAGGCACTTTTCCCAGGCCCCGGAATCCGGACTTGCCTTCACAGGAATCCAGGCAATCTCCCCGGGTATTTTTGAATACATGCCGTCTGAAAAAATATTTTCAAGCATTGATGTGTATAAAAAATTATGTGAACTGCAAAAAATTTTTGCCCTGAAAGCAACGCAATTTTACTGGCGGGACATGGGCACACCCCAAGATTACCAAAGCACATCCAGGGAATGTTTGGCTGGCAAAATTTTTGGTATAGCCCCGTCCCGTATTCATGATATCGACATCAAGGCCATAGCCGGGGATGGTTCGGACCGTCTCTGGTTCCGTGCCCGCCATAACGAAAAAAGCCTGATTCTCTCGGATCACGGTATCTGCACGGATGCGGCCCAAAACAACAATGGCACAGCCCAGTTGAATGCATTTATAAAAATCGGAAAGCACCTGGCTGACAAGGGTATCGCTGTCCCCCCAATTATGGGTCATGACGCAATTTCAGGTCAGGTGGCCGTGGCAGATCTTGGCAGCATCCATCTGGCCGACTATATCCGGGGAATGGACGAAAACCGGATTATCACATGGTATCAATTTGTTATTGACCGCCTGATTGATTTTTCTTTCAAAGGCATTGAAAATTTTGATACGGCCTGGGCCTGCCAGACCCCGTCCTACTCAAAACAAATGATCCTGGATCTGGAATGCCGGTATTTTATGCAGGCCTTTGTAAATGGATATCTTGGCCGCAAAGAACCGTTCGAAACCTTCACCCTGCAATTCCAGCATATTGCAGACAATGCACTGATGCATGCAATGAACGGGCTTATGCACAGGGACTGCCAGTCGAAAAACATTATGATCCATGACGGTCATCCCTGGTTCATTGATTTTCAATCTGCACGGCCAGGTCCTATTCAGTATGATCTGGCTTCCCTTTTAATTGATCCCTATGTTACACTATCCCGGGCTGTCCGGGATCAGCTTTTAAACTATGCGTTGGAAAACATCAGCCTTAAAGTACCCTTTGATAAAGAGGCCTTTATGCACTCTTTCAGATACTGCTGTATTTCACGCAACCTTCAGATGCTGGGTGCTTTTGGTTTTTTAACCCAGGTTAAACACAAGCACCAATTTGAAAAATACATTCCGGTGGCCCTGAAAGGACTTGAATGTCGGCTCAAAAACCTAAACGAACCCGGATTGACTGATCTGACCCATTTTGCCCAAACCCTTCTAGGAGATTTAAAATGAATTGCATACCCCTCATGATCAACGGACTGCCTGGGAATGTAGCCCGTATAATGGCTGAATCCGCATGCCAAGATGAACGATTTACCCTTGTACCGTTTTCCCTTACCGGAGAAGAGATTACCCTGGGCCAGGTGTCCGTGGATCAGACAAAAATAACCCTTTTAAAACCCAGTGAAAGGGAAAATAAAATCCATGAGATTCTTGAATCCTACCCTGGCTGCATTTGTGTTGATTACACCCACCCAACAGCTGTAAATGACAATGCAAAATTTTATGTTACGCACAAAATACCATTTGTTATGGGCACCACGGGCGGCGACAGGCAAGAGTTGGAGCGTACTGTGAAAAACGGGTCTATGCCTGCGGTTATTGCCCCGAATATGGCCAAACAGATTGTGGGTCTTCAAGCCATGCTTGAATACGGGGCAAACGCGTTTCCGGGACTGTTTAAAGGATTCACGCTTCAGGTCAAAGAGAGCCATCAACAGGGGAAAGCCGATACATCGGGCACGGCCAAGGCCCTGGTAGCCTGTTTCAATCAACTCGGAACAGACTTTAATCTTTCCGACATTGAAAAAATCAGAGATCCCAAGACCCAGAAAGAAAATTTAGGTGTTCCAGAGGAGTACATAGGTGGGCACGGGTGGCATACATATACGCTGAAAGCACCGGACGGGTCTGCACTTTTTGAACTGACCCATAACATAAATGGACGGCAGATTTATGTTGCAGGCACCTTTGACGCTGTCGTTTTTCTAAAAAACCAAATTGATACAAACGCTTTTGAGCAAAAACTTTTCACAATGATTGATGTTCTGACCAGCGGGAAGTGACAATGTCTACCCTTGTTAAATTTGTGCTGATTCTTTTAGGCCTGGCCTATCTTATTTCGCCTGTTGACCTCATTCCCGAAATGTATCTACCCTGGATTGGATGGATAGATGACAGTCTGGTTATGATGTGTCTTTATCATCTGATCAGATATGGCCGGCTGCCCTCTTTTTTATTTAAAAAAGGTACTAAACAATCGTCTGGGAAAAAAGGGCAGGGTTCTGGAACGGATCAAACATACCAAAAGGCAAATCCAAACCAATCGTCGAACAGGACCAACGCAACAGGTCAGTCCACAAAAAAGAAAACATCAGATAGAACCAGCACCCATAAATCTGCATATGAGGTCCTTGGTGTGGACGACTCAGCGTCCTGGTCTGACGTTCAAAGTGCATATAAAAACAAGGCCAAGCAATATCACCCGGATAAACTGTCCCACCTGGGTGAAGAATTTTCAACCCTTGCCAATGAAAAATTTTTAGAAATTCAGCAGGCCTATGCAACGCTCAAATCCATTTATAACCGGTAGACAATAATTGAACACAACAAATTTTAGGAAACTTAAGTGACCGGCATCAGTGAAATTCTTATACTTATCCTTCTGATCTTATGTATTCTGATTGTACCCAGAATGATGAACTCAAAGCCCCAGGGCAAGAGAAAAAAAACAAGGCCGAATACCAGGGTATTCACAATGACAATAAGGTTCGCCATTGTATTGTCCGTAGCCGACGTCATCATCAGCGCGTTGTGGACAAAACCATGGCAGGGACAAATTTTAATGTTTATCGTTTTTGGCATTTTGCCCGTGGCCTTGGGATGGTCCTTGGTATGGATCCTGTCGGCACGAAAAAAATAATCACCCGTATTTTTTACTTCACGGTGAATTTATGGATAAAATCGGAGAAGCCCATCTTTTTAACCGCGAAAACCAAGCCATCAGTATCATCTACAAAGGGCTGGACCCAACGATATGCCACACCTGTCATCAACACGGTATCTTGATTACAAGCATCGGGTATGATATTAGACTCCAGCCATAAAAATTGTACCCCAGCGCTGCAGACGTCGTAACGTTGGGGAATAGCGTCAGTATATACGATAACATCTTGCACAGTATCCGGCAGGGACAATACAACACTATGACATCGCAAATTGATTTAGTTAGGGCTATCCATGATATCAACCGTCCGCAACTACTTATAACAAGTTTTGACGGAATACATATCAGCCGTCCATCACAAAGCAATATGGCGTCGCTGTCAGAACAGACTTATGTGCCTGCCATACGCCCGGAAAATCTTGGGGACTTAGCATTTAAGCGTCGCCATGGTTTAAAATATGCTTATGTGGCCGGTGCCATGGCCAACGGCATCGCGTCCACCGCACTTGTGAAGACCATGGGCGAAAACGGGATGCTCGGTTTTTTTGGTGCCGGCGGATTGAGCCTTGCACAAATTAAAACAGCCATTCTTGAGCTTAAGGCCGCCCTTGGGAACAAACCCTTTGGATTTAATCTGATCCACAGCCTGGCAGATCCGGACCATGAAATGGCAACGGTACAACTCTATCTTGACCATGGGGTACCCCTGATATCTGCAGCAGCCTTCCTGCGCATCACCCTGCCCTTAGTATATTATCGTATCAAAGGCATCCATAAAAACAACCAGGGTGATATTGTCACCCCCAACCGTATTATTGCAAAGGTGTCCCGCATTGAAGTGGCCCGACAGTTTTTTGCACCACCGCCGGAAAAACTGCTCGACCAGCTCGTTGAGCGACAGCTGATCACGTCGGAAGAAGCCATGCTTGCCGCTCAAATCCCCATGGCCCAGGATCTTACCGCCGAGGCCGATTCCGGTGGCCATACGGATAACCGCCCTGCCCTGGCACTTTTGCCAACGTTCATCGCCCTGAAGAACGAAGCCATGGCAACATACAGTTTTAAAAGCCCGCTATGCGTGGGCCTTGGCGGCGGCATTGCCACGCCGGAATCCGCCTCGGCCGCTTTCAGCATGGGAGCTGCATATATTCTTACCGGATCCATTAACCAGGCATGTGTTGAGGCCGGCATTTGCGAGGATGTTAAAAAATTACTCAGCCAGGCCGAACAGGCAGACGTTGCCATGGCGCCTTCCGCAGACATGTTTGAAATCGGAGCACGGGTACAGGTACTCAAACGTGGTACGTTATTTCCTGTGCGCGCAGAAAAATTGTATCAGTTTTACAAAGGGTACGCATGTTTTCAAGACCTTCCCCCGGCGGTCCAAAAGGAAATTGAGGACAAATTTTTATTAACGTCGTTTGATGCCGCATGGCAATCCACCCGGGGCTTTTTCCTGTCACGGGGACAACAGCAGGAGGTGGATCGTGCAGAACAGGACCCGGCCCACAAAATGGCCCTGGTTTTCAGATCCTATCTTGGACAGTCTTCCAGGTGGGCAATCCAGGGGGATACCCAGCGTAAAATGGATTACCAGATCTGGTGCGGCCCTGCCATGGGCGCATTCAACCAATGGGCCAAAGGCAGCTTTCTTGAACCCCATACTAATCGGTTTGCAGCAGAAATCGCCATGAATCTGCTCACCGGTGCCTGTGTTGTCACCCGGGCTGCATTTGCAAGGGTCCAGGGACTTGAACTGCCCCCCGGTGCAAGCCTTTTTTCTCCCATGCCGCTCGATGAAATATTAGAACTGATCTCTTCGAAACCTATGTAAAACTTTTGTCAATATCCTTGCCGGTGGATGATCCGAGTCCCGTTGCCATATATATAGGTGCTGTAAAATATAATATATTAAACCAGCAACCATAATTATTTTTCATATATGACACCCAAAGCCGCAAGCCCAAAACAGACGCCTTGTACACCGAAAACGCCCATTGCCATAATCGGCATGGGCTGTATTTTTCCTGAATCCAGAAACCTTAAAGAGTTCTGGAAATTGGTATTTAACGGCATTGATGCCATCACAAAAGTGCCTGAAGACTCACACTGGCGTCTGAAAGATTATTTCAATGAAGACCCGGACTGCCCGGACCATGTCTATTGCAATAGAGGTGGTTTTTTACCAGACATTGCCTTTGACCCCTTAGCCTATGGTATGCCCCCAAAAAACATTGACGCCACAGACACCTCCCAGCTTCTAAGCCTGGAAGTGGTTCGCATGGCACTTGCCGATGCAGGCTATCCTGTGGGCCATACCCATCTCAAAAAAAAACGGGTCAATGTAATCCTCGGGGTAACCGGCACCCAGGAACTGGTGATCCCCCTTGGCGCAAGGCTGGGACACCCGTTCTGGAAAAAGGCTTTGGATGCGGCCGGCATCGCCCCTGATAAAAAGAAACGCGTCTTAAAACAGATCAGCGATTCCTATGTCAGCTGGCAGGAAAATTCATTTCCAGGCCTTTTGGGTAATGTGGTGGCCGGAAGAATCGCCAACCGCCTGGACCTGTCCGGCACCAACACGGTGTGTGATGCGGCATGTGCAAGCTCCCTGTCCGCCATTCATACTGCCATGATGGAACTTAAAACCGGACAGTGCGATATGTCCATCACCGGCGGGGTGGATACCCTCAATGACATTTTCATGCACATGTGTTTTGCCAAAACAGGTGTATTGTCCCATAGCAGTGACGCCCGACCCTTTTCAGAAAACGCCGACGGTACAGTGCTTGGTGAAGGCGTAGGCCTGATAGTGCTCAAGCGCCTGGAAGATGCCCAGCGTGACCAGGACCGGATTTATGCGGTCATCAAAGGCATGGGCACGTCCAGTGACGGACGCACCTCGGCCGTATATGCCCCGGAGGCCAAAGGACAGGTCAAGGCCCTGGAAAGCGCCTATAGCAATGCAGGTATTTTGCCCGAATCCGTGGGACTGATTGAAGCCCACGGCACTGGAACCCGGGTGGGTGACAAGGTTGAATTTACGGCACTGAAACAATTTTTCAAAGGCAAAGCCACCGAATCCACAGCCATAGGATCCGTGAAATCCATGATCGGGCACGCCAAAGCGGCAGCAGGCGCTGCGGGCATTATCAAGGCAGCCCTGGCGTTGCACCACAAGGTCATCCCCCCCACACTCAAAGCCCAAACGCCTGACCCTGATCTGGACATACACAACTCCCCTTTCTATCTCAACCAGGTTGCAAGGCCTTGGATCGGCAACGGTGCGAATAACTCTTTGAGATGTTCCGGTGTTTCCGCCTTTGGGTTCGGTGGGTCAAACTTTCATGCCGTGCTTGAAGAGTACGCGCCTGAAAAAGTCAATATCTCCTGGGACGGTACGGTGCAGATCCTGGCTTTTTCCGGAAAAAATAAAGAAGATATTGTTGAAAAACTTGATACCGTTTCTGAAACCATAAAAGCCTATGATATCAGGGACAAGGCCGCCGTTACCCAGGCCATTGCCTGGCAGGCCGCCCAATCCAGGAAAGTATTTTCATCAAAACACGAAGAGCGGTTATTGATTTTACTGTCTGACCAGGATGATTTTTTTGAACGCATATCCCAGGCAAAATGCATGGTCAATGGTGATCAACCTGCCAAACCGCCGATATTTTATGGTAAAGGTGCAGCATCAGGCAAACTGGGATTTGTCTTCCCCGGCCAGGGAAGTCAGTACACCGGGATGGGCGGTCAGATTATGTCTGTTTTTCCCGAAAGCCTTAAAGTGCTTGATATGGCCCAGGCCTGTGTCAGCGACACGGATGCAGAAGATGATGGACTACTGTCCGCCTATATGTATCCGCCGCCGGAATATGCCATGGATAAAAAATCGGCCGAGGCAGCTCTGCGGCAGACCCGTATCGCCCAACCCGCAATTGGTGCGGTCTCCTTGTCCATGCTGAACATTCTTTCCCGGTTCAATGTGGCACCTGAGATGACCTGCGGCCACAGTTACGGAGAGTTGTGCGCCCTATATGCAGCCGGCTGGATTGATGCCCAGACCTGTCTTGAACTTTCGGCTGCCCGGGGCAACTTCATGTCCAAGGCCGGTCAGAGTGCAGGAGATCCCGGCAGCATGCTCGCAATCCAGGCCCCCATTGAAAAGATTGAAGCCCTCATTGAAAAAGAAAAACTTGACCTGGTCCTGGCCAATAAAAACAGCCCGGTCCAGGGCGTGTTATCCGGGGAGACCCAACAGATTCTCAACGCTGAAAAAATTTGCAAAAAGCATAAAATACGGGCCATCAAACTGCCTGTAGCCGCAGCGTTTCACAGCCGCCTGGTATCAGATGCCGCAGCCCCGTTCAATGCGTTGACCCAGAAAACCGCCATCACACCCACGCAAATTAGGGTATTATCCAATACGACTGGATCGCCCTACCCTGAGGATTCAGCAAAGGCCCAGGAGCTGTTAGGGCAGCAGTTGATGTACCCGGTGGATTTTATTGGTGACATCAAACAAATGCACGAACAAGGCGTTGACACATTTCTGGAAATTGGACCCAAATCCGTTCTGTGCGGTCTGATTAAATCTATTTTAAAAGACCAGAATGTACAGACCATTGCCCTGGATAAATCAGCCGGGAAAAATTCGGGTATCCAGGATTTAGGCATGGGATTGTGCGCCCTTGCAGCCTCAGGTCATCCTGTGGATCTTTCCGCCTGGGAAGAGGATGCGGCGCAGCCTGAGTCTAAAAAACTTGTTATCATGATCAACGGAGCCAATTCAAAACCCACGGTACCTGAAACATCCCAGCCTGAAATGATTCAGACTGAACAGGCACCCATTGACGCCCCCGGTCGGCCGACACGCCCCCAGCCAACACAATCCCAGCCTTTAATAGAGACCCAGGTACGCCAAAACCCAAAAAACGAAAACATTGTACCGGATTCATCTGTGTATACAACGGGTTCAACCCAACAGACATCCACCACACAAGGAAATACCATGACATCTTTTCCGCACCCTGAATTTAACGATTATCAAGCCCAACCAGCGTCAAATTCAACCCAATATGTGACTACAAACCAGATTCCTGCAAACCCGGATATCCTTGTCCAGGGACTCAATGCCATGCAGCAGCTCCAAGCCCAGACCGCCCGGGCCCATGAGAAGTTTCTGGAAACCCAGACCCAAGCCAGCCAGGCCCTGGCCGCGCTGATGTCACAAACCCGTGGACAAGTATCAGCCCCAATCCAGCCAGTCCGTGTACCCCAGCCCCCGGCCCCCGCACAGACCATGCCCGATTACCACCCCCACATGTCAGCGGCGGCCCCAGCACAACCAATTCAGCAATCTGTATCAAAGCCGGCGCCGCACCAGGCCCAGCAACCCCAGGCACCAGCAGCACCCGCAACACCTGTCCCATCTGCAGCAGCGCCCCCTACCCCGGAAGTCAAAAATGTTCTGTTTGAAATTGTCAGCCGCTTAACAGGATTCCCGGTGGAGATGCTAGAACCTGAAATGGATATTGAATCAGACCTTGGCGTTGATTCCATTAAAAAGGTCGAGATCATTTCAGAACTTGAAAAAGCATTTCCCGACAGTAACGATCTATCAGCCCAGCGCCTGGGTTCAGTCAAAACCCTTGGAGATATCTGTACGGCTGTTGAAACAGACCAGGCCCCGGTACCTGAACAAACAGACCGCCCCATTGCCAATGCGAAAAATGAGCCGAAAAACAACGAGCCGGCTCAATCCCAAGATACCCTCGGCATTCTGGTCAGCATCATCAGTGAATTAACAGGTTTTCCCCAAGAGATGCTCGAACCGGGAATGAACCTTGAATCGGATCTTGGCATTGACTCCATAAAACGGGTTGAGATTTTGTCACGACTTGAACAGGAACAACCGGGTTCCAAGGCATTATCACCGGATGACATGGGCAGTTTGAAGACCATAGCCGACATCATAAACTACTTAACACCTGAACAAACAACGGTTTCCAAAGAAACCCCTAAAAAAAAACTTCGCATGACCCCATAAGTGACCCAAACCTGGCCGAACAGGCCGAAGAAACAAAATTAAAAGTACTTGGCAGGCAGGAGATCGAGCTCACAACCTTTCCTGCCCATCAGGTCCGTTTCTATAACGGGGCAAAAATTCACATCCCTGAAGGTAAAATCATTTACCTGACAAGAGATAGTGCAGGCATTGCCACGGCATTTAAAAAAGAGTTTAAAAAACTTAAACTTGCCGCGCAGATTATCGATGCCACCCCGGAGAATATTCCGGATCTGCCCGATGCCGCAGGGCTTGTCCTTATACCGGATGCCTTTTGTGAACCCGGGGACGACGCTTTGGCCGGCCAGTTTCTTTTAACGGCCTTCAGCATGGCATCAAAAAACGGGCCATATCTCACAGCAAGTGCCAAGGCAGGCGGCAGCTTCATGACCTGCGTCAGCTTTCTTGGCGGCGGATTTGGGTTTAAAAACTTTGAAACACAAATCAGCCCTGTGTACGGCGGCATGGCAGGTCTTGCCAAAACAGCCTCCCTTGAATGGAAGCAGGTTTTGTGCCGGGCCCTGGACCTGCCATTTGATCCCAAAGCCGTAAAAAAGAACGCCGAAGCCGCCGTTGCCATGATGATGACCCGGGGTGCCGTGGAAATGGGTCTTGACCGTGAGCACTGTTACATTCCCGAACTTGTATCCAAACCTGTTGGCAAGCCTTCAGAAATCGGCCTGAACAAATCCGATGTTGCGGTGATTTCCGGCGGTGCCAGGGGCGTTACAGCGGCGTGTGCCATTGCCCTTGCCAAGCAATGCCGGTCCAAAATAGCGCTTTGGGGCAGATCTAAACCGCCCTTTGAGGAACCTGCATGGCTTAAAGGCATGGATACACCCGCCCAAATGAAAAAAGCCATTTTTGCCAATGCCTTTGAAAAAGAAAAACCCACACCTGCCCGGGTGGAGAAGCAATATCGCCATTTTGCCTCGAACCGCGACATTAAAGCCAATCTGGAACGTATTCAAAAATGGGGTAATGAAGTTGCCTATTACTGCGTCGACATCCGGGATAAAGACCTTGTCAATGAGACCATGGAAAAGGTGACCCGGCAGTTAGGCCCTGTGACGGCCTTAATCCATGGGGCCGGTGTCCTTGAAGACAAATTGATCTGTGAAAAAACACCTGACCAATTTAAAAACGTGTTTGAAACAAAAATAAACGGTCTTTTTGCGCTTCTTTCGTCAGTGGATCAAGACAAACTCAAGTATCTGGTTATGTTCTCCTCGGTTGCGGCAAGATTTGGAAATACCGGTCAATGTGACTACGCCATGGCCAACGAAGTACTCAATAAAATCGCCCAGGCCAAACAATTAACCCGTCCCCATTGCAGGGCAATAGCCATCAATTGGGGGCCCTGGGACGGCGGCATGGTCACGGACGCCTTGAAACGGGAATTTGAAAAACGCCATATTGAGTTGATCCCCATCCAGGCAGGCGCTCAGCAGATGGTAGCAGAAATGGGCAATGCCGACGGATCCTGTGTTGAGGTCGTTGTGGGGGGCACCATCCCCTCAGACGTGCCGGAACCATCTGCTGTGATGAATAAAGTGTTGACCCAGACCTTTAGCATCCAGGACAGTTGTATCATTGAAGACCATAAAATCGACAATGCACCGGTTGTCCCCCTGGCCTTAATGGTGGATTTGCTAGCCTGCGGTGCCGAAAAAAACAATCCCGGCCTTCAATTTGCCGGCATGGAAAAGGTGCAACTGCTCAAAGGGATTGTGCCCGGTGATGGTAAAGTAAATGTTCAGGTGGACATTGGAAAGTGCGTCACCATAGATCATCAACACTTTACACCCGGTCGTATTACCTCTTCGGGAAAAAACGGATTAACAATCCAGCATGCCAGGGCCCAGGTGCTATTGGCAGATACGCTGCCCCAACCACCGGTTTTAGCAAAATCAGTTTCCATGGACCTTGACCCCTGGGAAATAAGTATGGATCAGGCCTATGAAACCATTCTTTTCCATGAAGGTGAACTCCAGTGTATTTCCGACATCTGCGGGGTATCTTCCAAGGGAATTGAGGTAATGACAACCACAGCACCAGACATCAGCGCATGGTATAAAACGCCCCACGCAAGGCAATGGGCCATGGACCCCATGGTGTTGGATGCAGCCTTCCAGGCGGCCATTTTGTGGACCTTCCATAATTGCGGACAGGCCTGCCTGCCCGCAAGCTTTGCCAATTTACGACTTTTTCACGTGTTTCCCAGACAAAGCGGACATAAGGTCCGGATATTATTTTCGGTCAACCACCAGGATCAGCACAAAATCAAAGGATATTTTACATTCCTGGATGAAAACAATACAGTCATTGCAAGCATCATGGGATTTGAAGCCGTCATGGATCCTGGGTTGCTTGATAAATTTAAATCGGCCCCCCTGTTTGACCGGGATAAAATTTTAGCCTTTGCCCAGGGAAATCCATCCGATGCATTTGGAGAGCCCTATAAAGTTTTTGATCATGAGCGTGAAATTGCAAGGCTGCCAAGACCGCCCTATTTTTTCATGGATGCGGTGACAAAAGCAGACCATCCAGCGTGGCAAACCGCACCTGGCGGATGGATAGAAACCACGTACAAGATTGATAAAGACGCCTGGTATTTCGCAGCCAACCATAGCGATGCCATGCCTTTTTGTATTCTCCTTGAAGTAGCCCTTCAACCCTGTGGATGGCTTGCTGCATATGGCGGTGCTGCCCTGACCTGCGAAGATCGCCTGCATTTCAGAAACCTTGGGGGAAAAGCCAAACTGATCAAAAATCTGACCCGGACCTCCGGGTCCGTCAAAATCCGTGTCAGAATGACCGATGTTTCCATGGCTGGTGGCATGATCATCCAAAACTTTGATATGGATGTGAAAAACAAGGGGAAATCTGTTTACACCGGCACCACTAATTTTGGATTTTTTACGTCTGATGCCTTGTCCAAACAGGTGGGAATTCGGGAACCTGAGGCGTTTTTGACCATTGAAAAAAAGAGCCAACCATCTGATATCGTACTTGAAGATCATGCGCCCCTAACCCCGGAAGATCAAAATATCGGCCCCAATACGGGGATGCCGGGAAAAGCGTTGAGAATGATAGACAAAATTACCTGCCTTGATTTCAAAGCAGGGTTGCACGGCCAGGGGCTGATCCAGGGTGAAAAACAAGTGGACCCTGATGAGTGGTTCTTTCATGCCCATTTTTATCAGGACCCGGTCTGCCCGGGGTCGTTAGGCGTAGAATCATTCCTCCAGTTGATCCGATTATTCATGATCAAAAAATTCGATCTCAACCCGGAACTATTTGCTCCTGCAGTTGCTGAAAACCATGAACATGAATGGATATACCGGGGACAGATCATCCAATCGAACGCAAACATTGTTGTCCAGGCTCACATCAGTGCGTGTACCATGGACGAAACAGGTTGCCGGGCAACGGCTGACGGTACCCTGTGCGTGGATGGAATCTGCATATATGAAATGAAAAATTTTTGTTTTTCTTTGCAGGCCTTACCCATTGAAACGAATATAAAAAAAGAAAGAAAACTATCTAACCAATCCTGACAGGTCTTAAATAACTTGCCTATTTTGCTATATCCGGGAGCACGGGCGAGACGCTCACGCTCCCAGATCAAGTTATTTCGGCCTCATTCCTAAGCGTACGATATTTTTGCGGCCAACCAGCCTAACCGGAGGCGATATTTGTAGCGGCTCGAAATAAATTTCATAAAACGAACGTTTTTTGAAACTCAATAAAAAGGTATGTCATATTTCTAAGAGAACCGAGCCTTGCTTCTGCCATTTCTCACCTTTCTGAAATAGTTATAGTCCGCTTTTATACCGGTACATTACAAAATGATTGATGGCGTGAGTTTGTGAGAGAATTTCATTCAGTCTCACACAGAATCACGACTCAATCATTTTGAGGTAATAGTTTCGCTTTCCCTCTGAATTTATGGTTTTTGCCCCTCAAATAGTGAAACTCCTCATAAACAAAAATTACCATCCATAAATGGTGATATTTTAAAGATCAATCTGCAATGAGGCAGTTGAATGTTTATATGAAAGTTCCAATAAGTGACTGAATTACTTTCATGCTTTGTTGTAGGTTGAACCTCGGTATTGATAGACCAAATCAGCCCATGGCTGTTATAAGGAGCTTCACTATGAAAAAAAGAAACATTTTTCAGAATCAAAGTCAAGAAATCCTGACCCTTTTTGAAATGGCAAAAGACAGGTCCAAGGTTATGTGCATCCCTATGGACTATGCCAAAAAAGACCATATGGTCATGTTTTGCAATGGGAATGGAAAAATTCTATTATTGTGGACCTTGGCATTACTCATTTCACTTGTGGCTATTGCCCGAATATATGACCATCTTGAAAATTAAGATTGACGCAATCACAGCTGCGTATTTGTTTTTCCTGACGGTGAACAATGCCAAAAGAAATCATCCCCACTAGAAAGTCTCAAAAACAGAAAAGGTATACCATGATTGCTGTCCCTTAAAATAGTATGCCATCAGAATGGATTCTGAACAGGAGTCCCCTCGTAAGCTGGTCCACTGACCAGGATCAGATTCAGCCGTGCCTCAAAGGCTGAGGTTGTCTCTTTCATGCCCTTGCCGCTCCCACCAGGGCCGCCGCCTCCACCCATTCTGCCGCCTCCGCCACCCATACCCGAAGGCCTGTTGTCAGAGGGCTTGTCTTTGCGGTTCTGGCCAGAGGTAAGTACCAGAGAGACCCGCCTGTCCGGGGCAAACTCCTCCAAAGAAGAGATGGCATCGAACCGGATTGCCGCCTCAATGACCATGCGGCCGGTATTTTCTGTGAGTGCGATGGTAATCCCCAACTTTTTTGCCTCTTCAAAACTCATGTCCATGGGATTTGATCCATGAGGATAGATAATTGTCAGAGTGTCGGCCATGACAAATCCGGGCATCTGGCCGGGACCGTTGTTTTTATTCATTTCCTTTTTTCGGTTTGTCCTCGGTCTTTGGGGACGTCCCTCCCCCTTGATCTGGATGGTAAAGGGGTGTTCCGGATCGTGCTCCGGGATCACTGAAAGGCTGACTCCTCCACTGATAAAACTTGCCTGCAAGGGCTGACTGCCCACCGATGCTGCCACATAGAGAGCCTGGCTGTTATTCATCGCTCGTATGGACAGCCGGTTCTCCGTATCATGGTAAAGGGGCGGGGTTTCTGGCCAGTCTGCATCATACCCGTCTGCCGTGATGACGGCCGCAGGCCACAGGCTCAGGATCGGGGCCGTATTTTTACCTGCACAGCCGACAGCAAAGAAGATGGTGCAGGCCCCAAGGCAAGCCAGTATCATCCGATAGGTAGATATTTTGTGTTTGAACATGAACTGTTTCCCTTTGTAATTAGTCTATACAGTATCTCTTATCCAAGGCCTCATATATTATTACATTGTGTGAATTCATTGTGAAAAAGATGGGCATAATTTGTGGATTTCCGGTTTTGGTTGACCGGAACTATACCCTGAAAATTTTTAGTGAAAAAAACACTTGACAGCTAGTCCACTAACGTTTAGCTTGCTAAATTTAAAGAGGAAGTAATTATGACATATGAAAATTCAAACAAACCCTTGATGCATCTTTTTATGCACATAGGAAAATTGCTGAACGACAGGTTACGAAGTACACTGGGTGAGGGCGGAATTCATTTTGGGCAGGCACGGGTTTTAGTCTCACTGATGCATCATGGTGAGTTAACACAGAGGATGATTGGCGAGGGGTTGGATATCAAACCTGCAACAGTCACAAACATGGTAAAAAAAATGGAAGTCTCCAAGCTGATTGACCGTCGGCGGGATAAAAATGACGACAGAACCATAATCGTTACGCTGACTTCAAAAGGAAAAGAGGCGGCAAAATTTGCCCTGGCCGTGATGGATCAGATTGAAGATGAAATCCGTTCAGAGCTGAGCCAAAAAGAAATTGAGACATTGCGCAATCCCCTTGAAGGCGTTCGCAACACCCTTGGTGGCTCTGATCCAGGCATATGATCTCGGGTAAATGCATGACCAATCGCATCTTTAAATTAATATAACTTATAACTTAGTTATCTAACAATTATTACACAAAGGACATAGGAGGAAATTAATGACCATAGAAACGATTCAAGGATGTATTGGTTGTGGAACATGCATAGAAACATGCCCCACCGACGTCATTCGCAAAGATCCAAAAACAAAAAAAGCATTCATTGCATATCCGGCGGACTGCCAGATATGCCATCTGTGCAGGATGTATTGTCCTGTTGATGCCATCACCATTTCACCAGAAAAAGCCATACCGGTTGTGGTTTCATGGGGGTAAAAATGAGCACATATATAAAAAGCAGATTCTTTCGACTATCCATACTGGTTTTCATGGGCATACCGGTGCTTATCTGGGCAACGGGTAATTTCCCGGAGCGTACCGTATTGAAAGAATCGCTTTCCATTATAACCATTCTGGCCTTTTGCCAGATGATCGGACAGTTTTTCTGGGCACGCACCAGCAGATCCTTCATGACCGATCTTACCATGGGCCGCGTGGTAAAATATCATAAAGTCATTGGGTATACATTTATCACCATTTTATTTTTACATCCGTTTTATCTTGTGATTCCACGCTTCTTTGAATCGGGCATTTCCCCTGTGGACGCCTTTGTTACCATCATCACCACCATGAATCAGGGGGTTGTGCTGGGTATCATTGCATGGTGCCTAATGCTGGTATTGGGCATGACTTCTTTTTTGCGGGACAAACTGCCCATGACATACAAAACCTGGCGGATTTTTCACGGCATTCTGGCAATGCTGTTTATTTCTATTGCCGCATGGCACACCATGGATCTTGGCCGGCATGCCACCCCTGCCATGTCAATTTTAATCAGCATACTGACCGCAGGCGGAATTTTGCTTCTTTTAAAAACCTATACATTTAAAAAATCAAAGAAATAACGGAGAGATAAATGACATCTTCACAAAAATCAAAAGGCGTGTCCCGCCGCAAGTTCATAACCCTTGCAGGCGGAGCAGCAGGGCTTGCGACCATGGCTGTGATTGGGTTATTTCCTGAACAGGGAGCGTGCAGCGCCAATGTCCCTGAAATTGATATCGACAAAATAAAAAATGCCGAAAACGAAACGGATGTCCTGGTTATCGGCGGCGGGATGGCAGGATTATTTGCCGCGGTCAAGGCACATGATGCAGGTTCCAAAGTAATGCTTGTCTCCAAAGGCCGTCTGGGTTCTTCAGGTCAGACGCCCTTTGCAAAAGGAATATTCTCTTTCGATCCTGATTCTGAAAAAATGAGTCTTGATGAATTTACAGACAAAGTCTCACGGTCTGCATTGGGGACCAATAATCCGGTTTATACCCGGCAAATGGCTGAGCATTCCCTGTCCCGGGTCAATGAACTCAAGGAATGGGGTTTTTTTGACTCACCTCTTTATAACAAGAGTTTTAGCAACCCGGTCGAAAAAAGAAATATCCCAGTCAAAGAAAGAATCGTAATCACCCATTTGATTAAAGAAAAAGGGCGGATTGCCGGTGCCGCCGGTTTCAGCCTGGATGAAGAAAAAGTCCATTTTTTCAAGGCCAAAAGCGTCATTTTGTGCACCGGGGCCGGCGGTTTCAAACCCAATGGATTTCCCATTTGTGATCTCACCCACGACGGCACTGTCATGGCCTATAACATTGGCGCCAAGGTAACCGGAAAGGAGTGGAACGACGGGCATCCCGGCCAGGCAGAACATCCTGCAGCCTGTTTTGACGGATGGCATGGTATGTTTGAAAGAAAACCCGGCACAACAGGGGTTGAAGTACACCATGATCTGGGTATGGACTTGAATTACAAGGCATACATGAACGGGAATCCCGTTAAGATGGGCCCTCCCGGTGCCGGTGGAGAAAAAGAACCTGAAGGCGGGCCCTACGTTCCCGATGAATTTAAACGAAACGGCCATCCAGGAGGCGAAAGAGGGCCCAAAGACGGAAAACGGCCCGGGCCTGGCGGCCCGCCCAAAGAGGGTGGAGCCCCTCCGGGAATGGGAGGAACAAGTGTGGGCGGTTCCTCAGCCGGAATGGCCATCCATAAATCCGAAGGACTGACACCCATCAATGAAAAATGTGAATCAACCATCCCAGGGCTATACGCTGCCGGTGATGCATTGGGTTCCTATATGGCCGGGGCAATCTATACCCAGATCGGCTCCTCATTGGCCGGTTCTGCGGTACAAGGTGGTGTTGCAGGAAAGGCGGCTGCTGAATATTGCCAGGGTGTCAAAATGCCGGAAATTTCAAAATCCAAAATGAATGAAGTACAGGCCCAGATACTTGCACCGTTAAAAAAAGAATCCGGTTACAGCCCCGCATGGGTGACCCAGACCTTGCAGGGCATCATGATTCCCAATTTCATCATATACATAAAAAAAGAAAGGCTCCTTAACGCGGCATTGGCCTATGTTGAAGAATTGAGAGATCATCACATACCAATGCTTAAAGCTGCCAATTTACACGAATTGCGGCTGGCGTTTGAAACCGCCAACATGATCATCAGCGCTGAAATGAAGCTCAAGGCATCCCTCATGCGCAAAGAGAGCCGCTGCAGTCACTATCGTCTGGATTACCCCCAGACAGATACCCAAAACTGGAATGCATGGATCAACATCTACAAGGGCAGTGACGGTTCAATGAAATTTGAAAAACAGCCCTTTGGCACCTGGCCCGCTTAAGTTATGAAGAAACAGTCATTTTTTGGTGACCGCAGTCTCCTTGCCATGCTGGCCCTGCTCAGTGCGTTTCCTCCCTTGTCCACAGACCTTTATCTGCCGGCCCTTCCCCGTGTGATGTCTGCGATGCAGACAACCCAAGGCCCGGTTAACCTGAGCCTGAGCCTGTTCTTGGTCTTTTTTGCCGCCGGTATCCTGATCTGGGGTCCTGTCAGCGAGAAATACGGCAGAAAACCCGTTCTTCTGACAGGCCTTGGCCTGTACTTGCTTGGCAGTATTGGATGTGCCCTCTCCCTGAACGTGATCCAGCTTATTCTGGCCAGAGTGGTTCAGGCCTTTGGCGGTGGGGCTGCAGAGGCGGTTGTCACTGCCATGGTCAAGGATATGTATACCGGCCGCCAACGGGAGTCGGTCCTGGCTGTGGTCATGGCCATGGTGGTGGCCGCCCCTGTTGTGGCCCCGGTGCTGGGCGCATGGCTCATAACCTTCATGTCCTGGAAGGCCATTTTCTGGTCTTTGACCGGTGTGGGGAGCCTTGCGCTCTGCCTTTCACTGTTCCTGGACGAGACCCTTGAACAAAGGTATGCGGGCTCCCTTTTACAATCCCTTGGCCGGCTTGCTATTGTATTGAAAAATCCGGGATTCTCAGTTCCTCTGGGAATTTTTTCCCTGGTTCCCCTGCCGTTGATGGCCTTTATCGGGGCCTCCTCATTTATATATATCGAAGGCTTTGGCATGGGTGAAAACCTGTACAGTTTATATTTCGCCTTTAACGCCCTTGGTGCACTGGCAGGCCCTTTGCTGTATATCCGGCTGTCACAACGGATTCGTCCGGGCACCGTCATTACAGGCGGATTTGGGGTTATAGTCATCTGCGGCATTATAATTGATGCGGCCGGCAGCCTTTCTCCTGTCCTGTTCGCTCTGACCATGCTCACAGCCACCATTGCCATAAATATGATGCGGCCGCCTACGGCAAGTCTGCTGTTGTCACAACAGGACAAAGACACGGGCTCTGCCGCATCTTTGATAAACTTTACAAGCATGTTCATGGGGAGCCTTGGCATGTTTCTTATTTCTCTTGTCCCTGCACACCTGATTCCAGGCATAGGCCTTATGCAGATTGTCGTGGGCGGTGTCTGCGGAAGCCTCTGGCTCCTTGTCCGGAGCAAAGCCTTTATTCGGCAGGAAGAATAACTCCGGCAAAAAAGTCAAACTAACAAGCCCGGTTCACTTAATTCAATAATCCTAATGATAAATAAAAAAACAGTTAAAAAAGCAGAAAGTTAAAAACCAACAATATATGTTCTTCTTATGGTGGCTGTAGACTTGAAAAAAGTCATGAATGATAAAAGCATTGTGAGGTCATGCCGAAGTTCTGAACAATTATCCGATCCATGAAATTCAGGAAGAGAAATGGGCAAAAAAATCGTTTGGATTACTGGAAATTTTGGAGGATAATTTTAGAAATCAAACCGTGTTGACTTTGTCTATGATTGTTGGCCGATAGGCTTTATTCAAAAGGCGTTCGATACTCTTGTTAAAGCTCAAGCCTTGGTATCTTCCATCGGCTTAACCAAACCATCGTTAACCTATAGGGAAACATTCAAATCCCGGTTTATAGCTTATCTGCGCAAAATGCTACCGGTAAAGTATTCGCATTTCCATTGTCACGGATAAAAAAGCCATAGGCAGCCTCTTTGGGGGATGATCGTCAAAAGGGTGATGTTAATCCTTGCCGATTCCGAATGAATGATCATACACTTAGAACATGTAAAACCACTGATGATCAACTGATGCAAAAGACAGCAGCTTGAGCCAACAGGATTGAAAGGGCTATTGACAATCTGCTGGTTACAGAGCATAAATACACAACAAAATTTAGCTGGGGGAGCATGCAAAAGCTGAGAAGGAAAAATTTTCCTGACCCTTGGAACCTGATGCGGGTAATACCGACGTAGGGAAGCGGATCATACCTCTTCAAGTTGTGCCTCCCTATAAAAATACATTGTCTGCACCGGGTTGATAATAACGGTTTCTTTTCGGAGGTCAGTATGGATAAAAAAAGAAGTTTTGACGAATTTGCAGAAGCATATGATGCGTGGTTTTTTGACAATATTAATCTGTTAAATTCAGAGGTGAACCTGGTCGCTTATTTTATGAAAGATGCGGGTGATACCTTTTCTGTAGGGTGCGGAAGTGGTCTTTTTGAATCAATCCTGAAAAGAGATTTTAAAATTCCCATTCAGTACGGTCTCGAACCATCAGACGGAATGGCTGAGATTGCCCGTAAACGCGGGATAATTGTTGATGTAACCACAGCGGAAGACGCCGATCTGGGCGAAGAACAATACGATACAATCCTATTCAACGGCACACCAAGCTATATCAATGACCTGCAGTCCGTGTTTCACAAAGCCTATACTGCTTTGAGAAAAGGAGGTAAAATCGTGGTTATTGATGTGCCTAAGGAAAGTTCATACGCAACCATGTATAACCTGGCAAAAAGTCTCGAAACTTGGGAACATCCTTTGTTGGAAGGAGTTCACCCAAGGGACCCGTATCCAATTGAATTTGTAAAGGTTGCCAACTGGCGTACAACTACTGAGAAAGTCGAGATGCTTAAAACAGCAGGTTTTCAAGACCTTGATTATGCACAAACGCTCACTAAACATCCGCTATATTCAAACAATATGGAAGAACAACCCATTCCGGGGTTTGACTGCGGTGATTATGTTGCCATTTGTGCCTTTAAAAAATAAAAATAGAAGAATCAGGGGTGATGAAGAATATGAAAGCGGCAGGAAAATACACCCAAAAAATGTGGGATGCGATAGCTTCTATTTATGAGGATACAATTACTCATCCCTTTGTTGTACAACTGGCGAAAGGCACGTTAGATAAAAATAATTTTGCACATTTCCTGTCGCAGGATATCCTTTATATCAAGGATGATAATCTGGCTTTGGACCTGGTCGCCGAAAAAGCGCCCAACAAATCTGAAAAGCAATTCTTTCAAATGTTAGCCAAAGATGGGCTGGACATTGAAAAAGCCCTTCATAATGAGTTCCTGAAATATTTTGATATTGAGGAAGCTGAAAAAAAGTCTCCTGCAATCGAGAAATACACCTCCTTTCTGCTCAATCACAGTGAAAATTCCGTATTTGCTCTTGCTGCTGCGGCACTTTTACCTTGTTTCTGGGTATATAACAGTGTTGGTAATCACATCTTGACCATTGCGGAAGCTGACAACGAATACCAGATGTGGATCGACACCTATCACAGTGAAGAATACGAGCACTACACGCAAAGATTTATTGATATTGTAGAACGGTTAGCATCAGAGGCAGATGAAGAGCTTTATCAGGAAATGTTGAAAGCCTTCACGCTATCAACACAATATGAACTCGATTTCTTTGAAGAAGCTATGAAAAAGTAATTGCAACAACCTTTAGCCGATTGTGATCGTCCCTGATCTCTTGACGGTCTATTCTGCGACAATTTGATCAGATGCCCTCCTTTAAAAATATTGGAATCATCCTGATGGATCAGGACAAAGACTATATACAAAATTTCCGCCCTATTAAAAGACTCGTCCAAAGCGTTGCCCTGGATAAACTCTACGACGAGTTGACCTGCTCACCTTTTTATGATTTGACCTGACACTTAAGTTAAATTATAACGTGAACGGGAGAATTTTAATCTCAGTAACTTTTACAAAAACCCTGACGATATTTAATGGACGTAAATTCAAAATCATTTACGATGGAGGAAATCAGCGATGACATCCACATTACCGGAACAGATGAAAGTGATTGAAATTATCGAACCGGGCGGTCCCGAGGCCCTTTCTGTGGGAAGCAGACCTCTGCCCCAGCTAAAACCGGAAGAGGTGCTGATCAAGGTGGCGGCCACCGGTATAAACGGGCCCGATATGGTTCAACGTAAAGGGCTTTATCCGCCGCCAAAGGGCGCATCGGACCTTCTGGGTCTGGAGATCGCAGGAACCATTGTTGCTGCCGGCAGCGATGTCAACGATTGGTCTGTGGGAGACCAAGTCTGTGCCCTGACCAACGGCGGCGGTTATGCCGAGTATTGTGCCGTTTTGGCGCCCCATTGCCTGCCAATTCCAAAAGGCTTGAGTTTGGTGGAAGCCGCGGGAATTCCCGAGACGTTCTTCACGGTTTGGAGCAATGTATTCATGGGGGCCGGACTCAAAGAAGGGGAAACCTTTCTTGTCCACGGCGGCTCCGGCGGTATCGGCTCAACGGCCATCATGCTTGCAAAAGCTTTCGGCTCAAAGGTTTATGCCACTGACAGCCCTGCAGAACGATGTGAAGCCTGTAAAAGTTTCGGCGCCGATCGGGTTATTGACTACAACACGGAAGATTTTGTTGAAATTGTTAGAAATGAAGTGAAGGGCGCCAATGTCATTCTCGATATTGTCGGAGGAGATTACATTGCACGTAATATCAAGGCGGCGGCGCCGGATGCACGCATCATTCAGATTGCATTTAACAAGGGCTCCAAAGTCGAGATCAATCTGATGCCCATCATGCTGAAACGTCTACTTTACACGGGCTCCACCTTGCGCAGCCGTACGGATGCCTCCAAATCTGAAATTGCGGCACAGCTCAGAGAAAAGGTATGGCCGCTGATTGAAGCGGGAAAAATTAAACCGGCTGTCCACAAAACATTTCCCCTGGAGCAGGCTGCAGAGGCCCATCGGCTTATGGAAAGCGCAACGCATATCGGTAAGATTATTCTCGAGATATGACCGTTTAAAGCGTATTATTGTGACGGAATATTCTGGGCCCGCAACAAACCAAGAAAGTAATTGAACAACTTATTGAGTTACACTTAAATGTTGCATTCTTTTCGGGGGCGGGCCCGTGGGGCCAAGGGTCACGGGCTTTATAGGGGCGGGGCAAAACGTGGATTGTTTCAGGGCAAGAGCCTGCTGCCGTTGAAAGGTGGACAGCGATATGTTGTGCTGCCCCCCCCTGACCAGGCGTACAAAGTTTTTTTACCCACAGGACATCCCCTTGGGGGCCATGCCCGATACGATAACAGGCCTGCCTGTTTTGGGGTCACTTTTCTGGGCACCGGCCCTGTGCACATCCATAATCCTTTGCCTCCTTTGGCCCATAACCCTGCCAAAGGAGACATATTTTCTTTTAGCAGATTTAACGCAATATGCTGAATTGCTGCAAAATTCTCCGGCCCCAATCCTTTGCGTATCCAGCTTTCATTTTCCCGGAAAGCGATAGCCAATACCCAATGAACAAAATTTTCTATCCCCCCTCCCCCCAATGCCTTCGGACCGATGATGTCAATTCAAATCTTATTAACGTATAAAGTGAGCCCAGCTTGAGTTATTCTAAGTCACTACAGATAGTTACAAACACTATAAAAATATCCCGGCAACAGCTCCGGTCATACATATAGCTAAAGTAGCCCAATTTTATTCTTGATTTAATTTCAAATTATGCAAGAATTGAGGTCAATTCTAAATCTTTTTTTCACCATTCCGACTAAAAATTGTCGTGTTTAGACAGTTGGTATTGAATTCAAAAAATTGAGAATAGACACAATTTAATTAACCAAAGAGATTTATAGGAGATTTTCTATGTTTAGGCACTTCAGTATTAAAGGAAGAATGTATTTGATTATGGTTTCCATCCTGGTTCTTTTTATTATTATGGTCTGGTTTGCCATTAACAGCAGCAATCGGGTACGGGACCTGGCTGTTGATCGAACCGGCCAGGTATTGCTTGAAGACCAGAAAGACAAAATTAAAATCGCAACGCATTCAATAGCCCTCGCAATTGGGACAAACATTGAAAAAATTCAAGATGAAACACAAAAAATAGATGCCATCCGCTTGGCTGTGGATGACATCAGGTTTGAGGCAGATAAATCCGGTTATTATTTTGTTTACCAGGAGACAACCAATATAGCGCATCCGCTCAAAAAGGAATTGCAGGGAAAAAATTTGAAGGACTTTAAAGATAAAAACAATGTTTATCTTGTCAAAGATTTGAGAAATCAGGCGAAAAACGGAGGCGGCTTTGTAAATTTTATCTTTCCAAAGCCCGGGGCTGGCGATACGCCCAAACTTGGCTATGCTGAAATGATTCCAAACACTGACTACTGGATCGGCACCGGGATTTATATCGATAATATCGAAACCACAAAGGGTGTTATCACAAAAGAAATAAATTTAAATGTAAAAACCTCCATGATTAGAATGACCATCATTTCCGGGATTATTTTTATCGGTATCGCGGCAATATGCCTTGTTATCGTATCCGGTATTGGTGCCTCTCTCGATACAATGATGGTAAATTTTGAAGATGGGGACAAGGGCGAAAGGGACTTAACCAAAAGAATCAAGATTACTTCAAAAGATGAACTGGGAACACTTGCCGGTCTGTTTAATCGGTTTATGGAAAAACTTCAAAGTATTATCCGGCAGTTGGCAACCGATAGTCAGAATATAGAAACCTCTTCAATTGAACTTGTCACTGTTGCAGAAGGCATGGCGGAGAATGCCAACAACACGTCAAACCTGGCAGGAAATGTAACCCGGGCAGCAGAAGATATGAATTCAAACCTGTCCTCTATTACAGCAGCCATGGAAGAGTCTTCCGCCAATGTATCAATGGTTGCTTCAGCCGCAGAAGAGATGAATGCCACCATCAGCCAGATTACCCATCATGTTGAAAAGGCAAAAAATATATCGGAAAATGCAGCTGCAAAGACATCTGAAGCAGAAGACAGTATTTCAGTATTAAATACAGCTGCCCAATCCATCGGCAAAGTTACAGATGCCATTACAGACATTTCAGACCAGACAAATCTTTTGGCATTGAATGCAACCATTGAGGCTGCAAGAGCAGGGGAAGCCGGTAAAGGATTTGCCGTTGTTGCAAATGAGATTAAGGAACTGGCCAATCAAACGGTTGACGCAACCAAGGATATCAGGAAGCAGATTGATAATGTCCGGAACAATACAGATGCAAGCGTGGGGTCGATAAAGGAGGTTTCCGGCGTCATCCGCGAGGTCAATGAAATCGTTACCACCATTGCCGCTGCCGTAATCCAGCAATCAGCTGCCACACAGGAGATCGTTTCCAATATCTCAAGCCTGTCCCTTAGCATCCAGCAGTCCAACGAAAATGTACACCAGAGTTCTCAGATGGCCGGAAATATCACTGTGGATATAGAAGGTGTCAATTCTGCCACTATCCAGATGAAGGAACGCAGCGAACTTGTCAAACAGAGTGCGGATAAAATGAATGGCATGGCAGAAGAATTGAAAAAAATTGTACAGATCTTTACAGTGTAACGTCTGATTTTTGTTCTGTGCGTGGAAGGGGTTTTTACCTTGTCGGGTGAACTACCCAACGCTATTTATTGTATGTATAACAGTTTGTACCTGAACAATAAGGACCACAGATTAAATAACTTGAACGAAATAACTTGCCTTTTGGCCCATCTACGTCGTTGCATCAAAGGTCCAATAGGCCTATTCAACCTTTAATGCGCCTTGTAGACGAACCAAAATTCGGCGTTATTTCTGCCCAACTTATTTAATCTGCGGTCCTAAATCAGATGGGCTCAAGTTTATGGACAACCGGTGGGCAAAAAAAGCGTGCCACCCTACCGCTTCATTGCATTAATACCATTTACTCAAATTTGTTCAACGTAAACGACAGTATTGGTTTAATTTCTTCCGGCTTGATATCTTTTTTAATATGAACGTTTACTCCTATATTTTTAAATTTCTCCAGTTTGTCCTCATTAATTTCACCTGTCATTAGTAACACAGGTATATCTTTGTAGTCTCTCTTGCCTTTCAAAATCGTTATGAACTCAAAGCCATCCATTTCAGGCATATTATAGTCTGTGATAATCAAATCGATGGGAGTACTTTCGATCAAACACAGTGCTTCTTTACCGTCTTTGGCCTCAAAGATTTTTAAATCATCGAACCCCGCTCTAAGAATTGTTCGTTTTATAGCGGATCGCATCGATTTTGAATCATCGACAACTAAAAATGAGCGGCACATAGCCTAATTCCTTTTTTGTTGGTGTAAATATTGGCTGGCGGGCTAAAAATGTATTCATAATTAAAGGAGCAGCCCGGTCAAAGACTATGAAAATATCCCGGCAACAGCTCCGGTCATACATGTAGCTAAGGTGCCCGAAACAATGGAACGAAATCCTAACGAGACTATTTCATCCCTTCTTTCCGGCACCATACTGCCCATGCCGCCGATCATAATACCCAAGCTGCCCGGATTTGCAAAACCGCACATGGCATATGAAATAATGACGCGGCTGCGTTCACTTATTTCGCCTGCCGGAATACGGGTCAAATCAAGATATGCGATAAATTCGTTAAGAATTGTTTTGGTTCCCATCAAAGCGCCGGTGGTAGGGGCTTCGGACCAGGGAATGCCCATCAACCATGTTGCAGGAGCCATGATCCAGCCTAAAATCCGCTGCAACGTGAACGGCTGTCCTTTTAACAACGGCATTAGTCCAAGTGTCATATTGACCAGGCTCACCAGGGCTACAAGAACGATAATCATGGCCACAATATTAATCAGAAGATCAATGCCGGACACCGTACCTTTAGTAACGGCATCCATCGCACTTTTATAAACGGTTGGCGTGGACAGATTACCTTCTGTAACATCTTTGGTTTCAGGGATCATTGTCTTTGAAATCAAAATCGCTGCCGGTGCACTGATAATGGATGCGGTAAGAATATGACCTAGAATATCGGGTATCACAGGCTTAAGAATCGTGGCATACAGCACCATGACAGTGCCTGCAATAGTGGCCATACCGCAAGTCATTAAGGTGAATAACTCACTGCGGGTCATGGTGGATAAATACGGCTTGACAAGCAAAGGGGCCTCCACCATGCCCACAAAAATATTGGCTGAAACCCCTATGCCTTCGGCCCCGCCGGTACCCAGTGTTTTATTGAGAATTACACTGAAAGAACGCACCACTGCAGGAATAATTTTCCAATAAAACAGCAACGCAGACAATGCGCTCATCACCAAAATTAAAGGCAACGATTGAAACGCAAGGATAAACGAAGCCCCGGGATAGGATTCCTGGAAAGGAAGTGCTCCGCCGCCAATGTATCCGAACACCATGGCCGTGCCCTGTCCGGTTGCCTTTGAAAGCGCGGTCACCAACCCGTTTAAATAAAAAAAGCCCTGGCGTATCCATACCAATTTCAGCGTCACCACGCCAAGAACAAGTTGCAAGGATATCGCTGAAATGATCAGCCTGGCAGAGAGCTCTTTTTTATTTTCGCTTAAGAGAACAGCAATACCTAAAAAAACAAACAGTCCCAGAATACTTTGAAACATATTAGCTCCTTGGCAGCAGATGTAAGAACTTGTACCAATATGATATCAGCCATTACCAAAGATATTACAAATTTTTCTTTCAAGATAAATATGATGGCCGGACTGTTTCGCAGAGAATATCAAGGCTTCCGGCGATAGCGCCGAAAGCCTTGTAGACAGACTCTTTTTTAAAAAGTTTTCCGGATCAGGGTCGACGTTAGGCAATTGGCATCATCCTTTTCCGGATACCACAAATTGTAGTGCAGCCCGCGGCTCTCCTTGCGCATTAATGCAGACTTAATGATCAGTTCCGCCACAGTGGCAAGGTTACGCAGCTCAATGAGATCTGCCGTAATTTTAAAATCCCAATAGTACTCTTCAATCTCATGCTGGATCATTTCAATACGGCGCAGGGCACGATGAAGGCGCTTGTCCGAGCGGACAATGCCCACATAATTCCACATCATACGCCGAATCTCATCCCAGTTGTGGGTCACCATAATGGCTTCATCCCCGTCCAGGGTGTCGGTCTCATCCCAGGGGGCCAGCTCAACAGTAGGCTTTTTGGCAACTTGTTCAAACTCTTTCAATGAGGACTGTGCGGCATTATGGGCATAGACCAGGGCTTCAAGGAGCGAATTGGAAGCCAGTCGGTTGGCCCCGTGAAGGCCGGTGCATGCGGTTTCACCCACGGCATAAAGACACTGGATGTCGGAGCGCCCGTTAAGATCCGTGGCCACGCCCCCACACATATAATGGGCTGCCGGTACCACCGGAATGGGTTCTTTGGTGATATCAATGCCATACTCCAAGCATTTGGCATAAATATTAGGGAACCGTTTCCGGATAAAATCCGCATCCTTGTGGGTGATATCCAAAAACACGGAATCCGCACCGGTCTTTTTCAATTCATTGTCAATGGCCCGGGCCACAACGTCCCGGCAGGCAAGTTCAAGGTCCGGTGAATATTTTCCCATAAACCGGTCACCCTTTTCATCAATCAGATAAGCGCCTTCCCCTCTAACTGCCTCGGAGATCAAAAAATTCTTGGCTTCGGGGTGGAACAGACAGGTGGGATGGAACTGAACAAACTCCATATTTGCCACGGTGGCCCCGGCCCGGTATGCCATGGCAATACCGTCCCCTGTGGCAATGTCAGGATTTGAGGTATACAGATAAACCTTTGAACCGCCACCTGTGGCAAGCAGAGTCACTTTCGACGCAACGGTTTGAACCTTGCCCGTGTCATTATCTAGGACATAGGCACCGCAGCAGATGTTTTCATGCTGGGTTCTGACAAGACCGCTGCGCATACTTGTAGAATAGGTAATCAGGTTAACGGCAACATGGTTTTCCAGGATGGTTATATTTTTATGATTTTCAACATTTGATACCAGGACATCTTCAATTTCCCTGCCGGTCAGATCCCGGGCATGGACGATTCTGTTTTGGGAATGTCCGCCCTCCCGCCCCAAAGAAAAGTCATATTTTCCCTTTCCCTCCAGATTGAAACGGGCTCCTAAATCCACTAGTTCCCGAATCCTTTCCGGGCCTTTTTCCACCACCATGCGCACCACATCTTCGGCACAAAGTCCGTCCCCTGACGCCAGGGTATCTGCCACATGCTCTTCAAAGGTGTCTGTCTTGCTGATGACGCAGGCAACACCACCCTGGGCAAGTGCCGTATTGGTTTTGTAAATTTTTTTCTTGGTGATAATCGTCACCCGGCCAAACTGTGCAACCTTCAAGGCATAGCTTAAACCGGCAACACCGCTGCCAATGACCAGAAAATCGGTTTCAATCATTTCTCAATACTTTATGTGTTAAATAGTGTGTTAAAAAATAGTAAGTATAAATCAGGATAACAGGGAACCTCTTTTTTTCTTTCGGGTACTCATGCCGAAAATCAGTCCCACAATAAAAACACCGGCCCCGGAAAGCAACCCAAGTTTCACTTCACTTTTGATGCTTCGTTCGAGGCTTTGAATACGTATTTCCTGTTCCCGGGACTGCTCCAGCAGTGCTTTATGTTTGGTCTCAAGTTTCAGGTAACTTGCGGAAGCATCTTTGAGTTGCTTATACTTCTGCGCAATTTCCGTGAGCGCTTTGTTCTCAGTATTTAGGGTTTTTGCCGTTTCTTCTGCGGCAGAAAGCTTTGATGCCAGGCGTTCGTTTTCCTTTTTATACCGATCAACCAAAAGGGCTTTAGGTACGTCTTCAGTAAGAAAACGGGTCAGCACCCACCCGGTTTTCCCGGCGGAATTTCTCACCATGGACCAGTCTTTGCCGTATTCCCGAATCTGCAGTTTGGCCCCTGACGTGAGCATAGCCACAATTTTATGGCTGATACCCGGCCCCGTGCGCATGGTGATCTGGGTCACCCCGGATACATAAATATCCTTTGCGTAAAGGCAGGTTGTTATAGCAAAAAAGAAAAAACAGGTAAGAATCAGATGCTTTGCTCTCATTTTTTATCCTCTTTCGTTAAGTTAGGTACCATTACCATTGCAACGGCCAATTATCAAGGGAAACCCTCGCCCAATCCCGGGAATTCCTTGTGCCCCGAATACCACCTGTGGGCAGATCAGGTCTCTCAACACCAGATTCACCCAGCAACAAAACCGAATCGCCATTTAACAACATATTGGCACTCTCATGGAAATAAATTTTGACCATAGGGATCTCTACATCCGTACCATGCCTTGCTCTTTAAGTCTTTTACAATTTTTAACTGAATATTCAGTAAATTTTATTGACAATACAATTTTGTGAATGTAAAAATTGCATAAATTGTAATTTTAAAAAATTAAACTAAAAACTAAGCGCGTAATAAAACCTTATTAGGAACTCACTGTTCATGGCAAATAGAAAAAACAGAAGTGCAGAAACGCGGAAACCTGAAATTCTCGAAGGGTATTATCAAGTTCTAATTGAAAAAGGGTTCGAAGGCAGTTCCATCGGAAAGATTGCCCAGCATCTGAATATCCATTCCACCCTGATCCTTCACTACTTTAAAAACAAGGACAACCTGCAGCGCGAACTCATAGAACTTCTGATCTCCAAGTATAAAGCTGAACACATGCTGAACTTCAATTCGATAGAGGACCGTACCCGACGATTTGATGCACTGATGGATCTAATATTCAGCTTTAAATGGAACCGGACCGTAGATCCGGGTGTTCATTTTGGTTTTTATTATAAAAGTTTCAGAGATGAGGGTATCCGCAAGGACCTCAATGACATGTTCCGTTGGTTTCGTGATTATTTGAATGACGCGTTCATCGTTTTTAACAAAGACGGCATCATCAATGTCACGGACGAACACAAGGCTGCCGACTATGTCCTCACCCTGATGGAAGGCCTGGAGTTTCATGCTCATTTTTTAAATGAGGGCAAGCCCTTTGAAGATTTTGCAGATACGGCCAAAACAGCAACTATAGCGATGTTGAAAAACGGCACATTTTAATTGGACCACAAGATTAACAGGGGTCTGAGAAAGGCCCTTTTAACCTATTTACTGACTATTCAGTAAAATATTTAAACTTAGGTGACAACATGGAATATTGTCTGGAAGCGTTTGCTTTACACAAAAATTACGGCGAGGTGAAAGCCCTTAACAATGTAGATCTGCGCATCAACCAGGGAGAACTTTTTACCCTTCTTGGTCCGTCGGGCTGCGGCAAAACCACCCTTTTAAGGATTATTGCAGGTCTTGAGACCGCATCCGACGCCAATCTGTTTTTAAACGGGAACCCCATTCTTGATATCCCGGCCAACAAACGCCCGGTGAATACTGTCTTTCAAAGCTATGCGCTCTTCCCGCACCTGAAGAACTACGACAATATTGCCTTTGGCCTGCGCTCACAAAAAATTCCGGAAACACAAATTGCCCCCAGGGTGACAAAAATGCTGGAGATGCTGGAGCTTGAAAAATTTGCAGACCGTTATCCGGATCAGCTCTCCGGCGGACAGCGCCAGCGGGTTTCCATGGCCAGGGCATTAATCTGTGAGCCGGAAATTCTGTTGCTGGATGAACCCATGTCCGCCCTGGACGCTAAATTAAGGGTCCAGCTCCAGGAACAGCTTCGCCGGCTGCAGCTGAAGCTTAAGAAAACTTTCATCCTGGTCACCCATGACCAGGAAGAAGCGTTAACCGTGTCCGATCGTATTGCCGTCATGAAAGACGGACATATCCTACAGTGCGGCACGCCTTCACAAATTTACAACCATCCCAACTGCCGGTTTGTTGCCGAATTCATCGGCACGGCAAATATTTTTGATGTTGAACGCCAGGGCAATGTCTTCCAATCAGATTTTGGTGATTTTGTGCCAAACACCATGCCTGAATGGGAACAGGGCTCCCTGGTCATCCGGCCCGAAGGTATCAGGTTGCGCGCGGAAAAACCGGCCCAGAACGGCATCCGCTCCCGTGTCATTGAAAAATACTACCGGGGCACCTATCAGAATATCACCCTTGAAACCGGCAAAATGCGCATGAGAACCGCCCCCCACCGCAAAATCGAAATCGGAGATGAGATCTGGGTGGAGCTGCTGCAGGAAGCCTTAGTGACCATTGATGATTGATTATTAAAACATTCAAGGAGTAACAATCCGGTGAAAATTATAGATAAACCAGAAATACTTTACGGGGAACTGTCAACACCCAGAAATATCAGAACCCGGGGCCTTTTGCGCATTTCTCCGGGCATGCTGTGGATCATGCTCTTTTTGTCCATACCCGCATTGTCATTGATTGTGATCAGCTTTACCACCCGGGGCGCCTACGGAGAGATCGAATGGGCCTTTACCCTGGAAAATTACAAACGGCTGGCAGGATACAGCCTGTTCGGCTGGAGTCCGGATTACTTAAAAATTCTGCTGCGTTCAATTATTGCCGGATTCATCACCACATTGATCTGCATCATTTTGTCCTACCCTTTAGCCTTTTTCATCTCAACCCGGGACAAGGCGACCCGGTACCTGTGGCTCATGGCCCTGATCATCCCCTTCTGGACCAACCTGGTGATCCGGACCTATGCCTGGCAGATTGTTCTGGCACCGAGCCTTCCCATTGCAAAAATTGCGACCCTGCTGCACCTTGTACCGCCGGGAAGCCCTTTGTACCCCAGCTCCTTTGCGGTTTATCTCGGCATGATCAGCGCATTTCTGCCTTTTGTGGCCCTGCCCCTGTATTCCAGTGTGGAAAAACTGGACTGGAGCCTGGTTGAAGCAGCCAATGATCTGTACTGCGGCAAGTGGCGGGTGTTCCGCCAGGCCATTTTACCCCAGACTCTGCCCGGGCTTTCCGTGGGGGCCATTTTGACCTTTGTACCGGCCATGGGCATGTTCCTGATCCCGGATCTTTTAGGCGGTGCCAAATATATGCTGGTGGGCAACCTGATCCAGCAGCAGTTCGGCAAAAGTCGTGACTGGCCCTTTGGGGCGGCTGTCAGTCTCGCGCTCATGTCCTTAACCCTTATTGCCCTGGTCATTTTGAACCGCAAAGGCGAAAAAATGGAGATGATATAATGTTCAAGCTGGGTCTGCGTTACAAAGTTTTTGCCGTGGCAACCTATGCGTTTCTTTACACACCGTTGCTGGCCGTCATGGTTTACTCATTCAACAAATCACGTTTCGGCATCCATTGGGGTGGGTTCAGCCTGGACTGGTATGCAAAACTGCTCCATGATAAACTGGTCATCGAAGCCTGCATCAATACGGCCATTTTGGCAGTGGTCTCCACCCTCATTGCCACAATCCTCGGCACGGCCCTTGCCATGGGTCTTTCCCGCTATCCCTGGTCAAAAAAAGTGATGACCTTTTTTGACATCAACCTGTACCTGCCGGTCATCACCCCGGAGATTGTTTTTGCAGGGGCCCTTGTCATTGCATTTACCTGTCTGCGTTCCATCTCTTCCATATTTGAACCCGGGCTTATAACCATGATCATCGGGCACGTCACCTTCCAGGTGGCCTTTGTGGCTCTGGTGGTCAGAAGCCGGCTTTCCGCCTTTAACAATGAAATTGAAGAAGCCTCAAGGGATCTGTATGCCTCCAACTGGTATACCTTTCGCCATGTGCTGCTGCCACTGATGATGCCGGGCATCGTGTCCGGGGCCATGCTGGCATTAACCCTGTCCCTTGACGATTTTATCATCAGCTTTTTTACGGCCGGCCCCACCTCGGTCACCCTGCCCCTTTATATATATGGTGAAGTACACCGGGGCATCACGCCCAAGATCCACGCCCTGTCAACTGTGGGGATTTTTGCAACCATCACGTTGGTAATTTTGTCAGAACGAATTTCCAGCAAAAAATAATAAAATTAAAGGAGAAAAAAATGAAAAAATTAACCTTAATCCTATTGCTGGTGTGTGCCGTGTTCCTGCAGTTCCCGGCGGCCTCTTTTGCTGCGGACGAGCTTCGTGTGCTGATCTGGAGTGAATATATGCCCGAAGACTATATGGACACCTTTACCAAAGAGACCGGCATCAAAAGCCGGGTGGAATTCTACGAGTCCACCGAAGAGCTTGTGGCCAAACTCCAGGCCGGTGGCGTAAAGCAGTATGACGTGGTTGTTCCATCTGACTACATCATCAACACCATGATCAAACTGAACCTGCTCCAAAAGCTGGACCATGCCAAATTGCCCAACCTGGCGAACCTGGAAGAATCATTCAAAAACACAGCCTATGATCCGGGCAATGTCTACACCGCGCCCTATCAGTGGGGCACCGTAGGCATGCTTTATAATAAAGAGGTGCTGGGCGCAGATTATGTGGCCTCCACCGCTCTGTTTTTTGATCCGGCGGAACGCAAGGGTTCTGTGGTCATGATTGACTCCATCCGGGAAATGCTGGGCATTGCCCTCAAATATATGGGTAAAAGCGTAAACACCCTGGATAAAGACGAACTTAAAGCCCTTGCCAAGATGATGATCGAAACCAAATCCAGCAAGTATTTTGCCGGCTTTGACGTGGGAACCGGTGGTCGTTCCAAGGTGGTTGCCGGCACTGCCATTGCCGCTTTGGTTTATAATGGTGATGCCCTGCGTGCTGTGGCTGATGCCCCGGAAAAATTTGTCTTTGCCAACCCCAAAGAAGGCGGCGTAATCTGGGCGGACAACATGGCCATCCCTGCCGGCGCCCCCCATGTGGACTATGCCCACACATTCATCAACTGGGTGCTGGATGCCAAAAACGGTGCCACGCTGTCCAACTGGACTCAGTATGCCACGCCGAACCAGGCTGCCAAGGAATTTATCACACCTGCGGATATGACCAATCCGGCTATTTATCCCAGTGAAGAGACCATGAAAACCCTTGAGTTCATCAATGATCTTGGGAAGAATAACCGGTATTATGATGAGCTATGGACAATGATCAAAACCAGATAATATTTGAATGGATATTCACCCATCTGCGGCGTTGCTGCGGCCCGTTGTAATCCTCACAACCATAAGGTTGCTCCGGTTACAACGGGTCTTGCGCCTTGCATATGGGCAAATCTCCATTCAAACCCAACTTATATAAAATCTCTAGTTTTTAAATTTATATGAAAACACTTTTTACCAATATACAGGGTATCAGCCTAGATGAAGAGAAACCCTATTTCAGCGCTATGGTGGTGGATGGTGACACCATTGAGACCATGGGCAGCAGTGATGAACTTGGGGCCGGCTACGCTGAAGGGTCTGTGCGGGTCATGGATCTGGGCGGAAAAACGGTTCTGCCCGGCTTTATTGATACCCACCAACACCTTGAATGGACCGGCAAGGTCCTTGGCAGTGCGGATCTGACCGATTGTACAAATTTTGCAGATCTGTTTGACAACATCCGGGCCCAATGGGACAAAGTAGGTAAAGGAGAATGGGTTCTGGCCTACCGGGTAAACGACCAGCTGCTTCAGGAAAAACGGATGCCCAGGGCAGCCGAGCTGGACGTGGTCTGCCCGGATGCGCCGGTGGCTGTTATCCACACCTCCCTTCACTTTTTGACCCTGAACACCATGGCTATTAAAGCCCTTGGCGTGACAGGACAAATGGAAGGCGTGGATACGGAGAATGGCCGGATGACTGGCGTGGTTCGGGATCCGGCATCACTGACCATCGTAATGCCCCAAATTGACCGGATGATACCCAAAGCATCGGTTGTGAACGGTTATGACATGGCGGCCCGTATGGCATTAAAAAACGGCATCACGAGCCTGCACTGCCTTGAGGGAAAGGATGGAGATCCTGAATGTTCCGCTTTTTTTCACAAGCACCATCAAAATCTGCCGCTTCACACCGTACACTGGAATCAAAACCGGGATGTCCAGTCGAGTCTGGATTTAGGATTGCCGCGCATCGGCGGCTGTATTTTTGCCGATGGTGCCATTGACTGCTATACAGCGGCCCTTTTTGAGCCGTACAGCAACCAGCCGGACAATTACGGCACACTGACCTTTACCCAGGCACAGATGGATGAGTTTATCCTGGAGGCCCATGCAAACGGGCTGCAGATTGCCGTACACTGCGAGGCCGAAGCCGCCATTGAACAGGTGCTGCACGCCATGGAAAAGGCGCTTGCAAAGTTTCCGCGAACCGACCACCGCCACCGCATTGAGCATCTGGAGGTACCCACCTACACCCAGATTGAGCGCATGGCCAAAGCCGGTATCATTGCCGCCATGCAGCCGGCATTTTTCCCATATCTCATGCAGGACCAAAACTTTTTTGAACAGATGCTGGGGCCAAGCAGGCATAAGCGGCTGCACCCATACCGCACCATCCTGGATGCAGGGGTGGTCATCTGCGGCGGATCCGATTCACCGGTAACGCCCTATAACCCCCTGGCAGGAATCCAGGCTGCGGTGTGCCATCCCTTTGCTCCGGAACGGGTCACCTTGACCGAAGCACTTAAAATGTTTACAACGGCCGCAGCCTACAGCGTTTTTGAAGAGCATGACCGCGGACGGCTGAAACCCGGCATGAAGGCCGAATTCATCGTCCTTGACCGCAACCCCTACCAGGTTGCACCGCAAGATATCTGCAAAATCAACATTAAACAGGTTTTTGCCAAGGGTAAATTTTACAATACTGCCAATCTGTAATCAACCAGAAGAAAAGGACCGGATATCAATGACATAATCCGGGTGTTATGCCACGGTGTCCTGGGAATAATTCTTTTTATTTATTTACTGACCATTCAGTAAAATATAGATGGCATATTTTAAGAAAACTTTATGAAAACACTTTTTACCTACGTAAAAAGAAAAGGAACAAAGATAAAATGAGCAGGGATATTACACAAGCGTTTAAGGAAGCCAATAAGTATGTTGACCTGATTGAAAAAAACGATGCCGATATCACCCGGGAAGAGCGGGAGATGGTAGCCAAAGAGACGGTGGAAAATTTCCGCAACCACGTCAACAAGGGGTTTCTCGAATACCGCAAATCCGTCACAGAGAAAAACAGCTTTGCCGTCACCGAGTGGACCGGCCAGGGCTCCATTTTAAAGGACATCCTTGGGCGTGAATACATTGATCTGCTCGGTGGATTCGGCCTATACTCCTACGGCATCCGGCACCCCAAAATTGTGGCTGCCGTCAAAGCCCAGTTGGACAGAAGCCCTCAATACAGCCAGGAGATGCTTGATCCGCTACGGGCAAAACTTGCCCAGGTTATCGGCATGATCACGCCCGGGGATATCCAATATGGTTTTTTTGCCAATTCCGGTACCGAAGCTGTGGAAGGTGCCATGAAACTTGCCAAATTCTACACCGGGAAAAAAGGGTTTATTGCCATGCTCAAGGGATTTCATGGAAAAACCCTGGGTTCCCTGTCCCTAATGGGCAAAGACGTCTATCGTCAACCCCTGCTGCCTTTGCTGGAAGGTGTGCAGCATGCCCCATTCGGCGATGCCGGCGCGGTGGAACGGATACTTAAGTCCAGTGCTGCCGTGGGCAACGAAATTGCAGGTATTGTGGCCGAACCCATCCAGGGTGAGGCAGGCGCCATTGTGCCACCCGATGATTTCTGGCCCCGCCTGCGGGAGTTATGCGACAAATACGGTGTGCTGCTCATTGCCGATGAGGTGCAGACAGGATTTGGCCGCACCGGCAAAATCTTTGGTGTGGACCACTGGGATGTCACCCCTGACATCATGTGCTTTGGCAAGGCCCTTGGCGGCGGCGTGGTACCCATGTCAGGATTTTTCTCCACCCCCAAAATCTGGGAGGTTATGGAACCTAACCCCTTTATGCATACCACCACCACCGGTGGCAACCCCATTGCCTGTGCAGCCGCACTTGCCGCCATCACCGTACTCCAGACAGAGGACCTGCCCGACCAGGCCGCCAAAAAAGGTGAATATGTAAAAGGCCGCTTAGGGAAACTCAAAGAAAAATACCCAGGCATTCTGGAAAAAGTCACAGGCAAAGGACTGCTCATCGGCATGGAATTTGTCTCCGATGAAATCGGATACCAGTTGTCAGCAGGGTTGTTTGCCCGGGGTGTGATCACCTCAGGCACCCTGACCAATGCCAAATGCATCCGGTTTGAACCGGCATTGAACATCCCCATGGAAACCCTGGACAAAGCCCTGGGTGTCATGGAAGAGGTCTTTAAGGAAATTAAAGGAGAATAATATGAAACTGTGGATTAATGGAAAATGGTGTGACGGCGCCGATGGTACTCTGGACATAGAGAATCCGGCAACAGGAGAAATCATTGCTCAAATAGCCAAGGCAGGTGCTGCCGACGTGGACAAAGCCGTTGCCGCAGCCAAGGCCGCCTTCCCGAAATGGAGCACCATGCCCCCAAGGGATCGCAGCAAGTGCATGTGGAAACTTGCGGATCTGATGGAAGCAAACATTGAAAAACTTGCCAGAATCGAAAGCGAAGATTCCGGCAAACCCTATGAATTTTTAAGTCTTGGCGCGGATCTGCCCTTTTGCATAGATAACATGCGCTTTTTTGCCGGCAGTGCCCGGGACACCAGCGGCCATCATGCCGGAGAATATACAGAAGGGTACACCACCATCTACCGCCGGGAACCTGTGGGGGTGGTGGGCCAGATCGCCCCCTGGAACTATCCGCTGCTCATGGCAATCTGGAAAATCGGCCCGGCCCTGGCTGCCGGATGCACCACCGTGTTGAAACCTGCATCCCTGACCCCGCGCACCTCGCTGATGCTGGGGGAACTATGCCAAAAGGCAGGGATTCCGGACGGGGTTGTCAACGTGCTCACCGGCAACGTGGGCCCGGCCATTGTAAATCACAAAGACATCCGCATGATTTCGGTGACCGGTGCCACCAGCACGGGTGCGGCCATTATGCAAAGTTCCGCCGAGTCCATCAAACGGGTTCACCTGGAACTGGGCGGCAAAGCCCCGGTGGTGGTGTTTGAAGATGCCAAACCTGAACATGTGGCAGAAAAAGTTTCCCTGGGGGCATTCTGCAACTCCGGCCAGGACTGCACCGCAGCCACCCGCGTGATCTGCCATGAATCCTGCGTCGCCCAGGTAACAGATGCCCTTGTGGCAGCCATGAAAGCTGTAAAGGTGGGCAATCCCTTTGACAGTGAAACTATGATGGGTTCCATGATTTCCAAATCCCATATGGAATCTGTGGACGGCTTTGTACAGCGTGCCAAGGCTGCCGGAGCCGGAATCCTCTGCGGCGGCGAAATTCTTGACGGTCCCGGTTATTTTTACGCCCCCACCGTAATTAATAATGTTGCACAGACGTTTGAGATCGTGCAGAAAGAGGTATTTGGACCCGTTGTCACCATCCAGACCTTTAAAGAGGAAGCAGAAGCTCTGGCCATGGCAAATGATACGGTATTTGGCCTGGCCTCGTCAGTATTTACCCATGATGTGGCCCGCGCCATGCGCGTGTCAAAGGCCCTGGAATTTGGGTGCGTCTGGGTGAACGATCATCTGCCCCTGGTTTCCGAAGCACCCCATGGCGGGTTCAAGCAGTCCGGTTTCGGCAAGGATCTGTCCGCTGAAGCTGTTGGCGATTATTTGGTTACCAAGCATGTAATGATAAACACAACCGTCTAAACACATCAGGATACAAGAAGATAAATGACACAACTCATACAGATTAAGGGGGACCATCCTTTGGCAGGTCCCCCTGCAAACGGTTTATTCTCCATCCCGGTGCGCACCCCGCAAAGTGACGGGCTGACCATGCCGGCTGAATGGGAGACGCATGATGCCTGCTGGATGGTTTGGCCCTGCTCTGAAGAATGTTTCAAGGGCGTGCTGCCGGAGGCTAAGCAAACCTATGCCCAGGTGGCCCGGGCCATAGCGGATTTCGAAAAAGTATTCATGCTTGTGAACCCCGGGCAGAAAAAAGAAGCCCAAAACCTTTGCGGCAGTGCCGTGACCCTGGTTGACGCCACCTGCTTTGACTCCTGGGCCAGGGACAGTGGACCCACCTTTGTGCGGGATGATAAAGGCAAGGTAGCCGGAATCGACTGGGTGTTTAACGGGTGGGGCCACCACCCGTTAACAGGGCCCTGCGATGAAACCATGGCAACGCAAATCCTGCGCCGGCTTGCCATGCGGCGCTATGTGGCGCCTTTTATTCTGGAAGGCGGCTCCATCCATGTGGACGGCCAGGGGACCTTGATCACCACCGAACAATGCCTGCTGGACCCCAAGCGCAATGCCGGGTTCACAAAAGCTGATTTTGAAAACCTGTTCCGGACCTATCTTGGGATTGAAAAGGTGTTGTGGCTGGCCAATGGCCTTGAAGGGGATGAAACCACCGGGCACGTTGATATTCTGGCAACATTTGCCCGTCCCGGACTTATCCTCATAAATTCCTGTACCGATCCGGGCGATGCCAATTTTGCAGTCACCGAGGATGCAAAAAAAAGACTTACGGACGCCGTTGATGCTTCAGGCAACGCCATAGAGATACGGGAAATCCCACAACCCGAACGGCAGGACTGGAAGGGTGAACGAATGGATCTGAGCTATATTAATTTTTATATGCCCAATGGTGCCGTTATCATGTCCGCCTTTAATGATCCGGCCGATGACCAGGCAAAGCAGATGATACAGGACATTTTTCCGGACCGGACTGTTATCCAGATTCCCAACAAGCCCCTGTTTGCCGGCGGCGGCGGGATACACTGTATTACCCAACAACAACCGGCAGGGACTGCCCTTCCACCGTTTTAACCGGAGTGAACATGGAAAACGTAAACGTCGCGGTCACCCAGATGGTCTGCAGCAAAACCTATGAAACCAATGTAAAAAAAGCGGAAAGGGTTGTACGGGATGCCGCTGCCAAAGGCGCACATATCATCCTGCTGCAAGAGCTGTTTTCAGGCCCCTATTTCTGCAAGGTACAAGATTTTTCCTATTTTTCCCTGGCCCAGAAAGCGGATGAAAGTGACCTGATCAAACGATTCAGCGCCCTGGCCAAGGAACTTGGCGTGGTGCTGCCCATCAGCTTTTTTGAACGAGCCAACCAGGCATATTTCAACAGTGTGGCTATGATTGATGCCGACGGCACAGTCATGGGGATCTACCGCAAAACCCACATTCCCCAGGGGCCGGGCTATGAAGAAAAATATTATTTCAGCCCGGGCGACACCGGTTTCAAGGTATGGGACACCCGGTTCGGCAAGGTGGGTGTGGGCATCTGCTGGGACCAGTGGTTTCCTGAAAGTGCCCGCAGCATGGCGCTGATGGGAGCGGATATTCTGCTGTACCCCACAGCCATCGGGTCGGAACCCAAAATGCCCGGATATGATTCCCAGCCCCACTGGCAGCGAACCATGCAGGGCCATTCAGCCGCCAATGTGATGCCGGTGTGCGCTTCCAACCGCATTGGCACAGAAAGGGACCAGGATGTTGAAATAACCTTTTACGGCACCTCATTTATCACCGGTAACACCGGAGAAATATTTGCCCAATGTGATCGTAAAACCGAAGAGATCAAAATGGTTTCCTTTGATTTCAAAGAAATTGAAAACATGCGGGCGGGCTGGGGCCTGTTCCGGGACCGGCGTCCGTCTATGTACGCAACGCTTGGGGGGCTTGGTGGTGAACCGAATTTGAAATGATTGAATCGGTCAGGCCTTTACCCGGTCGTGTCAGGGTAAGGGCTTGGCCCTAAATCACCGACCATAAGCGTATCAATCCTGAATACTTATGGCCGGTCGCTGCTTAAATCCATTTCCTTAGATTGCGTATTGTCTGAAATCGCTGAAAAACCTTATAGTCGGATTCCTGAATCTATCGTTGGTAATCCTCAAATGCTCAAATCGACAACTGAACCGCCATTCTCTTGGATTTTTTCGTCAATGGTTTCTAAACTTTTTGCCAAGGTTTCATATGATATTTCAGGCAATTTGCCTCCCCAGGCTTTTTCCGCTTCTTTAAACCCTTTAAGGACACCTTCCCTTCCGGATTTCAACTTCTCCATATCATCGCCGGCACCTTTTATCACAAAATCAGCGATGCGTTGGGATGTTTTATCCACGCCAAAATATCCATTTTCACTGACAAGCTCGTCAGCCTGCTCGGGGGACAGTTCTGAAATAGGGGTATCATTATAGATCAAAGAGGATTTAAGATCCTGATCCAGCAGGCTAAAATTAGTAAAAGCATTCTGGGTCCCAATGTTGTGTTGGGTCTCTGTTCTGACCTGCAGGCTGAATTGTACGATTTCAGTCTGCATTGAATATGTTGAAACCGATTTATTTCCCCCGACTCTATGTTGGGGTTGAAATAATGTGGAATCAATCCCGGTAAAGTTATTTGTACTGCCAGGCACATTTATCATCGTCCATTCTCCCTGTTTGTGTTTCTATTTCTTATCGGTCTTTAAAAGTAACTTCTAAAATTTTAACAGTTACATATAGGCTCAGACACAGGCAGAATGCCGAAAGTCGCCAAAGAATCGATGTCAACGGTGATGGTCATCGTCCGGAATAAAAATTTGGTTCATAAATGAAATCTGAGGTAGCATTATCAATATCGGGCCTGCCGGATGTACTGACGTTATCCTGTATCACGGAGGTATTTTTTTCATCGAAAAGTGCGCCCTTGTAATTAAGGGCGATTCCGCCACCGCCGGAGATGGCAGTGTTATGGGTTACAACTGTGTCCTTAAGGGACACCGTGCCATCAAATACGGCAAAGGCACCGCCCCGCAGCCCTGTGGTATTGTCTGTTAAAAAACAGGCATTAAAATGGGGGGTAGCGCAAACCCGGTCGGTGGTGCTGTTGTCCACATAGACACTGCCGCCGTTTCCTAAACTCCGGTTGCCGGACAACGTGCACCGGGTGAAGCAGGGCTGTGCGTTGGAATCAATATAAACGGCACCCCCCTTGCCCTGGGACGTATTACCAATGAATGTTACATCCGTCAGCTTGGCACCCAGCCCTGAATTACCCGGTTTGGTTCTGAAAAGGATACCGCCACCCAGACGCGCCGTGTTTTCGGTAATAGTACAGTTTCCCAGCACAGGTGCTGCAGATCCGGTGCTGGCAATGGCACCACCTTCCTCTGCCTGATTTTTTTCAAAGATACAGTTTGCGATTCGTGGGCCGGCTTTCCCATCACACAAAAGCCCCCCTCCCCGTCTGTGATAAAATTCTCCGTCGGCCCTGCCTGCCTGGATAACAAATCCGTCCAGAAGACTGTCCGAAGCGCCAAAGACAACATGATACGAATTATCCGAATTGTCCCCCACCCGGCCGATATCACCGGAAAGGACTGTTTTGTTGGATTCCCAGTCCCGTTCTTTAAGCGTTGTTTCATTGCCGTTGAAACCGCCGTAGAGATCGACTCCTTTTTTCATCACAAAGGCGGCAAATCGTTCCGGACCGTCCGTGGGGGTATAGACCCCTTTTGCCACCCATATCCGGGAACCGGCAGCTGCCTGTTCAAGGGCAAGGTTCAAATCACAGAAAGCCGTAGCCCAGGAAGTGCCGTCCCCGCCTGCTGTCGCATCATCATTCACATAAATAATCCCGGGGTTGCCGGTCGTACTGGACGTATCATAAGCATAATTTAAATACATCCGGTTTTCATCTCCATCAAAAATATCGGTCCAGCAATCCACATCAACCTTTCGGCCCGGGTGAAATCCGGCTTCAGCCGATTTTGACGCAAAGCTTTTTTCAACCAGGAACTGTGCTGTATTCATCGTACCATCAACGGTTTCCACAACCGATTGTTCGTCAAAGGTCACGGTTGAATCATGCTGACTGCTGATGGACGAGGCAGCCGATATACTGACATTGGAAATTACAAGGGATTTGTAGAGATGGGCTTCATTGCCGATAAAGGGTGAACCGTCCGTCTGTTCGTTCAGGCAGGAACCTAAATAAATGGCGGCACCGGTATCATAGGCCATGTTGCAAGCAAATGTTGCATATATAAGCCTGAGGGTGGACGAGCCGTCTGCCGATAATGCAGCACCCCGCTCCGCCTCGTTGTGGCTGAAAAGAACATTCATCAGATGAACAGAGCTACCTTCATCTGCATACACAGCCCCACCTTTTGACCCCGATGCATTATCGGTAAAAACGCACGTAACAAACCTGGTACGGGTAAAAAAAGCATTATATACTGCACCACCCTGTGTGACGGCATGGTTGTCTTCAAAAATACAGTTTTCAAAAACAGGAGCCTTGTTGTCCATTGCTTTTGACATATCTTTGTCATCCCCGTCTCGGGTTGCCAGATTGCACACGGCGCCGCCTCTGACGGCATAATTGCCCTGGAAACTGCAATTCCTGACACGCGTCCCGGCATAAAGATTGATTAGCCCACCACCGCAGTAGGATATTGCACTGGTGGCAGTATCCGGATCTTCTATACCGGCCTTTTTTTTCAGCACGTCGTCCGGCAAGGCATATCCATCCTTGATGAAAAACCCGTCCAGGATGGCATCATCAGCACCTATGACCACATGATATGAATTATCAGACAAACGTTGCGGATCACCGATTTCCCCGGATAATACAGTTAGATTTTTGATCCAGTTCCGTTGGGATCGCAAAAATTCGTTTCCGATAAATCCGCCGTATATGCTGATTCCGGAAATTAGACAAAAACTGTCTTCTCTTTCTGAAGTATCCGAAGGGTAGTAGGTTCCCCGGGCCACCCAAATCTCTTTTTTGCCTGTCAAGTTGCTTTGCAATGCGGTTGAAAGAGATGGGAATGCCTGTGCCCAGGATGATCCGTCGGGGGTATCAGCCCGGCTGTCCTGGTTAACATAAACAACCGCGGGGTTTATTTTTTTTATAGATTGTTTTTTTTTAACTGTATCGGGAAAAGGGCCGGAGGCCCACAGGCTTTGTGGGCATAGAACTGACATTAAACAGAGTGCTGCAATTATTTTTTTGACCGAATTCATTTGTTATTTTCCTTTAACATAATTACATGATTGATCTGTCCGCTTATGAAAGGCGGTTTTACAATGCCACGGCAGATGCCAAAAAAGACGGCATAATCTGCTGCCAGGATCAAAACCATGAATACAAAGACAATGGTGTTTCTGCTTAAAAGTTCGCGTATCATTATAAATCCTTTCTGGGTGCTGTTTTGGATCTGTACGAAGATATCAATCAATTATGTGAGACAAGGGATCAGAATATGTGAACAAATAGAGGATTGACCTTAGGACCGCAGATTAAAATTAAATGTTGAGGCTACGGGCGCTTCGGCCTTAGCAAGAGCTGCCAGCCGGGATTGAAACAGCGTTGCCTGACAATGCCAAGAACCATGTACACGGTCAGGGCAGTGGACGCCACCAGCATAAACATCACCACAATCTGGTACCGGATGGCAAGCATTGGGTCTTCACCGGAAAGAATCTGGCCGGTCATCATCCCCGGAATAACAACAATGCCGACGCCTGCCAGAGAGTTGATTGAAGGGATCATTCCGGCTTTAAGTGCATCCCTGAAAATATCCTGTGAAGCTTCAACGGGTGTTGCGCCCAGACAAAGTTTCATCTCCACCAAATCACGTTTTGCTTTTAAATCAGAAAGCAGCCGATCCAGTGACAGACCCAGGGCGGTCATGGAGTTGCCTGCCACCATACCGGCCAGGGGAATAAAGTACTGGGGATGCCAGAAAGGTCTGACCCCGACAATTAATCCGCTAACGATGCCCGTAATAACGACATACACTAAAAGCATGGTGACAAAGGAGGGAAAAACAAAAGGGATGCTTTTTTCCGAAACATTTCCCCTGACAATGCGGACTGCAAATGTCACCATGACACACAAAATTAAAAAAACGACCCAGGCAGATGCGATGCCGAATATAAAACTGAGGACATAGCCCATGATCGTCAGTTGAAGAACGCATCTTACAGCTCCCATGAGAATGGATTTGCCAAGACCGATACGGCCCCACAGGGAAATTGCCCCTGCGGCAACAATAAAAAGTGATGCAATTGCAAGCTCAGCCACGCTGATATCAAGGGCTCCTGTTATCAACGGCATACAAAGACCCTGCCCTGGTCAATGGTGATTTCCATCACCGGAACATTCTTTGGCAAAAATTTGTCATGGGTAATCATGACAAGGGTGGTGCCCTGTCGGTTGAGATCTTCCACCAGCTCATGGACATAGCGCTTGCTCTCATGGTCCAGTGAAGATGTCGGCTCGTCAAGCAGCAATACGCTTGGGCTGGTCAACACAGTTCTCAGCAGACTCAGCCTCTGCCTCTGCCCGACGGAAAGAGCCGCACCGGAATCATCAAGCGCGACATCTTTCATTTTCACCTTGCCAAGCAGCTGTTCCAGGACCTTATCAGACGGTTTTGCCTTTTCTTTGTTCACGCAAAAACAAAAGGGCTGGAGCAAAATATCTCTGACTGATTGATCGGGGATGACCGGTGTCTGCTGAAGATAGGCCACCTGCTGCCGCAGCTCAGAAGGATTCCAGGCGGTAAGATTTTGGTCCAGGTAGCTGATTTTTCCGGTGTCTGGCTCCTCCAGGCGGTTCATCAACCGCAGAAGGGTTGATTTTCCGGCCCCGGATGGACCGTGGATCAAAGCAAATATTCCCTGGGGCAGGGTAAAACTCTGGCCGTCCAGTATGACCCGTTCTCCATGCCAGGCAAACGAAACATCATGAAATTTAAAACACGGTCTTTGATCATTCATTGTTTTTGACTTTTTTCGGCGGCAGCCGCAACTGTCAACCGGCTTATTATTTAATCTGCGGTCCCATGGTGTTGCAGACTATCACAAATGTGTGAACAAGTAGAGGATTTGGGAGAACAACTTGAAACTGAACAGTTTTCAACATAATAATAAAACCATTGAAAAAATATTTTAAAAAGAACAAAAGATGAAACTGAAATACAAACTTTTTATTGCACTGGTGTTCAGCTCCTGTCTTATCCTGCTGCTTGTGGTCGGGGTGATGCAGTTTACTATCCGTAAAAATTTCATTGGATTTTTAAATGACGTGGAGTTTCGCAAACAGGCTGGAATGATAGCTCTGCTCACGAAAAGCTACACCCGGCATTCCGGTTGGCACGCCTTCAAAAAAGACCCCAGGGCATGGCATGACCTTCTTGACTTGGTTCGGTCGGTGCAGGGAGAGGTTGAGATGATTCCCCCCGGCCCCGGTTTTGGACATCCGCACGGTGGCCCCAAACCGGGGCCGGGGCCGCGCGGTCCTCAAACCTCCGATCCTGCAGCTATCCCCAATGACCCAATTTCTCTGCACCGCCGGCTTTGCCTGTTTGATGAACAAAAAAACTATGTGGCCGGAGAGTGCCGCCAGGACAGTGAATTTGATTATTATCCCATTGTGCTGTCAAACAGGACAATCGGATATCTGGGCCTGGTGAACATGTACGATATGAGACAGCCGCTGGAACTTGCTTTTTTAAAAAAACAGACCCAGATTGTTTATATTATCGGCGTCGGTATTCTTGTCATTTCACTGCTGGTATCCTATATCATCTCAAGGCAGGTTCTGCGCCCGGTGAACGCCCTTGCCAAGGGTACCCGGGAGATGCGAAGATTTAATTTTGAAGCACGGGTAAATGTTCGGTCAAATGATGAATTAGGGGCCCTTGCCCAGGATTTTAACCGGATGGCCGTGACCCTGCAGCAGTATGAAACCATGAAAAAAAATTGGATTTCAGATATTTCCCATGAACTGCGTACACCTGTTGCCGTAATCCGGAGCAAGCTTGAAGCTATTCAGGACGGTATCCGGGAGATGACACCTGAGTTTCTTGATTCTCTTCATAAAGATATCCTTGGCCTTGGCAGATTAATAAACGATCTTCACCAGATATCCTTGATGGATTCCGGAAATCTGTCCGTCAATCTAAAATCTATCAGCATTGAAGCGCTATTGAATAAAATTATTGAGGCGTTTGCCATCCGCTATGAACAAAGGGGCATTGACATACAAAAAGCATGGGAGCCGGGAACTTTACCTTTGGTTTCGGGCGATGCCGCCCTGCTGAAACGGGTATTTGCAAATCTTTTGGAAAATACATTAAAATATACCGATGCCCCAGGGTTATTGAAACTGGATTGCAAGGTCAAGCAAACACATTTGATGATTGAAATGGATGATTCTGCTCCGGCAGTGCCAACAGCGTGTCTTGAGTCTATATTTGAGCGGCTTTACCGTTTGGATCAATCCAGAAACCGAGCCCTGGGCGGAAGTGGACTGGGTCTTAGCATGAGCCGGGAAATCATTTCGTTGCACCAGGGAACAATCACTGCGCGACCCTCATCTCTGGGGGGGCTTAAAATCATCATTGAACTGCCTATAAGCACAGAAACAAGCAAACCATAAGGATAAAAACTGCCCATGGCCGGTGAACACATATTAATCGTTGAAGACGAACCTGATATAGCTGCTATTTTAAGGGATTACCTTATAAGAGAAGGGTACACCGTGACCCTGATGGACCGTGGAGAAAAGGTGGTCGCCTTTGTAAAAAGTCAAAATTTGTCAATAATTTTGCTGGATATCATGCTGCCTGGCGTGGACGGCAAAACCATATGCAGGGAAATAAGGAAATTTTCCGAAGTGCCCATTCTCATGATCACGGCAAAGGTAGAGGAAGTGGACCGGATAATCGGATTTGAACTGGGTGCCGACGATTATGTTTGCAAGCCGTTCAGCCCCCGAGAAGTCGTGGTCAGGGTCAAGGCCATATTGCGCAGAAGTCTGGGACAAACCAATGATGAGATCCTGTCCCGGGGGCCCATGGTATTGAACCGCTCATCCCGGGGGGTCACAGTGAATAATTGTGAGCTGAATCTGACACCCAGTGAATTTGATATACTTTCAATTCTTATGGAGAGCCCGAACCGGGTGTTTACCCGTACTCAACTCATAGAAACGGTGCAAGGATACAATTATGACGGTTATGACCGGACCATTGATTTTCACATCAAAAATTTAAGAAAAAAAATCGCAGTGCACCTTCCGGGGCGCAAGATTATCCAGTCCTCCTATGGGATAGGATATAAACTGGTAATATGAATCTACCATAACTGTTATAAACTCTTTTTTATGGCCTCGCAGATTCTCTCGCAGCATTGACGGGTCAAAGATTCTTCAGGACCTTCAACCATTACCCTGAGCAAGGGTTGTGTACCGGAATACCGCACAAGTACTCTGCCCTGGCTGCCAAGCTGTGACTCGACTTCTTTAATTGCATCGGCAACCATGGGCATTTTCATAAAATCGGGCCTGGATGCGTCTACTTCGACATTAATCAGAACCTGGGGATAAACGGTCATGACTTTAGCAAGTTCGGATAAAGGTCTTTGGGTTTCCAGCATCACCTCTATAAGCTTTAGTGCCGATAATGCACCATCGCCTGTGGTCTGTTCGTCCAGAAAAATCATGTGGCCCGAATCTTCCCCGCCCAAGAGTGCACCGGTCTCTTTCATGCGCTCCAACACTTTTCTGTCCCCTACCCCGGTTATTTCATGCTTAATATCTAATTGTGCCAGTGCGTTGCCGAATCCCACGTTGCTCATGACCGTACTCACAACGATATTATTGCCAAGTTTTCCGGTCTGTTTGGCAAATTGGGCCAAGACAGCCAGCAATATATCTCCGGTTATCTGCTGTCCTGTTTCGTCCACGGCAATCAAACGGTCGGCATCACCGTCAAAGGCAAGGCCAATATCTGCGTTAACTTTTTTGACATGGTCGCTTAAGTCTTTTGTATGCTGGGAACCGCATTCTTCATTGATGTTTGTGCCATTGGGTTGGTTGTGGATAAAACTTACATCAAAAATGTCAGGGGTGAATATGTCCGGCGCACAAAAACTGGCCGCGCCATTGGCCGTATCAATAACCAGTTTGAGTTTTCTTTGCTCATTTTGAAAATTAAATTTTTTAACCAGAAATTGTACGTACCTGGCCTGGGCGTCATCGACAGATACAATGGCTCCAATCTTTGAAGGCAGCTCAATGGGCGGACCCAGGATATTTTTTTCAAGATCGGCCTCCTGGTCATCGGACAGTTTAATCCCACCCTTTTGAAAAATTTTGATGCCATTATCATAATAAGGATTATGGGAGGCGGAGATCATGATGCCGGCCCCGCAGGATTCCATGACACCACTTAGATATGCCACGCCCGGGGTAGGAATAACACCGGCGATCATCACATCAACACCAACGGAGGCAATTCCGGCGGTAAGCGCCGATTCAAGCATTTGGCCTGAAATTCTGGTATCCCGGCCGATGATTACACATCGGTTGGAAGACTTTTGCGTTAAAATACCTACTGCCTGGCCTATTTTCATGGCCAGGTCGCATGTCATGGGGTAAGCGTTTGCCCTGCCGCGTATGCCGTCTGTTCCAAATAACTGTCCCATTGAAATGGTTATCCTGCTTTTTTTTTATTAAATTATACGTTCAACCTAAACGCACCAACAATCCGATTTTCAATATCTTTAAGCCATGCTGATCCTATGATCGAAATTGATTCGTCAAGGTCCTGAATAATACCCACGTAATCCTTTTTATTATGAATACTTTGAATGTCAATATATTCTATAAATTGTTCCCCATCCGGCCCAGGGGTTTTAATATCATTCTCAGCCTGATCAAATATCGATGACGCCTGGGACAGCTTTTCCAAAACCGTATCATGGGCGTCAACAGCCTGACTACCCTGCCCTTTTCCCCTTTGGAGTAAAATCCTCTTTGACTGTTCAAGTTTGTCTCCAAACGCATTCAGCCGTTTTACCCGTTCCTGAATGCAGATATCAATATTTTTCTGCAACCCTGAAACAAGGGCTTGGGACATCCAATCCCAGGTGAAAAGCGAACGAATGAAATAATACCAGGCTTTTAAGGCATACAACCCTGAAATATAATAGATGTTTTCAGTTAAAATCCTCTCCGGCCGGGTATAGATCCCGGGACGCCATTGAACGGACGCACTTCTCATTGTTCCGCCCATGATCAACCGCTCGCACCGCAGTTCACTGTTCCGAATAATGGATCCTGCGGCACTGATACATCCAAAGGCAATTCTGACCGGCCCCACAAGCCCACCCTGGCCTCCAAGAAACACAGGCGGCTGGTTAAGCATCACGCCCTGGTGGACATTGCCCATCATGGAGGCCGTTGCCTTGTCCTGGTTCGGGGTATAATTAAAATGAATAAAGGACGATCCCACCTCGGAATGATCCTTTCGACTGGTGCCGCCGGCCATGAAACAATCGCAGAAATTGATCAGACTGCCAAGGGTGACAAAGGGGAAAAGGATGGTCTGCTTGAGTCCAACGGTGTGGGCCGCATTTGCCTGTTCTTCAAGTATACAGCCCTTTCGCACATGCCCGCCCGAACCAAAAACATTGTCTCCCATGAAAACGGTATCTTGAAAATAACCGCCTTGCAGCTTTGTCCCCGGTCCCATGAGACAATTTTCAGCCGTCACCGGCGTTTCGTAACCCAGAATGGTGCCCGGCATGATCAAGGTCTGTGCGCCGATTAATTTGGTGCCCGAAAAAAGCGTTACCCCATCCGGGGATATGCGCTCAATATCAACGTCATCACCGATAAACACGGTGGCGGGATTTGGGATGTTTACCCCTTTTTGTAACAGGGCCTCAATTTTTTTTAAATTCATGATTCAACTATTTAGATAACTTGATCGTTTATTATCAAATTTTTCGAAGTTAGAAAATTATGCTGCAATTTCAAATTATAAAATCCAAGGGTTTATTCTCTTCTCTTTTTATTCTATAAATAACAAACAGGCAAGCAAATCCATCACTTTCATATGCTTGAACACTTCAATTGCAAGGAGAAATAAATATGAGCCAGACCGGTTTGCTTTATCCGGATGATTCTTCCATTAAACACCTTCATGCAAAACTAACAAAAGCGGCCCAGGAAATTAACACGCCGGATCACCATTTGCGAAGGCTTTTAGACCGCCCCGGACGGTTTTCCGATTTCAGTCTTGGCATTGACGGATTTTTTATGGATTTTTCACGTCAGCGGCTTGATGAAAATGCGTTATCTTTGCTGCATGAATCCCAAACCTTGTCCAATGCACTTAAAAAATTTAGTGAGATGACCCAAGGACAAATCGTAAATCCAACCGAAAACCGTGCCGCGCTGCATACTGCGGCACGAGGGACGGGACCTTCACCTCTTTTATTCAAGGAGATGGATGTTAAAGCGCAGATGCAACAAGTCAATAAAAAAATAGAACAATTTTGCCTATCCGTGCATGAAGGCAAAATCAGCTCGGCATGTGGAAAACCTTTTACCCAGGCGGTTGTCATTGGTATTGGCGGATCATATCTTGGGTGTGAATTTGTTTACCAAGCCCTGGCCGGGGCTGACAGAAAAATGGATCTTTTATTTTTGCCCAACGTGGATATTGATAATTTTGCCCGGGTCATTGAATCCATTGACAAAGAGAGCACCCTTTGGATCGTAATTTCCAAATCCTATACCACCACCGAAACCATGGCCAACCTCAACCAGGTGAGCACATGGCTGACAAACCAGGGGATCTCCCCTGAAGATCACATGGTCACCATCACGGCCAAGGGAAGTCCGGGAGACGATCCCGATACACCCGTGCTTGCTTCCTTTCATATGTTTGATTTCATCGGTGGCAGATATTCGGTATCCTCGGCTGTGGGCGGGCTGCCTTTAAGTCTTGCACTTGGATATGATGTTTTTAAACGCTTTTTGGACGGCTGTCGTCTTATGGATACCCATGTGCTGGAAAGTCCGGCAGAAAAAAATATCGCCTTAACCGCCGCCCTGATCTCCATTTGGAACACCCTGTATATGGAATACCCGGCCCAGGCCATTATTCCCTATGCGTCAAGGTTAGCTCGGCTCAGCCCCCATGTCCAGCAACTTTATATGGAAAGCCTCGGCAAATCGGTTTCCCCGGAAGGACAACCCTTAACCCGGCCCGCGGGTACCATTATTTTCGGGGAGCCCGGCACCAATGCCCAGCACTCATTTTTCCAGCTGGCACACCAGGGAAACGCCTTCCCCGTTGATTTCATCGGCATAAAAGCGCCGGGATACACCGGTATTCAGGCATTGTCCAAAGGGGTGACTAACCACCAGGAACTATGGGCCAATCTTTTGGCCCAGGCCGGGGCACTTGCCCTTGGCCGCAGTTCCGATGACCCGGCCAGAAATTTTGACGGAAACCGACCCTCAACAATAATAACCATTGATAATCTTGAACCCGAAAGTGTTGGCATGTTGCTCTCTTTTTACGAGGCCAGAACCGTTCTGGAAGGATTTATTCTCGGTGTAAACCCCTTTGATCAGTTTGGTGTGGAGTTAGGCAAGGTCATGGCCGGGGATATTCGAAAAGAAATGGCTGCAAAAAATCAGAATCCGTCATATATGTTTGCCTGCGCATCAAAAACGGATAATTTTTATCTGGATCTTTTGTTTCGGAAATGAATTAATACGTGCTCTTGCTCCAGACAATTGGCATGAAAACTAATCCTGTTCCAAGGAAACAAAACATCCCCGGAACAGGATAAAACGCATTAGGGGAATCTATAAAGGGAAGCCCCCCAAGTCAGACCGGCACCAAGACCGGCAAAGAGTACAACATCCCCGGATTTGCCAATACGGCCGGCTTCAATGGCTTCATGAAGCGCCAAAGGAATACTGGCAGCCGTGGTGTTTCCGTATTTTTCAATATTATGAAAAATTTTATCTTCGGGCAGCTTGAGAAACTGGCCAAAGGCCTGGTTAATACGTTTATTGGCCTGGTGGGGTATCACAAGATCAATATCAGACAATTCCATTCCTGCTTTTTCCAGCACTTCCTTAGTCACCTTGGGAAGCATGCGTACTGCTTTTTTAAATATGGCAGGACCGTCCATGAACGGAAAATATCTGGGGTCATCAAGAGGGATATCATCGGGCAAGCGCTTAAAAAGATTGGAAGCAGGCAGTTCGGTTTTTAAAGTTTCTGCAAAGTGCCCATCTGCATGCAATGCCGAGGCAATCAGACCCACGTTTTTATCCGTGTCAACCGCTTCGATACATAGGGCGGCGGCACCGTCACCAAAAATCACCGTCACATCCCTGCCCCGGGTGGTTTTGTCAAGACCTGTGGAATGTACTTCAGCACCCACCAAAAGAACCTTTGCGGCAAGCCCGGATTTGATATAGGAATCTGCTGTGGCAAATCCATACAAAAATCCGGTGCATTGCTGGCGAATGTCTAAGGCGGGTGTGGAATTAAGCTCAAGATTTCGCGCTAAAAGACACCCGCCCCCTGGAAACATGATATCCGGACTTAGGGTGGCAAAAATGATAAAATCCAGATCGTTGGGATGCCAACCGGCTTTGTCCAGTGCCATGCGGGCGGCCTGGGTACCCAGATCCGATGCACCGCAGACATCTTCCTGGGTGACCCAGTGTCGCTGGTGGATGCCGGTGCGCTGGCGAATCCATTCATCGGACGTGTCCATAAATTCGGTCAGATCCTGGTTGGTAACAATATGAGGTGGTACAAAGAAGCCTGAGCCCCTGATAATTGATTTTTTCATTAAATTTCCTTATTACTATATCTATTCCATAATTGCAAAACAGCAGAAAGTTTCTGTCTGATACCTAAAATTTTGTCAGGCCCAAGTGCAGGTCCAAATTTATAATATGAATTTTATTTTTAGGCAAGGCAGTTAAAACCGGCCGTCATTCTGCTTCCTGGTTTGTGCAATAAACTGGATATTTTTTTTCACACTTATGTTTTTTCCCTTGCATATACCAAGAAGATTGGGATATGGACATAAAGAACTATTCATTTTCATTGACAAAGAGGCTGATATGGCGAATGCGGCTCGACTTCTGATCGTGGACGATAACGAAGATATCCTGTCCACTTTTTATGAATTTTTTAACTCTCTTGGATATGAGGTTAAGACTGCGGTGGACGGATTTGCCGCTTTAAAAATTCTACGGGATAAACCCGATTATTTCCATTGCCTGATTACAGACCTTGTCATGCCTAACATCAGTGGTGTCGGGTTGATTTCCATTGTAAAAAAGGATTTCCCTGATATTAAAACCATCGCCATGACCGGGTATGGCGATCACCCCGGGGCCCTTGCGTCTGAAGCCCGGGCGGATATTGTTATTTTTAAACCTGTTGACCTGTTTAAAATTGAACGCACAGTTGCCGAACTTATAGGCCGTAAAGAAAATTAAGAAAAAGAGAGCGTTATAATATATGACTTCACCAACCCCACTGATAGGCGTTTCCAGCGCTATGCTGAAAATCAAGGAATTGATCAGCCATGTGGCCCAAACCTGTCTTAACATCCTGATTACAGGAGAAACCGGTGTTGGAAAGGAAGTGGTTGCCCATAGCCTGTATGCTGAGTCGAATCGGTGTAAAAATAATTTTGTAAAACTAAATTGTGCCGCCCTGCCTGAAACCCTTCTGGAGTCAGAACTTTATGGCTATGAAAAGGTGCTTTTACCGGGGCACATAAAAAACGCTATGGAAAATTTTTGACTGCAGACAAGGGCGTTCTTTTTCTTGACGAAATCGGGGATATGCCCCTTAACCTTCAATCCAAAATGCTCCACGTGCTCCAAAGCGGGGAGTTTTCTCCTCTGGGATCGGACAAGGATTTTAAAACGGATGTTTGGGTTATTGCGGCAACCAACCAATGTCTTGAAGAAAGCATAAAAAACAAAACCTTTAGAGAAGATCTTTTTTACCGGCTTAATATTATTAAAATACATATTCCGCCCCTTCGCGAACGTCCAGAGGATATCCCGGCCCTGGTTGAATATTACTTCAAAAAATACTTGCCGGAACAATTGAATATACAGGCAGAAAGGCCTGACAGCCGGACCATGGAACGGCTTTGCAATTATCCCTGGCCCGGTAATGTACGCCAACTGCAAAATTGTATAAAAAAACAGATGGTGCTCAATTCCTGGGATAAAATTTTTGAAGAACTACCGGACGCCGCATACAACACTGAAACATCTTCTTCAGAAAATACGTCCCAGGGGCAATTAGCCGGGTCTGCCATCCATTCGTCTGAGCATCGATTTGACAACGACCCTGGAAACCGGCGGTTGAGGATCATTTCAGAATTTGTAGACCTGTCCACAAGTTCTGAAAAATTATTTGAAGACATCTCTTTAAAAAAAATAAAGAAACTGGCCTCTGACAAGGTGGAAAAGGAAGTGATCCTTTTTGTGCTTGAAAAAGTGGGGTGGAACCGATCCAGAGCCGCAAAAATTTTAAAAGTATCCTATAAAACCCTGTTGTATAAAATGAACGAATTCGATGTGAATCCGCCCATGAGTTAATTATTTTATTTGCAAAAGGGAACGAATGCTGCAGTTAGAGCGTCTGCCGCCTTAGACAACAATTGCCTTGGACAGGCAATATTTATCCGCTCAAACCCGGCCCCGCTCTGTCCAAACCAGTTGCCGTGATCTATGGCAATTTCGGCCTTTTCCTCAATGATCTTAACGATTTTTTCCGGAGACAGTCCCAAAGGATTAAAATCAATCCACGGCAAATAGGTGGCTTCAAGATCAAACACCCGTACACCCGGCAGTTCTTTTTCGATTCTTTTTTTTAAATATAGAAAATTATCATAAATATAACTGATTAGATCAACCAGCCAGGGTTCCCCGCCTTCATAGGCAGCCCGGGTTGCAATAGCACCAAACAGATTAGAGGGCCCCGTTGAATTAAAGCCAAGACAGTTAAAAAATTTGCCCATTTCATGGCGATATACTTCGTTGGGGATGATCAGACAGGAATGGCCGAGTCCGGCCAGATTAAAGGTCTTTGAGGCGGCATTGCCTGCAATGGAACCCTGACTCAATTCAAAAGAGATGGACTGGTAACTGGTATGTTTAAATCCGGGCATAACCAGATCGTAATGTATCTCATCGGCAAAAACCAGGACATTATTTTTTAAGCAGATGGCCCCAAACCGTTCAAGCTCGTCCCGGTGCCATACCCGTCCCACGGGATTGTGTGGCGAACACAGGATGGCAAGTTTTACCCGTGGGTCCCGGGTTTTTTCTTCCAGGTCTTTAAAATCCATATCATAGCGGTAATTATCCAGTACCAAAGAATTTTTAACCACATGCCTGCCATTGGTATGAATGGCCTGGGCAAACGGATAGTACACCGGCGGCTGAATCAATACCCCGTCACCGGGTTTGGTAAAGCACTGGATAAGGTAGTGTACCGCCGGCACGATACCCGGCGTATTGACAATTGAATCTGCCTGGATCTGCCATTCATGCCGTCGGTTAAACCAGTTAATCAAAGCGTCATTGTGCCGACTGTCATTTAGACTGTACCCGAAAACTCTGTGGGACAGGCGCTGTTCCATGGCATCGAAGATCACATCAGGACAGATAAAATCCATATCTGCGACCCATAACGGCAGCAGATGACCCCGTCCTTTGCCGAATTTCTGCTCCAGCACAGATGGTTCCCATTTCGCGGAACCTGTATTGCTCCTGTCTATAATTTGATCAAAATGCCATGGGTCTCTCATCTTTTATATCCTTATGTTAATCTACAATCCTAACCGTGCAGCGGTGTACCCAATATTTTTAAGGCCGCTTCTCCCATAACTTCAGCCAGGGTGGGATGGGCATGGATGGTCTGGGCCAGATCCGTGGCAGTCAGCCCTTTGTTGATGGCCAGGGTGGCTTCGGCAATCAGATCCGTGGCATGGGGGCCTGTCATATGAACCCCTATCACTTTGCCCGATGCTTTTTCCACAATCATCTTTGCTTCTCCGGCAATCTGATCAATGGCATGGGCCTTTCCCAGGGACCTGAAATTTACCACTGCCGTTTCAATGTCCTTACCCTGTTCCCGGGCCTGTTTTTCCGTTAATCCAACCGTGCCTATTTCAGGCATGGTAAAAATAGCCCCGGGCACGGTATCATAAGACATGACGGCTTTAGGCGCCCCTGTTTGCCCGCAGGCATTGGCTGCCGCTACAAAGCCTTCATGGTATGCCACATGGGCCAGCATCACATGGGCAGGACCGAGAATATCACCGATGGCATAAATATTGTCAACACGGGTTTGCATATATTCATTCACGGTAATCCATCCGCCCTTGTCTGTTTTAAGGCCGATATTTTCAAGGCCCAGCTCTTCTGCCAAAGAACTTCTGCCGATGCACACGGCCATGACATCGGATTCTATTGATTCTGTTTTCAGTTTTCCGGCCGGCTTGGTGAATGGGCTGACATCCAGAAAAATATCAAGACCATCATTGTTACTTTCAGCATGTGTCACAATTGTATCCGTCAGCACTTTAATCTTTCGTTTTTTCATTTCACGCAACAGCAGCTTTGAGCAGGACACGTCCACACTCGGTAGGGGAAGTATCCTGTCCATGGCCTCAACAATGGTTACTTGACAGCCAAAGGAACTGAATATAAAGGCAAATTCACACCCTATTACCCCGCCGCCCACAATAGTTAAAGACTTTGGAATGTAATCCAGTGACAGGATATCATTGGAAGACAAAATTTTTTCATGGTCAAAAGGAAAAGCCGAAACGTTCATGGGCACGGTACCGGCTGCAATGATCAACTTGTCGTACGCCAGTGATATGGGATCTTTCCGGTCAGATACGATCTCTATTTTTCCCGGAGAGACTATTTTCGCCCGGCCTATGACAACAGTTACCCCCGCTTTTTCAAGAAGACCTGCAAGCCCCTTTCTCTGGCTTTCAAGCACTTTTTCCTTTCGCTGCATCAGAACACTGATATCAGGGCTGACGGTTCCTGATATATTAATCCCCAGACTGCCGGCCTTAAGACAGTTGAGCAGCAGATCTGCTGAATTTTTCATTATTTTAGACGGAATACAGCCGTAATTAAGGCAGGTCCCCCCCAAATGTTCTTTTTCAATCAAGGTCACCCGGGCCCCAAGGCCGGCTGCTCTCAGTGCGGCAACGTAACCGCCGGGACCTGCGCCGATGATAATGATATTTTCAGCCATATGTATCCTCGTCAATACTGATTACAAATAATTGCAAATTACATTAGAATTCAAATAGAATATATATACTTTCATAAATTTTTTCCAAATATATTTTTAAATTCATCAAAAAATCAATTTTTATGTTTGACTCCGAACCATGGGTAAGATATTTTTATCTAATAAGAGGTTTCTGAATTAATTATTTCAAAAAAAATTGACATAAAATGAAAATTGATGACACCAATATAAATATTATCAGAGAACTCAAAGAAGGTAAAAAACCCTTCAAAAAAATAGCCGACAAAATAGGCGTTACTGAGAATACTGTACGGGCAAGGGTCCTCAAACTTCAGGAAGAAGGCGTGCTTGAGTTCTGCGGACTTGTGGACCCGGAAAAACTGCCGGGACATAGAAGTGTAATTGTGGGCATTAAGCTGTCTGAGACAAATCTGGTGGAAAAAGGAAAGGAAATCAGCCGCCTGAAAGGTGTCGTTTCCGTATCCGTGGTCACAGGACGTTATGACCTCATGGTGATGGTTTTGTTCAAAGAAGGATTTGATCTGCTTGAATTTTACACCAATGAAATTTCAAAAATTCACGGGATAAATTCCGTTGAAACTTTTGTGGTTTACAAATCATATAACCTGAAAGTGCCGTACATCTTTTAAATTTGATAATAGAAAAGGGCTTTTGTCATGACCGATAATCTAAAAAAGACACCATTAAATGCATGGCACAAAAATGCCGGAGCCAATATGGCTGATTTCGGCGGATTTGACATGCCGCTATGGTATGATACAGGGGTTAAAAATGAGCATCTTGCCGTGCTTAAATCGGCGGGCATGTTTGACACATCCCATATGGACTGTATCCGGGTACAGGGCAAAGACGCCCCTGCCCTGCTTGATTTTTGCTTCACAAGACAGATCAACGAGCTGTCAGTGGGCCGGTGTGTTTACGGCGCATTTTTAGATGCCCAGGGACACTGCATTGATGACGCCATTGTTTATAAATTTTCCGATACCAGCTTCATGGTCTGCGTCAATGCGGGTATGGGGGGGGCAATTACCGGACATCTGGTCTTGCACGGTGATGGAAAATCCGTAGAAATAAAAGATCTATCAGATCAGCTTGCCAAGTTGGATGTCCAGGGCAAAAATGCCTTGAAAATCGTGTCAGGCCTGATTAAGGACAAAGAAAACGTTTTTAACAAAATGCCGTACTTTTCCTTCAAAGGCGATCTGAACCCTGACACCCCTGATGCGGTCAGTCTTGTGGATGGTACCCCTGTCATTATATCAAGGACGGGGTATACCGGTGAATTCGGTTTTGAAATTTTCATTGCGCCCGATAAGGTTGAAAAACTGTGGAGCAATCTTTTGGATGCCGGTTCCCCCTATGGCCTGATACCCTGCGGCCTTGGTGCCAGGGACTCTTTAAGGGCCGGAGCCTGCCTGCCCCTGTCCCACCAGGACATTGGACATTTCCCCTTTATCAACCACCCCTGGGAGTTTGCCCTGCCCTTTAAGGCAGGTACCCGGCAGTTTACCAAAACATTTTTAGGGGATACGAGTCTGATGAACCTGGATCAGCCATCTTTTACCTACGCCTTTGTGGGTGACTCTTTAAGAAAGGTGTCGTCAGGTGGTGCCGCCCGGGTGCTCACCGAGCAGGGCGAAGATATCGGCATGGTCTTGACCTGTGCAACAGACATGGGAATTTTTTGGCATGAAGGCCAAATCGTGAGCATCAATACGCCAAACCTGGCCCCGGATGTCAAAATAAAGGGACTTGCCTGTGGATTTGTCATGGTCAACCAGCCCCTTGACATGGAGACCCGGTTGTCCCTTGTTGAAGGGAAGCGCAAAATCGGGGTGCGGCTTATTTCCGATATAAGGCCGGACAGGACAGCAAGGCTTGCAATCAAACACTTTAAATAAAAAAGGAGACGATATGAAAACCATTGAAGAGCTTAATTTTCCATCAGATGTCAAATATACCGATGACCATGAATGGGCAAAGGTTGAAGGTGATCTGGTCAGCGTGGGTATTTCTGACTACGCCCAGGACCAGCTTGGCGAAATTGTTTTTGTGGAAATGCCGGAAATTGGTGACACCTTTGGTCAGGGAGACGAATTTGGCAGTGTGGAGTCCGTTAAGGCGGTATCTGAAATTTTTCTTCCCATTGCAGGTGAAATTGTTGAGGTTAATTCAGAACTCGAAGACGCGCCGGAACTTGTCAACACCAGCTGCTATGACAAAGGCTGGCTTGTCAAAATTAAACCTGACGACCTGTCCGAAATGGACAGCCTTAAAGATCAGGCTGCATACCTTGAAATGCTGAAAGGATAAATGCCATGCGCTATTTGCCGCATACCAGACAGGACATCGAACAGATGCTGGCTGTCACCGGCCACGCCGATCTGAATCAGCTATTTGAAACCATTCCCGATTCTGCCAAGACCAAGACCGGATTGAACCTGCCGGACGCGTTAAGCGAATGGGATTTAAATGTCGAAATGGAAGCACTGGCCTCACAAAATGCGGCATGTGGATCATATACATGCCTGATGGGCGCCGGTTCTTACGACCACCATATTCCTGCCATTGTGCCCTACCTGATTTCCAGATCCGAATTTATGACGGCCTACACCCCGTACCAGCCCGAGGTCAGTCAGGGTACGTTGCAGGGTATCTATGAATTTCAAACCATGATTACAGCGCTTTTGGGTATGGACATTGCCACGGCATCCCATTACGATGGGGGCACCGCCCTGGCGGAATGTGCGCTGATTGCCCTGAACAAGTCAAAAAAGGCAAATAAAATTGCCGTATCAAGCCTTATTCATCCTGCCCATCGCCAAATCACGAAAACCTATCTGAATCCATCCGAATTTGAAATGGTTGAAATACCGGCAGATAAAAACGGCTTGACGGATGTGGCTGCCTTGAAAGCCATGGATGGTATTGCAGGGGTGGCGGTTCAATCCCCTAACTTTTTGGGAAACATTGAAGATCTCGGCAGTTTTAAAGCTGTGGCCGATGAAAAAGAATGCCTGTTGATTGCCTCATTCACCGAGGCGCTGGCCCATGGCCTGCTGAAAAGTCCAGGATGCTTTGGGGCCGATCTTGTGGCAGGCGAAGGCCAAAGCCTTGGCATGACCAAAAGCTTTGGTGGACCTGGACTCGGTCTTTTAGCGGGAACTAAGAAACTGATGAGAACCCTTCCCGGACGGTTTGTGGGAAAAACCACCGATTCAAACGGACAAAGGGGGTATGTGCTGACCCTTGCCACCAGAGAGCAGCATATCCGCAGGGAAAAAGCCTCTTCCAATATCTGTTCCAATAACGGCCTCAACGCCATGACCGCCGCCGTATACATGGCTGCCGCGGGGAAAAAAGGAATCAGGGAAATCGCCCAGCTCAATCACGACAAGGCCGTTTACCTGAAAAATGTGCTTGTGGATGCCGGGTTCAGTTCTATTTACAACGGCGCCTTTTTCAATGAATTTGTTCTGAAAGCCCCGGCCGGATTTGCAGCCAAGCGAAGAGAACTTGCAAAAAAACACAATCTGTATGCAGGTGTTCCCCTTGAATCATATTACCCGGACATGCCGGACCATTATCTTTTCTGTGCCACGGAAACCGTGACCAGACAAGCCATGGACCTTTTGGCAAAGGAGGTACAATAATGACAAACCCAGGCACAACCGGCCTTATATTTAACGAACCTGAATTATGGGAGAAAAGCCGGGAAGGCAGATGCGGCATCTCCATGCCCAGAAGTGATGTGCCAAGGGCGGATCTTGATCCGGCACTCACCGACGATGCACCGGAACTTCCGCAATTGTCTGAACTGGATGTCGTCCGTCATTTTACCCGCCTTTCCCAATGGAATTTTGGTGTGGATTCAGGCATGTATCCCTTGGGGTCCTGCACCATGAAGTACAATCCCAAAACCAATGAGGTCCAGGCAGCCCGTAAAGGATTTGCCGCAGCCCATCCTTTGGCCGGGGATGAATTTTCCCAAGGGGCCTTAAAATTGATGTATGAGCTGGAGCAACTGCTTGGGGAAATCACAGGATTTCCCGCCGTCACTTTGCAACCGGCGGCCGGTGCCCATGGGGAGCTCACCGGCATGCTCATAATTCATGCCTGGCACGCCAAACAGGGGAAACAGCGCTCAAAAATCCTGATCCCGGACACGGCCCATGGTACCAATCCTGCTTCCGCAACCCTTTGCGGATATAAAGCCGTGAATATAAAATCAGGCCCCAAAGGCATACTGGATCCCCAGGTGGTGGCCGAGGCCATGGACGAAGAGACCGCCGGCATCATGATCACCAACCCCAACACACTGGGGTTGTTTGAAGAAAATATCCAGGAGGTCTGTGACATTGTCCATGCCAAGGGCGGTCTTGTTTACGGCGACGGCGCCAACATGAATGCCGTCATGGGGATTATCCAACCCGGCAAACTTGGCATTGATGTGCTTCATTTAAATCTTCACAAGACCTTTTCCACCCCCCACGGCGGTGGCGGACCCGGTTCAGGTCCGGTGGCCGTTGTTGAAGAACTGATCCCCTTTCTTCCTGTGCCGAGGATTCAAAAAGAGAACGGTACCTATTCTTTTATTACAGATTGCCCCGACACCATCGGTCGGATGCACACCTTTTATGGCCATTTTGGCGTCATGGTCAGGGCCTATGCCTATATTCTGACCATGGGGGCAGACGGCCTAAAGCGTGCTTCCCAGCTTGCCGTGCTCAATGCCAATTACATCAAGGAAAGCCTTAAAACGACTCTGGACCTGCCTTATGACCGGCCCTGCATGCACGAATGTGTCTTTACTGACAAAAGTGTTCAGGAGTATCATGTCAGTACCATGGATATGGCCAAGCGGCTTTTGGATTACGGATTTCATCCACCCACGGTATATTTTCCCCTGGTGGTGGATGCAGCCTTTATGGTGGAGCCCACGGAAACCGAATCCAAAGATGACATTGACCAATTTATTGGCGCCGTAAAGGCCATTGTTAAAGAGGCAGCGTCAAACCCGGATAAATTGCACTCAGCGCCGAATCTTCCTAAGGTAACACGGCTGGATGAGGTGGGTGCAGCACGCAAACCCTGTCTTAAAGGTTAGGGCCATAGAGACAATAAAATCCACCATAGGACTTGTCTTTTTACCCGTCTTCTTCGTTGCACTAATGGGCATCAGGAACAATATAATTTCATTGATGCGCCTTGAAGACGGGCAATCAAATCATACAAATCGGCCTTCTCCCTATTGATGGATTTTAAAATTTCCATGAACCTTATGCCAATGGACATATATCTCAAATATGTTCCATTGGCCTGCCTTGACGGCGACTTAAAATCCGCCGCATCTGTGGCGGATTTGATTCTGACCATGGGCCTAACCCCTTAATTTCACTCACAGTCCTAAATTTGGGAAGGATAAGGTTAATCTCTAATAAAATTGATTCTTAGCGTTTCAATGCAGGCACTATATATGGTAGTCGGATAATTTCAGAAAAAGAATTCAATTATACCATGATTGCTCACCCTGATATTACTTATTCTTAGATGGATGCGATTTGAAAATTTTAATCAATGAAAACCACTATGCTACTTTAGAAATATGGGTATTGGGTTCAGCAGATATAAAATTTCATGACCGGAGATTTGCATATCAGGTCAAAGGACGCTTGAATTTTTAGGTCATATCCAAAGGGCTCCTGGCCTCTTTTACGGTCATGGACGGCACGGTCTGAGTATATATCATGGTGGTTCGCACATCGCTATGGCCCAGCAGGGTCTGTATAGTACGAATATCATAATTGGCCTGGAGCAGATGGCTTGCAAAGCTGTGCCTGAATGTGTGTGCGGTTGCCCGTTTTGTTAATTTGGCTTTGTTCACTGCTTTTTTGATCGCTTTCTGAACGTGGGATTCATGGAAATGGTATCGTCTGATTTCCTTGGTGTCGGCGACTTCAGTCAGAGTTTTAGCTGGGAAAAACCATTGCCAGATAAATTCTTTAGCTGCATTTTTATATTTCTTTTCGATCCGGTCAAACATAAAAGCACCATGATACCCATTAGAAAGGTCGGTTTTATGTAATTGATACACTTTGTCCACCTGGACCTTCAATTCATCAACCAGGACTTTTGGAATGGGAACCGTTCTATCTTTTTTTCCTTTACCGTCATGGACGGTTAATATCCCGGCATCAAAATTGAAATTGTTAATTCGCAAATTCAGGCATTCCGACAGTCGTAATCCGCAGCCATAAAGCATTTTTACTACCAAATCACAAGGAGGACGCATCACGGAAATCACATCATTCACTTCTTGTTTAGATAAAACAACTGGTATATACGGCCGTCTTTTCGCGCGAACCACACCATCAATTTTCCCAAATTCCTTCCCCAGCACATGCCGGAAAAAGAAAAGCAATGCATTAAATGCCTGATTTTGTGATGATGCAGAGACTTTCTTTTCCACTGCAAGATGGGTTAAAAACGCTTTTACATCATTGACATCCAAAAGTGATGGGGATTTTGACCGGGTAAAGGTTTGTAACTTTTGGGCCCATAGGCGATACGACTTTAGTGTTTTAGGTGAATAGTGGCGGACATTAATTTCATCAGACAGTTTTTTAAATTCGGTTTCCCATGATTGGCCTGTTTCCACATCACTGACTGCATCGGGCGTTACATCAGGTTTTGATGGTGTGGCCGCAGACCGTCTTTCAGGCTGTGGTGAATAAACAGCACGATTATTTTGAACTTTACCCTGATAGGGTTGTGGAGCCTCACCAATTTCATTGCAGGTTATTTTGTCTGCATTAGGGTTTTGATAAGTCTGCTTTCTCTGTTGTTCCCGGGCAATCAACCCGAAATATATTTTTATTGCTTTTTGTGCCTGTTGCTTTTGAAACGTCGATTGCCTTTTTGAATGTAATTTTTCAATGAAATGGGGAATACTACCATCGTCTGCAGAATTGAATTTGTATTTATTGCAAAAATCCAGATAGTACCTCAACCATTTCACATAGTACTGCTGTTCTTTTGCCGGAACATTTTTGTAAACCAATTCCTGGTTGTAACTGGTTAATAAATTCTGGTTGATCTGAATGAGTGGCATTTTGCTGCATAACTCCAAAATCCGCATGTTATCCCGTTAGAAAATCCTATAGCATCTTTATAATTTATTTGTCAATTCGGTTTTTTTCTGATACTGAAAATAGGAATGAAATGGTTTGGAGTTATCCAGAAAAAAACTACACAATTACTTGTTGAACAAAACCGCTCCGCGGAAAGAAACGCCAACCTGGCATCTTACCCATTGATGGGCCAGTCAGCCGCGACTATACAATATCCCTTTATATTTACCCTGTCTTATTCCATCATTCTCCTGAGTATCCACCCATAATTCAGGAGGAAAAGATGACACAACTTCGCCAACAATTTGATCGACACATGACTCTTCACCGGCTTTCGCCAAAAACAAATGCGGCGTATATGAATGCGGTAAAATTGCTTGCCGCGCACTACAAGCAAGCACCGGATCAACTGACCGATTCCCAGATCCAAGATTATCTCGACTATATTATTGCAGACCGACAACTGGCCTGGAGTAGCTGCAATGTACAGTTCTCAGGGATAAAGAGATTTTACAGGCATGTATTAAAACGGGAGCCCAAGATTTCCATACCGCCCCGGCCTCAGGAAAGGAAAATCTTCATGGCACTGAGCCGGGAAGAAGTGGCGCAAATACTGAATGCCTGCACCAACCCCAAGCATTATGCCCTTCTTCTGGCCACATACAGCGCAGGATTGCGGGTCAGTGAAGTTGTAAAGCTCCAACCGATACACATTGAAAGATCCCGCAAAATGATACGGATAGAGCAAGGTAAAGGCAGAAAAGACCGGTATACAGTCTTGTCAGATACCTTACTAAAGACTCTGGAAGACTACTGGCGGCTTTTTAAACCGAACGAATGGATCTTTTTCGGCAAAACCAGATCAAAACCGATGCCAGTTGAGACAGCTCAGAAAATTTATTACACGGCCAAGTTAGAAGCCGGTGTAAAACGTGGCAAAGGCATACATACCCTTCGTCACTGCTTTGCGACTCACCTTCTCGAACAGGGAACCCGGACACATGTACTTCAGCAGATGCTCGGTCATAAATCCATCAGAACCACGGCAAAGTATCTTCACATCAGCAATGAGGCCATATCCCAAGTTGTCAGCCCGGCTGACGTGGTGCTTTAATGATCGGAGAATGCTGCAATAAAAGCAGCAGACCCGAACATGACATTGCCGATATCTTCAGACACGCTGGGCAACGCTTTTTGGAAACTTTCGGAGCTTCACACGAACAGATAAAGGTCATGAATAAAATCATTACCTGCCGAACAGCTGCTTTAGGAGGCCATATAGACGCTTGCCCTGACTGCGATTTCCAAAAGAACTCCTACAACTCCTGCAGGAACCGGCACTGCCCCAAATGCCAGACCATGACCAAGGAAAAATGGTTAGATAAACGGGTGTCAGAACTATTGCCTGCCACCTATTATCATTTGGTGTTCACACTGCCCCACAACCTGAATCCTATCATCCTCTGTAATATGAAGCCGTTGCTGGACCTGCTGTTCTCCTCGGTAAATCAGACCATTAAACAATTTGCTACCGATCCCCAATGGAGACTCCAGGGGCAGGCTGGCTTTATTGCCGTATTGCATACATGGAACCAGACCATCCTGGACCATTTTCATCTGCACTGCCTTGTTCCCGGCGGTGTGCTGTCAGAAGACAAAACCCAATGGACCCCATCCAAAACGAATTTTCTATTCAAGACAGCCTCCATAGTAAAGGCGTTCAAGGGCATCTACATCAAAGGACTCAAGCAACTATACCAGGACGGGGATCTCAAGTTCCCGGGTAATACGGCCAAGTACGGCACCCGTTCTGGTTTCAACCGCCTGATCAAAATTATCCGGAAAAAGAAATGGTCCGGTTACGCCAAGGCCCCTTGTTCCGGCCCTGAAAAAGTCCTGGAATATTTAGGAAGGTATACCCATAGAGTCGCCATTTCAAATTACCGTATCAAATCCTTTGAAGACGGCAAAGTTGTGTTCACCTGGAAGGACCGGGCTCAAAATGATGCCATAAAAGAGATGACTCTTGATGCTGTGGAGTTCATCAGACGGTTCCTGCTTCATGTGCTACCCAGAGGGTTTAAAAAAATCAGGCACTTTGGTTTTCTATCCCCCCGGTACAAAGCAGTGAACATAAAACTGATCCGAAAATTGACGGGTGATAAGTTCAAAGAGCCAGCACATCCTGAAAATGAGTCAGTAGAAGAAATGATGCACAGACTGACCGGCATTGACATTAAAGCATGCCCCAAATGTGGCAAAGGCTGTAGCCGCGTGCTATAACGGCACCTTAAAAATTGAGATAAATGGCCGCAAAAAATATGTTGATATGGTCAAATATACTTTGAATTTTTTTGTTTGCATATGATTTAATTGCCTTCTTCACTTTTGTTTTTCATCAACCGGATTGAAGTAAGAATATTTTTTGTCGTAGTATAAGAACTGCAATGCTTCATATATCCGACAAAAGAAGACACCGAAGCAAACACACCCCTTAAACCCACCACACCATCCGAATATTGCCTCGTCAGCTTCAAAAATCGCAACTTAGCCCGTTTAACATTCCGCTTGCGTGGCAAGGCATGTGTGGGCCACATCCTGTACCCGCAAAAGTCAACCCCCTGACGGATCGGGAATATCTGTGTCTTTGGATTCATCCTGAGCTGAAGCTCGTCGGTAATAAAACCAACTGCCAGAATCATGGCCTTGCGCAACCAGTGCTTGTCCGGCCCAAAAACAATAAAATCGTCCATATACCTTATATAATAGGGCAGACCCAATTGATCTTTCATGAAATGATCCAGCTGGTCCAGGTAGATATTGGCGAACAACTGAGATGTCAAAGCCCCGACCGGGATGCTAAACCCGCCAACACCACCTTTGTAGATGATCAGCCCGCACAGCCACAATACATCCTTGTCCCGGATTGTTTTCTTTAGGATTTTCATCAGAATTCTGTGATTGACGGAGGGAAAGTATTTGCTGATATCCGCTTTTAAGACGTATGCGGATTCATTTCCCCATTTAGCCGCTGCAATCTTTAAATACGCCTGGGTTTTAGCCACCGCACCATGGGTGCCCTTCCCCCGCCTGCAGGCGTAAGAATGGTAAATGAACTTTTTTTCAAACAAGGGCTCTATGATTTGCACCAGCGCATGATGTACCACCCTGTCTTTAAAAGGTGGCGCCTGGATAAAGCGCTTCTTTGGCTCATGAGTGATAAAGCTTTTGTATTTGCCCGGGCTCCAGGACTTCCACATGAGATGATTTTGAATGTCGATCAGGTTCTCTTCAAGTCTTTCCGAAAAATTTAAAACATCCAGCTGATATCTCTTGCCCTTCCTGGCAGCCAGGAAAGCTTTGTGCAGATTTTCATATTCAACGACTTTTTCCCATAGATTGTTATATGTCTTTGGCATTTTTACCTTTCTTTTCGGGTCTCAATTCATGATCAACTATGCCGGAAACGTTCAGCTCTGGTCTTCCTATCCCATAAAAGCTACGGTCATCGCCCCATGACAAAAAGAAGACCATAACCGCAAAAAGAAGCCCGGCCACTTTGGGCGCGTCAATACGCGCTTACTCGCCGCCGGGCCAGATATATATTTTCCCTTTCGGGAAGGACTGAGGCCTCCTTTTCCCTCTGTGCTGACTGCCCGGCCATGGCCAGACAGCATCTGACGTAGAGGAGAGCGGGGAAAAACCCGAGGTACGTGCTCACGTTGGACCGGACGTTGTTCAAGTTCAGATTGCCCAACCCGGCATTGGACGTGTTGTTCCAATTGCCGCCACGGAGCGGGACCATAGGGCCTCATCCCTGTGTGTTACTGTGTGCTGCATCTACCCATGAATACCTCGGGGGCATTCGTTAAAAAATCTTTGAATGTCAGCGCGTTTCGCTTACTTTATCCTGACATCTTTAAGGCCCGCCGTGCTAAGATCTGCCATACTTCATCCAGCCTCCGAGCATTTTGCCCAGTTCAACCAGCAATACGGACAGATGCTCATACTGTTTGAACGGAATGATCTTCATGCCATACGCCACCCTGGTAAGTGCCAGCAGGGTTTTTATCTCCACGTCTATCTCAAACAGAAATGGCATTTTGTTTCTGCTTGCGTTGGCCTTAATGATCAACTGAAACCCCGACCACAGCTTAGACCGGATCTCCGCACCCAACGTAAACCGCTCGCTCTTGGGCATCTGGCGCAACGCCACATAGGCGTACACGGTCATGTCTTCCCACTTTTGCTGTATTTTGAGGCTTCCGTATGTACTGGACATGTCTTAAAAATCCTTTTCAGATATTCAGGGTTTCAGATTTCAGATAATCAGGCGATAAAAGCGGGGAAAAACCCGACGTACGGGCTCACGCTGGACCGGCCGTTGTGCAAGTACAGCGAGCCCAACCCGGCATCGGACGTGGCGTTCCAATGGCCGCCACGGAGCGGGACCCGTTCTCCATCGACATCAAAATAAAATGCCCCCAGCGGGTCATCTGCAAAAAACGGGTCGATTAAAGCCTGCTGCATGCGCAATTTTGTAGCAGACGACAGTGCATCATATGCGGTCGTGGTCAAAATGCTTTTCCACAGGGCAACACTTTTGCTTCCGACAGCCGGCAGCGTATCTGCCAATGCTCCCAGCTTGTACACACCGGCACCATCTTCCGAGGCCTGCACACCCTGCGCGACCCAGTCGGCCTCGTCTGCATTAAAATTGTTATCATTGGGCATGTAAATAGCGCCGTTTACAAACTTCATTCCGTCAACCCACTTCCAATTATCTCCCACCATGTCAGACACACCAGCCAGGGTATTATCATGCCGCCATGATGCCGGGCCTGAGCCGGTTAATGTGCGTGCCGTACCGGATGCAGTCCCCGGCGCAATGCCATCCTGCCTACGGCCCCGCTCATGCACCTGATCATGGTGCCTGCCGTAATACGTGTTCCCCCGGGGCTCGAACCCGTTTTTGATGCACCATAACGCCACGGCCGCCCACTCCCAATTCGATAGCATGTGCCAGCCTGCACCTTTATTCACGCATGCCGCCCGGGCATTGTCGAAATCAATCGACGTCGCGGGGTCCACCCCGGGCAATGACAGCGCACGCCCGTCTTTCACGATGGCCGGATACTGTCCGAAAAAGAATTCCGATTTTTCTACCCCACCGACAACGAATGCCGGGTGTACGCCGGTGCCCAGGCCAGCGTCGATGTCTTCCACGTTGAACTTGGGAATCACCGTCATGTATGACGGGTAGCCTTTGTCGTCGTATAATACGGTTGTTTTTCCGCCGGTTGCGGCTTCCACGGATGCCCGGAGACTATCTTTTGCGAAAATTATCATTTTGATTTCCTATTTATGTGTGTCACATTTTCATGCGTGTCTTATTTTGGTTCTGATTTTTGCCGGCTCTTTTGTTGTTGCCCCGCCCGGGGTTTCACCCGGGGCTAACCCGCCAAGACGTCAGTCGCTGACGTCATATCCTCAGCTGGCAATGTCCATAGGTTGCCGATCACCTGACCCATGTCCAGGGGCAGCGCCACGCGCTCCAGCTGTTCCATGCCGTTTTCATCCAGCATAGGCACACCTTCGGCATCCACCAGGGTCTGATCAACATATTGTTTCCCGGGTATAACGATGTTCGCCACATACACTCTGGCATCCTCCACACCGAATTTCAATTTTCCATCGGCATCCATACAGACGTCCACGGTCACCTGGTCATCCGCCTGCCAGGCGGCACAATCAACGATGCTGTCCCCATGGGATAACACCGTCCCCTCTTCAGTAAAGGCCAGATACGGCCCAGATCCAAAACGATTGAGTTCCATATTTATCTCCTTTTTATGTTCTGATCCGGGTGGCGGTGTAGCGCACCCGCACCGTGTCCGCGGCGCCTGTGATGTACAACTTAAATCCGTTTTTAAGCCGGTCTTCAACGCGTGCCCGCCCACATTGCTGTTCTCCGCCCACAAAGGAAGTGATCTCGGTGTAAACGGCATACTCCCCGTCCGGCAGAATATTCTGCAAGGCAATATATGCCCAGGCCGGGTTTGATGCGATCAGCGGCCACTGGGGCTCCAAACGCCGTGTATCGGTGAGCGTGACAGCTGCCAGGTACGGATCTGTGGTCTCGTTGTTGCCCGCCGGAACGGTCACCCGGTACAGTTCGATGCCGTTATCGGGTACCGACTCCCCCAGGGCGGTGCAGTCGCATTGCACCACACCCGAGTTGTCGATCACCAGATACACGTAGCACACAGCCGATGCCGCACCATCATTGGATGGCACCACCGTTGCGTCTTCCTGTGCCGACTTGCCGAAAACAGTGCCGAAGCCAAACGCTTTGCCACCTGCAAAATCCAAGTTCCGGGTACCGCCGCTTGCCTCATCCGGTACCCGCGTCACGGCACACCCGGAGATAACTCCCCGGTTCAGGATAGTGACATCCCCTTCCTGCATGCGCACGGTTTTAAATCTTTCCAGCTCCCGATTTGCCAGCCCCGCCGCGTCCATGGCCACGCTTAACCCTGCATTCACAGCGTTCTGCATGTCCACATCCACCCCGTCGAGATCTGATTCGTTCTGGGCCACCCGCTCTTCAAGATCCGTGAAGTTCTCGTCGATTTCCGTATACCGGGTATTCCACAAGCTCGGCACTGCCGGGGGCTCTGTTTCCGGTATGGGGGTTATGTTTGTGTGAGGTAACGTCATCTTTCCATCCTCCCGTTCTGTCTGTTAAAATTTGAGCTTGATTTTAATTTCATACTCTTCGTCGCTTTCTTTTATCTTCGGCGCAAAGTTTTTAAAGCCCACCAGGTTCCCGTCCGCGTCCAGCAAACCCGCCTCGGATATACTCTGCCCGTTGAGCTCTGCTTTAAGAATAACCCCGGTGCCGGTGACGGAGTATGCGTCATCCTGGAGCACCAGGGACAGGTTCTTGCGCATCAATTCCGAATTCAGGGCGGTCTGTGCCGGATCCGGCTCGATCACACTCTCCCCTGCATACCCCCCGTCTCCGAAGGCCATTTTTGATATCACCGACAACCCGGTGCCGTTTTTAAAGAATGCCGCCAGGCGCTGTCTGTGCCCGTTTGTTGTGATTGGTTCTGCCATGATCGCTCCTTATTACATGTTTGATATAAAAGCACATGCCTGCCTATATTGCTTTTATCCTTCGTTGTAGACAAAGCCGGGATCAAATCCACGCCGCCGGTTATATTCAACTGTTATCAGGCAATTACAGTGATGACCTTGTCAGCCAGAGCAAGCCCGTTGCCATCTGACACCATCCATGTGCCGTCAACCTTGAAGTCTTTGTATGATGTGCCCTGCGCCATAATCATCATCGGGTTTTTGCCCAGCACCCAGCCGTTGTCCAGGCGCAGCAATGATTCACCCACCCTGGCATAGAGATAGTCTTCGGGCGCTTCTCCCACCTGGCTCATGGCCAAGTCCATAGTGGCACTGAACGACTGGGAGACGTCGAACTCCTTTGTCATGGCCATTGATAGACCAACCGCCACGTCCGTCCCGAATTCCATGCCCAGCGCATATCCCCACACGGGCATACTGCGTGCCGGTTTGAACTCATACACGATGCGCCGGGCCAATGTATCCCATTTAGAAGCATCGCCCAGATCCATCACCACCCCGAACTCTGCCCAGTCCAGCGCCAGCATGCCCACCACTGCCCCCATGGGCTGGATCACTGCGTCTGCACCCCCCACCAGCCAGGTACCATCCAGATCATGCAGGCCATCCAGGGCATGCACACCCACGACCCACGTCCCATCCAGAACCATACCGCCCGCTGCCGCCCAGTCCCTGGCTGCGTCTCCTGGCTCAACAATGCGGGCGTTTATGCCTACCAGCAAAAACATCTCCTCGATGCTCGACCGTCTCCCGGACGTCATGTGCAGATGGAAAGCCGTCTCCGTGCGGAAGCGCCACAGTGCATCATCCTCGCTCTCCCACCTTGACAACCCCCTGCCATCTGAGATCCTGCGAAGATACACATCCTCGCACCTATCCGGCAGGCTGCTTGTGCGCATAGCTGCCACATCCTCCCGGCACGCATCCAGCGCCCCGGCAGCCCCGCGGACCAGCGCCGCCAATGGCCCATCCGCCCAGATCAGCGGGAACCGCAATGTATCCTTGAAATATCCCCAGAAAACGCCCATTACGCCTCACTTGCAAAGGAATAGGACAGCGTGACTCCGGCAAGCACCGCCAGGCCATCCGCCGGGACAACCACGGTCTCCACCGGATCAGCGAAAATAATCTCCTTCACTCCGGACACCGCCATCATGACCAGCACAAACCTGTCCAGCGTCAAGTCATCCCCGACATACACCGGGGTGACATCATCCAGAACCGGCGGGTTGGCGAACATAGCCCGCACCCGGCTTTCTGCTTCTGCCAGGATCAATGATGGGGTGCCGGATGCCAGCACCAGCTCGGCAATAACATCCACCGGGACGGGGACAGGCCCCCTGACCAGTACATCATCATTAATGGGCCGACTGGCCTGCACCACCGCGTCTACCTGGGCGATCAGGTCAGCGCTTGGCACCCCGGCAGATCCCCGAATAATGACATCCACCGTGCCCATTCCCCGGGGATGCCTGTCCATTATCCGGGCAGACACTACCCCGGTCACGCTTCTGGCCCATGATTCATAAGCGTATTTGGTGGACCCGTTGATATTCTTCCAGGCCAGGATGTACCGCTGGCGTAATGCGTCGTCTGTTTCATTATCCACCGCCTCCGTCGCCAGCCAGTCCACCGCGTTGGTAACACTGTCAATGCCCGCAACAGGCGTGATGATTTCGGATATCATGCCCGCCGTGACGTTGGCCTCCCGGCCGTAATCCTGGGCCTTAACTTCCGATAAAACCGATAGTGCGCCCTCTGGCAGGATCACCGCAGTCACCGTCAAAAAGCGCTGCATGGTCCCGGCACCATCGGGTTTTGTCCTGACCACAGTACCCATGGGAATATTGACATTGCCTGCAGCTTCCAGCCGGGAGAAAGAAACCATCCCAACAGCCCGGGTGGCTACCTGCCTGGTGACCCCCACCTGACTGCAATGCAGATCCAGCCATGTACCGGTGGCCAGCGTGGGGAACAGCTGTTTAAAAACCACCACCATAAACTGATACATCTGCCACAGACCCCAGGCCCAGATCTCTATCAGTCCCCGCACCACTCCCTTATTCAAATTCAGCAGCTGGGGCAGGTACCCGTTGCTCTGGGCATCGGATATCCTTGAAAACAAATCTGTCCGAACCTCATCCAGGGTCTTATCAATCGGTACTGACATCTTTAATCACCATTTCCATGTTGTCGGTGCCCACTTCTATCACCAAGTTCTGGGCGTGTGTCACGTCTATGAACCGCCACGACACCGCCGCCGTTATCCCCGTATGATCCCATGACAGGATACTGCAGGCCTCTGAACCAGGCACCACCCGGGGATCCATGCGCATCCGCCGGACCACCTCGCCGCAAAATGCCAACCGTCCAGCCAGATGATTTTCATCCTTCACCCACAGATACACCTTGGAACCGAAGGCATTGTCATAGAACAGACTCCCCAGGGGGGTGAACAGGCGCAATTTAATATCCTGACACCCTGTATCAACCCCGTCGGTGAGATACAGCTCTCCATTGGCGGCCACCATGGCCTGCATGTTTTCGTCCAGCCGTATATCCTGCCCAAATTTATCATCCTGCAAAGACATTGCCGCTCCCTGTCGCCATGCTGCTGCCACAATTCACCGGATCACCGATCCTGCAGGCAGCCTTGCCGTTTACGAATACCGTTGCGCTGCCCCCGGCAGCAGATCCCCCGTGTCAGGGGGGGCCTCAGCAGTGTACGCCCCAGGCGTCCCCCACCCGATGCCAGCCAAGACTGTTTACAAACACATCCGGGCTGGCGGCCACGTTTGCCCGGGGCGGATAGCACCCGTGCCCGGTGCATGTGTCCTGATGTCTGTGTGCTGCCGGCATATAATCTTCCTTTACGTTATGGGTTCAGATCAATCCTGGCACCCACAAGTGTGATATTGCCAGGGGTTTTGATCTCTATGTTCTTTCCAGCGTCGATTTTTATATGCACACCTGCCTCCTGCTGGATAATAAACCCGCCCACCTCAATGACCGGGGCTTTCATCCCCTCCCAGCGAAAATTCGACAACCGGGGATAATCAGGGTCCCCGTCATAATAGGCCAGATCACACCGTGTCCCCACCATGGGCGGGCACACCACCCCCCGCTGGGGACCTGCCCATATTATCGGGATCTCCACCTTGGGGACCACAGGCTCCATCGGGTCGTCGGACTCATCGTTTCTCAAGGGCTGGACATCGGCCCAGTAGGTGCCGTCGGATGCATATGTTTTTACCACCCGGGCTTTTCTCACCACCCGGTAATAGCTGCGCAAATCCGGCATTACCAGCTCCACCGCCCGTTTCATTAGGGCTTTAAGATCAATATTTTCCATATTCCGCCCCATACCATATATAGGTTCTGATTTTGTTGGGCTGAACCACATGGCGCACCACCCGCGCCCGGAAGACGTCATCAATGCCACGCCGGGTATCCGTCAGCTGGAATTTTCCGCATCTGCGAAACCCGGGAAGCAGGAAGGTTTCCACCATGGACAGCTCGGTCAAAGGGGCCGTTGCCGGTGCGTGGGAAATTACTCCCCCAGCGGTGGCAATGACAGGGATATCTCCGTCCTCGTCAGAATCCCCCCAGTGAACAGACCCGGCCTTGTCCATCCATAAATCCCAGGTGTCCATGTCCCGCCCGAACCCCCGGTGGCAGCTATGCTCACACTGCCTGGCCACCTGCCACACCGGTATGGTCGCTGCCACGAACCGGGGGAATATAATCCCGGTGGCATCTATATTACCCGGGGGAAGGCCCGTCTGGCCCACACAATACGTGACGATGGCTTCCGGAGTTTCATTCTCCCAGCTTTTGGTGATCAGGGTTTCGGACAGCGGTAATTCACCGCCCACGCCGGTCATGCGGACTTGGTCTGGCTTTCGATCCGGAGTTACCCGTTGCACCGTGCCCGTCCACACATCGGCCTCCTGGTCTCTGTATCCCAGATGGATCTCCATGGCCGTACCCGGGGAAAGGCTTTTGAATATATCCCCGCCAGGATCGGCCAAGGTCACTTGAGCTACAGATAAGGGGGCATGCCGCCGATAATCCAGGGACATTTCAGGGATTCTCAGGTACTCCTGCCCGCCAATGATCAGCCGGGTTCTGATGCCGGTGATGTTCATGATACGTCCACCATTATGGTTTCATCCGGCGCCGCTGCGCTGGTGGTGGTGGCTGCCGGGGCAGCTTCTGTAGCTGCGTCTGAGCCAACCACCCGTTTTTCAGCCACCTGAACCGGCGGTGTATGTTCTACGAAATTCAAAGTCACCTGGATGATATCGTCCCGGGCGCTCTCCCGGGAATAGAGCCCTGAAAAAACCACGTGACTGATACCCCTGGCCAGGACATGGGCATTATCCACCTCATATACCTTGGGGTTAGACCCGTTGTCATACCCCTTGAAAATGGCGTTGATCTGGTTCAGTTTGTCATAACAGTTGCTCCCGGCGATATAGGGTCTGGTCTGGGAGTCTGAAATCAGATCAATCACCAGGGTGATATCTGCGTCTTCCCAGCCGAGCGGAGTCTTGGCAGTGCCTGACAGGCCGTCGGGCTTGGCGGTGTCAAACCGCACAGACCCGGCTATGGCCTGGCTTTTAAAGATCCCCGGCAACTCGGTCCCGTCCAGCAATACCGCGCCGTGGCCGAATTCAAGTAACCCATCAGACATCGTGGGCCTCCACCATTTGTTTCAGCTGCGCCATAAAGCTTTCTGCGTTCTGCACCCCGGACAAATTCACGGTAAGGTTCTGGATGATTGTTTTGCCCTCTCCGGATTGTTCGGACGATGCCCGGGAGCCTTCCTGTTGCTTCCCGGCTGTGTCTGAGGTCGTGCCTGTATCCGGCCCCGGCAAATTCCCGGGCTCTGGCATATCTGGCAGGGTCAATGCCTCAAGTTCCGGCATGACCGGTGCCTGGACATCTGCCAGGGCAGGCGTTTGGATATCTGCCATGGCAGGGGGTTTAATCTCATCCACCGTGGGTGCTGCTATGCCTGGCAGGGTCAATGCTTCAAGTTCCGGCATGACCGGTGCCTGGACATCTGCCAGGGCAGGTGTTTGGATATCTGTCATGACAGGAGGTTTGATCTCATCCACCGTCGGTGCTGCTATGCCTGGCAGGGTCAGTGCCTCAAGTTCGGGCATGGTCGGTGCCTGGACATCCGCCAGGGCAGGCGTTTGGATGTCTGTCATGACAGGAGGTTTGATCTCATCCACCGTCGGTGCTGCTATGCCTGGCAGGGTCAGTGCCTCAAGTTCGGGCATGGTCGGTGCCTGGACATCCGCCAGGGCAGGTGTTTGGATATCTGCCATGACAGGAGGCTTAATTTGGTTCACAACCGGAGACTTAATATCCGCCATGCCGGGAGCAGCAATCACCATGGCAGCGGTCACCCCGGCCACGGCCCCCTTAACGCTGGCAGCCAACCCGGGAGCTGCCCCCCGAACCCCGGCACCCAGGGTGTCCATCATGGCCCGGCCAGATGCGGTCAGGGCAGACAATGGACCCTCCTTTGCATCGGAAAACGGCAGCAGGTCTCTGATCTTACTCAGACCCGATTTCACCAGATCCACGGGAACCATCAAAGCAGATTTGATGCCGTCAGCCAGGGTGTGCATCATCTTGGCCCCGGATTCGGAGAAATCAACACTGTCAAAGAATTCAGATACCCCGGTGAAGGCCTGGATCAACCAGCCCACCGGTGTCAGGTTCATGAAGGCCCACTTTACAGCCGCCACCATGGCATCAAATATACCGCCGATGCCGCCCACCTTTTCTTTGGCCGTGGCCCACAGGCTTGTAAATTTCTCAACTATCCAGCCACAGGCCGTGCCGATACCTTCACCCAGCATTACAAACGCTTTCAGCAGTACGCCCACCACATCAAACACCAGCTGCAATGGCACCAGTGCAATGCGCACCGCCCATGCCAGCAATTGAAAAGCAGCGCCCACCACAATACCGATGACCTCGCCAAATGTACGCCACCCGGAAACGTCAGTGGAAGCAGTAAAGCCGAACAATGCACTCACCACCTGGCCGATGGCAGACCCCACCGCCTTAAAAATATCCAAAAGCGGAGACACCGCCCCCATGAAGCTCTCAAAAACCGGGCGCAGAATATCCGCAACCCCGGCCACGGAGAACTTTATGGCATCCCACAGCCCGGAAAAGAACGATTGAATCCGGAAAACCACCCGGGAAACCGTGGTGATAAGCCCCACCAGCCCGGCGGCCTTGATTTCTTTAGCAAGCTCGCCCTCAATCATCCCATGGGTGCCGTTAAGCGACGCAAACACCGCCCGCACCCCCCGGAATACCAGACTGATCTTGTTCCACCAGCCTGTTACGATATCTGCAATACCCCCAAAGTTTTTCTTCCAGGACAGATACAGCGCAGCCACCGCCGCCGCCACTGCCCACACCGGCCAGGACACCGCAGCAATGGCCATGGCAAGCCCGGCCAGGGCCGTGGTGATAAAAGGAATGACGATTCCGGAAAGCGCGCACACCGCGGTGAATGCGGTGAAGGCGACAATAGCCACTGACACAACCGCAGCAATGGAAATAAAGGCCTTCCCCACTTTGGTCGCGGCAATAAATGAGAGCAAACTCAGTACATTCCCAAGACATGTAGACAAAAACAGCATCACAGGAGTGAATATATTCCCGATAATTTCTTTCAAATTGTGGAATCTCTGGCGGTTGAGTTGATATAAAGCCCCCAGGTCTCGATTCATTGTGTCCGCCATGGATGAAGTTACGTTGCTTCCGTTTTTCATAGCCTCACCCATGCCTGTTATATTCCCTTCCAAACCCTCTATTTTTCCATACAAAAGGTCTATTACCGCCATGGCTTCATGGGTGCCGAAAGCTTTTTGGATATCCATTTTTTCCATGGCATCCAAAGTGGCTCCATATTTGCCCTTCAACGCGGTAAGTATCTTTGGCATGGATAGCAGTTGGCGGTTTGAATCCATGAACTGCAGCCCTAATTTTTCACCTGCACCTGCTGCGGATTGCATGATAGCTTTATACTTTGTCCCCGCTTCGCTGCCAGTCATTGTTGCCTGGAGCATCCCGAGCATCGTGAATTGTTCAGCAATGGAAACGCCTGCTGTCGTGGCTGTAGCGCCCAATTGTGATATAGCCTGGGCCATGCCGGACCCCGTTGTTTTAAAATTCTTGACGCTTGATGATATGCCAGCCGAAAACACCTTCCCGAAATCAATATCCGAAAGGTCGGAGTACATCTCCTTATAGATCCCGTATCCAGTCGCGAACAGGCTTGTCATTTCCGCCGTTGTAGACTTTGTGGCCTTGCCGGTTAAAGCTGCCAGCTTGGTAAACTCTGCCACGCCTGCGTCGGTCAGCGTCGAAATCCCGGATTTGATATCATATGCTGCAGAGATAAATTCTGCCTTTGTGGTTCCGGCCCATTGCCAGGAAAACTGCTCTCCAGCCTTTGAAAGACGGTTTAAATCAGTTATGCCGACAGATGCCAGTTCCCCCAAGGCAGATTGCGTCTCGACAGTCGCCGCCGCTGCCCCGGTGATCCCCCCCAGAAAAATACCAGCAGCCACAGCCAGGGGCAGCATGGCCTTGGTAACGACACCCATGCGGGCAGCCATACCGCCAGCGGCCCGCTCGGTGTCCCCCATGCTGTTTCTCACCGCCCGCAAGGGAGCGGTGATATTGTCTATCAGGCTCATGACCGCCTGCACTGAAAAAACTGTGTCCATCCTTCCTCCTCGTGTCGTGGGGACAGATTTTAAATCCGTCCCCGACATTTTGCCCCCGACAAATCAACCCTGGCGATCGACTCCGGCGATCAACTCCGGTGATTCATACTCTTAAAATACCGCTCTTCCATCCACAAAGCTCCGGCGGCCTGCTCCGCAAATATTTCCGGGTCTGCATCCGGTGATTCCCGGAGCCAATATCTGATCAATACCGCATACTGCGCGACGTTGCTCCGTGTCAGATCCGCCCGTGCTTCCCGGATCAGTTTCCCAGATCACCAAACCCGCACGCTTTGAGCAAAGCGCCCCCAAACGTGGAGGCAAGACCAGGGAAGGCCTCAAATTTCTCTGTCATCAAGGCCTTGTCGTCGGGGTGCACAGACCCGGCGCACAGGTTCTTTAGTGCCAGGGTGGGCGATTTCATCATCTGCTTTTGTGCCCGCTCCGTGGATTTGGCCCCTGGCTGGGCAAACCGCAGGCTCACAGACACGTCCTGTTCTGAAAATGAGTCAAAAAAATCGTGGGTGAATGCTTTGTATTTCGGGCCTGTGGCTGCCTGTTCTTCAGTGTTTTCGATGGGGGACGTCTGGGCCATAATGATATTCTCCGTTTGATGGTGGGGGCAGGTTTTAAATCTGTCCCCGATGATAAAAAGTCATGCCGGGTTTAAAGCCACCGGGAAGATCCGGGCCGATGGATGAGGACAGATTTTAAATCTGTCCCCCGGCGGGATGTGTCCCAGGGATGCAGATGATGTTCCCGAAATCTGTTTCGGGAACATCACTCAAACCCGCTTAGGTCGTGGGATACGCCGCTATGCCATTCCACTTGATGGGGCTCAAAATGATAAAATCCAGTTTGATCACCCCCACGTTGTCGTCATCCTGCTTGCCCGATGTATCTGCCTTGGTAATCATGCAGTCCGGGAGGATATCCACAATAACCGGGCGGTCCGGGTTGGAATAGGACACGATGACAGGGAAGGGGTTGTTGCTGTAGAACGAGCCCCCCAGACCCAGCTTTAAAAGCTCGGCTTCGTCCTTGTCCAGGGTCATGCTCCCGGATGCCTTATAATTCTTTCGGCCAAATCCCCGGGGGATGGCTCCCTTGCCGTATCTGGCTTCCACGGGTCGTTCGTCGTTGTAGCTGATTTCCGCGATGCCTATGGCCACGCCGGAGGGCTGGAGTTGAATCTCCACGCTCTCCCAGTCGTAGTAATTTCCATTAATTGCCATTATTCAGGTCTCCTATTGCAGTCTGGGGTCAAAGCCGCTGCCCGCATAAATGTAGCTGGCGTACAGCTTGATCTGTCGGATAATGGGGATGCCAATGAGCTGCATCTCCACGGCCACACCGTTATTGACGATGTCCTGACCGTCGGGGATGGTGATCACATAGTCCGCCAGTTCATGGGGAATGGCCGCCTTCATGGTGTTTAACGCCATTTCGATATTGGCCTTGAGATAGTTCAGGCCAGATGCGCCGCCCTCGGCCAGGGGATCGCCCGCTTCGTCATACATGCTCTTGAGCGCTGCAATCCGGGCTTTTCTGACAGCCTTGAACACCGTCCTCAACACTTCAATGTATTGATAATCGCTGGTGACATCGGCCAGGGTCTTGGCATCCCCCCAGTACGCCGAACTCAGGCCCGCATAATACTTGGCCGTGGCGTAGCCTGCAGTCTCCAGGGTCTTTTGCATGCCCTCGGTGAAATCATCGGGCAGACTGCCCTGGGAGATCCCGGAATCCCTGACACGCCCCGTGGCCCGCATCACCGGAATTGACAAAATCTTGCCCGCCATCAATCCGGCCCAGTTCCGGAACTGGGTATAGCCCAGGGTGTCTGTCACCTCGCCAAAGGCGCAACACACGGATACAAATCGGTGGGCATACCCCTGTTTTTCCACCACCATGGCTGCGGTCCATTCGTTCAGATCTTCACTGGCATAGGGCAGTCTGGCCTCTGCCAGAAAGAAGGTGGGACGATGGGCGTTCCATAATGTATCCGCCTTGGCACCCATGGCGGCCCAATCCACAGAATCCGACGGCCCAACCACATAAACAAACTCCACATCAAACAGGCTCAAGGGTTGTTCCAGGGCTGTCATCACAGAAGTTATGGACGGCACCGGGGGCAGGAGACGGCATTCATAGATCACGCCTGCCACCAGATCAACACCCGATGCCACGGTGATGGTTACCCCGGTATCTCCAGCCACGATCTGTCCGTTAAGCGGCACGGTTTTGGTGGGGCCGAAAGAATCCCCGTCCAGGCTGAGCTGATAGGTGGCCACGTTCAGCGCCCCGGCGCTCATGATTTTCAACACCAGATCCGCCGCCGCCTTCACCGTGCCGGTGAGGGTGACATCCGGGCCGCCGCTGCCTGTCTTGGTGACAGGGCCAATGGGTGCCCGTACGGAAAATTCATAGGTATCCCCCACCTCATGGGTGCCTGCAGCCAGGGTCAGCGTGGCACCGGTGGTGCCTATGGAAATCTGTCCGTTCACCGCCACAGCTTCGGTGTCTCCCCAGGTGGTGCCGCCATCCTCGGACACCTTGGCGGTGGCCGTACCCAGTGCGCCGCCTTCCACAATTTCCACAACGGCATCGGCATTGCCCACGGCAACCCCGGTGGCCGCGCCTTCCGGGCCATCCCCGGTGTGCTCCACTTCTGCAATTTGCCCGCCGGCCGATCCCGTCACCGGCACGGCAATGGCAATGGGAGCCTGCCCGCCGGTGGCAAACAGATCCCGGAGCCGATCCACCAGAGGACCGGTGCCCAAAAGCCCGTCCAGATCACTGGATTTCCCCAGCAGATACCCCTTGCCAACGGTCCCGGTGCTGCAGACACCTGCAACAATACAGGACCCTTCCACGCCGCCGGGTGCCAGTCCACTGGTCCCGTCAACGATATATTCAAGTACGTCACCCATGATTCATCTCCTTTTAGATTTTGCCTGCGCCCATACGTCTGGCCCGGAACTGCACCAGGGCAGTGGTGAACAGGGCGTCCGTCACCTGCTTCCCGGGTGCCCATCCAGCGGCCCGGAAGAGCCCTTGCCTTTCCCAGTCAGGGATACCCATCTGTGCTGCCAGGTCGTCAATGTCTTCCATGGTCCCCGGTGCCGGTTTTGCCGCCGGTGCGGGTTTCTTTGCGCCCGCTGCTTTCGTGGGGGCTTCCTGCTTTTTCGTTGTCTTGCTCATGTTGTCTCCTTTATCAAATGCGTATCCGCCAGCCCGTGGCAGACAATAAAATATTGCTGTCGGTGACCACTGACCACTTGCCGTTCAAGGACAGGTCTTTATAGATCAGCCCGTCGGCCATGATCATGCCACCGTTAATTCCCAAAACCCATCCGCCGTCCAGCCGTAAACATGCCTCTCCAATCCCGGCGGTTATCTGACTTGAGAACGCCTCAGAAACCTTGGTTATGCCCCCGCTAAAAAAGACATCCAGTTGCGCCAGAATCACCGGACTGTCCAAAACAACCGGCCACCTGCCGTCCAGTCGTGCCGTGGCCCAGGGATATATCTGCAGAATATCTTTGCTAATCCTCACCAGAGATTCAGCATCCATGGGATTCTGGCATTCAATCACCAGAGACCAGTCGCGTCCGGAGGTGGTTCCCGTGGGGTCATACCATGGCCCACCGGGAAAATAGCTGTAGAGGATCTTACCCTTCAAAAGAAATTAACCTCCTTGATCAACGGCACCTCACTATCCCGGCAAACCAGCCCGGTGAAGGTGATGTGCAGGGCATTGGCCCGCTTGGTAAAGACTTCCACCGTTTTGGAGGCAAACCCGCCCCGAACGGCACGAACTGCCTGTACCCGCACCAGGTTATTATCCGCATTGGCTATTTTGTAGGGCAACTCCATTAGCAAGCTGCCCACAAAGGATTCCAGCCATGCCTCGTCATCGGATCTGACGTCTGCCCGAATGGTCAGGGTGGTTTCATACACCGCTTCGCGCAGGGTTCGATAGGTGCCCGGATTCTCTGTGGATGCCATGCGGGCAATGCGCCGGGGTTTTCTTGCAAAGAGCTGAGTCAGATAACCCAGCTGCAGCCGCTTTTCCGGCAACAACAAGGTTTCCCTGTCCGGCTGGTCCATCACCGCCGTTTCCGGCAATCCGGCTCTTACCGCCGCTTCTGTGATGACTGTCTTTGCGAATGTTCTCATCTTCCCCCAAGCCCCCGCTGCATAAATAGCCGGATGGTTTCCGCTGCCTCATCCACATCTTCCTGGTTCAGCCCGATGTAGGGCCGGGCAGGTATCTCCACTTTCTTTGTGATCACAAACCCGTTGGGAGTCTTGAATTTCAAGGCTCCTGCGCTTTTTGGTTTGATGGTGCCTCCGAACTGGTGGATGGCCCCCTTAACCTGATCCGATGTCCCCACAGCCACCGCCGTGGACGATGCTTCATAGTTAATGGAGCCCTTCAGCCCCCCTTTGTCCACCAGGGTTCGTCCGCTTTCGTTTTCAGCCCTGGCTGATTTCGCCCACTCCTCCCCGTCGGGTCCAGTCCCGGTTTCAAACCGTCCCAGGGTGGCGGATACAAACTGCTCTCCCAGGGTTTCGGCCAGTTCCTGACGGTCGTTTAAAACAGTCACAGCGCTGCCAAGCACCCTGTTGATCCGGTGAAAATCCATGCTGAAGCTTGCCCCGGCCATTAAAAAAGCCCCCAGGTGTCAGGCCCGAACAACACCGCAGGTGCAGACACACTGATACCCGGGTCACCTGCATCTGTTTCAGGGTAGGGCATCAATTTCCCGGAACGGATACTGTCCAGATCCTTCCGGGACTGGTCAAACAGCCGCTGCAAGGGTATCCATTCGTTGTTTGAACCCGCTTCCGTATTCATGAGGCTGGTGATATCCCCCACACACCGCCAGGCGGTTATCACCGCACAAATGCGCTTTAAAACCGCAGATGACTCTGTCTCCGGGATGGTGTGCTCCCCCTGGAGAATGGCCTCCCGGATTTCCAGGGATACATTCGAAAGGGTTCGACCCACGGTGCCGGGGTTAATCTGCTCTATCTTGTCCAGATATGCCTGGAGCAGATACTCCTTTAAATCCGTTTCCGTGCAGTATAAAACCGTCATATTCTGCCTGCCCTTGCCTGTCCTGGGGACAGATTTTAAATCCGTCCCGTTGATTTTGTGTCATGGGGACGGATTTAAAATCCGTCCCCGTTCCAATGGATTTTCGTCGCGTTCAGATTTTCAATCCGGGATATAAACCCACTTAAAAATGAGGTTGCCTCCTGTCAATACCGTTATTCCGCCGCCAGCTCAGCCCAGCAAATACCGTTGGGGTTGATCACCGGCAAGGGCTTACTCATGCCCAGCACATCAATCCCCGATGGATTCTGTTTTACAATGGGCTTCATAAAGAACGGCAGGGGCTGCAGGTTTGCATCCAGATCATCCAGTGCGCAGTAATAAAGGGCATGCCCGGCATCCAGGGCGATCATGCACAGCTTGTGTGCCGCCACCTTGTCCACCGCCGCGCCGGTCTGGGGATTCTGATATGTCTCATCCATGGGTTTGACCAGATACCCGCCCACGTCAATACCTGCTTCCACCTTTTCCAGGCGGATGTTCTGCTTGATGGTTGACTTTACACTGTCCACAATCTTCATCAGGGCCATATAAACATCATCTCCGGCCCAGATCTCAATGGTGCCGCCATATCCTTTTTTTCGGATTTCCCTGCGCATTTTCATCAGGGTATCGTACACGTCGGCAATCAGCACACCGTCGGCATCCCATTTTTTGTCCGGGGTATAGGAAAGCACAGAGCCATAGGACACCTGATAAGTATCCCACCCCCCGGATTCCAGTTTTAACGGCCAGGACACGGTACCGGACAGCGCCGTTGTCGCAATGCCCTCACTGGATCTGCGCACAATACGTCGCAGTTTTTCCTGTTTGGATTGCAGCCATACCTCCCGGGTGGCAATGCCCCATGTTTTCAAATCATTGAGTTCCCTGGCAGAGATAAAATCACTGGGGTTCAATGCCAGCGGCTCAATAAAGCTGTAACTGGAACTGCCATCGGACACCGGCACCGCCGGGGCGGACCGGCTGATCACAGGGGTGGTCTGGGTGATCTCAATGATATCCTTGATGCCGATCATGGCCATGGGATGCTGAAGCCTGTTTTTAAACACCGTATCCATGACGGTACTTTCCAACGGTGGCAGGGCTGCGAATGTTTTAACCTGGGTCTGTTTGCCAAACAGGGCCAGGACTTCGGAATGCAACATGTTAAATTCTCCTTATGGCTGGGGACGGATTTAAACCTCCTCCCCGTCTTGTTAAACCGGGTAAATCCCGCGATCCCTGAGCCGTTCAAAGTCTGCAGCCACACAGGCCACCGGAGTGGTGCCCTTGGTCAGCATGGCCTCTTTTACCGTTCCATGTACCACCAGGGTGCCGTCAATGGCTTTGGTGGTATCCACATCCATATCCAGTACGCCGGCAATTTTCCGGCTTGAGGTGACGGTGATATCCGTCTCGTTCACCACATTGACATTAAAGGACACGCTGATGGCTCCGGTCTTGCAGTTTATGGTGCCGGATCCCCCGGCATCCCCGGTGAGCCGCCCCATACCGTCATCGGCAAAAGCTTCCACCCCGTCGGTGACCACCACACTGCCCGGTTCCAACGGGGCTCCGGTCACCGTGCCGGTGTACGCTTTGGTGGATCCGTCTCCGGTACCAAGCACCTGGGTCAGATCTACGTAGGGGACGCCAAGCCCGGAACTGTTTTTAGACAGCAAGGCCCCTGCACGCAGGGTTCCCTGGCTGGCTGCCAGCTTCATGGCGAAAAGCATCTGGTCATGGCCAGGTGCCCGGACGGTCTTTACCTGCACAGTCAATGTGCTGATTTTCGCGTTGTGCATACATTCTCCTTAAACGGCCACAAGGTGGCCAGCTATAAATTGTGTTACCAGCGAATCACACCCGGCTCATCAAGGCGGGCATGTCTGGTGCATCCGTTTCTCTCCCGGCATTCGGTGCGGAAAACTCGGTCAAAAGCCCCCGGTCCGGCAATCCCTGCAAAAAGTCAAACAGATGGGAGGACAGGCTCTTTTTGCCTTTACCTGCAGACAGTTCAATCTCTGTGCCTTCTTTGCCCAGAGCCAGGGCAATTTCTTTCACCAGGGGTTTGTCACCGGCCAGGATCTGTTTGCCCACCAATTTGTCTATGCGGGTTCCAATCTCTGCCTCCAGGGTCTTTTGCCGGGATTGGGACAGCTCTGTTTCTGCAGTAGCCGCCTTGGTTTCTGCGGTTTTCCTGGCCTCTTTTTCCGCTTCCAGTTCTTTCTTTAGTTTTTCCAGCTCCATGTGTGTCTTCTCCTCTTTCCGGGTTGCATCCGGGTTAGAAAATTCTATGGTTACACCATCTTCCCCTTGAAACATCACATCCGCAAGCCCCGGCACCGCCGGGGGTACAGCACCCAGAAGCCCCACATGCCGCAAGGTCTTCTTGTCTGCCATCAGGGAGATGGACACTTTTTTATAATGCCCGGCTTTCACCAGGTCTTTAACTGTTTCCGGCACCTGCTTGAACCGGGCCAGAAGGATATCCCCGGTGCGTTTCAACTGATCCACCCATCCAAACGCCGGGTGATTATCCTCGGGGTGCCCAAATACCAGGGGAGCCTCACGCTCGGTGGGATTATAGGCGCTGGCAATACCGTCCAGATCCCCGGTGGACAACGTCACCTGTTCGCCGTTTTTGGCCGTCCATGTCCCGGCCTTGCATATCTCAATCCAGTTACCCATTGACTCTCCTTTAAAATCTCAATAGTATGGCCTTATGGGGGCGCGGCATGCGGGGGACCCGCCCCATCGTACCGCATGCGGTGTACCGGGTTGCGGAGTGACCCGGCACTCCCCTATTTTTTATAAATCAAGGCCCCGTTCCTCAGTGCGTCCGTGTATGCCATCTTGTCCGGAGGAAAAGCCGTCACCCCCTCCCAGCCATGCCGGTCATAATCAAAGGTGGCAAACCCGGTGATCTTATTGTCCGGACCGTCGGAAAATGCCGCGATATACCGCCGTCGAAGAATCACCCGGCCCGTTTGTATATTTTTCTGGGGAACCAGCCACACCTCATACGGTTCCTTGATGGTTCGAGCCAGCAGCTTCAAGTACTTTTCCCGACCTTTTTTCGTGATCTTTAGCTTACCACCGGCGGTCTTGAACAGATCCTCGCCGATGACCACAGCCTCCCCCAGCACGTCTTTGTAGACCATGACCTCCCCGGCCTTCAAACCGAATTCTGTCAAAAATGCTTTGACAAAATGGGCTTCGGCAGCCTTGCTGTCATGCCCGGTGCGCTGCATATAATCGGCTTTATTCTCCAGCAGATCTTTATCTGTAAACCGGTGATGGGCTGCAACTGGCAGGTTATCCATCTTCCGCCGCTTGTAATTCTCAAAGGTGCGTATCCCAATGTCCGTAAGCCCACCTGGTCCCTCCGCCGGGGTGATGCCCCCAAAGGCGCTCTTGCCCGGATGATAGGTAAACCCCGGATCCGGCATCAGCAGCCGGGCAGGCACCTTGTTGCCGGTTTTCGGGTCCACCGGTTCCACCAGCTTGCCGGTCATGTCCTCGGTCTGCACGGTCAACCCCTGGTTTTTCACCTGACGTTCGGACAGGGTTTTCACCGTGCATCTGCACCGGAATCCATTTAAAGGCCACCAGGTATCCCAGAAGGCATGATCCAGGGGATAAACCATGCCGTGCACCGCCGTGTGGGTGGGCCGGGTACGGACGTCCAGCACCGCAGAGTATTGTCCGTAGGGTCTGGTTCCGGCGGCCCGGATGGCCTGTTTCCATCGGCCTGCCATGTAGGCCGCCTGGACATTGGTGCGGAAAATATTATCCACCCGCCAGGCACTGACCCCGGTCCAGCCCCGTTTCTCCCACACATCAGACAGACCCTTCTTAAAATCTTCAAACCCGATCTTACCCTCAATGGCCCGGGTCAAGGCCTCATACACCATGGCAAGCTCATCCCCCCTGGCCATGCCGGAAACGGCAAAGGCTTTCATTTTAGCCTCATCGGACAGCGCATAATATTCCTTTGGGGACAGCTGGAGCTTCTCCTTCCAGAAATCATGTGCGTCTTTGAACGGCAGAGCCTGGGGTTTAACCTTACCCATTGCTCTCCTCCTTTTCGGCGTACATGCCATACAGACAGGCATTGAGCTCGGCCCGTTCCATCAGGGATTCAAAATCGTCCTGGTGCAGATCCGGATATAATTCCAGCAGACGGACGGCGGCCTCTTCATAGTCTGTGGTTGCGGATATGGCCTCTAAAATTGCTTTTCTGGCTTTTCCGGCACCCTTAGCCCCGGCTTTGGTCAATTTGTCGCAAAAAGCGTCTATTTCGGCCTGGCCCGGCGGGATGGATTTTAAATCTGTCCCCTGTGCTAAATTCGTGCCCCCTGCAAATCCCAGCCCTTCGGTCGGTACCGCAGAGGCCGCTGCTTCGCTTCCTGGTCGCATATCAAATTCATCCTCGGACATCCGGTACCGCCGGGTGAACCGCTCTTTTTTAAACTGCACGCCCAGACTTGAAAGCTTGGTGTCCAGATCTGCCAGGGCCTGATAATCCTCGGGTTCCCGGTACCGGAATACCGGCACCTTTGCCATGGGGTTGTTTACATTGCGGTACCGCTTGGCCAGGCGGTTCATGAAGGTGACAATGAGCTGCTCATCCGCCTCCTGATAATCGGTGAGCGACTCCATGCTGGTCTTGGATTCGGCATAGGACCCGGTGCTGGTGCCCTCGTTGGTCAGGCTCTGACCCTGGAGCGCCCGGGCAATGGAGGTATCGCAATATTTTATCAGATTCGGGTGCAGATCCCCGGTGGACCCGGAAGCGGATTCAATATCCACGGTGGTATCCCCGGACACCACTGCCACGGCATTCTGAACCATGGCGGTGAGCTGGGACAACGCCTTGTTTCTCTCTGTTTCGTCCCCGTTCACATGCCCGATCACCCAGGGCATGCCAAACCGCTCGCACAGGGTGGCCCAGAAGCGTATCCCGCCCTTTTTGATGGCCACCGGCCACAGGCACCGGCTCAGCAGGCGCAGGCCGTAGGGGTTCACCGCATCGGGGAAATACCGCACCATCACCAGCTTTTCATACACCGCCGCTTCCGGAATCCCCTCATGGGGTCCCATGAAAACCGGCCGGTGATCCCCGTCGTATCCAAACCACTCCATGGGTCGGGGTCTCAAATCCTTGATGCGCAGCTTGCCGCCATCCTTGTACCAGATGATTTCCACGGGTGTGGCCCCATAAAACGGCGCATCAAGGATCTGGGAAAAAATATTGTACAGATCAATGTCTTCAAGATCCTGTTTCAGGTCGTCACACAGATCCACAGCCGCCTTGTCCGGCTCCTCGTCCCCATCCTTGCCGGGGTCAAGCCCGTAATCTTTTTTCTTCAGGGTGCCAAGCTTACGGTTCTGCATGGAGGAGATGACCTTGTCATCGGCGGTCAGACTCCGGAGCACGGCCGACAGATCTCCTGTTTTCTGCAGCACCGGATCCGGATCCGGCAGCAATCCCAGCCACCCCACCGGATCAAACCCGCCCACAGAGCCCCCTGCGTATATTTCACCCAGCAGCCCAGACGTCTTGCTTACCGGCCATTTCAGTTCCGACAGGTCTATATATTCCGTGGGCGATACCCATATCCCGCGCTTTTCCATCAATACCCCTCAAACATTCGGGTTGTTTGCCATGGATTGGCCATGGAGACTTCCATCCTACGGCCCGGCAGATCTTTCGACGCGGCAAAATCACCCAAAGCCAAAGCAATGGCCATATCCCCATGACGCTTGATTTCATTGTCTTTTGTGTCAGCCGTCCTGAGTTTCGGCAACTTCACAATACCGTCGATGCGCACCAGTGCCCGCAAATCATTTTTAACATCCGCATCCCGCATCAAGTCGATCATGCCGTCGGTGAACAGCTGGACAAAATGCTCCATGTTTTCCCGGTACCAGGCATCGTTGAGCATAACCAAAAAGATTCGATCATATCCATATTTGTCTGCCAGATACTCCGCCAGGATCAAGCCGTTGCCGGTGGCATCCATGGCCCCGCACTTCCATCTTGGAATCCGGTCTATGATGTATTTTAAAATCTGCTCCTGGTGCCGGGTGGGGACGTTGTGCATCTCCAGGGCCCAGGGAACCTTTCTGGTCAAATCCTGCATGATTTCCACCGGCGCAAATCCTGCCATGTCGCAATATCGGGAGTAATCAGACCCAAAAACATGCTCATTTTTCGGATTCAACAGCTTGATCAGCGGCTTGATATTTTCATCCATCCACGCATTGGTCCATGAATCACGGTATTCCAGATCACGGAGCTTGAACCCGTCATCCAGAGACAGTCTGACAATGGGCCGGGCTTCGGACATGCAGCGCTCAATCAGAACACCCGGAATGGCCACGCCACTGCCTTCTCTGGGGATGGCATCCAGCTCTTCTTTCATGGCCTCGGTATTGGTGCCGTAGCTTTTTCGGACCCGTTCATACCATTGCTTTTTCCCTTCAGGCGTGGGCGCTTTCCCTTTCACAAAACAGACCCGCTCATACAGACCATTGGCCACCGCATCATCAAAGGTGACATGAAACACCTCATAGGGATTGAGCTTGGCCCTGGCATCCTGTATCAACTGGTTGAACGGGTTCTTCTGCCCGTTGTGCGTGGAAATAATGCGGATGCGCCCCTCCCATATCAACAGGGCGTTACAAGCGTCTATTACTGCCTGCACGTTTTTATGAAATGCGGCCTCGTCGATATTAACAATACCCTGAAGCCCGCGGATGTTGGCCGGATTGGAAGACAGGGCCACGATTTTAAACCCCGATGCAAAACGAATTCGATATGCATTGATCATGCGGGTACCGCCATCCGGCTGCTGATCTTCGAACAAGAAGACCTCGATGCCAGCCCACCCTTTGGCCATGGCCGTGGCCATCACCTTGGCCATATGTGCGCAATAGCCGATGAATTCCAGCCCCTTTTCTTTTGTATCCCCGATATAATAAATATCACTTCCGCCGTCCGTGCGGGTGGTGGAAGCGGTGATGGTATCGTCCAAACCGGTGGCATATGTGATGCCGGTACGCCTGCCCTTTTCGGCAATGCAAAGCGGATGGGCATGTATGAGACTGCACCACTCGGCCTGGTGCGCCATAAAAAGGCCTTGGTCGAGCGGGTTGCAGTCCTTCGGAATCTCCCGAACGGAGTCCGGCAATTCCTCCCACTCCAGTATGCGGATGGTGTCTCCAAAAAGCTTGGCCATCACCGCACCCCCAGAACCTTTTCACGCCAGAACTGCGCCTGACTGTTGTCCATACCTTGCTGCTTTGCCGTTTCTTCCACCTCGTCAGCTGCCTTTTGAAGTATTTTGCTTTTCAACTGCTCTTCCCGTTCCAGACTGACCTTACTTGCCCGCTCAATGCGCTGGGAGATAAGCGCCACCTTGTTCAAGGTATCCACATCCACCTCCCCCTCATTGGCCACCAGGTTAAACGCCAGGGTCTTGACCATCTCGGTAACGGCCCGGCCAAGATCCGTGCCGCTCTGCTCCCCCAGACCGCCCACCAGGGCATTGGCAGCCTCCCGGGCCTCCCGCATCATGGCGCCTTTTTCCTCCACGGCCATGGCGTACCGACCCAGGGCGCTCTTGGAGATGGGCTTTTCCCCCCGCATGTCCAGCACCGGGTTGATGGCATCCAATATCCGTTTCTGGGTAAGGGCACGATTCCTCAACGCCGAGTTAATTTTGATTTTAACGTCTTCGGGCAGCTGGTCTATACTGGACGGTCTACCCCTGCCTTTACGTGGTTTTTTGGCCATGTCACGACCCCGGACCGGGACGTTTTACCCCGGGCACCCGGGTACGACCGTGGGCCACGTCATTCCCCCGCTGGGTCAACACGGCAATAATGATCCCGTCATCGTCGTCAAAACGCACCAGGCCCTGTTCCCGGAGCCAGCTCAACTCCGTGCGCACCCGGTCACGGCTGGGGGTGAATCCGTAATTGCCCACCAGATCTGCCAGGATCGAGTCATTCAAGGTGTAATTCGGGTCTTCAGCCAGCAGTCTCAGGATGGTAATCCTCAGGTGTCGCTGAATCGTCTGTTCTAAACTGGCCATTATTCTCCTCCCCGCTGGATATAATCCGTCCACCCGTGCGGCGCCGGTACTTCCTGCCCCAGGGTGCCGTGATCCGGCCCTTCAGGCCGTTGTGATCCCTGGCATCCGGCCATGGCCAACGTAAATAATACCGTGATCAGCAATAGTGTTTTTTTCATGATACCACCGCCCTCCAGACGCCTTTTTCATCCTGCATTCTGTCCCACTTGTAGTGATCCATCATGCGCCAGGATTTAGGCAGTTTTTCCCGGTTGTCCAGCACCCACCATGTCTCGTCTGTCCATGTTGCGCCAAGTATGGCGATCAATACGGCATGGTACCCGCCGGTTTCGGTATAGCAGGTGGCCAGACGCAATTTTTCCTTTGGCCAGCCAGCTTCCAGCAGCAAATGCCGTTTCAGGAGCGCATAATCTTCACAATCCCCCAGCCCATCGGCGGGGATGGCCCAGTGGTCGGATTTTTTGTAATGCTCAAGATCGCTTTGATAGGTGATATCCCAGTTTACATCCCGCTGGATTTTCTCAAGGTCTTCAAAGTTCATTTAGTGTCCCCTTTGTTCAACAGGCACTCTTGAATCATATCCACAGAGCCCTTTATCCCGGTGACCGTTCCGGACACTTTGCACATCTGCTCCGAGACAAAATTGATCCGCTCGTAAACCTTCCCCAGATCGGCATGGGAAATGCTGGATGACTCCAGGCGCACCACGCGACAGGCCAGCTTTTCGACATCCTTGGATCTGGCATTGGCGCGGTTGCTGATCCAGACATACACGCCGATGATCACCGTGATCGCATACTGCCCGATGTTAAACCAGAACTGCATGGCCGAATAATCTGTTGTGGGGGCCTGATTCATATGCTGCCAACCCGGTCGCCGGTGACAGCCATTATGCACCTTCCTCAGAAATGCCGAGCTGCTGGTTAAGCGCATGCCGCCGGTCATTGCGCATGGACACATAAACAGCTATGGTTTCAGGGGTGATCTCTATGCCGGTATCGGTTTTGACCCGGTCGATGGTGTCGATGATCAGGTTCAGCCCGATGGCTGCAGCCATGATGTAGTTATTGCTATTGTCCGCCATGGTGTTATTCTCCTCCATTGCCCGTAAATTCGGCGCGGTTATGCGTCTATTTCTGGCTGTCTGCCAGCATTTGTGCCAGTTCCATGGACAGTCTGCGCAGGTATTCCCGCAGGGACGTTTTGTCCGCTTCCGGCACATCCCCCAGGAGCTTCCAGGTATCCAGGATCTTATCTGCTTCCTTGAAATAACCGATAATTTTATCGTGCAGCGCAGGGTCGATCTCAATAACGGTGTCCTGGTAGGCCACATACATCTCCCCCGCATGGATATAGGCATCCTGGGCATCGGCATAGGTGGCCAGGGCGATGATCCCCGGATCATCTGTCTGGGCGATGATCTGTCCGGTGACGGTCTTGTTTGCGGCACATCCCGTCCACATTGTGCCGGCGATGATGACAGCCAGGGTCAGGCACGCGATCACCGGCAAAATCCTGGCCCTGCCACTCTCGTTATCGATCTCACCGGCACCGCCGGTCAATGTGACAGCCCCCTTGGTCATAAACCGCAGCACGATATTAATCACCGGTATAGCCGCCAGCAATGCCGGATAAATCTCGTCCGGCACGGTGATCCCGAATGCGACCAGCAGCGAAATAATGCCGAGTATGATGGCGTTAAAATTAATGGTCTTGCTTTTGATAGCGGTTTTAGTGTCCATGGGGTGCCTCCTGTAAAGAATGTTTGTTATGGGGTGGTGCAGTATTTCCGGTAATTGTCGATGAATTGATCCACCGTGCCTGCCCCCAGGGCCGTGTTGTAATGCCGCTTCCAGTAAGCTGCCAGGCCGGGGATATCGTCGGCGGCGGGCAGGGATGCTTTCACCCGGAGATAATGCACCCGGCAAAGGGCGATCTGATAGTCCAGATGGGTCTCCAGATGGGTGGCGGACGGGTGTTTCACCCCGGTGACACGCAAAATCCGGTCGGCAAGTTCCAGCTTATAGCGCAGATAATTGTCCCAGATATCCAGTTCCGTGGCCGGTTCGCATTGAAAAACCCCCCGGGCAGGCCCTCTTATCTGTCGGATATAGGTGCCGAACCCGGATTCCTGGGCAGCGGTTCCCAAAAGCAGGTTCACCGCTGACTCGGAATAGAGTTCCATGGATTTTAATGTCTGTGAAATCAGGTCTTTGAATTGGGGATAATAAAATGGCATGGCGCCTCCCTGGTGCCTGTAAAGTGTATCCGGCCCGTTATCAGGCCCGATATGCTTACATACAACGCAAGGCAGGAAACAATCCACCAAAGTAGTTTCCTATTTTGGCCTTAATGGCAAAAAATCCCAAAAAAGAGACCCTTTTGCCGATGTCAGCAAAAGGGTCGGGGGAAGGGACATAAAAAACCCCGGTCAGGCATGGCCTGATCGGGGTGGATAAAGGTTAAAGGCTAAAGGCTACCGGCTCAATCATGACACCTTGACGGCGTGCCTGTCACCTTTCTCAGGTCGTCACTGAGCTGGTTGAGGATCAGCAGAAATCCGGTGAGCCCGGAATCGGACATGGAGAAGTCGCTGGCCCTGGCGGCGCAGATCAGGTCTGCCAGGCAGTCGATGCGCACGGCGACATCCTCCACCCGATCCACCATATCCATGCTATCCATGGGATACCTCGCCGGAGAACAGGGTCATCTGGCCGTCGGACTCGGGGGCACCGAACACGCCGATGTCCCGGCTCTGTTTGACGGCTTTTCGGATGGTGTCTTTATGGGTATCCATGAGCTTGCCGACCTCGCGGTTGGTCAGTCCCATGGCCTTGTAGCCGCTGGCCCTCCGGAGGAGGAGGAACCGCTGGTCTGACAGGCCTTTCAGGCTTGTGGTGATCTCTTTTTTAACCTGGTCTTTACCTGTCTCTAATCCGAGCTGGTAGACCCGATTCACATATTCGGTGACATCGAATGGGCGGGTTGTTTGACGGGCTATCTTTTCGCATTCAATGAAATATTGACGGGCTTCCCGACCCTTGTCGTTTCTTTCCACCATAGCCAGTTCCTTGGCCATGTCCAGGGTGAGGTGGTAATTGACGCTGGGACGTCCACCCAGATCGGGTTCAACCTCGGAGCCTTGGGGGTTTTCCCCAAAACGGGGGTAAACTCCATTTGATGCGGGTTTCGGGCTGTCATAGGTGATAATATAGTCCGCATTCAGGGCAAATCCGTACTTGTCGATACGGCCCTTGATCCATGTAGAGAAGTCCTTCCCGACCTCAAGAAATTGATAAAGCTCCCGGGCATCAACGGAACGTTCCCCCTCCTCGTTTACAAAAATCTGGATGGTGCCGCCCATGGGGTTCTGGAATTCGTCGGATTCGGTGTTGATGGAATGGGAATGGATTGCCGTGGTGTTGTGTTTTGCGTCTTTCATTTTAAATCTCCTTTGGGTAAAAAAATAAATGAAAGCCCGATTTTACTCTCTCAAAAACAAAAAAGGGCCGGTACGCGGTTGAGAGATCGCCCCAAAGGAAACGACAACCCCGAAGGGTTCCGCGCACAGGCCCAGAGTATGTGGGATGTGCTTACGCAAAAAAAGCGGCAATCTATTGGCGCCGCTCATGCGCCTTTGGGAAGACCGGCTCTCAACCCGGGTCATGGATTTTGCCATGACATCCTCACCTTGCCACCCCTGATTCGGGCTGTCAACTCATTTTTTCACTTTTTTGTTTTAGATGGTTTGATGATTCTGTACCCATTATCCTGCAGCCATTCATGAAACTGCCGGGCAGTGAACAGGCAAAAAGCCCCCGGGGCAGTGCATTTATCATCAGACAAACCGGGGCATCCGACGACCCGGCAGAATTCGTGACGCTGGTATTCTTTACCCATCAATTACCTCCCAGCTGTTTGATGCGCCGTTTGATCACCTTGAGCATACTTGTCCGGTTCATGTGGTGTCTTTCATACTCCCAGCAGGCCTTTGCCAGGGGGATATCTTTTACGTGATACATGGACACCACCCCATCAGCCACGGATGACCCGCATATATCCTGGGCCTGTTTTTTAATTTCGTCTTTCATGTTGCGCTCCTTTTATTTAGATTCAGACCCGGACACGATTTTCCGAATCCATTGCACCGTCAATCCATATTTGACGGCCAGTTCTTTATGACTGAAGTTTCCTGAAAATTAGAATCGGTTTGAGAAAGCCTCAAGATGCAGTTGGCATGGAAATTGAGTTTCATTTTTCATGCCAAACTTAAACGGTTTGTTGAAATAACATACTGAATTTATTTAAAATAAGCGATAAATAGATCTTGGAAGGTAGGCGCTCCTATGGTATATTTTAATTGGCTAATTAATTGAAATTATACCAAAAAAGGAGCGACCTACCATGTTTATATTACGTGATTTGCTATTACCTCTGCAAGCTGTATTTTCTAATACTGTTCAGGGACAGAAACGGAAGGTCTGGTTTGTATACACGCTATTGGCTGTGTTGGTTCCATTTACATCATCAATCACCTCTAACCTGTTACGTGCCCTGCAAACTCTATTTGGTTTAAAGCTGAAAAGTCAGCGCTTTTATGCCTTCATGGCAAGCCCAACATTACCATGGAAAGGACTATGGCATACGATGTGGGGAATGATTCCGTCACCAGCTGTAAAAGAACGAATTCTGCTAGTACTGGATGATTCCATAAACCCAAAGAGTGGAAAAAAAATTTTTGGTTGCGCATATTTTCACAACCATGCCTCAAAGTCTAACCAAAGTTCGTATCCATGGTCACAGTGTATTCTGGCAGTAGGATTATTGAAAAAAATAAAATCCAGATGGGCCTGCCTGCCTCTTGATTTTCGATTTTATATGATGAAAAAGGACATTGAGGCAGAATCTGCGACTGCCACACGGAAAGGAGAGGTTCTTCATTTTGAAGACAAAATGGCACAGGCGGCCACAATGATAACGGATATTCGAAATTACTATAAGCAACCGGTGTTGATTGTGACAGATAGCTGGTTTGGCAACAATGGCCTCTGGTCCAGGTTGGATCGTAGAAATGAAGGCTCTTTCCACCTGCTTTCTCGTATGCGAACAAATATTATTCTGTATGATTTTGCACCTGTCGCTACAGGAACACCTAAGGCTGGCCGTCCACGAAAGTATGGCCTACGTTTGGGTTCTGTGGATGATTGTGCAGGGAGGTTGAAGGAGAACTCCCAGAGTTATAGGGTTTTTCTCTACGGCAAAAAAAGGGAAGTGCTGGCGTATTCACAAACCGTTATGCTGAAGACGATGAAGTGTAGGGTGCGGGTTGTCTGGGTTTATCGAAAAACACGGTACGTTGCCCTCATGACCACAGATATGAGGCTTTCGGTTGAGCAAATTATAGAATATTATGGCGCGCGCTGGAAAATTGAATCAGGATTTAAAGAAATTAAGCAGGAGATTGGCAGTTCAAAATCACAAGTTCGGAATTCGGAAGCCGTACTGAATCACCTTAACTTCTGCATGATGTCCACAACGCTGACATGGATCTATGCTGACCGGTTGGAAAATGCACCCGATCGAAGATATAAAATTCGGGGACGAGCCGGATTTGCATTTTCTGATGTGCGGCGGATAATTGCGGAGGCGGCATTGAGTTCTGATTTTTATAGTGTTTGCCCTGTGCCAGCGCAAACCCCACAAAAATCTTTCGTCAAAATCCTGCTACGCATGGTTGCATAGCAAAAAACTCGATAAATTTACAGGAAACTTTAGCTTTATGATTTTCCCCTGTGAATTCATTGCGTATGGCCCTGTTTCTGGCTTTTGCCCCCAGCCGCCCTGGGGAGGGAATATACACCCGCTCCCCCCCCACCCGGGCCACCAGTCGGGCCACCAGATCCAGCCCGATGACCTCCGCCACCTGCCGCAAATCCTCGGACAGGTCCTCCATGCTGATTTTTGCACGTGAATTCGTCAAACAGGGGCTCCTTGTATGGGGTTAAAACGGCATGGAGACACGGTCTTTGTACTTAGCTGGCATATGTTCCGCGATATAGGCATTGATTTCCAGGCTATCAAAACTCTTGAGCCACCAGTCTTCACCGTGCAGCTTCACCATGCCGTTTTCAAACATCTTTTTAAGCCCCTCGATCGCCCGGAAGGCATCCCGGCCTGTCTTTACCCGGTCGATCTTTAAAAACTTTTGCATCCACCGGGTCATCCCGTCCTCACACCGCCAGGTGATAAGGCCTGCCAGGGCATCTATCTTTTCCAGTTCCGCCGGAGATGCCATGTCAATGACCTTGGGGTATTCCCGGGTTTTGGCCGGGTTTTTGCGCTTGAGATACCGGCGTTTTTTTGAGACGATGACAAACCCCCGGGAGGCAAAATAATCAATGAACTCCTCTGCCTGGCCGAAGGTGAGCCGGGTGGAACTGTCCACGCCGTAATGGGCTGTCATGATGGCCTTATAATCGTCCTTGTCCATGTTCAATTGCTGGCGGGCAATGGCCAGCAATTGACGCTGCTTTACGCTGCTGGGCTGGTTCTTTTTAGCAGTTTTATTCATTATAGGCCTCCATGTCAAAGGCCTCCACGGCCTCCCTCAGGGCGGTGATGCACCGGGTAGACACCACCATCTCATTCGATGCATACGCATCCTCAGAATACCATGCGGCGTTATCGAGCAGCTCGTCTGCCGCTTCGAGTATTGATTCAATCTTTTCCATGTTTTTTCCTCATATTTTCATCCCTGATCCGGCGCATCTCCGCCACATCCATGGGCGCAACGGGTCGGCTCAGATCCGATGGTTCACGTTTTATGGCCCGGTGCGAAATGTCCCGGGCACGTTCTCCCTGACGGTCGGCGGTATCAGCAAGATCCCAGGCAATGGCCGCCATGTAGTTGTGGCTTTTCAAGGGCAGGCGGCTGGGGCAGACCACCCTCATACAGCTGCCATATCCAAGGTGATGCACTCCCAGTCTTTTGAGGTTTTACCGTCCACCTCGGGCTTGTAATAGGCCCTGATATATTCCGTGCTTCCAACAACCCGGGCACTTTTGTGGATGATATCCATGGCTTTCTGCCAGTCCTTGTTCTGGATCTTCAGCTTTCTGAGGCCCAGAATCCGCTGGGTGTCCACCGGCCCCATTTTGTCCAGGTTAAAGATGTTTTCAACAACCGCTTTGATGTGGGCATTGCTGCCCTCTGTCCATTCGTTCAGGCACTTGTCGATGAGTTCTTTCGCAATGAGCAGCCCCTCGTCAAAGGCGATGACATCCCCAACCTGCTTATAGATTTTCATTTTCCCATTATAAGATGTCAGGGTCACATTGCCCTTTTTCCCGCCATATTTTACGTCATATTCCTCAGCAGACAAGGCCACAAAACTGGCCACCTCGGACAGCATTTCATCCTTATGGGTTTTCAGGATCTCCTGGAGACCCCGCGCCTGATCCACCAGGCGTTTGACCAGGTCATCCTTGAGGAGTGTAGCGGGATCTATGGTTTCGACCAGAACCAGCCTGCCCTGGCCATCTTCCATGTATGCCTTGCCGTTAAAGGTGATCTGTTCCGTTTCAATGGTTTGTTCTTTTTCCATGATGTTTTCTCCCTGTTTTTTAGTTCGTGATTCGTTCATATGGCTCTCTTACACCTGTCCATGGTGGTCGGTACCCATTTGGCCAAAAACACCACCGTGTTTGACGCACACTTGGGGCATGTGCAGGCCGGGTTATAGGCTGAAAAGATATGCTCACAATCCATGCAGATCATGGCATTCGAAAGAGACAGACAGTGATTTCTGGTGTTTATTTTACGGGCGTTGCGGATCAAATTGTTTCTCATTTTATCTCCCTGGTGACGTTAAAGTTGTTTCAGCAGTTTTGTCCCAAGCTGTTTACGGCCGAAGGTGGCCCGTATGTTTGCGATGCGATTTTTCATAAAGGATGACTTGGCCTTCTCGGAACTGGCAACGGGTTCAACATGCCTGGTTGCAGGCGCTTCAACCGGAGCACAGACCACAGTGTTTACAGGCGTTTCAGCAGGCTCGCTGACAGGGGCTTCAACCGGTTTTGCATGTTGCGGGAACCTGGCCGTCCAGTTCTCCCGGGACAGCACCGTCACCGCCGTCCGGTTATGGATATCTACCTTGATCAGTACATCCAGATCCGGATGCCAGTAAATGGCCAGCATCCTGAAAGGTTCCCCATTCTTACGGACCAGATCCTGACCGGTCTGCACCGGCACGGAATTTTTAATATAATGGGCCACGGCATCCAGGGTAGGCCAGTTACCCACCCGCTCCATCCATCGGTCTTTGAAATGCTTACTTAATGTCAGATTCACACAATTACCCATGACGTACGCTCCTTCAAAAAGTGTCCAAACAAGTGTTATTGGCAAGTCACCGCTTAGCAAGTCATCACCAGGTCAGCAGAGACCTTTTCCTCCCCCATGTCCGCCGCCAGGTTGATGGCCCGGGCCACCAGGTTGTTCACGGACAGCGGATAACTCTTATCAATGGTTTTTCGTCCCCGGGTGCGGGACAGCTTCTGGTTGATGGCCGGATAAACATCTTCGGCCAGGATATCGTCCACGTTCTTGCCGGTCCGGGTAAATTTATGCCTCAGGTAGGCCGCCACATCTTCCCCCAGGCCCTGGATCTCCGCCGTGGTGATCCGCCGGGTCACCTCCCGGATATCCGGGTTGCTGACCTCATCCAGCTTCTTTAAAAGTTCCGGCTGACCGATGAGGATGATGCCGATGAGCCTGGAAAAGCCGTTCTCCAGTTCGTGTATCTGCTTCAGCGCCTTAAAGGCCCGCTTGTCGATCATCTGGGACTCTTCGATCATCAGCACCTGTTTCATGCCGCTTTCCGCCCGGGCTTTTAACAGGCGCATGGCCTGTCGGGTCTTCTGTTCCAGGCTGCGCTTGGGGGGCTCGTCGGATATGTCCATCACAATGGCGTCGATGAGAGAGGCAGGCGATACCCGGGACTTGTCTATGATGAGGGGAAACACAATCTTGACACCCTCCTGCATCAGCTGTTCCACCGCCACCTTGCGCATCACGCTTTTCCCGGAGCCCACCCCGCCCACGATGGCCACAAACCCCCCGTATTGGGCAGCATCCAGCATCATTTCGCGCAGGAACCGGTGCTCACCGCTCATGAAAATATCCTTGCTGGAGTTCACATCGTTGAAAAACGGGTCATTAAACATCTTGAAGTATCTCAATGCATTCCTGGTTATCATCTCAATATCCTCTCTGGGTTCGATTTCGTTGGGGTCTCCCAGGCCAATCGGGGCAGACCACGCCACTTTCTTTTTCCCCTGCCCTTCAAAGGGAAGCCAAATATCAGAAACACCGTAGTTGCGGGCCTTTAACCATGCCATGGCCGTCTTGTTTTTGCTCACCCATGCCATGATGGGCCCTATGGTTTTTTCCCGGGATTTCTGGTACACCGGCATCCTGCCCTGTAAAATCCGGGACAGTGTATTTTTGGAGGTGCCCATCATGACCGCAAATTCCCGCTGGGGAATGTCAAGCTCAATTAGCAACTGCTTCAAGACGCTCATCCATCCCTCCCATCTGCCAGTGCCGGTCTTCACAAAGGGCCGTTATAATCTCATCCGCCTGGGCCACGGATACGGACAGCCCTAGTCCAGCCCTTAAATCCGAGTTCAGCGCCGGTGTCATCGTAACCCCGGCATCCCGGAGGCGCCGGAACAGCTCCATGATGGGGATCTTCCGGTCTTCCACATCCCTGTCCACGGTGATGGGCGTGCCTCTCCGGGGCATGGGTACCGCCTGCACCTTGTCTCCATGGTGCCCGTGTACATGCAGGGTGCCACCAAAGGGCAGATCTCCCTTTTTCTGTTCTTCCCCAAAGGCCAGGTTATCGTTGGCCTTCCGGGTCCGCATGGCCGGTGTGTCGGGCTGGGATTTAAACCCTTCCCCGATGACCACCGCATCTTCAGAAAATCCGCCGTCCAGCAGGGTGACCGGCTGCACCAGGTACTCTTCCCCGTTGCAGACCACGCCCACCTGGGGACGATGATAGGGCCGCATGATCACATCCACCTTTAATCCCGGCCGGATACCGTCAATGTGGCTCAGCCGGTATTGTTCACCCCGGAAGGAGATGGTGTTATCCGCCCCCACCGTGCGGGTCACTTCCGGTTCTGCAAACATGTCCCGGAGGTATTCATCATCTGGCAGATCCCGGATATGTTCCTGGCGGATGTATTTCAGCCAGCAGGCTGTCCGGCTCATGCCGTAGCGACGATGCCGCCGGGTGGCATTGAAATGGGCAAGCCAGTCCGTGCACCAGGCGTTTAGCTCGTCCACGGTGGTGGCAGGTTCCAGGTGCAGGCGGGATTCAAAATGGGTTTCAATCAGGTTCTGGGCATTCTCGGCCGATCCCTGGCGACGGGGGTTATGGGGCATGTTTTTGGGCATTTCGATCTCCAGGCTTTTCAGCAGGGCCATGATACCCTTGGCAACGTTGGCGCTGCCCGCATCCATCAGCAGGAAAAAAGGCACCCCCCGGAAGGGGTTTTTTTCATGGTGCCCGCCCCGCCAGGCAGAGGTAAGAAAATCAAAGGTCATCAGGGCGTTTTCACCGGATGTCACGTAATATTTCACGTACAGATGATGGGTGAAATGATCCGCCAGCACCATGCGGAAGATGCGCTCTTTAATCTTGGCAAAGTTTTTGGGCTTTTTTTCCCGGAAATCCCGCTCGTCCATGAAGCCCAGACCTTTGCCGGATTTCAGGTAATACTGTATACATATGGATGCGTCGAACACGTGCACATGGTTGGGGTGAAGGCTGCGCATGCGGATGCACGGCGTGGGTGCATCCAGAGCCGCCTTGTTCATCTCCCGCTCCCGAAGCAGGGCTGATACCCGCTCCACGGATATCTGACCCGTCGGGATCACTTGGTTATCCTCTGCAATGGACAGCGCTTCCGACGTTGGCATAATCACTCCTTTGACCTTCCTGGCCGTTGACTGCATCAGTGTGCTAACAAACTGCAGCTGGTAATCGGACAGGCAGGTGGTACCGGCATCACACCGTTGCCTGCGCCCGGTTTCAAATCCGTTCTTTTTGGCTATGCGGTACAGCGTGGTCCGGCTCTTCCCGGTCAGGGACTGGTATTCGGATATAATCCGGTCCCTTTCTCCGTTCACCGCAATGGCAAGTCTGTCTGACATTTCCTGTACCCACCCCATGGTTTAATCTCCTACGTCGATGATGTCCGTGTTCTTGTCCCGGGATTCCAGGATAGGGTTTCCTTCACTGTCAAACCTGGGCAAAGGCTCTCGCAGGTGGGGGGGGAATCCAGTCGTCATCAATCTCTGGTTCGCCGTATTCATCCGCCGCCGTGTCGTAGGTGGCCAGGATCACCCGGCGAAAATAATCCAGGGTGTGCATAAGTTTGGCCCGCATCCGGGGGGTTGCATCCGGGGGAAGGGGGTTTCTCTCCGGGTCAAATTCCATGAGCAACCCGTCAATGATGGTGCGGGAATTGTCCATGGCCCGCATCTGGGACTCTTCTATCGGGGTGTAGCCGTTCTTTTTGGCTTTGCCTTCCATGAGGGATATTTCATGGGCCTGCTTGTCTATGGTCTTGCTCTTGTCTTTAAGGATGCGTTCTTTGGCCTTTACCTGGGCTTCTTTGTCCTCTATCTCCCGGTTTTTGGCTTCCAGAAGGGATTCTATGGCCAGCTGGAGATCTTCTGATCGTTCCGGGGTTAGGGGGATCTTTTCTTCGCCTATGGTTACGGAGTTGGCATCCACGGCCACTGATCCCTCATGGGTTAGTTGGCGGAGTTTCTTTAGGTCTCGGTAGCCGACATTCAAATTGCCAACCGTTAGCAAAAAAGCCTCTCCAAAAGTTGTCAGATTTTGAAGGTCTAAATCGACCTTTTGCCTTGATAAACCTATGTAATTACAAAACTTATCCCATGTCCCAATTTCAGGAAGATCTTTGTATATCTTGGAGTCCTTCACCTGCTTCAGCCATACAAAATTGCTAACGTTGGCGAATTCGGAGATCATGTTAAGCCCCTGCACCCGCCCAATTACCTCATGACACTTGGCAATCAACCGTTCCCTGGTCTGCTGTTCCGTCTCCCTGTACCGATCCTGTTTCTGCTCCATGTCCACAATGGCCAGGGCCGCTTCTGTGTCCGGATCCATGGGTTTCCTTTTTTTGTCTGTCATTTTTACGCTCCTATATCTGATAAATTTGTTTTCATGCGGTCAATGCCGCTCTCTATCTGCGATTTACGCCGTGCCCACAAAATTGCCATGCCATCCCCCAGCTCCCAGTGCTCGCCCACACGCCGCACCATGCGGTCATCTTCCAGGGTGACCAGGTGACACATGGCCGTACCAGAAGGAATACTCACCGCCCTGGCCACTTCCACGCCAGGCACCGGCTGCCGTTGTTCAGAAAGAAAGCGGATAATCGCCATGGTTTTCTTTGCCGCCTCAATGCGGCGATATGATGACCGATCTTTCAATCAAAACCTCCCGGTATAAATAGGGTTGTCCAGAAGATCCCCGGCCAGTTCCAGCGCGGCCCGGGCTTCGGGTGCGGACAGCTCTTCCAGTATCACCACCAGCTCCCGGGCCTTTTCCTGCACCCGAAGATCCCTGCCGCGACCGCCGTATTCAAGTTCAATGGGGTAATCCACAGGGTCTATAAACATGTCCAGCTCGTCTATTAATCTGTCCATAATTGAGTTTTTCATAGTCACCTCATGTGTAAGTTCAGGTTGTAAATCCGCTTTCATCCATGACGACGTCATTGTCTTTTCCCTTAAATTCATGTACCGTCAATCTGCATCGTTACGGGATTGCCATCGTGAATGCCCGAAAAGAAAGGACACACCGAATATCAAAAAATAAATGGAGGCCTCATGCCAGAAAATGAAATCCTCATCCGCACCTGCTTCGGCGTTATCGGTTTTATCGCAGGTTTCTTTTCCCACATCCTGAGCGACAAATTCAGGTTGCGACTGGACGTCGGAGCTGACCTCGTCGGGCTTCTGCATGTTGAGATTCTGACGATCGGCAGCGGGCAACGCTCGGTGGGTGTCACCAACGCCGATGCCATCCGGGACCTGGTTCAAGTCATTGACAGGTACAGAGATCTTCTCATCACCCGGCGCAGGCGGAGCATATTCGATAAGGCTTATAAGGGGTACAAGGACCAGATAGATAAGAAAAATCTTCACCAGGAGAGCGACGACTGTGTTACCACATTCGGATATAAGAATTATATCACTGCTGGCCAAAGCCTCTGGGCGATGATTGCGTTTATTGAATGAACTGCGATTTGATTTTATTGACTTCAATATTTCAGATCCCATGTGTTTTCCCTTAAATTTATCTACCAAGGAGTTGATTCCATGCTTTTTAAATCATTAAAATCCATAAAAACCTCCGTTGAGTTAGTCGAGAAATACGCGAAGGCTAAAGCGTTTGATGAACTCGTAACTGAGATCACCTCTCTCCAGAAGGCGAGTTTCGAGGCGTATACGCTGGCCTTTGAGCTTTATGATTCGTATCGAGAGATCAAGGAAAAATACCAGCAGACCAAAGACTGGGAAAACAAGGTAGAACCAAACTACATGCTTGCCGAATTGGCTCCCGGTGTTTTCGTGTACGCGTTTAAGCCTAAAGAAGAGAGCAGCAACCCGCTTCATTACCTTTGCGCAAACTGCTTCAAGGACAAGCGCGAATCGATACTCCAATGCGCCGGGCGGGAACTGCCCGGCACACGTTACCACTGCCCGAAATGTAAAGCCGACATTGTGGACCATGCGAACAAAGAGCCATTTACGGTATCTGTAGCCGGTCCGTATACGAGCGACTCGATGTTTAAGGGGTATTAACCGCTCCGTAATCGTTGCCATCATGTGTTTTTCTCCTTTAAATTTATGCACTGTCACCCCGTGCCATTAACCTGTTTTGTCAAAAACGATAAGGCGGACACCATGTTTTCATCCCTGCAGAAATTATCTTCGCTTGTCAAAAACACCCTTGATGTAGCCACCGAAGAGGCCGTCAAGACAGGGCTCATTGAGATCAGAAACATTGTTATTGGACTTCAGGATAAGATTTTCCTTCTCCAAAAAGAAAATTCGCATTTGATTAAGGTCAAAAATGAATTGGAAGCAAAGATTGTGAAGAAGGAAAAGTGGGAAATCATAGCAAAACAATACGCGCGAACTGAAGTTGCTCCTGGATTTATTGCGTATAGACCCAAGCCTGATACTGATGCCGCCGGCACTCAGCATTACCTTTGTCAACACTGCTTTGGCAAGGATAAGGCCTCGATACTCAATCGCACCGGGCGGGATGGTGGCGGTACACGCTATGCCTGTCCGGAGTGCGGAACCCAATTTACCGATCACGCCGACAAGGACTCCGGCGGGGCGGTCGTGGTCGGAGCTCCGACCCAAACCAGCTCCATATTCAGGGGATACTGATTTGTTGCCGATATCCAATGGGGTTTTCATGATTTGTGTCTCTATCTCTGACATTTGATCTCCTTTTTCAGCCGGTTTATCTCCACGATATGCTCCTCCAGCTTACCCAGCGCCATCTGCCGGATATCAGCACCGGTGGCGATCTTGGCCCCTTCCGCCTCCACCAGCACCCGGGCCGGTTCCAGGCTATGGGTCACATGATGCAGCGCAAACAGGTAATACGCAGGGACAGGATACTCAGCAGGCTTGCTCAAATAATTGTTGAGCATATGGATAGTGATGGGTTTTCGGCAGATGCCCTCATTTTTGTCGGCATCGTCATGATTTCGACCAAAGTACACGTTGATCCCGTCCACCACATGATCCCGGCTAAGGCCCGATTCGGTGATGGCTTTTTTTACCCCTGCAGACAGCAGGATGCACAAATCAAACTCGTTCTCGGTCTGGACTTTTTTGGCAGGACCGGCCGCAACATTTTTTTGGATTTGTCTCCGTTCCCGGACAACTTTTTCCAGTTTGCTGGGAAAATCCCAGTCAAACTCCATTTGCTGCTCATTTTTAGATGTTCTTTTAGACATTGATTTCACCTCCGGATAGATATAAGGTAAAACCAGGATGCTAAATGGTCCTTGCAACCTTGCCCGATATGGCTTAAAACACGCCTGTCCACACAATTTTCCTGGCAGAAGGCGGATAACGGGCATGGTCACACCACCGCAGCCTGGCATTGTTCGTGATCATACAGACCTCTGCCAAGCGGCCGCCCGGTGCGGGTGGGATCTTTTTTGATATTCCAGATCTCATCCACCGGACGACCTATGGCCCGGGCAACGTGGCACCGGATTCTATGGCTGATGGATTTGTTGTTTACTACCTGGCAGACCACGCCTGGGCTGACGCGCAGATCCCTGGCCAGACCGGACATGGACAGACCCGCTTTATCCAGGGCGAACTTGATCTCTTCGGGGGTCATGGTTTTGGAGTTGCTCATAAGGGCTCCTTTTTTTTAAAGGTTTGTTGTAACTAATTTTTTAATGCGCTTTTATTAGGCGTAGACATACAATAGTCTAAAATATTGGACTCGTCAAGAAATTAGTCTAAAAAAATAGCTTTTTTAGTCTAATTTCTTAGACTAAGGAGAACATTTTGATTTTATTATGGAATTCACAGACAGGTTAAAAACTATAATTAAAAAATCTGGTTTAACTAGGGTGGAGTTTGCCAAAATGAGTGGAGTCAGCAGGGCACAGCTCTTTAATTACTTAAAGGGGGGCCAAACACCTGGGACTACTTTCTATCAAAATTTAAAATCGAATAAAGCGTGGATCAACCTTGATTGGCTTATCTCTGGCATTGGAACCGAGCCTATAGAAGCAGAGCTAAGTCTGCCCAATGCCGTTGATCTCAAACTTCTAGAGGAAGTAATAGCCGGGGTTGAAGAAAATTTAGAGCAGATAGATTTGACGGTGCCCCCAAAAACAAAAAGCGAAGTAATTTCAATTCTATATCAATATTTTATCGACACAAAAAAGAATATTGACCCATCCGTTGTGGAACGGGTTTTAAGATTGGCTGTGTAATTTAGGAGGATAGAAATGGATGATGAAGTGAAAGGAAAGATTTTTCGTATTTTTGAAAACGTTAAAAAGCCAGGGCCAAACATCAAAAATGAGAGGCCCATTATTAATGCTTCTGTTGCAGGGAAAAACAATATTGTTTCTGGTAGAGATATTAATATTGCTGGAGATCTTAATATTAAGTCACCCCCTAAAGTAAACCGCACTCAATTTACACCTGGCCCCCAACACATTACCGCCAAACAAGCAAAACAATTAAAAGACGTTATTGACAATCTTGCATTAAAGGAAGAAGCGGGAGGAATGCCTCGCAATAAAGCATGTAAGAAGTGGTGGTCTAAGTTAAAAGAAAGATATAGTGTGGCTTCTTACAGGGAGATTCCTGTTCACTTAGGAGATGAAGCTCTTTCTTGGATTAAGCAACAATCAGCCATCAAACGACATAAAATCCGTCGCACCAACAATCCGAAATGGAGGAACGAGCTATATAGTGCTATTTGGGCAAAGTCAAAAAATTTAAATTTATCCAAAGGGGATGTCTACAATATCGTTTATACTAATTTAGACAAAAGAGTCTCTTCACTTACACAGCTTGGAGAACAAAATTTAAAAAAACTCCATAGCATCATTATGAAATTGGAATAGCATAACAAAACAATGGGAAGGTAAGGGTATCTTTATCTGGGTGGACAGTGCCGGCAAGCTCAAGCAGGTCATCAACTCCACCCACCCGGAACACAGGCACGGTATCTACGCCATCGGGCCGGTCTCCCTGAGCCTGCTGTATCACATCCGGGCGGTGGCTTCCTGCCGGCACCCCCTGGAACTGACATACCAGTTCACCTCCCACGGCCAGACCCACCACCGCCATGCGCACATAGCCCCCACAACATCCCGCAAATGGAAAGCCCAGGGCGCAGCCGTAGAAATCACCCAGCACATCTTTCACCCCCGCCCCTACGGCTGAGCCCGCCCCGCAACCGCTGCCCGTGAGGCAGCATAACCACACAAACCCGATACCTTATTTATAATGAGATGCAAAAATGGAGGAAGTATGAAACCGAAACACTTATTGATTAATTGCTAATTTTTATTCTTTTATCTGGAGATGGGAGCGTAAATTACTTAAGGAGGGTTTTATGTTTGATCCGAATGGACCTTTTGATGAAGATATGTGCAACGAAATATTAATTGAGGTGTCCGAAAAAAGAAAATCTGAAAAAACAAAACACCTGTCACGGATCGAGCATATAGCAAAATCGCTCGGCTATGACAGGTATGAGGTTAAAAACAACGCCGAGTACCTTATAAAAATTGGGTATATCAACAAAGGACTCGGCGGTTTTTTAGGCCTCACTGGGGATGGCGCCGCAATCGTCAACCAACTCCTTGAATGACGGATCCTGTTCCTTTATAGCTACTGTATCAAGTTTTTGTATTGCCTCGGCAAGCAAATTCCTTAAAAAATCGGTACGATCAATCACGGGGTATTGATCTCGAATCCGTTTAATGCTTGCCTCTGAGTAGCACGCTTCAACGGCAATCTTTAAACAATTCTGACAGTGGTCTCTGAGCACTGGGTCCGGATGGAATGAGCCAAGGATGGCTTGGGTATACACCAGCTGTTCCCCAACGTAGTCCATATCTGCCCTTAGTCCCTTGAGCCGAACTATAATTTCTTCTGCCGTTGAGTTGTCCATTTTTTCCTCCAGGAAGGTTTGGTTAAAATTATTCATATTCATTAACACATATTTTGTAATATTGACAAGTTATCGGCACATTTGGTTGTCATAACCGTTTTCACAACTTCAGCCGTAAAATGATAATAAGCCATGCATTAAGGATTTATTTTATGTTTATTCCGTAGCCAGGCATTGATCAGGGTGGCGGAAACCGTCAGGCCCAAAGCGTTGCGGATCTCGGTTCCGCCCGCTTTGGGATGCCTTTTGATGTAATGAAAGACCTGTGCCTGCTCTTTTGGATATCTGGTTTTACCTCTGTCACAACGGATACTTTGCCGCATCCGCTTACCGGTAACCCGTCCAATCATACGGTAAGCCGTTTGCTTGCTGATCCCTTCCCGCTGAGCCAGGTCCCGCACCAGCTCACCACGCTTTATACAAGGCTTGAGGGAGTGGATCTGACGACTGGAAGATATCAGATCTCCCTTACTGGACCATTCGGACGGTTTGATCGATCCGTTCATAAAAGCCCAGGCAAGATTGGCCACAGCAATCTTGTACTTGATAGCCCTGGGCTGCCTGGACTCAAAAACGATGAGCTGAAAACCTATGGGGTCGTAAACGCGAAGTTCCCTGAGCACATCTCGATCGCCTTCAACACTTGTCAATTTGACAAGTGTTGACCACCGGTCATCCTCGATATGAGGGTTGCGGGTTACAATGTGCTTTATCGCTGAGTCCGGCTGTGAATACTCCAGCCACTCTCCGACAGCCCGGCGGGTAAAAAACGGCTTGCCGTCCATCCAGCAGGCCTCCTGGAGCGTGATGCCTTGAAACCGAAAAGGAACTATATCCATCATATTATCAGCCCTTTAAAAATCAATCTTTTTAAAATTATTAAAAAAGGAGTTCCACCATGGAAATGACCCGGGTAAATTCGAGTGCCATATCAGCTATAGGCTATGATCCCTCTTCACAAAAAATGAAAATACGGTTCAACCAGGGAGCAACCTATGATTACTGCCGTGTGCCTCAAAACGTGTTTGAAAGCTTTCTTTCAGCATTATCTAAAGGTCGTTTTTACGATTCCCACATAAAGGACAAGTATCGGTGTCACTGAAAAGAGACTCTATAAACTCCAAAGCTGACACTTCTTTGGAATGATCAATACGCCAGGACTCCCACTGGGCATCCTCCTCTTTTGCAGAAGGGTCGTCCGTGGCAAGAAGGCCGTGGCTTGCATGCAGCGCCATGCCAATTGAGATCAATGAACTTTTTATTTTTTTAAGATTAATTTGCTGATGCGATACCATGCTTATCTCCTATTTAAAAATTCAACTCATCAAGCGATGACTGCCACATGAGAATAGCATATAAGTCAATAAAAACCCATAACAGGCTGCGCCTTTAAAATTATACCGAGATGGCACAGGGAAACATAAATATTTCTAACCCGTTAACGCAAAATAGGGGAGCTAAGATCAATGGAAATTAAGATCCATGCAGAAGGCAACCATTTTGAGAAATCATCTGATATCAAAAGCCTAATCACCATGCTTGCTAAGTATGAATCCACATACACTCAATGCCTCAAAATATCAGCCCAAAAGTATGAATTATCCACAACCCTTTTATCTCCAAGGGTCAAGTTGACCGCAGTCTCCCCAGGCTCTATAAATATTTGCCTTGTTACGGAAATAGCTACAGCCTTCGCTCCCCTGGCACCACAGATTTTTAATTACACCTGGTTGCTTTATAAATCTGGATATGATCTAATCGGGATAGCCTCAAAGCACTTCAAGAGCACGGAGAAGCCCATGAACATTGAAATAAACAATTCCCCTGGTGCAATAATAAATATTGTTCAGGGTGACCAGGTTACCACGACATCCGACGTGCTGACTGCAGCATCCGTTATTCACAAAGGCTTCTATTCATTGGCTCAGCTTATCAAAGAGAACTATGCGAATATGATCACTATATCGAGTCCGAAAGAGCATATTTTGTTTGATGACGGCAATTGCAATACCTACCCACTCCCGTCAAAAGTCGAAATCGAGACAGAAATAACAACCATTGAATGCAATATCACCAGGTTTAATAAAAGATCTCTGCTGGGCTCAATTGATGTTTTCTATGATAACGAATCTATCGCCAAACCATTTGTAGCCACCCCAGACATACTTGATGAATGTTTGGAAAATTTCAAATCTCAGCGCGTAACCGCCAGAACCCACAAGGAAGTGGAAGTGAATGCCCTGGGCGAAACCACTATCTCAAAATACCACCTGATCGGGTTTGAAATTGATTGACCTTTTACCTTATTATAAGGGAGCTATAAACTTCGACGTCAATCCACAGTATTTTGGTGTGGTGTTCACGAGTCAAATTATCCTGTGAAAGGTCGTGGTGATTTCTAATACCACCACACAAAATCTTGTAAAAAACCATTTTCAAAAAATCTTTGAAAATGAAGTCAAAATCGATCCCATTTAACCCCGTATATTCCCGGGCAATCCCAGTTATCTCAACTTTTACCCCTTAGTTATCTCAACTCCCTTCAAAAGGCCGCCTGACAAGACTTTACGAGTTGCTGCCGGTATATATTGGCTATATTGTCCCAAATAAAAAGGTGGCTGCCTGGGATACTTCTTGACCCTAATCTTTGATCTAAAACAACTTGTGGCAAAGGCAATGGCTTCAGGCCATACCCATGAGGTGCGTCGAAAACCCGGCACAATACAAACAAGTACCGCCTATATCCGTAGAGCAGAATATATGCAGCAGTTCAAAACCGAATCGTTGAGCATTTACCATCAAAATCACACCAAATTATCCTTGCACAGTCTGCCAGCAATCGATATAAACCCCATAGTGAAAACACTCGTTACCGGCCCTGACCACCGGCTCTGTTCAACAACGTTTTATCAATAATCCCGCTCGTTGAAACAACCGGTTCAGCATTACCAAAAGATTTTGGTGGATCTAATTGTCGTGCCTTTTCTGTGGGCGGGACTATATGATAAAACGCTTTTAGTTAGCCTCATGGGAGCATGGATTGAATTTTAAAGATTTTCTTCCGTTTATTGGCTTAGCTGTTCCGCTAATTGCGTTGTATTTTGTGGTTAGGAATTACTGGCGAAAGTCGGGAACGCATATAAAGGGGCAGTTTTCTATTAGCTCAAGCGCTTACGCCGAAGATAAATATGTTAACAGCGTCACCCTAGAGAATTTCAAAGACAGATCAGTAATCATATTTAAGGTGTTTTTGAGGGTCGGTGCTAACTATTATATTGAACTTGACGATTTTGAGCACGACCCTAAAATTTTAAAGCCTTATGAGTCGTATTCGAGTCATTATGACCCTGTAGATTTCTACTGTGTGAATATGAATCGTATTAAACTTAATGAGCTTCTTGGGTCAAGCAAAGTCAAAAAACATCTAGTTTTATCTACTTCTCACGGAAAATATGTGGTGAAAGAATGGATAAAAAGATGGGACCCAATTTTTGACTTTTTTGATAACCACATGACAGCTTCTGTCTTACCTATGCGCCCTAAGGAAAGTACAGGATATTATGGTTCAGAGGTTAAGTATCTGGCGAGGCTGCTGACCGAAGATGGTTATAAAAAAACAGTACCCGTATACCCCAGTGATTATAACTATCCTCGGTTCGAAAAGTTTAGACTTACTGAAGAGTCACTTTCTTCGCGTGAAAAACTTGAAGAATTTTTAACAGATCAAGCAATTAATGGAAATATTAAGTGTGTTGATGTGGAAGTTGTTGATGCAGATGAGTTAAGAAAGAAAAATTACGGGCACGACTTTGAAAAAGTGGTTGAAGCAAAACATTACAGCTGGTTCTTTTATGTTGTTGTTGGGAAATTACTAACTATATTGAGCAATATTCGGCTCTACTTTATAAACCGAAAGCACAAAAAGGCTAACAAAGCATTGCAGCGGACAAGCCGCTGAATGCGGCGTTAAACATAAAAAAATGAACCAAAATAAATTAAAACAATTAGCCGTTAAATATTATATCGACGATATACCAGAATCTTCAATACCAGGATCCTTTCTTGCAAATTTTATTAATCGCATGGAAGTTGCTCCAGATTTTGTACCTGAAGTCACCAAAGATTGCCTGGAAAAAAAACAACTGAGAAGTCTTTTAAAATACGCTTGTAAGCAAATATCCCTTAAAGAGTTTTCTGAAGCGGCTATTGCGGAACAGAGCAAACGTAAATTAGAAGCTGACCAAATCAAGAAGAAACAGATCAAACAAGCAGCCATTAATGCTGAAAAAAATAAAAAACGAAAAATAATTAACAAAATTTTAAAAAAGTATGACCTTTCTATTTCTTTCATTAATCATGGTGACATTAATAAACTTAAGCATATGATCGAAAAATTAGATCATGGTTCAAGACTAAATCAAGATGAAATTGCATGGCTTATGGTAACACGCAAAGGATTTCATGCAGGTTATTATACACAAAGATTAAGGGAAAAATATCATTCTAATGAAGCGGAATATTATTCATCAAAATTTATAAGAACAAAAAATCCCTGGGATATAATAAACGCAAGTAGCCATTTTCGAAAATGTAATCAATCAAAAAAAGCAAACTTAATCTTAATCAAGATTAATACTGATAAATTTAAATCAAAAAAAATAAAGTCAGCATTCAACACTACATTTGGTGGAGTAAAAAGAGACTTACGAAATTTAGACGAGGCGCTTTCTCTTGGTAGTCAAGCTCATCTTCTTACACCAAAAGATTTTCGGCCGTGTACTCTATTAGGTGCTGTTAATATTGAAATAGGCAATTATGATGAAGGCCAGTCATGGTATAAAAAGGCTATCGAACGGGGTGCTACTGAAAAATCAGTAGATGATGACCTCCGAAGTATCTTTATGAGATTAGATAAATCTAAACGTAAAGATTTGGCCATATTCCTTTACGAAAATGACCCTGAACGTTACCGTTGGGTAAAAAAATATATACAATGAAGTTTGGCACAACAAATGACCCCAAAAAACTGTAATCAAAAGTTAAGCTACCTTTTAATGGGTGTCAAACAAGTCAAATCCACCGGGCACGCCGGTGATTTAGGTCGTTCACATTGGACACACGGGGGCGGGCTGGCAAATTACCCGATAATATGTGGTTCGCCAAAAATGAATCAGGGAGAAAATGCATGGTAATTTGATCTTAAGCTTCTGTTTAAGCCAGCTCTAATTTTTTGAATCTGATTAAATTTTAATAACAGGATTTAATTAAGCCTTGACGATACGACAAAATTTAAAATACAGGACGCAAATATACAAAAAATTTTAATTGTCAAATTTTCGTTCTCGGAAAATCAGATTAAGCAGCTTTATTCCATCTATACATATGATGTAATCCACCGATTCTGGGAGAAGAAATTATTTTTGCAGATTTAAATGGTTTGTTTTGGATTTCTCGTCCGTTTGGAGAATCCCGCCCTACTGCCAAATGGCATCTTTCATTGTTGTAATATTCAAAATATTGGTTCATAAAGTCCCTCAAATGTTCTTCGTTAAAGATGATCATTTGATTTAACATATCATTTCTAACCGAAAGGACAAAGCGTTCAGACACACCATTTTGCCAAGGACATTTGTAACTTATGACTTTTGGTTTTATACCCATATCCTTTATGAACTGTTTTACCCGGACAGAAAAGATTAAATCCCGGTCAAAGATCAAATACTTTGGAGCGCTGTCAAAAGGAAATGCATTTTTCAACTGCTGAACTACCCACTCTGCTGTAGGATGCTCAGTAACATTGAAATGAACGATTTTTCTCCTCGCATGATCAATAATGAAAAACACATAAAGAGTCTTGAAGCTAATGGTTGGGACGGTAAAGAAATCCATACCCATTATGTGCTCGCGATGATTTTTTAAAAACACTTTCCATTGTTGTCTTTTCCCCTTGGTCTTATCCAGGTCATCGGGTCTAATCTTTTTAAGATATCGAGATATGGTTCTTTGAGAAATCTGATTTTTAGTATAGCCAAGTTTCAAAAACTCAGAATACATTCTGGGAGCACCCCAGGTAAAGTTTTCAATTGCCATTTTTTTTATATGCTGACGGATTTCCAGTTTTATTGATGGCCTACCAAGTTTTTTATGTTTAGCTGACTTTTTGGTCCAATATTTTCTGAAACGCCGCCTTTGCCAGTCAATAACAGTTTCGGGTTTAACGATTATCAGTGCATCCATCCATTTGGGCCAGGTCCTTTTTAATGCGACTAACAACGAACGGGTTAGATCTGTGATATTTTTTGAGTCTTCTTTCTTTGTTTGGTAAATCATTAATTGCTGCCGCAGTTCTATGGTTTCCAAAATAAGGTTATCTTTTGATTTGAACAGGATCTGAATTATTGTGAACTGAAAAGTCAACAGCCGGATAAACGCCCGATACATTATGTGCTCCTTATTTAATCTTCAGCAAGAAACATAACTGAATATCAGGTTCATTTGCGATTGACAATAAAATTTGAAAAACCTGCAATGCGCTGGTATTGTGGTATGATCCTATATTGGCAAACCACAGGACAACAACGTCCCTTTTACTCCAAACAACGAGTACCGAGCGCAAGAATGCATCTTGTCTCAATGGTTAATATAATATACAATAGATCAATTTTTGAATATTATATTAACCATTGAGGTTTGGAAAAGATGGCAAAAAAAAGAGTGATAATCTCACCTACACTGGAAGATCTTCTATCGACGGTCGGAGAAAACATCAAACTTGCGCGCTTACGCCGCAAAATTACTGCGACCATGCTGGCAGAGCGTGCAGGTATTAGTCGTGTAACCTTAAGAAAAGTTGAGAATGGTGAAAGCAGTGTCACAATGGCTATTTATGCTAATGTTCTTTTTTGTCTCGGCCTTGAAAAGGATTTATTACGACTTGCCGGAGACGATCCTTTGGGGCGGCGCTTACAAGATGCTGAATTGACTCATACAACTGAGCGTGTCGCTAAGAGGAAGAAGTAATGGCTGTAAAACGACATACAAAAGGCTCAGCAAGAAAATCCATTCAAGTTTGCGCTCATTGGCAGGGGTTGGAAAATCCTATTCTGATGGGAACACTTTATGCCGCCCCTTCAAGAGGAAAAGAGATTTTTTCTTTTGAATACTATCCTGCTTGGCTCAAGTCTTCGCATGCACAAGTTCTTGACCCTGGTTTAATGCTATTCTCAGGCCCGCAATATGCTCGCGACGGGCATGATAATTTTGGTTTGTTTCTGGATTCTTCTCCAGATCGCTGGGGCCGTGTTTTAATGCAACGCAGAGAGGCTCAACAAGCGAGAGCAGAAGAAAGAAATGTGCGTCCACTTCTTGAGTCAGATTATTTACTTGGCGTCTATGATGGTCATCGCATGGGGGCTCTACGCTTTCGCCTGGGAGATGATGAGCCTTTTTTAGACAATCAAGAAGATATGGCTGCACCGCCATGGACAAAATTACGGGATTTGGAATATGCCAGCTTGCAGTTAGAGCAGGATGATGCTGAAAACGACAAGGACTATATGAAGTGGCTGAAAATGCTTATTGCCCCTGGAGGGTCACTTGGTGGGGCACGCCCCAAAGCGAGTGTATTAGACGAGAATAGTCATCCATGGATTGCCAAATTCCCTTCTCTCCGCGATGAAATCAACGTTGGTAAATGGGAATACCTTGTTTGTCAATTGGCGAAAAAAGCAGGTATTGTAATGGCACATTCCGATATCCGACATTTCTCAGGAGAATATGATACCTTCCTCACAAAGCGATTTGATCGGACAGAAAAAGGTGAGCGCCTACACTTTGCCTCAGCCATGACGCTTCTTGGCAAAAAAGATGGTGATGGAGGGGATACAGGTGTCAGCTATTTGGATCTTGCAGATTTTCTTGTCCGCAATGGTGCACAAGCCAATGAGGATTTGGGACAGCTTTGGCGGCGGATCGTCTTTTATGTATGCGTATCCAATACTGATGATCATTTGCGAAATCATGGCTTTATGCTGACGGATAGAGGATGGGCACTCTCACCTGCTTATGATATCAACCCTGTTGCAACCGGTGGCGGATTAGCTCTTAATATCTCAAAAGAAGATAACAGCCAGGACCTTGATCTTGTGTTAAGCATTGCCCCTTATTTCCGTGTAGGCAAGGATCGTGCAAATGAGATCATTCAGGAAATAACCACTGTTGTAAGATCTTGGCCGAACATGGCAAAAAGACTAAGTATACCATCTCGTGAATTAAGCGTAATGAAAAGCGCTTTCCGAGTGGCAGATGAAAGCACATAATTTCATTGGCGAGTGTGATTAATGGGACGACCATAAAATTATAATATTCTGCCTGTATATAACGAAATTTCAGTATCTTGGATCAATGCCGATTCCCAATCGGGTAGCCGGGGGTTTTTCTCCCCCCCAGCCCCCACACCACCCCACAAGCGGGTCCGCATAGGGCGGTTCACCAAGTTTACCGGGCCGTAGCCGGGTAATGAATTTTCACCCACTGATCTTTGACAGATATTAATCCTTGTTCAGACAGCCATTTATTGGTCATACCGGCTTGTGTTGCTCTGGTTCTGGACATATGCCATGGCCCTCTTCGGCTAAGTGATGTCGAAATGGCCTCTCTTTTGTAAGTACCCAATTTGAGAAGATTTCGGATTTTGGTACGGGTATACCGCCATTGTTTCCAGTAGCACATCCGCATCCGTCGGCGGAGCCATTCATCTATTCCCGGAATAGGTCGGTAGTATTCCGATATCCCGTAATAATTCATCCAGCCCCGGATATATTCCGCTAACTTCTTGTATCGGTACTCCATGGAGACAAACCAACTTCTTCCGGTAAACAGGCGTAACCGCCGCTTAAATTCCAGAAAGGATTTATCACTCCACCTGATTTTGCCGTTTATAAACACAAAACCAAGAAAGCCGCACTCTTCCACTGGTGCTACTTTGCTTTTCTTCTCATTGACTTTGAGCCGAAGCTTCTGTTCAAGAAACCTTCGGATACTTGCCATCACCCTATTCCCGGCACTCAGACTCTTCACCATAATGATGAAATCATCTGCATACCGGACAAAATGGTGACCGCGCCTTTCCAGTTCCTTGTCAAGATCATCAAGAAGGATATTAGCGAGCAACGGTGAAAGTGGACCGCCCTGGGGAACACCGGTTGGTGTCGCCTGGAGACGGTCTTTGACCATAACGCCAGCCCTGAGATATTTACCGATAAGCTTGAGAACACGCTTATCTTTTATCCGGCGGGATACTCTAACCATAAGGACATCGTGATTCACTTTATCGAAAAATTTCGACAAATCGGTATCAACGGCTACAGTACAGCCCTGTCCTATGTATTGTTTTACCTGCCGGACCCCATTATGGGCTGACCGTCCAGGCCTGAAGCCGCAACTTGACTCCGAAAACAGCGGGTCAAATATTAACCCTAAGACCTGTGCTATCGCTTGCTGGATAATTCGATCCAGCACTATGGGAATACCAAGAGGACGTTTACTGCCGTCCGGTTTCGGTATTTCCACCCTGAGAACAGGAGAAGGAACATATGTCCCTTCAAATAAGTCTAAACGTATCTGCGGCCATAACTCACGGAAGGTTCCCGGGAATTGTTCGACAGTTACACCGTCGATTCCGCAAGCACCTTTGTTAGCACGCACCTGTTTCCAGGCCTGATGGATATTTTCTGTCGAAAGAATACGTTCCAGTAGTTGATCATTTGAAAATGGTTCTTTCATGACGCGCCTGTACACTACTCCTCCATTCGGATTCATTGTACGCACAAAGCTCATGAACACCTCCTTTTCTCTTAATGTTCGGTCCTTCACCCTGTCCGGGACATTACTCCCGGCGTTGGCTACTATGACGTCTGCTGACTTCTGTCCCGTCACTCTACCGGTTACCCGGCAAGGCGCAGTAAAGATTCCTCTTTGCATGTGTTGCCTATTATTCGTATCTCACCTCCGTCGACAACAGCCGGAGGTGCCTGGACCTTGGTATCCCGGTAAGGTCCGTGCCGGGGATTATTGCAAAGGGATCCACCGCATGCAGGACAGATCTCCCCGGATAAGAACGTGAACTGTCACTACACAACCGCAGCATTTACCCTGTCTCCTGAATCCTGGGCTTCGACATGTTGTGCTGGCTTACCCGGAGACCAGGCCTTATATGCTGTTTCTGTTCGTCGGCTCATAGTTTTGCACTCCAACTTCCTTCAGACGGTCCCTCGCGGTTCCGCCCTTGTTTTCGGCTAATACTTCTGTTAATGCTGTATGCATCAACAGGATTCACGTATAGGGGACTTGCACCCCATAAGTTCACGCCCGTGCCGGGCGTACACAAAAAAATGCACCGGATAAACCGGTGATTTTCGTGTTCACGGCGGCTCCGCCGCCGTGAATCGCGGTGCTGACTTCGTCCAGTACCGCGATTATATTTTAAAATTATGATCAACTGTCTAAATAAGTGGAAAAACAAAATAAGGATTAAGCGTTGTGGAATACACAAGGCAGAGGAAAAGGATATTGATTTTGTTATTGAACAAATTGTTGAAGGAGCAAAAAAAAGGCATTTTATAGAAGCTATCTTAATTCCTGATGAACAAAACAAATATCGTAACATGTTATTGGGATTAGTTAATGGATATCCCGCAACAAGCCTAAGTGCAAAAGAGGTCGAAACAAAATGGGGACAACTCTGGATGTATGGGAATAACAAAGATGGAAATATCGGTTTTTTCCTAATAATGGAAAAATATGAAGGCAGCGGGTTCGATGAAATTGAATTGTTAATGGCAAGTATTAAAAAAGAAAGCCAAGGATTTGGGCACGGAACAAACCTTATTAATTTTTTTAAAACACTTTGCCAAAAACAAACAACTTTATACGCACGATGCTATTTTGCTTCTGAAAGTATGTGTAAAATTTTATTACGGGCTGGTTTCGTAAAAACAAACACAACACCCGAAGGTACTCGGGAACTTGAATACAAAAAAATATAACCTATTCGCTGGAGCTGATCTGGGGTTACTGCCTCATTAAAAAACTTAGAAACACTGTGTTTGGAGGGCTCAAATCCCAGGCAAATTCAGTTCAACCGTTGGAGAATGAGATGGAAGATACATACTGGGACTATTTCTTGGCATTAAAGAAAATAGGGGACAGACCCCGATTTTCTGCATGAGAATACAATTGAGAAAAGACCGTGATCTTGTTCGTCAACTGGATAAATTGACCGAATTGATCAATAAAAGTCAAAAGTCGACTTGACCCTAACGTTGCATAAAAAAGTTAGTAAATAAGCCTATGACCCTTCCCAATCAAGCTTTTCCAGGTTTTTTGAGCAATTTCCAGGACTTCACTTTTGGTGAGGTCCTGAATTATTCTGAAAAAATGGTTTCCCATAATGATAGCAGCCTTCTTCCTATTTAATGGTGCTTATTTAATGCAACGTTAGGGTTGACCCCATTTCACATGATGGAAGCCGGCAATATTTTGTCTCCAAGCTGACCGAGACACAAAAAGATATTTTATCGATTCTGGATGTGCCGGAAAAATGCTACACTCACCAATACTTGTTTGATACTTCATAACCTGGTCAAAATTGGCCAAAGTAAAAAATCGGATAATTGCATCCAAAACTACTGAAACTGATCAACGACAATTATTTTTTCCCCTCGCATTGAATCGCACAAAATGTAACCGCACTGTATCTATTGCCTCACGAATAATGTTACCCAAAACAGATTATAAAAATATGTGGAGGGTAGATTGTGAGGTCACTAATGAGTTTTCAAGCAAAAAGAGAATTGTTGGCAAATGTTGCTCCCCGATATAGGGAAGAAAATAAGAAGCACAAATCAGTTATTTTGAACGAATTCATTTTAGCAACTGGATACTCGCGTAAATATGCAATCCGGTTACTGTCTTTAAAAGAGTTACCGGTTGTGAGAAGAATTAAAAAGCCACGGCCAAGAATTTATAACAGTGACGTTCAAGAAGCATTGAAAATTGCCTGGGCGGCTTCAAACTATATCGCCTCAAAAAGGCTTGCCCCGTTTTTGAAGGATCTGGTGCCGACTTTGGAACGTTACGGACACCTTGAACTTAACGACGAAACCCGTTCTCAACTTATTTCAATAAGCCCCGCAACGATTGACCGAATTTTAAAACCAATAAGAAACAATGGCCTGAATATGAGTACAACCAAACCCGGAAAACTTCTTAAACATCAGATTCCGATAAGAACATTTACTGATTGGGAGGAAGATGAGCCTGGTTTTTTTGAGGCTGACCTGGTAGCACATTGTGGCTGGAGCATGGAAGGAGAATTTCTTTATACATTGGTTTTGACAGATATCGCCACAGGTTGGGTCGAGTGTATTGCTCTACCATACCGCAGTGGTTCTGCTGTTATTCATGCTTTGGATAAAGCCCAGGAATTGATACCTTTTCCAATATTAGGGATTGATACTGATAACGGAACTGAGTTCATCAATACTGAATTGATCCGTTATTGCGAAAAAGAAAAGATAACTTTTACCAGGGGAAGAGCATATAAGAAAAACGATCAGTGTTATGTTGAGCAGAAAAACGGAATAGTTGTAAGGCAGATAGTCGGGTACGATCGTTTTGAAGGTCACCATGCTTATATGCAACTCTCTGAGTTATATCGGGCAGTACGCCTTTATGTGAATTTCTTCCAACCTTCAATGAAGCTGAAAAAAAAATGGCGAGATAACAGCAAAATAAAGAAAACATATGATGCTGCACAAACCCCATTTCAAAGGTTGAAACAAGCCGTCCAGATCCAAAAGGAAACAAATGAAAAGCTGGAATTGGTAAACTATTCTTTGGATCCGGTTCTTCTGTTAAAGCAAATTCAGTTTTTACAGGATGCGCTGTGGAAACATGTAACTTTGGCGAAACAACCTTCCTCCGGTAAAAATGAAGATAGGCAGCCTCTATACGGTTTTAAATTACCATTAACTACGGAAGAGCCTACTGAAAAAAACAATGACAATTTGATTTTAGAACCTGGCATTATAAAAAGGAGGCAGTATAGGAAAACGGAAAAACCGCGTGCCAAGCACTGGTGGCGAACCAGGAAGGATCCTTTTGAAGATGCTTGGGATGAGGTCTGTTCATGGTTGGAGAATGATCCTGAAAAGACCGCCAAATCAATGCTTTCAAAACTTCAGGAAAAATATCCAGGACAATACACAAAGGGGCAGCTGAGGACTTTACAGCGGCGGGTCAAAGCCTGGAGGGAAAAAGCCATTATTACATATGATGATAATCTTTTAAAACGTAATCCTTTGGCTGAAGATACCAGAATCGGGGACCTCAAAGCTATAACAGTGGATACCCAAAAAATGGAAAAGGGAAAGCTTACTGTATAATAACGGTACGTTTGGAACTATATAAACAATGTCAGTGCTATGGTGCTAAAATAATGAAAAAAAAAGATGATGATATTCATCCTGTACCATCAGAAAGCATCATCGTAACACATGACAGGGCCGGCTTAGTGGAAAATCCCCTTTAATATCAAAGGGATGATAAACTGTCATTTTTTATGCAAAAATCACCTATTTTTTTTGTAAAGCGTATTACAGTTATCTAAAGCGCTGAATTGGCGACACTCTTGAAGCATTTATATTAAAAAGGAGAGGATATGCGTGGCGGATATAGAGGAAAACTAAAACCGAAGTTGCCGGCACATCTAAAGCGAGTTCGCGTGAACGCTCGAATTCAGCAGTAGATGCTTGATGAGCTCAAAAGAAGAGGTGAGGTTGGGATAGTTTTGGAATCTATATTGATTGAAGCCGGTTTTAAGTATCAACCAGAAAAATGAAGAAAGACTGATACCCTTGGCAGCCCTACGGAATATTTGTTTCGCACTATGGTGCGACCCCTTCAGGGGGACCCTACCGGGGGTTTCAGATTTAGAATCTGAAAGCAACTGGACTCCGCTGCGCTCCGGATTAGGCCCAGGTCAAAACAGAAAGGCTTGGTTTAATATGCTTTTTACCTTCAAATACCAGCCCCTTTTTTAAGGGAGCACTACACGAGTCAATGTTTTTTTCGGTTTCCAAAAATCTTTTTCCCTTGGCCGCTTACAAATGCCATGGTTTAACCAAAATCATACTTCACCGAAAAAAGCCCTGGAAGGAAAAAAAGATTTTCGGACCCTCCGAAAAAAACATTGACTCGCTCCGCTTATCCCTTTTTAGGGGCGTGGGATTTGAAGGAAAAAAGCTGCTGAAACACGAGATAGCGGGATAGAAATCAAAATAGCAAGGGTAATCTGGCAAGAAAGAAGGTCGTTATCATCAAATTTGACAAAGGATTATAGAAAAATGTAACTTAAAAAAAGTCAAAATCGGTCTTGACATTGGGTCCACTTCATATCAACCTGAAAATACAAAAAGGCAACGTAATAAAAAAGTTTGATTTTAATACAGAAGTCAGTATGTTAAAAATTGAATAATAACCCAGAAATAATACCCTCTTGTCGGTAACATTATTCGTGAGGCAACAAATCAGGTATGGTATGATTTATTCATGAGGCAATACGGCGGGAATTATAATTGACGTTCATCACTATGACCCTTCCCAATCAAGCTTTTCCAGGTTTTTTGAGCAATTTCCAGGACTTCACTTTTGGTGAGGTCCTGAATTATTCTGAAAAAATGGTTTCCCATAATGATAGCAGCCTTCTTCCTATTTAATGGTGCTTATTTAATGCAACGTTAGGGTTGACCCCATTTCACATGATGGAAGCCGGCAATATTTTGTCTCCAAGCTGACCGAGACACAAAAAGATATTTTATCGATTCTGGATGTGCCGGAAAAATGCTACACTCACCAATACTTGTTTGATACTTCATAACCTGGTCAAAATTGGCCAAAGTAAAAAATCGGATAATTGCATCCAAAACTACTGAAACCCAAATTCAAACAAGCGAAACTTAAGTTAAGTTAGTTTTATAATTCTTATTTAAACGATTTTACCCATGGAATATTTATGATTGATCGGATTCATCTATCCATATTGAACGAAATTGACCGAAAGGGAACCTTGACAGCCGCAGCCCAAGCCCTTTGCCTGACCCAGCCGGCCCTGACCCACACCATGAAAAAACTTGAATCCAGTATAAGCACCCGGCTCTGGCAAAAAGACGGCCGAGGGTTGCGCCTGACCCGGTCAGGCCGATATTTACTGGAGGTTTCCCGTAAAATACTGCCCCAATTTGCCCAGGCCGAGAAGATGCTTGAGCAATATGCACAGGGCAAAAGGGGGATGCTCTGTATCGGAATGGAGTGCCACCCATGCTACCGCTGGTTTTCAACTATTGTTGCCGAATATCTTACCCAGTGGACGGATGTGGAACTTGATGTTAAACAGGAATTTCAATTTGACGGGATACAGGCGCTGCTGGATTTTGAAATTGACCTGCTCATCACCCCGGATCCTGTAAAAACAAAAAACCTGTCCTTTACGCCCCTCTTTGAGTATGAACATGTGTTAGCTGTCCCCCAAAGCCATTCCCTGGCCCAGCGCGATCACATTCTTGCCGAAGATTTGCTGGATCAGGTGCTGATCACCTACCCCGTCCCCTTGGAACGTCTGGATATTTTCACCCGGTGTCTTATTCCGGCCCAATGTCGTCCCCAACACCATAAAACCATTGAAACTACGGATATCATCCTCCAAATGGTGGCTTCGGGCCGGGGGATCACAGCACTGCCGCGCTGGCTTGTGGAAGACAGTCAAGAAAGATTTGGATTAAAAGCAGTTCCCATCGGTCCAGGCGGCATCTGGAAAGAGATCAGTGCGGGAATCCGGGACCAAGACAGCACAACCGATTATATCCAAGGATTTATCGCCCTTGCCGGATAGCAAAAACCCATGATATATTTTTATGATTACCTAAAAATATATCATTTTTCATCATGCGTTCACTTCCTTTATATTCTTGCCAACTATAACACCACTAATAATATCTGACCAATATTTCAAAAGGTTATGATCTATACCGTGGATTTAAACAGTTAGAGGACATTAAAATTATTTTCAATCATTGAAAAAAGGAAAATTGACAGCATGAAAACCCACAATCTGGGGTTCCCCCGCATCGGTGACAACCGGGAACTCAAACACGCATTGGAATCTTACTGGCGGGGCGAAACGTCCCAAAACGAACTGCTTGAAACCGGTGCCCACCTTCGAAAAAACAATTGGGAGTGCCAAAAAGAGCTTGATTATGTGCCCGTGGGCGATTTTTCATTTTATGACCATGTTTTGGACACCAGCTGGATGCTGGGCAATATCCCTGCCCGGGCACAGAAGACCGGCGGATCAACATTGGACCGGTATTTCCGCACAGCCCGGGGACAGTCCGCAGGCGATGGGGAAGACAACCAGATTTCAGCCGGAGAAATGACCAAGTGGTTTGACACCAACTATCACTACATTGTCCCGGAATTTGATCCATCCACCGAATTTTGCCTGGATGATGGATCTCTATTGGACCAGGTACAAGAGGCGCAAAAGGCAGGTGTAAACCCCAAACCGGTTGTGTTAGGCCCCGTGACCTATCTTTTTTTAGGCAAGGCAGAAAATTTTGATAAGAAAACCCTGCTGAAAAAATTGCTGCCGGAGTATGTTGGCCTGTTGAATCGGCTGGCCGCCCGGGATGTCGAGTGGGTGCAGATAGATGAACCGTTGCTGGTCACGGATTTGGATAATGACTGGAAACACATGCTGAAACAAACCTACCAGGCGTTGGCGAACGAATCTGTCAAGATCATGCTGGCCACCTATTTTGGTCCCCTTGACGATAACCTGGATCTGGCCCTGTCACTGCCGGTTCAGGCCCTTCATGTTGACGCGGTGCGGGGAAAAGACCAGGTACCGGATTTGGTTTCTCGCTTGCCCGAACATATGGTCTTGTCCTTGGGGGTGATTGACGGAAGAAATATCTGGAAAACGGATTTAAACACCCTTTTGGATCAACTGACACCCATCCACGACCAGCTTGGCGACCGGCTGTGGCTGGCCCCCTCCTGTTCCATGCTCCATGTGCCTGTGGATCTGGAAATAGAGACCGGACTGGATACCGAACTTTTAAGCTGGATGGCCTTTGCCCGGCAGAAACTGGTTGAATTGGATCTTCTGGCCAAGGCATTAAACCAGGGTAGAACAATAGTGGCTGCGGCCCTGGAAGAGAACGCAAAGGCATTGGAAAACCGCAAAAAATCCCCACGGATTCACAATCCGGGGGTCCAAGCCCGTCTGGCCCAGGTGGATGACAGTTGGGGAGAACGCAATCTGCCCTACCCGGAACGTGCCAAACGTCATAAAGAGAAACTCAATCTGCCCCTTTACCCCACCACCACCATTGGTTCCTTTCCCCAAACCAAAGAGATCCGTTCATTGCGCCTTAAATTCAAACGAGGACAGATCGGACTGAATGACTACACTACCGGCATTCGGGACCAGATGAAAAGCACCATTGAATTTCAGGAAGAGACCGGCCTGGATGTGCTGGTCCATGGCGAAGCCGAACGTAACGATATGGTGGAGTATTTTGGCGAGCGGTTGGACGGCTTTGCCTTCAGCCGCTATGGCTGGGTGCAGTCCTACGGCTCCCGTTGCGTTAAGCCGCCCATTCTTTTTGGTGACGTGTCCAGGCCCCAACCTATGACCGTGATGTGGATCGTCTATGCCCAGTCCTTGTCAGAAAAACCGGTCAAAGGGATGCTCACAGGCCCTGTAACCATTTTAAACTGGTCCTTTGTCCGGGACGACCAAAGCCGGGCCGACACCTGCCGCCAGATCGCTCTTGCGATCCGTGACGAGGTACTGGATCTTGAAAAGGCCGGTGTTTCCATTATCCAGATAGATGAAGCAGCCTTAAGGGAAGGACTGCCTCTGCGTAAAAATCAGTGGGAGGAATATCTGAACTGGGCAGTGGAGGCATTCCGGATTGCCGCCAATGGGGTCAAAGACGAGACCCAGCTTCATACCCATATGTGCTATTCGGAATTCAACGATATCATTGATGCCATCACACGCATGGATGCCGATGTCATCACCATTGAGGCATCACGTTCGAACATGGAGATATTGAACGCCTTTGACGAAACCGCCTATCCCAACGAAATCGGTCCGGGGGTGTATGATATCCACTCTCCCAACGTACCATCCGTAGATTTCATTGTGACCAACATGAAGGAAGCAGCCAAACGGATTCCCCGGGAACGGCTGTGGATCAACCCGGACTGCGGCCTAAAAACCCGGTCCTGGCCGGAGACAAAGGAATCTTTGAAAAATTTGGTGGAGGCAGCCAAAGTGCTGCGCGCTGCTGCAACGGCCTGACAAAAGCAGGCCTTCTTATCATCAAGAATGGCTATGTTCCCTTTAACTATTGAAAGTCAATTAAAGTGGATGGTTAAAGGGTTCCTCTTTAGAGTATCAATGCCTATTAAAGCAGCTTTTGAAGCCTTCCTTACAGTTGTTTCGTCGTTGTCTGGCATTAGTCTCAACAAATAAAGGGGACATAGCCTCAAGAATTCCAAAATTCCGGGGGAGATGATGCTGTGTTACATAAAAAATAGGCTCATGTTGCGTTTCAGGGTCGTATAATGGTAGAGGATAAATTTTTTGACTCAATTCACCATAGGACCCCAACTGATGCAGGTAAACATAAAGACGCTGATTGATGATAGACAATGTTATGAAACTGTTCGGGAATTGCGCTGGCCGGAAGGGTGCCAAGGATGCCAATGTCCGTTTTGTGATTCCAAGCGAGTAATCAAAAGAGGATTCAATGAAAAAGAACCTGCCAAACAGCGCTATGAATGTAAAGATTGTGGCAAACGCTTCGATGATCTGACGGGCACCATTTTTGCCGGACATCATCAACCACTCAAAGTATGGATATTGTTGCCTCTATTTTATGGGACTGAACTTGTCCAACAGGCAGATTGCCCAAGAACTGGACCTGGACCGCACAGATGTGCAAAAGATGACCACTCAACTTCGTGAAAGCGTGGTAAAAAAAACCACCAGTAACCCTCGAAGGCGAAGTTGAGTGCGATGAGGTCTACATTGTGTCAGGGCATAAAGGAAATCCAGAAGCAGTAGCCCAAAAAGGACGGGAAGGTCGTCGGAATCGTTTAAGGGGTGCCCGTGGTCGGGGTACATTGGAAAAAGAGAAACCACCCGTTTTCGGAATGATTCAGGGATGCGGCCTGGTGGTAATTCAGATGCTTACCAATGTTCGCCAGGTAACGATAGAGCCCTTGATAAAGTCGGTCGTTTCGCCAGGGACTTTGATTTATACTGATGAATACGGGATCTATGCTCGACTAACCGAATGGGGGTACGAGCATAAGAGCGTGAATCACGGGGGAGGAGAATACGCCAGAGACGAGGATGGAGACGGGTTCCATGAAGTCCATGTAAATACGATGGAAGGCTTCTGGTCTCTGCTACGAGGTTGGTTGCGTCCACACCGAGGAATTTCACAGGAGAGGCTCCCTTTTTATCTTGGTTTTTTTGAGTTCGTTCATAACGCTGGCAAGCGAGGAAAGGCCTTGCTCCATTCGCTTGTCGAACTTTTGGTCAAATAAGACCTTGAAACGCAACATGAGCCATTTAAAATTGCTGAATTTCATCTGCGGTCCTTAACTTGCAGTCGAGTCCCGCAGATCAAAATTAAGATTAGAACCGGGATACCCATCACGGCGGTTACGGTAAAAAATACAGGGTATCCCAGTTGGTCTACCATGGTCCCGGAATATCCAGAAAATACCTTTGGCACAAGGGTCATTAATGACGAAAATACGGCATATTGAATGGCGGTAAACCTAACATTGGTCAGGCTGGATAGAAAGGCCACAAATGCAGCGCCTGCTAAACCACCTGCCAGGTTATCCGCAGAAATGACAAGATAAAGCATGGGCAGGGCCGGACCGGTCCAGGCCATTAGAACAAACAAAAGGTTTGTAAGCGCCGACAGTAATGCCCCGGCAAAAAGAATGCGCATCACCCCAAACTGGATGGACAGGGTGCCCCCTAAAAAACCGCCGGCAATAGTCATGAACAGCCCAAATGTTTTTACGATACTTGCGATATGAATTTTTGAAAATCCCATATCCTGGTAAAAGACATTGGAAATAACACCTAAAACAATATCCGAAATTCGGTACAGCCCGATAAGCGCAAGAAGCAGCCAGGCTAAACTTGCACCGTATCGGGAAAAAAAATCCGACACAGGCTCAATATAGGCGGATCGAATCATCTCCATGTCCGCCACCTTTAAGGCCACCATTACCCTTGCAGCTATAAGCGCAACGCCGATACCCGCGCAAAGCCGCGCTGTCGCAATTATAAATCCGGCGGCTGATGGGCTTTTTACGATAAAGACCACCTGTTCTTTTAATGTTGCTGCAATTTCGGATGAAAAATAGAACCATCCCACAAAAGCCACGGCGGAGACTAAAAAAAGAATAAAAAACCGGGCATGATCCGTGATTCGACCTCGATTTACGTCTTTGGCCGTTACTTCAGGTTCTTTAATCACAAATACCGTGATCATACCAATGATCATCAGTCCAGCCATCATCTGGTAGGCCGTGCGCCAGGCCGTGTAATCATACGCGCCCGGTGAGGAGCCTTTAATTTGGGCCAGGAACAAAGCACCTGCACCTGCGGCCAGCATCCCGATCCGATATCCGGCAATATACATAGAAGCCATCAGGGCCTGGAGCCTTTCGCCGGCCGATTCAATGCGGTAGGCATCAATGGCAATGTCCTGGGTAGCCGAAGAAAAGCCTAAGCCCACAGCTGCCAGGGCCATAAGAACCATATAATTTTGCCCTTTTGCCGGATCAATCATGGACATGGCAAAAATTGATCCGGCAATGCAGATCTGGGCCAGAAGTATCCAGGCCCTTCGCCGGCCAAGCACCCGTGTCATCATAGGAATGGGCATCTGATCCACCAAAGGCGCCCAGATAAATTTAAAGGAATACCCCAGGGCAGCCCAAGAAAAAAAGGTGACAGCCGAGCGCTCTACCCCTGCCTCACGAAGCCAAAGGGAGAGGGAGGAAAAAATCAGCAGAATTGGCAGCCCTGCACTGAACCCGAAAAAAAGCATGGTGACCACCCGTGGGTGGGCAAAACTCTTGGCAGTCTCCCATGTTTTTGGGAAAAAACGTTGAAGGCTTGAATCCAGAAAACGTAAAAAAAACAATATATTCCGTAACATAATTAAGAACCAAAAGTGTCGTCAAATTTTACATGAGTACTATAAAAAGATTTCAAAATCCGTCGAAACGGCATAACAGGAGGTGGAAAGGTGATTATCATTGAAAAAACGACGGCACTGGTCAACCATGGCATCCACCTGGTCATCGGTCCTGTCCTGGTTGATATGGATCAAGCCGAGCTGCCCCACAGATGCTCTCCGGCTTAACGCCAGAACATCGGACAGGCGGGAGTGACCCCAACCGGTCCTCTTCAAGTATTCATCATCCGTGTATTCGGTGTCATGGAACAGTACATCTGCATCCTTTGAGAAGTCAATGTATTCTTCGACGCTTCTGCCCTGGGAATGGGTATATCCCAGTTCATTGTCCGTAAGAAACACAAATGTTTTCCCATTTTCCGTAAACCTGTACCCCATGCTGTTTTGGGAATGGGAGGTGGGAATGGTTTCAATATCCAGGCTGCCGATGGAAAAACGATTGTTCAAGGATGAATCAAACCGGATGTCGGCGTTGTAAGCAGTTAATTCTACGGGGAAAAAAGGCATACACATTACCTGTTCAATAACCTTTCGTGTGGTCAGTCCGGCAAAGGTACGGTTCTGGATGTGAACCGTTGTGTCCGCATAAAGCAAAGGATGAAAAAAGGGCAGACCAATAATGTGATCCCAGTGAGTATGGGTCAAAATCAGATAGCATGTCTTAATTTTTTTTTGGACCAGACGCTTACCAAGCCTGCGGATACCGGTACCCGCGTCAATGATCACAATTTCACCGGAATTCGCCTGGATTTCAAAACAGGTGGTATCGCCGCCGTATCTAACATATTGTTGCCCTGATACACAGATTGATCCCCTGGATCCCCAACATTTTATTCGCATGCGTCTTTTGTATCCATTGATTAGACATTTAGTTTATAGAATTAATATTTTAGACTCATATGAAATCGGGCCAAAACCCAATATTATTTTAGCAAATTTAGCAAAAAAACAACCATATTAAAACCTTGTTGTATTAATAAATGCCGGCATAAGAAAATAATTTTTGAATTTTAGGTAAATTATTTTATAAAAAGATTTGGAAATATCAAATTTTTTATACTACATATACCATGCTTTTCGTAAGCTGGCATGTTGTTGTGCGCAACACATACCCATATAACTGTCCCGGGCTTACCTGGCCTTATCAACGTCCAGGTTCAGCCGACAATAAAAGTTGAAAGATCCGTGTAGATTACACAGACTTTCTTATAAAACATAGTTTGAAAAAGGAAATGATAATATGGCACAGGCAATCTCAGACAGACGCGACGTCGATTTTGTATTGCATGAACAAATTGGAACGGTTGACCATGAGTTATTTGAAGAATTTAATAAAAAGACCATTGACCTGATCGTCTCGGAGGCAAGGACCCTTGCCATTAAGGAAATCCTGCCCACATTCAAGGACGGGGATGAAATCGGCTGCACCCTTGAGAACGGTAAAGTGACCACGCCTGCATCCTTTAAGCGGGCGTGGAAGCTGTTTTGCGAAGGTGAATGGCTGGCCATGTGCGATGATCCGGATGTGGGCGGCCAGGGCATGCCCAGAACCGTGGGGTGTGCAGCCCTGGAATATATGGTGGGCGCCAACTCGGCCTTTATGCTGTATTACGGCATGACCCACGGCGCAGCCAAGCTGGTGGAAGCCTTTGGTGATGAGACCCAGAAAAAACTGTACATGAAAAAAATGTTTGCAGGCCAGTGGGGCGGCACCATGCTTCTGACGGAACCCGAAGCCGGTTCCGACGTGGGGGCCTTGACCACCACAGCTACCCGAAATGATGACGGCACCTATACAATCCAGGGCACAAAGATTTTCATCTCTGCAGGCGAACACGATCTTTGCGATAACATCATCCATCCGGTCCTTGCCCGTATTGAGGGTGCACCTGCCGGTACCCGGGGAATCTCATTGTTCCTGGTACCCAAATACCTGGTCAATGAAGACGGCTCCCTAGGTGAATTCAACAATGTGGTATGCACGGGCCTCGAAGAAAAGATGGGCATTCACGGTAATGCCACCTGCACCCTGGCTTTGGGAGACAAAGGAGCTTGTATCGGCACCCTTCTCGGCGAAGAAAACAAGGGCATGCCCGAAATGTTTAAAATGATGAACGAATCCAGGGCGTTTGTGGGTATGCAAGGCTTTGCCGTGGCGTCCGCTGCTTATATGAACGCCCTGGATTACGCCAGGACCCGGGTACAGGGCCGGCATCTTACAGCGGGCAAGGATGCCACGGCCAAAAACGTAACCATCATCAACCACCCGGATGTTAAACGCCAGTTGTTAAACATGAAAGTATACACCGAAGGTATGCGCTCCCTGCACTATTACTATGCCAAATGCGAGGACATTGTTCACACCACCGATGATGAGACATTAAAGGCCGATACCGCGGCTTTAATTGAGGTGCTAACCCCCATTGTAAAAGGCTATATCACGGATAAGGCCCTGGAAGTCTGCTCCCACGGTGTCCAGGTTTACGGTGGGTATGGATACTGCAAGGAATTTCCCGCAGAGCAGCTCATGCGTGATTCCAGAATTTTTATGATTTATGAAGGCACCAACGGCATTCAGGCCATGGATCTTCTGGGCCGCAAGCTCTCTATGAACAAAGGCCAAAGTTTTGCCTATTTCCTGGATCAAATTAAAAAAACTATAGATGAGGCTAAAGGGATTGAAGGCGTCACGGTGCTTGCCGAAAAGATGGAATTTGCCTTGTCCCGGTTTGAAATCCTTGCCGGTGAGCTCGGTGCAAGGTCAAGGTCTGAAAAGGCGCTCAACGCCTATGCCTTTGCCCATCCTTTCCTGGAAATCACAGGCGATATTTCCTTTGCCTGGATGCATCTGTGGCGTGCCTGCATTGCCGCGCCTAAACTGGCTAAAAAAGCGGGTTCCCTTGATCCCGAAGCTGTGGCTGCCAAGGCGGGCAAAAATAAAGATGCCGCTTTTTATGCAGGACAGATAGCCTCGGCCAGATTTTTTATTAATACACTTTTACCCGGATCTTATGGTAAGATGGATGCCATTCTTGAAGGGGATACGTGTGTGGAAGATATACTGGATGTATCCTTTGGCTCAAAATAATTTCGTTTTCTGTATATAGTAGCGGGATCATCCAAAAGGTCCATGAAGGTCCCGGAACTTTTTTTCCGGGACCTGTTTATTTGTTTTAAAAAATAAAATGGAGGAAAAGAACATGCTTGAAACCCTAAAAAATAGTCTGCTCACCGGGGTGGGTATGGCGCTACGTTCCAAAAAAGAAATTGAGACCTTTGCCAAGGAGTTTGCCGAACAGTCTGAGATGAACCAAAAAGAAGCAAAGGACTTTTTAGAAGAGTGTAAAAAGCGGTACGATGACGCAAAATCCAGCCTTGATAAAAAAGTGGAAGAGGTTGTGGAATCGGTGCTCAAACGCCTGGATCTGCCCACCCGTAAAGATGTTGATACACTGAATGCCCGGATTGATGAGTTGTCTAAAAAACTTGAAAAGGATGCCTGAAATCCAGGCCTTTGGCCCTGACCATGCTCAGTTTTAAGACCGTTTCCAAGGTCACCAAACGGTACCGGCATCTGGTCCGTTACCAACAAATCATCGGCATCATTTTCAAATACGGATTTGAGAATAGTATTGAGGCCATGAATATTGATCATTATCTCAATAAAATTCCATTTTCAAAACCCCATCAAAAACTGTCCAGGAATCAACGGATCAGGATGGTGTTGGAGGAACTTGGGCCCACCTTCATTAAAATGGGCCAGGTATTATCCTCTCGCCCCGACCTGATCCCCCTGGATCTGACCCGGGAGCTTGCCAAACTCCAGGACAAGGTGCCCTCCTTTTCGTTTGAACAGGTTGGACAAATTATCCTTGCAGAGTTCGGCAAACCCATCAGTGAGGTGTTCCATTCCTTTGAGGAATCCCCTTTTGCTTCGGCTTCCATCGGACAGGTTCACCGGGCAGAACTGTCGCCGGACGAACCGGTGGCTGTGAAAGTTCAGCGCCCCGGTATCCGCAAAATAATTGAGGTCGATCTGGAAATCATCCACTATCTGGCCCAGGTCATGGAAAAAAACCTGGAAGATATGGACATATTCCGACCCGTGAAAATCGTTGAAGAATTTGCCCAGTCCCTGGAAAAGGAACTGGATTACATGGTGGAGGCGGCCAATATGGAACAGATGGCAGAGCAGTTTGCCAAAGAGCCGGCCATCCATATCCCCGAAGTATACTGGACTCATTCCACACAACGGGTGCTGTGTATGGAATTTATCCGGGGGATCAAGGCCGATGATGTTGAGGCCATTGACCGGGCAGGCCTTGACCGAAAAAAGATTACCCGCACAGGTGCTGATTTTGTCATGCGCCAGGTATTTGAGTTTGGCTTCTTCCATGCTGATCCCCATCCGGGCAATATTTTTATCCTGGAAAACCAACACATCTGCATGATTGATTTCGGAATGACCGGATTTGTGAATTCGACCACCCGGGAGTTATTCATTGATTTACTCCAGGGGCTTGCCTCAAAAAATACCCAGAAGACAGCCCGTTTGCTATGCCGTCTGACCGAGCCTGAAGAATCGGTCAATATGGCAGCCCTGGAAAAGGATATTTCACAATTTTGTGCCATATACTTGTCCAGAAAGCTTGAAGAAATCAATGCCAGCCGTATGATCCACCAGTTTCTTGAGCTTTGTGCCCGGCACGGGTTGAGAATCCCGCCGGACCTGTTTTTAATGATAAAGGCGTTTATCAGTATTGAGGGGGTGGCACGCACGTTGGATCCACAGTTTGACATGCTTGGCCATGCCCGGCCCTATATCAGGGCGGCTGGCTTGCGCAAGTATTCAATACCGCGCCTTTCCAGGGAGTTCACCAGCATAGCCATGGATATCTTTGCCCTTTTGCAGACCCTGCCATCGGATACAAGCCAGATTATCACACAGATAAAACAGGGCAAAATAAAGGTTTCCATCAAAATAGAAGGCCTGGAACGGTTGATGAGGGTCCAGGATCAGACATCCAATCGAATCTCCTTTGCCATTATTATTGCTTCCCTGATCCTGGGCTCGGCCATTGTACTCAACTCCCGGATCCCTCCTATGATTCTCGGGGTCTCGGTCATCGGCATTGCCGGATTCCTTGCTGCTGCTGTTTTGGGTGTCTGGCTGTTGGTGGCCATTATTCGCAGGGGGCGACTGTGAGAGCAAGGGACGCAAAAATATGAGTTTTATTGCTTAACCCGGTTTTCTGTTCCGTTACTGCCCAAACCCCATTTAGTGCCACTCGTACAGATCGAAAATTTTTGGGATAAATCAAGGATACCCTATCAGAGGTTACCGGTAAAAAAAAGCAAAGCATCCAGTATGGTCATGGGATGGGGTGGGCAGCCCGGAATATAAAGATCCACGGGCAGGATGTCATCAACCCCGTTGTACTGCTCGTCGTGATCCATATAAGGGCCGCCAGAAATGGCACAGGCCCCGGTGACAATGACCACTTTGGGATGGGGTACGGCCGCATAAGTTTTTTCCAGGGCCAATTTCATGTTCCGGGTCACCGGACCGGTTATCAGAAGGCCGTCGGCATGCCGGGGGGAGGCCACAAAGTCAATGCCGAACCGGGACAGGTCCCAGCCGATGGTGGTAAGCACATTGGTATCTGCCTCACAGGCATTGCATCCACCGGCACACACCTGGCGCAGCTTGAAAGAGCGTTTGAACATCCGATGATGTCCGGGCACTGGGATATCACGGGGCTGGGGCATGTTTTCGTGAATCAGGAGATCTGTCCTGTTCACCGCAGCCATGTGGTATGCGTTGGAAAAAAAGATGACTCCCCTGGGGCAGACGGTTTCACATTTTCGGCAGAATAGACATTTTCCAAGATCAAGAACAGGTGGCACCAGGGACTGATCTTTCCGATCCGGCATTACGATGGCGCCTGTGGGACATACCGCTGTGCATGCAGTACAGTCCTTTGCGCAGTTTCCCCGGATCACCGGCACACCGGCAAATCGTTCCGGAAGAGCCGGGGCCGGGCCCTGGGGCCAGGATATGGTACGGTATTTTTGCTGGAGTCGGGTTTTGAGTATCTCTAACATGTGTGTGGGTTCCTTTATCCTTTTTGGGCTTGCTCATAACATCGGCCAGCCATCATAATTGGTGGGCCAATGGCGTGATCCCGTTTTCAGTCACCGTGTGCGGGCAGATTTGACACCCCCATGAAGCGTCCTATGTGGCCAAAATTAAAAACAAGTCCCCAAACGGGGCCATTGATTTACAGGTCATGACCGCAGTAGGAAAGGTTAAAACTCTTGTTGCACAAGGGAAAATCACTAATCTGCTGGTTCCGCAGGGCCATGGCAACTCCCAACCAGTTATGGAATGACGGATCTACAATCTTGTAAAATAAGAATTTCCCCTGGCTGTCCGTAGCCGCCGTATGACATATTTCACCCCGCCAACCTTCTGTCAGAACGGTGGTGGTTGTTCCAGGGCAAAGCCCTCCCTCCCAGGGGTGGGAAACGGGTCCCGGAGGAAGGGATTCAAGCCAGGTGCGGATCAATGCCAGACTTTCCTGGATTTCCCGCCACCGGACATGGGCCCTTGCAAAACAGTCCCCAAAGGTTTCCACCATGACGTTAATTGGCAGTGTGTGGTAGATGCCATAGGGGTGGCAGGCGCGCACATCCCGGGACAGACCCGATGCCCGGGCCGCAGGCCCCACAAATCCGATGGTGCGGGCCATCTCTTCCTCAATTTTTCCGGTTTGTTCAAGCCGGGCCAGCACCGACGGGGTGTTGAACATCAGATCCATGGCACCTGTGGCATCCTTTTCTATGTCATTCAGGCGTGTTTGTATTACCGGTATCAGATCCATGGTTATATCCCAGAAGGTTCCCCCGGGAATGACAAGCCCCCTGCCAAACCGGTTGCCGCAGATCAGGGCCGTGAGGTTCAGGACGTCCCCCCGGATGCGGCCGCAATAACTCATAGTGGGTAGAAAGCCCGCATCCCCTGCAATGGCACCCAAGTCCCCGATGTGGTTGGCCATACGTTCCAGCTCTGCTGCAATTCCCCGGATCATCTGGCCCCTTTGGGGGACATCAATACCGGCCAGGGCTTCAATAACAGTGCAGCCGGCCGTGGTATGACCGATTGTGGTGTCTCCGGCAAGGGTTTCAAAATAATGAATCGTGCGTAAATCCGGCCCCCTCTTAAGGGCCTGTTCAACCCCCCGGTGCTGATATCCCAGGCTGATTTCCAGGTGATAAACCGTTTCGCCATGGCATTGAAATCTGAAATGTCCGGGCTCTATGATGCCAGCATGCACCGGTCCTACGGCCACTTCATGGACCTGGTTTCCCTGCATGGTAAAAAAGTCTGTCAACCCCATCACGGGTTGGTTTTTAATAGATTTTTTTTTGTCCAGGGGGAAGCGCACCGGTTTAAGCCAGGGGTGGCCCGTGGGCATGATTCCCCATTGTTCATGGAGTTCACGTTCAAACAGATGGGCCTGGGGACAGGCTGTGGTCAGGTTCTCATAGGCCTTTGTCACCCGGGTGGTGAAGGTTTCCAGGGTGCCGGTTTCATCATGGGCCAGGACCACCAGTATTTTTGTACCTGCATCATCGGATGAAATGCCGGAAAAAGAGCTGATTCGCCCCCCTTGCTTCACCCCATCCAGGACCCGGGAGCGAAAGTCTTCAATACCCAGAAGCGGAAGATCCTGCAACTTGACGACGTCCCCTGACAGGCGTTCCCCGTTTTTTTCTTCAGAAATCATTATTGTCCTCCAAGGGACCGGGAGACCCCGTCCAGAAGTCCGGAAAGCCACGGCGGCATGTAGATGCCCAGCACAAAAGAAAGGAAACCAAAAAAGGCCAGGGGAGCAATGGACCACACCGGTTCCTTTTTAAGCGATAATTTTTTTGCATTATTTTCATCAGGCGTAGTCTGCAACGGGTCGGTGGGCGGGGAAAATATCATGGGCAGCACCTTGGCGGTGAGGGCCGCAAAAATAATCCCCAATGCCAGCAGATAGGCCCCGGCCACGAAAAAACGTCCAGTGTCCAACATGGCACCAAGAATGGTCAGTTCACTTAAAAATATGCCAAAGGGGGGCATGCCCACAATGGCCATGGCACCGGCAAGCCACAGCATGGCGGTGAAGGGACGGGTGTACATAAGGCCTTTGACGTCTGCAATAGTTTTTGTCTGATAGGCCGCCATGATATTGCCCGCAGTCATGAACAGCATGCCCTTGATCAGAGAATGATTGACGGCATGGAACAAGCTGCCGGTGATGCCCATGCCCCCGATGCCAAGCCCCAGGGCAATGATGCCCATGTGCTCCACACTGGAGTAGGCCAGCATGCGCTTGAAGTCTTTTTGGCCGATGATGAACACGGCGGCAAAGCCAAGGGAAATAAGGCCCAGCAGGACAAAAAGCATGCGACTGGTGTCCCCCAGTCCGGCGGTGATCATCACCGTATGAATTCTCAAAAGCACCAGGAACGCGCAGTTTAAAAGGGCTCCGGATAACAGGGCGGATATGGAAGAGGGGGCTTCGCTGTGGGCATCGGGCAGCCAGTTGTGCATGGGGGCCAGGCCCATTTTTGTACCATATCCCACAAGGCACAAAACAAAGGCGGCCTTCATCCAGGTGGGATTAAGACTTGAGGCATGGCCGATTAAATCGTCCAGGGCCAAGAGGGGCCCAGCCCCTTCAATGTGGGTTCCGGCCACCACAATAAAGAAGTTTCCCAGCATGGCAAGGGCAATACCCACGGAACAGATCAGGATATATTTCCATACGGCTTCAAGGCTTCTGTGATGGCGGTGGTAATAGATCAGCGGCGCACTGGACAGAGTGGTGGCTTCGATGGCCACCCACATCAGGCCCAGATGACGGCTCACCGTCACAAGGGTCATGGTGGCAAGAAAAAAGAGCATGCAGCCCACAAACACAGCGTTGTGGCTGTTTTTAAAGAAAAAATGCTCCTCTATGTCCTTTATGGGGCTGTCTCCTTCTGCTTTAAGGTATCCAAAGGTATAAACAGCGGCCCCTAAAAACAACAGACTGGTAATAGCAAGGAAAAGGAGACCGGCATCGTCGAGTCCGATCCACTGTGATGAAATTGTCTGTTCCCGGTGGCAGGCCAGGATAAGTACCATGGTCGAATGACACAAGGCGCTGATCACCAGAAGATACCGGCACAGGTTGCTGCTGCGGGATAAAAGACAAAAAAGGCCAAGACTTGCCGGAAGGATTAGAAGTGCCCAGATCATTACAGATCCCTCAGGACACTCAGGCGGTCCGTGTCAATGTGATTGAATTCCCGGCTGATATGAAAGATGGCCACCCCCATGATGAGCACGGCCACAAATACATCCAGCAGCACACTTAATTCCACAATAAGGGGTTCATGAATGGCCATGGCCACCCCAAAAGTATAAATCCCGTTTTCCATGACCATATATCCCAACACCTGGGTAATGGCCTTTTTGCGGGCAATGATCATGAACAGTCCGGAAAACAGGGTGAACAGGGATACCGGCAGGAAAAGATCTTCAATCAGGGTGTGGGAAAGGGAAAGGGGCCGGGAAATCATCACGCTGATACCCAGCAGCACCACTCCGATAATCAGGGAGGGGGAGTACCCCACCAAGGGGTCCAGCTCCCTTGAAATGATGTTTTTTTGAACCACCCGGGTGAGCATCCAGGGCAGCACGGCGGCTTTTAGAAATACATTCACGACCAGCATGAAATAAAGATGTAAAGACATGTGACCCTGATGGGTCATCCAGGCCACACCGGAAAGTATCAGCGCCTGTATCACCAGTACGTGAATGCAGGGCATCAGGCGGCTTGAGCTGATGAGCCGGAAATTAAGCAAAATCAGAAGAATAACCAGGAAGTTAAAAATGCTGTTCATTTTTTTACCTTATGATGAGAATCAAGCTGATGAGTGACAGAATGGTGGCACCCACCAAAAGCTGGGGAATCCGGATCAGTCTCAGACGGGCCATGATGGATTCGATGACTCCCACCGTCACGGTGACGAATAGCAGGGCCACAAATCCGGCACCCAGGGAAGCCCAGGGACTCAAAATCCCCTGGGGGACAATCAGGCTGGCCGTCAGTGAGCCATATGCCCATAATTTCAGGGCTGATCCATATTCGATGAGGGCAAGGTCCGGTCCGCTGTGGTCTAAAATCATCACTTCATGGACCATGGTCAGTTCCAGATGGGTGGTGGGATCATCAAAGGGGATTCTTGCATTTTCAGCCAGAAGGACAATAAAGATGGCACAGGCCAGCACCGGTCGGGTACCCGCCTGGAGCGAGATGACCATGGTGTTCATGGAGGTTTCTCCGCTCAGGGCGCTCAATGCGCACAGCCCCAGGAGCAGGGCGGGTTCCGCCAGCAATGCAAATTGGACTTCCCGGCTGGCCCCCATGCCCTCAAAGGGCGATCCTGTGTCCAGAGCCGCAAGTACCGTAAAAAATCTGGACACACCAAACAGATACACCAGAAGGATATAATCCCCGGAAAAAGCCAGCAGTCCCGGTGTGTTTCCCAAGGGTACCAGCATGACCCCGATGATGCCCACAGCGGCAGTGACCAGGGGGGATATCTGAAAAATCCATGTGGTGGTTCGGCTGTAAACGGCCCCCTTTTGCACAAGTTTTGCCAAATCATAATACATCTGCAGAACGGGTTTGCCTTTTCTTCCGGCAAAAAAGGCTTTAACTTTATTAATAATGCCCGGAATCATGGGAGATAAAATAAACGCTGCAATCACATGGAAAAAAATGGTGAATCTCATCACATCCTCTTTCTTAAATCCAGAGTATCCAGAACAATAATGCCAGAAGTGTTAAAACAATGTAGAGGACATAAAGTTGGTTGTATCCCCGCTGTAGCCAGTGCAGTCCCAGTGCCGCCGATTTAATAACGGAAAACAGCGGACGGTAGACATGGTGCATGAAAATATCCTTTGACCGGGATTCATAAGAAAAGGCTGTGGGAAAAAGGCCTGGGTCCGTTTTGAGATTTTTCACTGGATAAAGGGTTGTATCAAACATCGATACAATGGGATCGGCAAAGGACGAGGCCGTGTACTGAATTTTTGCCGTGGGTGTGGCATACCCGCAGCCCCAGGTGGTGCTTTTCTCCACAATTTTATGCTGCATCCATCTGCGTTTCACAAGGCCCAGAAAAACTATCAGCGCAATAAGTCCCGCCCCCACCCGGCTGACCATGGTAAGGGACACAACTGCCGGGGCAAGACTTGCATCACCCAGGGGGTGACCGGCAACGGTGGTATCAAACACCGGCCCCAGAAAACCAATGACCTGGGGACTGAAAAGGCCGATATATACGCAAAGGGCCACCAGTATTCCCATGGATATTGGCATGAACACACCGGATTCCTTTGCCTTTGCCGCTTCCCGGGTCCGGGGCTCCCCTGAAAAGACAATCCCGGCCGCTTTGGTGAAACAGGCCAGGGCCAGTCCGCCGATGAGGGCCAGGGCAATGATCACGGTCACTGCGGCCAGCACACTGAAGGTGCCTTTGCTGCCGTAAAGGGAAGAAAACGAGCCGAAATAAATCAAAAATTCACTGATAAACCCGTTTAAGGGGGGCAGGGCACAAATGGCGGCAGCGCCAATGACAAAGGTGGTGCCTGTTATGGGCATCCCTTTCATGAGCCCCCCCATCTTTTCCATTTCCAGGGTGTGGGTGGCATGTCTGACAGCGCCGGCTCCGAAAAACAGCAGGCTTTTGAACAGGGCATGATTCAGGACATGGAGCATGCCCCCGGCGATTCCCAGAAGACCAATGACCGGATGTTGTGTGGCAAATCCCAGGAATCCTAAGCCCAGTCCAATGGCGATGATACCGATGTTTTCCACACTGGAGTAAGCCAGAAGACGTTTTAAATCCTGTTGGGACAAGGCTGACAGCACACCGAAAATGCCGGTGAGCGCTCCCACTATAATCAATATCCATCCCCAGGAAGCCTGGAAGGGTCCCATGAGTATGGAAATGCGAAGAATACCGTAGATCCCGGTTTTAATCATGGCGGCGCTCATCACCGCAGATACATGGGACGGGGCCGCCGGATGGGCTTCTGGCAGCCAGACATGAAAGGGTAGAAAACCTGCTTTGGTGCCAAATCCGACGACGGCCAAGACAAATAAAAAGGTAGCCATGGGGCCGGAGGCTTGAATGACATTGAAATCATAGGAGTGGTTTTGTCCCAGCAGTAGGAACATCACCATTAGAAAGGCGGTTCCCAGATGCGTGGCCACAAGATAGGTCCATCCGGCAGCCAATACCCCGGGGCGATGGGATTCAAAAATTACCAGGAAAAAAGAAGAGAGGGACATGATTTCCCATGCCACCAGAAAGAGTACCCCGTTCCATGCGGTGATGACCAGCAACATGCTGGCAAACAGCAGCAAAAACATGGACCAGGAAACGCCCAGGTGTTTTTCATTGGCATAGGGCTTGAGGTAATCTCTGCCATAAAGGGCGGACAGTCCGCAAACCATGGCAATGACCATGGTAAAGTAGCCGGACAGGGGGTCCAGTTTTAGATGAAACCCGCCCAGTTGGTAGTTCCAGGGAGATATGAAATCAAAGCCACCGGTGCAGATGGCATCAACGCCTGCGGCGAGTGCCAGAACGGCACCGGTGAGGGCAAACAGGGGGCCTGCGATATTAGCCAGGTGGCCCCTGCCGCTGAACGGCAAAAGAAGCGATCCTGTCAATAAAATTATCATGGCAGCGGTAAAAAAAAACATTGTCTGTTCCGGCCTTTTTTGAATACGATCAAATTCTATTCAAACATCTACGCGCGGGCAAATATACGCCTGGAACCAATGGTCGTCAAGGTGTTGATGGTCATGTTAAATTGAGTCCAAAATGGTCATTTAAAACTGAGCCAATAGGGAATTGAACAGGGGGGGGCTGTTGCAAAAAAGAAGAAGCGCCTCACGGACCTTGCCCACCGGCGCCATCCGGCTAAAAAAATATTCTGCTGCCGACAAACCGACCCTTGCCAGCTCAACATCCAGCCAGATAACCGACAAAGCACTTCTTGCATTCTTTGAAAATATCAGGGAGCCTTCCTTAAGGTCTTAAACGTAAGAAAAGTAATACCCGGGCACTCACCAGGTGTCGAAACCATTGACTTTTTGCCCTGGCCCGCTGTAATAAAACGGCATGAATATTAAAATGATGATCAGCCGGAACACCGGCCTGAAAGAAAACCAGGTGACAGCAGTTCTGGATCTACTGGACCAGGGTTCCACAGTGCCTTTTATCGCAAGATACCGAAAAGAGCGCACAGGCAGCCTGGACGAGGTGGCGATATCCGATATCCGGGACAGGGCAAAGGCTTTAAAAGAGCTGGCAGCCAGGAAACAGGCTATTATCAAATCTTTAGAAGAAAGGCAGCTTTATACCAAAGAGCTGAGCCAACTCATTGAAAATGCAGACTCCATGACCCGACTGGAGGATGTGTATGAAAAGTATCGCCCCAAAAGGCGGACCCGCGCCACAATTGCCCGGGAAAAGGGTCTGGAGCCCCTGGCCCTGATGATTCTGGACCCTAAAACCGGTATCGACCTTCAAAAGGAGGCAACCGGATTCATCGGCCCCGATGTGGCAAGCCTCGAAGATGCGTTGGCCGGAGCCAGGGATATCATTGCCGAAATTATTAACGACGATGCATCCATCCGATCAGGGGTCAGGGATCTGTTCATCAAAACAGCCATGATCAATACAACGGTAATCAAGGGCAAAGTAAACGACGGAGCCAAGTTCAAGGACTATTTTGACTGGGAGGAGCCGGCATTTAAAGCGCCGTCCCACCGCATACTTGCCATGCTCAGGGGAGCCGCCGAAAAAGTTTTGCGTGTTCATGTCCTGCCCGATGAAAAAAAAGCGTTGGATATCATCCAGAGAATTTACCCGGGTAATAGAACGGTTAACCCCCAAAGCCGGGAGCAGATCCTTGCCGCCGCCGAAGACGCATACAAACGCCTGTTGTCCAAATCCATTGAAAATGAGGCCTTGCGAATTCTCAAACAAAAGGCCGATGAAAAGGCAGTGGCGGTTTTCTCAGACAATTTACGCCAGGTGCTCCTCTCCCCTCCCCTTGGTGGCAGGCCTGTGCTGGCGGTTGATCCGGGGTTCCGCACCGGATGCAAAATCGCTTGCCTGGATGCCACGGGAAAGCTGGTTCACCATGATGTCATCCATCCCCATACCCCAAACGGAAAATCATCCGCTGCACAGCTCATCCCCAAACTTGTCTCTCGATACGAAATCCGCGCCATCGCCGTGGGCAACGGCACGGCAGGCAGGGAGACCGAAAGCTTTATCAAGGAACTGACACTGCCCGAAGATGTGGATGTGATCATGGTAGACGAAAGCGGGGCATCCATTTACTCAGCCTCCCAAACAGCCAGGGAAGAATTCCCGGACCACGACATCACGGTCAGGGGCGCGGTATCAATCGGCAGACGCCTCATGGACCCCTTGGCAGAGCTTGTCAAGGTGGAACCTAAATCCATCGGAGTGGGACAATACCAGCACGATGTGGACCAGACCATGCTTCAAGCCGCCCTGGACGATGTGGTGGTTTCCTGCGTCAACCAGGTGGGCGTGGAGGCCAACACCGCATCAAAGCAGCTTTTGTCCCGGGTATCCGGCCTGAACGCCGGCATTGCCGCCAACATGGTCAAATATCGGGATGAAAATGGCGCATTTGCATCCCGAACCGATTTTCTCAAGGTGCCCCGCCTGGGCAAAAAAGCATTTGAACAGGCCGCAGGATTTTTAAGAATCCAAAACGGAAAAAATCCCCTGGACCGCAGCGGTATTCATCCCGAATCCTATCCCGTGGTCAAACAGATGGCCAACGATATCGGCTGTCGAGTGGAAGAGATGATGACGGCAAAAGCGCCGGTGCAAAGTATAGACCTTACGCCCTATGTAACGGCGACCACAGGCCTTCCCACGCTCAAGGACATCGTTGCCGAGCTGGCAGCCCCGGGACGGGACCCGAGACAGCCCTTCCAGGCCTTTTCCTTTGACAAAGATATCCATGAAATGAAAGACCTGGTGCCTGACATGGTTGTTCCCGGCATTGTGACTAATGTCACCGCATTTGGCGCTTTTGTGGATATCGGGGTACACCAGGACGGTCTTGTTCACATCAGCCAGCTTGCGGACCGATTTGTCAAGGATCCCAATGAGGTTGTCAAAGTACGTCAGCAGGTACAGGTGCGCGTTCTTGAGGTAGATATCCCCAGAAAACGGATCTCGTTATCCATGAAAACAGGCTGATTAAAACTTACGCCCCCAGGTACGCTTTTTTCACCTCCGGATCGTCAAGCAGCTTATCAGCCGGGCCTTCAAGCACAAGTTTGCCATGTTCAATTACATAACCTCTCTGGGCAAACTTGAGGGCTAATCGGGCGTTCTGTTCAACCAAAAGGATGGTGGTGCCATGCCTGTTGATCTCTTTTAATGCATCAAACATCTCAAGCATAAGCAAAGGCGCAAGCCCCATGGAGGGCTCATCCAGAATCATGATTTTTCTGCCGCTCAGGTACCCCCTGCCCACGGCAAGCATCTGCTGCTCTCCGCCGGACAGGGTGCCGGAAATCTGATTCTTTCGCTCTTCAAGGCGGGGGAAAAGATCAAACACCCACTTTTTATCCGTTTCAATCTGCTCGGTATCTTTTCTGGCAAAACAGGCCAGCGTCAAGTTTTCCGTTACTGTAAGGTTGCCGAAAATTCTTCGGCCTTCGGGCACATGGGAGATGCCAAGCCGGGTGACCACCTTGTCTGTGGTATAGGACAGGACATCTTTTCCCTCAAATTCAATGACGGAGCCCGACTCACTGGGAACCATCCGGGAGATGGCGCGAAGGGTGGTGCTTTTGCCCGCCCCGTTGGCCCCGATAATTGTGACGATTTCACCGGCATCAATGCTGAAGTCCAGCCCGTGAAGCGCCTTGATATTGCCGTAGGACACCTTAAGATTTTTAACATTCAGCTGCATCAGGTCAAATCCTCCTTGCCCAGATAGGCTTCAATCACTTTAGGGTTGTTCTGGATCTCTTCGGGGGGGCCTTGGGCAATCACTTCGCCAAACACCAGGGTCTGGATATGCTGACAAAGCTCCATCACAAATTTCATGCGATGTTCAATCAGAAAAATAGCCACCCCGAAATCCTGGTGTACCTGCCTGATAATTTTGATCATCTGGATCAGCTCGTCAGGGGTCATGCCTGCGGTGGGTTCATCCAGGAAAAGAACCTTGGGATTGGTGGCCATGGCCCGGGCCATCTCCACCCGCCGCTGGGCTCCGTAGGGAAGGCTTGTCACCAACTGATCGGCGTGTTGCTTAATATCAAAAAGTTCCAGAAGCCGGTAAGCATTCTCTTCGACTTTGGCTTCCTGTCTTCGGCATCTGCCGGTATTAAAAAACGAATCGAAAAGGCTATAGGACAACTGGGAATAATGGGCCATTTTAATATGGTCGAGTACATTCATGTGCCGCCACAGGGCCAGGTTCTGAAATGTTCTACCAAGTCCCTTGGCTGCAATTTCATTGGTTTCCAACCCCACAATATTTTCATTTTCAAGGGTAATACGGCCTTCGGTGGGGGTATAGACCCCTGTAATCAGGTTGAAAACGGTTGTTTTGCCAGCCCCGTTGGGGCCGATCAATCCGACAATCTGATTTGGTCCAACCGAAAGGTTATAATTGTGAACCGCCCGCAACCCACCGAAATAGTGGGTCATTTTATCTACATGGAGTAAAGGCGTCATGGTATTTTCCTTATTTGTTCTTTCTGGCCGCAAGAAGTTTTCCGGCGTTGATTTCCCTAAAAGAGATCAAGCCGTATGGCCTGAAAATCATAACAAAAATCAGTATCAGCGGAATAATGATCCACTTGAACAGCTCCAGGGGCCGCAGGGCTTCGCCCAAAATATTGATGGAGACGGCGCCCACAATGGAGCCCACAATGGAGTTCAGGCCGCCAAAATAGACCATGGCAAGAATTTCTGCCAGCCGGTTGATGCTGAACATGCCCGGGTTTATATAGGTCAGCACATGGGCAAAAAGTCCACCGGCTATACCTGCCCAGAATGCGCCGAACATGAAGGCTGTCATCTTGGTTTTCCGGGTTTTCACGGTCATGGACTCGGAAGCGGCCTCGTCATCGCGCACGGCATTAAGGGCCTTTCCCATGATAGAGGTGACAAAATTATGAATCACCCAGATGCACAGCATGGTCCAGATAAAGATCACATAAAGCGGGGCAAGATCGGGCTGGCCGCCCATGCCCCGGGCACCGCCGATGACATTGATATTTTCCACCGCACTTTTGACGATGAACATGAAGGCCAGAGAGATGATGGCCAGGTAATCCCCCCGGGTCCTGAATGAGGGTATGGCCACTAAAAGCGATGCAACGGAAGCGGCGATCCCGCCCATGATCAAAGCAAAGGGGAAAAGCCACGGCCCCAGGGAAGGCGGCAGCACGGCAGCGCCAAAAATTTTGTCATTGGCAAATAAAAACAGGGTAATCACGGACGAGACATAGGCCCCCACGGCCATAAACCCTGGATGGGAACAGGAAAATTCACCCTGGTAGCCGTTGATGACGTTGATGCTGATGGTCAAAATAATGGATATCAGCGTCAGTTTCACCACAAGCACGCGATAGTCGTTTATTCCTGCCCAAAGAGACAAAATACCGTAAAAACAACATAAATGGATCAGCACGGAGATCCATAATGGCAGCTTCTCCATGGCAGCTGCCAGCGGGTTGGTAAAAAAAGCAGACGCTTTTCCCACAATGCAGACCGGCAGGACATAAACAACCAGGTCATAGGCCAGGGCGCCGGGGATCATAGTCGGATCTTTGAGCATGATAATGGCGCCGAACAGCACCGGAATCTTGGGCAGGCCCAGGTAGTAGGAAATATAGTCGTATCCCCAGAAATACTCAATCAACACAGCGACCAGCATCCCTAAAAGCCAGCCTGCCATGGGTATGTTCGATAGGAATTTTTTTATTGATTGTACAATCTTCATGGCAACGTTTCTTTCTGAAAACGGGTAAAGAGATAAATAATCACAGCCGAAGTTTGGTGCTGTGCTCCATGCCGAAAAATCCCCTTGGCCTGAAGGTCAGTATCAAAAGGATAATGGAATAGGCAATCAGATCCCTCAGGGTGGACGGAAATATGGTAGCAACAAATATTTCAATAAACCCTAGAAGATAACCGGCCAATGCTGCGCCCTTAATGGAGCCGCGCCCGCCGAGAATTGCCGCAACAAAGGCTTTCCAGCCAATCAGCACCCCCATGTACGGGTCCAGGATAGGATATGCCTGGCCGTAAAGAATGCCGGCCACCGCAGCCAATCCGGCACCAATGGCAAAGGTTAAAGGAGCCATGATGTTGATGGAGACCCCCATGAGGGGTACGGCAAGAAAATCATAGGACATGGCCCGCATGGCCATTCCCCATTTGGTTTTCTGGATAAAGGTGTGCAACGCCAGCATGAGCAACAAGCTGATGATGATGATCATCACCTTGATATTTGTAAAATAGACCCCGCCCACATTGTAGGAGACCGATTCGATGAGCGGCGGAAAGCTTAAGCGCTTGGCACCTAAAAGAATCAAAATACCGGTTTCAAAAATAATGCCGATCATAAGGCCCGTGATGGCGGCAGAGGCCCGGGGCGCCTGGCGCAAAGGACGATAGCCCGCCACTTCCACAAACACCCCGATCCAAGAGGCTAAAAACATGGTCACCACAACGGTGCCCACAAAGATGACAGGCCCCGGTAAAATGCCTGCAAACAACGATAGAAAAAGCGTCGCAATACCAAAACCGATATAGGTGCCCACCATGAAGATATCACCATGGGCAAAGTTAAAAAGCATCAGAACGCCGTAGACCATGGAGTACCCGATGGAGATAACGGCGTAAAAACTTCCTCGCTGGAGTGCATTGATAAAGTTCTGAATAAAAAACGGTATCAAATCAGTAAACGATTCCATGCAGCAGTTCCTGTTAAAACAATGGAATTAGATCCAAAAAACAACTGCCGCATTTCATGTTGCGGCAGTCACTTTATCTAACTTAAAAACGTATTAACGAGTGATCCGTCCGTCCATTAAGGACATACGGACTTGTAGAACTCGTATTCACCCTTATCGTTTATTTTTACGATAACCGCACATTTGACCGGGTCGCCCTCTTCGGTGAAGGTCATGTTCCCGGTGATACCTGCAAAATTTGTAATTTTTGCAAGGGCATCCCGGACAGCCTGGCGGTCTTTATCAATTCTGCCGGTCAATTTTCCGGCATCCTGAATGGCCTGCTGGGCCAGACGAAGGGCATCCCAGGTCAGGGCTGCCACATCATCGGGAATATAACCGTATTTTTCATTGTAACGATCAATGAAGTCCTTGGTTGCGCCCTTGGCACCGGCGGCTGCATAGTGGGAAGAAAAAAACTGGCCGTAGCAGGCTTCGCCGCACAGCTCAACGGTCTCGGCAGACCCCCAGGAGTCGGAACCCACGACGGGTCCTTTCCATCCAAGCTCTTGGGCCTGTTTAACAATCAGAGGTACTTCATTATAGTACTGCGGGGTAAAAAGCACCTGGGCACCGGATTGTATAATTTTGGTCAGCTGGGAAGAAAAATCCGTGTCTTTAGTGGTAAAGCTTTCAAAGGCAACAATGGAGCCTGCACCGTGTTTATTTTCCCACGCATCCTTGAACACTTCAGCAAGCCCTTTGGGATAGTCAGAGGCCACATCATAAAGCACCGCAGCCTTGGTGAAACCGAACTCATCGGTAATAAAATTGGCCACAACGGGACCCTGGAAAGGATCCAGGAAACAGCCGCGGAATACAAAGGGGCGATCCATGGTGGTGTCCGGGTTGGTGGACCAGGGGCTGATCATGACGGTTTTGTATTTGTTGGCCACTTCACCGGCCGGCACAGCCTGTTTGGAAGACTGGGGGCCGACAATGGCCAGAACATCATCCTGGCTGATCATTTTGGTGTTGGCTTTTACCGCAGATTCCGCTTTGGATTCATTGTCTTCAATAACCAGTTCGACCTTATACTTCTGGCCGCCGACTTCAAGTCCACCGGCCTTTTCAATGTCTGACAGCCACATTTGCGCGGCATATTTTGTTCCTTCTCCAACCTTTGGGATATCACCGGTCAAAGGCGCATTGATGCCGATTTTAATGACGGTCTCTCTTTTACAGAACGCAGATGAAGAAAAAACCATGGTCATTGCAATGACAGCCGCCAGGCAACACGTAATTTTTTTCAATGTTTCCTCCTATATTTTAAATTTTTAACAATAAAAATAAGGTATAAGAAAATAAAAAAGCGAAGTAAAGTAGAATATTGTATAAAAACTTATTCAAATGTTCAAATTTTCCGGTAAGCTAATAGATTAAACAGAAGCGCTGATCATGGAAACAACAGACAATATGTGTTGCGTTGCAGATATGGCAGCCAGGCACACGATCATGTCAACGAAATCCGGGTGGGTACCATGTATATCAACGACTATTTTGAGTTTAAATTTAACCACTGCGAAATTTTAGAATGTGCGGCCCGGATTGTGGCCACTGTTATCTCAGATAGCATTGAAGGATAGGTGATCATTGATGCAGGTGCCAAAGCCCTTTCTGCCAAACAGTTGCTCGCAGGTAGAAACCTTGAAATGGGATATGTGTGTGAATATCTTGAAGCGAAAATTTTCAGACTTCATGAGGAACATGGGTGGGTGAACGTCAGCCGCTGTAAAAATCCGCCCACCCTTGGTCAACGCATCGGCATCATTCCTGTTAACATTGCCCTGTGCATGAACTTTTTTATATGAAAGTTCCAATAAGTTGCTGAATTACTTTCATGCTTTGTTGTGGGTTGAACCTCAGTATTGATAGACCAAGTCAGCCCATGGCTGTTATATGAAAGTCTCAATAAGGCCCATGATCGGAATAAAACATTCCAAAATATGGTTTAGAATTTTCGTTCGTATTCAAGGCGTGGCAATGGGAGCATATTGAACATATGTACCCATTGACACAACGAAGAAGACGGATGAAAAGGCAAACCATATGGAAGGTTGTATTTTGAACTTGGGCCTAAGTTGTTGAATTACTATCTTGTTTCGTTGTGGGCTGAGCCTGGGTGTTGATAGGCCAGGTCAGCCCGTGGCTGCCATATGAAAGAACTACCAACAGCCTGGATTATTTCATAGTTTTAAAATTCTTTATAACTCCGCGCCAGGGAATGACCGGGGGCTTCGATTACCAAGTCGTTGTAGTATCCATAGGCTGTCAGGGATGCATCATATCCTACCTTCTCATCTTATCTGTTTTTCGTCAGAATTATTTATGCTTAAAAGTTCATCTTCATCAGCATCAATCAACCTCTGACAGTGTGGACATGTCATTTTTAACCGTCTTACGTCCCCCTTCATCAAAAATTTTTGGCAATAAGGACAAAGATATGATTTAAATTTTGAATTGCCCTGTATCGCTTCTATTTTATTCTGGTCCAAATCCAACCCCCTTCAATTCAGTTTTATAAAATACTGTCGGCCAATTTGACGATCTGAAATTCAGACTTCTTACTCTAATAATATCACCTCTTCCTTGATCTTGCCAAGTCAGAATATGTCATGCCCTAGTAGAATGAAACAAAATTCAATTTTCACATTAGGCCATTTCTATATTGATGAAGTCCTCAGTGGGGATTTGAAGTCAAAGAGCGAGTAATATCGTTCACTTTAAAAAATCTGCGGTCCTAATATAAGAAGCTGCTTTTCTTTTTCTGGATAAGCGCATAAGTGGATACGGCAAAAATGACAATCAACCCATAAACCGTTCTGATCCAGAATCCGGAAAGTCCGGCACTGATTTGTCCTTGTGAATCAGAGCGCCGCCGGTATCGATTGCAAGTCCGATAAACCCGTATTTTTTGGTCAAGGCAATCTGATCCACGGAAAAGTACCCCAGAAGATAAGGCTGCATCTCGGAAACCAGGTCAATATAGCCGTTTTCAATAATATTTTTATCCAGGGCCTCTTTTATGAACGGTTCCAGGGCATCATCCCCGGGCAATCCCATCGGTTGATTCTGAAATGATTTTAAGAAATACGTTGACAAAAAAACAATTATTTATATTATATGGGCAGGTTCACTGAAGACTAAAGAAAAAGAGCCTCTACAGAAAAAAATCTGATCTCAAGTTGCTTTTTAAATCTCGAGCAAATTGGTGAACCATCTGCCCGTCTTAAAAAATTGGATAATACGAATGACCGGTTTTTATCTACTGGTCAAATAAGTAACCCGTGAATGTAACTCATTAATTATTGAGATAGAAATCATGGCAAATTTTTGGGCAATTCATTCGGTCGGCGACTCGTTGATCAATTTCCTGCGAAATACGTATCCGAATCCTTTGCGGAGCGATCATCCCTGCGAATTCAGGCTGATTTCAAGTTCGGATCTGGCTGAAAACCAGGATATGGGAACGGCAGTGACCCTTTACCTTTACCGGGTAGAAATTGATGAACATCAGCGTCAACAGCCCCAACCTGGCAATTCCCTTTATCCTTTGTCGCTTTCCCTATATTACCTGATGATTATCTGGGCGGATTCGGCCCTGGCGGAACACTCCATTACGGCCTGGGTCATGTCACAGCTCCATCAACATCCGATTCTTGACAATTCAATGCTCTCGGATTCAGGCAACTGGGCCCCAGGGGATCAGGTGTCGGTGCTTCCCGTTGAAATGAAAAATGAAGACTTGATGCGGTTATGGGATGCATTAACCCCCACTTACAGACTTTCACTGCCCTATATGGTTCGTGTAATCCACATTGATCCGGATGTAATCGAAGATAGCCCGCCGGTTATAGCCAGGCGTTTTTCCCATGGAGAGGTCACGGATGAAGATGAGACGGATTAAAGTTAAAGAGACAATTGACCGCCGCGCTCTGGGAGCCTTGCGGCTAGTGGACAATGCCACCAAAACCCCGGTGGGAAGAGCTATGACTGTTTTTGCGGACGGTTTAAAATTTTTTCCCAACCGTTCCCACCTTTATGTAATTTCCCATGCCCGGGGTCTTGAGTCCCATTTAACGGCATTTGAAAGCCCTCCAGATGCATCAAATCCAAACGAACCGGATATCGGTTCACAAAAATTCAATGTGACGATCCGGGACCCCCTGGGCAAATATCTGACCCGTTCGCTTCAGTTGTCCCTGCCCCTAAACCCTGATCGGGAAGAAGATGATCATATTTTTAAACCCATTCAGGTCCCGTTGTTTTCTTCACCAACCTGCGATTTAAACCCCAATTGGAGCATTATCCGCGCTTCGGTGTTTGATCTGGCGGATATCAATATCGAGAACCCAACCCCGGTGCAGGGCGCATTGTTACGAATTTCAAACGCCTCAGATGAAATCATTGCCGGCGGGATGAGTGATAAAAGGGGAGAAGCCGTTATCATTGTTCCCGGTATTCCTGTCAGTGATTTTGCCCGTGAAGAGGACCCGGAACTTGATGATGAAGACCTTGGGTCTGATAATGAGGATGACCTGGCTTCGGGTTCGGTGGTTGAAATGGAAACGCCGGTCAAACTGACGGTCGTTGTGGCCACTAATGCACCGTGGCCGGTTGATCCGGAAAAATTGAAACAAAATATTGAGGATTTGCAGAAGCACTTTAGAAGCGAAATGGATGCAGAGCTCATAAATGAATTGGACTTGAAACTTAAAACCGGAAAGACTCAATCCATAAGATTATTTATAGACTTAACACAAGATTAGGGCCAAGGCCCTTAAATTTAAGGAGGGAGAATGCATCATGCCTGAATACCTAGCACCTGGTGTGTATGTTGAAGAGGTCAGTTTCAGATCCAAATCCATTGAAGGCGTTGGTACGAGCACCTGCGGCTTTGTGGGGCCAACACGCAAAGGGCCCTATAATGTCACGCCGGAACTGATCACCAGTTTCGGGGAATATCAGCGGGTGTACGGCGGTTTTACCGACCTGAACTTTAATGCAAGTTCATTTACAAATCACATGACCCATGCGGTGCGCGCGTTTTTTGACAATGGGGGGAGACGGCTTTATATTTCCCGCACCTATGTTCCCATGGAAGTGGCGAATGTGCCGGTGCCGGGATTCTCCCATCGCGATATTGGAGGAAATGTGGCGCGCATCCAGTCCCGTAATGCCGGCAGCGGATATGACGGGACCGCCAAGGTTTATCTCAATGCCAAGCGTGTATTCGGTGCGGTTCCCCTGGACAAGGCCAATGTGGGAACCCTGCTCCGGGTGGCCGACAGCACCGAGACCCAGGCCGCCCTTCCCGGACGGATAGACGGGACCGTAAACCCACCCTTTGCACTGACCAACGATAATCAGTTGAGCATCACCGTTAACGGAGGCGCTGCCCAAAACGTGACGCTTACCGATGAAAAAGAACCGGCCCAAGTCGCGTCCACAGCCGATCTGGCCGCAACCATTAATGTGCCGGCCGATACAAGTTTCAGAGTCCAGGTGGGACCCGGCGGAACCCTTTTCGATGAGGTGATCACCCTGCCCCAGGGAGATGATCAAACACCGGCTGAGCTGGCAGCTTTCCTGAATCTTGAAATTGATTATGTCAAGATCGGCGTTGATGGCAACCGGCTGTCCATCCGCACCGACGAAAGGGGAGAAAATGCTGAAATTACCATTGAAGCACTGCCTCTTCTCAATCTGGAAGCGGGCACGGCCAACGGCACGGGGAATGTGGATGATATCAATGCCGTGACCGTGGAAGAAATCAACAGCGCCTTGACCCGGGCCGGAATCTTAGTCCGTGCAACCACCATGGCCGATACGGGAAACATGCGTCTTTCCACAACGGCCGTAGGCGCCGGCAATACCCTGAGCATTACCGATTCCCCGGCAAGGACAGCCATGGGGCTTGCCGGAATACCGGCAGAGGGCCGGGACGGGGTAACCTATACCTATTTTCTTAAACAAAACGGCAATGTCTGGCAGGACAGCACAAATGCAGACCTGGGTGAACCGGATGAAAACAGACTTTATGAACTGATCACATGGACCCTTGAGATCGAGGATGAAGACGGGAGCCGCTTAATTTATGAGGACCTGGGATTTGACTCAAATCACCCCAATTTCGTTTCCAACGTACTGCCTGAAAATACCGCCACCAAATCCGAAGCCCTGGCAAACCCTTATTATTTTAAGGTTTCCAACGGCAGAACCGCCTTTGATCTTTTCAATGCCCTGTTCGGAACCCAAAATTCCAATACCATTTCCATTGGAAACGGAAACGATGGGCTTGAACCGACGGTGAACACGGCAACCGAAAGCCGGACCGATCATTCCGTGGCCTATGCCGAAGCCCTGGAAGTGTTCGAGGCCCTGGACGACATCGCCATTATCGCAGCGCCCGGCCATTCGGAAATGACCCTTTATACATCCATTCAGCAGGCCCTGATTTCCCATGCGGAACGGGACAGGTACTGCATTGCGGTTCTGGACACCCCGTCAAATCAAACGCCCCAGGACGCCCGGGAAGCAAGGAGCCGTATCGACAGTTCCTATGCTGCCTTGTACTACCCCTGGGTCACGGTGGCCAACCCCCTGTGGAAACCGGGAAACAACCAGGTCTACAAGGAAATCAACGTACCACCCTCGGGATTTATTACCGGTATTTACGCCCGGACCGATGTGAACCGCGGCGTATGGAAAGCCCCTGCCAATGAAATCGTCCGGGGGGCCATCCGGTTTGAGCGGGAGATCAACCATGCCCAGCAGGAAATGCTCAACCCCGAAGGCATCAACTGTCTGCGGTTCTTTTTCGGGCGCGGTAACAGAGTCTGGGGCGCACGGACCGCCACCTCTGATCCGGAATGGAAATACGTGAACATCCGTCGGTATTTCATCTATCTGGAACACTCCATTGACCGCTCCACCCAATGGGCTGTTTTTGAGCCCAATGCCCCGCGCCTCTGGACCAACATCACCGACACCGTATCCGCCTTTTTGTATAACGAATGGCACAGCGGCGCCCTGCTGGGGGGCACCCCGGAGCAGGCTTATTTTGTCCGGTGCGACCGTTCCACCATGACCCAGGCGGATCTGGACAACGGACGTTTGATTTGTGAAATCGGTGTCGCCGCTGTGAAACCGGCGGAATTTGTTATTTTCAGAATTGGCCAGAAAACCGCGGATGCGTAACAAAGACCGTAAGGAGAATCAATCATGTCAAATCAACGAACATCACCGTACAGCGCGTTTAATTTTCTGGTCGAATTCAACGGGCAGGATATTTCAGCGGGCTTTTCCGAAGTGACCGGGTTAGGCGCGGAAATCACCATGGCGGAATACAGAAACGGAAATGATCCGGAAAACCAGGTCCGTAAAATTCCCAATATCAGCAAGGTCAGCGACGTGACCTTGAAACGGGGCATCATCAAATCCCAGGATCTGTGGGACTGGATAAACCTGACCCGCAGGGAAGGCTGGACCGCCCAACGGAACGTGACCATCACCATGATGGACGAGACCAACCAGAACACAGTCATGCGCTGGACCCTCCAAAATTCCGTGCCCATCAAATACACCGGTCCCAGCCTGAATGCCAAAGGCGGATCGGATGTGGCCATGGAGGAGCTGGTGCTTTCCGCCGAAGGCATCCGCTACGCTGAAGGATAAACAGCATGCGCGGTATCACCTTCAATAACCTGCCCCCGATCCGGCAGGCAGCCCAGGACAGGATGGACGTGGCCTGCTTTATCGGCTTTGCCCCCCTTGCCCGGACACCGTTGTTCTCCAACACCTTGAAACAATGGCTGAACGGGTATGGGTGGGACAGGGATAAGATCCAACGGCTGGATACGGAACCCGGGGTAATCCGAAATACCCCGGTGCCCCTGGAATCCTGGGATGCATTTTTGGCCATATTTGGTGAAAATCGCCTGGGATTTGAAGCCGTCCAGGTTGAGGCCCATTATCTGCCCCATTACGCCGGGGCAGCCATCAAGGCATTTTTCCGCCAGGGCGGCCGAAAGTGTTATTTCATCTGCATGGGGTCACCGTTGCCCTACCATGCCCCGGACATAGAAAAAGCCAGGCAGCTCTATACCCTGATTTGGGGAAAAGAAAAATCCGACGCGGCTATAGGGGATATGGAAATATTCACCCAAAAGGAGTGGCTTCATATTTGGTTTCCCGCCATCCCCCACGGGGCGTCACCGGTTGATGACTGGTATGGGGTGTCCCATCTGGCCGGCCTTTCCGATGTGACCTATGTCTGTTTTCCGGATCTTGTGGATGTCCTGGGAAATCCGGCCGGTGAAACCCCTGAAAAGCAAGTCGTGGAAAAGACAGAAGTGTTTGTGCCCTGCAGCGAATCCGAAGCCGAACCGGACTGGTTTTATGCCGAATATGAGAAACTGCCCGAGTATACGGCCACGGCCTTTGCCGTGTGGAAACGGGTGGTGAAACATATCCTGACCTTTTTATCAGCCCATAACCCCACGGTTCAGCTGGTTGCCGGTCTGCCCATTCCGGTCAATAATATTCTAAAGGAATTTGAAGATTTTGTTGCGGACAATCTGTTGGCTGAAGCGGAACATAACGAAACCGACTACAAACACCTTCAGCTGTGTTTCCCCTGGCTGAAAACCGATCGCTCCGGAAATCTGCCCGATGCCCTGGAACCCCCGGAAGGCATACTTTTGGGTATTCTGGCTGCCCAATCCGGGAGAATCGGCGCATTTCGAAGCGTGGCCGGGTCCTATGTGGAAACCGCCTATGATCTCTCACCCCGGAATATTGATGCCTATGGCTCACGCCTGACAACGGGGCTTAGCTTTGCCGATCAGGTATCCTGGTTTGATTTTGTTCCGGACGGGATTCGTCTTCAGTCCGATGTCACGGCTGTGCTTCACGGCAACTACCGGTACGGGGCCGTGCGCCGGATCATGATTCTGATCCAGCGGGCCGCCCACCGCATCGGGCTGGATTATGTGTTTGAACCGGGTTCCGAACGGGTCTGGCGATCCATTAAAAGCAGCCTGACCGACCTGCTTCACCGAATCTACCTGAAGAACGGGCTTCGGGGAAAGTCGGCCAATGACGCCTATTCTGTGGCCTGCGGCCGTTCCACCATGACCCAAAACGATATTGACAACGGCCGCCTTATTGCCAACGTCTCTTTACAGCCGGCTGTACCCATTGAAGCCATTGCCGTGGATATCCTGATGGAGCGGGACCGGGCCGTATTGTTCGGGGGAGAATCCGGATGAGCGGCCAGGGGGAAAACAGGGGAACCATCCTGGATTATCCGCTGCCGGTATTCCGGTTTGAAGTACGGTTTACCGTGTCTGCTGATCATCCCGGCGCCAGTGGAGAGCGTCTGCTGTGCGGCGGGGCATTTTCCGAATGCAGCGGTCTGGAAGCCACCATGGAGCCTAAGGCCATCAAGGCCGGTGGACGTAATTATGGTGAAATCCAGCGGGCCGGACGGGTCAGCTTTTCCACCGTCATCCTGAAGCGGGGCGTCACCCGGAACCGGGATTTGTGGAAATGGTTCGAACTGGTGGCCAAGGGCGCCTATGCGTATCGCCTGAAGGCTGAAGTCACCTTGTTTGATTTTGATGTCAACGGAGAAAAAAAGCCGGTCATGGCCTGGGAAATGTTGAATGCATTGCCGACCAAGTTTAAAACGGCCGATTTTAATTCCACCTTTACCCAGGCAGCTATTGAGGAGTTGCATTTTGTACATGAGGGATTGATTCATAAAGACAATTTAGAACAAGAAACCGGAGAGTGAAATATGCCGGATACACATCCCAGACCGCGAGAGGAATTACAGACCACGGCTGTTTTCATGCCCAAAACCGATGAAAACGGTCAGACCCTTTCCGATAATGAACAACGGGACAATAAGGTAACGGTGCATTTCAATCCTGAATCCCTGGACATCACCTTTACCAACAGTGTGCAAAAAGGGCGCAGAAACCAGCCAGCCCAGGTTTCCGTCACAGAAACAACGGCCAAGCTCAGCATGGCGCTGATTTTCGATACCACCCGGGACGGTGCGGATGTCCGCACCCGGACCAACCTGCTGGGCCGGATGATGGATCCGGCACAACAGCGTCCCCGGCGGAACAACCGGAACCGAAAGATTCCGTCCATCGTAATTTTTCAATGGGGCACCATCTGGTTTGAGGGATATATTGACTCATACCGGGAAAAGCTGGACTTTTTTTCTTCGGAAGGCGTGCCCCTGCGGGCCGTTGTTACCTTGTCCATGACCCAGCAGCAGCGCAATTTTGACCCCAACACCAGTGTAAATCCCGCCAATAATACGGCCGGGGACGTCACACCGGGCACCAATGATCCGGCAACCCGGTCGGGAACCCCTTCCGGCAATTCACCGGTAAACCGGACCGGTTCCAATACCAGTGTTACGGATACGGTGGCATCGGGAAATTCTATGGCCGCAGGCAATTCAACGGCAGCCCGGGCCGTGGCAGCGGCAAACGGCATTGAGAACATGCGTCTACCCGAAGTCAATGAACTGGTGCTGCCCAACCTGCAGGCGTCTGCCCGGGCCAATGTGTCATTGAACGCCCAAGCCGGCATCAGTCTTAAGGCAAACAGCGAAACCGCGGCACAGTTTGGGAACCTGAAGCAATCGGTGAACGCGTCTATGGGGGCCGGGGTCTCATTTGATCTTGAAAGCCATTTTGATACAGATTTCCAGCTGGACGCCAACATGTCCGCAGGACTTGACGGCGGGTTCAGTGCGAAGGCCGAGGCAAGTATGTCTGCGGATGTGGGTGTGTCAGCCGATATTGAACCAGGCATAACCTTTGAGGATTGATCATGGGTATTACCATTGATGAAGTGGACTCGAGTATTGCCATGCCGGACGATAATGATAGATCGCCGGAAGAGACACCCCAAGGCGAGCCGTCACAGGAAAGCAATGAGTCAGAGCATAAGTTAATAGAAACGATCCGGCGGATTGAATATCGCCGGGTAAGACTAATGGCGGATTGATCATGACCGAAGAAACGCCGGTATCCCAAATGGATATTTATATCGCCCGGCCGGTTATCGAGGTGGAAGGCTTGGTTAATGATATGGTCCAAAACCTTTTGATAAGCATGGATCTGTCTGAAACGGATCAGGGCATGGCCGCCATGGAATTAAATTTTTTCAATTCCGCCACCGTGGAAGGACGGGGCAATGACCTGGCTTTTGAGTACGATGACAATGATTTATTGTCCCTGGGCAAATCCATACGGGTTCTGGGGGGAGACAACAATGATCCGGTGGAATTGTTCAGGGGAACGATCACAGCCCTGGAAATGCAGATGGGCGGTGACAGTGAACCCAGATTAATGGTTTTGGCCGAAGATCTCCTTCAAACGGCCAGGATGACCCGGCGCACCCGGCGCTTTGAAGCCGACACCTTACGTTCTATCATAGAGTCTGCGGCATCGGACCTGGGGGTGCAAACGGATATTACGGGCATGGACCAACCGGTGGATGCTCAACTTCAACTCAACGAATCGGACCTGGCTTTTCTAAGACGGCTCATCGACCGGCATGACGGGGATCTTTGGATGGCCGAAGATGTCCTGACCGTGGCCCCCCGATCCGAGGTTCGACGCAATGAAGTGAGCCTGGAAATGAACAGCCAGCTGGAGAGTATCCGGATCATGGCGGATCTGGCCCACCAGGTCAACAAGGTCACCTTTACCGGCTGGGATGTGGGTGCCGGCGAACAAATCAACGTGGAAAGCGACACGTCCGTGGACTACGGTCCCGGACAGGGACGAAGCGGGGCGCAGTTTCTTTCCCAGACGTTGGGAGAACGCAGTGAACATTTGTCCCGGACCGGGGCTGCGGACGACATTGAGGCCCAGGCCCTGGTTAACGCCGGTTTTTCACAACGGGCACGAAAATTTGTCTGTGCCCAGGGCGTAACCCAAGGAAATCCGGCCATCCGGGTGGGAACCCACCTGACACTTGCCGGTGTGGGACCCCGGTTCGAAAATACCTATTTCGTCACCCGGGTACGGCATCACTTTAATTTGGAAACGGGATATAAAACCACATTCCACGCCGAATGTGCCTATCTGGGAGGATAAATATAATTAATATGTTGGCACCGCTACAAAAGCCCGGCCTGAATCAGGATCTGCATCTGGCCAAAGTCACGTCCGTAAACGATCCTGAACAGTTGAATCGTGTCCAGATCAGTCTGCTGTCTCATTCCAGCGCCACACAACAGGAAGGAACGCTTTGGGCCAGGGTGGCTGTGCCCTGCGCCGGCAGTAACAAGGGTACGTTTTTCATTCCCGATGTGGATGACGAGGTGGTGGTGTCATTTATCAACGGCGACAGCCGCTATCCCGTCATTCTGGGATCTTTATGGAACGGCAATAATCAGGCGCCGGAAACCCTGGGGGGCAGTGGAAACGCGGTGGACCGATGGACCTTGGTAGGCAAGGCCGGAACCCGCATTGCAATTGAAGAAGAGACAGCGGCCGAGGCCACCATAAAATTCACCACGCCAGGCGGAACCAGCGGGGAACTTACCGACGCCGGGGGCGGAAAAATTGAATTCAGCACGGCCGGCACCACGATAACCGTGAACACCCAGGGGGTTACGGTAAACACCCCCCTGGAGGTCAAAGTACAGGCCACCCTGGTGACGGTGTCTGCGGCCCAGGTCAAAGTAGACGCGCCCATGTCCATATTTAGTGGGGTGGTCCAGGCCCAGACCGTGATCACCAACAGCGTGGTCAGTGCATCCTATACACCGGGAGCAGGAAACATATGGTAACCCAGATGAAACAACACAACATCCTGTGGATGGCCCCTTCTGCGATCTGGGGAGAACAAAGCGCATGGATGCGCGTGCCCGGATCCGGGCAGAACGGGATGGTCCGGCCGGTAATTCTGCGGTTTGCCAATGACCTGTTCATGGATGAAATGATCGCCATGCTGACCCACGCCCCCTGGCGTTTGGCCGAGTGGGTGGCCCGGCCCGAAACCTGGCGCAATCCCATGCCCACCCCCAAACCTGTGGAAATCACCCGGCCCGGGGTTTTCCTGCCAAAAGGCTACAATACGACCAAACAGCTGGTTCAAAATTATTCCCGGGAAAAGCGGACCGACCAGATAAAACAGCGAATAAAAACCCCCGCAGCCCTGCCTGATATGGCTTCCACGGATGAAGTCAAACTATTTCAGCCGGCCCACAAGCGATATTATGTGGTGACCGGGTCTCTTGTTTCCGGGCAAAAGGGGCTTGCCGATTACCCTGTTGACCCCAGCGCCCGGGAACGGGCCACCTTTGTGGTGCGGGCTCTGAAAACAAATCAAAAAAAAGTCACCGAAGAATTCGGCTTTGTGGCCACGTCCACGGGCATGGCCTGGCAAAAACTGGGCGTCCATGGAGACGACAATATTGCTGTGATGCGCATTCTGCCAAACGAGGAACAGCATCCCCTGTTTCCGGTCACCTATCCGGACCGGTGTGACCGTTTCAGGCAGGTGTTTGGCGGTCTTATTCCCGTCACTCAAAGGGATGGATGGATGGATGCGCCAGCTTACACAGGCAGCGATCAGGATACGTTGATTGCAAGTCCTGTCCCCTCCGACGACGGCGGTACCGACTTGTACAGACACATTTTGTACGCCGATGTGATCGCACCCTGGAAAGCCATGATCGAACAGGCTGAAACCGATAAACGCGTAAATAGCGAACAGGGTTTGCCATCCGCCAATTTTGGATTAAATATACCCGAGCCTGACCTGGATCTGATCCGGAACATCCGAAAGGCCCGGGATGAAATCCAGACCGGTTCCTGGTATGTGCTTCTGGATTTTGCCCGGTTTCTTTCTGATCATCTGCCCGGGGTATGGGCAAAAATCGCCGAAAAAGAAAAGGACACCAATTTATTAACTGCCCTGCCCCTTTTAAGTGCCGGTGAAGAAGAACTGGTAAAAACCCTCACCGACACCCGGCTGGATATCCGGCTGTTCTTGGACCTGGCCGTTGAAAACCTGGCGGTCAGCGGTTACCAAACCCAATCCCAAAACGGTTCCCTATTCACGGTGTGGGACAAACTGCTGGATTTTTGGAAATTTGAAATTTACCTCAAGCTTTCCTGGGTGCTGTACGGTGCCCAGAGCCAGGCCGAAAAAGTCAAGACCCGGGTAATATCTGTTCCGGGGTTTACGCCGGGGTTCCGTACCGCCCTGCTGTCGATTCTTTCGTCATTGATATCCGGGTCTAAACAAAGTTTTCCGGATTTTTCCAACGCGTTGGAACGTGGCTTTCCAGCGATCAAAGAGGCCGCAGTGTCAGGGATTGTGCCTGGATTTCATACGGATCTGGGCAAGCTGGTCCATTGCCTGAAAAAAATAAAATTACCGGCGACCCAGCACCAGGTGGTTCAAACCCTCAACATGGACGGCCTGGATTCAGCCGGACTGGAAAAATCTCTGTGGTCCCTGCTTGTTTTTTATTGGACTTTTGAAGCGCATGTGGAAGAGACAATCGCGACCATTGATCCGGAAAATGTGGCGGCCGACCTGGATTCCGGACAATTTATAGATGTGGAAGCATTCAGCGATACCTGGCTCCAAACGGTTTTTGGCCAGGCCAAAACCGGAAATTGGTACCCCTTTATCCAATTTGCATCGGATCTGGAAACCCATTGCCCGCAACTCCATGCCGAGGCAGTCAGGCAGGTATTTGGAAAACCCCCAGGCACGGATGCAACCATTCAGAAATGGGTTACATTCCTTAAAACCAAGGTGATCAGTGGCGAAGAACAGGAGGTCTTGTTTTTTCCCAACACGGGGCACCGAAATATCCGAATTATTCCGGCATTATCCCAAGCCCTGGTTGAAATTCTTGCCTGGAATGAAAATCTGGAGGCAGTGGACACACCCTATGACCGAAGTATTCAGGTGGGGGGGGACGAATCGAAAATGAATGAGGAATGGCCGGATTTTCTGTTTCCCCTGGCCGACCCCCATCCAGAACTGACCCTTTCCCAGAGCCACCCGGTTCCGAACCTCTCCCCGGAACTGCCGGAGCCACCCGGAGATGCCGAGGATCTGCATCTTCAACTGGATGCACTGGCAACGGATATCCATCAACTGGTCAGGGCCCAAAAGCCGTTGAACGGTGGGAGCAACTCCGATGTTCTAAATCATGATCCCCTGCTGGACACCAAAGACGTCCGGTTTGTGGTACGGCTGGTATTTGAAAGACCCCATTGCGGGGATCTGTTCCAACCCCGGATCAGCCCTGCCACGTGCAAGCTTGAAATGGCACCGTTTTTCGATGTTGACGCCCCGGCCCGCCCGGTCCGGATCCGGATGCCCTTTGACATTTCTCCGGCCGGCTTGCGCAAATATAAAAAAAGCGCCATGGTCCTGTTTTCAGACATGATGTGCGGGAAAGTTAAGAAAGCCCAAAAAACAACCCTGGCCGATCTGGTCCTGTCCGTTCTGCCCTGGCCGTTTCATAAGGATCTGCCCGATGTGGGAAAGGCTGGACCCTGCAGGGATAAAAGCGGGGCGTCGTTGGGGATGATCTGCTCTTTGTCCATCCCCATTGTGACCTTGTGCGCCCTGATTCTTTTAACCATCATCGTGAAGCTGCTCAATATATTTTTCAAATGGATGCCCTGGTTTTTCATGTGTTTTCCCCTGCCAAACATCGACCGGTTCAAGGCAAAGGATTAAATCATGACACAGACAATACCTATAAAAAAAAACAAAACCATTCCCGGCTCACCCTTAGGGTGGCCCCTGCTTCCAGTTCCGGACAAGGGTACGCTGTCCTATCCCACCCTGGAAGACAGCATCAAGCAGTCCATCCGCATCATCCTGCTGACCCGGCCCGGCGAGCAGTTGATGCGTCCCCGGTTCGGTGCTGGATTATCAAATTTTTTACATCTGCCCAACACCCTGGAAACCCGGCGGCAGATCCAGGAAACGGTATTTAATGACCTTGGCCGGTGGGAGCATCGCATGGTGGTGCTCCGGGTGGAGGTATGGGAAGACGAAGAAACACCGGAAGCGGTTCGCATTGAGATTGCATACAAAATCAGGCGGACCCGAGAACAGGTAACAACAACGGTTAAATTGAATTTGGGAAGCTGATTATGCCTATTCCGAAATATCGACTGGATGACAGAAATTTCGACGACCTGGTCAAAGAGCTGGTGGCACGGATACCGTCCCACACGCCTGAATGGACCAACCCCCAGGTCGGTGATCCGGGAATGACCCTGATCGATCTTTTCGCATGGCTGGGTGATACCCTGCTTTATCGGGTGAACCTGCTGCCCGAACGGCAGCGCCTTGAGTTTTTGCGCCTGCTGAACATTCCCATGCGGCCGGCACTGGCCGCCACAGGACTGGTGACCCTTGAAGTGACCAACAAAGACCGGTTCACCCCTGTGGTGGTTCCCCAATACACCCGGATCAAAGGCGGCGTGGATTTTGAGACCGCCCAAGAGATTTCGGTCATGCCGTTCTCCGGCAAGGTGTTTGTCAAACGGCGACCATCGGAACAGGAAGAAGAGGTGATCGGAACGATCAAAGAAGAACTGGAAAAAGTCTATGATATCGGGACCGGCAATGGTGAGCAATACATTACCACGCCCATGTTTCATGATCCGGATAAAAATGGTTCAGGACTCAACGTGGTCAAGGACACCATCGACCAAACCTTGTGGATTGCGCTGCTGGCTGCAGATGAAGATCCCAACCGGGTTGACCGGGTTAGGCAATCCCTGGACCCGGATGAGCAGGGATTCAGGATGATCCAGATCGGCATTGAACCCCGGCTGAAAATTCCCGAATTTGATCAATATGTTCAACAGGCCGTGACCATGGCCGATTTCTGGCAGTGGGACATGCCCGCCGGCCGGGATGACGACGATGATATGGCCTACACCATTCCCTATCTTCCCCTGGAAATATACGATGATACGACCGACGGGTTTGTTAAGCAGGGAATTGTTCAGTTAAAACTGCCGTCTTCCGCCCAGATTTGCCTGCCTGAAAATAACGTGGATGAAAACATCTATGCCGGTACGGGCAACCATCCCCCCCGGATCGACGATGAGACCATTGCCAAACGGCTGGTCACCTGGATCCGGCTCACCCCCCGCCAAAAAAGCGAAAGCCTGGCCCTGGACTGGGTGGGGATCAATGCCGTGAAAATCGATCAGTTCAAAACCATCCGGAACGTAATTTTATCCACGGCAGACGGCACACCGGATTTGACCCTGCCCTTGCCCGGTACATCGGTGCAGGCATCGAGTTTCAAGCTCCAGGTTGAGGAAAAAGGGGTGGGATACAAAAATTGGCACGCCCTGCCCCTTCACATGGCCAGCCGGACCGACAACGTGTTTGAACTGGACAGCGAAGCCGGGACGATAACCTTTGGAGACGGCCTTCGGGGGGCTGTTCCCGAGGCCGGTTCCCGGATCAGACTGGAACTTATGCGGTACGGCGGGGGAATAAAAGGAAATATGGACGCTGGCAATCTGACGGCTGTCAGCCACCCTGACCTGTCCGTGGTCCAGGCGGTTCCCACCCAGGGGGGGCTGGATGCCGAAACACTGGATGAGGCGGAAAAACGAATTCCGTCCGTGTTGAAACATTGTGACCGGGCCGTGACCCAGGAGGATTACAAACTTATCGCATCGCAGACTCCCGGTATCGAGCTGGGCCGGGTGGAGGTGCTTGCCCAATTTAAACCCCAGCAAAAATTATTTGATATCGTCGGGGTAATGAGCGTCATGGTCCTTCCCAAAGGGGAGAACCACCGTCCTCCCAACCCCAGGCCGGACCGAAATATCCTGGCCCGGGTCCACCACCATGTGGATGAGCGGCGGCCCATCGGGGTGGAACTGTACGTGATTGGGGCCGAGTATGTCCCCTTGGGTTTAGGCGTATCCGTGACCCTTGGGGAGGGCGTGCCCCGACAGCAGACATTTCAGAACGTAAAAACCGCCTTGTATGAATTTCTCTGGCCTTTGTCTCCCGGCGGCCATCTTAAAACCGGCTGGCCCCTGGGGCGCATGGTTGACAACCAGGAACTGGCCGTGATGGTGGCCCGGGTATCCGGGGTGCTCACTGTGGAGGGGGTGAACCTGTTCAAGCAAAACAGTGGAAAACAATGGGAGTTGATGGAAGGCGGTGCAGAACAGCGGATGTCCCTTTTGACGTGGCAGCTGCCCGAACTTTTGGACGTGGTGGTCATTGAAGACGAAGACCCCGTCACCGACCTGGATGAGGCATTAGGAAGGCAAGGTTTCAGCCCTGGAGAATGGGACCAAACAGACACGGGAAAAAGAATCGCCATCCCGGTGGTGCCGGAGATTTGTAAATGATTGATGTAAATAGGCAAAAATTCTGGATGCTGTCCGAACCCGGGCAGTTTGCTCTTAAAGATCCGACAGGGTCCGTGGAGTGGTGCCGGAAAAAGGCCCACCCGGTGCTTCGTATGAAACGCACCCGGCTGCTTGAACTCATGCCCCAAAATCCAATTCAGGCCCGGATTCGGGCTAAATTGCTTTCCGATCAGCCCCCGTCCACGGTGGATGCATACGGCACCTGGGCGTATGTGGATGAAATGCCCAACGTGATCCTGGGCGGTGGTGTGTTTCCTGATCCAATAGAGATAATTGACTTTGCCGAAACCGAACGCGTCGTGGATATGTCCATGAATCCCGAAGGGGTGCTTTATGTGATCAGCCGGGATGAAACGAATGTGGCCACGGTTTATATGATCAATCTTAAGGGGGCCAAGGACGATGGAAAAAATGCATTTCTTGGAGATGAAGAAGCGGCTGAAGATACCAATGTGGCCCGGGCCCGGTTTCCCCAGGCTGACGGCCGGCCGGATCGGATTGTGGCCCTGGCGTCCGGCGGCGCCCTTTTGTTGGATCGTGAACACAATACATTCTGGCAGATCGTGGGTAAACCCATGCGGGAGCAGCCCTTGGCCATGTATCCGCCTGAAACGCCCCGGCCCTGTGCCGACGGTCCCATGCCCCAGGAACTGATTGACCGACCCGACTTGGTTCTACCCGGGGGATTTGAGGCCGTGGATATGGCCTCCAGCCCTGAAGGCCAAACTGCGGTACTGCTTTTTCCAACCGAAGCCGAAGTGAATACCCCTGCGGCAGTAGTCCTGATTGCCGGGGAAATGATCAGTGCGCCCGTTTATCTATACGGGATTTCGGCGCCGTTCAGCATCGGCAGTATCCGGGAAAATGAATGGACGGTTTTGTGCGAAGACCAAAAAGAAGCCTTTGGGTTTACCGTGCCTTTTTTGACCCAAACGCCCGATGAACCGGTCCGGGTCAGTGGGAATCGGTATCCCCTGAACTGGGGAAAAAACAACAGCCGAAAAAATGCCCGGCTCTGCAATGGGCTGTCCCGGCCGGTGTACTATCCGTCCACGGACAAACAGGGGCATTTTCTGATCCGTCCCCTTTATCCTTTATCTTTTCCATCCTATCCGGCACAAGTAACGGTGTCGGCAGCCCATATCATCGACAGCGGTGAACCCCATACGGTGTGGCACCGGCTGTTGCTGGAAGCACACCTTCCCAAAGGCACGGGCGTAATTGTCCATGTTTCTGCCAGTGAAGACCGTGGGGATTTAGAAAACGATCCTAAAGGGTTTGATCACTATTTCGGCGCCGCCCCCGGCCCACGGGACGGCCCCCGGGGGACATGGATCAGCGATACGTCCGAAGTCCCTTTTTTCCCAGGGCTTCTAACCGATACCCCAAAAAACGGTACGGCCGGTGTATTTGGCGTGCTCATCCAGCGGTACGGGTATGAGATCCGGTCTTTAAAAGGGCGGTATCTTAAAGTCGACATGACCCTGACCGGCGGGGGCCAGGCCACACCGGAAATTGCGGCCCTTCGCATCTATTATCCCCGGTTTTCCTACCTGGACCGATATCTGCCTGAATTGTACAGGGAAACCGATGTCCGGCAAAGGGCCCAAGAAACAGGGGCGGCAAGTGGGTCTGATTTTTTACAACGGTTTCTCTGCCTGTTTGAAGGGGAGCTCACCGACATTGAAAACCGGGTGGCTGCATCCCATATGCTGACGAATCCTGTTTGTGCCCCTGCCCAGGCCCTGGACTGGCTGGGACAGTGGGTCGCCTTGTCCGACAAGCATGATCTGCCCGAAGAAAGAAAACGCTTGCTTATCCGTGAGGCCACGGCCCTTTACCGCAAACGCGGCACCATCAAGGGCCTGGCCCGGACCCTGGAACTGGTTACAGGCCTTGAAGAAGAATTTGTGCTGCTGGAGGATTTCCGACTCAGGCGGACCTTTGCCACCATTCTGGGCCGGGATTTTTCCATTGAAAATGACCCGCTGCTCATGGCGGACATTCCCAATGCCAACTCTTATTTGGGGGATACCCTGATCCTGGGGCAAGAAGAAAAAAAGGAATTTCTGGCCTTGTACGGCGTGGATATTCCCTGGAACAATGGGGATCAGGACGTGGTGGACAACTTTTACGCCCGCCTGGGCAACCGGTTAACGGTACTGGTGCACAAACAGGCCGCCAAAGAAACCTTGGGTTTGATCCGCCGTATCGTGGCCGCAGAAATTCCGGCCCACATTGAATTCCGTGTGATACCGGCCACCAAACCCCTGATCATCGGTATGTATTCCTTATTGGGTGTGGATACTTACACCAGTGAGGCGCCCCAACGCCGCACCGCCCGTGTGGGCCACAGTTACCTGGGTCGCTATGATTTTATACAAAAATTGCCGGTTTTGGATGAGCGGTTGGAACCGTAAAAACAGTTAACAGGAGAAACAACATGGCTTCTAAATATGAAGATCCTTTGGAATACCTGCTTTATCCCGACCGGGTGAACTATACCAACGGCGTGCTGTTGGACGAAAACGATTTTAAAGCGGAACAGACCTATTTCAGGGGCCGTCTGGGCCGGGCCCTTTCCTATCTCCACGGCTTCGGCACGGTGGCCGGCCTGGATGTAGTCACCCTCGAATCGGAACCGCATGTTCTACGTGTTATGCCCGGCCTGGCCGTGGACCGTCTGGGACGGCTGATCGAACTTCATGTGCCTTACTGCATCCGGGTTCAAAACTGGTTTGTGTCCCAAAACGAGGATGCTTTAGAGGAAAGCTACGCCGGTAGTGTGGCGGACGGCGTCTCCCAGGCCGTGGTGGCGGATCTGTTTATCAAGTTCGACACCTGCCAACGGGGCAAAACCCCCTGTTTCGGCGTGGGAAATGTGGATGCCACCGATGCCTTTACTGCGGAACGGTTGAGGGACGGGGTGGGGTTCGACCTGGTCATCCGCACCCAGCCCGAAGCGGAAAAGCCCCGCCAATATGCGCCCTATGAAATGATGAGCGAGGGGCCCATGGATTTTGAGGCGGCCATGGAAGAATTACGCACGGTCAAACTGGAAGCAGGTTGGCGGGAATCGGAATTCTGGAATTCGGCAGCCGGGAATATCAATGTAGGCGATGAATACAGCCCCGAGCAGAACGGCACAGAAGTGATGCTGGCCCGGATCCGGCTGCCTGCCACGGACAGCCCCATGGCATACAATACAACCGGATCCATAGGAATTCAAAACGATATCCGTGTCCTGAGCCTCAGTGCGGATGAATTGTTCTGGTTAATCAAAGCGACAGGGGGAGTTTAGCCATGGCCTTAAAAGATTACAATATCGACCGGATGAAACAGCATATCAGCATCCTGGATAAATACGAATATGGCGGGTCTGTCTTCGTGGACCGCAGGCGAAGCCGGCCCCGATGGTTTGACGGACGATTTCTCAAGGCTGCAGACCTGAACCGTGAATCCGGTTATTTTCTGACCCGGCAGGCCGACCTGGCCGTGGCCACAGGAACCGGGGTGGTCGAAGGGCTGATGGTCAAACAAAACGATTCCACCCGGATCACCATCGCCCAGGGGCACGGCATGACCTTTGACGGGGAACGGGTATTCCTGCCCAATGATGTTGATATCAGCCTTCACAACATTGCCCTGGCAGAAGAGTTGAACGTAAAAATGGGACTGAGCCGGAAACCGGCCCCGCCTGACCGCTCCCGCAGCGGAATTTACATCATCGCCCTGCGGCCCCTTGAGTTTACGGCCAACCCCACTGCCTCCTATCCGGTGGATGTGGACGGTCAGCGGCAGATGCGGGACGGCAGCATTATTGAAGCCACGGCCATAACCCTGGTTCCCTTTTCATACCCTGCCGGGGCCGCCCGGTCCAGCGAAGCCCGGCGGGCCGAAGTGGCCCATCAGATATTCACCCAGACCACCGAATATCGCATTCCCAGCACCACCCTTCCCCTGGCCATGATCGAAATGAGACGGGGAAAGCTTCTCTGGCTGGACAACCACATGGTCCGTCGGGACATGGGGGCGGTGCACAGCGACGTTCTGGGATTCGGATTTACCCCCAGATCGATCCGCAGTTCCCATTTCAAGCAATACGACGCCATGATCCAGGACATCGTGGACCAGCGCAAAGGAACCAATGCCGACCTGCGGTTTTCCGCCACGGAATATTTTCAGTCCCTGCCGTCGACCGGACGCCTGCCCGCGGCTTGTGTGGATCTTTCCACATTGACCCAATACTATTTTCCCGATGTCATGGATGTGGAGATGTCCATCATCCCGGAGGATGAAATGGGTCTGTTGATCGAAGAAAGCCTGCTGCTGCCGCCTATTCTCCTGGATGATGATACTGTTATGGAAAATACGTCTGTTATGGTTTTTCTGCCGGTGCCCAGGCATGTTTTCCACAGTGAAACCAAGGCCATTAAAAAACTTCCCGCCACGATCCGTTTCCCCGTTAAAACTGCGCGGTCCAAGTTCACCCCCAGGGAGTATCTGAATCTTTTCCAAACCAAGCTCCCGGATTTTGAGACACCAACTGTGAAAGATGAAGAGACGTTACGCCAGGGCGCATGGCAGCGCCTGCTGACCTCAGAACCCTTTGTCTGGTACGTACGCAGGCGGCATGTCAGCTACAAGGATGAAATCACCGGTACGGCCGTGCATGTAATGACCAACGAGCACAAGGATGAAACCGACATGAGGCGGTACCAGAAAGACCTTGGATTGTACAATAAATTCACCAACCTGAAAATCAGGGGAAGCGCGGCTGCGGACCTGGAAATGGTAAGACTTTTGACCATTCCCAAATTCACTAAATCCGAAGTGCTGATGCGCTCGGCCCTCAACGAATTCAACGACACGGACAAACTGGATGAAGGCCATGCCGCCTCGGTGAGTACGCGGTTTGCAGGCAAAGAGATGGGAAAAGGCCTGGACAGGATGGATGAACGGCTTTTTGTGGGGACCGATGAAGAGAAAACCGAGCAGCGAAAAAAACTGGCTAAAACCCTGCGCGCACCCGAACTGGATGACCTGGCCCAAAAACTGGAAACAAATGAGGCAGCGATACTTGCCGACGACCTGCATACCCGCCTGACGGGTACGGATACGCCGGAAGAGATTGCCGCGTTCATTCTAAGCAAAAAAAAGGAACTGGAATCAGGCAAAATAGAGGAGCCGGAATAATGAAAATAGCCTTCGCAGAACACCATTTTGAAGGCGAGCGGGTCATCCGGACGTCACCGGTATTGAGTAACCGGGTATCTTCGGAATGGTACAGCCGACCCCATTTGTATACGGGACGGGCGCTGACCGCGGATACCCTGATTTCCAACACCAAGCACCATCTGCGTCATCTTCAACTGGCCGGCCGCCACGTGTCCCGGGGGGTGATCCAGGGGCTGACCCTGTCCCATTACCAACGGCAGTTTGCCGATCAGGAGGGCACCCATCACACCGAGCAATGGTTGAGGCTTTCCGCCGGCCAGGGAATCACCCCATGGGGCGAAGATGTGACCCTGCCGGAGACCTCGGATATTTTTATGAACAATGTGGCTGTGTGGGAAAGTGAAAATGCTCCCCGGGGTGCCGGAATATTCCTGCTCCAACCAATTGAAATCCTAGATGAAATCGTCAGCGACACGGAGAATCAATGCCAGTGGGATGAAAATCAGGATCCCTTTGACGATGAGCAGATCGTGGATGGATGCCGGATGGTGTTCATGCCCTGGCCTACCGGTCTTTTGGGATCCATTCCACCAGTTGAGGACCCGCAGCTCCGGAACCGGCTGGTATACCAAATTTTCGACTTTGAATATGCCCATCCGGACACCCTGTTTCCATGGGAACAGGTGGGCGTCCCCCTGGGGCTGGCTTACATTACCGAAGACACCGGCCAAATCATGTTCATTGATCAGCAGGCCGTGGTGCGCCAGGGCGGGGCGCCCCTTTCCACCCGGCCCCTGTTGTCTCTGAACGGTACGCCGTTTCTGTGGGAGTCACGCATCCAACAATTCGTGGGGCATTTAGCTGATATCAGGCAAACCACGGATGAACTGCCCCCAGCTCATACCCTTTTTGAGACCCTGCCGCCGGTGGGTGTGTTGCCGAAACAGGCCTTAAATTTTGATAACATGCGGTCGGATTTTTTCCCCAGCCAGTTTATTATCGAAGCCTCACCCATTCCCGAAGAACAATTGGAAGTTGCCATGAACGCCTCAGCCGGCTTGGTGCCTTTTGATTTAAACATGCCCGAAAAAATCAAACTGCTGGTGCCCGTTCCCCAGTCCGTGTACCAGCCGGACCTGCTGAAAACGGAAACCCCGGATCCTGTTTTTCTGGAAACCCTGCGCAAGCTGATTGGTGAAATCCGGCTGTGGATCGCAAACCGGACCTGGCTCAGAGGCATGGCCAACCGGGTCATTGGAGGCATTGATCAGGCACAGGTTCCAGAATTCGGAGCGGATACGGACGCGATCCCGGATGAGACTGTATTTCCCGTATTCCCGGACCATGATGATACACTTACGGAATTTGGGAGCGCGGCTGTCAATGCGGTTTCAAATCTGCGTACATGGATCCGAAAAAATGCACCGGGCGTTCCCGGGTCGGTGCTTAATCCCCTGGTTCCAACGAATGACGATCCCCCGGGGTTCCGGGAAGAATTTCAAGGGCTTGAAAACTTCATTGCCGATTTAAAAGAGAAGATCACCAAAACCGAAGACCTGTTGAATTCCGGCTATGTCAAGTCTGAAACCGAGATGTACCGCCTGCGAAGGCTTTTAAAAGGAAACATCAAGGCCTCCAGAATGGCCACCTCCCCGGCCATGGCAAGCATTGTCGGAGACCAGCAAAGCATCCCCACCTTAGATGATGTGGAACAGTATTTCAATTCGGCCATCACCACTGAAAAAACGCTTGATATCACCCCTGAAGAACTGGCACCTGAAGCGTTGTCCGGCACCACTGAAAATGAAAAAATCGATAATGCTCTGTCGATCATCAAGAAACGGGAAAGCGGCCAGGATATTTCCACCGATGAGTTGATGACGGCCACACGAACACTGGCCAGTGTGACGGCAAGCCGTTACGGGGATGCCAACAAAACCATTGCCATGCTGGCTGAAACACAAAAGACAACGGGCTCCATCTATTCGGTCAAAAAAGATCTGTACTATGCCGCGGCCGCAACGCCGGAGGTGGTGTTTAAATATAAGCAACCGGTGATCATCCCCCAGAAAATGGCAGTTCGTGACAAACCTGTGATTGAAAGGGTATACGAGTCTCCGGCAATGGAGGTTAAAAGTAACGCGGTCAACACCAAGTCAGCCATTTTTGACCTGCTTGCCCAGGTGCCCCTGGAAATTGATGAAGAGGTCAGTGTAACGGACAGCAAGACCGCTATCATTGCCCGCAGTCAATATGACGCATATATCAAAGGTTTGACCGAGTCGGAACAAGTCATCCTGGACAACCGGTCACGCTTATCCGAAGATTTTGCATCCATTCATGTGGTTCCCTTGACCGATGACGAAAAAAAATACCTGGCGGACCAGAAACCGGCTATTTCTTCGGAAAAACTTCAAACTTATTTTTCAAATCTTGCAGCAAACAATAAAAAAAACATGCGGTCCGTCAAGGACCCGCTGCTTTCTAAAAACATCCGGGAAGGCATGTTCGATCCGGATCCTGCTGACGGGGATGAGGCCAATTATTTTTCAACCGGGGTAACGGCCCTGGAACACGGGCTCAATGCCATGCGCCTGATTGAAAAAAGACTCAAGGATTACAAAAAAGCGGTAAACCAATGCGGTACAGTGCTTTTGAATTTACAAACCAATGCCCGTCTCTGGAAAGACAAACTGGGAGAAATTGATGACAAGCTGGTGGTGCTGCGCCATGATGCCCTCGTAACCAGATCCCTGTATGAAGAAGAACAGGCCCGCCTGACGGCTGTCAATGAACAGCGTCAGGCCATTCTGGCCACCTATGTGACCAGCCTGATTTTTGTCCGGCCCCGGCTGGTGGAGACCCGGCTGGATGTGCCGTCAATTCCCCTGGCTGCCGAATACGTTAATCCGGTACCAGCCTGTCTGGCCAGGGATTACGAGGCCGTGGGCGAACTGGACGACATGCTGGATGTGTTCCGTGAAATTCCCATCACCTGGCTCACGGAGGCCAAAGGACTGGTCCGCCAGGTCAACACGGTTCCCGGCGTGGCCGAACTGATGACACAAGCAGCCGCACGCACCGCACGGATTGTGGCCCAGGCACCGGCCCAAACCGTTTCCCACAAGGTGTATAACACCCATGCGTTTGGCCAGGCAGCCTGGAAAATTATAGCGGCCAACCAGCAGGTCAAACAAGTGGTAGCCAAAGAAAAAGTCGTTCCGGATACGGTTAAACTGAATACCATGACCTGGCTTGATTTAGTTTATCAGGCCGAAAACAAGGTGTCGCTGGCCGATTTGATCGAAAAAGGCAGAGGATTTTCCAAACTGGCCCGCCGGGCGGCGACCGTCATGGAAAACCTGGAGGATGTGGCGGTCTGTCTGTACCATCTGGTGGACGGAATGGAACCCGTCATTAAGCTCCAGTGGGCCAATCTGATCAGCATTTACGACAAACCGGTGGATTTGCAAAAACTGGAGACCCTGCCCTCTTTTGACAAGATTGATATCTTCCTGCGCAAGGATCTGCAGAATATGGTGGACTGGCTTTTTTCCCAGGTCGACACCGACATTGCCCAGGCCCGCCAGACCATGAACGATCTGGTCCGGGTCTGTATTCTCCTGGCCGGCCATGCACCGGTCAGCACGATCATAAAGGGATATGTGAACGAGCCGTCCGCCGGAAAGGTGGGGGATGTCATTGATGTCGCCGTGAACCAGGGGATCGTGAAAATTGGAATGACCGCCACGGTCATGACCCAACAATCCGTTGTGGTTCAAGGCATTGTGGCAGATGTCGGAGCCGGTGCGGCCCGCATCAAGGTCACCCAAACCAAGGACGGCAAACCTGATTTCAGCATTGACCAAGGGGCCCAAATAAAATTTATTCCGGAAACCAGTGCGACACAGATGAATTGGATGTTGAAATCCATGAAGTAATAATAGGGGAACCGGCCATGTCGACAGATTGTCATGTTCGAAAATTACGAATCCGAACCCGGGATAACGCCATACTGTCCCGGATGACATGTGCTATTGAAGATGCCCTCCGGACAGCGTCGTTTCCCGGAGTTCCCCCCAATGGCCGGGTGTTTGTCAAACGACTTGATCTGGGTAATTTTTCATCCTCTGTATCAAGCCGCTTTTTGGCCAATCGAATTGACGAGCAGTTCCGTCACATCAGTCCCGTGGTGCTCAGCCAGGACACGCCAGAATTGATTGGCGCGCCCGCAGTCTGGTTTCCCGACGACCTGTCCCCCTATCGGTTCCTGATCCGTCTTCTTGCAAAAAACCAGCGGCCCCGGGCATGGTATTGGAAAGCCGCCGTAAAGGGATGGCACCCTTCTTTTTCGGTTCCACAGAGCTATCAAGTGATTGTCTCCCGGGTTTCCGAATACGAAACCGGTATCCGGGGGCTCTGCTTTGTGCTGGAACCGCTGGTGGAAAGCGGCCGGATTCTTGACGTCCTTGATAAATTCAATCCCCGGGATGTTACCCGTTACCTTTTCAATCTGGGCCTTTCACCGGTTCTCATTGACCCCATGAAAGAAACGGAAAAAAGGGCAATGATCCCCCCGAAAAAACCGATGATAGTGACCTCTCTTGAAGGCGGGATAATCACAGGGGCGGCCGGTCTCTGGCCGATTTTTGATCCAAGGTTTGCGCTTGCGTCCTATCTGGTTTTGGCCCGGATGAATCAAGCTGCAGATCCGGTTCACTTGAACCGCTTGCTTGGGACGGTTTCCAACCTCCCTGCCAATCCCCGTGATACCCAAGGTACTAAAAAGGACCGGGGAAACGTGGGTGATCCGCACCAGGATGCAGGCCCTGAAGTTCATAGACAAATCCGAGGGAAGCTGAATCAATCCGGTGGGATTCCATCAGAAGCGACAATGCAAGAGACAAATGCCCATGGTCAAATCGCAACCGACTATGCTGAGTCGGAGTTTGTCTACAAGAACAAACCCACGGCAGAGCCGAAATCGGAACAGGATGGGGCCGGAAAGGCTATATCCCAACACACCGACAGCATTTACGAAAAGTCGCGTCAGCCACCTGAACATATTTTGGTTGACGGCTATCCCCAGGCCCCCGGTCCTCCCGGTCACACAGTGGCCTCCGATTCTTCGGGTTCCCCTTCCCCGGAATCGGAACATAGTCAATCCACACCGTTTAGAAAACATGTCTTAAGGGATATTTTGCCGTTTCTGGGCGGATTTGCCGGTGAGACCAGCGAGTATGCGGGATTAATTTTCATAATCCCCCTGATGAAGCGCATTGGGGTGGACACGTTAATGGAAAAATTTCCGGAGTATAACGATCTCGATCTTCCCCGGCACATTCTTTTCCGATGCGCAACGCTTTTTTCCATTCCACCGGATGATCCGGCCCTTGCATTTCTCGGGGAAAAACCGGAACCTGCTACCGTAATTCCTGAATTTGCAGCACCACCGCAATGGCGGCGCATTCTGCCGAAGCCGTCATCGGAAGAGGATAATTTCCGTGTGGCAACAATCAACGGTTTTAATGGATACGGCCTGCTCCTTGATTCCGAAAACCCGCTGATGATTGGCGTCTGGCGTCGAAAAAACCGATACCGGGTAGCGCCCTGGCTCGACCGATATCACATAAATCCGGGTCCGGTTGTGTCCCAAGACTGGTCCCTGGATCGACTGGTGGATACCATGGTGACCGCCATGGAACGGTATTGCCGTGATGCTGCCGCCATGGAACTTAGGGACTTAATTCGCCGCCCGGCGTATATCGCAACCACAAAAACCCACCTGGACCTGACGTTCCCTTTTAGCCAACTGGATATCCGTGTGCGTATGGCAGGACTCGATATCAACCCTGGCTGGGTGCCGTGGCTGGGACGGGTGTTTCAATTTCATTATGTTGGGGGAGACAGTTAACCATGCCTAATACCATTCACATTCAACATGTCATCCCGCCAAGGGACAATTTACCTGCCCTGGATATCAGGAACTGGGTCATGGGGTTGCTGGCAGGCATGCTGCCCCCGGACCAGCAAAAGGAACCCAGTCAGCCCGAAGCCGCCTATCTGATGCACGCCGTTCCACCCAGGCCCCATGGACCGTTGAACTTAAACGATATGATCCAAAACTCCCACGCCGGGGAAAAAAACCTGATCGGGCTTCTGGGAACGACGCAACCGGCTTGTTCCGATATCATCGCCCTGACCCTGTGTTATCTTGTGGAAACCGATCCCATGGCAGGCCGTTGCATGGCTTACCTTCAACAACCCATGGGCGGATCCCGGCCCACGCTGAGCCTGCTGGCCGCTTTGATCCGGGATTCGGGAATATACCCTGGTAATAATATGGGAAATATCATGGCAAACATCGTCCATGGGAAAGCCGTTGCGCTGGGTCTTCTTCAGATGCTGAATGAAGCGGCTCCCCTGCCAGAGCAGTCGGTGCGCCTGCATACACCTGTGGCATTGAACGTAGCAGGGGGCCGCTTTTCATGGCCCGGTACCCGAATCATAGGTGACGATGACGGATTTGAACTGCCGCACTCCCTGGCCCGGCAGGCAGACCTCCAGGCCCGGTCCCTGGCCCAGGGCTCCAGAGACGCCCTGGTGATCCGGTCTTCGTCTATCCGGGAAAAAACAAGGGCTGCCCGTCATATTGCCGTTACTCTTGGGAAAAAGGCCTTAATGATTGAGAATCAGGAAAAGGCCTTTACCGGGTTGGGAACCATCTGCATTCAAAAAAGCCTTTTACCGATTTTGAGTTATGAGTGCGGGCCGGGGGATCAGATCAACCTTCCGGAGATCACGGGGTATCAAGGCCCTGTACTGGTGCTTGCCGGCCATGAAGGCGCCTTTGAATCCAATGTCGGACAGGTCATCGGCTGGACCATCCCTTTGCCGACCCATGAGGAACGCAAAAGCCTCTGGGACAAACATCTGAACCGGTCCGAATTATCCGAACAACTGGCATCCGACCATATCCACGGTATGGACCGGATCATTGAGTTGGCGGGTCTGGCCAAACGTCAAAGCATCATTCACCAAAAAGACGCTGTTGGCATGGAGGACATTCGGGAAGCAGCCTGGCTCCGGGAGAACAGGGGCTTGAGTGCTATGGCCCAACCCGTGAAAGCCCAAGTCACCGACAAAACCCTGGTGGTCCGGCCCCGGACCCAAAGACAGCTGGATTTGCTGGAGCAGCGGTGTCGCCTGCGCGAACAGCTGGTGAACGATCTGGGCATCACCCTCAAGGCCCGGTACGAAATGGGCGTCAAAGCCCTGTTTACCGGTCCGTCAGGTACAGGCAAGACGTTGGCCGCAAGCTGGCTGGCCAACCGACTGAGCACCCCCCTGTACCGGGTGGACCTGGCATCCATCACCAGTAAATACATCGGGGAAACCGAAAAAAACCTGGCCCGACTCCTGGGGCAGTCGGAACAGGAAGACGTGGTCCTTTTGTTTGACGAAGCAGACTCCCTGTTCGGCAAACGCACCGATGTCAAAGATGCCAATGACCGGTTCGCCAACTCCCAAACCAACTACCTGCTCCAGAGAATCGAAACCTACACCGGAGTAGTGCTGCTCACCAGCAACAGCAAGGCCCGGTTCGACGCGGCCTTCACCCGCAGGCTGGACATGATCATTGACTTCCCCCTGCCCACGCCCAAAGAGCGCCGGGCCATCTGGCTTAATCATCTGGGATCATTTCACACCCTTTCCAAAGGCAACATCAATCAACTGGCTATGCAGTGCGAGCTTTCCGGCGGCCATATCCGGAATGTGGTGTTGACGGCTGCGGTGATGGCCAAAAGCCGGAAGGAAAGGATTTCTTTTGAAACTGTAATTTACGCCCTTTCAGATGAATACCGGAAAATTGGCAAACAATTAGCTCCTGAGTTGAGACAATTCAAGAGGAAAGAACCGTCTTAATTTAATAAAAGAGACCAACGATGAAAATCACAATCGATACGCAAAAAAAAAATCAGAAAAAACCCGGCGTTTCTGTTTCACATGAGAAAATAAAACCCAGAGAATCATTAGAAGGTCAGGTTCAGGAAACAGCCCTTCCATTTTTTCTAAAACGGGTAGCAATGTCTTCGCACCGTCCACCTGAGCACCGGCTTCCTATTGATGAAGAAGAGAATCCCTTACCACCACAACGAAAACTTTCTACTGTCCAAAGACAACCTCTCAAGGAAGAGGAGAAACTTATTCAGGCCGACCTTGAGATGGGAGCTCCTGATGATAAATACGAGTTAGAGGCTGATCAAATGGCGGAAAAAGTGTTACAAATGGACGATTCGGCCATTCGCAGAAATCCAGTCTCGAAGCGTATTCCGCCCTTACTCCAACGCTTAATAATGTCTGAGGAAGAAGAGCATACGGTGGCCCTTCAGGCAAAAGAGTCCTCGTCTATAAGATCCCATACCTCTACGGATATTGGGGAAACCGTTTCAAATATGAAAAGGGGCGGCCAGCCCATGTCGACAGCCGACAGGACCTTTTTTGAACAGAGAATGCATGCAGATTTCGGAGGCGTTCGTGTGCATACAGATAACGTGGCCGATATAACGAGTCGGGATCTGAATGCCCGGGCTTTTACTGTCGGTAAACATATCGCTTTCCGGGATGGAGGCTATTTGCCGGGGACCGATGCAGGGAGGCGTTTGATTGCTCATGAACTAACACATGTCATTCAACAAACTGGTCGTGGAAGAATTACCGATAAGCTTGATAGAAAGACAAACGCCCATATAAAAGCTGATGATTTAATCCTTAAGGGAGACGCTTCAGCCATAACACCGCACGCGACACGCTTCATTTCACGCAGCTTGATTCAAAGGGTTTTTGACCCGACAGTTACGAGACATCCGGATATTTTACTGGTATTGCTCAATGATCCTGATTCCAATATTCAGGTTAACGTAACCAATCATCGAGAAGCCCCGAGCAATACACGCTTCAATTGGCGATGGCAATCTATTGATCCTGAGAAAGTGGAAGATATGGGGGCCACACCTCAAGGGTTACCCCGCGCCAGCCTCAAAATGAAAGCTAAAAAGTTATTTTCAAGTTTAAACATGACTCCCGAGTTAGAGGTTGGGAATCAGGATAGTAGTACAACGACCCATACCGATCCGGTCGGTGTTGCAACAATGATCCCGTTAGTAGATTGGGGGATCGAATCAATGTCTCGCGGTGACCGTGGGGGGCAAGGTGTGGGGTTAGGTACGTCTTTTGGATCTCAAAGTTATGCAAATCTTTTTGTTGGGGATACCATTACGATGACAGGAGTTTTTGGAGATATTGATAATGCGCAAACAGCGGGTATCGAATTTTCACGCATGTCATTTGCTGTTGATATTGCCGGTGGATCGGGTGCTGCCCGTATCGATATTGGAGAACCTACTTGGGTTGAACCCAATAGAGTGGAAGTGACTATTACTGCGTTGACTGCCGGAAATTCATTTGCAAGCATAGACGCATACATTCCCGGTAGAGACAATGCGTTTAGTCATGATATTGAACTCAACATCGTTAATGATCCAAGGGGGTTCAAAGACAAATGCTCCACAGCCAATTCATTGATTCTTGCACGCTACTCTGCAGGCAGAGATTACTTCCTTCAGGCTTCTCAGAATTACAAAAACGGATATGAAGCCCATAAATCCATCCTTGATGACCGGACCGCTCGTGCAAAACTCGCAAGAGAAATCATATTAGGTGTTCTTTTCGGAGCCCTCGGTGGTGTTGCGGGAGGAGCCGTGGGCAGTGCTCTTGGCGCATGGTTCAAATCAAGCGGCAAACTAATGGCCGAGACACTCGGCGCCGCCGGAACGGGTGCAATTACAGATGCAGCCAAAGATTTAACCAAATATGTTGCCAGATTACCGGGTAGACTGCTCAGGGAAGTCGGGGGCACCTCTTCCGGTACGGGGGCTGCACAACCGGGTTCCGGTGGCGGTACGACTCCAGCTGGTGTGACGGGAAGAGGAGAGACAGGTCCTGCTGCGGTCGATCCTTTTGGTTGGTACCTTGGTGTTGAACGCGTGTTGATGTCTGAAAAAACAGAGGCATCAAATTTAGTCCTTCAAGCCCAAAGAGTTGCTGATCTGGCACTTGATCGAGGTGAGAATGTCGAGTTTGATTGGGATCCAGAAGTCGTTGTGGAAGACCGATGTACGATTGACGGAAAGCCTTTAAATGAACTTGGCGAACCGCCTAGCGCAAGTCAGTATGAAAAAGCTTTTTGGGCTGCTTGGTTATCGCAATATGCATACACATTGAGGACCGATATCGGTGGAACCTATGTCGTCTCGAATGTGGGAGGAAAATTCAGGGAGGACCTGGAGGCTGTCGCCCAAAGACACAATGAAAACTTGGACGATTGGATTGTCTTGTTTGGTGGGCAGTTGCATGATCAATTAAGTGAACAGGAATCTGGTCCCGGCATCATAACCTGGGACTGATGCTCACAGGGCCTCATAAAACACGATCCTGCGGTGCTCTAATATTCAAGGAGATGATTGTGAAAAATTCGGATATGATAAGTCGGCTTCAAAGGCTCAAAAAAAACAGATCATACGGTGAGGATTTGACCGGTACAGACATATCAGGCATTCTCATTGAAAATGTATCGCTTCGCAACGCTAAACTTGACGGTGCAGACTTGTCCAGGAGTCACTTAATCCAAGTCGATTTGAGTGGTGCGAATTTAAATGGTGCTGATCTCAGAGGTACAAATTTTGAGCTGACAAATTTAGAGGGTGCTGTTTTGGATAATGTCAAAGCTGATCGTTCAATATTCACTCAGTGCCGGTTTTCGGGGAGCCGATTCCTTAATGCCGTTTTCGGATGGGCTATGTTTCGAGTATGTGACTGTGAAAGAGCAGATTTTTCTAATACGAATTTTTCAAGAGCAAAATTACTGAACAGTTTTTTTGGTAACGCGATTTTTTCAAATACTCAATTGCTTGGTGCAACTACATTTGCCTCTTCATTTCCTAACGCCCAACTTGAGTCAGCTATGAATTTTTTTAGATCACGTGAAATGATCGCAGAAATCCTGCAACCCTACGTCGAGGATGATATGGAGAGGGCGAAACTGGTAGGTGCGATTCTCACTGCCCGGCAAGTCTGTTTTGGAAAATGGAAAACGCTGCTGGCTTCCCAGACTGAGTATAGAGATTTGGCAATGAAAATTTTTAAAGGATATCCCTATTCCGGTTTGGAACGTGCTCTACGGGAAGGTTGGACTCCTGCGGTTATTGCGGCTGTTCAGGATGAGAGTTAAAGGTGGTAATCCCAGGTTCCGGATGGAATAAGTGCAGTACTGCTCAAATGATCTCACCGATCCACGGCATTCTATACGAGGCCTTATTTTATGGGAATCAGACAGATTCGAGACTATACCGCCATTTTGCGAGATATTCGGATTAGGGTATGATCAGCTCTTTGATAAAGCTGAATGACTTACGGTCTGGCTGGTGAGGACCTTCTTCATAAAATTTAGATGTTTTCTAACTCTACAGCGACACGTCTGAAATCACCTCTATCATTGGAGCATTTTATAGCTCTAAATCAGCTATAATATGTTGATTTTTCATCCCTTTTTGTGTGAACAAAGACAAGTTGTCGCTGTAGAGCGAAATCCTTTAATTAATAAATTCAGGTATTCCTGTGTAAATTTCAATAACTATGGGGGCTCTCTTTTAACTATCTACAAACTCATTTCCGGCGCTGTCATATACTTTTTGTCCCAGCTTTCTTTCATCAATCAGGCGTTGGCTGATCTTTTTCAAATCTGCAATTCGTCCGGCATATTTAGGACTGATATGAACTAACGCATCCACAGGATCGGCAGACGCCAAGGCCGCTTTTACCCGTTTTTTGGCGGCTCTACCCTGATGGTGAATATCGGCGATTACCGCGCAGACCAAATCGGACCGGCCGTCCAGGTCATACCAGCGATCGTATCTTCGGCTCATTTTCTTCTGAAGAATCTCAGCGGCAGTTTCCACCTGAAGTCTGCCGATGTCCAGGTCATTTGCGGTCCAGTGAATCAGTCGTGCAACCTGAAGGACTTCCTGCTCGTTAATTGTTTTTCGGAAGGGATTCAAATAATTCATGAACAGCTGCAGCTGCTTTTGTCCCCTCGGCCCTGTTTCCATAACTGTTTCAAGATCGGTTGTGCCGCCGTTTTCATTGACACGGGTCAACCGTCCGTCCAGCATTTTTATTTCGGGAAAATAGTCTTGTGCTTTGGGAAGGTTAACCAAACGGCGGAATAACAGAATCAAATTATCTTCAGGCGTGTGGGCTGCAAACTGATAAAATCCGTAGGTAAATTTGGCCCGGTCATAGGTGTTGAACACGTTGAAATAATTTTTACTTTCACAATATCCCGTTAGTTCAAGTAAATAGGCCCAATGATCAATTTGCGCCACATAATGATCCGGATCAAATTGTGGCCCGTCATACTCGCTTGCCCGCCGGAAAATGCCATAATATTGACTGGCCTGATTTTTCACTTCACGGCCGACATAAAATTCCTGGTCATTTTCTGCGTTAACAGCCCGGGCATACCATTTGTTCCCTTCCCGCCTGTCAAGGGAAAAGGCAAGCCCGGTTCTCACCGTCTCTGCATTGGAATCAATGCGTAGCTGTAGATCGGAATTGGGGATTGTGCCGTAAAAAAGTCCCTGATCGCCTTCGTATATACGCTGAAAAGTATCAAAAAATTCATCAGGAAGCCATTTGACGACCTGATTATTGGTATTTGAATAATGATAGACAGAACCGTCAAACAATACACCGATGTGTTTTTGGGGGATGTTTGCCATACGTTTACGCCCAAGATCAACAACATCTTTTCGGGTAACGAAAACCAGGATCGGCCGGTCGGACGGCCTGTCTTCAAATTTTCCAACCTTTGGGCATTGGGCAAAAATCTCATGCACCCTGATATTGCCGGGTTCACTGTTTCCCCCTTTAAATTCCTTGCAATTAAATGAAAACGTAAGACCTGTCATATGGCTGACAAAATGGGCACAGTGATTTGCCGAAACGGTATGGAATTTATTGGGACATATTTTGTCGATTGATTTGCCTAACGCATTTTCCAATTTGGATTTTAAGCGATTCATATGAATTAGCCTCCTTGTTTGATGAAACAAGTTGAACAACAATACTACTGGTTGATTTTGTTTCGTCCAACCACACCTTAAACGCCAGACCCAAGCCGCTGAATTCAGATAATTGCGGGGTACTTAGACGCCATATGACGACAGGCGTCAATCCCAGCGCTAACCAAAACATATCAATCTTGAATTCATTATTGATTTTATAATTAATAAACAAAATAAACAGAATCGACGATTTTGCCCTCACCCTTAATTTCTTTTAATATCTATCATAGTATCTCATGATTTTCTGAACTTCAACGTTTAAGTTTCAGGCGGTTATATGACGGAACCCCATCTTTGCAGAAGTCCTGAGAATTCCACGTCGGGTAAAAATTTTAAATAAATAAAATGTTGATATCTTTAGATGCAATTGACCATAGCTCCTTACGTCTTTGAAATTGACAAAAGGATGAAAAATAATATATTCTGAAATCTGTTTTTTAAGGTAGAAGCCAGCTATGCCGCTGTAACTTATACACATTTTACACCAACACAGGCAAAGGAGATGCTGGTGGGATCGGTTCTTTCCATTGGCGGATTAGGAAAGTCTTTTTCCGGTCAGCCTATTCTTCAGGATTTTGACCTCGACGTAAAAACAAGCGAGTTTATTACGCTTCTTGGGCCGTCCGGATGCGGTAAAACAACGCTTTTACGTATCATTGCCGGTTTTGAGAAGCCTGACACCGGCACCATCCGTCTTGACGGAAAAAATTTGCTTTCCCTGCCGGCTGAAAAACGCAAGGTTAACACCGTATTCCAAAGCTATGCTCTGTTTCCCCATCTCACTGTGTTCAATAATGTTGCCTTTGGCTTAAAAATTAAAAAAATCAAAGGCCGGGAACTTCAGACACGGGTGATGCAAGCCCTTGAGCAGGTAAAGATGAAAGCATTTGCGGAACGGTATCCCCATCAACTCTCCGGCGGCCAGCAGCAGCGAGTGGCCATGGCCCGTGCCATTGTCAACCGCCCCAGAATTCTTCTGCTGGACGAACCGCTTTCTGCTCTGGATGCACGGCTGCGCCGGGAAATGCAGATGGAACTGAAAAAACTGCAGCGGGAAATCGGCATCTCCTTTATCTTTGTCACCCATGACCAGGAAGAGGCCTTGTCCATGTCGGACAGAATCCTGGTGATGCAGGAGGGCAGAATTGCCCAGCTTGGCACCCCCCGCCAGGTTTACGAGGAACCGGAGAATCTTTATGTTGCCCGATTCATCGGCGATATCAATTTTTTTCCGGGGATAATCAGTAAAACGCTTGATGCCGATCAAGTGGACGTCACCATCTTTGGCCGACAGATTACGGCCCATACCCAGCGGTCATTCCAGCCAGGCGACAAGGTGGTGCTGCTGCTTCGGCCAGAAGATCTAAGGCTTTATGAGCAACCCCCAAAGGATATAAAAACCTTTACCGGCAGCATTGTTGAGCGCAGTTACCGGGGATCCACCCTTGATACTCTGGTCCGTCTTGATGACGGTCTATTGTTGACAACCTGCGAATTTTTTGATGAGGATGACCCGGACTTTGACTACAGTGTGGGCCAGCGGGTATATATTACCTGGGTTAAGGGTTGGGAGGTTGTTCTGCCAGATGAAGATTCCTGACAACACCCGGCTCTGCATCATCCTGCTGATCTCAGGATGGTTTATCCTGTTTGGTGTCATTCCGCTGCTGCTGCTTGTCATTACAAGTTTCCTGACCATGGATCCGGCAGACCTGGTCAAATTTTCTTTCACTTTGAAAGCATATTCACAGCTGTTTATTGAACCGGGCTATATCATTATATTCACCCGTTCTGTAAAATTAGCCTTGACAACGACGCTGTTGTGCCTGGGCTTAGGATATCCCTTTGCCTGGTACACGGCCAGGATGCCGCCGAAATGGCGCACGTCTGCCCTTATACTTCTGATGATTCCCTTCTGGACCAATTCCCTTGTCAGGACCTATGCCATGCGCATGGTGCTGGGCACCCATGGCGTACTAAATAAAGCCCTTTTAAGCATAGGATTCATCCACACCCCTTTGAAAATCATGTACACGGATTATGCGGTGTTGGCAGGGCTTTTTTATCTGATGCTGCCCTTTATGGTACTGCCGTTGTATGCGACCGTTGAAAAACTGAACTTCCAGCTGATCGAAGCCGCACGGGATCTGGGTGCAGGTGCGTTCAGTACATTTACAAAAATTATTTTTCCCCTTACCCTGCCCGGTATTATGGCAGGCTGTATCATGGTATTTGTCCCCACCATGGGGCTTTTCTATGTGGCCTCCCTTTTAGGCGGTGCACGCCAACTACTTGTGGGAAACCTTATCCAGCAGCAATTTCTCAACGCGAGGAACTGGCCCCTGGGCTCGGCAACCAGCATTGTACTGATTCTTTTTATGGCGGTGATGCTGATCGGATACGGACTGCTGTTACGCCGTTTCAACCGGGGAAGGGAATAAACGGATGAACATGTTAAGGCTGTTTTACTTTGCAGGCATATTTTTCTATCTCTATCTGCCCATCAGCGTACTGATCGTCAATGCGTTCAATCTGAATAAATACGGCATGAAATGGGACGGATTTACCTTTAAATGGTTCACGGCCATGCTGGAAAACCATTCCCTGATGGAAGCGGCCCGTCATTCCGTGGTCATTGCCGTATGCGCGGCCACTCTGGCCACAATGATCGGCGCCTTGGCCGCCATCGGACTGAACCGTTACCGGTTTTTCGGACGAAAAATCATCCAGGGCACAAGCATGACCCTGATGATGGCACCGGACATTATCCTGGCCATTGCTTTTCTTGTCCTTTTCATCGCCCTGGGTATCGGGTTGGGTTTCTGGTCCCTGCTGTTTTCCCACATCACCTTCTGCCTGCCCTTTACCATCATGACCATCACGGGAAGACTGCAGGATTTTGACCCCAATCTTCTTGATGCCGCCAGGGATCTTGGGGCATCGGAAAAAAACATTCTCGCCCGGGTGATTCTGCCCATGATGCGGCCGGCACTTATCTCAAGCTGGCTTTTGGCCTTTACCCTGTCCCTTGATGATGTCATCATCAGTTCATTTGTTACAGGCCCAAGTTACGATGTATTGCCGTTGAAAATATTTTCAATGGTTAAAGTGGGAGTCAAACCCGAAGTAAATGCGCTTGCCGCCCTTCTGGTCCTGCTCTCCCTTGCATTGGTTATTGTCAGTCAATTAATGTTGAAGGAGAAAAAATCGCATGAAACTCTTATTTAAACCTCTTATTATTCTTACTGTCGTGCTGCTTGCCGCAATCCAGACCCAGGCCGCAGAAAAAATTTATGTTTACAACTGGACAGAATATCTGCCTGAATCAGTAATTGCGCAATTCACCAAAAAAACCGGCATTGAAGTGGTTTACGCCACCTATGACAGCAATGAGACCATGTATGCCAAACTCAAGCTGATCAAAAAAGACGGGTATGACGTGACTGTTCCCTCAACCTATTTTGTTTCAAAGATGGGCAGGGAAGGCATGCTCATGAAACTGGACCATACCCTTTTACCCAATATGAAGAACCTTGATCCCGAACTTTTAAACAAGGATTATGACCCGGATAACAACTACTCCATTCCCTACATGTGGGGGTCCACCGGCATTGCCGTAAACACCGACGAAATTCCCAAAGAACAGATCACATCATGGAAGGATCTGTGGAAACCCGAATTTAAAGGTAAACTGCTGCTCCAGGACGATTTGAGGGAAGTGTTTCACATGGCGCTGCGAATTAAGGGATTTTCCGGCAACACCACGGATCCCAAGGAAATTGAACAAGCCTACCTGCTGCTTAAGGAGTTGATGCCCAATGTGCTGCTCTTCAACTCCGACTCTCCTAGATTGCCCTTTCTGGCAGGCGAGGTCAGCATCGGCATGATCTGGAATGGTGAAGCCTGGATGGCCCGGGAAGAAAATCCGGCAATCCAGTATGTGTATCCCAAGGAAGGCGCAAGCTTCTGGGTGGACAGCTTTGTTATTCCCAAAGGGGCAAGAAACCCCAAAGGCGCCCATGCATTTATCAACTTCATGATGAACCCCGAAGTGGCCAAGGCCTGTGTTGAAGAATACGGGTACCCCACCCCGGTGGAACCGGCCATTGCTCTGCTGGCTCCAGACATCGGCAGCAGCCGGACCATCTTTCCTGACTCTAAGGTCATCCAACAAGGAGAATTCCAGAATGACGTGGGACAGGCCATTGAAATTTATCAGAAGTACTGGGAAAAACTTCGTACCAGCGACTAGTGTTTGAACCCAAAGCCACCCATCTGCAACGTTGCAGAAGAATTTAAAATCCTGATTGTCAATTGTAATTTCGGTTACAAATTTTTCTGCACCTCTGCCGCGCTTTGTATATGAGCCAAAGCCCGACAAAATTTCGTCTACGTTATTTCATCTGCGGTCCTAATATCTTAAATCTATAATTCGGTACAAAGATTATGTGATACATGGCAATGCCATATTGTTTGTGATAATTATTCTAAATAAGACCCATGTCCTATCGAACACAACGAAACATGAAATATTTGCAAAAGATAACGATGGTAAAGAACAACATGAGATCCAGAAATTTTTCATCATTTACTCAAAATTTGCAAAAAATGAAAACATGGTTGATTAAAAATTTAATATTACAAATCAATGGTGGTAAAACGATCGATACAAAATTTACAGCGTCGTATTTTCAGAAATTTCGTTTGCTTTTGATTTCTGTATTTATGTTAATTGCATTGGTACCGCTGCTGTCTTTTGGGTTTAATGGGTTTTCCAAAGGTAAGCAGATGATTGAAGAGAAGGCGGCGTCCTATTTAACCAATCAGGCCAAAAGAAACGTTGAAGCCATTAAACTGTTCATGATGGAGCGGGTGAATGATATTCATTTGATCAGCAGTATCTGGAAAATTTCACAAACAAATTTCAGCAACCATATTGATCAAATAGCCAAGGATCAGCATAGACCCTATATTGATTTTTTTATTATGACTCAAGCTGGGCACCTCTTATTCAGTACGGGAAAAGAAAGGATTGATTCCAAAATTTTGGAGATGGGCGCATGCGACACACGATCCTGGCAGGGAATCAAAATGTCCAAGATATTCAGCGTGACTAAAGACAATGATGATATCCCTGTATTGATGCTGTCAAAACCCCTATCATCGGGGACAGTCACACAAGGTGGGTATTTTTTACATTGCCTGGTCGATTTCAGCGCAATAAGTAAGTTGCTCAAAGAAAATAATATGGAGGATACCGGCGAAGTCTATTTGGTTAACCAAGAAGGATTGTTTTTATCCACATCCCGATTTGGCGCCAAAATCCTTGAAACCAAGATTTCAATGAAAAAACAATTGCCCGAAGGTAATTTGCCTGCATATCAGGCCATTGACTATCGGGGTAAATCTGTTCTGCAGGCCAGACAGAATGTCGATCCGTTTGGCTGGATCGTAATGGCAGATCAGGACATGGTAGAGATACTGAATCGTATCAAGACGCTGGAGAAAAAAGCATTTTCTTATGCCCTCATAACCGGTGGGCTTGTTTTAGTTTTGGCTTTTTTTATATCAACGTCCATTGCAAATATGGTCAAGGAAAAATATCAACGGGAAAAGCAAATGGAATTTCAGGCGATTCAGAAAGAAAAATTGGCATCTATGGGCCTTCTAACCTCCGGCCTTGCCCATGAATTGAACACGCCTTTGGCAAATGCGTTGCTTTATACGCAAATTGCCCTTGAAGAGATGGAAGAGCAACCTTTTGACAAGGAGAGCATATCTCAGCATTTATTAACTGTAATTGATGAAATTAAGCATGGCAGCAGTGTCATAAAAAATCTTTTGTATTTCTCAAGACACACACAAAGTGACCTGCAAACAGTCAATTGCAATGATCTTCTGACCAAATTGATGGAAATCACTATTCCTCACTGTGACGCAAAAAATATTCATGTTGAAATGACTTTAATGCCTGATATACCGGATGTTCTGGCAGATCCCAGCACCCTGCAATCCATTATTACGAATCTTGTGGCAAACGCCATCGAGGCCATGCCTGATGGCGGTGTTCTTACATTGAGCACCCGCTATATTCCAGTCTTGAAACTGGTAAAAATTGAGGTGGCCGATTCCGGTATCGGTATCTGCCAGGAGGATATGTCAAATATATTTAATCCGTTTTATTCAACCAAAAAGCCCGGGGAGGGAACGGGCTTGGGACTTTTTATCAGTTATGAAATGGCAAGGAAACTGGGCGGTGATTTAAAGGTGGTCAGTTCAACCCAGGACGATGCGAGCAAACCTGGGACAAATTTCACCCTTGAACTTCCAACTGGGGATTAGAAAGATATGAGTGTGGTTCCGTTTACAATATTAATCGTGGAAGATGATGTGACTTTAAACAGAGGCTTGGTACATGTCATTAAAAAAATGGGGTACGATGTATATTCCACAAAGTCCGGAGAACAAGCCCTGAAACAAATCAAGCAGCATTCATTTGATCTGGTGATTTCAGATTTCAAACTGCCTGGCATTGACGGTAAGCAGGTTTTAAAAGCAGCAAAAAAATACGATGCCGATATCATGTTTATCATGATCACGGCATATGGCACAGTAGATACGGCAGTGTCTGCCATGAAAGAGGGGGCTGAAGATTATATTCTGAAACCCTTTGATATGGAAGAACTTAAAGTTGTAGTCAAAAAGACGTTGGAGAAGAAATCTCTGCTCATCGATAATATCCATCTAAAACGTCAGTTAAAACAGGAATATTCTTTTGATAATATCATAGGGAACAGCCCCTCAATGATGGAGGTTTTTAAAACTATCCACCATGTAAAAGATTCCAAAAGCACAGTACTGATTCGTGGCGAAACCGGTACCGGAAAAGAACTGGTGGCAAAGGCCATACATTATAATGGAGACAGGGCAGCAAAACCCTACATTCCGGTGAATTGTGCCGCAATCAATGAAAATTTGATGAACAGTGAATTATTCGGACATGTTAAAGGCGCATATACCGGAGCGATATCGGATAAGCAGGGTTTTTTTGAGGCTGCCGACGGAGGCACCTTGTTCCTTGATGAAATCGGGGATATTGGCAAAGGGCTTCAACAAGCCCTTCTAAGAGCCATTGAGAGTGGAGAAATCCGACCGGTAGGATCATTTAAACGGAAGATCGTTCAGGTTCGAATTATCGCTGCCACTAATAGAAATCTTGAGGATATGGTTAAAAAAGGTCGCTTCAGAGAAGATTTGTACTATAGACTTAATGTCGTCACCATCAGTTTACCGCCATTGCGTGAACGCATTGATGATGTTGCGCTGTTGGCCTTTTATTTCTTGAGACGTTATGCTGCCCAGAACAACAAGCAGATTGATCAAATATCCTACGATGCGTTAAAATTGATGGAAAAATACAATTGGCCCGGAAATGTGAGAGAGTTAGAAAACATTATCGAAAGAGCTACTTTATTCGAAGAAAGCCCCGCGTTAACAGTAGAAAGCCTTCCCAGCATTTTCAGACACTCTGTCTCAAGATCCCCTCGCAGGAATATCAATTCATTGGATCAGATGAACAGAACGCACATTGAGGAAGTGCTGGAATCCACTGGAGGTAATAAAACCGAGGCCTCCAAAATTCTGGGTATCAATCGCTCTACGCTTTATCGGATTATGAAACGATTCAAAATTCAATGATTACGCCAACGTTGGTTCGGACCAACGTTGGGGGTTAATAAAATTATCACTCGATCATCAAGTTTTTAGGGAATTTGTTCAAATTCAAGGCGGAAACAATTTTTAACCGGATGAATATACAACATATTTTGAGGATTAAAATTTTTTCCAACGCTGAAGTTGGGCAAATTAACAAAAACTTGATCATCGAGTATCAGGTCAATCCCCCGGTAATGAAGGAAAGCCCATTCATCTAAAGTCAATTACACACTTTTTGGGTGCAATTTGCATCGGTGTTTCATTCTGCGACACCGATGCAACAGTTTTAATATTCGAATAAATCATAAAACATAATATTTTCAATGTGTTAAATAAAATCCAGATCTTGGTACACTCTTTGCTCTTACCATAACCAAAACAATAGACATCGTTTTATATGAAAGTCGAAATAACTCATTGAATTACTTTCATGTTTCATTTTGGGTTGAGTCTTGGTGCTGATAGACCGGTCGGCCCATGGCCATTAATACAAAAAATCCGGGAGAATGATAGTCAGTCTGTTTTTTAACTGGAGGGAGGATGAAAGATCACATTTTTGGAAATTTAATGGACTGGGCTAATGCACTGGACACGCTGCACTTTCTGAGAGATTCGGCAACCCTGGACGATCATCAGGAGGCGTTGATCCAACTGCTTCGCTATGACAACAACTGGCGGCTGCGTGAAGCTGCTGTTGAGGCTGCCATGACATTAAGAAAGCCTTCCATTGAGACGGTAAAACAGATTGTCCAGATGATTAAACGGGATGATCTTTACTATAACATCCGCATTATGGCGACCGAGGCTTTATCAACGCTGGTTCCGGTGATTATGGAGAACAAAGATCTAAACAAGAACCTTGTCCGCGTGTTTATCAATGAGGCGAACCACGAAGTATCGGCATTATTGTCTTCGCCGGTACCACCGATTTTCCATGATGCGCTGGACGTTACATATGAACAGATCCAAAAGATTGCTGCAACCGTTTGATCGGCACGCACTGAGCGTTTTAGGGTAAAGGGGCGCGCCAAACGAATAATGATCGTTAATATGGAGACTATGAACAAGATGCCTTTAAAGAATATGGAATCAGCCGAGAATCTATCAACCTGGTATTTTTGTCCGTATTGTCAAAAACGGCTGTTCAAGGGGAACGTTGAAACACTGAGAATGACCTGTCCCAATTGCAACCGGCTCATTGAGTCGGACGGGAAATCCTCTCTGAGTTTAAAAAGAAGAGGATCGAAATCAATCCCTGGAAAACACCTAATCTAATGACTGTTTGAACCATATAAAATTCCAAGGAATAAAAAAACATCATTAAGGAGGCAATATGATTTTAAAAAATGAGCAAATGGATCTTTGCATCAATTATACGTTAAATGCAATTTTTGTGGTTCGAAAATTCCGCCCCGGAAAAGCAGCAAGTAAAACTAAAAAATTTGAAGTCACTGAAGCATTTGGATAAAAAAATAGCGGGAAATGCAAGGAAAGTGAAATGGAAAAGGAAATACTGGTAACGGAGTTTGATTTAGAGCGTTTGGAAAGCCTTTTGGATATGTGCTGGGGCTGTAGCAGTTTTGATGAAAAAAATTTAGAGTCCCTGCAAAAAAAGATATTCAATTGTATTGTTGTGCCACCGGAATTCATTCCGAATAATATTATTACAATGAATTCGACCTTCACTGTTGAAAATGAGATCACCAAAGAGAGAAAGACCTATACTCTGGTTTTTCCGGAGGATGCAGATATCAGAGGTAACAAAATTTCGATCCTGGCTCCCATAGGTATTGCAATCCTTGGGCATAAAGTGGGGGAATCCATAGAATGGATTGCCCCCTCCGGGTTGAAAAGAATAGAATTCATAGAGATTCATTATCAACCTGAAACCTGCGGACAGTTCAAGTTGTGATCAAGAGGAAACATTATACCGATTTAGGCTGAGTCTTTTATTCTATAAGATTATTGAAAATCATCTTCCTATTAAAATCAATTTGTTATGGAAAATCGGTATAATGTTTAAGGAATATGAAAACTGTTTTCAAGCAGACAATAAACACGGAGGAGGTTGATAATGACAAAATCCACTTACTGGGCAGATTCCTACATAGATAAACGTTGCACTGCCCAGGAAGCCCTGAAACATATCCGGCCTGGTCAACGCATATTTATAGGCTCTTCCTGTGCTGAACCCCAGCATCTTGTCCAAGAGCTATCCGAAATCTCCACAAGATTCATTGATCTTGAAATCGTGCGTCTGCTCAGCATTGAAAATGGACCGTTAACGCTTATCGCTAATGAGTCCCCATCCCATCAGTTCAAAATCAGGTCCTTTTATTTAGGTTCCTGCGGTTGCAACATTATAAAAAAAAATCAACGATTTATTACGCCTATAAACCTATCCCAGATCCCGCACCTGTTCAAATCCGGACTCATGCCGTTGAATGCAGCCCTGATCCAGGCCACGCCGCCCGATGACTTTGGGTGGATGAGTCTTGGGATTTCCGTGGACATTAATCTTTCGGCCTGCGAAACCGCTGATATTGTCATATGCCAGATTAACTCCAAAATGCCCCGGGTCCTGGGCAGAAGTTTTATCCATGTTAATGATGTTGATTTTATTGTGGAACATGAGGACCCTCTTTTAAGCATCCAACCGCTCCCTGAAAATGAGTCAGGCATTGCTATTGCCAAACTTATTTCACGTCTCATCGAAGACGGTTCAACCATCCAGACAAGTCTTGGCTTAACCACTGAAGTAATTAAGACGGCTTTGTCAAATAAAAATGATATTGGGATTCATTCACAATACCTGTCAGATGCAATCATGCACCTTTTCTCCATGGGGGTGATTACGAATAAAAAGAAAGGATTTAATAACGGAAAGCTTGTGGCCGGCGCAGCTGTAGGCTCCCCTCAGCTTTATGAATTTCTTGATGATAATCCCTCCATTGAATTTTACCCCTCGGATTATATCAACAATCCGGGAATCATCGGTCGCCACAATAAAATGGTAACCCTAAACACAGCTATGGCCATTGATCTTACCGGCCAGGTGGCTGCCGATGCCTTGCCGTTGAACAATTACACAGGAATTAATGGTCTGCTTGATTTCACCCGGGGGGCAGCCATGTCCGAAGGAGGAAAATCCATCCTCGTGATGACATCTACCATGGATCACGGACAAAAAAGCCGGATAGTGCCCCTTTTAACAGAACACGCTGTGGTGGTGCCAAGGGGAGATGTCCAGTTTGTGGCTACAGAATACGGACTGGTGAATCTTTTTGGCAAAACACTTCAGGAACGGGTCATGGCCCTGGTATCCATTGCCCATCCGGATTTCAGGGATGAATTGTTTGCCGCAGCCAAAGAAATGGGTCTGGTTGACAGTAAACGCAAATTTAATCAGGCCAATAAAGGAATCTATCCGTTTAAATATGAGGAAACCATTATTATAAAAAATATTCCCATTACCTTCAGGCCGGCAAAGCCGGTGGATGAGCGCTTTATCCAAGAACATTATTACACCATGAATCGTGGAGATATCGTTTCCAGGTTTTTTCATGAGAAAAAAAGTTTTGCCTATGATCAAATTGAAACCACCTATGACATTGATTATATCAATGACCAGACGATCGTGGCTACGATAGGCGAACTGGGATTTGAAAAAGTTATTGCCGTGGGCGAATATTTCAGAAACATCACCATTAACATGGCTGAAGTTGCCTATTCCGTATCAAAAGAATACCAGGGTATGGGAATTGCCACTATTTTACAGAAAAAAATCAATCAAGCGGCCATTGACAACGGTATTAAAGGGCTGATTGCCTATATTTTTCCACATAACAAAAGCATGATCAGCCTTTTTCATAAACAGCCATATAAAGTCAAAACTGAAAAAAATGAAGACGTGCTTATTTTAAGCTGCCTGTTCAGTGAACCTAAAGCAGATGACGACGACGGCGGCAAAGCCTTGGGCGACGCCATTCTATCTATGGGTTAAACTTTACCCAAGATATCTAAACGTTAACATTTTCGGTATAAAAAATGCTATATCATTCAAAATTAATTGTTTGCGACCCGTCAAGCTCATTATGGGCAGTACTGGCAGCATCCCGGAAACCAGGAAATAAGAGGTGGTAATGCCTAATAGACCAAGAGTTCTTATTGTAACCCCTGAAGTCACTTATCTGCCCGAGGGTATCTGCCCTGGTGACGATGATTACTCAGCTAAAGCCGGAGGCCTGGCAGATGTGTCGGCAGCACTTATCTCCGCGTTGTATGATTTAAGCTGCGATGTTCATGTAGCCATACCCGACTACAGGTCTATTGATCATGGCGATAATGAACCAAGGCGTCTCCAGGAGATGGAAAAAATCCACTGGCGCCTGCATGAAAAACGGATTCATTTTGCCGTGGACCGGGTGTTCCTTTACAAAGAAGGTGTCTATTCCGGCCATTCGGATAAGGATCTCAAAGTGTCCCTGGCGTTTCAGCGGGAGGTGATCAATAACATCATCCCAAGGGTGAAACCGGACATCATCCATTGCAACGACTGGATGACCGGACTGATTCCGGCCATGGCCAGGAGATACGAAATCCCGTGCCTGTTCACCATTCACAACATCCATACCATGACCTCCACCCTGGCCGAAATTGAGGACAGGGGGATTGATGCGGCCGCCTTCTGGCAGCAACTTTACTTCAAACGTCCGCCCTTTAACTACGAAGAGAGCTGGAATACCAACCGGGTGGATTTTTTGATGTCAGGGGTATTTTCCGCCCATTATGTGAACACGGTAAGTCCCGCCTTCCTGCGTGAGGTTGTTGAAAATCGCCACCCATTTGTGGCACCGGAACTCAGGGATGAGCTGGCCCACAAATGGGATGCCGAATGCGCCACAGGCATCTTAAATGCGCCTGAACCCGAATTCAATCCAGCCGTGGATGACATGGTCCAGTTCAATTACGGGCCCAAAAACCATCGTGCCCACAAAAAACAGAATAAAATTTTTCTCCAAAAATCCGTGGGCCTTGAAATAAATCCCGATGCGCCTATGTTTTTCTGGCCCTCCCGCCTGGATCCTGTGCAGAAGGGGTGCACGCTTCTGGCAGAAACCATGTATGATATTATTTCCCGTTACTGGGATACAGGTATCCAGATTGTATCCGTGGCAGACGGTCCATACCAGAGACACTTCCACGATATTGTCGATTTCCATAACCTGCACCGGCGGATCAGTATCTGGGGATTCAACGAACATTTGTCCCACCAGGCATTTGCATCCAGTGATTTTATCTTCATGCCCTCCTCCTTTGAGCCGTGCGGCCTGCCCCAGATGATTGGAGGAATATACGGAAGCCTGCCCATTGTATTTGACACAGGCGGCCTGCATGACACGGTCAAAAAACTGGATGTAAATCATTCAACGGGCAATGGATTTGTTTTTGATGTGCACGATGCCCAGGGACTGAACTGGGCCGTGGACCGTGCCATGGATTTTTTCCGTCTGGACCTGGATGAAAAAGAACGCCAGATCCGCAGAATCATGACTGAATCCGTACTTGAATTCAACCATACCCGATGCGCTGAAAGCTATATTAAACTATATGAAAAAATGCTCAAAAGACCATTCTTAGTTTAATCCCTCTTGGACAAATAATCCGTATCTATCACCTTTTAAGCCCATTATCCGGTCACGGTTTGAAAAGGCCCTGGCAACGGTAGAAAAGCTGAAAAACAAAAGGTCCTGGGCTGACATGGCCAACTACCATGAAATTTTTGTCCTGCACAGGGATAAAAATGGCTGGGTGTTCAGGAAATGAACACCCAATGCAACGGCCATGTTTATCCTCATACCGGCCAATAACTGGAAAAAATATTCGGACTGGGAAGTGAAAGGACTTAACCCAAAGGCATATTTGACGCCCGGTTCCCTGATTGTTTTTTTTGCCATGAACAGTTTTACCGGCTCAAGCTGGTCTGGGATGGCGGCAAGGGCGACCGTATCCCCACGGCGGCCACCCGGGGGTCGTCCAGGACAACGCCATCTATATTTTTAATGCCCAGGTATGGGCAACAGCCATATAAAGTCACAACTGAAAGCAATGAAGACGTGCTTATTTAACCTTTGTGTTCAATGGACCTAAAGAAGATAACGGTGGCGGCAAAGCCTTGGGCTACGCCATTTTATCCATGGGTTAAATTAGATGGTGGATTTGGGAGCCAACACCATATTTGGCCCGTTGTTGATATCTCCAGGTCTTTCTTAAAGTGTGAGTGCCGTAATTGCCTTTGAAGTCTATGGCCTGAGTCCATTTTTTATCAAGCTATGAACGGATTAGAGGGACAAAACAATTGACATCTGATATCCGTTTACTCTGACGAGAATTATCACATACACCTGACGCCTCTCCTGATGCGCAAAATTGAATATCTCGATAACGAGAATGCAAGCACATAAGGATTTTCAATTTGCCAAAAATCCTTATTTTATATAGGTCTTGAATCGTTTCTGGTCTAGGCTGGATAATTGTTACTGGCCGGAAAAGGAAGGGGTATGATAATCAATTTTCACAGATAACACTGAGGTATTTTGAAGGCACCCGTGGTCGGCTGGTGCAGGATTTAACGGTTAGATATGTGTTGGTACACTGAAATTTTTTTTTAAAAAACACCCTGCCAACTTTAGTATTTAAAGGAGTCAGTTAGATGATCAACGTCAGTAAACCTGCCCAGGAACAGGTCAGGATGTACTTTGAAGGCAAAGAAATTGCGCCCATAAGAATATTTCTCAACAGCGGCGGATGCGGCGGGCCAAGCCTTGCCATGGCTTTAGATGAAAAAAAAGACACAGATGACGTATTTACCTTTGATGATATTGAATACGTAATAGACAAGGATCTTTTGGAAAAAGCAGGCCCGGTGGATATTGATTTTGAAGGCACCGGCTTTCGCCTTGAATCCGGTCTGAAACCGACAGGCGGATGTACGGGGTGCAGCGGCGGGACATGCGGCAGTTAATCGGAGGGTACGTATGGCTGACGAAGTCCACCTTCATCCCAAAATAGAAAGACAGATTACAGCAATGGAAAGCCGGGTTAATGCCCCATCCATTGCTGCAGGCCGTGCTAGAAAAATCATTGGGGCGATGATTGAAGGGCAGACATCCCAGGCATCCGGACTGTTCAGAGCGCGCTCAGATGCTCGGGTAAAAAATTCCTGGAAATATGATCTGGGCGCAGGATACCGCCTGATCTGCATCCGCACCAAACAGATCATTTACATCATGCATGTAGGGGATCACGAAAGCTGTGATGCCTGGCTGAATAATAATTCAAAAAAAAAGCCCCAAAATACTGAACTTAAGATGACCGCCTTTACCATTCGAGACACCTCGAAACCCTTTGATTTTCAAATAGTTCGGTCGCCGGATAGGGAGCCGGATTTTGACGTTCAGGACCTGCCACCCATTCCCCAGGAATACCTAAGAAAAGTATTCTGCGGGCTTGCTGGTTGATCCGCTGAATAATAGCGGAACATCTCGAATTTAAAAGCGATACTGATGTAACAAATTTAGACCTAAAAGCAACCCTTTTCAAAGGAGAATATTATGACCGAGGCAGTAAAACTTGATAAAGGAAGAAAGGCAGCGTTTAAAGGAAAATTGATGAACAAACTGCCGAATGGTGTCAACCTCAATATGTGCCTGACATGCGGCGCATGCGCTTCCGGTTGTCCGGCAACCGGTCTTAGAGATATGGATCCGCGTAAGTTTGTCAGGATGGTGTCTTTGGGCATGGACGAGGAACTGACCATGCACCCATGGGTATGGCTGTGTTCACAGTGCCAGCGGTGTGTCTATGTCTGCCCGATGGAAATCGACATCGCGGCAATAATATTTGAGGCCCGGAATTTATGGCCCCGGGAAGAAAGACCCAAAGGTATTATAGGCTCCTGTGACATGGCCATGAGAAATAGCTCTGGCAGCGCCATGGGTATCTCTGAAGAGGATTTTGAGTGGGTGGTTGGGGACATTCTTGATGAAGTCCGTGAAGACCAACCTGGCTGGGAAGAGCTTGAAGCACCGGTGAATAAAAAAGGCGCTCATTTTTTTCTAAGCCAGAATTCCCGTGAACCCGGCACAGAACCCGAGGAAATGGTTCCCCTGTGGAAGATTCTAAATATTGCCGGCGCAGACTGGACTTACGCCACACGGGGCTGGGGTGGAGAAAATTACTGTATGTTCCTTGCAGATGATGAAAGCTGGGAAAAAACCGCAAGAAACTCCATTGAATCTGCCAAGGAGCTGGGTTGTAAGGTGTATTTAAACACCGAATGCGGCCACGCCACCTATGCCATATGGAAGGGCCAGCAAAAATACAATATAGATAAGACCGGTCTTGAAATTGCACCCATTGTTCCATATTATGCCAAATGGATACGGGAAGGCAAATTGAAACCCAATTCTGACTGGAACAAAGACTTAAAAGTCACATTTACGTGCCAGGACCCCTGTCAACAGGTTCGAAAAAGCTTTGGTGACCCCTTGGCAGATGATTTACGCTTTGTTATTAAAGCCTGTGTTGGTGAAGAAAATTTCATTGATATGGTGCCGAACCATTCCAACAATTTCTGTTGCGGCGGCGGTGGTGGATACCTTCAATCCGGCTATAACGAAGAACGTTTAAAATACGGTGAAATCAAAAAAGATCAGATCCTGGCCACCGGTGCCGACTACTGCGTTACACCCTGTCACAACTGCCACGATCAAATTCATAAACTTGCGGATCACTATGAATGTAAATATCATACCATTCATTTATGGACATTGCTTGCGTTTGCATTAGGCGTGCTTGGTGCGACGGAACGGCTATATCTGGGGCCGGACTTGAAACCACTTAACATGCCGGAAGGCCAAGAACTAGAAGACGAATATTAAAGCATTATGTGACATTTTAGATTTTTGATAAAAAATCTTTAGAGGGCAGGATATGATCCATATCCTGCCCTCATATTTTTTTGTACAAATAGGCAACTACAATCTTCTTCTTTCTATTTTTATTTTGATTTGAACTTCTATTCCCGTTAGCCTATAAAGTTTATAAGTAAATTAGTGTTTGTTCTCAATAAAGCGAAAACTGAGATCATAAAAAGGAGATATCAATGAGTAACGATTATGCCCCCATGTGGGAAAGCCTTGGCATGGATTTAAAAGCCCATGACGCATTGCTCGACGTTCTGGGGCAAGGATACCAGGACATTTACCTGGCCCAAAAAAATCGTCCCGAAGGTATGAGCTACTTTGATTTTGTCATGAGCGAGGTTCATGGGTTGCGAATCAAAGAACTTCTGGACGAAAAAAAACAAAATCGCAAAATCATCGGCAGCTATTGTGTGTTTGTCCCCGAAGAGATCGTTCTTGCCGGCGGTGCCACCCTGGTCGGGTTATGTTCCGGTGCGGACTTTGCCATTGAAGATGTGGAAAAACATCTGCCCAGAAACACCTGCTCATTGATTAAGTCTTCCTTTGGCTTCAAACTTGGCCGGGTCTGTCCCTACCTTGAAAGTGCGGACATGATTGTTGGAGAAAACACCTGTGACGGCAAAAAAAAAGCATACGAAACCTTTGCCGGTATGGTAGACAATCTCTATGTTATGGACCTGCCCCAGGTTAAATCCAGCCAGGGACGTTCGTTGCTCAAAAAAGAATTTGAACGGTTCAAAACAGCCGTGGAGGAATTGACCGGCAACAAAATCACCGTGGATACCCTTAAAGAGGGAATTAAGGTGGTCAATGCTAAACGCGCGGCACTGCACCGGCTGGCAACTTTGAGAAAGGCAGATCCCGTACCCATTTCAGGCCTTGACGCACTTTTGGCCAATCAGGTTTTCTTTTATGACAATCCAGCCCGATTTACCGAATCCGTGAACAAAATATGTGACGAACTTGAGGTACGCATCAAGGAAAACCAGGGCGTATTTCCTGCCAAAACCCCTAGAATTCTTATATCCGGCTGTCCCATGGCCGTACCCAACTGGAAACTGCCATGGATCATTGAAACCAGCGGTGCTGTCATCGTGGGCGAGGAATCCTGCGTGGGCGAACGGGGCACCCGGAATTTGACCGATGATTCAGGACAAAGCCTGGATGAATTGATGGAAGCCGTCACAGACCGGTATTTCAAAGTGGACTGCGCTATTTTTACCCCCAACCAGAAAAGAAGCGACCATATTGTTGAAATGGCCAAAGCCTATGGCGCAAACGGTGTGATCCATTATGGTCTGCAGTTCTGTCAGCCCTATATTATGGAATCCATCCCTGTGGAAAATACACTTGAGAATTTGGGCATTCCATGTATGAGGATTGAAACCGATTACGGCATGGAGGACATGGGGCAGCTTAAGACCCGGGTGGAAGCTTTTATCGAACAAATCTCAGACTAAGGAAAATAATGATTTGCGCAGGCATTGATATTGGATCCAGAAGCATTGAGCTGGTACTGGTTGAAAACCAAAAGGTTATTGAAACCCGCCAGACCGATACCGGATTTGACCCCATTTCCCAGGCTAAAAAAGTGATGGAAGGGATAAAATTTGACAAAATAATGGCCACAGGTTACGGACGCAATCTTTTTGAACTGGCGTATGATGATGCATTAACGGTCACGGAAATCAAAGCCCATGCCGCAGGTGTCCGGCTTGAATTCCCTGAGGCCCTTGCCATTCTAGACATTGGCGGCCAGGACAGTAAATCCATCCGGCTCAACGAACAGGGCCGGGTGATGAAATTTGAAATGAATGACCGATGTGCGGCAGGTACAGGTAAATTTCTTGAAATCATGGCACAAAATCTGGGATTTGCCCTGGATGAATTTGGTCCGGCCGCTCTTGCGGCCCAAAAAGATCTTCAAATCAACAGCATGTGCACCGTCTTTGCAGAGTCTGAAGTGACATCGCTCATTGCCAAGGGCCAGGACCGACAGGAAATTGCCCGGGGCCTTCACTTAAGTGTGGTCAAGCGTGCTGTGGGCATGCTGAACCGCGTGGGGGCCCAGGGACCAATTGTATTTTCCGGCGGGGTGGCACAAAACCCATGCATGGTAAAAATGGTGTCAGATGCCCTTGCAAAAGAGATCCTTGTCCCCGAATCCCCCCAGATGATGGGCGCCTTGGGCGCAGCCATGATCATGGACGCAAGGGGATAATCCCACCTGTGATGGAACCGAATGCAGAACTTTTTTCTTTAAAGTTTCACGAACGGTGCAAGCTTCGGCATCCGGTTCCAGGCAGGGCAGAATTCTACCAAGCCAGACACTGGCCCCAAAGAATACAACGGCACCCGCAATATCGAGATAGGGCATCAGCACCCCTTCGCTGCCGGCAAGAACAAGCCCGGTTATCCAGATCATCACGGGTAAAGGTAAAATCACATTAATTTTCTTTTTCACGGGACGCTTTATTTTTTTTATCTGAATATCCCAATCGGTTTTTAAATTACTTTCATCTTTTGTTGTGGGTTGAACCCGGGTGTTAGTAGACCGGAGCAGCCCGTGGCTGTTATTCGGTAAATACTTTCGGTCTAAAAACATTGATTGTTGCATACTCTGCCCCTTTCTTTTTTTATTGTTGTATAAAAACAAATTATGTTGAAAAAAGTAAACCAAATGCACAAAAAAATATCTACCTGTATTCCCGGCAACTCCAGATCACCCGCCCAAGCACCCGGACCTTTTCAAGGGCATGAATATCTAAATGGATGGGTGAAAAATCCTTGTTATCACTGCACAGGACCAAAGCATCCGGATGTTTTTCCAGCCGTTTAACAAGAATGGTATCATCCACACCCACGGCATAAATGGCACCGGCCATGATACGGGTCTGGGACTGATCAATTAAAACGGTATCGCCCTCTCGGATCAAAGGTTCCATGCTCTGGCCAAACACTTCCATGGCCACCATGGCAGCTGCAGACCCTTTACGGGCAAGCCAGGAAGCGGGAAATGAGAGAAACTGTGAGATATCCGGATCACATTCAAAGGAACCTGTGCCTGCAGACAGACGGGCGACAACCTTTGGAATCCGGCGAAAATCACTCCCGTTATTCGTATGTTTCTGATCAAAAAAAACAGGGCCTTTACCTGTCTCCACCCAATCTGGATTTACCCTGAACCGCCTGAACAGCTTGATAATCCAGTTATCAGGAATATGATTTTTGTTTCTGGCATGGGTAATCCCCGATCTGTTGATACCAAGCTCCTTGGCAAGTTCCGCCTGGGACGAAATCCCGGTGGCGTTCATGATTCGCCTGATCAATACATCCACTTTATTTTCCGTCACGCCTGCTGTCCTTTTTGTATGAAATTCGCAATGAATTGTTAAGCAGCTTTCATGCTTTGTTGTGGGTTGAACCTCGGTATTGATAGAGCAACTCAGCCCATGGCTGTTTGTATTTTCTAAACGTTATATTTTACATGCCATTTGTGTTTATAAAATGCAACATATTTTTTAATCAATTTTTCTGCTGTTTGAAATCACGTTAGCCAATCCATTTGCGAAACAAAACAGAAAATTACCCAAAGATTTCTTTTACACGTGCGTCATCCTGCCAGACAGCATCCGTATCCTCATAGAGTTGCTTAAGGATTTTAGCCACATGCGTCTGCATCTGCGCAAATCCGCCCGGCCCCATGTCCCGGGGCACATGGATAGGAGAACCAAATCGGATCATCACCCGGGAAAAGGGCTTGGGCACCATGAAACGGTCCCAGGAATTGAAAACCCACCGATTCTGCCCGGAGGTAATGGTGGGCACAATGGGTAAATCCGCATACTGGGCTATGCGAATCAAACCTGGTTTCACCATGCCGAACGGTCCCTGGGGGCCATCCACGATATGCCCGACCTTGTAGCCCTGCACGATCAGGCGTTTAATGGATTCAAGGGCCTGCCCGCCCCCACGGGATGAAGAGCCCCTCACAGCCCGCCAACCCATAATAGTCACAGCCCGGGCCGCCATCTCACCGTCACGACTCTGGGAAATCATAATGGCAATGGGCTTCCGGGTTGAAAAAAAGGTGATCCCCGGAAAAAATCGCTGATGCCATGAGGCATAAACCACCCTGCCCCTGGCCTTTAAAATGTCCTGTTCATTGCCGGGATCTACAATCCTGATCCGGTAGGTGGCTGATAAAAGCCTGACAAGAAACAAGCCCGCATAGGGAAACAGATAGTAATATAGAAAACGTCTGAATTTCTTTTTCATCATTCAATTACTCCGATTAGCAAACCCGAAATAAAAAATAGAACCCAAAGTTATTTAATCTGCGGTCCTTAGAAACGTCCCAATATATTGTTCAATTACTATCATTTTTTTTTACAGGTGAGTCTGGAAAACGATAGACCAGATCAACCCAAGGCTGTTGTTAACACGAAAACAGCGGCCCTGCCAAGTGTTTTGCAACGTGCCATTTTAATATCCGCCCCGGAAAAAAGGGCATGTTCCAAATCTTTCACAGATGCGTTAACACCGTGTGTTGTTACAGCGCAACCAGATGCGTTACAACGGTAACGTATATTCTTTTTCCCTATATTTATTAATTCGCAACGATCAGGAGGCAATGGCGCATATCAGCGTTTCACCCATTTACGAAAATCTGTATCAGGTCATTGATAAGTATGATAAGAATTACGATTTTACCATTATTGATACGCCACCCCATGATAATGAAGTTGTAACGGTATGTTCCGATCTTATCATCATTCCCGTACAGGATTCTCCGCTTGATATCGGCAGTACAAAAACAACGGTAGACCTGATCAACGAAGCCAAAAAACTTAATCCGCACATTGCGCCCTATTTCCTGCTCAGCCGTATTCAGCAAATTCGGTCATGGCGCGTGAGCTTGCGCAAGTATTAAAATCTACTTACAAATTTGATATATTAGAACCCCAAATCGCAAACCGGATGGCATATAAATATTTCCTGATTTACGGCCAGAACGTGTCGGAATATTCAAACAAGGATATTGCCGCAGCAACGATTGCCTCCCTTGCCGAATAGATTCTGTCTACTCTTGACCGATAGCGGCAAATAATATTTGGGCGCACGCTTTTTACCCACAGGTGAAACCCATTTTATAAAATCAACAAATATCATCTTTTCTGTCCGGGGATTGGTTGATATGCAAAAGGAACCAGTGCTATGAAAAAAAGAGAGCTTCATTACTTAATGTTGAAGTGTTTGCCAAAAAAAGAGCAGACAGCAGGCTGGATAAATTAAAAAAGATTGAAGCAGAAACCTTCGAAGCGCCTGAAGAGACGTTTGAAATTATTGACGAAAAGAACGACCCCACATCTGAACCCCAAGAATCTGGCCAGCACAAAGAATAGGTTCCGGATGCATTTATAGACGAATTCGTTGACTTTGTCACAACCTATAGAAATGAAATTCTCACCTTCAAAAATGACCTATTCAAGGTCAAAGAACAGGTTCGAATTTTCAGGACCATGATGAACAGCCAACAAAAAAAAATCTCACAGCTCATGGAAATTCAGCAGAACGGCGGCCTGGACAATTCCGTCAAAGATGATAATTATTATCGACTGGTGCTCAGAAATAGCATCTGGCTGAAAGAAGAAAAAGAATTTACCACCAATGACGTTATACGGCTGTTCCAGGCGGATGGCTTCCAAATCCCTGCGGCCCATAATGCATGGAATGAAAAAGCCGTTGAACGGCTGTATGCCGAAGCCAAAAGTACAATTTATTAGATTTTATCAAAAACAGTGAATTTTATTTCTAACAAAAATAGGTTTAAACTTAATATTTTAAGCAAGTTATGTTTATTCTGCGGGATTTGTGTTTAAATGACGCGCCCTGCACTGACGATGCATCCTGACCAGATTGCAAAGCGGCATCCACTGTGGATGAAAGATATCGAAACGTTCGGTCCATGGGAACATATACACCGGCAGGACTTTTCCCCGGCAGTCCAAGGTTCTGTCTGGTATCCATCCGCTGACGCAACGAAGAGTACACCGACGATTCTAATCTGTGATCAGTACGGTTCCAGCATGGATCCGGCCTGGGATCTTCTGAGCCGCCAGGCAATCCAGACCTGGGACTCGGTCATCGTCACCGAGCAGACAGCCGGCAGAGGACAGTTCCGGCGCAACTGGGTGTCACCCGTCGGAAATCTTTATGCATCCTGGGTGTGGCCCGAATTTTCCGGCAGTAACAGTGCCAATGCGTATCAGGAAAATTTATTACCCCTTGTCGCCGCGTATATTGTCGCCCGAGGTCTTGAATTGCTGGGTATCGATGTCCAGATAAAATGGCCGAACGATCTTTTATATAAAAACCGAAAAATCGGCGGTATTTTAATTGAGCAGCGCAATAAAAAAATCATTGTCGGAATCGGGATCAATATGGCTTCGGCACCGTCTTTGCGAACAACCGGCCCCGAAACATTCATGGCGGCGACCTGTCTATCTAAAGAAGGATTTGATATCTCACCGCTGAAGGTCTGGTTTCACCTGGTGGAATCAGGCATCCATTGTTTCGAGATGTTGATCAAGCAGATCCAACCATCCGAATTTATACACCTCCTTACCGACCGTCTGGCATGGCGCGGCAAGCACGTCCATATTCTGAAAAATGGAGAGGGGGTTTGTTCGGCAATCATTATCGGCATTGCTGAAAATGGCGGGCTACTGATAAAAAAAAATGCCAAAACAGAGGTCCTCCATTCCGGAAGAATTTTAACGGTTGAATAACAGCCATAGGCTTACCTGATCTATCGCCCAGACTATACCCACAGTACAACATAAAGATAGCTTGACAGCTTATTGGCACTTTCACATAAACCTCATGCAGAATTAATCTTTCACCTCGAAGTTAAATGAAGTATAATATTTGGAATTTTCAAGACTTAACCAAAATGTATTAAATATTAGGGAGAACTCAAAAAAGTCATGAAACCAAAAACCCTTGAACAAGTTCTGGCTGAAAATAAGGGGAAACCCATTCTCGTTGCAAACCGGGGTATTCCTGCCCGTCGACTCTGCCGTTCAATCTCGGAGATGGAAGCCATCTCAATCATGACTGCAACTGATGTCGATAAAACGTCCCCGTCTACCGGCAGTGCTCAAGAACTGATGCTGTTAGGGGAAGATCCTACGTCTTATCTGGATATTGACCGGATTATTGAAAAAGCTAAAAGACGAGGTGTTATTGCCATTCACCCCGGTTGGGGATTTGCAGCGGAGGATGCCGACTTTCCGCTGAAATGTGAAGAAGCCGGTATTCCTTTTATCGGTCCGGCGCATGATGCCATGCGACGTCTGGGCAACAAAGTTGCCGTGCGTAAACTGGCCACGGAACTGGGTGTTCCGGTCATCCCCGGGACGGAAGATGCCGTCACACTGGAAGAGGCCCGTGCCTTTGCTCCAAAAATCGGTTATCCGATCATGCTCAAAGCTGAAGGCGGCGGTGGTGGCCGGGGAATCTACGAAGTGTATTCCGAAGAAGAATTCGAATCCGCTTTTGTCAAAGCATCGACATTTGCCCAGGCGTCTTTCGGCAATCCCAAGCTGTTCATGGAAAGACTGCTGACCAACGTGCGTCATATTGAAATTCAGATTGCCGCCGATCAGCACGGCAATGTTTTTGCTTTTGATGAAAGGGACTGCACGGTTCAAAGAAACCATCAGAAACTGGTCGAAATGACCCCTTCCCCCTGGCCGGGCATGACCGAAGAACTTCGCTGCAAACTCAAAGAGTATTCGATCAAACTGATCAAGCATGTAAATTACTATTCTCTGGCAACGGTTGAATTTCTCGTGGATATGGATGGAACGCCCTACCTCATTGAGGTCAACACACGGCTTCAGGTCGAACACGGAATTACGGAATGCCGCTACGGTGTGGACCTTGTGGCTGAACAGATCGCAATTGCCTTTGGTGCGACGCTCAGTTTCAACCAAGAAGAGACTAAACCCTACCAGCATGCTATGCAGGTCAGAATCAACTGTGAAGATCCCCAGAACAATTTTTCACCCAATGCCGGTCTCATAACGCGGCATGCACCGCCGGGCGGTACCGGTGTCCGGCTCAATACCTGTATCAGTACAGGATACCAATTTCCATCCCAGTATGACTCGGCCGCGACCCTGCTGATGGCTTTTGGCCGCAGCTGGAACAAATGCGTCAAGGTTATGCGGCGCGCCCTGCGTGAGTATCATATCGGCGGAGTGAAGACGACCATCCCATTTCATCGTCAGATTCTCGAGCATCCGCTTTTCAATTCAGGTATGTATGATACCAACTTCATTGAAAAAACACCGGAACTGATGAAATATGTTGATCAGGCACCGGAAACCGTCAGGCTGTCCCGTCTGGTGGCTGAAATTTCGGCCAAGGGATATAACGAGTTTGTCCAGTTAAGCGAATACCGCGGGCGGGATGACAAACGGGTCGGGCCTTTCAATCCGGTTTTTCCCCCTAAAGGGCACAACAACTTTGTCCATCCGTATCCTAGTGGAGACTGCCAGGATATTCTGGATTTCGTTCGGGACAGCGGTTATATTCATTTTACGGATACAACGACCCGTGACATGACCCAGTCCAACAGTGGAAACCGCTTCCGCCTGGCCGAGGACAGGCTGGTCGGACCCTATCTGGATAAATGCGGTTTCTTCTCCATGGAAAACGGCGGGGGTGCCCATTTCCATGTGGCGATGCTGGCCAACATGACCTACCCGTTTACCGAAGCCGCAGAGTGGAATGAATTTGCACCCCAAACGCTCAAGCAGATTCTGGTCCGCTCCACCAATATACTGGGATACAAACCCCAGCCGCGCAATCTAATGCGTAAGACCGGTGAAATGATCTGCGCGCATTATGATGTGATTCGCTGCTTTGATTTTTTAAATCACATTGAAAATATGCGCCCCTTTGCCGAAGTGGCCATGGATTCCAAAACCAATATTTTCGAGCCTGCCATTTCCCTTTCTTTTGCAGAGGGTTTCGACGTAAATCATTATCTGTCGGTGACTGATGAAATTTTGTCGATGGTCGCCGCAGTTTCCGGCCTGACAAAGAATAAAGCGCTTCGCACGATGATATTGGGTCTCAAGGACATGGCCGGTGTATGCCCGCCCAGATTTATCCGGGAACTTGTGGGCGCAATTCGCAAAAAATATCCTGAACTTATCATGCATTACCATCGTCATTATACCGACGGATTGTTTGTTCCGGCCGTGGGTGCGGCGGCCCAAGCCGGCGCCAACATCGTGGACACCGGAATCGGCTCATCCGTCCGCTGGTATGGCCAGGGAGATGTTCTTTCGACAGCAGCCTACATCGAAGAGGAACTCGGCCTTAAAACCAACCTGAATAAAGACATGATCCGTTCCTGCAACTTCATGCTCAAACAAATCATGCCGTACTATGACCGCTACTGTTCGCCCTATTTCAAAGGCATTGATTATGATGTCGTCGAACACGGCATGCCGGGCGGCGCGACCTCTTCTTCCCAGGAAGGTGCCATGAAACAGGGGTATATCCATCTTCTGCCGCATATGCTGGAATTTTTGAAAGGAACACGCAAAATCACGCGTTATCATGATGTGACACCGGGCTCTCAAATCACCTGGAATACCGCATTCCTGGCTGTCACCGGAGCTTATCAGCGCGGCGGTGAAAAAGCGGTTCAGCGTCTGCTGGATACCCTCAAAGCCGTCAATACCATCCCTGAAAGAGATCTGCCCAGTGAAATCAAGGCGGCACGACTAGAACTGTACCGCGACAGCAATGACGCCTTCCAGAATCTGCTGCAGGGCCATTTCGGTAAACTGCCGCTGGGTTTCCCGCCGGACTGGGTTTATGAAAGCGCATTCGGCGAAAATTATCAGGAGGCCATTGCCGGTCGGACAACGGAATCACCGTTGAATACGCTGGAAGATATTGATCTTAAGGCAGAACGTATCAAACTCAAAGATCTGATTCACCGGGAACCCACCGAGGAAGAATTTGTTCTATACCTGAATCATCCCGGAGATGCACTGAAAACCTTCGAGTTCACGGCAAAATTCAGCAATCCGAACAACATTCCGGTGGATGTCTGGTTTGAAGGTCTGGAAGTCGGTGTTGAAAAAGAATTTACGGACAGCACCGGCAAACCCCATGAGATGATCATTCTGGATATTTCCCCTCCCAAAGCAACCGGACACTGCGTGGTCCGTTACCTTTTCGATTCGGAAGTTTTTATTTACAAAGTTAAGGTCAGTGAGCCCACCGGCAAAGGATTCGAATCCATCGAAATGTGTGATGTCTGCAATATTTGTCATATTGCGGCGCCGAGCAACGGGGATCTGTGGGTCATGTATGCCAATGAAGGGGACGTCATCCAGAAAGGCCAAGAGCTTTTCAATATCTCTATCATGAAGCAGGAAAAAGCCGTTCTTTCACCGGTTGACGGCATTGTCAAACGAGTTCTGAAAACAGCCAATTACCTGGAAACCAAAAAGATGGTCCCGGTTGTCAACGGTGAACTTCTCGTGGAGCTTTCACCCATATCGGATACCTGTGTGAACTGTAAATGTCCCATTGATATCGATCACCAGAAATTCTGTTCGATCTGTGGACAAAAACTCTGTTAAGGCCCATGATCGAAATAAAATAGTCCAAAATATAGTTTAGAATTTTCGTTCGTATTTAAGGCGTGTCAATGGGAGCATATTAAACATATGTACCCATTGACACAACGAAGAAGACGGATGAAAAGGCAAACCATATGGAAAGTTTTATTTTGAACTTGGGCCCAAAGTTCATTTCAACTGAGTTATGCGCCTGGCCAGATGCTCGACATACTCAGGAATATGTCCTAAATAACTTGCCCATTTTGCTCTATCCGGGAGTGCGGGCGTCCCGCCCGCAGGAAAGCAGGCGGGACGCCCGCGCTCCCAAGTGAAATTATTTCGGTCCCATTCCTAAAGGTATGCCTTCTCCCTGGTCAGACGCCATCAAAGTTCGATGCAAGTTCCTTTACCATATCTCATCTGCGGGTCTTGATCCCTAAATTAAAATATCCTCGTCATTTTTTCACATTTTTCTAGTCCAGTCTTCACAGGCATGTAACACAATTTGCGTAAATTGCGTGATTAACAAGATGTTCATCTATTTAATAAGGATAGAAAATGATGAAAATAGATCTTCATGTGCACTCCAAGTTTTCCAAGCGACCGTCCCAGTGGGTCCTGCAGAAAATCAGCTGTCCTGAAAGTTTCACGGACCCCATGCTGGTATATAATACTGCCAAGGCAAAGGGTATGTCCCTTGTGACCATATCCGACCATAACACCATTGAAGGTGCCCTTGAAATTGCCCATCTGCCGGACACCTATATCTCCGAGGAGATCACCTCCTATTTTCCCGAAGACGGGTGCAAGATGCATGTGCTGGCCCAGAACATCACCGAAGCCCAGCATGATGAAGTCCAAAAAATTCGAACAAACATCTTTGATCTGGTGGCTTATCTGAATGATGAAAACATCATCAATATCATTGCTCATCCCCTCTACAGCGTGAATGACCGACTGACCATCAACCATTTTGAACAGATGCTTTTGCTGTTTAAAAACTTTGAACTCAACGGTGCCAGAAACGAAAGACAAAATCAGATTCTTACCCAGGTGCTCAGAAAACTCACTCCCATGGACATTGAACGACTGTCCAACCTTTATGATTACCAGCCCCTGTTCGATACACCATGGAAAAAAAACCTCACCGGCGGCTCTGATGACCACTCCGGCTTAAATATCGCCAGAACCTTCACGGCTGTAGATAATGCAACAAATCTTGACGCTTTTATGGCCGGCATCCTCAACGGCAAATCCCGGGCCGTGTCTGATCCGTCCACGCCCCAGACCATGGCCCATAACCTCTACGGTATTGCCTATCAGTTTTACGCCAACCGGTTCAACCTTGGGCGCCACACAGGCAAAGACCAGCTGCTCAAATTTCTTGACCAGTCCCTGATGCCGGTGTCCAGAGTGGATAACGGGATTATGTCGCGATTTTACTCCTTTCTAAGCAAACGTAAAAACTGCCGGGATAATACCAAATCCGCTTCCATGAAAAATCTGATCAGAAAGGAGACCGAACGCCTATTTGCGGAAAATCCGGACCTGATGAATATTGCCAGGGCCCAGTCAAAAAAAATACGCCTTGGCGCGTCCCTGGAAAAGCAGGAACAGCACAGGGAAAAATTATGGTTTGATTTTGTCAACCAACTTTCAAACAAAGTGTTGTCCCACACAGGCGACCTTTTGCTTGGCCAGGCCTCCGGGGCCAACCTGTTCAACATATTCCAGACCATTGGTTCCGTGGGCGGACTTTACTCTCTTTTAGCCCCTTACTTTGTGGCCTTTGTCCATTTTGCCAAGGACAATGAAATTAATACAGCAGTCCTTAACCGGTTTGCCGGATACAGAAACGGGATGAAGACACCCAAATCCAAGGTCAAGCTCGGGCATTTCACAGACACTTTTTACGATGTCAACGGTGTGGCCCAGACCCTTCAACAACAGGTACAGGCCGCATTAAAAAACGACAAACATCTGACCATCATTACCTGTGATGCCCAGGCTGAACAAACAGGGGACGGGGTGAAAAACTTCACACCCATGGGCGTTTATGAAATCCCGGAATATACGGAACAAAAAATGTATTACCCACCGTTTCTGGAGATGCTGAATTATTGCTACCACCAGGGGTTCACCCATATCCACTCCGCCACACCCGGCCCCATTGGCCTGGCAGCCCTGGCCATTGCAAAGCTCCTGAAGCGGCCTTTGACCGCCACCTACCATACCCAGTTTCCCCAATATGCCCAGTATCTGACCGGGGATGATTTTATCGAAGGGCTCACCTGGAAATTCATGATTTGGTATTACGACCAGATGGATCAGATTTATGTTTCCAGTCAGAATTCCTTTGACGAGCTCACGGAGCGGGGCATTAAGGCCGAAAAAATTCGCATCATGCCCCGGGGCATCAACACGGAAATCTTTCATCCCTCAAAACACTGCGACATCCTGACTTCCAATTTCGGGGTTAATGAAGATGCGTTGAAATTTCTTTATGTGGGCCGGGTCTCCAAGGAAAAAAACCTGCCGCTTCTGGTGGATGCATTCAAAACGCTTTGTACGACCAGTAACAAGGTGCACCTCACTGTCGTGGGAGACGGTCCCTATGCCGATGAAATGAAAAGCATGCTCAAAGATTATCCCGTGACCTTTACCGGTTATCTTTCCGGTGAGCCCTTGTGCCGGGTATATGCGTCAGCAGATCTTTTTGTATTCCCCTCCACCACGGACACCTTTGGCAATGTGGTGTTGGAAGCCCAGGCTTCGGGCCTTCCCGTCATCGTGTCGGACCTGGGCGGTCCCTGCGAAAACATGCTGGATCGTGAGACCGGAATTATCGTTAAAAGTGACGATGGTACAGCCCTTTTATCGGCCATGCAGGAACTTATAATCAAGCCCGGGTTGCGCAGTCAAATGTCCCAGCGGGCCCGGGAATACATGGAAGACAGATCCTTTGAAAACGCATTTATACAATCCTGGAAATTCTACAAAAAGATGGATACCCCGGCGTCTGTGGAAAAATTTTCAAAGGCCGTATGATCATGCCTCCTATACAATCAGGATTGAAAACCGCCGCACGGATGCTTAAAGGCCGTATGCCCGGACAGCTTGTTATCCAGATCACGGACCGCTGCAACGCCACCTGTCCCCAGTGCGGCATGCGCAAAACCAATATATTTAACAGAACCCGGCTCTCCAATGACCAGCTCAAAGAGATCATTGATGCGGCAGGCAAAAAGGGATTCCAGGCCATCTCCTTCACCGGTGGCGAACCCATGCTGTTGCGCAAGGATCTGCCCGAACTCATCCGGCACGCCGGAAAAGCAGGGATTCCCTATATTCGCACCGGCTCCAACGGATTTTTTTTTGCCGATCATGACAAACCCGGCTTCAAAGACAAGGTAAAGGCCATTGCTGATGAACTTGCAAATACCCCATTGCGCAACTTCTGGATCAGCCTGGATTCCTCCGTCCCACAAATCCATGAGCAAATGCGCGGATTTAACGGCGTTGCCCGGGGCATGGAAAAGGCATTACCCATTTTCCATGATGCAGGGATTTTCCCTTCCGTGAATCTTGGGCTGAACCGCAATGTTACCCAGATCACCCGGGCCCTTGCATCACCAACCCTAAAAGACATTACAGCCCCGGAAGCCTCACCCTTTTACCAGGCCTTTGCCCAGGGGTTTGCCGACTTCTACCGCAAGGTGATCAACATGGGATTCACCATTGCCAATGCCTGCTACCCCATGAGCATGGAGGACAGCGCAGATAAAGCAGACTTGGATGCTGTCTATGCCGCGGCGTCCGCAGACCGGGTGGTTTGTTTCACGGACACGGAAAAGGCGCTTTTATTCAAGGCACTTTCAGACACCATCCCCAAATTTAGATCTCAGATTAGAATTTTTTCCCCTCTTGCGGGCCTGCACACCCTTTACAATGTCTATTCAGGAAAAAATGCAGACACGCCCTACGGCTGCCGGGGCGGCATTGATTTCTTTTACCTGAACTGCACCGACGGCAACACCTACCCATGCGGGTACAGGGGAGCTGACAATTTAGGCCCGTTTCCGAACTTAAACGTCAAAGCCATTAATCCTAAAGGGTACTGCCTGGCCTGCGATTGGGAATGTTTCAGAGACCCCACCGAACTTGGCGGCCCATTCATGGAAGCCCTTTCCGCACCATGGCACCTGGCGGCCAGAATGGCCAAAGATCCGAAGTACGGTGGCCACTGGCTCAAGGATCTTCAATATTATAAAGCCTGCGACTTTTTTGACGGCAGACGGCCACCCCGCCAAACAGCCTTAAACAGATTCTAAATCACTTTCCAGCACGAAAGAAACGATCATATCTGCCAGTTCTTCACTTGTTCCAGGGGAAAAAATATCGCCAGCCAGGATATGCTGCCCCGGGTCTGCGGAACCGGTAAAGGGGACAAGCTGTTTTTTGAGGCAGCCCATCCGCTTAAAGGCAAGTTCCAGGGATGGGATATGAACAATCTGGTCCTGGGGGGAATAAATCACAAGGCAAGGCACACGAATCTTTGACAAATCCAGTCCCCTTACAAGTCTGACCATCCCCATCATGGACAAAAGAGCCGCCACAGGATACCGGGTAATCCAATACTGTCCATGGCCTTGATTTTCCGGTACCACACCCCGTTCTTTTCCAATAATAATTCCGGCAATTTGGCGCCCCCAAGGCCAAGTGAGCATGGTTGAAAAACTATTTTTCGGCCGGAAATTTGGAGATAAAAAAATGCAGGCATACAGGGCGTCCATACCGCCCATGGTTGCGGCCCGGTGGGCCAGCCAGGCAAGGCTGGTGCCGCCGGTGGAACAACCGACCATGATCACCTTTGAGCCCAGACGCTGACCGATCTCATAGGCTTCAACCACATCATTGAGCCAGTCATTGACACTGGCATCGGCCAGCGCCCCGCCGGTCCGGCCATGTCCGGTAAGGCGTGTATAAAACAGATTGGCACCCAAAGCCTGTGCCACAAAATCGCTTAAAGGGGCTGTTTCTTTGCGTGTGGCCGAAAACCCATGGATATAGACCACACTGAATTCAGTCTGTTCATTGGGTGTGCCTGCCCATACCACGGTTTTTTGAATACCGGGTATCATGTCGGAAAACTGCTGCTCCTGAAGGATTAGATAATCATCTATATCCAAAGGAAGTTTTTTGGGAAATATGGTCTGGTCAATACGAACCCGGGGGCCGGATAAAAAAACGATTGCAGCAACGACCGCAAGACTGACTAACAGAATCATTTGCCCTATGTTCCTTTGAAGGGTTCATACAGGATGGATATTTCATATTCAATTGCGTCACATTCACTATGCCGATGTCCAGTGCACAAGTCTAACAAGTGATTGATAACCGGAGCGGATATCATCTTAATCTCTCGTTGAATTGCATATCAGTATGGCTGATGTATGTAAAGAAAAAGGCGCTGGAACTTTATTTCACTAAGACGGAAAATAGGCTGACTAGGTAGAAATGTATTGTGACAAGCTCCCTGCCAATTCCGGGCTTTTCCAGTTGACAACCGTTTAAACAAAACGTATGCATGTTTAAAAATTTGGAAATAAGTTTCCGGAGACAGGTGGATAATACTGGGCTAACGCCTGGTTTATATTTGTTGAAATCAAATCAATTGACTGTAGAAAAGGGGGGGGGGACAACGAAATGATGGGGAGATATTTTTTAATCGTATTTATTCTGGGAATGGCCGTGCCTGCGTTTGGCGGCGGCATTGACAACAAACAAAATTTTTCATCGGCATATGCCGGCTCTCTCAGCCGCAATGCCGCAACGGATGGTGCGGATGCTGCCGCGTACAACCCTGCCGGCCTGATCTTGCTCAAAAACGGGACCTACCTGGAACTTGATCTATTGCCCTTTACCTTTGACTATGATCATGAATTCAACGGGGAAACCCAGACCTCCAGTCCGAACCTGATCGCCCCCATGGCTTTCGGGGTCCACAAACAGGACAAATGGGCTGTCTGGGGCTCTTTTACCATTAACGGCGGAGGTGGGGAGACCGAATATGAAAACGGTAATATTATTACCCAAACCGTTGAAAACCAGTTGGCTGGAGGTGCCTTCTCACCTGTTCTCCCAGCGGGGAGAACTCTTTCCCAGACCTATGCCTGCGCTGAAAGCTACGATTATACCTTCACCGCAGGTGTCTCGTACGATCTTCATCCCATGGTCTCCGTTGCCGCCGGGCTCAGGTACGTAATCACCGATAAGGAAGTGGATCTCCACGGCACCTACAGCGGCGCCGATATCATGGCCAAATACGATCAGGAGGCCGACGGTTACGGCGGGGTTATCGGTATTGACATCCACCCTTCGGACGCCCTCAACATTGGTATAAGGTATGAATCAAAGGTCAAGCTGGACTGGGACACCGAGACGAGCGGATCAAACGCTCTCGGCATAGCCCTTCTCGAGCGATATGGCCGAGTGGACGGCCAAAGCTACGCCAGGGACCTTCCCGCCTTACTGGCGCTGGGCGTTGAGTGGAAAATTCTTCCGAAGCTCACACTCAAGCCCTCATTTTCTTATTACTTTGAAGAGGATGCGGACTGGGATACCCAGAATTACGCCGTGGACGGCAACTCCTATGAACTGGCCCTGGCCATTCAATACGATGTCAATGATGACTGGTCCCTGACAGCGGGTTATCTTTATATTAACGTGGACATGAAGCCTGAAAACTTTGGTATCATTGAGCAGATGAATCCGCCCCTTGACTGCCATGCTTTTGCCGTGGGTGCAAAGTATAGAGTGACGGAAAAGGTCACCCTGATCCTGGGATTTTCCGGATATTTTTATGAGGATGCCACGGCGTCTGCCGACCCTGTCACAGGACGCCCTGAAGTCACCTACGACAAAGCCCTGTATCAGGGAGGGTTCGGTATCCAGTATCGCTTCTAACCGGTCTAAAATCCATAGGAGGCTGTTGTCCCTCAAGCAAGGAATAACAGCCGCCCTGTAATATATAGACGCAATTTAAACACGACGAAATTTATATTTCTGTTATTTTTTCATGGCTTGGTTGACAATAAGCAAGCTGTTGGCCTAATATCATTTCAGACTCAAAATCAACGTTTCCAGCGGAGCAAAACAAATTTTCTTTACGTTTACCCCTACGTTGCATAAAGATTTTCCTAAATTAGAGTCCCTTACACCCAATATCCAATCCAACAGGAGGAAGTATTATGCTTAAAGTTGCTATTAATGGTTTTGGAAGAATAGGAAGGCTTTCTTTCCGAAAACTCTTTGGAGATGACCGGTTTGACATTGTAGCCATTAACGATTTGACAGAACCTAAAATGCTGGCGCATCTTCTCAAGTATGACAGTGTCCAGGGGCGTTATTCAGACCATACAGTTGAGTGCGATGGAGAAGCCCTCATTATTGACGGCAAAAAAATTCCGGTTTACAAAGATGCCGATCCCAAAAATCTTCCTTGGGGCAGCCTTGGGGTGGATATTGTTCTTGAATGCACCGGATTTTTCTGCTCAAAGACCAAAAGCCAGGCACATATCGATGCCGGCGCCAAAAGGGTGTTAATTTCTGCCCCGGCAGGCACTGACCTGCCAACCATTGTTTATGGTGTAAATCATCAGACACTACAGGGTGATGAACTTGTGGTTTCCGGTGCCTCATGCACAACCAACTGTCTTGCACCCATGGCAAAAACATTGAATGAGTATCGTGAATTAAGAACCGGTTTCATGACAACCATCCATGCATATACAGGCGACCAGATGATTCTTGACGGACCCCACCGCAAAGGTGATTTTCGCCGTGCCAGAGCTGGTGCAATCAACATCGTACCCAATTCAACCGGTGCTGCAAAGGCCATTGGCCTCGTCATCCCCGAACTTGACGGCAAACTGATCGGCTCGGCACAACGTGTGCCGGTTCCTTCGGGGTCCATCACCATTCTTGACGCAACTTTAAAAGATGACACCGAAACCGTGTCAGTTCAAGGCATTAATGAAGCGATGCAAAAAGCGTCAGATGAGTCCTTTGGATATTCCGATGAAGAACTGGTGTCAAGTGATACAATCGGCATGAGCTATGGTTCCCTTTTTGATTCCACGCAAACACTTGCCCAGCAGTGCGGAACCAAAATTTATGAAGTCAGGGTGGTATCCTGGTATGACAATGAGATGAGCTATGTCAACCAGCTTATCAGAACACTGGCCCATATGGGCAACTTAATGTCTTCTTTATAAGGGCTTCCCCCCCAAAAAAAGAAGCGACCGCAAAGATAACAAGGAAATGCCCTATAGATAGTGCCTGAACGGGAACCCGTGTTTGGACGAGAAGTTGCCCAGATGCAAGGCGCAGATGGATAAATTTTCGTTCAAACACTGGCTATAATCCATAGAACCAACAAAAAAACAAAATGATAGTGAATAACAAGATGTTCTAAATTCATACCGGGATTAATAAATTGACAGGGTCGCAGAGACGGGTTAATTTCTATACAATTTTAACGGTTGAATGAAGGCTTCCGATCAATTAAAGGGAGCTTTTTTGTAAAAAAGTAAGAATTGCAATCAAAATAAGGCGGGTTATGAACATCAAAAATTCATTTTTCCAAAACAAACCTCTGCTGATTATCATTGCTGTGCTGCTGGTTTTAGTGGAACTTCAAATTTTTTTCGTTTTTTCTGCAAAATCCGGGAAAAAAAATACCCTGCAAGTTATGAATGATTCAGGAACAGTCATTTACGAAGCGGATGGAGAGCATTTAACCCAGTTTAAAAAATATTATTTTGAAGCAACCTTCGGCCCCTTTGAAAATTATGAAAAAAAGCTGGTCACCCGGACAGTGCCTTTTCCGTTCAGGGCTTGGTTTGCCACGGCCATTGGTCTTCCTTTAGGGTTTACGCTTTTATTTGCCTTTATTATATCAGCCGTCTCAACGCTTCTCGGCAAAAAGCAAGAGGAACCCCAACCCCAGGCACCCACCGAAAATGCGAATGTTGAGCCCAAGGGAAAAGTGAATCAATTTTTAGCCCAGATCAATCGCATGAATATTTTTATAATTGGTGCCGGCATTTTTCTGGTTGTGCTTGCCTTCTGGGTGCTGCCAAATATGGTTTCCTTCATCGGTCAAACCGGTCTTGAAATCATTGATCGGTATGGATGGTTTATTGCTTTTGCCGTCATGGCAGTTCTTTTAATTTTTGCCTGGTTTCTTTATTTACGATATCTTCTGGCCAAAAAAACGTTGGAAGCAGAAACCCATATCCGTGAGTATCAGTTAAGCTTAAGCAGACTGCCCGGGCCTGACCCGTCCATGCTTAAAATCGAAAATAAATCTGATCCTGATATACTTGAAGTTCCCGCGTCAGAAGATTAAGAAATGACAGCCATGGGCTGACCTGATTTTTCTTCGTGGTTCAGCCCACAACAAAAGTTGAAAAATATATTTGCGGTCCTTTTCCAATCTTTTAAAAGACCCATTCCGTGAATAGTAAACACTTTTCACGGTTAGTTCTTTTCTCAACATTCTTTTCTCAACATTCTTTTCTCAACATTCTTTTCTCAACATTCTTTTCTTAACATTATTGAAATTTTAAATTCAATCGCCCATCTTGCAAATTGTCATATGCACTGTGTGATACTTTCAGCAGAAAGCAATGCAGATTCCCGAATAAAATCAAATACTATTTGTGCCGAAGCCTCCTGAATAGCTTAAATACCTAATACAGATAAATATATTTGCTTCATTTATTTCAATTATGAAATATTTTTTTAATTTTTTGTATACAAATTTGAAATAAACTGATTGTTCGAATGATATTCACTGATCAATCAAAGCTAACCATTAAAATAAATCTTATTAATTACAGCATGATACATATAAATAATAGATTATAATAAGAAAACGGCATGCCTATTGCTTTTTAAATTAAAATTTTTTGAATAAACAACAATGGAGCATGATTATGGTAAACAAGCAGCATATTTCTTTCGGTTTTGTAATTCTTGGCACTCCGCTGGCTGCATTGGCTGGAGACGGCACAGTAATTGACAGCGGTAATACGAGCTGGATGCTGATTTCAACGGCCCTGGTTCTACTCATGATGCCGGGTCTGGCCATGTTTTACGGCGGCCTGGTGCGGGCTAAAAATGTTCTGGGAACCATGATGCATACATTTGTGGCCATGGCAGTTATCGGTGTGCTCTGGGTGGTCTGCGGATATTCATTGACTTTTGGAAAGAGCATTATGGGCGGACTTGTCGGGTGGAACAGTGATTTCTTTTTTCTCAAGGGGATTGATGAAGCCGTGACCGACGGGATCCCGGAATATATCATTGCCATGTTCCAAGGTAAATTTGCCATCATCACGCCGGCTCTGATCAGCGGTGCCATAGCAGAGCGAATTTATTTAAGGGGATATATCCTGTTTATTTCCCTATGGTTCCTGGTGGTTTACACGCCACTGTGCCACTGGGTGTGGGCATCGGACGGCTGGCTGTTCAATGCCGGTGCCGCCGGGGTAATTGACCTGGCCGGAGGACTGGTCATTCATGTGTCGGCCGGTACCAGTGCCCTGGTGGCAGCCATCTATCTTGGGCCCCGACTGGGACATCCAAAAATTACCGCACCACCCAACAATCTGACCATGACCCTTATCGGAGCCGGACTGCTATGGGTCGGCTGGTTTGGTTTTAATGCCGGCTCCACCCTTCAGAGCGGTCTGGATTCGTGCAGAGCCCTGACCATGACCCAGATTTCCGCGGCCAGCGGCGCACTGGTCTGGCTGTGTATGGAAGGGATTATGTACCGGAAGGCATCTGCACTTGGTTTTGCATCCGGCACCCTGGCCGGCCTGGTGGTGATCACCCCGGCAGCCGCAGTGGTTCAGCCCCTGGGCGCGCTGTTCCTGGGAGCGGCATCAACCGTGGTGTGTTTTTATGCGCTTCAGCTCAAAATAAAGCTGGGGTATGATGATACACTGGACTGCTTTGGAATTCACGGTGTCGGTAGCGCGCTGGGGGTCATTCTACTCAGTTTTTTTATCCGCGATTCCTGGATGGCATCAGCCAGTGAAGCAGCCGGGCGGACCTGGACAGTTTTCGATCAGCTGTTAATACAGCTCAAAGGATTAGGAGCAACTATCCTGCTTGCCGGCGTCGCAACCATTATCCTGTGTATTATTGTGGAAAAAACTGTAGGCTTCAGACTGGATGAAGAAAGTGAGTACAGGGGACTTGACCAGTCACTCCACGGCGAAAGGGGATATGATTTTTCCTCCTGATCTGTGAAAAATTCCTTTTTTTAGAACGCAAAAATGTCCGGTGCCTTTTCCAGGCACCGGGCTATCGCCCGCCGCCTCAATCCATCCTTGTACAAAGCAAGTATATTCAAACTGATCTTCTTTTTTCCATAAATGATAGAAACGCCCACTTGAGTCAGAGGCGAAAATAGGGGATAAACCATATTTTTAAACAATGAGAAAACCGTGCCACGGTAGGAATGCCAATTACCCGGCACCCCTCGCAGGTGAGTACTTCCCCTTCAGGCCCTCTCAGGTAGGGTCGAAGACTGGAGCGGTTCAAATTAAGCCCGTTTCCAATCCCCTCCACGTCAAACGCAGCATGCGGATTTCCCGCACTACGCTTCCCTGTCAGCTTCATTTAAGAGTTTATGAGACCTATCAGCCGTCAACGCTTTCAAGCCTGGTATCGTCTAACCTTATACTATCTGGTAGAGGAATCGGGTGACCGACTCCTCTACCAGATAGTAATAAATCACTTTCACTTTGCATAGCAAGGATATCAAATGAAACGTAAAGGTAGAAAAATTAGCGTAAAAACCCTGAAACGGATTATAAAAAATCTACGTTGGTGTAATGGACAAAAATCTCTTAAAAGCAAACGTGATTAGAATGAGTCAGGGAAGCACAAAAAGAGATCGTAATATTGAAATATGAAGATGATGCAGACAGCATTGATCTGTATTACTTTGATGAATCCGGTTTTACCGGCGTACCTGAAATTCCATCTGCTTGGTTGGATGAAGAAGAGCAACTTTTAATTCCGAGTGGCAAAACCTCAAGAATCAATGTATTGGCAAATGTCAGCAAGAAATTTATAATTTCATTTTCTTAATAGCAATTTATTTTTGTCTATGTACTTATTATCCACCATATCACAGTAAATACAATCCCGTAGAAAGAGTTTGGGGTAGATTGGAACAGCATTGGAATGAAGGACTTCTGGATAAGGTTGAAAAAATTATAGGTTTAACGAAAACAATGACCAGGAAGGGCTGGAGTCCAGTTGTAACCTTTGTGAAAAAAAGGCATAGGTCTGACAAAACAGGTTGGGCAGGATATAGAAAATCAAATTTTCCGAATCGAGGGGATTCAAAAATGGGCTGTTGACATACCTTTCTATGTTGATTGAGAAATTGGGAGGTTTTATTCTAATATTGCGCCTAAAATTTTGGCAGCACCTTTGGTTCCAGAGAATTTTCCAGAACATTGGATCGTTTCTTTGGATTAAAAAAGAAGGCCCTGTTCCCTTGGGTATTGAAAAGTTAGAATAATCCGACGGCACCAGGGTTTCAAGCTTTATCGGAGAGACGATTGTAAAGAAATCCGGTTGTAAAATTATGAAAGTTAGAGGATAGCGGGCCTATCTCCAGCGCTGTTGATTTAAAGCCTGTTTAAAAATTAGGGGATAAAATCGAAATCTCATTAAATTTCAGTAGGTTCCTCAATTTCCAAACAGGCTCTCAGGATCGGGCTGTAGACCGTATAAACGTATCTTTCATTATTCCATTTTTATTTACTCTTTGAAATTATATGATATACTCAAATTATATGTATTTTGTTAATTCAACTCCTTAAGGCAAAATCATGGTCTCAAAAAATCAGGAAATACTCATACTGACCCAGAGCCCGTCTCCAGAAACGGCCCAGGTCTTATTCTGCGGAGATGTTATCATTTTCACACTTTCAGTATCCCCTGACAGACCAGGCCGTGCCTTTGTCAGAACCGACCTGGGTAATGCAGACGCGATCCGCAGAGAAATCATCCGCCGGGTTGAGAAAAACGAAATCAAACTGGGTGAGGCCTGGTGTGATTTGCCCATGAAAGAAGATGGTGATGGAAATTTTTCCATCCGGTTTCCCCTGACCCAACCCGGGCCGTTCCAGGCCAAATGTTTTTTTCTTCCCCGGGACAGTGATGTTCCGGTATGGCCCGAAGGGGGAAACACCAAACTCTGCGTTGAACCGGCCGGTACCTGCTGTGCCAATATCATTTATAATGCGTTTGTGCGGCAGTTTGGGCCCACCAAGGACGCAAAGTTCCAGCCCCCGAATCTGGATTCCGTGCTCAACAAACTGGATGACCAGGGATTCACCGTGATTCCCAAATCTGGAAAATTCAGGGATCTAAAGGAACAGTTGGACTTTATCTTTTCCAAAATGGGTTGCCGGGCGCTTCACCTTTTGCCCATTCATCCCACGCCCACCACCTATGCCCGGATGGGCCGATTTGGAAGTCCCTATGCAGCCCTTGACTTTTCAGATGTGGACCCGGCACTGGCCCAATTTGACCCGGCAGCCACCCCCCTTGAACAATTCATGGAACTAGTGGATGCCGTACATGATCACGACGGTTATCTGATCCTTGACATTGCCATCAACCATACCGGATGGGCAGCAAGTCTTCATGAATCCCATCCCGAGTGGCTGGACCGGGGAGATGACGGTAAAATCCGCATGCCTGGGGCCTGGGGTGTTGTCTGGGCGGATCTGACCAAACTGGATTACCGGCACACGGATCTGTGGCAGTACATGGCGAATATTTTTCTGCAATGGTGCCACCGGGGTGTGGACGGATTCCGGTGCGATGCCGGGTACATGATCCCGGAACGGGCCTGGGAATATATTATATACAAGGTCAGAAGCCAGTACCCCAACACGATTTTTTTCCTTGAAGGACTGGGAGGGCCACCAGATGCAACCCGCCACTTGCTCCAGCGCGCAAATTTTAACTGGGCCTATTCAGAACTGTTCCAGGAATACACCCTTGAGCAGATATCCCGGTACCTACCCCATGCCGTGGACCTTTCGAATACCTGCGGCCACTTAATCCATTTTGCCGAAACCCATGACAATGACCGCCTGGCCAAGGTCTCCCATACCTACGCGAAAATGAGGACCGGCCTTTGCGCGCTTTTCAGTATCTGCGGGGGCTTTGGATTTGCCAACGGCGTGGAATGGTTTGCCAAGGAGAAAATAAATGTCCACAACTCCCCGGGCCTGAACTGGGGAAATCCCGACAACCAGGTGGATTATATCACCCGGCTTCATCTTCTTTTACGGGAACACCCGGCCTTTTTCAGTGGGACACAATTAACACTCATCCATGAAAAAGAGAGCCAGGCACTGGCACTGCTAAGGCTCAACCCCCATTATAATGCCCGGATGCTGGTGCTGATCAATCCGAACTGTGACAGGCGGGTCTCGGCGGTATGGCCAGTCGGCACGGAAGGTGGTGCGGCCTTTCCATGGATAGACCTGATTTCAGGCAACACCGTTCAGGCAGAAAACAGAAAAGGAAAATACCGGATTCTCCTGAAACCGGGTGAAGTAATGGCCTTAAGTCCTGAAAAGGGTGACCTGGGCTTAATTTGGGCCCAACCGACGGGCAATCTGTCCATGCCGGGCAGGGTTCTGATGCAAAAACGAAGGGCACTGGCCCTTGAGGTGATTACTGCGGTAAACGGCTACATGGATCTGGCCGACCTGGATGTGGACCAGGCCGCCATGGATCTGGCACGAAATCCCGAAACCTTTATACGCAAGCTCTATCCGGACAGACAACCCTGCCGTACCATCCTGTTTGATGGTCACAAGGATATCAATCGCAGGGTAATGGTTCCCCCTGGCTTTTTCCTGATAGTCCGGTGCAACAAGCATTTCAGGGTTCAACTTGGGGAAGCTGGGCCTGACAAAAAGTGTCTGGGATTTTGTGAAAGCCTTCCTGCAGAAGGGGATGCCGCGTACCTGGCCATTTTCATGCCCATGGAAATAAAAGACAATCACAGGGACTGCCTGCTCAAACTACGCATATCCGGCCCCGAAGGCACCAAAAAAATCACCGGCAACATCCGATATCTCCCGCCCTTTGATGCTCTTAACCTGCGGCTCTCTTTTACCCGCAGGGAAATTGCCGCTGATCCGTCCATCAAGCAGCTATCCACCACCGGCCTGGGTGCAATGATGCGGGCAGGGGCCTGTTTCGGCCATCTGGAGAGCCGTTATGATGCCCTATTGGGTGCCAACCTGAACCCTGTCTTGCCCGAAAACCGATGGATGCTCCTGTCCCGGTTCAGAATCTGGGGCGTATTCCAGGGCTATTCCAGGGAACTTGGGCTCGATTGCATAGATGCCTTCTGGGCCTCCCATGACCGGGGCGGAAAATGGCGGTTCAGAATTCCCTCATCCGAAGGCAGATATTATGTCATTGATCTGTTCCTGGAGATGGACCGAAAAGCCAACGCCGTGACCCTGACCCTGCACCGGGAACCCGCACCGGCAGATAATCCCCGGCGCCTTCAACCCCAACGCGACGTTACGCTGATCATCCGTCCCGACATTGAAGACAGAAGTTTTCATGACACAGTTAAGGCTTTTAGCGGGCCTGAACAGCAATGGCCATCCCGGGTTTCAGCATTTGAAAACGGATTTTTCTTTCATTCCCAAACAAGGCAGGTACTTCGGCTGTCAAGCAGCCGGGATGCATTTTTCTTGAAACCGGAATGGAACTACATGGTCCACAGAAGTATTGAAGCCACCCGGGGACTGGATGCCGACTCCGATCTGTTCAGCCCGGGCTATTTCAGCATCAATGTCAAGGGCGGAGACACGGTTAGCCTGGAGGCCCGTGTCATTAATGAAAAGATAATGCCTGAACCCGTAGACAGCAAAAAAATCTCCTTGCCCGGTCTTTTCCATTCAACCGTACCGTTTTCCCAGGCAATACAGGCAAGCCTTGACGCATTCATCGTGGACCGGGGAGAGGAAAAAAGCGTGGTGGCAGGATATCCCTGGTTCCTGGACTGGGGAAGGGACAGCCTTATCTTCTGCCGCTCCCTGATTGAGCTTGGCCGAATCCGGGATGCCTTTGCCATACTCTCCCTTTTTGGAAAATTTGAAAAGAACGGCACCCTGCCCAATATGATATGCGGTGAAGATGCAAGGAACATTGAGACCTCGGATGCGCCGCTGTGGTTCTTTGCCTGCTACCGGCAACTATCCCAAACCGTAAGCAAAGAGACACTGCTCACCAAAAACATCGGACAGCGCACCTTGATCCAGGTGCTCAAAGACATGGCATCATCCATGATCAACGGCACGCCCACCGGTGTCAAGGCAGATCCTGAATCCATGCTGCTCTACAGCCCGGCCCATTTTACCTGGATGGATACCAATTTCCCGGCAGCTACCCCCCGCCAGGGATATCCCATTGAGATCCAGGCGTTGTGGTATCATGCCCTTGAATTCTTATCCCAGGTTGATGCTTTGAACACACACACGCCATGGCAAAAACATGCAGACACGGTCAAACGTAACATCGTGAATCTGTTCTGGCGCGAAGACGATGGTTTTTTCAGCGACTGCCTGCACTGCAGCGAACCGGTTGACGCCGGACATGCAATCCCGGATGATGCCCTGCGGCCCAATCAGCTGCTGCTCATCACTTTAGGGGTCATTGACGACCCAAAGATCATGGCCCGGGTGGTCGAAACCTGCCGGGAGCTTCTGGTACCCGGAGGCATCCGAAGCCTTGCGGACCGTCCCCTTACCATACCGTTGTTCATTGAACGGGAAGGGCAGCCCCTGGTAAATCCCCATGCTCCCTATGCCGGATGTTACCAGGGAGATGAGGATACCCAAAGGAAACCGGCCTACCACAACGGCACAGCCTGGACTTGGCAGTTTCCGATATTCTGTGAGGCCTGGGCCACAGCCTTTGGCCCCCCGGGTATTCCGGCGGCCTTGTCCTGGTTAGGCAGTTCACTACCATTGATGCGCACGGGCGCGGCAGGTTTTGTACCTGAAATCCTTGACGGTAATTTTCCGCACACGCCCAGGGGATGTGATGCCCAGGCCTGGGGTTGCAGCGAAATTGCCAGGGTTGCCCACAAACTGACCCGGATTCAAAATAAAACTTAATATTATAGGCATCAAAGATGCTATATTAATCAAAATTAATTATTTGCGAGCCGTCAGCCCATTATGAACAATACTGGCAGCACTCCGAAAGCCAGAAAATAGGAGGTGCTTATCTCTGATAAACCAAGAATTCTTATTGTAACCCCGGAGGTCACCTATCTGCCGGAGGGTATATGTCCTGGTGACGATGATTACTCAGCCAAGGCCGGAGGCCTGGCAGATGTGTCGGCAGCACTGATCTCCGCGTTGTATGATTTAAGCTGCGATGTTCATGTGGCCATACCCGACTACAGGTCTATCTATCATGGTGATAACGAACCAAGGAATCACCTGGAGATGGAAAAAATTCGCCGGCGTCTGCATGAGGAACGGATTCATTTTGCCGTGGACCGGGTGTTCCTTTACAAAGATGGTGTCTATTCCGGCTATTCGGATAAAGATCTCAAGGTGTCCCTGGCGTTTCAGCGGGAGGTGATCAACAACATCATCCCCAGGGTGAAACCGGATATCATACATTGCAACGACTGGATGACCGGACTGATTCCGGCCATGGCCAGGCGATACGAAATCCCGTGCCTGTTCACCATTCACAACATCCATACCATGACCTCCACCCTGGCCGAAATTGAGGACAGGGGGATTGATGCGGCAGCCTTCTGGCAGCACCTCTACTTCAAACGTCCGCCCTTTAACTACGAAGAGAGCTGGAATACCAACCGGGTGGATTTTCTGGCGTCAGGGGTGTTTTCCGCCCATTATGTAAACACGGTAAGTCCCACCTTCCTGCGTGAGATTGTTGAAAACCGCCACCCCTTTGTCGCACCGGAACTCAGGGATGAGCTGGCCCACAAATGGGATGCCGAATGCGCCACAGGCATTTTAAATGCACCTGAGCCCGAATTCAATCCAGCCGTGGATGACATGGTCCAGTTCAATTACGGGCCCAAAAACCACCGTGCCCAAAAAAAGAAGAATAAAAACTTTCTGCAAAAATCCGTGGGCCTTGAAATAAATCCCGATGCGCCTATGTTTTTCTGGCCCTCCCGCCTGGATCCTGTGCAGAAGGGTTGCACGCTTCTGGCAGAAACCATGTATGATATTATTTCCCGTTACTGGGACACAGGTATTCAGATTGTATCCGTGGCAGACGGTCCATACCAGAGACACTTCCACGATATTGTCGATTTCCATGACCTGCACCGGCGGGTCAGTATCTGGGGGTTCAACGAACATTTGTCCCACCAGGCATTTGCATCCAGTGATTTTATCTTCATGCCCTCCTCCTTTGAACCGTGCGGCCTGCCCCAGATGATCGGAGGAATTTACGGCAGTCTGCCCATTGTATTTGACACAGGCGGCCTGCATGACACAGTCAAACAACTGGATGTAGATCATTCAACGGGCAATGGATTTCTTTTCTATGTCCACGATGCCCAGGGACTGAACTGGGCCGTGGACCGTGCCATGGATTTTTTCCTCCTGGATCCGGATGAAAAAGAACACCAGCTCCGAAGAATCATGACTGAATCCGTACTTGAATTTAACCACACCCGATGCGCTGAAAGCTATATTAAACTATATGAAAAAATGCTCCAAAGACCTTTTTTGGTCTAATCCTTCATGGACAAATGATCCGTACCTGTTACCTTTTAAGCCCATTATCCGGGCACGGTTTGAACAGGCTTTGGCAAAGACAGAACAGCTGAAAAACAAGAAGTCCTGGGCTAAAATTGCCGACTACCATGAAATTTTTGGTTTGCACAGGGATAAAAAAGGCTGGGTATTCAGGGAATGGGCACCCAATGCAACGACCATATTTATCCTCACACCAGCCAATAACTGGGAAAAATCTTCGGACTGGGAAGTGAAAGGGCCTGATCCCAACGGCATATTTAAAGCCCGGTTCCCTGATCACTTTTTTTGCCATGAACAGCTTTACCGACTCAAGGTGGTGTGGGACGGCGGCGAGGGCGACCGTATCCCTACGGCGGCCACCCGGGTCATCCAGGACAGCGCCACCTATATTTTTAATGCCCAGGTATGGGCACCGGAGCAGCCATACCAGTGGCAGGCAGAAAACCCCAAGTTGTCTACAGATCCTCTTTTGATCTATGAGGCCCATGCGGGCATGGCTTTAGAGGAAGGCAGGGTGGGGACCTGGCGAAAATTTGCCGATCACATCCTGCCCAAGGTCATTGACGCAGGGTACAATACCCTGCAGATGATGGCGGTTCAGGAGCACCCCTATTATGGCTCTTTTGGGTACCATGTCTCTTCATTTTTTGCCCCCTCTTCCCGATTCGGTACCCCGGATGATTTCAAGTATCTTGTGGACAAGGCACACCAGGCCGACATCCGTGTACTCATGGATATTGTACACTCCCACAGCGTAAAAAATGAAGTAGAGGGTCTGTCTCGATTTGACGGTTCCATGTACCAATTCTTCCACGATAAAGGCAGAGGGGATCACACGCTTTGGGACTCCCGGTGTTTTGACTATGGCAAACAACAGGTACTGCATTTTCTGCTGTCCAACCTGAGATATTTTCTTGAACAATTCCGGGTGGATGGATTCCGATTTGACGGTGTAACCTCCATGCTGTTTGCCGATCACGGATTGGGACGTGCCTTTACAAGATACCAGGATTATTTTGGTGATGATGGGGATGAAGATGCCTTAAATTATCTTTATGCTGCCAATGACCTGGTTCATGAAATCCACCCCGGTGCGGTCACCATTGCAGAAGATGTGAGCGGATACCCTGGGCTTGCGGCACCAGCGGAAATATGCGGCACAGGCTTTGATTTCAGATTTGCCATGGGGGTGCCCGATTACTGGATCAAACTGCTCAAGGAGGTCAGGGACGAAGCATGGCACATGGAAGCGCTATGGCATGAACTGACCCAACACAGGGACGAGGAACGCACAATCAGTTACGTGGAGTGCCATGACCAGGCCCTGGTGGGGGATCAAACTGTGATGATGCGCCTGATGGGCGGAAAAATCTATAATTCCATGGAAAAATCCAACACGGACATCACCACGCAACGAGCCGTGGCCCTTCACAAGATGATCCGTCTTATAACCCTATCCTGTGCCCACAAAGGGTATCTTAATTTCATGGGCAATGAGTTCGGCCATCCTGAATGGGTTGATTTTCCATCCCCTGCCAATGGATTTTCCTACCACCATGCCAGACGCTTATGGTCCCTGAAGTATGACAAAAATCTGTATTTTCCGGACTTGTTCGCCTTTGATAAACAGATGATTGCCCTGGCAAAACAAACGCAATTGTTTACATGGGACAGGCCAAGACTTTTGCATCTCCACGAAGACGATAAGATTCTGGCATTTGAGCGGTCCGGCCTTATTTTTGTGTTCAACTTCCACCCGGAACACTCTTTTTCCGACTACCTGATTCATGCGCCGGCAGGCCAATATGGCATGCGCCTGGACACGGATGAACCCCGGTTCGGCGGATTGGGACGCCTGAACCCGGACCAGAAACATTTCACCAGGCCCCTGGGTGATGTGTCTGAAAACCGCCATGCCCTGAGCCTTTACCTGCCCAGTCGCTGCGCACTGGTCCTGGGCGCTGAAGCGACTACCCCCTAAAGGAATGAATCCCCCATATATCGTCCGCATATTCCTGAATAGCCCGGTCACTGGAAAAAAAACCGGTGCGGGCAATATTTTTTAGCGACATGGAGAGCCATTTTCTACGGTCTTTATAATCGTTTTCTACCTTTAACTGGGTTGTAACATAAGCCCTGAAATCGGCCAGGTGAAGATAATGCTCCCGATTGCCCATGAGTTGGCTGAAAACAGGTTTGAAAATACCGGATTCGTCGGGACAAAACCGACTGGAATAAATGGCCTTGAGTACCCGTTTCAAATCCGGATCCTCATCGTAAAATGTTTTGGGCTCATAACGTGGGCGAAATGCCTCTACTTCGTCCACCGTGAGGCCGAAAATATAAATATTTTCATCTTCCACCTGTTCTGCAATCTCTATATTGGCCCCGTCCAAAGTACCGATAGTCAACGCGCCGTTCATGGCAAATTTCATGTTTCCTGTCCCCGAGGCTTCCATGCCGGCGGTGGAAATCTGCTCACTGACGTCCGCAGCCGGAATAATCTTTTCCGCCAGGGTTACTCGGTAGTCCGGCAGGAAGACCACCTTGATCATGTCATGGATATCCGGGTCCTTATTGACCACGTTGGCAACCGAGTGAATCAGTTTGATGATCAATTTAGCAAAATGGTAACCCGGAGCGGCCTTACCGGCAAAAATAAAGGTCCGTGGATGCCCGATATCCTTACCGTCCTCCTTGATGGAAAGATACAGGTGGATTATATGAAGCACATTGAGTAACTGGCGCTTATATTCATGGATCCGTTTGGCCTGAATGTCGAAAATGGAGTGGGGATCCACGGTCAGGAACAATTTCTTACGTATTAACGCAGCCAAAGCCTCTTTGTTGGCCAGCTTGATCTCATCCAGCCGGTCCAGGAATCCCGGATCGTTTTCAAAAGTTTCCAGTTCCCAAATTCGCGATAAGTCCCCCACCCATCGGCGGCCAATGGATTCGGTGATAAACGCCGCAAGGTCGGGATTGCAGGCAGCAATCCAGCGCCTGGGGGATACTCCGTTAGTCTTATTGTTAAACCTTTCCGGCCACAGCTTATAAAATTCAGGAACAAGTTGCGTTTTGACCAGATTGGAGTGTACCTTTGCCACCCCGTTTATCGAATGACTGCCGATGATGGCAAGATTGGCCATGCGCACCTGTTTAACAGGCCCTTCCTGGATGATGGACATCTTTGCAATGCTTTCTGTTATCTCCTCATGATCACCCACTGTCAAAGATTCCAAGAACCGCTGGTTGATTTCATAAATCAGCTGCATATGGCGGGGCACCACTCGTTCCAGGATACTCACCGGCCAGGTTTCCAGGGCTTCGGGCAGCAGGGTATGGTTGGTATACCCAAGAGTTTTTTTAGTGATCTCCCAGGCTGTTTCCCATTGTATGCCTTTTTCATCCACCAGGATACGCATCAGCTCCACCACCGCCAGAGCCGGATGGGTATCGTTGAGTTGAATGGCCACTTTATTGTAAAAATCATCAAAGGAGTTATGGTCCATTTCATACTTGCGGATAATGTCCTTTAAGGAACAGGCCACAAGGAAATACTCCTGGACCAGCCGAAGTTCTTTTCCCGACTCTTTGGAATCCGACGGATAGAGAATTTTGGAAATGGTCTCGGATTTAATTTTTCGCCCCACAGCTTTAAAATAGTCACCCTCATTAAAAATATCGATATCAAAATCCTCGGATGCTTCAGCCGTAAACAGTCGCAGATAATTTACGGTGCGGCCTTCGAAACCAGCAACCAGGATATCATGAGGTCGGCCAATGAGCAGTGCCCAGTTTGTCCATACCGGGTTATACTCCCCGGCCCTGTCCACGCTCCCCTCTACCTGACCGTAAATGGGAACCATATACCGCTCTTCTGTTCTGCGGATCAGCCAAGGTGACCTGCGGTTGGGCCAGTAATCGGGTTTTTCTTTCTGGTATCCGTTAACGATCAACTGTTTGAACAGACCGTAATCATAGTTAATCCCGTATCCGAACCCCGGCATATTCAGGCAGGCCAAAGAATCAAGATAACATGCAGCCAAACGCCCAAGACCGCCGTTACCCAAAGCCGGATCACGTTCTTTCTCCACCAGAAATTCAAGATCAATACCCTTTTTTTCAAGAAACTTTTTACAGCTGTTATAAATACCTAAGTTTAATAAATTATTGCTTAAAAGCCGTCCAATGAGGAATTCAAGAGACAAGTAATGCAGGCGTTTGGCATCATTTGCCTGGTAGCGCTTCTGGGTATCATAACCAATATCGATAAGGTACTTGCCAACGGCATAGGAAACGGCGTTTAACTGATCATTTCTCGAGGCGTACTCAAGTTGCTTGCCCAGAATATATTTAATATAATTATTAAAGGAGATTTCAAAATTCGAAAAATCAAAATAGGACATGCGTTGACTCCATACCGGCCCAAGAGGCCTTTAATTGCTGGAAACACTATATCGTAATAACCGAATTCTCTTCCCCGTGAAAGGGAGACGGCAGGTAAATATCTGCGCTTTCATCATTGATCCAGCGGGTATCATCCACCAGGTAACGAAACTGATAAGACTGTTCCAACTCAAGATCAAGGACCGCAGAAAAATCCCCGTTTTTGAGTTTCTTCATGGCGCCGGCATTTTCATCCCAATTGTTAAAATCACCAACCAGATTAACTTTTTCTGCCGTGCCGATCACTTTTTTCCGCATTTTAAATCTAACCCGGCACACATCTTTGGTTTTAAGGTATTGTTTTGTGAACATGACGCCCTCCGAAAATGTTTTTAATATGATATAGAAAACAAGGAAGCTAAGCCAACGTATTTATTTTAATTTTTTAAGCTCGAGGTGTCAATATCTTGTTCAAATCCCCAGGGCATCACATGTCATTTGCCTGCAGATTTGTGTCAATTGCGAAGAAATTTCTAAACGTAGACGATCTTAACGCCTGGTGTAAGGGAGTTTGACAAGGAACGTTAAAAATTCAATTTAAAAGGCCCTGTCAATTCCCCACAATCGCCAGGTTGACGGCCAGTATCCATTCAAGGCCCTACAATGAAAGGCCTTTTAATCATTTTTTCATATAGTTCAATATAGCTTTCAGCACAACGGCTGTGGTTGAATTTCGTGACGGATTCAATCATGATCCGCCGAATCTGAACTTCTCTTTCATCCGGATCAAGGGCAAAAAAGTCCATGGCCCGTTCCACCGCCCATCTCAGTCCATGGGTGTCATATACGGTAAAAACAAAACCGTTACCGCTCGAGTTTTCCAGGTCAAGCGGCCTTACCGTGTCATGCAGACCGCCGGTGTCAAATACAATGGGCAGGGTACCGTAAATGGCCCCGATGATCTGTGGAAGGCCACAGGGCTCAAAGGAAGAGGGCATGAAAACAAAATCACTTCCGGCAAAGGCCTGGTGGGAAATTTGCTCGTCAAACCTCACAATGCCTATTCGATGCCTTAAATCGTGGAACATGGCAATATCTTTAAAGTGCTTATAATATTCTCCGTCTGCCACGGAGACAATCTGAATCCCGGACTCCCAGTAGCGTGATATGGTCTCGTACATAATCTGGGCCAACAGCTGGCAACCTTTTTGGACCGGGTCCAGGCGAGAAGGCCAGAAAAACAAAGGGGCATCGGGATTTTGTTCAAGGCCAACCATTTTCTGGATAACTGCCTTGTTTTTCTGTTTCATCCCCCGATGATTTTTCGGCCCGTAATTGAACCGGATCATTTCATCCACTGCCGGGTTCAATTCCGGTTCCGGTGCATTCAAAATACCGGTAGCACAGCCAGCCTCCCATTTGTGGGTAAGTTCGGTCCGAAGCCCGGGTTCCACAAAAGGATGTCGATTTTCAACGATCTCCTGCAAAAATGCCGGACTGACCGTATTAACATAATGGGCTGAAAACACACCCGAGCAAAGAAAATCCACCCGGTTAAATCCCCGGCTTTCGGCATAACTTTCAGGCGGCCGTTCAAAATAAAGCCTTTGCCAGAAGGAAGCCGCATCAATTCCCCGGTCCTCTATCTCAGCCAGGGTGGAGGTCATAGTATGAATATTGTGGATAGAAAACAGGCAGGGGATTTCATACTGCCGTGCCATGGCCGGAATCAGGCCTGTCATCCAATCATTGCAGTGGATAATGTCCGGCTTTACCCTGGGGATAATATTGTTGATCACCTCCCGCTGAAAGGCCAAAGAGACCTTCAAATTTTTATTTGAGCTACTGGAATATACTTTTTCTTTATAAAGAAAGGCCCGATCCACTGCAAAATGAATCCGTTCCTCGTTCAGGCATTGCCGAATCTTTTCCACCTCCCGGTCATGCTTTTCGGTGGAATAATCATGATAGATGGAACGATAATCAGGAATAGCGACATGAACATCGCAGTTCAAATCAAACAAAGCACTGATCAAGGCTGCTGAGACATCGGCCAAACCACCGGCCTTAGCAGAATAGCCTGCGCATGACCCCATTTCTTCCGGCAGATAAGTCACTTCCGGGGTAACAATAAGAATTCTTGGTCTATCAGGCATGGACATCTTCTCCTTCACTCTTTTTAATAGTTCAGCCATAAGAACTGTCACGGACCGGCCTGGATCGGTAAAGCCATTGTCCACAACAAATATTAAAACTTTAAGCCCGGCTTTAACCGGGGTTTCATATCTTCTATTTCTATAAAATGCATCTTTTATGCCCTCATCATACCTGCAACCCTATCCCCTTGGCACGCAGGGCATCGGGAGTGATTGCCCCGTCAAATTGGTTTGAAAATTCTTAACGCTTTGCCAATTATCTTTCCAGAATGTAAAAAAATCAGACATAAACCCTGAAGCAGTTGAAAAACACGCGTCTTGATCATGACCAGTGTTTTTATTATATAGATAGTTCTCGACCGAAAACCGAAAATTTTCGTTCAGACACTAAATTAAGGATTCTCAACATGCTGCTAAGGAGCGACAATATCATGACATTGGTAGGCGGGAGCCTGGATGAACTTGAAATTCAGATTATACTGGCACTTCAAAAAGATGCCCGTAAATCGTATAAAAGTATTGCAAAAAAGCTGGGCGTGGCCGAAGGCACGGTGAGCAACCGGGTCAACCGGCTTACCCAGCAAGGCGTTCTCAAGCTTGAAGCCCGGGTCAACCCATTTGCCATGTCCAATAAGGTCGCGGCAATTCTCGGCATAAACTTAAAGCGCAGCCGACATGCCGGGGCCGCCAAGAAAATCATGGCCTTGCCCAATGTCAACGCCGTATGGGTCACCTCGGGGAAATATGATATTTTTGTTGAGGTACTGGTCGATTCAATCAAGGACCTCAATGTTTTTATATTTGAAGAGGAATTGAGAAACATTGAAGGCATAGAGGCCATTGAAACCCATATCATGCTTCACTCGGATTCCAAATATTTTAAAATTTCCCCACCCGCAGGATCAGTCTGAACATCAGCCTGTTCGTTCCTATGTTTTTTTCCTGCTACACTGTTCAGCTCCGTGGCCAAGGCAGAAGCATTTACAAAGAACAATTTGATTCAAAATTATCTAAAGGACAAAATAAACATAACTGATCCGAGTGATTCCGGCTCTATCCGTGATCACTCTTTTGCAGTAAATTTTTTTTCAATCATGATTTTCAGGATGGTACGGTCTGTTTCGATCATGCCTTCCCGGGACAGAGTGCCGATGTTTTGCATTGTTTTTTCCGGGGATACTCAGGGGATACCATCGGTGGCTTGGACCCGGACCCCCTGGAGGGCGAAAAGGGCTGATTGAAAGGCTATTCCGGCGGCCGTGGCCAATTTCAAGGCACATCCGGGTTTGGCACCATCACAAATGACCCCGGTCAAATCTCCAATGAGGTTGGTGATGGCCCCGGCAATGTGATGGGTGGTTCCGCCCAGCTGTCAATCCATAGTTTCTGCTGCCGGCTGACCCCATTGCCGGCAGGTTTACCCCGGCCATTCTGGCATCAGCTGCTGCGGATGCCAGCATGCGGGCCGCAAGCACCACGTCCTGACGGATAAGATTCTGCCGAAGCAACCGTTCAAAGGCCTTGCCAATACCGAGTCCAGATCCGTATTTCAGTCCGTGATCAGCCAGCTGCATATTGACATCCCCCCCCCCTCTTTGAAAAATTTTCGATCCTCATCATCCAGCTGATCCACAAGGGCCACACAAGTTCATTTAAGATCAGGCCCTTGATCCATTCTTCCACATTGGCCCGGTCAGGTTCTTTGTCTTGAAGAACATTAAACAGCAAAGGATGGGCTTCAAGGTCTTTTCCATCCAAGGTCAGCCGGATAATCTGGTCGTGGAAATCCCTGATTTCCGCTTCTGCCTGCCGGTCGCCGGCTGTAATGCGCACCCGCACACAGATGCCTGGACATTTTCAAGCAGGTGAACCGGCACCGAGGGATTCAAACAAAAGGCAACAACCTGATCCAGGGCTTGTTCAGAAACTGATTCCAACACTTCCAGAGTCAGTTTGGGATAACCTCCGAACGCGCCTAAAGCGGCAGCCTTATCCAAACCGCAAAGGTTGTTGAAGCCGGGGATGGTCACCGCCATCCCATTTTATAAATATTAGGGTCTACCCAGGCTTCAATGGATTTAAAAGGCCTCTCGTCAATGAGGGAAGCGACCGCAGCAGAGGCCGGATCAACGGCCACAGGTTCGGTACACTCAAGAGCCGGCGCAACCTGGAGCCTTAAAATATCTTTCAGTGCAAATACCATTACATCTCCTTCTTACAGGTAGACGGCGCCAGCTCCCGAAATGCGATCCAGCCTTTTTCTTGACCAGTATCAATCTGTTCCTGGACACCCCTGTCCTGGGCACAAACTACAACCGAAAAGCCTTTTTATCAGGACAAGTTGTCCCAGAATGACCGACTCTGATCTTCCATGGTTGTTCCGGCGGAATGGGCGTTTTCGTTTTCCTGGCGGGAATTGCCGGAAAAATGTCCACTAGGCGGCCGCGATCCCACAAGCCGTGCCACACGCTCTTCAATGGGCGGATGGGTGGAGAACAGATTCATCATCTGCTTTCCGGTCAAAGGATTAACGATAAACATATGTGCGGTTGCAGGGCTGGCATCAATATGGTCCCGGCTGCGGCTGAAGCCCCCCAGCTTTGACAACGCTGATGCCAGGCCGTTAGGATTTCCGGTAATGCTTGCAGCGGTGGCATCTGCCAGGTATTCCCTGGATCTGGACACGGCCATCTGAACGATCATCGCGGCAATGGGCGCTACCATAGAGACCACAAGCACGCCAATGATTCCAAGGCCGCCGTCGTCATCATCCGAACCGCCGAAAAAGGCTGAAAACCTGGCAATGGAGGCAATCCACATGATGGCTCCGGCCAGGGTGGCCACAATGGTAGAAATAAGAATATCCCGATTTTTTACATGGCCCAATTCATGGGCCAGCACCCCTTCAAGCTCCTCCTGATTCATCATGTTCATCAATCCCTGGGTCACGGCGACCACAGCATGCTCCGGGTTCCGGCCCGTGGCAAATGCATTGGGCGCTGATTCGGGAATAAGATAAACCTTGGGCATGGGCAAACCGGCCTGGCGGGCAAGACGGTCCACGGTATCAAACAGCCCCGGGGCCTGGGACCGCTCCAGAGGCTGGGCCCGGTACATTTTTAAAACAATCTTATCCGAATACCAATAACTTGAGATATTCATGACACCGGCAAAAATCAAGGCAATGAACATGCCAGTCTGTCCGCCTAGAAGATATCCAAGCACCAGAAACAAACTGGTCATCATAATCAGCAGCATACCGGTCTTAAATTGATTTGCCATATTTTCTCCCTCACTGAAAATTTATAGATTCTCGCAAAAAGAATATAAAGCCCACAATAAAAAAATCAACCACGTATAGAAGAATTTCCCACTCATTTCCAATAGATTCCGGCATAAAAAGGAAACAAAAAATTACGCTAATTTTTCCCGTGATGATCTTCGACATGGGATGGAAACCTGACCATCCCCGATGCCCGGATATCATCAATATCCAGGGCCGAGGTATTCGCGGAAACTCGGCAGGGCAAGACTTAAATCAAAATTGCCAGGGCTGGGTGACATGAAAATTTTATATGTAAAAAATACCATAAAAATTATCATATTAAGTTCACACTCCTTATTACATAAAATACATAAAATTAAATTAAATAAAATTTATTATTTTTTATACGGGCTTATACCATAAACATCATAATTAAAATCAAATAGTTAGAAAACTATAATATAGTTTTTATCTGTGGGTATAGATATTGCTGATAATAAATTCAGTCGACAAAAAAACTTTGCCTGGCTCGAAAAAGCAACATGCACCATAGGAGATCGTTAGATTACCACGGCTAATTATAAGAGGAATTTTAAATGAAGAAGTTGATGTTATTTTTATGTATTTGTTTTTTTGTTGTGGGTGGAACGCCTGCATTTGCCATGACCATTGATGTTTGGGAAGTTAAGAATGAAAACATCTCGATGATCAATGGTTGGATTGGGGATCAACACGGTTCTGTTCATGTTTTAGAGGATTTTGAAGACATTGATGCGGGGTGGTATACCGAAAAAAGAGATACAGGCGTGGGGACATTCACTGCTGGAGGCGAAATCGGCAAAGGGGCCTCTTCATATAATATTCAGAATAACCTCAAGGGGTCTCATAAGTCTGATGAAGCTTATTTTTCTATTCAGGACAGAGACTCTGACTGGTACCGCAACAATATGACAACAAGTGAAGGCGCAAGTCAATGGTTAGACTCCGGAGATATTACGCTGCTCACATTGACGCTTACAGATACGTCATTGACAAACTTATTTTTTTATATCCAGGACCCAGCTGATTATAATACGACCACTATGTTTGTAAACAATGATGCCAATAATAATTACAAGTTTTCTCATCAAGCGAATAAGACAAGTTTTTTTGTTGGTATTTCATGGGCCGACGATGAAGTCCTTTCCACGCTTTCCTGGGCAACAACATCACAAAGTGACGGCTTTGGCTTAGATGATTTTTCAACTATCCAGAACCCGGAACCTGCAACAATGCTTCTCTTTGGATTTGGCCTTATCGGAATTGCAGGTATTACCAGAAGAATGATTTAAACGAACTTAGATTTTAATTTATAAGCAGCAGGGATCTTTGAAAAAAGCCCTGCTGTTTTTTTTAGGATACCAGCGAGGACATCATCTTAATAATTTCTAATGCCCGATGCACAAAGTCCTGCGATAGATGGACTCCAGCAGCTCCGGGGTTACGGGCTTGTTTCCTGCGGCAGCCGCAGCCCGGACCTGGGGCAGCAACCGTTGGGCGGCATCTGCATCAATGTTGATATTGCGGTGGGCCAGGGCATATTTTATGGCGGCCGAGCCGGAGTGCACCCCTAAAACCATCTGTCTTGGGTTACTCCTGCCCACCTGTTTGGGATCATATAATTCATAGGATCGTGTATCTTTCAACAGGCCGGCACAGTGGATGCCGGACTCATGGGAAAAAATCCTGGACCCCACAATGGGTTTGGCCGCATGGATCTGCTGTCCTGAAAATCTTGCCACTGTATTGCATAGCCGGGTAAGCCCTGACAGGCGCATATTACTTTTTTTGGCACCAATACCGAACAGGGCCATGGCCGCTTCTTCAAGGCGGGCATTGCCTGCCCGCTCCCCAAGTCCGTTCACCGTGACACTGATGGCCTTGGCGCCGGCATCCACGGCAGACACGGCATTGGCCGTGGCCATGCCAAGATCGTTGTGTCCGTGAAATTCAAGGGCCAGCCCGGGCAGCCGGATTAAAAGGGTTTCCACCATATCCATGAGTGCGGACGGGGTGATCATGCCCACGGTATCGGCAAGCCGCACCCGGTGAACACCTAATCCGATGGCTGCCTGGCAGAACCGTAAAAGAAAATCCATGTCTGTGCGGGTGGCATCCTGGGCGCCCACGGATACCTGGTCAAAATAGTGTCTTGCGAACCGAACGGTGTCATCCAGGGTCTCAAGCACCCAATTCTCATTTTTTTCAAAGGTCTTGAGCAGAATGGATGACGTGGGAAAACTGATATGCACCCCGGGGGTGTTGCAGCCCACGGCCAGTTCAATATCTTTTTTGACCGCCCTGCACCAGCAGGTGAGCATGCTGGACAGGTTCAGCTGGGCAATGGCTTTAATTTCCCGGCATGCAAACTCGCCCATGGCAGGGATGCCCACTTCAATCTCGTCAACCCCGCATTCGGCAAGCTGACGTGCAATGGTCAGTTTTTCCAGGGGCCTGAAAAAGACACCCGGGGCCTGTTCCCCGTCCCGAAGGGTGGTGTCTACCATCCAGACCCGCACATCATGGGTTTTCATTACAGTACGTAGTCCTCTGCAATCTCGCCGTCTTCCATGGCATCTAAAATAGCGTCAATGGCCTCTTCGTTCTCCACGTGCCCATACCAGATATTATCCGGATAAATTACCATGACAGGGCCGTCATCACACTGTTTCAGACAGCAGGTGGAAGAGATCAGTACCTCTTCAAGGCCCCTGTCAATCACTTCATTTTCAATATAGGCCATGAAATCCCCGGACCCTTTTCTGTGGCATTTGCCTTTGGGTTCTCCACTGGGACGAAAACTTGAGCATACGAGGATGTGTTTTGCAGGTTTATTCATTTTTTTATCCTTCAAAATTTTATTCTGTTAATTAGTGTCGCTTAAATGGGGTTTGGATCAAACATAAGCTACATACAACCGGTGCCGGTTCCCCGGCACTCCCCGCAGGAAGTCTGTGCCCGGACAACCAAATGCTTTAACGACTCCCCTTTTTTCAAAGCCATGAGGACAAGATCAATCATGCCGTTGACCTCATGGATGGTAAATCCCATGGTGCCCAGAATTTTTTTAGGGGTTTCCCCGACGCCGGACACAAGAATGGTGTGGCAATCTTTAATGGTCCGGGCCAGATTCTGCCATCTGAGATCCCCGCCGCCGGTTTTAGGCAAGTTCCTTGTTTCCACAAGTGTCGGGGTTTCCTGATTTAAGTCATAGACGTGTAACTGTGTGGCCTCACCCAGGTGCTGATTAATCAACGCACCTTCCCGGGTGGCCAGGGCCACATAGGGCCGTGGGACGAAAGAGTTGAACGCATAGACATCTTCCTCAACGGGCGCTTCGTGGCAATACTTGGGTGCACTGGATAAAGGGATGGGTGCCGTGGCGTGGTAGGTCAGTCGATCCATGAGTTTCTGATTCAGGGGATCGTCCAGCAGGCCCACGGCATCGGCCCGGCAGCGTTTGCAATGGGTCATCTGGGGGACAAAGACCTTGGCTGCTTTTCTAATTGTATTGACCAGATCTTTACCCGGTTCTTCCATGTCCTCAAAATTTGCGCCCTTGGTGGGAAAATAAGGCATGCAGTTGAAGATATCCACACCCATTTCACCCATTTTTTCTGCCACGTCTACCATATGGTCTTCATTGATGCCGGGCAAAAGAATGGAGTTGACCTTAACCATAATATTGCGTTCTTTAAGGCCTTTGACGGCGGCAAGCTGGCGTTCTAAAAGCAGTTCTGCGCCCTGGGCCGGGCCCACGGACCGTTTGCCGTCCCTGACCCATGAATAAATCTTGGCGCCGATGTCTGGGTCCACCGCATTAATGGTGATGCTTACATGGGTGGTATTGATGGCTTTGAGTTCATCCAGATAAGGATGGATGTTCATGCCGTTGGTGGCCACGCACAAGAGCATTTCCGGATAAGTGGCACGCACCCGGGTCAAGGTTTCCATGGTTTTGTCGCCGTTGGCAAAGGGATCACCCGGGCCTGCAATGCCCACCACAGAGGTGTTGGGTTTGGCCTCAACCACATCTGCCAGGTAGGCCATGGCCTGGTCCGGGCTCAAAATGGAGGAGGTCACCCCGGGGCGGCTTTCATTGACACAGTCAAACTTTCTGTTGCAGAAATTGCACTGGATATTACAGGCCGGTGCAACCGGGAGGTGGACACGACCGAAATCCTTGCAGGATTTTTTATTAAAACAGGGGTGGTTATCTATGTTCATTTTAATTTTCCTTACACTCAATGATCGAGTTACATATATGAGTATCCGATTCTGGATTCGGTCTGTTTTGCCGTAAGAATTGTATTGACGATATTGTCAAACAATTGCTGGGCCCCTTTGTAGCCAACGTGCAGGATGCGCGGGCCGCCCACCCGGTCGTGGATGGGAAACCCCACCCTTACCAATGGAATTTTCAGCCGTCTTGCCATGGCATATCCCTTGGAGTTGCCGATGATAATTTCAGGCCGCAGGTCTTCGGGCATGGCTGCGGCAGTTTCTTCCATGCAGGTAAAATCCATGTCATTCTGGATGACAACCTGGTCAATGAGGGTTTCGGGCAGGGTATCTTCAAGGGCTTTTTTAAATGTTTTGCTTTTGCCGCCGGATGCGCAGAGCACGGGTATAATACCCACTTCGGCAAGAAAGCCGGCCATGGACACGACAAAATCCTCTTCGCCGTAAATCAGGGCCCGTTTTTTCGCTACATATTTATTGCCGTCCACATAGGCATCCACCAGCCGCCATTTCTCTTTTCTATACTTTTCAGGCACGGGCCTGCCCGAAATCTGGGACAGGGTATCCAGAAAACGATCCGTGGCTTTTACCCCGATAGGGATGGGAAGGCGTGTGCAGGGAACACCAAAGCGTTTGCTTAAAATGTCTCCCGCGGTTTTCTGGCCCATTTCTGCAGTCAGCGCCAGCACGGCACCAAACTCCAGGGTGTGGACGGCCACATTCATCTTTTCAATGGCCGAAATGGACGTGCCACCTTTCTGGATGGCCTGATATTCCTCCCATGACGGTCCTTCCAGCCGTTCGGAATAATCGGGCAGAATGGTGACAGGGGTATGAAAATCCTCAAAAATATCTTTTAAATGCCGCAGATCTTCGTTGGAAAGCATGCCGGGAAACAGATTGATTTTTTTCTTTTTCTTGGGCCGGTAAACGATTCTCTTGCCCACCGGGTTGAAGCGGTCCACAACAGCGGCCACGGCACCGTGAAATCCGTCCACATGGGTGCCGCTGTAAGCCGGTGTGGAAACATGGACCAGGGCCGTACCGTTTATATGATTGTCCATGCTGTTTAAAATTAACTGGACATCATCACCAATGGTTTCGGACAGGCAGGTGGTGGCGATCCCGATCATGGACGGAGCATACTGGCGTGCCACGTTTTCAATGGCCAGTTTCAGGTTGGCCCCGCCGCCGAATACGGCGGTTTCCTCGGTGAAGTTGGATGAGGCAATATCCACCGGCTCCTTGAAATGGGAGATCAGGTAGCGCCGCATATAGGTGGAGCACCCCTGGGAGCCGTGAAGCAGGGGCACACAGCCCTCAATTCCCTGGAACACCAGGGTGGCCCCCAGGGGTGTGCACATTTTGCATGCATTCTGGGTCGCGGTGTATGATGGTGTATCTTTATGTTTTTTCAGGGTCATATCGCACCTTCCTTTCCGGCCGGTTTCTGCCGCCTGGGTACAAGATCCCATACCGGGCTTGTAACGGTTCCATGTACTTCTTTTGCAAAATTGACCATGCCTTCAAATCCCACCAACGGAATTTTGCGTTCATGGTTATGGTCGCAGAACCCGATGCCCATCTTATAGGCAATGGGGCGTTCCTTAACCCCGCCGATGAACAGGTCTGCGTCCTTTTCAACGGAATACTTGGCCAGCTCCAGCGGGTTTGAGTCGTCTAAAATCACGGTGCCTTCGTTACACATCTGCCTGAGCACTTCATAATCTTCCTGGGTACCGGTCTGGGATCCGGCCAGGACCACTTCCATGCCAAGGGTTTTTAATGCCTTGATCATGGAAAATGCCTTGAACGCGCCGCCTACGTAGATGGCGGCTTTTTTACCTTCAAGGTCTTTTTTCATGGTTTCCAGGCGGGGGACAATGGCCTGGACTTCCTTTCTGATCATGTCCTGGGTTTTTTTAAGAATTTCGGGGTTTTTGTCAAAAAACACGGCCACCTGGTACAGGGCATCCGAGGTATCTTCAATGCCGAAATAGGAAACCCGTATATAAGGGATGCCGTAGTCTTTCTCCATCTGCTTTGCCAGGTGGATAACCGACCCTGAACACTGGACCACGTTCAGGGCGGCATTGCGTGCCTGCTGGACCTCTTCCACCCGGCCGTCACCTGTAATGACAGAGACCACCTTGACCCCCATGGATTCATAATATTTTTTTATGATCCATGTCTCTCCGCCAATATTAAATTCACCCAGAATATTGATGGAATCCGGAAGGGTAACCCGGGGGGCCTTATTTCTTTCGATCAGACTGAACAAGGCGTCGCAGGCGGCCTTGTACCCGTCTTTTTTGGTGCCTTTAAATCCTTCGGAGTGGACAGCGATGACAGGGATACCGGTCTGATCTTCCACCTGGCGGCAGATCGCGTCCACGTCATCACCAATAATGCCCACAATGCACGTACAATAGATAAAGGCGGCTTTGGGCGAATATTTTTCAATCAGCTCCAGCAATGCCTTTTTCAGCTTTTTTTCTCCGCCATAGATAATATCGGTCTCTGACAGGTCCGTTGAAAAACTCATCCGGTGAAGCTCCGGGCCCGAAGACTGGGCCCCTCTGATATCCCAGGTATAGGAGGCACACCCGATGGGGCCGTGAATCAGATGCAAGGCATCGGCGATGGGATAAAGCACCACCCTTGAGCCGCAGAATACACAGGCCCGCTGACTGACTGCGCCGGCCAGACTCTTGGTTTCACATTCCATCTTAAAGGGCTGGTTACCCTTCTGGTAGATCTGGTTTTCCCGCTGTTTGAGTACCGATATGGAGGTCATTTTATTTATCCTTTACTTACTGCTGTCATTTACTCTACCAGTTCAAAACGTTCTTCCGGTGCATCCCGGTCCGTGCGGTCCATCAGGGCACCCAAAATCTTTTCCAGGAAATGCAACCCGCCTTTGTATCCCACGGTGGGAAAGTAGGAGTGACCGACCCGGTCCAGAATGGGGAATCCGTGGCGTACAAACGGAATGTCCTCGTCCCGGGCAATGTACTTGCCGTAGGTATTGCAGATGAGCAGGTCCACAGGTTCGTTTTTGATCAACTGATGCAGGTGGAACAGGTCGCTTGGACTCTTGACGTTGATCTCGTCTCCGAACCGGGCCGTAACTTCCTTGATCCGCTTGGTAAAGGCCTTGCCCGGGGTGCCGGTAACGATGTGAACCGGTTTCATGCCGATGGTCACCAGAAATTCGGTCAGGGCGATGACCTGATCCGGGTCTCCGGCAATGGCCACCTTTTTGCCGTACAGGTGGGGCTGCATGTCTGAGATCACATCTAAAAGCTGGCCGCGTTCCTGGTTAATGGTATCGGGTACCGAGACGCCGGCTGCGGTGCGCAGGGCATCAACAAACCGGTCTGTGGCCAAAAGGCCGATGGGCAGATCCTGCACCTGGCAGGGGACCTTGAACTGAGAGTCAATCGCTCTGACCGGATCTGCCGAGGCCCAGGCGCCCAGCCCGATGGAGCCGATACTGTCGCCGATACTCTTCAATTCTTCGATGGAAACGCCGCCCTTGGGGTACATATTGAATTTGCCGGTCATAGGGCCGTTCAAAATACCCGAGGTGTCCGGGAAGAGGATGGATTCAATGCCCAACATCGCAGCGATCCGCTTCATTTCAGCCATATCCGAAGGCTCCACAAATCCGGGCACAATGTTGACTTTCCCGTTGGATTTGCCGGTCTTTTCAGCAAGCTGGAGGGCCATAGACTTAACCATGTTGGAAAAACCTGTGACATGGGATCCCACATAGGATGGGGTGGATGTATGGACAACATACTTGCCTTCGGGGATTGTGCCGTCTTTATAGGCCTTCTTGACAATCTGGTTCACGTCGTCGCCAATGGTTTCCGACAGACAGGTGGTGTGCACCGCAACCACGTCCGGCTTATACGTGGTGAAGATGGTTAGAAGGGCCTGAAGCAGGTTGGCCTGGCCACCGAATACCGATGCCCCTTCAGTAAAGGAGGAGGTGGCCGCCATAATGGGTTCACGGTAATGACGGGTCAGCGCGGACCTGTGATAGGCGCAGCAGCCCTGGGAACCATGACTGTGAGGCAGGCAGCCATGGATCCCTAAGCCTGCGTACATGGCCCCGATGGGCTGGCAGGTCTTCGCCGGGTTAACAGACAGGACTTTTCTTTCTTTAATCTCTTTGGGTGTATGTCGAAGCAGCATAAGTTTACTCCTGTTGCTTTTTATCTATGTTTTCAGGTATTTTTTATACGAAAGTCTGTGTAACCTACCCAGATCTTTCAACTCTCGTTGTGGGCTGAGTCTGGGTGTTGATAGACCAGGTCAGCCCATGGCTGTTTTATATGAAAGTCTGGATAAGTTACTCAGATCTTTCAACCTTTGTTGTGGGCTGTGCCTGGGTATTGATAAACCAGGTCGGCCCATGGCTGTTATATGAAATCCTTGGCCCATGGCCGTTATTCCCCAACGAACGTGGCGGACAATTCGGGGTCCTTCTGCCAGGGGGCTTCCAGGTATTGCCAGATATTGGCATTGAGCATGCGGTCAATTTCTTCAAAAAAGTTTATCGCGCCTTTAAATACCGCGTATGGCCCACCCGTATCATAGGAGTGGAGCTGTTTCATGGGAATACCGTGCTTCTGAACTGCATATTTTTCCTTGATACCGGCACAGAAGATGTCCGGCTTGTACATGGCGATCAGGGTTTCTGTTTCGTGATGGCTGATGTCATCAACGATCAGGGAGCCTTTGGTCATTTCAGGGAGCAGACCCTCATACTCTTTAAACGGATACCCCTTTTCTTCCAGCGCCTGCATCTGTTCCGGGGTCTTTCTGGGGCTGTACAGGTTTTCATCTTTTTCTATGGTCAATTCTTCAATATTTCTGGAATCGGCATCAACCTTGATATCCGGAATGACATGGCGTCCTTCATAATCATCCCTGTGGGCAAATTCGTATCCGGCGGACAGCACCTTCATGCCGATCTCTTTGAACAGTTCCTGGTAGTGGTGGGCCCGGGAACCACCCACAAACATCATGGCGGTTTTGCCCTCACACCGTTTTTTGACATCTTTGATTTTGGCCTCAACGGGAATCATCTCCTCGGCAATCACCTCTTCCACCCGGTCAATGAGTTCCTGGTCTTCAAAATAAGCGGCTATTTTACGCAGGCTGCTGGCGGTTGACGTTGGTCCCGTAAAGCTGATTTTTATCCAGGGAATGCCGTACTTTGTCTCCAGCATGTCTGCGACGTAGTTAATGGATCTGTGGCACATGACCGCATTGAGATCTGCGGTGTGACAGTTGGCAAACTGGTCAACGGTGGAATTGCCTGAAAATGTGGAAACAAGGTCAATGCCACACTTATGCAACAATTCGTCAATGATGAACCCGTCGCCGCCGATGTTGTATTCACCCAGCAAATTAATTTTAAATTTCGCGTCCATGACCGTGTCATTCAAGCCCACAACATGTTTAAAAATGGCGTTGTTGGCAATATGATGGCCAGCGGACTGGCTCACGCCCTTGTAGCCTTCACAGGAAAATCCAAAAATATTGATGCCAAGCTTTTCCTTCATCTCCCTTGCCACGGCATGGACATCATCGCCGATCAGACCCACCGGACAGGTGGAAAAGATGGAGATGGCCTTGGGTTTAAAAATGTCATAGGCCTCCTGAATGGCCGCTTTAAGTTTCTTTTCCCCGCCGAAAACAATGTCTTCGTCCTTCATGTCCGTGGAAAAGCAGTAGGTCATATAATTGTCGGCATCGTCTGATGGGGGACGGGTCTGGTTGCGCCGGGTCAGCCAGGAATAAAATCCGCAGCCGATGGGGCCATGGGTTAAATTGATGATATCCCGGGTCGGACCCATAATAACGCCTTTGCAGCCGGCATAGCAGCATCCGCGCTGGGTGATGATGCCCGGAACGGTCCTGACATTGGCGCCTACCTGGAGGCCCTCTTTATCATCGCTTGAAACCGGGGTGATCTGTTTGCCGCGTTTCCGGGCCACTTTGGGCGGATACTTGGACAGTATTTCTTTTTTTATATCTTCCGGGTTAACGGTATGGGTTCGTTCGCCTGTCATATGTTTATACCCCTATCTTTTCTCTCATGTTATTTTACTTAAAATTCGTCAAGAACGGCATCTCCGCTTTCAGATGTCCTCACGGAGATGGAGTCGTCGGTGGGCATGACCCATATGACCCCGTCTCCTGTTTTTCCGGTTTGGTTGGCGTCTATAATGGTGTCTACGGTTTTTTGAACCAGTTTGTCCGGCACAACCACAAAGATGGCCCGCTTGGGCTGGAGGCCGTCGCTCTGGCCCAGCTGGGCAATGGCCTCTTCATGCCCCTCTTGCGCACCCTTAAGCAGCTCCATGCTCACCAGGGCTTTGCCGCGTCCCAGACACTCCTGGGCGGTCATGGAAGAAACACCCGCGCCAATCAAGGCCTTTTTGGTCGCATTGATCTTGTTCATGCGAACAATAGCCATGATCTCTTTCATGATGCCACCGCCAGGTCTTCATCAAGGTCTATGTCTTTTTTGCCTGAGCTGATGGTATAAGACTCAATGATCGGAGAGATAAAAATCTTGCCGTCGCCAAAGGCGCCTTTCTCACCGGTCTTTGCGGTTTGTAAAATGGTTTTAAGGACAAAATCACGATCTTTTTCATCGATAACCGATAAAAGCATCTCCTTGGGAATTTCGTCATAGGTGATTTCACCGATTTTGATTCCCCGCTGTTTTCCACGTCCGGCCACACTCATCCGGGTGACCGCCGGATATCCTGATTCCATGAGGGCGGCCATGACTGCGTTAACTTTTTCAGGGCGAACGATGGCTTTAATCATTACTTTCATTTAAATATTCCTTATGGTTCTTAGGTTTTTGGTTACGCCGCGATCCCGTATTCAATGAGCAGGGACTCCAGTTCTTCAATCTCAAGGGGCGTGGGGATGACAAACGTTTTATTTTCATCCATTTTTCTGGCCAGGGCCCGGTATTCATCTGCCTGGGGGTGGTCCGGCGCAAAATCAATAACCGTTTTTCTGTTGATCTCAGCCTGCTGAACCATGTTGTGCCTGGGAACAAAGTGGATCATCTGGGTGCCCAGTTTCTTGGCCAGCTGTAAAATCATTTCCTCTTCGTTGTCGACCTGACGGGAGTTACAGATCAAGCCGCCGAGACGAACTCCGCCGGACTGGGCAAATTTTACGATACCCTTGCAGATGTTGTTGGCCGCGTACATAGCCATCATCTCGCCGGAGACGACAATATAAATTTCCTGGGCCTTGCCTTCACGGATGGGCATGGCAAATCCGCCACAGACAACGTCACCCAGAACATCATAAAATACATAATCCAAATTCTGCTCTTCGTCATAAGCGCCCAGCTGTTCCAGCAGGTTGATGGAGGTGATGATCCCTCGGCCGGCGCAGCCAACACCGGGTTCCGGTCCGCCTGATTCCGTGCACATAACCCCGCCGTATCCCGCTTTTCTGACATCTTCAAGTTCAACATCTTCACCCTCTTCTCTCAGGGTATCCAGAACGGTTTTCTGGGCCAGGCCATTGAGCATAAGCCGTGTGGAGTCAGACTTGGGGTCACAGCCCACGATCATGATTTTTTTGCCGGCCTCCACCAGTCCTGCTACCGTATTCTGAGTTGTAGTGGATTTGCCGATGCCGCCTTTTCCGTAGATTGCTACCTTTCTCATTTTTATAACTCCTTAAATTAAGCTTTAGTTGTTTTTAACAGGCAAATAACCTGTCCGCCGTCGTAATGCCTGTAACTGCAACGGGTGTTCCATCGTGATCTCGAATAAACGACAAAAAATATAACTTGTTTGAATTACAAATTGATTTAAATAAAAAAAAATTTTTATTTATTTGCAAAGAAATTAGACAGGGGATATATAATACAAAAATGAAATATATTACGACACAAATATGTAATATATATGTTTAATAAATAAATTATTACTCTTTAATTTATTTCAATGAGGGCTAAATGAAAATTTAAACAGAATTTAAGCTCAATGAATCGGATTATGATCCAAAACCCTGTGGTATGAATGTCATCCCAATGGGTCACTAACCGCTATAATAATATTACAAAATCGTAATTACTAATATTTTATGAGATATTCCGACACGATATCTCGAAGACATATTTTTGAAAGGATGTGCACGCTGTTAAAGAATATCGGCTAATTATAGAAAAAAACACAGAAACTATATTGTTGATACAATCATACCGATTTCCGGCAACCGGCGACATGGCGGGCAATCAACGTCCTTACCATATCGGCAATCTTTTCAGGAGTCAGATCCCTGAACCGGGAAAAGGGAATGGTATCCAGAACCTTTACTGTCATCTCGGTGTGCCCCTGAAAGGTCAACGAATATTTAGGCAAAGCCTTATTGGTATGACTGATGGCAATGGGCTGAATGTCAACCCCTGTGTTTTTAGCCAGGATAAAAGCTCCAGGTTTGAACCTGCCGATACGGCCATCTTTGGACCGTGTGCCTTCGGGGAAGAAAAAAATGGAGACGTTTTGCCGTAAAAGCACTTCACATGCGGCCATCATGGCCTTGATACTGTCCCTATCGCCACGTTTAAGCTTAATGTCCCCATTGTTAAGCGCCATATTCCACCCAATGAACGGCAGTTCGAAAACGGAAGCCTTGGACACCCACCGGTAGGGAAACAGCAGTCGGTAAAGCACAAGGATGTCCAGCTGACTTTGATGATTGGATACAAACACATAGTTTTTGCGGATATCAAGTTTTTCCCGGCCCACAATGTTTACGGACCAGGGCGGCATAACCCAGATATAAATCGAGGCCCAGAACGCACTGAAAACGTTTGACACAATTCTTCGCGGATCAAAGGGCGCGGTGCAAATCCGCAACACACAGGCCACACAGAAAAAAAAGGCGGATGTGACACAGATAAAGGCAATAAATACGGCTGAAAAAACCTTATTTAATACCGTCGTCTTACTATAACGCATATGGGGTTAAACTTTCATACCCGTCTTCTGTCACAAGAAGAGTCTGTTCGAACTGGGCGGACAGGGATCCGTCATTGGTTACCGCTGTCCACCGATCCTCAAGCACATGCAGTCCTTTTTTGCCTAAATTAACCATGGGTTCAATGGTAAACACCATGCCGGGAACAAGGGTAATGCCGGTACCGGGCCGTCCAAAATGAAGAACCTGGGGCTGTTCATGGAAATCAAGTCCCACACCATGACCGACAAATTCCCTGACAACCGAACATCCCTGACCTTCGGCATATTTTTGAATGGCATGCCCAATATCTCCCAGGGTGGCCCCAGGCTTGACTTGCTCTATGGCCAAACGAAGGCTTTCAGCAGCCACGGCAACAATTTTCTGGGCATCGCGTCCGGGCGTCCCCACAAAAAAGGTTCTATTAGCGTCGGCATAGTAACCATTCAGAATCGGAGTAATATCAACATTGACAATATCCCCATCTTCAAGCACCCGCTCACCGGGTATTCCGTGGCAGATAACATCGTTAACGGAAACGCAGACACTTTTGGGAAATCCCCGGTAGTTGAGCGGTGCAGGTACGGCCCCGGCTTTAATGGTCTGTTCATGAACATAGGTGTTAATATCATCGGTTTTCAGGCCGGGTCGGATCATCTTTTCAACTCCTTCCATAATGGATAAAAGCAGTTTTCCGCATTTTCTAATACCCTCGACCTGTTCAGGTGTTTTCAGAATGATATCATACTTATTTTTATATTTATCTTTCAAAGAAAGTTCAGTTTTTTTATTTCTGCAGCAATTTTTAAATTTTTTTCCGCTGCCGCACGGGCACAGTTCATTGGGTCGAATGGTCGTTGATTTAATTTTCATAACATCTTAATCGCTTTCGCAGACCTCTCCCCAAAGGGAATGGGGGTATGCGTTTATAATTTCAAGTGTCACCAGATCCCCGACGGCAGCCTGATCCGATGCAAAATGAACAATTTTGTTTGCATCGCTTCGGCCGAACATCTGTCTGGTATTTTTATTTTTCTTTACAAATCCGTCCCTGGGTTTAGGGCTGTCACCTTCCACCAACACCGTCACTTTTTTACCAACAAAGGCATTGTTTTTCTTTTCTGTTATCTTTTCCTGGAAATCAAGCAGCGCGTTGAGCCGGTCCTTCTTGGTCTGCTCATCCAGTTGGTTTGAAAATTTGGCAGCCGGCGTAAACGATCTTGCTGAATAGGAAAAGGCAAAGACCGCATCAAATTCTACGCTCTCAAGCAAATCCATGGTTTGCTGAAAATCAGATACGGTTTCGCCAGGAAACCCCACAATAAGATCCGTGGACAGAGCAATATCCGGGCAGGCCTGTCTTAGGGCTGAAATTCTTGTAAAATAGGTGTCACGGTCATATTTTCGGTTCATCCGTTTTAAGATGTCGTTGGAACCGGACTGAACCGGCAGATGAAGATGGTTGCACACCTTGTCAATGTTTTTTATGGCCTGGATCAAATCATTGGATAAATCCTTGGGATGGGACGTGGCAAACCGAATCCGTTCAATTCCGTCCACTCTGCTGACAAGAAGAAGCAGATCAGCAAAGCTAACCTGTCCATTATTACCGGCATAGGAATTAACATTCTGGCCCAGCAGGGTAATCTCACGCACCCCGGAAGCGGCCAGCCCCTCAATCTCTTCTACAATGGCGAATGGATCCCGGCTTCTTTCCTTTCCCCGGACATAGGGCACCACACAATAGGTGCAAAAATTTTCACACCCCTGCATGATGGTTACAAAGCGTGACACCTGATTCTTTCCGGGCAAGGCATCCTTGGAAAAGCCTTCGAAAATATTTTCGCTGGGTTCGGTGTCCACAATACGGGTTTTACCGGAAACCAGGGTGTTCAGATGCGTCTCAAAACGCCCAAAGGCCTGGGTACCTAAAACCAGGTCAAGATGTGGCAGACGTACAAATGCTTTTTCCTTTTCTTTTTGGGCCACACAGCCGGCCATGATGGTCAGCGGGCGTTTTCCCTTAATCCGTGTGCCTGCGAAACGACCCAAAAAGCTATAGGCCTTTTCCTGGGCCTTATGGCGGATGGCGCAGGTATTACACAAAACCAGATCTGCCAGGTCCGGATCACGGGTTTGTTCATACCCTGCATTTCGCAAAAGGCCTGCCAGAATCTGGGAATCATACACATTCATCTGGCACCCGATGGTTTTTACATAGGCTTTTGGCTTATCTTGGCTCAAAATAAAAGTCCTTTTTTAACGCTTGCGTGACCATATTTACCTCGGCCTGCCGGTCAGGGGGCATGGCAAGCTGGATATGGCCGGTTCCAGGCTCCAATGTTGTGACAACGGCTATACCTTCATAGGCTTCAAAAATAAAACGGATAAATCCGATTTTTGTTTTATCCACCATATATTCTTTTACAACAGATTGCATAATACTTTAACCCTAATCCTTTATAAACCGGAAATAATACCACCAATAAAGCTGGTTGTTCAAGAGTTTTGTCTGAACAAAATTGTCAGCCTTGATGTCTTTATTGCCACACGATTGACACGTCGTCACCCAAGAAGGTATAACCCCGGCATTTTATGGAGATCAAACTTACATATACAACACCTGACAGCCAAGTTGTTCAAAGACTTCAAAAGGCCCTTGACTGCCATCCTGTTATTGCCGGACTGCTGGCAGACAAAGGGATCACAACAGCTGATGACGCCAAATTTTTTCTAAATCCGGATTATTCCAGACTGAGCAGCCCCTTTGAATTAAAGGACATGGACAAGGCTGTAAAACGGATTTATACAGCGGTAAGCAACAAAGAAAAAATTCTTGTTTTTGGTGATTTTGATGCGGACGGGGTCACGGCTACAGCCATGCTTTACCAGTTTCTCTCCATAGTGGAGGCAGATCTGTCCTGGTATGTGCCCCACAGGACAAAGGAAGGCTACAGCCTTCAATTGCCACATATTGAGATGGCCGTATCCATGGATGTGGATCTGATCATCACTGTGGACTGCGGTATCAGTTCCCATGAAGCGGTTGAGGCGGCAGGCAAAGAAGACATTGACATTATCATCACCGACCATCATGAACCGGACACGACTATCCCCAAAGCCTTTGCCGTGATCAATCCCAAACAGGCCGATTGCAACGCCTGTCTTGAATATCTTGCCGGTGTTGGCGTGGCATTTTACCTGATTATGGGCTTACGCAAAGTATTCAGGGATAATGGGGTATGGGAACAATTTCCCGAACCCAAATTATCCGAATACCTGGACCTGTTCACCATCGGCACCATAGGTGATATGGTCCCCCTGGTGGCGGACAACCGGGTTCTTTGCGTGGCAGGAATAAAACGCATTCGCATGGGCCTTCGTCCGGCGCTTGTCTCCATGGCCCGTACATCAAGGGTTGACATGGATAAGCTTAATTCCGACGACATTTCATTTAAAATCGTGCCAAGGCTGAATGCTGCGGGTCGCATATCACATGCAAGAATATGTGTTTCCCACCTGACCTGCCCTGCCCCGGCCCAGGCCGAGACAACCGCAGCCCTTCTTGATGAACTGAACAGAAAACGCCAACTCATTGAAAAAGAGATTGTCGAAGATATTGAACGGCGTATTGCAAGCGATCCATCCATTCTTGAAAACCGACTTATTGTATTGTGGGACAGCAAATGGGAGGCATCCGTGCTTGGCATTGCCGCATCAAGGCTTGCCCGCAAGCATACCTGTCCGGTGGTGCTGTTGAACTCAAAAGACGACATTGCAAAAGGGTCATGTCGGAGTATTAATCAGATAAATATACACAAGGTATTGTCTGAAACCCGAAATTTGCTGGAAACCTTTGGTGGGCATGCCATGGCAGCAGGACTATCAGTCAAAAAAGAAAACCTGGCACGTCTGAAACCGGCGCTGACAGAGATCCTGGCTTTGGTCTGCACAGAAAAAGATTTTAAACCCGTCCAGAAAATTGATGCCGTTATTGAAATTACAGATATCACCCCGGAACTTGTCAGCCAGATCGATATGCTTCGACCCTTTGGCACCGGCAATCCGGAACCGGTCTTCCTTATGAAAAACATCTGGGTGGCGTCTTCGATAATTATTGGCGGTTGCCATCGAAAGATGACCCTGACGGATCAAAGCAGGAAATACCAGGTGGAGGCATTGCACTTTAACCTGTCTGACACGACCTGCCTGCCCGAATTTTTTCCAAAACTGATGGTAAAGCTTAAGGTGGACAGATTTAAGCAAAATTGTGTTCAGGTTATTATTCAGGATATGTAATTAAATTCATCGGAGCTGAAAAATCGTTATTGACATTATCCCACAACTTACAATTTTTAACCCAAAATTAACTTATAAGTACCGTATACTGAAAAAAATGGGAGTTGAATAGGAATTATGGATGTTATTTTGCATACCTGGTACGGTGGCTTAATCCTGATGATGGCCTGTTCGTATATCATAGCAAAATCCTGTGATGTTTTTGAGTCTGCAACGGACTGTCTTGGAAGCAATTTGAACGACGGCGTAAAGGGGGCGACTTTAAATGCAATAGGCTCTTCCATGCCGGAATTGCTGACCACCGTATTTTTTCTTATTTTAGCGGAACAAGAAAACTTGGGTCGAGATTTTGCGGCGAGTATAGGCGGAAACGCCGGTTCTGCGATTTTCAATAGTATAATTATTCCAATGCTCGTGATTTGGGTTGTTTTAGGTATGGGCATTACCGGAGTTAAAGTATCAAAAAAAGTCATATTAAGAGATGGGCTTTTCCTCATAGGGGCCGAGATTATGATGTTGCTCTTGTTATCAAGTAATTACATCACCCATTGGCATGGGTGGGTTTTTACCGGTTTCTATGTCATTTATTTAGCTTATACGCTCTTATCTATGAAAAACGGTAGTAATGAAAAGCAGGAGGATTATAATAATGGTGAGTCTGACGCCTGGTTCGAAAAATATCAATTCAGATCTAAAGAAGGGATAAAGGGAAGAAGCTGGATATTATTACTCGGTTCTACACTGGTTATGGCAGTCGCTTGCGCAGGGATAGTCGAAGGATGTAAAGGTATTGCAGACGCACTGAAAATACATCCATTGTTCGTTGCATTGATCCTTGTTGCGGCGGTGAGCAGCGTTCCGGATACAATTATTTCCATTAAAGATGCTAAAAAAGGCAATTATGATGATGCGTTATCCAATGTATTGGGATCAAATATATTTGATATCACCATCAGTATGGGGCTTCCCCTTGCGCTTTTTCTTTTGTTTACGGGCCAAAAAATTGACTTCATTGAAGCCGGCCCTACGTTTATAGATGTCCAAGTTATGCTTCTGCTTGTTACCATTGTAACAATAGGTATCTATTACTTCAGTGAAGAAATGCGCATACCGCATGTTTTTGTATTAGGTGTTATTTATGTTGTTTTTATTCTTTATGCGATTGGTGCCGCAGAGTATTTGAATGGCGGGAATTCATTTTTGACAAAATCATCTGGTGCATTTATCGAATTTTTGCGCCAACCCGGAGGCATTAGCGAATTTTTACAAAATGCTTCAAATGGTTTGACAGGCAGTTGGTGATAACCACTAAATTACACTAAGGACCGCAGATTAAACAACTTGAACCAAATAGCTTGCCTTTTGGCCCATCTACTTCGTTGCATCAAAGGTCCAATAGGACTGCTATTCAACCTTTAATGCGCCTTGTAGATGAACCAAAATTCGGCGTTATTTCTGCCCAACTTATTTAATTGTTCGCGCGCCGCCTGACAATCAGGTATCTTTAAATTTATTGGCTAAATTATTATCAATCACATAAATACAGATCTCATTGGCACCCTGCTGTGAATACTCAAATTTACTAACTAAATTGTAAATAAGAAATTTCACATCGCGTTTAATGCGTTTATCATGGGCTTTAAAATCTTCGGTATCAAAATCCTTTATAGCCCGTCTGAAATTTGCATTGTCAATAAAAGGCTCCAACACCCGTTTTTTTAAGTTATGCACATATCGTTCATGAAGGGTTTTAAACAGCCGGGTCTGTTCAATGCTCTTTCCTTCGATCATAATCTCGTGGGAAAGCGTAAGCCCTGTATATTCCTTTAATACATCCAGACGCATCCCCTGGCGCCGTTCTGCATCGGCATTTTCAGACAGAAGTCTTATTTCAAGGCTTTCAAGAAATGCCTCGGTAACATGAATCTCTTCTTTGGTAAAAATACAGTCCACAACAGAGCCGATTTCATTGGTCACAGCGGAAATATAATTTTTTATATCCTTTGCGATTTGCTCCTCATTGTAATAATAAAGGCACTCTTTGACCTGCTGGAGAATGGAATAGTCATACATCCTTAAAAGTGAAGACAAAAACCCCTGCGGAATCATCTGGCGTATGGGTTCTTCGAGTTTATTGAAAAACGAACATAAATCGAGCATGTTGATGAGCCCGTCTTCCTTAACAAATTTCGAATAAAACCGGTCAAATATTTTAATGGAATCCCGACCGGACAATCCCTGTTTCCCATATTCTTCAGACTCGACAATAATTTTTTTCATCGTCTTTTTGTCAAGCGCCTTTTTGTCCTCGTCATCCAGCCAGTTAGGAATACTTCCTCTAAAAATTTCCATAAGCAACAAGATCAGGCTCTCATCACAAAAATTCAGGTACTTTTTCGGATCTTTTATCCATTGATCTAAGGCAAGAGATTTTTTTCCGATTCTGGTGCAAATAATAATTCTTGCAAAATTTTCAAGCACCATAGGCAGAAAACTGCTTTCAATATGGCGTCCAAAGATATTCACATAAATTTTAACTTCTGTGGTCACATCAAGAACGTATGGGATATTTATATACTGAATACGGTCTTCAAAAGAGGGGAAATCTTTAAGATTTTGCTTATCTTCGGGATTCATGAGGGCAAAAAACAACGCCTCCACGTGTTCCTCTACATTCTCTACCTTGTGAATGGCCTCTGAAATAATATTGTGGAGCTCAACCATGCGCTCGACATTGTGCGACTTAATATCCATAAGGGCATAGATACCGTTATGAATTTTTGCATAGGAGGAATAAATATAATTAATAACGTTGGAATCCTGAAAAAGCGCATTAATTCGACTCTGGAGCATCTGGTTGAGAATAACGTTTCGACGCAACGGCCTGTCCCCGGGGTTAAACACGGATATTCCGTTGCCAAGGCGTCGGTTAAAATAATAGGGTCTGGCATATAACATATCAAACACCTTGGCCGGCTTGTCTAGGCGTTCCAAAAGGCTCTGGTAAATGGAGGCGCACACAGTGCAGACCTCATCTTTAAATACCCATTCATACTGTTTTTCCGTGAATAGCTTCCATTTAAATTCATCGTTTTTGATCAATTCGTCCAGAACAGCGCGTCTTTGTTCTTTGGGTATCACCAGAAAGGGGTTGTCATGGCACAGGCAGGGGATCTCAATAAATTCAGGCTCCGGGCCTTCGAAATCGACCTGTTTTTGATCTGACCCCGGCTTTCTTTCTATTGAATCACTATCAATATACTGAATCAATTTTTCAAAAGAAGACAGGCGCATCAAAGACGGTTCAGGCCCTTTGAGTTTTTTGACATCCAGGCGCCATACCACTTCGTAGCGCAACCCCTCTTCGGTATTGGCATACTGCTCAAATTTTTCCAGAAGATTATTTAAAAAAGTGGATTTCCCGCATCCGTGGGGACCGTAAAACACATAAATCCTGTTCTGCTGGTTACCGTGACGCAAATAATCCATCTGTTTCATAAACCGGTTGGCAAACAGCATATCCGGAAAATACGGGGTATCGGAACCTTCCATAAAAAGCGTACCGGTATCATATTTGGTAACGGCAGAATGATCTATATCATTTTCAATTTCAGTCACATGACTTTTAATCATGTCATGAAATGACTGAAAAATATTTCTTAAAATCCGGGAAGGATTGGCATTGAGAAGCTGCAAGAATTCCTGGAAAGAGACGGGCTTATGCTGTTGGTAATCCTGGATGTTCCGGTTTAAAAAATCCATAGCCTGGGTTACGGATCCAATTGCATCGGAATCCACAGAACTGGTATTGGTATCCATGGTCATGCCACCTCCCGTCTGTTTAATTTCCGTTTATCCATTATGTAACATACCCGCTGCCACTTAATTTTTTCACGTATAACTGGGGCCGCCAGTGTTCCGGAACCACCTGCAGACGGATCCAAGAAATGAGTCGGAGAGACCGTTTCCTGTTCTTTTCCAACGGGTATGCTGGTTTCAAGGTACACAGGGCCCCCCCATATAAATTCAATACCGATCATTGTATTTTCAATAAAATCTGCTTTAAGGGGCTTATTTTCAAATTCATGGATTAGGTAAAGCGCACCGCTTTGGGTCTTTTCCTCATCAACATATATCATCGGTGGATGATACAGGGTGTCGATAACCATATTTTTATAATCGTCGGCTTTCTTGGATTTAATATAGTATTGCCAGGTCATGCGTTCGCTATTAAATCGCTTGCCGGTAACAAATAGCTTGTAATGGTCTATAAATTCCTGGTCCACAAATTTGTTGATAAAGGTAAAATCATTCATATTCTCCCTGACTTTAAAAATAAAATCATGGCCGTTTTTGTTTCCTTTATCAAAATGTTGCCTGTTCCTCTCATCTTTCAGGCGGAAATACTCAAGGGAATAGCATCCCCTGTTCTGCATATCTTCGATATGTTCAAACAGGCGCAGACCTAAGGCGTAAGGGTTGAGTCCGATCTTGGGCAGGGCGGTTACCGTGGCATTCACCTTTGCAAAATCCGTTTCATGCCCACGGATACGTTCATCCTTCATGAACAGATATTCGTGCCAGTAACTGGCCCAGCCTTCATTCATAATCTTTGTGCGAATCTGGGGCTGGAAGTACAATGACGTATCGCGCACGATCTGGATCACGGATTTCATCCACTGATTTTCCTCGGCCCGTAAAAACGGCGAATGCTTGATAATATACTCCATGATGTCCAGAGCCGGCTTTTCCTTGTTCTTTTTCACTTTTTTATACATCTGCTCGAACTCCGGGTACTGGGAATGAACCGGTTCAAAAAATTTGGCAATGTTCTTTTTACATGCATTGAACCTTTCTATTTCTTTTAAGTAAGTATTGTGGGACACCTGCTTTATTTTCTGCAAAAAAACATCAAAATAATAATCCTGTCTGGATAATCTGACAGCAGGCTGATTCCGGGTTCTCAACATACTGTCCAGGGCCTTGTGATAACCCACCAGATTGTCCATACCCCTGGAAAACTCAATTATATAGTCCACCCACCGTCTGCCCTTTTCACTTCTGAGTTGAGAGATCAAACGCTTATCAGCCAGAGCCTGACCGGTAAGATCAACGTCCCAGGTATTTACATAAAACAAATTGTTCTGAAAAAAATCAATATGGGCCAGCACATGATAAAAAATCATAACATTGAGCCAGTCCGGGTTATTATCGTTATAGTAGGAAATGGCCGGCCGGGTATTGATAACCGTTTCATAAGGATTGGAAGGATAGGCTTCATACATGCCTTTGCCTGACAAAACCCTTACATCATGAACCCAGTAATCATACAGGGTGGGAATCATGATCTTGGGTGACAGTTCAATCATGTCCCGGTTGGTAACGATATATTCAAGGGTTTCATCATCAAATTTCAGGCCTTCATTCCTGGCTCTGACCTTGCATTCTTCCATAATTTTTTTAACATGCTGACTGACAAGTTCCATTGGGCCCTGCCTTTCTTGTTTTATCCGGCACTTTAATTTTTTTTATAAGAAAGTCTGTGTAACCTACATAGATCTTTCCACTTTCGTTGTGGGCTGCACCACGGGGAAAAACCAAGTAAGCCCATGGCTGTTATCAGGAAATCAGATTTTTAATTCCCTGAATAATTCTGGTATCATCCACATTTTCATTCATAACATCCAGCTTGATGTGCTCCTTATGTTTTTCAAGTATTCCGGATTTTCTTAGGTATTTTTCAACTTCGGTCTGTCCTGTTCCTACATAGGAATGCTCTACAATGGAGATGCCTATCCGGGCAGCATAGCGCATCATTTTTTCCATTTGTTCTAGGGTGTTGACGCCATCTTTATCCCAGTCATCGCCATCGGTCCCATGAAAAACATAGATATTGTAGTCTCTATCCAGGCTCTCCTGCTCAACGATTTGATTCACCATCTCAAAAGCGGTATATACCTTGGTTCCCCCGGCTACCTTATAAGAGTGGTATTTATAAAAATCCTCAACTTCCTTTGCCTGGGTGTCATGGAGAATAAAACGGGTTTCCACCTGTCTGTCATATTGATACAGCAGCCACGAATAAAGCATCACATGCTGGGAAACTACCGCCTCGGTCACCTTGCCGCCCATGGAACCGGAATAATCTCTTAGGAAAAAGATCATGGCCTGGGATTCATATTCTTTCTCCCTGGACAAAATCCTGTAAACAAGATCCCGGGGGGAAATAATAAACCGGCTCGGATCTATGTCGCTGACATCCGGAATTGTGCCGAGGGCAATATTGGTCTGGACAATCTCTTTTAAAGTTGCTTTTTTATCCAGGATCTGGCCCATACCCCGATGTTTATCTGTCAGGTCATAGGTATAGCGGGATAGTGCCCGCCTTTTGCCTTTATCCTGGAGGTTGGGGAGCTGGAAGTCCTGGGACAATACCTTGCCTAATTCGTAGGCACTGGACTCGAACTCATGTTCGCCCCCCTGACCTTCTCCTTCTCCTTCTCCGGCACCCTCGCCTTCTCCTTCATCCGGGCGCACCGGTTGTTCGCCGATGATATCGCCTTCTTCTCCTTCTCCGGTACCGCTGGAAGGTTCTCCCTCTCCGGTCTGCGGGTCAAAGGAAGGTTCCTCGTGGATAAACTTTTCTTCCACGGTGGTGGGAACGACAATAATTTTTTCCTTGCTCCCGGTACCTGGTTTAACAATGCGGCCTATACGAATCTTACGCTTGAATCCGTCTTCTTCCCGCTGGCGATCGCGTTCCAATAATTCATCAAGGGTTATCATACGCTTCCCCTTTGCTGTGTGTGGTGTATCTTGTGAGCCGTTACATAGTGCCTATCCAGAAATAAAAATTTTCATCCAACGCAGGTTAGAAAAAAACTTCGCTCACAATTGGGCAAAAAGACTATTTCTGGATCTACACTAATTGTCATCTTCCTGGCTGCAGAAATACTCTATGGTTTTCTGGGCACAAGTAGGGCAATATCCAAGCTTCTGATCCATGGTATAAATCATTCTGTCATACAGTTTCTGATTTTCTTCGTTGGTCCGGTTGGCCAGCGCTCCAATTAAAGAGCCAGCACCGGCAATATCGGATTTAAGCCGGACATCGGTGATGGCTTTAACCAATTCCAGGTTGTCCATGAAGTCATAGTTGGCATCCACAGACAGCTTCTGACCATATATTTTTCTAATGGAATTTCTAAAGGAGGCCCGCTGTTCTTCGGTTTTAAGACCCAGGCGTTCCTCAACGTTTTTAATATATCGCTCATCAATTTTAAGGGCCCGAAGCTCGCCTGTCTGGGGGTCCTTGTACTTCCACATCATATCAGGTCCAAGGTGCTCGGCATCCACACCAATGATCATATTTACATAGTTGAGTACATCCTTTTTGATGGCCAACGGTTCGTCCATATATGCATTAAACATTTCTGTCATAATGCGTTCCCGATAAAGGCCCTTTGCGATTTTTAAATCCTCCATGAACTTGGCCCGGTCAGCAGGTTCATGAACATAATCAAGTACCACCCGTTCCAGTGCGTTAAAAATATCTAGGGCAAACATGCACTTTCCTTCATTGGTTTCAGATGATTCCAGAAGAAGCTGTACGGCCCGGCCAAGATTTCTCTGACCCAAGCCTTTCTGGCCGAAGCGTTTGGTTATATCCGTATCCTGGTTGAGCTGATCAATGAGCTCGGCCAGGGTTTTAAGGCTTTTTTCACCAGCCACTTCCCCTGCGGCAAGCTTCATAATTTCAACCGGGGTGAGTTTGTCGGACCGGGGTAGACGGGTCAGCACCACAGCAACGGATGCGGCATAGTTCAAATTTGGATCCTGGTGAAGCACTTCCTGGTCAAGGGAACGCTTGACATCTGTACCGATGGCATATTCGGTCAACGTTTTCTGAAGTTTATAATCCGTATTATGGGCCACATAGCAAATCCGGCACCGGTCAACAATGGGTGCTTCCTCACGTTCCATCAAAAAGGTGTTAAACTCGGAATTATTTGAGGTGGCGATAATCAGGGTGTCAATGGGCCATTTAAAACCATCCAGTTCAATCGTACGGTTCTGGATCACACCAAGATACACCTGCACCAGATCCTTTTTGTTTTTGTAAATTTCGTCGGCAAAATGGATGCCGCCACCGGCTACCCGGGCCAAAGCACCCCGGCGCAGATCAAACCGGTAGGGGTTGTTGGAATCCGGAATATGCAGCAGACGCTGGATGGACTCTTCCCCCATAAGATCCACGGCCGAAGAGGTGATCTTATCTTTGGCCGGATATTTACCGGTAATCGTGCCAAGACTTTCTATCAACGGTACCGGGACAATTTCGATGAATTCCATCATTTGATCAGAGTTATTATCACAATATTCCCGAATCTGATTCCAAATGTAGGCTGAACAAGCACCTAAAGGACGATACTTTTCATAAAGGCTTTCTATCTCCTTACCCTTGAATTTGAATGTTTTGGAAAGATAACTCATGGAGGCATCTTTGCTTCCCTTAAAGCTCATCGCAAGAATCATGGGATCCTCATAGGTCTGGGACTCAATGACACTAATTTTCCCATATCCACCCAACCGGTCAAGATTCTTGAAGCGAAACGTATATTTCATGTTCTTTGGGATAGATAAAAACTCCCGGTACCGGGCACACAGGTAGTCAACGAAAAAAGTTTTTCCATTCCCCGGCTCGCCCACCAGGACAAAAGCCATTTCCCTGGAAGACCCACCCTCGGAGGCATCCTTGACAAAAGAGACAAAGGAATTGATTTCGTCATACATGCCCACCAGATGCCTTTTGCCTCCGTTGAACAGGTCAAACTGGTAGGTGGTCTTGCCCTTGACCGTGACCTTGCGGATACCGGCGTCCAAAATCATACGGGAGACCCCCTGGAATGCATCCTCAAACATCCGGGTTCCCTTTTTAACGGCTTCGACGTGATGGTTAAAGCTCTTAGGATCTGTTGTAGTGGCCATTTTACCCTCCATGGGCAGCAAAGGCGGCAAGTGCTGCCAAATCTTTGGTTGGAATTAGTTGAATTCTTCTTTTCCGGGCGAATAGGTTAAATGAACATTAGCGTTCCGGAAAATAAAAATATAGTGCAAACGTTTTAGTCAAGTTTGAAAATTTGCGCTTTTTAATATTTTAAAACAGAATTTACTTAGAAAAAATATATCAAGCGAAAAAAAAGGTGTCAAATACTATCGTTCCCTTAATTCGCCTTTGCTATAAACGCTTTTGGTCTCATCGATTTTATGATAACAATATAAAGATAAACTTAATCAACTGTCGCAAATGAGGGAAATAATGACCCATTCAACGCTGTTGACCATTGAAGATCTAATAGATAAACTGAATATGGGTAAAGCCACTTTAAAGTTTATTTTACATCGATTCCGCCCTTGGCTTACCACACAACTTGTCAACAATGAAACATATTACACAAAACAGTCGGTTGCCACCCTTTTAAAAATCAAAAAGTTTCTGGATACAGGTATGCTGCCCGAGCAGATTGAAACGTCCTTTGCACAGGAAGCAAAAATGCTTAAAGCCACAACAAGCGTACAACATCCTGCCGGGAACCAAGGGGAAATCCCAGTAGGTATAGAGTCTGTATCTATGTTCAAGGATATGTTCCAGGCATATATCGAAAAACAGAACCGTATTGCTTTAGCCCAGGAATCACTTGTCCGGGTAGAAGAAAGAAAAGCCGATGCAATGGAAAAACGTGCTGCCGCTGAAGAGAAAAAAGCCGATGCAATGATAAATATTGCCCAGGCATTGCAGGAGATGAATCAGCGACACGGCAAGACTCCAGAGGCCATGAAAATTGCCGGCCGTGCTGTGGAAACCCTGGCCCTGGAAGAATCATCCGGGCTTGACGAAAGCCTTTTAGATACCAATTTTGATGAAAAAGAAGATCTGCTTGAGAATCCAGTCCCCATGGAAGATCCATTCGAGTATCAGGACCACAAGGATCTTGGTGACATCGGTTCTTCCAACATGGATGACTTATCCTTGCTAATCAATGAAACAGCACTGACATCTGAAGATATTGATGATCTATCCTCATTGATAAACTCTGTATCAGATCCATACAGCGACCTTGGCGACCTTGAAAGCTTGCTGGAAGAAGCGCCGTCAACACCGGATATAAAAAATCTATCAAATGATATGGATGATTTGTCAAAGTTGGTTGATTCTGATTTGTCTTCGTCTAATTTCCTTGAGAATAAAGCGGATAATAAAGATGACGATGTAGATGATCTGTTCAGCCTTGTGGATATGGATCTCGATGTCCCCCAGGACTTTGATGAAAATATAGATGATCTATCCAAGCGTATTGAATCTGCCGGTGAAAAGGCCGTTGCGGATTTAGACGATCTATCCACTCTGATTGAAAAACCTGCACAGTCCAAGGAGACGATGGATGATCTGTTCAGTCTTGTGGATGACTCAGGGGAAAAATCAGGGGAAAAATCAGGGGAAAAATCAGGGCAGGTTACGCCTGAAGTTGACATCCAGGCTGATGATCTTTGGTCCCTGGTATCGGATGCAGATAGTTCAAACCAGGAAAGACAAGACCCGGCTGAGCAGTCAGTTGATGCCCCTCCTGGAATGGATAACCTGTCTGCGCTGATAAATAAAGCAGACAACAGCCAAACATCAGCCGCCACAACCTCTGGCAAAAAAGACAATTTTGGAGATCCCACGGATCGTCTTACGGAAACGCCCTTAATAAAACCGGATATTTCGCCGGATCAGGATATAAAAAAATACAAGGCTGCCGTCATGAAAATCATTATTGAATTAAAGGAACAAGACCTTACCGTTCAGCAAACAACGGATCGCCTCAACCGCGAAGGTGTCGCGACCCTGTCCGGGAAACCGGCCTGGGGATTAAAGGCCATAGAAAAAATATACGGTTTTATTGATTCTGCAAAATAACAGCCATGAACTGGCTCGGTCTATCAACAACATGGGCCCCAACCCACCACAATACATAAAAGCAATTTAACAACTGATTGGGACCTTTATTTTGCGCCTGCAACGTCGGCGAAACGGGTGTCCACAAATTTATCCAAATCAATAAGAGAGGTCATAATATTCATTTTATCCATCATATATTTCTGGATCACATCAAGATCTTCTTTTTGGGGATAAAGTTCTCCTGTTAGAATCCGGTCAGGCGGATCTGTAAGCACCCGTCGGATAATATCCTTATCCTGGGAAAAAAAATCAGCACCAATAATTGAAGCCGGCTCAGGCTGGGCATCAATGGCAAGCCCGGACCGGACAAAGCTTGTGCAAATTTCCTGAATGGCTTCGGGATGCTTTTCAATAATCTCGGTACGCATGACAAAAACACAACAGGGATGCTTGGCCCACAGATTTTTTGACAGCTCAAATTCTTCACCATGCCCGGCGGCTATAACCTGGGAACCAAATGGTTCAGCTACGATAAACCCGCCGATTTCGCCGTCTTCGTCATACTCAAGAGCTTCGGGCATCTGGAAAGGTGCAACAACCTCAAGGGTGACATCAATTCCCTTTTCCGTGGCACGCCCGGGTTTTAAGCCTTTCTCCGATAACAGCTTGTGAAACAGCATATTGTGGATGGAGAGCTGATATGGAATCAACACGGTCTTACCCGCGAAATCTTCAACAGAATTGATGTTGGCTCTTTTATTTTTAACCAGAACACTGCCGGATTTATGGGCTAACAACAATAATTTGAGATCAACACCGGATTTGAAAAGATCCATGGCTGTCGGTGCCAAAATCAGTGCCCCGTCCAAGGATTTTACGGAAAGGGCATCAGCAACTTCATTCCACCCGTTTTTGACCACAGGTTCCAGTGTGCAGTGTTGAAAGGTTTCCATACCTTGTTGTAATTTTCGAGCTGTTACACCGAGAATGAAATGATCAGTGATTTTAAGATATCCGATCTTTATCGCGGGTTTTTCCGCCATTTCAGGCACCTCCGGGATGATTAAATATAATAAATAATGCTGAATATCATTTACGATTATGATAACTTTAATTCAAAGTCAATCTTAAAAAGGCTTTGAACTGTTTGATTACCGGATTTTGCGCAGCATTTAAATTCGAATTTGACATAATTTCGCGACAAAGTAAACCCCCAACGTTGCAGAATATGAAGTCCTGATAATGACGCGGTATATAAATTTTAACTAAAAAAAAAATCCGAGTGCCCGGTTAATTCAGCCTCTTTTTTTGCTTGAATAATTATGCTTGCGAAAATCAAATCCTGGGGAGATGTGAGTTTAATATTAAACGATCCACCGTCCACCATCGCCACCGGTATTTTCGCATGTTCGCAGACCGACGCTTCGTCCGTACCCCAAAAGCCGGTATTCCGGGCATGAGAAGCAGCCTTGACAATCAGGTCCAGGCGAAAAACCTGGGGCGTCTGGGCTCGAAACAGCCCATCCCGGTCAAGGGTGCAGAGTATATTGCCATTTTCATCAGCCTTTTTTACCGTATCAAAGATACCAAGGGCCGGAATGCAGGCACCGTTTTCCAACGCACCGTCAATGCACCGATCAATCAGATTTCCACCTACAAAAGGCCGCACCCCGTCATGAATCAGAACCAATGTTGTTTCAGGTTGCGCACAAAGTTTCAACGCTTTATTAAGTCCGTTGCCCACAGAATCCTGACGAGTAACGCCTCCTTTAATAATATGCAACGGTGTGGAAAATGAAAATCTGTGCAAAAGGTCGTTGCAGGTAAAATCCAGATCCTGTTCTGGAACCACAAGAATAATCTCATCTACCCGGCAGTGCGCGTCAAAGGACGCAAGTGTATGGACGATTACCGGGACACCTTCCAGATCAATGAACTGTTTTTTAACAGTGGACTGCATGCGCAGTCCTTTCCCCCCCGCCACAACAACGGCAATATGTTTAAATGTCTCTTTACTTTTTGCGGTAGACATAAATTTTAAATCAAATAGCTCAATTCTCTGGGCAAGGGAATGCCCTTACCCATATGGTCTTCACCGTAATTGACACTGGAAAGAATTTTCAAATCACTCAACGCCCTGGAATCTCCGGTAAAGACGACCGTCTCAATCTCCTCTTTTTTAATTTTCCCCCCGGCCCATTGAATATCAAGGACCGAAGAGGCATCAAACTGGTCTTTTCCCACATGAAGTTTGACTTCTCCGCCGTAATGCTGAACGATTTTTGCAACCAAAAGACTTGGTCGGCTGTGAAAGCCCCTGTCTTTGGGGATACCCACTTCAATTGTGCCTGATTCCATATTCTTGTTTAAAACCCTTGTGGCCACAGCCTTGCCGGAGGATAAAAAACGGCCTGCATAATATAAACAGTAATTCGTGGCCCGGTCCAAAACAGCATCCGGATCAATAAGATCGGAAAGAGACAGACTAATATTTTTATAAACATGTTTAAATCCGGTAGCATACAGGTGACGCTCATAAAAATGAAGCAAACGCCCCAAAACCTGCAGAATATGAAATACGATGGAAAAATGACTTCGCAACTGGCCTAAAAGTTTGGCATCGGGGGACTGCAATGTCGTGACTACATAGGAATCAAAGGAAGACTGAATATTATGAACCCGCATCTCATAGCCTCTGATTGTCACCTCGTTGATAATATCAGGAACAAGCTTATAAATGGTTTCAAGGTCATAACGTTCGTAAAAGGTAAATTGTTCAAAATCCCGGATCAGTTCAAGAAACTGACTGGAGATTCGTGTCAGATTTTTTTTCTGATTGCTTTTGGGTATGGCGTCGTCAATATTATGTTCTAGTTGGCTCGCAGTGGCAATGCCGGGAAAATAATCCAGGTCATAACCGGATTCCGGGATGGTGATACCCAAACGTGTTGCCTCCCTAAGGGCAACGGGTGCTGCCTGGTGAATGGCATCCTGAAGAAATCGAAGCATATCTAGTGCTTCCTGTTTAAAGGCACTGTGGTTCTGATCCCCGAAATCGTAAAAGTCGAACCGGTCCAGGGTGTGGCGCTGGGAATAACATGCAAGGGAGAGGTGTCGAATTGCTGCCGATATTGCACGGTAAAACACCCAATCCTTATTTTTTTTTGCACCGTGAAAATCAAGAAAATCCTCCATGATGTGGGAGGTAATGATTAGTTTTGAACACAGTTTCTTGGTAAAAAGATAACTGTCGTCATTCAATTCAACAATGAACAAAATGCACTGAAGATACTCATATGAAAAAATATTTGCTTTTTCTTTAAAAGATATGTCACAAGTGTCATTCATAGCTATTTACTCAGTATTTAAAATTTCGGTCTGACCGGCCCGTAAGCCGAATTCTGTTACCTTTTTGCGGTTACCCACAAAAAAATCAACGGTCATTCATCTAGTATGCATGTTGCCATACATCTCAAGCAACCTACCCGGAGACTTGGGCGGGCAGCCCTCAAGCGTCTCTCTATTTGGTCTTGCACCGGACGGGGTTTACCAAGCTTTCCCGGTCACCCGGAAAACTGGTGCGCTCTTACCGCACCGTTTCACCCTTACCCAGCTACTCATTCAATCGAACAGACATCACCATTAAAAACAACTGTTCGACTCAATGAGTAACTGGGCGGTCTACTCTCTGTTGCACTTTCCTTCACGTCACCGTGACTCCACGTTATGGAGCGTCCTGCCCTGCGGTGTTCGGACTTTCCTCCCGGCAATAATTCGCCCGGCGACCGTTTGTTCCAGTCAGACCGAAATTAAAAATTTTTCTTCAATTTAAAGTATCAGCTTTTCTCATAATAAAGAATTCGGCTGCATTGGGGACAAAATATTAACTGATTTCCACGCTGAACTTCAATATAAAGCTGAGGTGGAATATTCATAAAACACCCTAAACATACCTGATCCTGCGCCTGGGCAACGGCAGATCCCTGATTCATTTTGGAAATGCGTTTAAATCGATCTAAAAGTTTAGGATCCAGGCTTGTACCTATTTCTTTCTGGCTTTCAAGATATTCCTCAAGAAGCTTACGGTCTTTAATGGTTTGTTCTTCAATCTGATTCTGTTCGGCTTTAACCTGTTCTTCAAGCTGCTGATATTCTTTTGTACTTTCATCCACAATAGCCTGGGACTTTTCCCGCTCTTCCATGATCTGTAAGAGCTCTGTTTCTATTGCATCTTTTCTTTTTTTGTTATCATCCACCTCCCTGAGCAAAACCTGATACTCTTTATTTGTGCTTACATTGCGAAGAGTTTCGTTGCTTTTAATAATACGCGCATCAACAATCTTGATTTCATTTTCACTGTCAAGACAATTTTTTTTAAGTATTTCAAGCTCTTCGACATTTTCCTTAAGCGCGGCTGCAAACTGTTTAAGCCTGGATGCCAGTTTGGTTTTCTTTTTTTCAACCTCGTACAGTACGTCATTAAGACGGACTATTTGAGTTTCAGCCTCCTGAAGTTTTACTAGGGTGGCAATATCTGGTTTTGACATAAGGTGTTACATCCTCATATGGTTAAAAATGGATCTTGTTCCTGATCATATGTATTAATGCTAATTTCATATTTTCCGGCATCAAACATCTGCCCAAGACGGTTTTTCAAAAGCTCAACGACAATGGATTCGGAAGAAAAATGGCCGACATCAACAGCGCATTTACCATAGGACTCTATATCCCGCGCCTCATGATATTTCAAATCGCCTGTGATATATACATCCATTCCTGAGCCTAAAAATTGAGTTGTCAAAGAGCCGCCTGAACCCGAACACAGTGCTGCTGTTGATACCATGCTTCCGGGATTGCCAATAATCCTGACCTGGGGAATTCCCAAATTTCCTTTAATCCGGCACGCCAGTTGTTCAAGTGTCATGGCTCCACCAAGATGCCCAATGCGTCCAAGCCCCTGAATCCGGCCCGCAGATTCATTATTCATTGCATCGGCAAGAAAAACATCTGTGCACCGAATGCCCAATTTTTGGGCCAAATAGTCGTTCAAACCGTCCTGGGCTTTATCCAGGTTTGTATGGGCACTAACTACGGCAATTCGGGATCTGGCACTGGTCAGGATGGCAATTCCAGGCATCCTGCTGAAATCAATCTGTTTTTCATGTGACATGATAAGAGGATGATGGGTAATCAGCATGTCACACCCCAACTTTTCCGCTTCGGACAGTGCCTTGTCTGTGACATCCAGGGCAATTAGGATTTTGGACACCTGCCACCTTGGATCACCGACCTGAAGTCCTGAATTATCCCAGGATTCCGCCAGGGAAAAAGGTGCAATTTGATCTACAATATCAATAATCTGTCTTACCGTGAGCATGCGTTCAATAAGTCTCAAAATAAAAAAGCGTGGAGTACACTCCACGCTTAAGATTTAGTCTATTTTCGTATTGCTTTACAGGCATATCCATGTATGACCTGGTCATCCTTCCTCTCTTCTTAACATATCAATCGGCTTCTCTCCTGTTTAAGACCTCATAAATGAACAAGTTCTTTGGTGGGCCCACCTGGATTCGAACCAGGGACCGACCGGTTATGAGCCGGTGGCTCTGCCAAACTGAGCTATAGGCCCGAAAAGCCGCTTTGGTACTGCGTTACAAGCAAATTTGCAATATATATAGTAACACCTGTTTACTGTCAAGCGTTAATTAGCACTTGAGCAATAAAGTTATACATCTTCGCCTTGCACCTGGTCATTTTGAGGGCATACACCACTCTATCAAAGTGTCCAAACATGGATTTTGTTCAGACACTAATTTTCTATAAATGTTTTTAACTTTTTACTCCTGGTCGGGTGACGCAGCTTACGCAACGCCTTGGCCTCAATCTGACGAATACGCTCCCTTGTAACGGTAAAATCCTTTCCAACTTCTTCTAAGGTATGATCAGACTTTTCTCCGATACCAAAACGCATCCTTAAGACTTTTTCCTCCCTAGGCGTCAGCGTTGCCAGTATTTTACGCGTCTGTTCGGCAAGGCTTAAATCAATGGCGGCCTCGGAAGGAATAGAAAATTTCTTATCCTCAATGAAATCTCCAAGATGGCTGTCTTCTTCCTCACCAATGGGTGTTTCAAGGGAAATAGGCTCCTTGGCTATCTTAAGCACCCGCCGAACCTTATCAATGGGAATTTCCATTTTTTCGGCAATTTCTTCAGGGGAAGGTTCCTTACCCATCTCCTGAACCAAATACCGGGAGGTACGAATCAGCTTGTTAATGGTTTCAATCATATGAACCGGAATCCTGATGGTTCTGGCCTGGTCTGCAATGGCACGGGTAATGGCCTGGCGGATCCACCAGGTGGCATATGTAGAAAACTTATATCCCCGGCGATACTCAAATTTATCCACGGCCTTCATCAAACCGATATTGCCTTCCTGGATCAAATCAAGGAACTGCAGTCCCCTATTGGTATATTTTTTGGCAATACTTACCACAAGCCGTAGGTTGGCGCGGACCAGTTCACGTTTGGCGGCATCCGCTTTTCTACGACCTATTTCAATCCCTTGAACAATTGCATTAAGGTCATCCACGCTGCCTTTGACCAGATCATTTTTTTCGGTAATCTGATCGCACAACGCTTTAATATCATTAAAAAGAATAGTAGCACGATCCGGGGTAATTTCGCGTCTGGACATGGCCCATTCAACAAAAACAGCCGGGTCTTTTGTCTGTTTCATCATGGTACTGGGCTGGACATTAAACGTTTTTGCACACCTGGCAAGCAGATTGTCCACGGTTTTAAACCAAGTGATTGTGTTTCTGATACTCTTTTCAATATTATCAATGACATTGGATTCAAATCGCCAGCTTTTAAGCAGCTCAAAAATTTCTTCGGTGTTGCTGTCAATCTGTTCTCCAAGACTGCTGTGTTTTTTTGTACCTTTCCTAATGTTTTCAAGCTCGTCACGACAGGACTGATTCTGGTCATGCAAATTTCTTATCCGGGCTAAGGATTCAAGAAATTTTTCCTGTTTGGTGACTTCATCAACCACCCCGTCTCCCTCGTCCACGTCTCGGAGCACATGCTTGGGACGCATGGCCTTTTCTTCCATTTTTTTACCGTACATAAAAATGGTGTTCAACGCCAAAGGACAATCCAGCATAGCCCGCAGTACATCCCGTTCCCCGACCTCTATTTTTTTGGCAATCTCAATCTCACCTTCACGACTGAGCAGGGTTACCATACCCATCTCTTTAAGATACATCTTCACCGGATCAGTGACGGCACCAAATTCCATGTCGGAACGTTCACGCCCGGAAGAAAGAGTTCCCTTTTTACCTTTCTTCTTCGTATCATCTTCATCATCATTACCCTTACGGGACCCGGAGCTTTTGACTTTTTTGCTCTTTGATAACCGGGCCGTTTTTTTGGGATTTTTGGCCTTACCCGGTTTCATGGCAGCCCCTTCCTCGCCTCTGTCACCAACCAATTCAATACCCAGTTTCTGAAACTGAATAATAATATCATCTATCTGTTCAAAGGATTGCAAATCCTCTGAAATGGCGTCATTTATTTCGGCAAAGGACAGGACGCCTGTCTCCTCTCCCTTTTTGATGAGCCTGCGCATTTCGTCTTTGCCGATCATCATCACGCCTTGCTCACATTTGCTGGTCTTTTCTGCCATATACGCCTCCCAAAGGCTTAAAGTTAACTGTTATGTAACTGCCTAATCTGCTGCTGTTTAAGTTTGAGCAACGCGATCACATCAACATCACAGCCCTCTTTTGCTTTTGTTAATTCACTGACAATCACTCTGTCTGTTTTATTTTTTATTTTTATGACCCGGTTGACCAAGACAGCAAACGTTTGCGCCGAATCCTGAACCCCGGTATAATCTTCCATAGCCATGGATGCTATCAACTGCCGATCTTCATCGGTTTCAACCCGGGCCATAACCGCACTCACAATATTTTGTGTGTTCGTTCCGTTGTCAATGATTAAACGGCCAAGCCGCTCAAGCTGCTTTGAATAAAAGGAAGGAAGCACCTTTTTTTCCACAGCCACAGAAATCAGTTCAGGCCAGTGAAGCATCATGGAAAGGATCTGTTTTTCCCTTGGATCTGATTCCAAAACGCTTTTAGAAGTGTCATCAACGTCAGGAATCAAAGGGCCCCGGGCCTGTCTGTTTACCTGCTTTTCATAAGCATTCTTTACTTTTGCAAGAACAGCCTTTTCATCAATGTTCAGTGTCTCAGCAAGTTCACGAACATAGATTGAACGAACGGCATAATCCTGAATCATCGCCAGGTGTCGCTTCATCTCATCCAAAACTTTTATACGCCCCTCAACAGAAGTACCGTAGGTATCCAGGGCCAACTGGAGCAGAAACTGCATAACTGTCTTGGCAGTATCTGCAAGCTTAAGAAAAGCATCCCCGCCATGGGCCATGACATAGGAGTCGGGATCATTGTTTTCCGGAAGAACCAGAATCCGTGTATCAATCCCCTCCTGAACAAAAATATCAATGCTTCTTTTGGCCGCCTTTATGCCTGCTTCATCAGAATCAAAAACCAAGGTCATGGTCGTTGCATAGCCTTTAAGAATCCTGACATGTTCCCGGGTTAAGGCTGTACCAAGGCTTGCCACACTATTTTTAATCCCATGCTGATAAAGGGAAAGAAAATCAAAATAACCTTCCACAATAAATACCTGACCCTGCCTGCGGCACGCCTGTTTTGCCGCATGCAATCCGTAAAGGATACGGCTTTTACTGTATACCGGGCTTTCCGGAGAGTTCATGTATTTGGGCATGCTATCATCCATGACCCGGCCGCCGAATCCGGCCACTTGCATGTTGATATCAAAAATAGGAAACATCAGCCGGTTTCGAAATCTGTCGTAAAACCCATTTTTCTGTTTTTTTTCCAGCACCAACCCGGAACTGACCGCAACCCCTCTGGCAACCTTCTCTTTTTTTAAAATATTAACAATAGCATCCCAGGCATCAGGGGAGTATCCAAGCTGAAACTGCTCAATAATCTGTTTACTGGTTCCCCGCCGTTCAAGATACTGCCTAGCACAATCACCCTTTAAAGTATCCTTTAAAAAACCTGCATATACCTGCATCACCCTCTTATTCAGACGAAAAAGAGATTCCCGGGTATGAACGGCTTTGCGCTGTTCCGGACTCATTTTTTGGGTCTCAATGACAATGTTGTATTTTCTGGCCAGCATCCTTGCAGCTTCTGGAAAGGAGATCCCATGATATTTCATAACAAATGACAAGACATTGCCACCGACACCGCACCCAAAACAATGAAAAATCTGCTTATCAGGATTAACGGAAAAAGAAGGTGACTTTTCGGAATGAAAGGGACACAGACCAAAAAAATTTCTGCCTGACTTTTTTAAAATAACTGCCTCGGAGACAATATCAAATATATCCGAGGCAGCTATAATTTCTGCAATTTTTTCTTCAGGGATCATCATTTGGGGTGGTACAGGCTCCAAAATCTCAAATCTTTAAGTAATTTAAAAAATTAGAATAAACAGTGAATACAACCTGTCAACAACTAAGCGTGCAATTGACTATAAACATCCCTTAGTGGACAATGCGCCTGATACCTGAGAAATCGGACGGGTTGCAGTATGCAAAGACCGGCCAAACGCCTTGAATATGGATTCAAGGACGTGATGCTCATTCTCACCGTACAAAGTATTAATATGCAGATTAAATCCGCCTTTGACACAAACTGCCTGGAAGAATTCCCGGGCAAGATACGCATCGAAAGCCCCACGGGATTTTAAATGGTCGGGAATATTGTAAACAAGATAAGGGCGGTTGGACAAATCAATGGTGACCCGGGACAGGGATTCATCCATGGGAACGCTTGCGTCACCAAACCGATGGATACCCCCTTTTTCAGACAATGCCTGCTGGATCGCCTGCCCTAGGACAAGCCCCGTATCCTCTACAGTATGATGGTAATCCACGTCAAGATCGCCTGTGGCTGAAATTCGAAGATCAAAAAAACCATGGACTGTAAACGCGGTAAGCATGTGATCAAAAAAAGGAATGCCTGTGCTGATCTCAGCAGTTCCCTGTCCGTCCAGATTCAGCCGGATATTTATCCGGGTTTCCTTGGTCTGCCTTGACACCTCAGCTTGTCGACTCATAAAAAAAGTTCCTTGAAACCGGCAGAAATCTGTTTTATAAAACCGTATGTTAACTGGTTCTCTGTTTTCTTTTTTAGCCTATCACAGCGTAACGCAATAAGTCATAACGAATCCTTTTAAAATACGCGCATTTCCAGTATTTGTCAAGGCCGAATCCATCACCTGTATACATTTAAACAACTTAATTGAAATTTCAGAAATAATTGGTATATTAAAAGAATATATCATTTAAGGGAAGTAATATGGATATTCAGGCTGCAAAAATAAACAGCTATTATACATATCAGTCCGCCCTTGAACAGGGCTCTGATCTGATATCTGCGTCCCCCGATTCCGGGTCCTGGACACAGGAGTCACAGGTCAGCCAAGCCCTTCCCCTACCTGACGGTGAAGAACAAGGCGATTCGGTTTCCCTGACCCAGGAAGACGAGGCGGCGCAGAAAGAAGGCCAGCCATCAAAATCCGATACAGAGTCCGTGCTTACCCCGGACGAGAAGTTACTCGTTGAAAAACTTAAAAAAGTTGATTCTGAAGTTCGGGCCCATGAAATGGCCCATATTGCCGCAGGCAGCGAATACATTACCTCTGGTGCCACCTTTTCTTACCAGCAGGGCCCTGACGGGGAAAAATATGCAGTGGGCGGAGAGGTTAGTATTGACACATCTCCCGAGCCTGGAGATCCAGAGGCAACATTACAGAAAATGCGGCGGGTGCGTGCCGCAGCACTGGCTCCTGCTGACCCATCCTCCCAGGATTTAAAAGTAGCATCCAACGCTGCATCCCAGGCGGCAAAAGCCATGGCTGAAATCACACAGCTTGTGGCAGATGAGCAGGCCAACCAAATGGAGCCTGCAGTATCCGACTATACCCGGCAACAGGTTTCCGATGCATATGCCAAAACAGGCAGCATGCCCAACCAGGATATCCAAAATTCATTCCACATTGCTGTCTGAAAAAAAGCCTATTGTTATGAAGATAAATTTTTGATATTATTAGATATAATATTGTTACAAACCAGGGGTAAGAATCATGAATATGACCGTCCAAAGCAATGCTTCAGCTTTACAGGCATTTTCAAACCAGATGTTGGTCTCTTCAAATAATGTTGCCAACTCCCAGTCAGACGAGTTTAAGGCGGACAGAGCGTATAATGTCGAAGCTGAAAATGGACAGGTACAAACTTCCGTTTCCGAAACCCAAGCAAGCGCGCCTATGGTTGAAGATCCCCTCAAAACTGACGGATCCTTAAAGGAATTATCCAATACAGACATTGCAGAGGAAATGATTGTACAAATTCAAGTCCAGAACGGTTTCGATGCCAACGCAAAAATGATTCAAGCCTATGATGAGATCACCGGAACCCTATTGGACACCATTGGATAAGCTGGCAGGTTTGGAATAAAACATCCCACGTCACGGATAAACGCGGATGATCCCACTACTACTTATTGATCATTTTCCATTGTGCTAAAGCTTACGTCCATAAACCGAACCCTTGGGACCTTTTTTTTGGTTGTGTTGATATGCTTTGGCTGCGGAATGCCTGAAGTAAAGACCCCGGACAGCCCGAGGAATCAGTCTGAACTTCCCGGGCAATCTAATAAGCCTGTTTATAAAAAAAACAGCCCCCGGCCGGACTCACAACCAGAACCAAAAGTTAAAATCGCCAGGACAGCCCCTGTCGGCAAAACGCGTCAGACAATTATCCAGACGGCCATGACTGCCGTGGGTAAACCCTATCGCTGGGGCGGTCTTTCTCCCAAAGGGTTTGACTGCTCAGGGCTAGTGGTATATGCCTACAAAAAAATCGGGATTCATGTGCCAAGAACAGCCAAAGCTCAGTTCAAAAAGAGCACATCAATTACCCGTCGAAACATCAAACCCGCAGACCTGGTTTTTTTTTCCGTACCCAGAAGAAGAGGGGGCGTTCATGTAGGGATTTACATCGGCAAAGGGCTATTTGTCCATGCACCGGGCAGGGGGCGCAAGGTGAAACACGCCTCATTGAACAATATTTACTTCAAACAGCATTTCATTAAAGCCGGAAATTTTTTAAAAAAAGACGCTGGATAACCCTGGAATCAATCAAACACGTTCTGCCTTAGGACCGCAGATTAAAAACATACGTTTCAAAATGACACACCCCTAATGGGATCTTAAGTCCAGCTTAGGCACCAAAAAATATGGTTCAATCAACGCATGGGGGGCATATGACAGTTTGGCTTGGCGTAATCCCGGTATTCCAAGATCCTGTTCCCGGTTGATATATCGTGCGGTTCCTTCCAAAAAATTAGCAGTCTCATAGTTAATCATCTGGGCAGCACCCTTGAAAGAAACATCGGCTTTTTCAAAATGAACATCCCAGGTATCAGAGGACAGGGGGCTGAAAACAGCAAAAGCCGCTATTTCATCTTCAACCAGCAGTATCAGTCCGCTTAAGCCCAGATCGTTCCAGTGGGAAAAGGCCATGGTCATGGCATCGGATTCTTCAACCAGAGAACTGGAAATAGAAGGCATGCCGGCAAGCAGGCGACGTTCAAACTGCATGAGATCCTTACAATTCTCTTCATTTATGGGAACTATAGAATGCGCCGGATACGCCCGCTTAAACTGGGAAATAAGATTTTTTTTCTTATGCAATTTATTACCTTTTAACTCTGCCAGGTCCTCTGTCAGATAAACATAATCTGCCGCATCCCGGTCAGATGTAATACTGAAATAACGATCTATATCCGGCCAGATCGCCACGTAAGATTCCGGCACCAGTCCAATATTTCCAGACAGTCCTGCTGCAACAGCCTTTTTGGACAGCGCAAACAATTCGTCAGGCTCCAGGTCCTCTCCTATGGGCATGAACAGGGTCTGGCTTCGATCGTCATGAATAACCAGGCTGTTCTCATAAAAAAACCATGAATAGCGATACAGGTTCTGCCAGCAAAAAAGATTGACAAAGCTGTACTCACATGAACAGGGTGGGTAATGGCCCAGGAAATCAAGTATCAGGGAACGGGTTCCCAGATCAAATTCCCCGGGCTTTAGTATACTTGGTTCGGTCTGCAGATCATCCGCACTGTTACCGATTATTGGCGGCGTATCGTAGGCGGCTGGTTGTTGGCTATGACATATCATTGTTTTTCCTTTTCCATAAAAGTGTTAGTTCAGTTGCTAAGCGACTTTCACGTCTTGTTGGGTTAAATGCCTATTCATTCAGGTCAACCCATGTCAGTTATTCAAGTTTAAAGGGGATGTAATCCCTCATCTGCCGGAATCCCAAATTTTCATAAAATGCACGTGTTCCCGGCTCACCGATTAATCCAATCCAGTCCACTTCCCTTTTTTTAAGTTCCTGGATCAAAAAAGTCACAATCATGCTGCCGATACCAAGTTTTTGATAGTCAGACAGCACGACCACATCTTGAATATAAGCATCACTACACAGATCGGAAAGGGCCCGCCCCATTCCAATTAATTTTTTTTTCAAAAAAGCACCCGCAAACAATGCTGATTTTTCAGGAATCCGGCGCAAAAAGGCATCTGATATTTTATACTCGTCCTGCCACCATCCGGCGTCCTGGTATAAGGCCTGAAACTCCTCCACAGGCACTGTGTGCACAAGTTTTATCTCAAGCCCCTTAAGCTTTTCTGTCCTCATATACCTTTGCCTTTCAGCATTTTTTCTGCAAAATAGGGAAGCACAAAGGCCGCACGGTGCACTTCTGAACTATAGTATTTAAGTTGAGACTGAAGTACTTCGGGCACTGAACGCGCTGGCGCCCTGAGTTTGGGCCCCAAAGACCCCATGCACACACAGATGTGACCACCGGTATATGTGGGGACAATAATGTTTGCATAGGCATATATGGGGAACAAAGACCGTGTAATGCCCATCAATTTTTCAACCCAGTCAGGGTGTAGGAAAAAGGATTCACCTTGGGTGGCAATCAGGCCGCCGGGCTTAAGCGCATATTTTAAATCCTGGTAGAACTGATTTTCAAACAAAACTTCTCCAGGGCCAACCGGGTCCGAGGAGTCAACAATAATTACATCATAACAACCAGGGTGTTCCCGGACAAAAGCAGCCCCGTCGTTGATATGAACAGTAACCCTGGGATCATCGAATCCACAGGCAATGGAGGGCAAAAACCGTTTTGAAACGTTAATGACCTCTTCATCAATTTCACAAAAATCTATAAAGCGGACATCCTTGTGACGATTAATCTCACGCAAAACGCCGCCATCCCCCCCACCAATGACAAGTATATTTTCAGGGTGAGGGTGTGAAAACAGGGGCAGATGCGCCATCATTTCCTGATAACTAAACTCATCTCGCTCGGTTAACTGAATGATACCGTCAAGCACCAGCATCCGTCCGTGGGAAAGGGTCTGGTACAGATCAATCTGCTGGAACCGGCTTTTTTTACTGTAAAGAAGTTCATCTACTTTCAGGGAAACGGCAATGCCTTCCCACATGGGGCAAACTTCTGAAAACCATCCTTTATGTATAATACCTGAATTTGTCATTTATATATTTTTATCCCAACCTATTGTCTTAAAGCCACCTGCATCTTGTAGTGGCTGCCCCGAAAATATGACAGGGAAAATTCTGCCAACTCACGGGGCTCATATGTATTGCAGGAAAAAATATCCAGGTATGCCGCATTCGTTGCATGGGCAAAATGTCCGGATATCCCGGATGTTTCAATGGATTGTTTCATTGAAAAACCAGCTGCGGTTTCGGTTTCATCATAATAAACCAAAGGTGCATTTTCTATATCGACGATACCAAGCTGTCCACACACCCGGCCCACAAAATTTTTTATCGCGTCCGGATCTTTTATCTTATCAGGACTGCAGTCATATAAGTCAACAGATGTGGACATTCCCCAGGGGTGTGCATTTTCGCAAACTTTTTTCCAGGCTATGGGAAGTGTTCGTCTATCCATCACCTTTTCATCGCTGTTTGGCGTACAACCTCCAAACCCAGGCTGCAGTATCCCCCTATTTTGATCCGAGGAAATAAAGACCCGCTGGGATGAAAGCTGTGCTTCTATGGAATGAATAGCTGTGTCCAGATCAATATTGTCCGCACATGTAAAAATATCTACTGCCGCATAATTATGCTCGGGCCAGGCGTGAACCGTAAAATGGGATTCTGCGATAATCACCACGCCGGACACGCCCTGGGGTTCAAACTGATGAAAGGAACTGCTGATTATTGTGGCCCCACTTTCTCTGGCCGCTTTAAGCAGAATTGATTCAACCCCGTCCTTATCAAGCAGAACATTGGATGCGCAATCGTAGTATTCGATGGTAATATGTCGACCCAAGGCAAAACTTGGATCAGGACAATAGACTGCCCGCTTTTTATTTTTATCAAGCAATTTTTTAAAAAGTACTCCGAATAAGAATTAACAGCGCGGTTAGAACACTTCCATAACAGAGGAAAACCTTTGAAATTGGGTTTCTCTCGGCAGATTTTTTTCTTTAAGCCGTTCAATTATGGATGACGTATTAAAACGCAGATAGGGGTTTACCTTAAATTCATCAGACAGACGGGAAACAACATGGTCCGGATTGTATGCAGCCGTGTACTCGTTTAAATTCGGGTTATCCGGTTCAATAATTTTGGCATATTTCAAAGAGTCAAGAACATAATCGTGTCCGGCATACACCAGGGTATCCCCCGGCAGTGCCATCAACTGCTTTAAAGAGTTAAAAAAGGCTTCAAGGTCGCCTGAAAAACAATTACCAACCGTGGCATTAAACAACGTGTCACCGGTTACAATAAAGCCACCCCCTTTGAAACAAAGCGATTCCATTGTATGTCCGGGTGTCAGCATCACCTCAAGTCCGGTTGCGTTTTTCAGGTCAAGAACCTGACCATGTGAAAGCGTTGTACAGTCAATAAAACGCGCTTTCGTCATTTTAATAAGAGCATTGTTTCCCTGGGTGTGGTCGGCATGGGTGTGGGTGTTGGTGACAATATCAATGGGAATCTTTTTCTCTGAGGCAAATTTTACCATCTCATCTGGGGCCCCGGGATCAATGGCAATAGAGGAATTTTCACTGTAAACCAGATAACCCAGATTGTCCGCACCGTATTTAAACTGTTGAATATCCAAACACCCAGTCCTTTATCTTAAAATATTTCATCTTCATCGACATCTTCTTCAAAGGTACCTTCATCCTCATTTCGGCCCGGACTTTTGTCCATGGGTTCATCATCATACACGTCAATATCATCTTCATCCATGAATTGATCATCAAGCTGAACATCAAGCCCGTGATCATCAAAAATCATACTGATGGCCTCTTTGAGATTACGTTCAAAGCTTTCATTATAACCATCATCCTCATCTGCAGAAAACTCATAGATTTCATCGTGCTCTTCGATCAGATCCCTAAGATCAGCTTCCATTTCAGACCGGGCATAAAAATCGGCTTCATAAGCGTCAATAATATCTTCATACAGGTCATATAACTCAAGCGCCTCAACGGCATCAAAAATAGTCATTTTTTTTGCCATATTCAATCCCCCGGATTTTATTAGTTTCTATGTTAATAATAGTTTTATGATTGTCAAATTCCCAAACGCCATAATGTTGATCTCGACAGGCTATTACAGAATGTCCAACATGATTGCGCCTATACGGTCCTACTTTACTATTGCTTGATAAAGAAGGTTTTATTTTTTTTCAATCATAAAATTAAATCAGGCATAAAAAAACAGGTTTTCCCGGATCTGAAAAATAGGTCTGAAAGAACCTGACGGTGAGGCGATACAACAGTTAAGCGTTTATTTCACATGGCTGGTTCGATACCAACCAATGCAGCAAATCATTGTTTCTTATGGCATTCTGCACAAAGCAAGGGCCCCTTTCCTTTTTTCACATGACAGCTTCAGCACTGGGCATGAAAAGCATTGGCTAAGGGCATTGGGTTTTGCACTCCGACAATAAGACCGTGGCTTTCCGAACAGGGCGTATCCTCTCTGGATTCATCGGGCACAAGTTTCCCGTTTTCCCATGCATGATGGCAAACAGCACAATCATCTATTTGTGCAGCTTCATTATGTGAATCGTGATCAAACACCGCTGCAGGACGTCTCAGCCGGTCAAATGCTGAAGTGTCCATGCGGACAATATCCTCCCCGGCATCTGCCGGATAACTAAATACCATTGAGATCCCGCCACAAATAAAAAGTAGCCATGTAATCATCAAAATCTTTATCTTCATTTTATTTTCCCGGCACATAAGCCTTTTTATCCATGGTTTCAAAAATAATGTCGCTTAAAAATTTTACGTCCATGCCCAGCTCATAGTAGTGAACGAAATCTTCAAAGCAGAAATGACAATTATGACCTTAAATTTTTCTTTTATTTTAATCCGGCCGGAGGTGAACAGTTCATGGTAAAATTCAATGGCATGGACCACCTCCAATGGCGGCATGGACCATGAGACCCATCTGTTGCCCACGTCATAGATTGAACGAAATGCATGACCCCACTCGCCCATGACGATACGTTTGACATTTAAATCTGCGGTAGCCTCGTAAAAGATTTTGGTGATTCTGCCTGAAATTTCATTATTTCCTGTGTACATGGCCCTATTGGAGTTACCCCAGCCCGGGCGTGAGGGCATTGTCCAGTTTATTCCTGCGGCATGCATGATGACCGCAGCCTGATAAATCAGACCGGCCTGAAATTTTGGTTCGGGCGCAATGACAGAATACATGATATCCGCGCCTTTTTATCCAGGGGGATGCGAAAATTTTTAAATTCATCCCTGGCATCTTCCTCCTGCCACTGCAACGTGTCAATCCATTCATCCCTCCTTGACCCACATTTGATTCGAGGTGGCTGAATGGAAATTAACCGTATCCTGTATATACTGGGGGGGGTGTAATTTCAAGCTTGTGACAAATGCGCCGGACCAGCAGCATAAGATATGCGATATCAATTCCAAAGGGACAGTACATGGAACATCTGCGGCAGACATTGTATTCCAGATGGGCAATGCGTAAGGCTCTGCGCAAAAAATCCTTTGACACATGCCCTTTTTTCTCAAGCATTTCCCAGATGGTCTGCTTAACCTTGGCTGCAGGAGAAAACCTTGGGTCCCTGTCATTGGACAAGAAATAAGCGCAGGCATCGAAACAAAGCCCGCAGCGCATGCAGGTCTGAACATACGCCTTGAACCGGGCTCCAGTCTCTTCATGAAGCACCGGGTTGATCACTTTGGCTATTTTCTCCTGAGTAAGCCGTTCGAGCCCACCTTCTACGGCTGGGTCCATATTTTTTTTCTGATCTTTAGTCTCCATTAGGAATGGTATCCTGCATTATTATCTCCTCTAAAGGTATTTCGCCATTGTTGCATAATTACCAATCCTTTGGGTGCCGAACATTACCAAACTCAGATCCGGTATAGGCCCGGGTGAAGGGGGCAAACATCATATGGGAAAACCGTGAAAACGGAATCATGATCAACAGAAGCTCCCCGCACAGAGAATATGAGCCATCGTTACCCATCTGTATGCAAAGAACTGATGATAAACAAGAAATCCGGTGAAAAAGGGCAACAGCACCACGGCGATCAGCAAAAAATCTGGTGGCGATGTTAAAAATTTTACGTCAGGTACCATAATTCGGCGGCCGCAAAAAAATACCAGAGCGGCAATAACAATAGCGGTCAAAGCATCTGCAATATGGTCGTCGAATACAGCCAGGAGATATTAAAGGCTTCCTGCACCAGCACCAGGTAGGCGGATAGGAAGATGTGTTCTGCAAACAAAAGCAGATGAAGCAGATAGGACATGCCGTAAAAAAAAGGTTGCTGTCGGGTAGATCCCGAAAAAAAAGGAATCAGCCAGGCACCAATGGATCACCGCCACCCCATAGGTCTGACGATCAAGTCTAATAGCCCAAGTAAGGTTTTTACCACTGCTATCATAATTAATATCCCAAATATTAAAAAAATGTTCATTCCCCGGCACACCACTTTTGGCCACAGAAAAAAGTCCCTGGGAAAAAGCGTTCACATCTGCTGCAGCCGTGGATGTCACCAGAACCACGGCAGCAGCGTCACCCGTTTCACTTAAAGCCATCCCCGTTATACTTTCAAAAGTCGTTTCACAGGGTTCATCATTTACAGCCATGCCATATTCCGTGTCCTGCTGAAAAGCAATACTGACCTTTGACCCATCAGAATTCCACCGTAAACCCCAGATAAAATCGAACTGGTTAGACTAAAGCGCACCGTCTATGACCAGACCCACTGCTCATTTTGGCATACACAGGCGGCCAAGCGTTTATCAGGTAATGCTTTCAGGCTCCATGCCTTTTCATATTCATCTTCCCACAAGTTCCCGTTGACACAGAGACCAAAGACAGCCTTATCAATGTTAACAATACTTGCCAGGGACTCTGTCCATCAGCTGAAATACAAGAATCCTCCACCTATTTGTATTCCAATTCTAATTATTTAAATACAATCTCTTTGAGCGAGGTACTCCAATCCCATGATTGTTTGTCTTTCATTTTGATCTCCCACTTTGATTAGAACAACGGCCATGGCCGAACTCAAAATATAGAACACATTGAATTTTTAGATGAATTGTAACCAATCTGCGGCGTCTCACAAGAATTTAACCAATTATACGATCCAGCCTCACAATCGCGAATTGGCTCCGCCTCCAGTTTTAATTTTTTATGCGCCTTGCATCCGACAACTTCGATCCTATGCGGCTATCTTCATGCGCCCAGGTGAAAATCAATTTGATAGAAATTTTTTTTAAAACTATTTCTTTGCGCCTAAACATGAGATATTGTTTAGGCTATATTTACGAAAAAACTATTTACAACCTTTTTTTATGGATCTTTTATTTTGGTAATCTGTCAATGCCAAATAAAAAGCACCGACACAAAGCTCGGCGCAATGATAATGGTCTTCGGGCAAGGTCTGAAGATACTCCTTGACCATATCATCACTAATATTCCAAGCTTTATCAACGGCATGCCCCTGGGCCAAACGGACCACGGTATTGCAGCATGCTGCCGTATATACGCAACCGTCAAAGTCAAAGGAAATGGAACTTAAACAATTATTTTCGTCCACCATGATAAAGAACTCTACACTGTCTCCACACACCCCGGTCCGGGCCCCGTATCCATCGGGATTGTCAAGCCGCTCTCTGGAACCTGCTTCATAGGCCATTTCAATTAATGTAAGAGAGTGAACGTTCCAAAAATCCTGGCTTTCCATTAAAAAAAACTCCTTGAACTATATCTATTGTTTTATATAAACCTTGTTTTCATATGCTATATAAATACCATATTTCTATAAAATAAAAAACAGACCGGACAATAAATTCTGCCCGGTCTGTTTTTATTTTATAATTCTATATAGCGGTCTGCCTTGTATCGGCAAAAACAGCTACACCAGTAGGTTGTGCTTAAACCTCAGGTCTGGGGTAAAGCCCCGCAGCTTTGACCAGCTCAGGGACCTTTTGTTCCCATTCAATGGCCATAATATGGAAACCTTTTACGCCTTTGCATTCCTTGAGGCGTTGCATCTGCTCAATAGCCATCTTGATGCCTTCTTCGGCTTGTTTTTCTTTATCCACACCGGCAAGACGGTCGATAACCTCATCGGGTATATCCATACCGGGTACCTTGCTCTTCATGTATTTGGCCATACCAAGAGATTTCATGGGCGTAATACCGGCAAGGATCGCCACTTTCTCATCCAGGCCACGGTCAACCACCTGTTTCATCCACTCTTCAAACTTAGCTGTGTTAAAGATACACTGGGTCTGGATGAAATCCACGCCAGCAGCCACTTTCTTGGCCAGCCGCATAACACGCAGTTCAAAGGGATCGGCAAAGGGGTTGGCAGCCGCACCAATGAACATTTTGGGCGGTTCCGTGATATCTGCTCCCCCCTGGAACTTGCCTTCATCCCGCATATCTTTGACCATTTTAATCATGTTTATGGAGTCAATGTCATATACGGGCTTTGCCATGGGATGGTCGCCAAATTTGGGATGATCCCCGGACAGGCAAAGCATAGTGTTGCAACCAAGTGCATAAGCACCAAGAATATCAGCCTGCATGGCCAGCCGGTTTCTGTCTCGGGAGACCATCTGAATAATGGGGTCGAGTCCCATCTGTTTAATAACGACGCCGCCGGCAATGGAAGACATTCTGACCATGGCGGTCTGATTGTCAGTGATATTGATGCCGTCCACATAATCCTTGATCATGTTGGCTTTTTCTTTGACAATGTCAATATTGCAACCTCTGGGAGGACCCACTTCAGAGGTTACCGCCAACTGGCCTGAGGCCAGTACTTTTTCCAGTCTGCTTTCAGTTTTCATTATTCATTGTCCTCCGTAATTTTGGATGATGCCAAGTCCTCCCGGATAATTTTTCTGGGTCCGCCGCCTCCTGCAGGCCGCCAGTCCTTTGCCGCAACCAGGTCTTCATAGCGATCCTGAAGGCCCAGTTCAACCAGACGGTTCCAGATCAATTGCCATGCACAATCCACATCCGGGCTAATTTCACATTTTCCGTTGGACGAGCCGCCGCAGGGGCCGTTCATTATGCTCTTTGCACAACGAACAACGGGACAGATGCCGCCGGTGATCCCCAGCATGCAGTCACCACAACCCATACAGCGCTCGACCCAGATGCCCTGGCTTTCGGACGCGCCCATGAATGTGGTATTTACTGCCGGAAAAACCGGAATAGCATACTTGGCAGCAACGGTTTGAACGCCGCAGCCACAGGCCATGGAAACAATGGCGTCCACTTGGCCAGCCAGCTCTTCGAGCTGTGCAACATATTCCGGATCGCACTGACGTTCCAGAGTATGTTCCAAAACCTCTATTTTTTTTCCCTCTTTGGCGCTGTTCAGCCGAATTGCAGAAGACAGAAGACCGACCTCTTTTCTGCCGCCTGCTGCACAAACGGTAACACATTCGTTACAGCCGACCACAAGTATTTTTTCATAGGGCGCAATATACCCGAGAATTTCCTGCAGGGGTTTTTGTTCTGCTGTTATCATGTTTTAATCTCCAAAAGTTTTATATAAAAAAAAATAACCCGTTAAATCTCTTTCATATGGTAGACAAGACAAGCATATGCAACATATCATTAAAATTGCATTGACCACTTTTTTAAACGGCTTTGCTTGTTGCCTGACTGGCCGGGCTTGGCCCTAGGGCTTTAATCTTTTCTGTAAATTCTTCGGCAGCTTTGGCAAAACCTTCACCCATACCTGCGGAAAAATTCATCATGGCCACACGCTCCGGCTCCCAACCCAGATCTTCCAGGGTTTTTTTGATGCTTTCCACATGAGCTGCGGCATGCAGATTACCGTCTTTAAAATGGCAGTCCCCTTCCAGGCAGCCCGCCACATATACGCCATCAGCCCCTTTTTCAAGGGCTTTCATCAGGTGGATGGCGTCCACTTTGCCGGTGCAGGGCACACGTATAATTTTTACATTGGACGGATAAGAAATCCGTCTGGTGCCAGCCATATCTGCTGCGGTATATGAACAATAATGACAGCAAAAGGCCACGATTTCAGGCTCGAAATTACTCATTAGTTATAACCTCTCAAATAAACCATCAAGTTTAGCCAGTATCTGGTCGTCTTCCCAAGTCCTTAACTGAATGGCCTTAGCCGGACACTCGGCAACACAGATACCGCAGCCGCGACACTTGGCCGGATCAATCTCTGAGTGCCGTTCAGTATTTATAAAAGGAACATCATAAGGACAGGCTCTGACACAAATCAGGCAGACCGCACACTTGACCGGATCAACCGTGGCATAAGCAGCCCCCAGGGTAATCTCTTTATTGGCCAACATAGTTCTGGCTCTGCCTGCAACGGCATGGGCCTGGGTGATGCTTTCACGGATCAACTTAGGAGAGTGGGCCGTACCGGCCAAAAAGAACCCATGAAGCGCCATGTCAACGGGTTTGAGCTTCACATGGTCTTCCAGAAAAAAACCGTCTTCGGTTTTGGGCAGATCGAACAGACTGCATAGTTCTTTGTTGGTCTCCTCGTTAGCAACAATGCCGGTGCTTAAAACCACGCAGTCGGCTTCAATCTCAATGTCCTGTCCCAGTATGAAATCATGGGTACGAACAATAGTCTTGCCCGCTTCTTCCCGGACAACCGGACGGTGCTCAAGGTCAAAACGAATGAACTTCACACCTTTATCCCGGGCCATTTTGTAATAATCTTCATGGAACCCGTAAGTCCGGATATCCCTGTAAAGGACAAAAATTTCAATATCAGGATTGACTTTCAGAAGGCGCAGGGCATTTTTAACGGCTGCCTGACAGCAAATCCGTGAGCAATTGGGATTGTCCGCCTCCCTGGAACCGGCACACTGAATCATGACCACCTGTTCCATGGCCTTGATTTTACTTTCATCGTTTTCAAGGATGGCGTCAAGATCAAGCTGGGTCATAACCGTGTCAAGGTCGCCTAAGCCATACACGGCCGGACGGTTGGGTTTTGCGCCTGTAGCAAGAATGGTGATGCCATGATCAACCAGTACATGGGCGTCAGCGGCCACTTGTTTAATGCCGGTGGAAAAATTGCCAGGCACGCCGTTGTGATCTGCAATAACAGCGTCAGTATAAATTTTGATGTTATCATGAGCGGAGACCTTGGCCACAAGATCGTTGACAAAGGCTGCCACATCATCACCTTCGATGGTTTGGGACAGGTTAAGAGCCTGGCCACCAAGTACCTGGGCTTTTTCCACAAGATAGGTGAATGTACCCTGGTCAGCCAACTCAAGAGCAGAAGTCATACCGGTTACACCGCCGCCCACAACAAGTGCATTCTGACTTGTTGGAAATGTATTTTCAGCCAGGGGTTTTGCTTTTCTGACACCGGAGATACCCATCTGAACCAGCTTAAAGGCTTTTTCAAGGGATTTGGCCGGGGCGTCACTATGTGCCCAAGCATTCTGGTCTCTTAAGTTAACCATCTCAAGCAGGTAGGGGTTGAGCCCTGCGCGTCTGAGCATATCCTGGAACATGATTTCCTGAATCCTTGGAGAACCGGAACCAATAACCACACGGTTCAAGCCTTGTTCTCTAATCAGGCTTTCAATCTTTTCCATGGTCTCAAAGGAACAGCTCAGTTTAAACGCTTCTGCCACTGCCACGTCAGGATTATTTTTGGCCTTTTCCAAAATTTTATCAATATCCAGGGCCTGACCGATTTCACCGTCAGAGTCAACAACAAAGAAACCGATTTTGGGATCTTCTCCGTCAACATCTCTTTGTGGCGGATAAAGGCTGCCGGATTCATCAACCCACTCCTCACTATCTAAGGCCATACCAGCCATGGAGGCTGCACCTGACGCCTGGACCATGGTTTCGGGAATATCCTTGGGGCTTTCAAAAACACCGCAGACATACACACCGTCTTTGGAGGTTGTCACAGGATCGATGGTACCGGATTTGGCAAAATTGTGTTCGTTTAAATCAATACCGAGTGTTCCGGCCAGATCAATTGTTTTCTGGCTGGGTCTGAAACCGGTGGAGAGCACAACCATGTCAAATTCCTCTTTTTCCATGGCTGACAGTTCTTCTCTGGCATAGGTGATCTCAAGCGATTTATCAGGCAGTTCAATGACGGTATGGGGCTTGCAGCGGATTAAACGGATACCGAAATCTTCTTTGGCGCGGTTGTAGTACTGCTCGTAATCCTTACCAAAAGTCCGCATATCCATAAAGAAAATGGTGGTTTCAATATCATCACCAAAACGCTCCTTGGTCACCATAGCCTCTTTTAGGGCATACATGCAGCATACACTTGAGCAATAGGAAACGTCGTTTCGGTTAATGCCTCTGGAGCCCACACACTGGATCCAGGCCACTTTCTTCGGCCGCTTCTGGTCTGATTTTCTAACCAGATTGCCTTGAAAAGGTCCTGATGCGGACATAATCCGTTCATATTCAAGACCGGGAACCACATTGTCAAATGTTCCGCCGCCGTAATTATCCAGAACACTTGAATCAAACATATCTGCGCCCACACTCAGGACAACGGATGCGACATTGATCTGGATTTCCTGGTCACTGTCATCGGGCACAATGGCCCCGGCTTTACAGACAGCTTTAAGCGCCTCAACATCATCTATCTTTTCCATATCAATGGAATAAGCATAGGGTGTAGCCTGGGGATACCGCATACAGGTCGGTGCCCTCGGGTCAAGCCCCGGGTTAAACCGAACGGCTTCTGGAAATTTTTTCAAACACTCACCACAGGCTGTACATTTATCAATGTCAATGAATCGGGGAGCGGTTTTTAATGTGGCCGTAAAATTACCGGCCTCTCCGGACAGGCTGGTTAGCTCTGTCATGGTGCTGACCTCAAGAAACTTTTCCCTGGTTGTTGCGGACAGATGAGGAGAAACTGTACACAAATCGCAATTGTTGGTTGGAAAAGTGCGGTCCAGCTGGGTCATTAATCCACCAATGGCATAGTCGGAATCAATGAGCAGGACCTTTTTCCGGGACTCGGAAAGATCAAGGGCCGCCTTGATGCCGCCAACGCCACCGCCAATGACGAGCACGCGTTTTTCATCTTGTTTAATTTTTTGCATGTGTAACCTTAACGTTATCAGTTAATATCCATGTGTATCCATCTCCTGTAAACGTGTATCAAATACAAAACAGGCAATGGATGCTTTCTTGCCTAGATCATCAACGGATTGTGCCAATACCCTGCTGTACAGCGCTGCAGACAACTTTATATCTGTATGACAACGATGTAACAGCGAAATGGTCATAAAATTGTCGGCTGCGGGTATCACAAAAGGGACTATTGATATTTTCCAAAGAAATTATCGGAACAGCGAAATTCTTGAGATCAAGTTTTTTTCGAAAACTCATAGCCAATATCCCTATCTTATTTAATGCTGCTCGATCTGGCATTGAGCAGTCAAAATTAGGTACCCTCAAGGCACGGTGGAACTGCTATCTACCTATATTTTATTTAACCAAAGATTCTATAGCAGATAATAAATCACATGTAAAATGATTACTTATTAATGCTGTAGCCGCTTTGCAGATCGTTGTTTGAAGTACTACACCGTTGAAAAAAACAACAACTCTTTTGTATTTTAGATAGTTGCTTGTCAATTTCATCCATGTTGAAAAGACAAAAATCGCGATATGCGCATTATGGAAAAATAAGATGCTCTAAAATCAGCCCATAAAATTTTGAACCCGAGCCTTGTCCAGCAGGCAAAAAAATCCATCCAAGGTGAAAAGTACAATTACGGCATATGCCAATGCACCAGTCAAATCCCGGATACCATGTAAATTCGCTGGATGGAGGTGATTCTTGAAAACAACCGGACGCTTTGGTAAAACATCCGATCTCAAATACATGTCCAGCCGGATTAGCAAAGGTTTGAGAAAATCCCTGCCTTGTATGAACGGCAAATTCAGGTTTTGTCACAACTGCATTGCAGTTTTTACACAAAATAACCGGTTCTATCGTCGGTTGAACCCCAGGGGCACTTTTTTTCTGTGTTTGTCGGTCTGTCTTTTTACAGATTACATCCAGGACCATGTCAGTTTTTTTCTTTGTCTATATAATATAAGGTAGCACCCACCGGGGCAAATGAAAGGAAAATGATATTAACCCAAGGCACAAGAAACAACAACCCGAATCCAATATGAAAAAATAAATTTTTCTTTAGAAATTTAAACCGCTCTTTAAACGGCACCATGCGTCTGGCAGGAACAAGATCGGTATTGTCCCAGGCCAAAAAGATACCTGCCACCACAGATGACATGGCGATGATGATAAGGCTGACAGGTGTAAACAACCCGATAATCATCAGGACCACCGATATCAGTATAGGCACCACGGCTCTGGGGATTTCCTGACGAATCAGATACCAAAACAACCCGAATATCGATGTATGGGCACCCGGGAGTTCGTGTCCAAGCACCATGCTCTCTGTGATCCGGGACATATAATCCATGATGAAAACACAGAAAAGAACCTGGGAAATCAGATAGGCGGCCAGCATGGAAAACGCCATCAATAAAAATGTCAGAATCCAGGAAACACTTTGCCACAGCCAGATCAACCACCGGGACTCGGGCATTTGCCATATCATGGAAAAGATATCATTGTGCCAGTAAAGCACCATGCCAGACAAAACAAGGCTCAACAGAACAACCACCACAAATCTTATCAGTCCGAGCATTAAAAGAGATGGTGTTCTAAACGCCAGAGCAACGCCCTTGATATTATATTGAATGCCTGCGATCAATCCCATGTTGTTTTTCTCCTTTGTCGAGCTGGTCAAGCAATAATTTGCTTTCCTGATCTATTTTTGTTTTCCGATTGAAACATGCCGAAGCATGCGTATATTAACTATGAGTTTTTACTATATCTGGCTTTATTTTTCAATTTTACAAAAGGCATTTGCATTGAAAACAGTTTATGTGGATGGAAAATTTCTACCCTGGGACAAGGCGATGATTCCTGTGGATGATCTGGCTGTGCTCAGGGGGTATGCAGTTTGCGATATTATCAGAACAATCGGGGGTAAACCCTACTGCCTTGATGCGCACATTGACCGGCTTTTGTCATCGGCCACAAAAATCGGTCTGACACCGGCATGGACTAAACAAGAGATCAAGGAACTTGTTCTGAAAGTAATTGAAAAAAATACACATATGGATGAGGCTAATATCCGCATCCTTGTGACCGGGGGATCCAGCCCGGATTTTTTCAGCCCGGCGGATAATCCCAGACTGATTATTCTGGCAACTGATATTCCTGCCCTGCCTGCCCAGTGGTATACAAAAGGCGTCAAGGTGATCACCTTCTTCCAGCAGCGTGTGCTCCCCGATGCCAAGGCCACCAATTACATCCCAGCCGTTCTGGCCTTAAAAAAGGCAAAGGCCCAAGGTGCTGTGGAGGCGTTGTATATGACTCGGGACAACATGGTTCTTGAAGGCACCACCAGTAATCTATTTGCCCTGGTTGACGGTACCTTGGTCACACCTGAAAATGGGGTGCTCAAGGGTATAACCCGAAAAACCGTTCTGGCCCTTGGGGAAAAGCTATTTCCTGTCTCTGAACAGGATCTTTCCCTGGATACCCTGCTGTCTGCCTCTGAACTGTTCATCACCGGAACCAACAAAGGCATCGTGCCTGTGATCCAGGTAAATGACCATGTTATCGGCACCGGCCTACCCGGTCCCGGCACCAGGGCTTTAATTGAGGCAATGAAAAATCAGCAGGGTGGCACATCTAATTCATCGTCTGTTGTTTGACGGTAATATTAAGAAATGGGCAAGTTATTTAGGGCCCGTTCCTGAATGGATAATAAAATGACACAATTTTTTTCAGATCCGGGCAACACATTCCATGAAGTGATAGAAGAAACCGTAGATGATCCCAACCTCAATTTTCAGCAGGCGGAAGCCTTAGCAAAAAAAATTGCACAAAAAAAAAGCAAAAGTTGCATGATTCTGTCCTGGAAAAATGGAAAAACAGGCGAATTTTACCCCACCCGTGAATGCGGTACACAAAAAAAGCCTGCTTGGATTTATTATGCCCAGGTAAGGGGCGCTAATCTGACCATTAATATTAATAATGGTGAATATATTTTCATGATCCTGACAATTGAGGATTTCTGATTATTACTTCCTGGGGGGCATTGTAAATACCGGAAAATGCTTATGGGTTGCTGAGACATCCCAAGGGAACGGCTATGCCCTCCCCCCATTTGGATCGCTCTTTTTAATCTTCAACCTGAAGATTCATTCATTGCGCTCATGACGGGCCATTGGGGAAAGACGTTGCACAGGTACCAATACTTGCACCCATAAAAGTAGATGCGCTCATATTTTTTTTAACATCCTTGCTTTTGCATTCAGGACAAGTGATTCCCTTTTCTTCACTTGAAAAAACAACCCTCTCAAACTCTTTCCCACATTTTTTACACGTGTATTCAAAAATAGGCATGAATAAACCTCCTTATAGATGAAATTTTCATTCAAGTTATTCCCTTGAATTCGGTATCCCCCACTATCTTTTTACAATTTTTAAGAACTGTTCCCTAAAACGTTCTGCCCCACCCATGGCAGGATGCCTGACTTTTTCTGTTTTTATGCCCATGGTTCTAAGGGACCCATCAGCTTTATTGCCAAGCGCTATGATTCTCTTAAAATCAAATGCCTGTAAAAGTGCCTCAAGCACCTGTGCCCCGCCCATCATCTCAGTATTGGTCGGCGTCCTGTTGGACAATAAGCCTTTTGATTTTTTATATGGATGCCAGGGAAAGGCATTCCAGAGAACAAAATTCCTTGTGTCCAATCCCTCGCTGATCAACTTTCCCCAGACAATTGTTGCAGTAGGTTCGTTGAAACCATCCTTCTGCTTCTTCGTGTTGCTTGTCCTGTAAAGCGGTGATCTGCATACATGATAAGGTTCGATCCCTTGATCCGTCTTATGCCCAAGAATAATCCGTTCTGAGGTCATGGGAATACCTGTAAAATGACCGCCTTGATACCCCAACGCCTCTGCCAGAAGTAGGTATTCCGCATTTATACGTTCTTCCAGGTAACATTTCAGGTTCAACACTCTTTTCCCGGGAGCGGTTTTATCAATGTCATTTTCTTTATCCACCTCAACCCAAGGATTGAAAACCTGTTTAGCTGCAGGTTTATGCAACAGCTTAAAAAAATGGTTAATCATTCTCAATTGTCTCAATTCAAAATCTTCACCATACTAAAAATGGAAACCAGCCATAGAAAACGCTGTTTTGAGTTACGGATCACCAGTTCAAACCCGTCACCCCTTTGCCACGATGATGATTTCAGCAGGTGACGATATTGGCTGGGTAAAGAACGTGCTCGGGCACTCTGCTTTGCAAATAATTTTTCGATATCATTCTGCCCGGGCTCCTCAAAAAGGACGAAACGATAGCAGTCAATTTTTAGCTTCGGTTGAAAAAAAACAAGAGGATTAAAAAAAGTGTCACAAAAACGCCCTCTTCCTCTTCAATAAACTACAAAGGCTCCCAGCGAAAACACTGGGAGCCTCTATTTTTTTTGGTAGCGGGGGAAGGATTTGAACCAACGACCTTCGGGTTATGAGCCCGACGAGCTACCAGACTGCTCCACCCCGCAACAACGAGAGAGAATATAGATCAAAGGATCGTTTGAGTCAAGCACAATTTTTATCGAATTCAAATATTTATCATAAGACATTGTTTTAACTCATCAATAGAGGCGGTTGCGGTGCCTACCTTGGCCACCACGATGCCTGCCGCAAGATTGGCCAACCCGGCAGCCGCTTCAAACGTGGCGCCCGATGCCAGCCCCAGCCCCAAAAGAGAGATAACCGTATCCCCGGCCCCTGACACGTCAAAGACCTGCCTTGCTTTAGATGCAATAGTAACAGCAGGCTTTCCGGCTTCATATAGAACCATGCCGGCCTTTCCGCAGGTGATAAGAAGTTTATCAAGCCCGGCCAGGGCAATTATCTTTGCTGCGGCCTCTGCCATCTCTTCAGGAGTTTGAATTTGTATACCGGCGGCAATTGCAGCTTCTTTTTTATTTGGGGTCAAAACAGTTACCCCCATGTATTTGGAAAAATCCATGGACTTGGGATCTGCCAGGGTCATAACACCTGATTTCTTTGATATATCAACAATAAAGGCTACAAGCTCACGAGTTACAAGGCCCTTATCATAATCTGAAATAATAACAAGATCCATTTTGTCTATGTAGCCGGCAATGATCCGGGTTAATATATCAAGCGTATGGGAACTAATCCGGTGGCTGACCTCCCTGTCGATGCGAAGCATTTGTTGACTAGCTGCAATGATTCGAGTTTTCCGTGTTGTGGGACGATCCGGCTCACTGATTACTCCTGTGACATCAACGCTCAACGCTTCAAGCTTTTTTAAAACGTCACGGCCGGCTGGCCCCGCACCCACGGCACCCATGGCAAAAACCTTTGCTCCCATGGCAGAAAGATTATTTATCACATTGCCAGCTCCGCCCAGTGTATGGCTCTTTTTTTCCACGGCCACCACAGGAACAGGCGCTTCCGGTGAAATCCTCTCAACCCTTCCCCACAGATACTCATCGAGCATTAAGTCCCCGATAACAAGCACCCGCAGCTCTTTAAATTTATCAACGTCTATCATTCAGTTTGCCAAAAGATTGGTAAGCATGACCTTAAGCTCATCATAGGAGCGGGTAATGGGAATATCAGGAAAATCCTCGGTAATGGATTCAGGGGGCCTAAAGAAAAAACCCTGGTCTGCCGCCTGGATCATACCGGTATCATTGTAGGAATCGCCAAATGCAATGACATGATAGTTCAGGCCTTGGAGGGCTTTAACGGCCCGGGCTTTCTGATTATCTATTCTCAGATTGTATCCGGTAATACGGTTTGTTGCGTCCACAGTCAGGTTATGGCAAAGTAGTGCAGGAAAGCCCAGTTTTGCCATCAGCGGCCCGGCAAACTCTTCAAAGGTATCGGACAGAATAATGATCTGGGTTTGTTTCCGTATCCAGTCCAGCATCTGCTTTGCGCCGTCAAGGGGATCAAGACCTGCAATGACGGCCTGGATATCCTTAAGTGTCAGATTATGCTCATCAAGTATGGACAGACGCTTAGTCATGAGCACATCATAATCGCTGATATCCCGGGTGGTCAGTTTAAGTTCCTCAATCCCGGTTTTTTTGGCCACATTGATCCAGATTTCAGGCAAAAAGACCCCTTCCAGATCTGCAACAAGTATTTTCATTCCTTTAACCCTTCTTGTCTTGTTTAATCTATCGATGCTTCTACTTTTATCCCGGATACCGGGGCATAATTACAACGCAAATAGCTATGCACTACTCAGTGTCGTCATCTTCAATGCGGATAACAACAGGTTGTCCCAACACGCAGTCTGTTTGAACAATTTGGGCAAGGGCCGTTTGAACCCTACTTTCCTTGGCCAAATGAGTCAGCATGACAATGGGCACCTGACCATTGGCATTACGCCCTTTTTGATGGACAGATTTTATGCTGATATCATTTTCACCTAAAACACCTGAAATTGTAGACAAGACACCCGGATGGTCCTGGGCCTCAAAACGCAGATAATACCGGGTGGACAACTGGGCCATGGGCAGAATAGGTGTTTTTCGAATATTTTCTTCGGGACACCCCAAAGTGGGAACCCTGCGCCGGGTATCGGTAATAATGTTTCTGGCAATATCGGCTATATCCGAAAGGACAGCCGAGGCTGTGGGCATCATGCCTGCCCCGTGACCATAAAGCATGGTTCTGCCTGTGGCGTCTGCATCAATGGCAATTGCATTCATGGAATGATCCACATGGGATAAAGGATTGGAACAGGGAATCATGGTCGGATGTACCCGGGCTTCAACATGATTCGCATGTTTTTTTCCTATGGCAAGCAGTTTAATAGTATAGCCGAAATCTCTTGCAAACCCAATATCAGTCGGACCGATGTTCCGGATACCCTCCACATGAATATCATCAAGGTTGATTTCCATACCATGGGCCAGGGCACTCAAAATGGCAAGTTTATGAGCCGTATCATATCCATCCACATCCAGGGACGGTTCAGCCTCTGCAAACCCCAACTCCTGAGCCTTTTTTAAAGCATCCTCAAACAGAGAGCCATCCCGGGTCATCTTGCTTAAAATATAATTGCAGGTACCGTTGAGGATTCCACACATGGCATGAATGTCGTTGGCAACCAAAGATTCCCTCAGGCTTTTTATAACAGGCATGCATCCCCCACAGGAGGCTTCAAATGCCAAATCAACCTGATTTTTTCCGGCAATGCGAACCAGTTCATTACCAAAACCAGCCAAAAGTGCCTTATTTGCGGTCACCACATGCTTTTTGTTTTCAAGAATCTTAAGAATAAAATCCCTGGCTACGGTTTGCCCGCCGATAAGCTCCACAATAATGTCAATGTCAGGGTCATCAATAACTGATGTGGCATCGGTTGTTAATTGGGTACCGGTCAGATCGACACCCCGATCCGTTATAATGTCAAGGTCAGCAATGGCTTTAAGGTTCAGACAGGCGCCGATTCGAGATTCAAGCAGTTCTTTTTTTTCCTTGAGCAATTTTGCCACACCTGCCCCTACTACACCAAATCCAAGTATGCCGATATGAATTGTTTTCATGAAGATATTTTCTCCAAAATAGTCCCGTGTTTAAAAATTATCCATTTAATACTTCATCCAGGTATCCCTTGTCAAAAAGCTTTTGACTTTTTACGGGCTTTGGGCGTATGATTGACGACTTTAAAGGGATTAACAGATCTTTTAAATGCCATAGGTGAAATATAAGATGAACGACTCTTTGACATATGCGGATTCCGGCGTTGATATTGATAAAGCCACTCAGCTGGTAGACCGGATAAAAAGTATTGCCCAATCTACCCCACGAGCCGGTGTCATGGGAGACATTGGTGGTTTCGGCGGACTTTTTTCCTTGAACCTGACCAATATTTCTAACCCGGTACTGGTTAGTTCCACAGACGGTGTAGGTACCAAGCTGAAAATCGCATTCCAGATGAACAAGCACGACACCATCGGTATAGACCTGGTGGCCATGTGCGTCAACGACATCATTGTCCAGGGGGCTAAGCCCTTATTTTTTCTGGATTATCTTGCCATGGGCACACTGGATAACTCCGTAGCTGAAAAAATAATTTCAGGTATTGCCCAAGGCTGCACCCAGGCCGGCTGTGCACTGATCGGCGGTGAAACGGCTGAAATGCCCGGCATGTACCAAGGGGGCGAATATGATTTGTCAGGTTTTTCCGTTGGCATTGTTGACAATGACAAAATCATTGACGGCTCCTACATTCGGCCAGGGCACAAACTCATCGGCATTGCCTCTTCAGGGGTTCATTCCAATGGATTTTCTTTAGTGCGCAAAGTTTTCTTTGACAAATGCGGGTATGACGTCAATACCCGTCTACAAGATCTTGATGGCACGCTTGGAGAAGAACTGCTCAAACCCACCATCATATATGTATATACCATTTTGAGCTTAATGCGCGACCTGCCTGTTCACGGGCTGGTTCACATCACAGGCGGCGGTATAGATGAAAACATTATCCGGGTTATTCCCCAGGCATGCAAGGCCATCATTCATAACGGATCATGGCAGATTCCCCCCATATTCAACATCATCCAACAGGAAGGCAATGTGCCGGAACATGACATGCACAGAACCTTTAACAACGGCATCGGCATGGTGGTGGTGGTCCCTGAAAAATCCGCCCAGGAAGTCATGGACAGACTAAGCGCCATGGAAGAAAAAGCTTATCTGATAGGTGAAATCCTGGAAAGGGAAAACAACGAGAACCAGACCCAGTACGTCTGATTATCCTGTCGGAAATTAAACCCATGCTCATTCTCGGGATTGAATCATCCTGCGACGAAACTGCAGCAGCAGTCGTGGAAGACGGTGTACGCACGCGCTCGTCTGTTGTCTCCTCCCAGGTGTCCACCCATGCCATATACGGCGGTGTGGTGCCGGAACTTGCATCGCGTATGCACATTGAGGCCATAGATCCGGTGGTGGACCAGGCTCTGGCGCAGGCTGGTGTCAGCTTGGATGACATTGACGGCATTGCCGCCACCCAAGGTCCCGGACTGATAGGCGCACTTCTGGTGGGATTTTCCTATGCCAGAGCCCTGGCTTGGGCACGAAATCTGCCCCTGGCCGGTGTTAATCATCTTGAAGCCCATATCTGCTCTTTACAGCTTTTGGATCACCGCCCCAGCTTCCCATTCATCGCCCTTGTGGTATCAGGCGGACACACCAATATTTATCTTGTAAAAGGGCCCGGCGCATTCACCCTCATGGGCCAGACCCGGGATGATGCGGCAGGAGAGGCCTTTGACAAGGTGGCCAAAATGATGGGATTAAGCTATCCGGGCGGACCTGCCATTGAAGCCCTGGCAAAAAACGGGGACCCTGAAAAAATCAAATTTCCCAGAAGCATGCTTAAAAAAGACAACTTTGACTTTAGTTTTAGCGGACTTAAATCTGCGGTGGCCCGGCACCTGCATGAACACCCTGATATGGGTCCGGATATGAGCCAAGGCCGGCCCGCCCATGTGGCAGCCGGATTCCAAATGGCTGTCATTGATGTGCTGTCCACAAAACTTATTGCCGCAGCCAAGAATAAAAACTGCTTCGACATCGGCATTGCAGGCGGAGTTTCTGCCAACCGAACCTTTGTTGACATCCTTTCTAAAAGGGCTGAACGGTATAAAATGAAAGTATTTTCACCCCCCTTGTCCTTGTGCGGAGATAATGCGGCCATGATTGCAGCCAGAGGTTGGGAAATGATCCGGGACAACCAGGTATGCGGCTTGGGAGATGATGTGTATTCCCGGATAAAATCTGTGGTTCCTATTGTTTGACCCCAACGCCGCAGATGGGCAACTACTCTGCGTCCCAAAATAGTTTTCCTTCAGACACTACATGTTTTTTTTGTTCCAGATCATAAATTCGAGCAGAAGCAAAATTTAAAAAATAGCATCAACCAAAAAAACTTTCCTTGGCCGCTATAATCCGTTTCACACAGGTCCGACCTGATTCAAACATTTCCCTGTCATTTTCAAGATATCGCATCACGGCGTCCCTGGCTTCGGCAATATTGGGTCCGGCATGGCAGACAAGCGCCATGTCTATTTGTGCAGCCATGATCCTTTGAATACAGGTATCCATATCATGGTTGATGGCCTTCATGTCAAGATCGTCGGTCATGACAAGGCCCTGATATCCCATATCCGTTCTTAATAGATCGTATGCAAAGGTCTTTGACAGACTGGCCTGCCAGTCTGGATCTATCTTGGGGTACAAGATATGGGACATCATAATCCCTGAAACGCCTGCTTTTTTTGCAGCTTCAAAAGGAACCAGATCGATCTGTTTTAAATCGGACAGTTCCGCATCCAGTTCAGGCAGGAAAAAATGAGAATCCTTTACTGTTCTGCCGATACCGGGAAAATGTTTGGCCACGGCCATGATCCCACCCCTTTGAAGCCCATGGATCACAGCAGTGCCCAGTTGGGATACACGGTTTGCATTCCCTGTAAACGCCCGGTCTTTCATGATGGAATCCACATCCGGGGGGGCCACATCCATAACCGGGGCCATATTCATGTTAATACCCATATCAGACAACTCTGATGCGGTAATCCGGGCAAATTCCCGGGCGTCTTCAAGGGTTTTCATATGGGGGTTGCCGGGGAACTCAGTAAAGGGTTTACGCAGTCTTGCCACCGGCCCGCCTTCCTGGTCCACGGCAACAAACAAATCCGGCAAACCTTGGTCCAGTGCATATTTTCGGGCATCCATGCACAGACGGCGCAACTGGTCCGCCGATTCAATATTAGGCCGGAACAGGATAATCCCCCCGGTCCTGTAATTTTTTATCAGATGTTTTAATTCAGCATTAAGGGTCTGACCGTCAAACCCGAGCATCAGACGCTGGCCGGCTAAATCCGGTAATGATTGAAAATTAAATTGAGTCATAACAAATCATAAAAATCATTATATCTGCACACCATGCAAATGCTGTTCAAGGGTTAATATTTTCGGCATGTACTGGTAAATGGGTTTCCACCTTGATGTGCCGTTCAATTCAATGCCATTATATATGATTGAAATAGGTCTGTCAGAAGAAACTACAACCACAATCACTTTTGATGTTGTGGCGGAAAATCTCAATGCAGAGTTGTATCTTGCACCCCGTGCCATGTTTTCCCAGGTAACGGACTGCCCGTCCAGAAGACAACCGAATCCGCGAATTTTGGCATCTGGTGTTATATGCACTGCACCGTCAATGCGCATGAATGCCGAGGCTAGGTCATAATTATCTGAATTCAAAAGGCATAACGAGGGATCCAGCACATGGCCAGACAACACCAGGGGTTCATCGTTCATATCAATCACCACGGTACTGCCGTAATGTGAATGCCCTGCCTTGTGTATCAACCCGGACACCACACTGAACAGGGTACCGGCAGTCTCGATATCAAGCTGTGAATCCAAAAGCAGTTCTTCCAACTCCACCAGCTTATTCTCCCTGGTGGTGGAATAAAAATTGCCGTCACAAAATGAGGCGAGTTTCTGGGTGCCCAGACTCAAGAAGCCGTGATCGCCCCTGAAATCAGCGAGAATGGCATACTCGGGCACACGGGCCAATGTGATCCCCACAACATAATTGCCGTCGGAAACCAGTTTACGATTTGACCGCTCCACACTGACAAGAAGTTTTCTGATGTGTTTGATATTGGAAATTACCGGCCTTTCATTACGCCGAAACATGGTCAAAAAATCAATGGTCTCTATATTGACCGGGTCCGTAAAAAAAAGCTCTCCCCTTGCCCAGGACCCCTCTTCTCTGGTTTTTGAAATGGAAAGAATATAGTTTAGAATCGTTGGGATCTGAATTTTGGTATCATACCCCAGATGGCTGTTGCGCTCATCCACCATGTAATCGGCTATGGCCTGAAGTGCATAATTTTTAAGCACATAATCCGAACAGTTGATGGGTGGATTGCCCGATGTATAGTCATGGACAAGCAGGGAAGCAGCCTGTTCAAGCCATGTTTTCGTCGGTTTGGTGGAACACATATCAGGATGATGCTCAGTAAACCAGACCTGATAAAAAAATTCACTGCTTGCACCTGCAAACGCAATAAGTCCTGACAAACCCAGATTTTCCTGGGGGATCAGATGGCCTTTGGGCTGACCTTCAATTTGCTCCACAATCTGCTGCCGCCAGGATTCCTGGTGAACAATGAACACCTCTTCAAGCACGGTTTCATGCCCGAATAAAAGATCCTGGGGATCAAAGACCTGAATAGGGTCATCAGGGCCCTGTGCAAACAGCAGAGCAACGCGGCTGGGATTGGAATACCTGCGCAACCCGTCAGACACCCCGTTAAGGATATTGGCAATACACAATTTCTTGAAAGAGTCCTGATTCATACGCCAACCGTTTATTTTAATTTAACAGACTGTAATTAATGACAGGGAGTAATGATTGATCCCATGTTCCACGCGGTTTGGCAAGTTTTTTTTACATGCCAGGTGTTGTAAAAACAAGGAAGGACTGATAATTAACTAAAAACTGTTAAGGAGGCAATGAATAATGATGAAACTATTTTCACGAATTTGTGCGGTTGTTCTAATTATTGTCGGAACTACAGCGTTATGCCATGCCCAGACCGCTTATGTCTCTGATATGCTCATTCTTACATTCAGAAAGGGACCTGGCCCCGGCTATCCTGTGATCTCTGCTTTAAAAAGCGACACCCCGTTAACCATAATTAAAGAAAGCAACGGCTACCTTAAGGTGGCACTTTCATCCGGAGAGCAGGGATGGGTGGACAAAAGCTATGTTGTAACAGATCCACCCAAATCAATAATAATAGCCCAGTTAAAAAAAGAAAATGCCGCCCTTGAAGAAAAAATAAAGGCATTGTCGGAACAGGCAGACCAGGTTGTCATGGAACAACTTAAAAAAGAGAACCAGTCCCTGACCCAAAACCTTGAAACCTTAAAATTAAAACACACTGCGCTTAAGGCTGCCTCTGCCAATATAACCGGTACGTTAGAAGAAAACAAACGCCTTAAAACCAAGAACGCATCATTGTCCGCCACACTTTCCCAAGAACAGGGAAAGAACAAATTTTTATTTAAAACCGGCATGATTAAATGGTTTTTGGCCGGTGTAGGCGTGCTTCTTCTTGGCTGGGTTATTGGCCTGAGTATATCTTCCAGACAGAGTAGTTCAGGCTCATTGCTGGACTGATCTTACACCTTCGTCTAAAAGAACGATGATGTATGAAGGATGTATACATTAGTTTGCGCCATCAATATCGATGCGCTTACGAATGTAACATCGGACATAATACCCATGTCACAACTTATATTTTATAAAAAATATGTGTAACCTCCATATATCTTTGAATATTTATTGTGAATTGAGCCTGAATTTTGATAGATTAGGACAGCCCATGGCTGTTATAGCAAAATGACATTAAGGACCGCAGATTAAATAACTTGAACGAAATAGCTTGCCTTTTGGCCCATCTACTTCGTTGGATCCAAGGCCCAATAGGCCTCCTGCTATTCAACCTTTAATGCGCCTTGTAAATGAATCAAAATTCAGCGTTATTTCTGCCCAACTTATTTAATCTGAGGTCCTAAGCTGCACGGAATGAACTGCGATGTAACGCTGGAGCCCGTTCCTTTACAAAATTTAACATATTTTAATGTTTCCTTACTTTTTTCTTGACAGGGCGATTCATTTCTTTCTATCAATTACGATACCATTCATACTTTTTATTTTCCTTTAAATTTTCAATTTTTCTTATTCAGAGGAGAAAGCCTTGTCTGACTCAAGCGCTTATGGAAAAAAAATCTGGACTGAATCTTATGCCCGAGGAGTTCCCCGGCACGTTGACTATCAGGACATTCTGATTTCTCAGTATCTTGAGCAATCAGCAAAAGCCTTTCCCCATAACTCGGCGTTGATCTTCCAGGGATATGCCATGACCTTCACGCAACTCAATGACACCGTCTGCAGATTTGCCACAGCTCTGAAAAAATTCGGCATAAAAAAAGGGGACCGTGTAGCCATTCTGCTGCCCAATGTCATCCCCTGCGTGGTCGCTTATTATGCGACATTAAAAATTGGCGGTATTGTTGTATTTAATAATCCGCTATACGCAGACAGGGAACTTGAGCCCCAGTTCACGGATTCAGGCGTCAAATGTTTGATCACCCTGGATCTCCTAGCAGACCGCATGGTAAAACTTCGGAAAAAAACGGATATTTCGACCATTGTTTATACTTCCATCTGCGATTACCTTTCCTTTGGCAAACGCCTGTTTTTTCCTCTATTAGCCAAAAAAAACGGGCTGACCAAAGATGTTGGCCCTGCACCCAACCTGTATAAATTCCAGGATGTAATTGCCAAATACGCTCCGGACACAAGTCAGGCGGATGTCACAATGGACGATGTGGCCATGTACCAGTATACCGGCGGCACCACAGGGGCTTCCAAAGGTGTCATGCTCAGCCACAGAAACATCTCTTACCAGGTCCAGCAGCTTGAAGCCTGGTTCCCCGAGTTTGTGAAAGGCCAAGAAACCATGCTGGGCGCCCTTCCCTTTTTCCATGTATTTGGCATGTCCACATCCATGAATTATGCCATCAAAATGGGTTGGCGCAATGTACTAGTGCCCAAACCCCAGTCTGATCCTCTGTTAGAAGCCATCTCCAAATTCAAAGTATCCTTTGCCCCCATGGTGCCCACCATGTATATCGGCATGTTAGACCACCCGAATATGGGAAAGATCGATCTAAGTTCAATAAGGGCCTGTTTTTCCGGGTCCGCCCCTCTTCCGCTGGATGTCATCAACACTTTTCAAAAAAAAACCAGCTCCATTATCGTGGAAGGCTTTGGCTTGACCGAATGCACACCGGTCACCCATATCAATCCCTTCCAGGGCAAGCGGGTTGTGGGCAGTATCGGACTTCCCATCTCTGACACGGTCTGCAAGATTGTAGACCTTGAAGACCATACCAGGCAGATGCCCATAGGAGAGTCCGGTGAGCTTCTTATTAAAGGTCCCCAGGTTATGAAAGGCTATTTAAACCAGCCCAATGCCACCGCCAAGACCATCACCGAAGACGGTTTTCTGTGTTCAGGGGACATTGCCCAAATGGACGAAAATGGTTATTTCTATATTGTTGACCGCATAAAGGATATAATTATCTCCGGCGGTTACAATGTCTACCCCAGGGATATTGACGAAGTGCTGTTTGAGCATCCCAACATTCTTGAAGCCTGTGCCATTGGTATTCCCCATCCCAAACGTGGCGAAGCAGTCAAAGCGTTTGTCATCCTTAAGGAAGGAGAGACAATGACTGAGAAGGATGTCATTGACTATTGCGGCACCAAGCTTGCCAAATACAAACTGCCTGTGGCCGTGGAGTTCCGAAATGAGTTGCCGAAATCAAATGTAGGAAAAATTTTGAGAAAAGAGTTAAGGGCGGAAGAGCAAAATAAAGAATCACCATTTTCGGTAAATTTTTAACAACTGTTTTCAACACAAAGGATGTTAAAAATGAACAAGATTCATATCTGCGTTCAGGCGTTATTGTTAATGTTTTTCGGATTTGCCGCGCAAGGTATCTGTAAACCGTCATACACCCTGAAACAATTGTGCCGAATGGCCAATGAAAAGGCAGAAACCATCCAGATAGCCAGGGATCAGACCTATATTGCAGAACAGGATAAAAAGCGGGCCCAGTCCGTTCTCATTCCTGCAGTTCGGCTATACGGCAATTACCTGAATTATAAGAACGACGATTATAACACACCTGATGTAAATACGTTAGGCGGCAAACTCACCCAGTCATTTACACTGAGCGGCAGGGAACTGATCGCCTATGATGTCAGTAAAAAAAGCATTGAAAAAACAAAATTTTCAGAACAGACCATTAGAAGCGATTATATCTTCCAGATAGCCCAGTCCTATATCCAGGCGTTGAATTTAAAACGTCTGGTGGAGGTAGCGGATGCCGAAGTGGAACGCTTGAACACATACAAAAATTCGGTGAATGAAAAACTCACTGTGGGCAGTGTGACAAAGACGGCCCTGTACCGTGCCCAGGCGGAATTATCAAAGGCGAAAACCAACCAGATTGTGGCGATCAATAATGTTCAGACAGCCAAGGCCGGTATCGTCAGACTTACCGGCATCGAAGATAAGTTCTCCATTGCACCGGGAGATATCAAAGATGTTGAAAATTTTTCAGTCACCCTTGAAGAGATAAAATCCCATGCCCTTGAAAACCGTTATGAAATCAAGGAAGCGAGAAAGGATATTGAGATTGCCCGACGAACCATAGCCTATGAAAAGGGTGAATACTGGCCCCGCATTGAGCTTGAGGGCGGTTACCAGGAAAAAGATATCTCCTATGAGACAGGAACCGGAACCCAAATCGGATATGATACCGAAGAGGCATATATCCAGGCCCAGCTTGTATTTACCTTATATGACGGCGGACTGCGAAGAGCTCAGGTACGCCAGGCCGTGGCAAGGCAGCGCCAGGCAGAGCAGTCACTGGCCAATGAAAAGAAGAAGATAATCCTTGAATCAAAGCAGTCTTTTTGGGAATTTAACACCGCGAAATCAACTCTGATCAACCTTGCTGATGAAGTAAAATCCGCCGAGGAAAATTTCTATGCCGTTCAGATGCAGTTACAATACGGCATGGCTGACAGTATTGATATCATGGATGCCAATACGTTGCTTGTGGATGCCCAGCGACGCATATCCAATGCCCGCTCCTCCTTTTATCTGTCCATATTGAAAATTATTTATACCCAGGGGGATCTTTTGGATTATCTTTTAAAAGAAGAATGAGAATGAATTACCATTCAAGCATATAAAATGAAATAAATGCCATCCAGCATTAATGTTAGAGGCGTATTAGGGTTATCCCCTGATGAAATAACTCTGAATACTCAATGTTCTCAATATCTAAGCTTGACGAACGTCCTGCGCCCGCTTATCCTTCACAAAATTTAATGATGTTGTAAAAAATCTTTGGCTTACTGCGTTATGACCCTTGACCAGACGCTCGAGATAGCATGTGTATGCCCTGCCCCTGGCCGGGCACCATGCCTTGTAGGCGAAAATTTTTACTTAGCCTTCGGTTGGACTTTTTAAATGAAAAAGGAGCACAAACTATGTACGAAATTATTGCCACCCCCCAGGAGTACCAGATTGACCACCTGATTAACGGCACTGACAACGCAAATATCGAACTTACAAGGGAAGAAAGGGACAAGTGGGCAAAACAGATCGTTCAATTCAGTGACCGTTTATCCGGGTTTGCCCAAAAAGCAAACTTGTTTTCGTCACTTCTTGCGTCAGAAGAAAAAATCGCGGCCAACCCGGCCTCGTTAAAAACATTAAAAAATCAGCTTTTCCTGATTAACGATGCCCTCAATTCGGCTTTAGGTATTGCTGACATGATGGAAAACGATATGATCAAAACACCCCAAGATGCTTAAAAATAATTCACAAAATCCCAAGCGACATGTTTTATCAAAATATGGCGCTTGGTTTTTTTTATCCAAGGACATGTTTTTCCAGGATAAAGCATGAAAAATCTCCTTTGAAAACCACCTCATCTTCACGTTTAACCGCAACGCTGACGATCTGCATTTTACCAGATACTGATGTGACACTGGCTTGGGCATAGACAGATTCTCCTGCTTTGACGGGTTTCAGAAATTTAACATCTGCCCCGCCAAGCACAACATTGGGATGATTGACTGCAAGCATGGCAGCATAGTCGGCAAGTCCGAAAATGAATCCACCATGCACCAGACCTGAGTCATCTGCCGCCATTCGGGGTGTGGTGGTACATTCCACTCGGCTTTTACCGTTTTCCACCATAACCGGCTTTCCGCACAGCTCATTGTCTATTAATTGATGGGTTATTATATCCATGAAAAATCCTCCTTTTAAATATTCAAAACATGGAATGGACCAGATGATCAATGGTCACATCTTTAATATAGCGCTCTATGTCAACGGCATTCAATATCTTTTTGATGGATTGGGGGTCATGGCGGCATCCCGTAAGCCGCTTTTCCATATCACTGACAGGATCAATTCCAAAAAAATCGCCGAAAATGCGAATGCCTTGAATTGTTCCGTCTTTTACTTTCATCCGGATATCAATGGTGCCGCCGGGGGTGCGGGTAGGTCTGGAAAAATCATAAGCCGGGGAGTCACCAAAATTCCAGTTCCACTGCCGGTATCTTTTTTCGGCAAGGTCATTAATCCGTTTCAAATCATCATCACTGAGCGTTGTCATTACAGCATGATGGGCTTCTTGCATATACCGGCCAAGATTTTCCATAAATTGCTCAACCGTTGGATGACCCAAAAGATATTTTCTGATATTAGTTACCCGGCTTCGAATGGATTGCACGGCCTTGTCCCTGTATTTTTCAGGGTCCACCAAAAGTACGGTGGCCAACATTTCCAGGTCCACATCAAAAAGCAGGGTGCCGTGGTGTAGTACCCGGTTTTTGTGGATATGCTGGGCATTTCCGGAAATTTTAAGCCCGTCCACGATCAGGTCATTGCGACCGTCAAGCCTGGCCGGCACAGACAGTTGATTGAGATACTCAAGAATCGGACGGGTATAGGAGGAAAAATCAATTTTTTTTGCCTGCACACCCACCTTGATGAACGTAAAATTGACATTGCCCAGATCATGGTAAACCGCCCCGCCGCCGGTTATGCGTCGAACCACGTTGATGTCGTGTTTTCTGACAAATTCAGAATTAATTTCAGATAAGGTGTTCTGGTTTCTGCCGACAACAATTGTATTATGATTGCGCCAGAGCATGAAACAGTCTTCACTTGCATTTTCCAGTAAGTATTGTTCGGCAGCAAGGTTAAAAGCCGGATCAATCCCGGTATTTAAATAACAACGCATCATGGATTCCCGGACTGCGGGTCAAGTTCGGCCATGATTTGAAACGCCGCAGCTTTGGGAGCGTATTCTTCTGTGTTAATGGATATAGCGGCAAGGGCCTGGTACAATGGAGTTCTGATTTCAAGCATTTTCTGGGTTTCAAGGGATAGGCTGTCACGGGTAAGGTCCGGTCGTCGCTCGGTGTTATTTTCATCTTTGCGGATTCTGGCTGTCAAAACAGATGCCGTGGCATAAAGATATACAACCACCCCGTTCTCTTTTAAAAACTGTCTGTTTTCTTCTGCAAGGATGATCCCACCGCCCGTGGCTATAACAGGCGCGTTTTCCAAATCCAGGTTCATCAGCGTTTCAGTTTCTTTTGCCCTGAAATAAGGCCAGCCGTACCGGGCCACCATCTGTGCAATGGTGGTGTCGTAAGTTGACTCCAAAACCAGATCCGTATCCAAAAATGTTTTGTTCAAAAAATCGGCAAGATACTTTCCTGTACTGGTTTTACCTGTACATCGGTATCCGATAAGAAAAATGGGATCCATGGTTTCTCCTTTTTTACAGGGCGTCAAAAAGTTGCCAGAATGTGGGGAATGATTTTTCCACGCACACGGGGTTTTCAATTTCCATGCCGTCCACCCTAAGGCCTGCAACCGCAAAGGCCATGGCAATGCGATGGTCGTTAAAGGTCTCAATGACTGCGCCATGGGGTGTGCCGCCGGTAATTTCCATAAAATCGGGCCCCTGCACCGCTTTAATTCCCATCTTGGTGAGCTGGGAACACACGACATCAATGCGGTCGCACTCCTTAACCCGAAGATGGGCGATATTGGTAATCCGGGTGGTGCCTTCTGCAAATGCGGCTGTCACAGCCACAGCAGGCACGGCATCCGGGGTATCGGACATATCCACATCCACGCCGTGCAAGGGATGGCCTTTCACTCGCAGAACCCGGCCGTCATGATTTAGCGTACAGCCCATTTTTTCAAATATATCTGCTTGTTTCAAATCGCCCTGCAACGAGGTTGTGCCGATATTATCCACGCCGATATCCGCACCTGTTACCGCACCTGCTGCCCAGAAATAACCGGCATTGGACAGATCGGGCTCCACGGATCTGGTACCGGATGAGTAGGTCTGGCTTCCCGGGACCTCATAACAGGTGTCAGATATCTGAAAGGCATTGACCCCAAACTGATTCATTACATCCAAGGTTAAATCAATATAAGGCTGGGACACGGCAGGCCCTGTCAGATCAATCACAAGGCCCTGGTCAAAAAAAGCCCCGGCCATGAGCAGGGCAGACAGGTACTGGCTTGACCGGGAACAGTCAAGAAGGGTACGCCCCCCGGCCCGGTCACCACCCTGGATCACGACCGGCGGTGTACCTTCATTGTTTTGGGAATCGGCACTGATCCGAATACGGCCAAGGGCATCTAAAAGCTCTCCCATGGGGCGTTGACGCATGCGTTCATCCCCGGTTAGGGTATATGGGGTACTGCCAAGGGCGGCGATCCCTGCCAAAAGGCGCATAGACGTGCCTGAATTCCCAAGGTGGATGGGATCCGGCCAGGGCTTTGGCCGGCCACCAAAACCTGTGACCGACAAAACCCCGTCTTGTCTGCTTTTAATTTGAGCTCCCATGCACACCAGGGTTTTGCGGGTAAATGAAATATCCTGGCTGTCGAGTACATTATAAATTTCAGATATGCCGTCAGCCAGGGCGGCACAGATCAGCATCCTGTGTGAAATGCTCTTGGAACCCGGAATTTTGACCACCTGGTCCTGGATCTTTCTGGAAATTACCTGCTTCATGACGCTCTCCTTTTATCATTAAATAGTACCTGAAATAGTGTTACGCATTAGATCCGTATCAGGGGTTGTGCCTGTCCATAATTCAAACTGGGCTGCTGCCTGGGCAATGAACATGGACAAACCGTCAATGGTGATGCATCCCTTTTTTTCCGCCGTTTCAAGCAACCGGGTCCTTAACGGGGTATATACCACATCCATCACCACCATTTCAGATGTTAATGCTTCTGGCGGAAAGCTTATTTTATCCGCCTTAGGTGTCATGCCTATGCTTGTGGTATTTATCACCACATCCGCCTGGATGTTTGCCATCTCGTTGGCAGGGACAAACCGTGCGTTAACCGTTTCAGCAAGGATCCGACCTTTTTGTTCCGTTCGATTGGTGATGATGATCTCCCCATTTTGGGCTGCAATACCGTGGGCCACGGCTCGGGCTGCGCCGCCTGCACCCACAATGCAAACAATTTTTCCTGAAATACCAAAGGGGACAAGAGGGGCAACTGCGGCCTTACAATCCGTATTATAGCCTTTTAACACACCGTCTTCATTGACGATGGTGTTTACGGCACCAATGGCCCGCGCTGTGGGGTCGATCCAATCAATATGTTCCATGATGGATTCCTTGAAAGGAATGGTCACGGAAGCACCCTGGATATCCAGCGTGCGCACAGCCTGTACTGCTTTGGCTGCATCCTGCACCTCAAAGGCAAGGTAAACGGCATTGATACCCTTATTTTTAAACGCTGTATTATGAATTACAGGGCCTTTAGAGTGCCTGGCAGGGTTTCCAAAGACACAATATAAGCGGGTGGCAGCGTCAATCATTGTAATATCTCCGGTTTTGCCATAATCGGGTACGATCCCAACACCTTTAAATACAAGGCCTGGCTTCGAATCTGTTCAATGGTTTGAAATACAATTTCATCTTCGATGTGCCCTTCAATATCCATGAAGAAATGATAGCTCCAGTTATAGTGGCGCGTGGGCCTCGATTCAAGTTTAACCATGTTCAGGCCGGCTCGGTTCACAGGCGAAAGCGCTCTGAAAAGGGCGCCCGGGGTGTGATTCGTGGCAAACATAATAGATGTTTTATCATCTCCAGTTCTTTCCGGACGATCTCCCCCGATCACAAGGAAGCGCGTAATGTTGCCGCCACGGTCCTGTATTTTTGATGCCACCGGCAGCAGGTTGTAAAAATGAGCTGCTTTGCCGGATGCAATGGCGGCAATCTGCTCATCTTTTGAGGCCATCAACGCCGCATTTGATGTAGAACTGGTCTCCATGACTATGGCATGGGGCAGATGTTTCTTCAACCAGTTTTTACACTGGGCAATGGCCTGGGGATGGGAGTAAACGGTTTTAACGTCTTTGAGCTCCCCTGTGATGGATAATAAATCATGGGAAATAGGCTCATAATGCTCTGCCGTAATATGGATCTCAAACTCGGCAAACAGATCAAGGGTATAGTTGACAGCCCCTTCAATGGAATTTTCAACGGGGACAATGCCGAAATGAAGTTCCTTTCGTTTTATATTGTTGAAAATATCAAAAAAACCGGGCTGTTCTACAAATTCCCCGCAGTGGTTGAAATAATGAAGGGCTGCAATATGGGAGTGGCTGGCAAGAGGTCCTAGATAACCAATGGTCTTAGGCTTTTGGATTTCCCGTGTGGCAGTGATGATCACATTAAAAATATACTGGATCAGGCTTTCATCCGCCGGGCCGGGGTTCAGCTGGGAAAGCCGCTCAATCACCATGCGTTCCCGGGTTCGGTCCAGAATCTGACTGCCTTTTTTTTTTTTAATCTCCCCTACTTTTTTACCGATTTCAAGGCGTTGGTTGATCAGTTCAAGAATGCGTTCATCAATGCGATCAATCTCCCCACGAAGCGGAGACAGGGGCGAAGAATCATCACCCGTTTGTTTTTGATTGTCTTCATCTTTGATTTCACGGTCTGTCATGTTAATTTCCTTTTTATAATCGGCTTTAAATAAAAAGAACCGCATCAGGCCCTGCCTGCTGCGGTTCTATTGATCTTAGTTAAATTTATGGGAAAATCAGTAGTCCACAGGCAGGCTGCCCTTTCTATAAAATCGAGTGCTAAAATAAAAATTTTTGTTGAAGCTAAAAATCATTGAACTATCTTTTCCCTTATATGTTTTTTAAAAATTTTATACGGCCGACCTGTTTCTGTCAATAGATTCAATTCAGGCTGTCAATAATATTTTTAACGGCTAACAGTCCGCCCGAATAAAATAATTTAAATGCCAAAATTTAAAATGTCTGGTACGGCACAAATCAGGCATCTTCAACCGGTTTAATAATAAACGACTGAATCCGGTTACCATCCATGTCTTTTACCGAAAAGACCCAGTTATTCATGCGAACGGACTCCCCGGGCTTGGGAATGCGCTCCACAAGTTCCAGGAAAAACCCCGAGACCGTATCGTAGTTTACAGATTCGGGAATGCCTAAATTCAGCTCTTTATTGAGATGATATATATCTGCTTTGCCTAACACCAGCCATTTGTTCCCTTTAATCTGGACAATGTCTGGTGTATTTTGATCGGACTCGTCGGCAATTTCTCCAAAAATTTCTTCAACCACATCCTCAAGGGTCACAATACCGGACACGCCACCATACTCATCAACCACAACAGCCATATGGCTCTTTTTTGCTTTAAAAGCTTTAAGCAATGAATCCAATTTCTTTGATTCCGGAATAAAATACGGCTTTTTCATAATCGCCTTGATGTCGAGGCTGTCCGGGGTGATCTCGGAACCGTTATTTTCCAGATATCTGGAAAACAGATCCTTAATATGCAGAATCCCTACAATATTATCTATGGTATCTTCAATAACCGGAATTCGTGAAAAGCCTGTGCTTAGGACCTTTGGAATATCCAGACCTTCGCCCACATCCACCACAAACATGTCTGCCCGAGGTGTCATAATTTCAGAACAATAGGTGTCATCAAATTCAAAGATATTGGTAATGTATTCCATTTCTTCCTCCTTGATTTCACCTTCCCCTTCCACCACTTCCACCATGGTCATCAGCTCATCTTCGGTGACGGTTTCCTGGGAATTGTCTATGATACCGTGTAATTTAGGTATAAAATTAAGAACAAAGATCAAAGGCCATAAAATTTTTGACAACCAATATATGGGATATATAACCGCCCTTGAAACCACGACATTGTTGTGGTTGGCAAAGGATTTTGGAAAAATTTCCCCAAACACAAGAATCAAAAGAGTCATACCACCGGTGGTAATCCCCACGGCATTGGACTCAAAATGAGCAATGGCAAGGGAGGTGGCAAGGGCAGACGCACCAATATTTACCAGGTTGTTGCCTATGAGAATAGTGGTCAAAAGGGTATGGGAGTCTTCCTTCATCTCCAGGATAAGCCGACCGGAATTTGAACCATCTTTAGAAATATGAAAGGCTTTAATCCTGGAAATTGAAAAAAGCGCTGTTTCAGACATGGAAAAAAAACCGGATAAAAAAAGGCAAATGCATAAGAAGGCCACTTCAATACTCATAACCCGCAATATTTCCTAATAATTTAAGATCTTATAAGATAGATAATCTAATCGCTTTTGCCTGAATTTGTCAAACAAGTCTTTAAGGCCTCATTTTTATGAATCAGGTTAAGTATTATGGCCGCCGTACGTTTTGGGGCACCCGGCAGGCCTAATCGCCTGCGGACTTGATAAAGTTGCTGTTTATGGTTTTCAAGTTCAGGTAACATTGAGAATACAGTTTTACTGATGGCTCCGGCATTGGCGTTGTCCTGGATCAGCTCCGGCATCACCTGACGGCCGACAATCAGATTGGCTAGACCGATATATTTGGTTTTCACAAGCAATTGGGCAAGCCGGTAAGCCACATCGGACATTTTATAAATAATTACCGTGGGCACAAGAGTTAAAGCAGCTTCCAGCGTGACGGTACCGGATGCGGCAATCAAAAGGTTGGCCCGGTCAAAAATCGGTTTTGGTCGTCCTGTTACAATCCGGCATAAATCGCAGTTTGGGTGGAGAGAAACAATATGTTTAATACGTTCTTCATGCTGTTTAATGCCGGATGAAATAAGAAACCTTAAATGGGGATATCTTTTTGCAATAATGCTGGCGGAATCCAGCATGACAGGAAGCAGTTTGTCAATTTCAGCAGATCGTGACCCTGGAAGCAGGCCGATAACCAGATCATCCGACAGGCATTTTTTATTCTTCTTGCTTAAAACCGGCAGGCTTTGGGGGTATTCATCGACCAAGGGATTTCCCACATAGGTGGCTAAAATTTTTTTGGCTTTATAAATAGGAATTTCAAAGGGAAAAATCAGCGCCACATGATCAATGACTTTTGCAATGGTATCCAGACGTTTGGCATTCCAGGCCCAGACCTTTGGCGCAATATAATAACAGACAGGTATATCATAATGCTGTTTGATAAATTTAGCGGTTTTCAGATTAAAGCCAGGATAATCAATGAGCACAACAGCATCCGGGGGATCTGTTTTTAATCGTCGCTTAACAAGGGAAAAAGCCTGTTTAATGGCGCCTAACTGCCTGATCACTTGAACAAGCCCCATGGCAGACAATTTGTCGATGGGAAAAAAAATGTCGGCCCCCTGCCCTGCCATGTCTTTACCCCCGAGACCCGTGATCCGAATACCAGGGCAAAGTTGTTTTAATGACCGCACCAGGGCTGCTCCGTGGAAATCACCTGAAGGTTCACCGGCAAGGATCATGATGTGCCGGGTATTTTCAATATTAACGTTCCGATTAGGTGTTAATCCACTTTCATGCTCTGCTGCGGGTTGCGGCTGGGTACCGATGGACCCGATCAGCCCATGCCTTTTATTCATGGATCTCATCCTCGGTCACAGCGATTATACAGATATTGTATTTATCTGCAAGGACAATCATTTTTTCACGGTCAAATGAAATTGACTTTCCAGCTTCAAGCACAAGCACGTTAACGCCTGACCTGTGCATGGTTTCAATGGTGGTGCACCCGGATGAGGGTAAATCAAAACGTAAATCCTGGTTGGGTTTGGATAATTTTACAACTGTGGCGCCATTTCCCCGGCTCAGCCTCCCTCCCCGTTCTATGGTGGCGTCCGTGCCGTCAATGGCTTCTACGGCAAGGACCGTCCCATTGGAAATAACAAGGCACTGGCCGATATCAAGACGGCCAACAGCTTTGGTAAGTTTGCACCCCTGCTGGATATCTTTTTTTTCAGCTCTGTCGGGTTTTCGCTTTGTCCAGCACCCTTTGGGGCTGATAAGCTCCGGCAAAAGAAAGGTGGACGGTACCAGGGTAATGCCCTGCTTTTCCAAAAAATCCGCAAAGGATGAAAGGATATTGTCATCGTGGGTGCCCGCAGTTTTCGCAATAAAGGCAAGGGCTTTGAGATCCGGTCTTATATCTTTGAAAATATTGGTTTTGCTGATGGAACCCATAAGCAATGCCCGGGTGACGCCATGGGATTTAAAATAGCGGATCAGCTTACTGAGCTGACCCAGATAAAGCCATTCAAACCGGTGAGTCAGTTGGGCAAGTTGGGGGTCGGTTTCACTGTGGAATCCTACCCCAATAATTTTATAACCGTTTGCACATGCCTTTTGGGTAAAGAGCAGCGGAAACTGGCCACCGCCAGCAATCAGGCCGATGGGGGAAAAACAACTATTGCCTTCGGGATCGTTCATGGAAATTAACGGGTCACCCCGCGATTGGAATTTTGTATAAATTCAGTGAAGGTTACAACTTCAGGCACTTGTTCAATTTCTGCTTTGGTCCTTTCCACGGCCTGGGTCACTGTCAGTCCAATCCGGAAAAATATCCGGTACGCCTTTTTCAACTGACGGATGACAGAAGGTTCAAAATTACGGCGTTTGAGCCCAACATTATTAAGGCCGTGCAGGACAGCCCTGTCACCTGCGGCAATGACAAAGGGCGGAATATCTTTTACCACACCTGATTTACCGCCGATGTAGGCATAATCTCCGATTTTGACAAACTGATGAATAGCCACAAGACCGCCTACCGTAGCATAGCTTCCAATTTCAACATGACCTCCAAGGGTTGAGTTGTTCGCAAGAATGACACCTTTTCCGGTTTTGCAGTCATGGGCAATGTGGGTATAGGCCATCAAATAATTTTCTTCGCCCACCGCGGTGAGACCTCCGCCAAAACCCGTGCCCCTGTTAATGGTAACAAATTCACGGATAATGGACCCCCTGCCAATGGTAAGATAGGTGGTCTCGCCATGGAATTTAAGATCCTGGGGGGCACCGCCAATGGAAGCGTACTGAAAAATATTACAGTCCGGACCGATGGTGACATGGTCATCAATGGTACAGTAAGGGCCTATGGTTGTGCCGGATCCGATGGCCACATCGCCTTTGACAATGGTATAAGGGCCTATGGTGACATTCTCATCTATCCTCGCAGATGAATCAATAATTGCCGTTGGATGAATGGGTTGAATCATGGTTGCTCCGTCCGGTTGCTTTCCAGCTTTTTTATTCGTTTTTCAAGGGAAAGCAGCCGTGTTCTTAAACTGGGTAGCCGGGGTATAATACGAGATACTTTCAGCCAGATTTTATGGGGCATATGGGGAATACCTGAAACAATATCGCCCGGGGAAACATTTCCGACGACGCCGGCATAAGGGCCGACAATGGCCCCGTCTCCGATATCGAGATGGCCGGAAATACCGGCTTTGCCTGCTATAATGACGTTTTTGCCAATGGTGGTGCTCCCGGCAATCCCTACCTGGGCCACCACCAGTGTATTATCTCCGATTTTAACATTGTGGGCGATATGGACCTGATTATCCGTTTTAACGCCGTTTCCAATATGGGTTATACCTAAAGTGCCTCTGTCAATGGTATTGCCGGCACCGATTTCACAGCAAGCGCCGATATGAACGTACCCTGTATGTATCAACTTGGCATGGGCGTAACCGTCCTGGACGAATCCGAATCCGTCAGACCCGATGACGCAATTGGGATGAATAATGGACTGCCTGCCGATCCGTGTTTTATCTACCAGGGTGACGTTGGGGCTGATCCGGCAGGAATCATCAATGCGGCATTGTTTTCCGATCACCGTATTGGCCATGATGTGAACATGACTGCCGATGGTGCAACCCTGCCCTATGCTGACATGGGCCTCAATGCGTGTGCCGTCACCAATAACGCAGTCATCTGCAATAACTGCCGAAGGATGAATAAATTCTTTCAACGGCTCTGCAGGCATCAGATGCGCCACGACCTGAAAGAACGCAAGTTTTGGATTATCACTGTAAAGAAGCGTTATACCGGAAACCGCAGGCGCATCATTGGGAACAAGGATGATTCCGGCTTTTGTTTCATCCAACCGGGAAAAAAAAGAGTGATCCACCGCAAAAGTCAGATCAGTGGACCCGGCATCGTCAAAAGAAGACACTCCGGAAATGGCTTTGCCCGGATCCCCATGTATCCGGGCATTGACCATCGCAGCTATTTGGTCTGCAGTAAGCATGTATTATTTTTTCTTAGCGTATATTGAATTGTACTCTTTGATTATCTCATCAGTGAAATCTACCTTATCAGCAGCATAGATAACACCAGCGATTTTCTTTTCAATGATTAAAGTATACCCTTGTGCCTTTCCTAACTTGTTGGTGATGTCAAAAATATCTTTTTGTATTTGATTCATCCGCTTGTTTTGTAGAATCTTCATTTCCTGGGTATAGTCAGCGTTCATTTTTTTTAAGTCATCCGCTTTGTCCCGCAGTTCTCTTTGTCGTTCAAGTTTTTTTTCAGCACTTAGCACAAGGGCTTCACGTTCTAATGCCGTTGACATGTCTTTAACTTTTTGTTCCTCGGCCTGAAGTTTTGCCTGAAGTTCATTAAGTTTAGCCTTGAGGTCTTTTTGCATCACTTTGCCGGCACTGGACTCTTTCAATATTTTTTCAAAACTGACCACACCGATTTTAGCTGCATCTGCTGCAAAAGCGCTGCAAGTGAACATTGCGGCAATAATTAAGACTGCCGGAACTATAATTTTTTTTTTCATTTATGCCTCCGAAGATAAAATTTTATTTTTTAAAAAAATGCACCAATTGAAAAGTCAAACTGACCATCACCGGTACTCTTAACATCTTTACCGTCTATAACAATACCATAGGCCAGTCGGATGGGACCCATGGGGGAATTCCATCTAAGTTCAAAGCCTGAGCTGGAAAACTGATCGCCAAAGTCAATATTTTCACCATCGTTATATACATCGCCTCTGTCGTAGAAAAAGACACCATAAACCGCCTGCTCCTCGGCAATGGGAAACATCATTTCAATATTAAACTGGCAATATGTCTCACCACCGACCTCAATGTCGGACCCATCTCTGGTTCCGTTGATGTCTGTATCGTCAAAGCCTCTGATTGAATTGATACCGCCAAGATAAAAGCGCTCCCAGTCTATATCCGGATCTCCACCGGTTCTGTCATCAAGGTATCCCCCCTTGGCGTAGATACCGGCTGAAAATTTCCAGAACAAAGGAAAAAATACTGCTGATTCCGCAAGATATTTGGTAAAATCAATCTCACCGCCCAAAAATTCACCCGCATATTCCATGGACAGTTTGTGGTACATACCTTTTGTGGGTAAAAAATTATGGTTTCTTGAATCATAACTGATATAGGGCATAATGCTTGACGTCAGATAAGAGCCTTCGGTGACCGACGTATAATCTTCTTCCACATCATCTATATCAAACTTCTCAATATTGTAAACCAGACCAATGCTTGTATAATCCCAGAACCGGCGGGAGGCAGCCCGCAGGGTAAGCCCGTAGGCGTTTTTATCATAATAATCGTATTCATGTTCAAATTTATAGATATCAAACCCGGCTGAAATTGGCCTGTCAAACAGCCAGGGGTCGGTGAATCCGATATTATACAACACAGTTTCTCCGGACATCCGAAAGGTGAATTTACCTGTCTGCCCTTTGCCGAACAGGTTCCGTTCTTCAACGGAAAACTGGCCAAAGGCACCGTCATCACTGGAAAACCCGCCGCCAAAAGAAAAATTCCCTGTTGGCTTTTCTTCAACGGTGATATGAACGTCCCGTTTGTTTTCTTCTTCGGTTTTAACCGGTTTGATGTCGATATTCTGAAAATAATCTTTGAACGCCAGATTTCTATTGGAGCGCTGGATTTTTCCCATGCTGTAAAGACCCTGCTCCTCAATGGCAAGTTCTCTTCGGATCACCTTGTCCCTGGTTTTATTATTGCCGGTAATAATAATCCGGTTAAAGTAGACAAGCGCCCCTTTGTCAATGTTAAAGCTTATATTTACAATTGCATCAGTATCATTCTTATCCGCCTTTGGAACGACCTTGACATTGGCATATCCCTGGTTGGCATAAAAATCGTTCAGGGTGATCATATCCTTGCGGACAAGTTCCCGGTTATACAATTCAGATTTATGGGAAACCAGAAGCGCTAAAAGTTCTTCTTCGGTGGTAAGGATGTCACCTTTGATGCTGACCACACCGTTTTTATATTGATCTCCCTCGTCAATTTTAAACTGGATGGTAATTTCTTCTGTGCCCATGTTCACCACAGGATCAGACACTTTGACATTTATAAACCCATTGTTCTTATAAAAGGATTCTATGCGAAGCACATCATTGTCAAGTTCAGTTTCGTCAAGTTCTCCCGAGGATGTTATAAATGACCAGAATCCCTTTTCCTGGGTCTGCATCTCGTCTTTAATATCATCATCATCAAAATATCTATTACCCTCAAATTCAACGGCTGTGATTCTTACTTTTGCACCCTCTTCAATATTAAAAATAATATCTGCCTGATGATTTTTCAATGGTTTAACTTCATAGGATATCCGGCAGTTATGATAATTTTTTTCATAATACAGACGTTTGAGTTTATCCACATCATTGTTTAACTTATATGCGTTGAGAATGGCCCCGGTTGATGTTCCCACAACCTCAAATAATTCTTTGTCCTCATAAATATGATTATTTTCAAAACGGATATTACGAACACTGGGTTTTTCCTGGACTTCAAAAATAACCTCAACCCCTTTATCCATGTTCTGTTTTTTGATGACCACATCATCAAAATACCCCATTTTATACACGCTGTTCAGATCATTGTTTAAAGCGGTGCGATTTAGAATATCACCTTTCTGGGAGGAAATCACCCTTTGAATGGCATCTGCATCCACACGCACATTACCTTTGACGAGAATGGATGAAATGATTTTCTGCTGAAACAGTTCGCCGATAATATCTTTTTCCAGGGAGGTTATGCCTGCATACAATTCGGATGGACTTGGGGATTGTGAAAAGAAGGTCAAAGGTGATTGTTTTTCATATACATTGTGCATCTGTGAATCAATGCTCAAAGCCTGCCCGGCTATAAAGATGTCGCCGGTAATGATCCAGTCAACACCTAAACGGATACCTTCCTTGCGGAATTGGTCATGTTCCCAGTCAGTTGTGTCAACAAAGGTGTCGGTAATCACTACTGTAGCGCCGTCTTTTTCAAGTTTTTCCTTCAACATTTTTGACACGGCCGGCGCAATTTTTTCATCGGGCTGCTCCGCCTGGACATGAAAAGGGAATAATGCCACTGCGGCCCGTTCCTCGGCAGATACAAGGCCTGTCCCTAAAAGGTAGAAATAAGCTGCAAGCAATACACTGAACTTAAAATTTCTCATAATTAGTCCTAACTAAATGATTTTACCTAATTATTACTTTTTATACCGGTACGATTTTCCCGTCTCTCAACGTCAGTTTTCTGTCCATTAAACCGGATAATTCTGAATTGTGGGTGACCACGATAATCGTCATCCCCATTTCCTTGTTAAGTTCTTTTAAAAGTCGGTGAACCGCGTGACTGTTCTTTTGATCCAGATTGCCGGTGGGCTCATCAGCCAATAACAGGGCAGGTGTCATAACAAGCGCCCGTGCAATGGCAACCCGCTGCTGCTCGCCACCGGACAGGTCTTCCACCCTGTATTCGATTCGGGCACCAAGTTCTACTCTTTCAAGCATATTTACTGCATGTTTTTCAATATTTTTTTTAGATTTACCACTGATCAGCCCAGGCAGCATTACATTTTCAACGGCTGTAAATCCCTGGAGCAAATAGTGAAATTGAAAAACAAAACCAATATTTTTATTCCTAAAAACGGCAAGTTTTTCATCATTATACCCCAAGATATCTTCACCACTGAAGTGCTGGGTCCCCTCATCCGGCCTGTCAAGCGTGCCGATGATGTTAAGCAGGGTGGATTTCCCAATACCTGAAGCCCCCACGATGGCAATGGTCTCGCCCTGTTGTATGGACATATCTGCCTTGTGCAGAATGTCCAGCGCAGCTGTTTTGAAGACAAAAGACTTTGAAACCCCTTTCAGTTCAATCAGCGGCGTGTCACCCATATCTTATGGCCTCCACCGGATTCATACGTGACGCCTTATACGACGGATACAGGGTGGACAGAAAACAAATCACCAGTGCCGACACAGCAATCAAAATAACATCCGAATATTCAAGCTGAATCGGAAGGGTGGAGAAAGGATATGCCTCGGGCAGCTTGATAAATTTGTATCGTTTAAGAATGTAACAGATCACCACCCCCAACGTTGTCCCGAGGCCCGTGCCGATTATGCCGATAATCATCCCCTTGATTATAAAGATACGGCGGATCATGGAATTTGTGGCGCCCATTGCTTTTAATACTGCAATATCACGGGTTTTTTCCATAACCATCATGATAAGTGCCGATGCAATATTAAATGCCGCCACAAGGATAATCAGCGTTAAGATAACAAACATGGCGGTTTTTTCAAGTTTAAGGGCAGAAAAAAGGCTGTGGTTGATATCCATCCAGTTGCGCAGGTAATACGGATATTTTATGAATTCAAGCCCGTTTTGGCTTAAGTCTTTTACCTTAAATATCTGATCCGTCCAGATACCGTAAGCCGAGATTTTACCTTTGGCCGACACAAGGGCCTGAACCTGATCCAACCGGGCGTAGGCCAAGCTGGAATCATATTCCGACATACCGGATTTAAAGGTGCCCGTAACCACAAACTGCTTCATGGATGGAATTTGCCCCATAGGGGAGATAATGCCCGATGCTGACATAAGGATCACGCGGTCGCCTTCCATCACCCCCACGGTCTGGGCCAGAGCCTGACCAAGAATAATACCGGGCAAGCCTTTTGTGAGCTTTGTTTTGTTTAATGCGGTGCCAAGTTCTTCGGAGGTGTATCCTTTGATCAGTGCGGTCCCTTTTTCCGGCTCAATTCCCCTGAGAATAATGCCGGAAAAAGAGTTGCTACTGCGTATCATGGCCTGGCCGAATAAAATGGGAGATACGGCCGTGACTCCTGGGGTTTGCCTGATCTTATCTTCCATGTCCGGATCAGGAATAAAATGGCCGGAATAATTCATGGCCAGAACATGGGGTTCCAGTCCAAGGATTCTATTTCTAAATTCTTTTTCCGACCCGCTCATGACGGCAATAACCACCACCAGCGCCATGACGCCGAGAAGAATACCCGCCACGGACAATAAGGTGATCAAAGAGATAAATCCCTCCTTGCGTTTGGCCCGCAGATATTTTCCGGCTATGAAAAGTTCAGCCCCCACAAACACCTTTTATACATTTTTCATGTGTGGAAACAGAATCACCTCTCGTATGGAGGCAGCATCCGTCAGCAGCATGACAAAGCGGTCAATGCCGATCCCCTGCCCGGCTGTGGGCGGCATGCCGTATTCCAGGGCCTCGACATACTCCGCATCCATGATATGGGCTTCATCATTTCCTTCGTCACGCTGACGCACCTGCATGGCAAAACGGTTATACTGGTCTTCAGGGTCATTGATTTCGGAAAATCCGTTGGCGATCTCCCTTCCGGCAATGAATAATTCAAACCGGTCCGTAAGTTCAGAATCGGAATCGCTCTTCCTAGACAGGGGGGACACTTCCACCGGATATCCGGTAATAAAGGTGGGCTGGATGAGCTTGGGCTCCACAAGGGCATCAAAAAGCTTGGTCAGCACTTTGCCGTGCCGGTCTTTTTTAGCGATTTGAATATTTTCCTTTTCAGCATGCGCAAGCAACGCCTGAGTGTCATTGACAATGGCCGGATCAACGCCTCCGATCTCTGACAGTGAATCTATCATGGAAATACGTTTCCATCCCTTTGAAAAATCAATGGTCAGGCCCTGGTATTCAACGCTGCTATCACCGGTAATCTGGGTGACAATGGTGGAAAACATCTCTTCGGTCAGGTTCATCAGATCTTCATAGGTGGCATAGGCCTGGTAGAACTCAACCATGGTGAATTCCGGATTATGCCGGGTGGAGACTCCTTCGTTCCTGAAATTCCGATTGATTTCAAACACCTTTTCAAATCCGCCAACCACCAGTCGTTTCAGATACAGTTCAGGTGCGATACGCAGGTACAATTCCATACCCAGGGCATTGTGCCAGGTTTTAAACGGTGTGGCTTCAGCACCGCCGGGCAATGTCTGCATCATAGGCGTTTCCACCTCCATAAATCCGTTCTCATCAAAAAAACGTCTCATGGCAGCCACAATGGCACTTCGTTTTTTAAACGTCTGCCGGGTGTTTTCATTCATGATCAAATCAAGGTACCTCTGGCGGTATCTTTTTTCAGGGTCCTTGATGCCATGAAATTTTTCAGGCAGCGGCCTTACAGATTTTGATAAAAGCTTAAAACTTTCGGCAAGCAAGGTCCATTCACCGGTTCTTGTCTGGAATAAAGGCCCCTCAACACCGATGAAATCACCAATATCCAGTTTTTTAAACAGGGCATATACATCATCTCCAACCTTATTTTTCTGGATATATAACTGCATCTGCTCACCGTCATCCTGGAATCTGACAAATGAGGATTTACCCATTTTATTAATGGCCATCATGCGGCCCGCCAGGCAAAATTTGCGTCCGTTTTCGCCTAAAGTATCCGCATTTTTTTCTATAACGTCTCTTACTTCATGCACTCTGTGATCCGGTTTAAAATCATTGGGATACAGGCTGATGCCTTCTGTTTTTAACTCGTTTATCTTTTCTTTGCGAAGATCAAGAAATTTACTTGTTTTGTTATCCATAAAAAATAGCTGCTTTCGTTTATATTTAGGCTCCGAATTTATACATAAAAAGGGTGCTTCCGTTTAATCTAAAACTTTTAGGCACGGTAAACCCCATGAATAAAACATGGTAAAATAGCGTGTTTGTATAGCCTTGTCAATGACGGTACGGAAGGGAAAAAAAATCTCATAAAAAAACACGGTTAATCTTCAATTAAACTGATTTTTAGCTTTTCACGGCAGGCATAATATATGGTGCTCTCCCGCTGTTACTTTGATTATAAATTGACCATTTTGAGGCGTGTTTTATATTGCTGAAGTTTCCTGATTTTTATCAGCCTATTGATTGTCTATGATGTGGGATTGTAGCAGGGTCGAGTTTAATTTTGATAGGTTTTGCCATGTAAATAGCAAAACCCCATTTTATTCTCCCTGTTCATACAAATCCCGCTGATAGAAAAATATCATATAATTTCAATACTATATACAATTTAGTTCAAAATAACAGTAAAATAAAAATCAGGAAACTTCAGTTATATTGTTTATAAAAGATTAAGAGGAAGGAACTTTATGAAACAAGCATCAGACTGGAATCAGCCTTGTCCGAATAAAAAGTGCGTGCACTACGGACAAGTAAATCAAAAAAATATAATATCGATAGGCACTTATATGACCCAAAGTGGGAAAAGGCATGTTTTTCAATGTAAAACATGCAATGCATCCTTTTCCGAAACACGTGATACAGTATTCTTTAATTTGAAAACATAAAGAAGAAAAGGGGGCTTGGTTCTAACTTCGCCCAGAAGGCCTACAAATTTTGAAGGATTGATTTCAACATATTGATATTCTATCAAGTTTTGTCTCTCAATTTATGAAATGATTAATTGTGGGCGAAATTAGAACCAAGCCCGACGAATTAAATAAAACGTTGAAGCGCCAACAGTAACTATAACAAAGGCTTCACGCCCGGGACCGGGAGGCATTGTTGCGGGTGAGCAGCAAAAAATTTACATAGAAAGCGAAAAATTTATCTAAAAAATATCACAAAAAAAAAACTATATCATTGACAATACCTTCCATGTGTGGTTAAAATTTATGAATTAAATTAAAGACGGCTCATAGAATGAATTTTAAATAAGCTTGTCCATTTCAAAATAGGCGTCCATTGTAGATCGCACGTTTGAAGTGTAAATAAGCATCTTAACTTTTGTATTCATTCCTATAAAAAAACAGAATCGTATTTATTTACTGAAATTAGCTAAAAAACCATGATGCATGATGATTGATACCCATTCACATATTCTGCCTGAACTGGACGATGGATCTGAAAACATTGAGCAGTCCATGGATTTTATTGTTCAGGCAATGAAGCAGGGTGTTAAAGTGATGTTTGCGACACCCCATTGTTGCGACGGGGTGTATGATTGTACAAAAAAAGAGATTCTGACTGCCTGGCAATTTTTATGCGAAGCAGTGGACCGGGAGGGTCTGGATATCCAAATTCTGCCGGGTGCGGAAATTCGGGTCAATCATGATCTGGTGACCCGGTACGATGCTGGCGATCTTTTGACATTGGGAGAGACCAGTCGATTTCTCCTGCTGGAGCTACCGCCCATGTTTATTATGAATGCGTTTCTCAGAATGGTCCGACAGCTCACGGAACGGGGCATCACCCCCATCATTGCCCATGCCGAACGCAATCCCATGATCATAGCCCGGCCGGAACTGGCAGCAGATCTGATTTCCACAGGTGCCGAGCTCCAGATTACAGCGGGCAGCCTGAAGGGTGACTTTGGCCGGGCTCCCCGTAAGACTGCAAAAACACTAGTCCAAAACAATCAGGTTTTCTGCCTGGGATCCGACATTCACCCGGGTCGAAAATACCGGATGAAGGCGGCCAGAAAATTTTTGAATAAAGCCGGCAGCAGGGTGCAGACTGAAAAAATTGTTCGGGAAAATCCAGAAAAGATCCTTAAGGAATGTGTTGATCAATTTATACTCGATGATCAAGTTTTTATGATTGGCTAAATTTTTATTTTGATAATATGATCACGATAACTGAAGAAACATTGAACAAACCGATAGGAATTTATTGATCGTGATAATAACTGACTCAGCATCATTTATCAAAAACTACATCGACGACCTCAATGATAGGTTGAAGCAATATCAACCTGGTGCTGAGCTGACAGCGATTCAGAAGTCATGGTTAAGCTTTTGTCTTACCGGCATATTAATGGTAAACGCTGTATGTTGGGCAAAGTTTGAGCGGGCAAGTATAGGCAGTTATAAATTAGCGGCATTATCTTGGATGTTTCGTAAAAGCAAAATTTCATGGGACTTTATACTCTTTGCAAGCGTTAAGCTTATCTTTAAAAAATTTGGTATTACAGGCGGGGTTCTTGTTTTTGATGAGTCCGACCGTGCCCGCTCTAAGACTACAAAACGAATATATAAGACACACAAACAAAAACACAAAGCAAGCGGGGGTTATGTTAATGGTCAGACCGTTGTCTTATTGCTCTTGGTGACTGATTCTATAACAATACCAGTTGGTTTTAAGTTTTATATGCCGGATCCAGTGGTTAGTGCCTGGAACAAAGAGGAAGAGAGGTTGAAAAAAAAGGGGATTCCCAAGAGTAAGCGGCCAGTCAAGCCGGCATTGAACCCTGAGTATCCCAAAAAGATTCAATTAGCGCTGCTCTTGCTTGAGAATTTTAAAAAAGATCACCCTGAAATTACAGTTAAATGCATATTGGGTGATGCTCTATACGGTCCAGATGAATTTATGAGTGGAGCTTCTGATCTTTTTGGCGGCATACAGGTTATCAGTCAGTTAAAATCTACCCAAAACATACAGTTCAGAGGTAAAAAGAAGACAGTTAAAGATTATTTCGATGTCACGAATAAAGGTGTAAAAGCGACTATTCGTGTACGAGGCGGTGAGGAACAAAATGTAACAATCAGCAGCGCTCGCCTGAAGGTTGATGCTCACGGCGGCAAAAAACGTTTTGTAATCGCCCTTAAATATGACGGAGAAAAAGACTATCGTTACATAGTTGCTACTGATGTGAGTTGGCGTACTATTGACATTATCCAAGCATATTCTTTAAGATGGCTTGTGGAGGTTTTCTTTGAAGACTGGAAGCTTTATGAAGGCTGGGGGCAAGAGGCCAAACAATATGACGAAGAAGGATCAAGCCGAGGCCTGATCCTGAGTCTGTTGCTAGACCATTGCCTCCTCCTTCACCCTAAGCAAAAGGCCTGCGTAGAGAACAAACTACCTGTGTTTACCGTGGGTAGCCTACAACGAAGAGCTCAAATGGATGTTTTGTTGGAATCTGTCAAATCGTTGCTGAAAGAGCAAGATCCTGGTTCGAAGCTTAAGGAAATGGGGCAAGTCATTAAAGATTTTTTTTGCCTTATGCCATCTAAAAAACATATGAGTGGAAGACCCATGGGAAGATTAGAACCGACACCATCTCTGGCGCTTAAATGAAGGTTTTGTTGAGTTTTTTAGCAGTTCCTCTCCAAAAAACTTGAACATCGAGTTATACAATGATTATAGCGCTGGTACTATAACAAATATGTTGAAACTAAAATTAAGGAGGAAAAACATGAAAAAATTGACCAGACAGATTCATCTGATAGTTTTGGCTTTGGCAACTTTGGCTTTGGTCTGCATGGGTGCAGGAGAAGCCTTTGCCCAGCTGACCCCCGATGAAAAGACTGAAATTGAGAATGCCGCAGCTACTGGAAATACAGAGGCAGTAGAGGCAGCCGTTCAAACAGCGATAAAGCGGGCAGTGGCTGCCGGAGAAAATCCTGAAACCATAGCCAGCGAAGCTATATCTACAGTTGTGCATGCGGCTGTGGAAGCGGGTCAGGATGTTGCGGCGATAACCAAAGCCGCAAGCTCCGGTGCCATATTAGGCGCTGTGGAGGCGGCAGTAACAACGGGTCAGGATGTTGCGGCGATAACCAAAGCCGCAAGCTTCGGTGCCACATCAGGCGCTGTGGAGGCGGCAGTAACAACGGGTCAGGATGTTGCGGCGATAACCAAAGCCGCAAGCTTCGGTGCCACATCAGGCGCTGTGGAGGCGGCAGTAACAACGGGTCAGGATGTTGCGGCGATAACCAAAGCCGCAAGCTTCGGTGCCACATCAGGCGCTGTGGAGGCGGCAGTAACAACGGGTCAGGATGTTGCGGCGATAACCAAAGCCGCAAGCTTCGGTGCCACATCAGGCGCTGTGGAGGCGGCAGAAACAACGAGTCAGGATGTTGCGGCGATAACCGAAGCCGCAAGCTCCGGTGCCACATCAGGCGCTGTAGAGGCGGCAGAAACAACGGGTCAGGATGTTGCGGCGATAACCGAAGCCGCAAGCTCCGGTGCCACATCAGGCGCTGTAGAGGCAACTGAAACGCCAACTAAAATTGAGCCCGCTGAGCCCGTGCCCGAGATAGAACCGCCTATAACCCAGGATGAGTCTGAGGCAAGCCCATCGGCGTAACTGAATCTTTACACAACCACATAGTACTACTGGAGATTTTTATGAAATTCAAACTACCCCACTATATCTTAGTCAGCTTCCTGGCAGCCCTATGTCTAATGCTAACAGGCAGCCAGGCCTTTGCCCAGCGCCTGGTGATAAAACCACATATCCAAGCGGACTGGCAGATTGATAACAACTTTAATAAGACGGAAAACAAAGAAAAAATCGTTCACACCTACACAGTACAACCGGGCCTGGATTTTGGGTACACCACGGACAAAACCCTAATGACCCTGGATTACACCCTTAAGCGGTTCATGTACGACGACAAGGATGAAAACATACTCGGTCAGATTGATGCGGATGAGTTTGACTACACCGGTCACAATGCCATGTTTCGCTTCAAAACCATGCCCACCCAGAGGTTGGAACTGGGACTGGACAATACCTTTATGAAGACCCGTGATCCAGCCTCTGCCGATGCCAACGACAACAGTATAGACAAGTATAAGTACATCCTGAACCGGTTTGCTCCCCGGGTAGTTTATAATTTCGGCGAAAAATTTAACGTTGCCCTTAAATACACCAATCTGTTAACCGATTATTCAGATGACGCCCCAGGAGAGGGAGAGGATTCCGTGGAAAACCGAGGTGGACTCACCTGGTCCTACAATCTTACCCCCAAAACTTCCTTTAACCTGGATTATCAAATCTGGGAAAGGGATTATGACAAAGATACATCAGACTATACCTCAAACCAGGTTATGTTCAACGTCGAGCGTCAGGTCAATTACCTGACCTTCGGCGCCGGGATTGGTTACCATAACAGAAATTTTGATAAAACCGTTGCCTCTGGAGACATTGATGCATTTGTATGGAAACTGTCTGTACTGGGTCAAAATACCCCAGATGCCAAATCCATTCCCAAACACTCGATTTATTTTTCCCTGAGCTCCAACCTGAACGATTCAGGTACTGGGGATACCTACTATGAGTCCATCCGTCTGGATGCCCGCTTCACCTATCTGCTCATGGAAAGACTCAACTGTACCCTCTCCGGATATTTTCAGAATTCCGACTATGAAACCTCTTCCCGTGATGATGATCGATGGCTGATTTCTCTGGGGGCGGACTATCTGATCAATCCGTTCTTTACTGTTGGACTTTCCGGTGGACATGAGGAGAGGGACTCTAACTTTCCCGGGAAAGATTTTGACAACCAATACCTAATGCTCAAGGCTAAGTTCAATTATGACTTTGCCATGAAATAGACCTCCCCATTCGCTCATTTTAAATCTGAAAAAGTTAATTTTGCATGGAGGGCTTGCAATAGTTAAAACTCATCATACTTTTGTAAAAAATTCGACTGTAGTTTCCTTTCTTTTAACTTAAAGGTGCTAAAATGACAACGGATTCGACATCAAAAGATCAAGAGATTTTCAACAAAGACAAACTTCAGATTATTACGGAACGAGTGGATGATGTGCCTTTGCTCATAGCACAAATGCTCAGAATGGGTATTCCGGAAATCATAGACAGACATATTCCAAGACATGGAAATCAAAGAGACCTTAGCTGGGGATGGACCACAGTCATATGGATGGCCTATATTCTGACTGAAGGCGACCACCGTAAAGTATCAATGAGTGAATATGTGGAAGAAATGCAAAATACCTTGCTGTGCATAGCAGGCCGGCCAATAGTGGCGCTGGATTTCAGTGATGATCGTTTAGCCCATCTTTTGAAACATTTAAGCAATCGTGAATACTGGTCAAAGATAGAAGATGATCTCAACAAACAGTCAATAGAGGTGTATGATCTGAAGCCTGAAACAATCAGATGTGATGCAACGACTGTGAGTGCGGACCAGGCAATCACAGAAGATGGATTGGTTCAGTTTGGTCATAGCAAAGACAATACGAAGTTACCTCAGATAAAATTGATGAGTGCTGCCTTGGACCCTTTGGGAATGCCGTTGGCTTCTGACGTCGTTTCTGGTGAAAAGGCAGACGATGGATTATATATTCCGCTGATAAGCCGCGTCAGTGACAGTCTTAAAAAAAATGGATTATTATTCTCAGGTGATTGTAAAATGAGTGCACTGGAGACCCGGGCTCATTTGCTATCGTCAGGGCATCATTATTTATGCCCGCTGCCCTTGACCGGTAAAACTGCTGATGAAATGAAAACATGGATCAATGAAGGTATTTCCAAAGATCAGGAAAAAATCTTGATTCCTGTGTTCAGAGAGAACTATAAAGGAATAGTAGTTCTGGCAGCCAAAGGATATGAGTTCAGCCGCATTCAGACTTTTCAAAAAAAGGCTGAAGAAATAACCTGGCCGGAGCGTGTGTTCGTCGTTCATTCCCCTGCTCATGCCAGGCAACAGTCAGCCGGTCTCAATATTCGGTTGACAAAAGCTAAAGAAAAACTTGAAAAATTAACTCCTTTACCAGGGCGAGGCAGACGTCAAATAAGCGATGAGGCTGAACTTGTGGCGGCGATTGCCAAAATAATCAAAGCCCATAACGTTGAGGATCTGCTGGAAGCCCAGTTTGAAAAACAGGTAGAACAAAAAATGAAGTACGTCGGTAAAGGCAGGGGTGGCGTTAACCGGGAAACCATCGTTGTAGAGAAAGTTCGTTATCAGATTACTTCTGTTGAAAGAAATCAGAAAAAAATCGCCGATGAAAAAACCCGGTTTGGCTGGAAAGCATTCGTCACAGAGGTGGATTTTGATAAGCTTTCCCTGCATGATGCTATTTTGTCATATAGAAATGAATATCGAGTTGAACGTATTTTCGGCAGGCTAAAAAGTCGTCTTAACATAGCGCCGTTGTTTGTTAAAAAAGATGATCAGATTGAAGGTATGACATATCTACTCACCCTGTGTGTAAGGGTATTGACTCTTATAGAATTTGTTGTTCGACGCTCATTGAAAGAAGAAAAGACTGAATTACCTGATATGCATCCTGAAAACCATAAAAAGACTACAGCCAAACCTTCTGCGGAAAAAATTTTAAAGGCTTTCTCGAAAGTTAACCTTACTATTATATGCGACATGGCAGGGAATGTTATTATGCGTTCATTGAAACCATTATCAAATCTGCAAAAACAAATTATCCAAAAATTGGGATTAGACTCTTCTATTTATACGCAACTTGAAATTTAGAAATACTTTATATCAAATGAGCGAATGGGGAGATAGACATAAAAAACATTGTCATTATCTTATCAATCAATTTAATTATCTAAACAAAAAAAACAATAGTATAGAAATTTTTATACCATTATTTTTTTGTTAGCTCGTGAACGGAAAAATTATGCAGAAATTTTCAAAATTAAGATGGGCAGCCTTTTTAGTACTCCTGGTGTGGCCGGCATGGATACCCTGTCCGGAATCGGCAGCATCTGATGATGCCGCTTACCGTCTGGGTGTCGGTGACATGGTGAAAATCTCCATTCTGGCCGGCGGTGAAGAACAGGTGGCCAAAGAGATGGTGGTGGGGGATACCGGGGATGTCACGGTTCCGTTTATCGGAAAGCTCACAGCGGCGGGCCTTACCATCAACGAACTGGAAAAACAGATCGTTCCTCCTTTGGCCCGGGATTTTTTTGTGGAACCCCAGGTGCACCTGCAGATCATAGAATACCACAGCCTCCAATTTTTCATTTCAGGCGCAGTAAAAGAACCCGGTGTCTTTTCCCTGGATTTCATTCCCACCATCATGGACCTGATCGCCAAGGCGGGCGGTGTGACCCAGGAACGGGGCAACCTGGCCTATGTACTCCGGGGCATGAAAGCCCCCATAATCATGGCCCAGGACAAGACGCTAGAAAATCTGGATGCGGAAGTGCCCACTCAATCCATTGCCGGCACCAAACCCATTATAGTGGACCTGAAGCGACTCCTGGATGAAGGCGACATGACGGAAAACATCCGCCTTGCCACCGGAGACACGATCTACATCCCCCCCGGTACCAAACTCGATCAGGCCGCCACCAAAATTTATGTTCAGGGCAAAGTTAAAACCCCCGGAGTATTTGAATATCAGCCCGGGATGACCGCCTTGGCCGCCTGCATCATGGCCGGCGGATTTGACAAGTTCTCAGCCCCTAACCGGGCCCGGGTCATCCGCCGGACCAGTACGGAAAGAACGATCATCACCATTAATTTAAAAAAGGTCCAGACCGGTGATGAGCCGGACCTGCCCCTCCAGCCCGGCGACCGAATCCATATCCCTGAATCATGGTTATAACACAAGGAGCCCCCATGCAAGACACCCCTTCGGAATCTTTTTTTGAGGAAAAGGAAATTCACCTTTCCGAGTACCTGATGGTGTTCATGAAGCGCAAAGCTTTGATTATCTTGGTGTTTATTCTCACGGTTCTGGCTGCTGTATTTTACAGCTTTTTCGTGGACCCGGTATATGAATCTTCCGCAAGACTGATCCTTGACAATAAAGGGTCCAGTTCGCCCATTACCGGAGAACGCACCGACTACGAATCCTATCATTCCCAGACCATGAGCTTTAACACCTCCATCAAGACCATCAAATCCAGCCCCGTGATCAAGGAAGTGATCGAAGCATTGAACCTGGATGCTGAGAACAAAGATCTGGAGGTCAATTTTTTCCGCCAGTGGCTGTCCAATCTCAAGAGCAACATAAAGCAGCTCCTTGTCAAAAAAGATGATAGCCGGCTCTCTTTGGAAGAGATCCGGAACCGGAAAATACAGGCATTGATCGCACAGGTTCAAAATAAGATCACGGTGGAGCAGATAAGGGACACGCGGCTGCTCACCATATCGGCCAAAGATAAGGATCCGAAACTTGCCGCTGCAATTGCCAACACGCTGACGACCAAATTCATGGAGTTCAATTTAACCAACAAAATGGACGCTTCCAAGCAGACCCTGGCCTGGTTGAACCAGGAACTTTATGATATTCGTAAAAAATTGGAGGACGACGAGCAGAAATTTTTTGAGTACAAGCAGGAAAGCCGGCTCTTCTCCATCGAGGGAAAACAGAAGCTTACGGAACAGAAAATCCAGGAGTTTAACAACCGCTACCTGGAAACACGCAACAAGCGTCTGGGGCTTGATGCCAAGATCAATGAGCTGAATAAAAATCTGGGCTCTCTCAAAGGTGTGGCCAATGTGCGCTCGTTGATCAATAATCCCATCATAGAGAGCATCTATGCTAAGGTCGTGGATCTTGAGATCGAACTGTCCCGGCTGTCCAAAATATACAAGGGCAGGCATCCCAATATTGTCCAGACCCAGACGGAACTTATAAAAACCAGGAACAGTCTGGCCCAGGAAATCGCCAAGGAAAAGGAAAACCTCAAATCCGAACGCAAGGTGCTGTATGCCAGGGAAAAAACCCTGGAAAAAACATTGACTGAGTTTGAGAAAGAGGCCCTGGATACCTCTTCAAAAGAATTAAAATACACCATTCTCCAGCGCAATGTAGATACCTCAAAAAATCTTTATGATCTGATGCTCTCCCGAATCAAGGAATCCAATATTCTCCAAACCGCCAACACCTCCAATATCCGGCTGGTGGAAACGGCCCAGATACCCATCGGCCCCGTATCTCCCAACAAGAAGCGCAATATACTCCTGGCCATGGTACTCGGGATCTTTTTTGGATGCGGTCTTGCGTTTTTCTTTGAGTACATGGATCAGACCGTGCGCACGGAAGAAGATATTCATCAATATTTTGACCAGCCCGTACTATCCGTAATCCCGAAAGCAGATAAATCCGTCGCATATGGAGGACAAATTGATTTTCAGGAATAAAGAAAAGAGGACCAGGCAAACCAACCAAGAAAAGCTGCTGGCCAACTTACCCCCAAACTCCCGATTCGCCGAATCTTACCGGACGCTTCGCACCAACCTGTTTTTTTCAGACATGGACAATGAGATCAAATCGATTGTGGTGACCAGTTCCGTTGAAAAAGAAGGCAAAACCACCACGACCCTTAACCTGGCCCATAGCATTGCCCAGACCGACCGTAAGGTACTGGCCATAGACTGTGACCTGCGGCGCCCGCATTTGAGCTCCCTTATGACAAAAAATCCAGGAGTCGGCGTAACCGAACTTGTCACCGAAATATTTGGCGCCCATCTCACCAAGGGCAGTCTGGACGAGTTTGGCGTTGATGATCTGATCCAACTGACCCGGCTTCAAAATCGATCGACCCGCCTGTACCTGACAAACAATGAGACCCAGGCCGCCATTATGTTTGAAAAGGGAAAAATCACCAATATTTCCTGGATAAACCGGCCGAAATCCAAACACTTGATCAACACCCTGATCCGGGAAAACCTGATTTCCGAAGAACAGGCCCGCCTGGCCCTGAACAAACAGAAAGAATCAGGCCACTACCTGGGTTCTGTTTTAACCACCATGAATTTTGTTTCCAAAAAAGATTTGACCCGGGCCTTGTCCATCCATACTGTTGAGGCCATCCAGGTAGTATCGGCCATGGAAACCGGTTCTTTTGAATTTTCAACACTCCCCCGGGACAAAGGAAAGACCGCCAAAAATCAGACCATTGATATTGAAAAGCTGTTTGAAAATTTCAACGACAGTGAGAATTCCTTGAAATACTGCAACGCAGCCATCGATAAAGCCATTTTGTCCACGGAAGAGGACAACCTCTTTCTTATAGCTGCAGGTAAAATACCGACGAATCCCGCCGAAGTGGCGGGATCCAGGCACATGGCATTTCTCATTGAGTTACTGAAGTCCCGGTTTGACTTCATTCTTATTGATACGTCGCCTGTGACCGCGGCCACCGATGCCCTGTTGTTTAGCCCCATGGTGGACGGTACCTTGCTGGTTATAAAATCCGGAAACACGGACCGCAAAATCATCCAGAATGCCGTGGACCTGTTCAAGGCGGTGAACCACCCCATCATCGGCTTTGTACTCAACCAGGTGGACATGAAAAAAGAGGGATATTACAAGTATTACGAAAGATACTATTCATCCTACTATGGAAACAAATAACCGCCGAATTCCGTCAAGCCTGATCTTAGCTGTTCTTGGGCTGCTTCTTGTTTCCTGTCTCCTTGTAATCCATCCCAGATTCCTATCCCAAAAAGGAATCAAGGCAATGAGAACCGGGGATTATGCCCTGGCCGTATCACGGTTTGAAAAGGCGGAGACGGCTCTGCCCGCCATCCTTAACAACACCATATTTACCGCAGCCGACCGTTTTCATCAAAACACCTCCCACGGCCAGGCCCTGTTCCACTGGGCCACGGAAACCTGGCGAACCACCGGCCTGACCCATGGGGTCTTTGACCGGATGATTGAGGCCCGCACCAGGTTTCAGGCGGCCAAAGCCATTGAACCCGGGGATTACCTCACCGCGTTCTGGCTTGCCCGCACCGAACATTCCCTGGAACGCCTCCATCCCTGGCGATTTCCCGGAACCGCCAACCCATATAACGCCTGTCCCCTGTACCGGATTGCCGCGGTCCTCAGGCCGGCCGGCATTGCCGTGCGCCAGGCCCAGGCCAGACACCTCCATGACACAGGCAGGCTGAATCAGATCCCCGAACTGATCGCTGAAATGACCCGGATTTACCCCCCTGTTTACCGAAGTTTAAAAAAAGAATCCTTTTATACCCCGGTGCTGGTTTCCTACATGATCCAGGGCCTGGAGCAGGCAGTTGAGGAAAATATTCGGCCCAGAATGGCCTTGGCAGCCCTCTCCCGACTTTACAGGGACGAAGGAAACCTCACAGCAGCCATTTCCTGGTTTAAAACCTGCCTTGCCCATGATCCCGGCGCCAACAGAGCAAACGATTTTCTTTACCTGGGATCCATGCTGGTCCAGGACAGCCGGTATGAGGAGAGTTTTCCCGTATTTATCAAAACTCTGGAAGCATCAAAATCCAAGGGAAAGAGCCTCTGGCGGATCTACGGAGTGTTCAAGTCCCAGGGGGTACAGATCCCCTTTTTGTCCTTTTCCAAGTACCTGGCCCACTCCCACCTCTCCATCCCTGCCCTGGACCTTGTGACGTCCCAATGCTTCCTGGATATGGACCAGGTTTTTCCGGCCAAAGAAAAACTCAGGCAGATCATTGAAACCTCGCCCACGGCTCCGGCTTGCATGTTAAGGGCAAAAATAGCCCAAAATGAAAGAGACTGGGACACCATGGAGGTAATGGCTCAACAGGCCACCCGCCTCGACCCATACAACCACAAAACCCATTATCTCTTTGCCCAGGCCCTGAATACTCGGAAAAAATACGCTGCCGCCGAACTTGCCGTCACCCAGGCCATGAAAACCTATGCCGGTAAAAGCTACGGATATTACAATTTTCGTGCCTGGATAAGGTGGCGCCAAAAACAATTCCAACCCGCTGCCAAAGACTGGGAAGCTGCCTTTGCCTTAAAACCCAAACGGGCCGACTTGGCCTACCGGGCAGCCTTAGCTTATGAACAAATCGCCGAGCGCGCCATCGCCCTGTCCCTGGCCACCAAGGCCCTGGCACTTGTCCCGGATAAAAAAGCTTACCAGGATCTTCACTTTCGACTTCGCATATAATAATGAACGGGTCTTAAATAACTTGCCCATTTTGCTATATCCGGGAGCGCGGGCGTCCCGCCCGCAGTAAAAATGCGGGCGAGATGCCCGCGCTCCCAGGTTAAGTTATTTCGGACTCATTCCTAAATAACGACAATAAGGAAAGCCTGCCCCCCACATGGACTGCTAAAATCAAAAAATCCCTTTACATTAACCATGATATGTTTTAAATTCCCCCCTAAGATATTGTACTTATTGTACTTATTGTACTTATTGTACTTATTGTACTTAATTTTTCTAAATAGTTAATATTATTAAATATTTAGAATTAATTTTCTCCGTAAAATTAATTAGGTTCTGAAAAATTGATGTAATGTCTTTTTTTGTCCCCTGTCGGTCACATGCCACCTGCATGTGACCGACAGGGCGAAGCTATGACCACGGAAGACACGGAGAGCACTGAAAGAGTGATATCCTTAACCGCTTTTAACTCCAATATGAAAAAACTACCCATTGGAATCTTGACGTTTTCTGAAATAAGTCAACCACCCCTCCTGAATCACAGATTCAGAAGGGCCTTGCAAAAACCCACGTTGACTATCCTGAGTCCAATTTGTTGAGACTACGTTCGGCAGGATGTGAACACCTTTGGATGTATTCACCAGTCCAAAGCTCTGTGAGGAAGAAGCGGTCAACCACATTGTGAAGCCTGCTGAACATTGGCGAGGCGAACCTTACCCCTCTTCGGAGGGTGTGTATAACCGAAAGGTTTTTTTATGAAAGTGTATGAGAGATAGATAACGCTTTGGTCAATCATATCAAGAAACATTTGGGAGTGTAAGCAATGTGGTTTACTTTGTGTTATCGAGGTCAGACCCCATGAAAATAACGCATCTTGGAGCCAAAAACTGTGTCACCGGGTCCTGCCATCTGGTGCAGGTTCCGGGGCTTAATATAATGGTGGACTGCGGCATGGCCCAGGGCCATGACCCGGAACTGCCCCTTGACCGGTTCCCGGTGCAGCCCAAAGAGATCGACTATCTGTTTTTGACCCACGCCCACATTGATCACATGGGCCGGGTACCGGATCTCATTGATGCCGGGTTTAAAGGGGAGATCCTCTGTACCCATGCCACAAAAGCACTGCTGTTGCCCATGCTTCACGATGCGCTTTCCTTCACCGGCAGGACGCATTGGCAGATAAAAAAGCTGGAACAGACCATCGACGACCTTGCCTGGGGCTTTGAGCTGAACCAGGAATTCACCCTGAAAAAGAAAATCAGTTTCCAATTGTACAATGCCGGGCATGTCCTGGGCTCCTGCTTTATCCGCCTCTGCTTTCCCCAGAAGCCGACACCCAGTACCCAAAACCCATACACCATCATTTTTTCCGGCGACCTGGGCTGCACAGACACCCCCATCCTGCCGGACCCGGACCCTCCGCCATCGTGTGATCACCTGATACTGGAATCCACCTATGGAGACAGAAATCACACGAGCCGAAAAGAGCGCATCTCCAGCCTGGAGCACCTTCTGAAAAAAGCCCTGGCAGACAAGGGCATTGTCTACATCCCTGCCTTTTCCCTGGGCCGCACCCAGGAGCTGATTTATGAACTGGACCGCATTAAAATCAAAGTACCCGTGTTCATAGATTCTCCCCTGGGCCTTAAAATCACCAAAATTTATGCCGAGCTTGAAAACTTCTGGGATGATGAAGCAAAGAAACTTAAGGCATCAGGCGACCATCCCCTGAATTTTAAAAACCTTTACAGCGTGGAAAAATACCGAGAGCATAAACAGCTCATGGAGATAAAGGGACCGGCCATTATCATTGCAGGATCGGGCATGTGCACTGGCGGTCGCATTGTGGATCACCTGGAACAGGGGCTGGAAGATCCCAGAAATGACCTCTTTTTTGTGGGATACCAGGCAAAAGGCACCCCTGGCCGCCGCATGTTGGAAAAAAAGATACCGGTCAAGGCCGCCATCCATACCCTGTCCGGTTACTCTGCCCATGCCGATCAAAATACCCTTGTCAACTGGGTGAAATCCATGCCCAAGTCCCCGGGGAAAATAACCCTGGTCCACGGAGAACCTCATGCCCAAAAAGTCCTGGCCCACCGCCTGGGGCAGGAGATAAAATGACCACTAGAAATCCGTTATAATCAGAATAGTTTAAAGGATAAACATGGGCCACCACGACTTGTTTTTTAAACAGACTTTTTCAATCCGTGAGCATGCTGCCGACTTTGTCAAGCACACACTCCCCCCTGAATTGGCAGTGGAGATGGATTTCAGTACGCTCACCATTGAAAAGGGATCTCATGTTGATACCGAACTGGCGGAAAACTTTACCGACACCGTCTATACCTGTCGGATATCCGGCATTCAAATTAAGATAGCCCTGCTTTTTGAACATAAAAGCAGTCCTGACAACAATTTGCAGTTCCAGCTTCTCCGCTACATGGGAAACCTCTGGGAAAACAGCATCAAGCAGAAACAACCTCGAATACCGGTGGTTCCCATTGTGCTTTATCATGGCCGGAAATCCTGGAATCCGAGTACCTTGTCATCCCGGTTTGAAAATTTTCCTGTGGCTGTAAAACCATATATTCCGGATTTTGAATTTGTTTTTGTTGACCTTTCTGCGTATTCCAATAAAAAATATATTTGATCAGCAAAAGCTGGAGCATCATTTGGTGCAGTTTCTTGAAATCGGGCGTGCGTATTTCCAGGAAGAGCAGGGATTGAAATTTCTTGAAGCTGTGATAAACTATATTTTACAGGCAACAGAAATAAAAACGGACAAACTTGTCGATTCTGTTGCCCGTATTTCAGAAAAAGGTGGGGAGATCGCCATGACAACAGCAGAAAAAATCAGGCAGAAAGGGCTTCAGAAAGGCAGCCAACAAACGATGGTTTCCCTGGTACGAAATGCCCGAAAAAAGGGATTGTCCGAAGAATTGATAGATCAGTTTGTTGGTGTGGCCCGACCCCGATATTAGCCCGATATTACTTTGAGGAGGCGTGCCATGGAAGCCATAGAGTTTAAAGCTAAAATTAGAAACGGGCTTATTCGTATTCCTGACAAATTCAGACAAAGAACCGGGGAGACTGTAAAGGTTATTATTTTAAGTGAGCAAAAAGCCAGGCAAACGGATATTATTGATAAGTTGTTGTTAAATCCTATTAAATCAAAACAGTTTTCGCCTCTGTTGAGAAAAGAAATTTATGAGCGCTTTTAAAATAGACCCGGAAGCGACATATTTTATCGATACAAACATTTGGGCACTGGTTCAGTTGAATAGGTAATGTATACTTCTGAAAATATTGATAAATATTCTTATTTAGTGTGTAAAAATGGGCAAAAACAAGCCTATTTCCTACGCATGTGATTTATCAAGATGATTCAAGCTGTTCTGAAAGCCTTGATTTTAAAGACTGTCCAGATTTAGCTGATTACCTATTCAACTGAACCAGTGCCGATGCAGCTTGTGTCGGTGAATCGGGTGAAAAAGTATTTATCCCTCGTAAATTAACCCCCTTAGGAATGAGCACGAAATAAGATGCCCAATTAGAATTCTCAAACGTACAGCCTACAATGGTCACCTGTTTTAAAATGGGCAAGTTATTTAAGACTCATTTCTTAACAATAAGCGCAACAGGGCATGGCAGTCGTCAAATGTGCCGAGTGAACAAGTATGGATTCCAACGTACTGGCGCAAAAAAAAGCGAGTCGTGTGCAGGGATTTAGAACAGGTGATATTGTTACCGCAATTGTACCGAAAGGTAAGAAAATAGGTTACTATAAAGGACGTGTTGCTGTTCGAGCGACAGGCTTTTTTAATATAACAAACAACAAGATAACGACACAAGGCATTAGTCATAAACACTGTCAGATCATACATGGTCGTGATGGATATAATTACAACTAACTAAAAGAGGAAGAGCAAGCAATTCCTCCTCCCGCTAAAGCAGGAGGTATCCTTACCCAAAAGCTGATGAAGATATTGATATTCCCCTGCACCTTCTTGACTCCAATGGTAAAGAGTAAATTTTTCGACAAAGCAGGAAGCTCCAGCTCAGACAATACAAAATATCCATACTTTACCCCCTAATAACACCAATAAGCCAAGCCTGACCCCAGCTCTACTGACCTTAAACGGCTGTTTTTGACCCCAAAATGTATGATCCTAAAATGTGAAAATGACCTTTAATGGCAAAAGAAGACAAAATAAAATATTGGCTCACAAGCGCTGACCAGGATTGGGGAGTAGCCAGGCATTTGTTTGAGAAAAAAGATTACGCATATGCCTTGTTCTTTGGTCATTTAACCGTTGAAAAAATATTAAAGGCCATTTTTACAAATAAGCATGATAAGACTCCGCCATTCTCCCACAACCTTGTGTATCTTTCGGAAAAAGCAAGACTGGAACTCAATGAAGAAATGCTGGAACTGCTTGAGGAAGTATCTGATTTCAATCTTGAAGCAAGATATCCAGATCAAAAATTTTTGTTTCATAAAAAATGCACCATGTCTTTTACAAAAAAGAAACTCTATGAAATTGAGAGGGTTAAAAAATGGTTGATTCAAAGGCTTCCGTCGTCAATTTGATCAAACAATATGTTGGTCGATTAAAAGCAAATAATATTCCGGTTGAAAAGGTGCTGCTATTCGGCTCCTATATAAAAGGAACACCAAGGGAAGACAGCGATATTGATATTGCCGTTATTTCATCGGTATTTAAAGGGGACAGATACCTTGATAGAAGGCGCATTGTCCCGTTGAGACGTGGAATAGACAGTCGGATTGAACCCATACCGTTTACTCCAGGGGATTATGCAGACGGTGGGATGTTGATTGATGAAATCAAACGAACTGGCCAGGAAGTCTTTTAACAAATACGGCAAAGGCCGGGGCTAGCTCTTCAGGGACACCATTTTTAAGGATGTGGGCAAAGCGGTGAACGGCATGGCCGTTATTGATACCTTGGGCTGAGCCACCCTTCCCGTGGTTGGATGGTGGGCCTGGCGCAGCAACCGCAAAGAAAACACCCCGGAGATTTTGTCCTGACATTCATCAATAAAGCCCATAAGCCAAGCGTGTCTCACAGGAGGGAAGCCATGAACACCGAAAAACAATTTTATGAGAAGCTCACTGATCAGTTGACAAAGCACGAAGGTTTGAGATTTAAACCCTACCATTGCACAGCTGGTAAGCTGACCATCGGCATCGGCAGGAATCTTGAGGACAAAGGAATTACGGAAAAAGAAGCGGTGATGTTGTTAGAAAATGATATCCAGGAGTGTATTGAAGATCTGAAAACCATCTTCCAGACCTTTGATCTGCTGCCGGAACCCGCCCGCCGGGTCCTGGTGGACATGCGCTTCAACCTTGGTCCCAACCGATTCCGAAACTTCAAGAAAATGATCCAAGCCGTGAATGAGCAGAACTTTATTCAAGCCGCTGCAGAGATGAAAGACTCCCGTTGGTACACCCAAGTAGGCCAAAGAGCCAGAACCCTTGTGAAGATGATGACCGAATCAGATGCTTAAAATGTTGTTTTCGACCCCTAAAAGTGGGTTTTAAGAAATGAAATAATGAAATTGAGTTGTTTTAAAGCAATTCGTTTTTAATAACAGTAATTTAGCGGGGTCAGACCCCGTATTAAGGTTATGTTATTGGCGTTAACGCCACCAGCCAACGCAAACCCTTAAACCCCAACGATAATGTCAATAACTCAAGCTTGACACCCCTTTGGGTCAACGCCCCCCTATACGTTACCACCCAAAAACACCAATAAGCCAAGCCTGACCCCAGCTTTCTGTTAGGTGAACCTTAAACTGCTGTTTTTGACCCCCAAAAGTGGGCTTTAAGAGCTTAAATCGACCTTTTTTAAAGCAATTAAGCTTAAATAATAAATGCTTAACTGGGTCAGACCCCGAATTCCCGATTTTACCCCCCTGTTTACCGAAGTTTAAAAAAAGAATCCTTTTATACCCCGGCGCTGGTTTCCTCCATGATCCAGGGCCTGGAGCAGGCAGTTGAGGAAAATATCCGGCCCAGAGAGGCCTTGGCCGCACTCTCCCGGATTTACAGGGACGAAGGGAACCTCACAGCAGCCATTTCCTGGTTTAAAACCTGCCTTGCCCATGATCCCGGCGCCAACAGAGCAAACGATTTTCTCCACCTGGGATCCATGCTGGTCCAGGACAGCCGGTATGAGGAAAGTTTTCCCGTATTTGTCAAAATCCTGGAAACATCAAAATCCAAGGAAAAGAGCCTCTGGCGGATTTACAGGGTGTTCAAGTCCCAGGGGGCACCGATCCCCTTTTTGTCCTTTTCCGAGTACCTGGCCCAGTCCCACCTCTCCATCCCTGCCCTGAATCTTGTGACGGCCCAATGCTGCCTGGACATGGACCAGGTCTTTTCGGCCAAAGCAAAACTCAGACAGATCATTGACGCCTCGCCCACGGCCCCAGCCTGCATGTTAAGGGCAAAAATCGCCCAAAAAGAAAGAGACTGGGACACCATGGAGGTGATGGCTCAACAGGCCACCCGCCTCGACCCATACAACCACAAAACCCATTATCTCTTTGCCCGGGCCCTGAACACTCGGAAAAAATACGCTGCCGCCGAACTTGCCGTCTCCCGGGCCATGGAAACCTATGCCGATGAAAGCTACGGATATTACAATTTTCGTGCCTGGACAAGGTGGCGCCGGAAGCAATTCCAACCCGCCGCCAAAGACTGGGAAGCCGCCTTTGCCTTAAAACCCAACCGGGCCGACTTCGCCTACCAGGCAGCTCTGGCTTATGAACAAATCGCCGAGCGCGCCATCGCCTTGTCTCTGGCCACCAAGGCCCTGGAGCTTGCCCCGGATAAAAAAGCTTACCAGGATCTTCACTTTCGACTTCGCATATAATAAGGAAAGCCTGCCCCCCACATGGACTGCTAAAATCAAAAAATCCCTTTACATTAACCATGATATGTTTTAAATTCCCCCAAGAATATTGTACTTATTGTACTTAATTTTTCTAAATATCTAATATTATTAAATATTTAGAAATAATTTTCTCCGTAAAATTAATTAGGTTCTGAAAAATTGATGTAATGTCTTTTTTTGTCCCCAATCGGTCACATGCCCACCTGCATGTAACCGACAGGGCGAAGCTATGACCACGGAAGACACGGAGAGTACTGAAAGAGTGATATCCTTAACCGCTTTTAACTCCAAAGTGTATGTCAAATCACAATCAGGCAAATGGCTGTGATGCCGACAAATCCGGCAAATGCCAGAATTTTGCTCAAACAAGGAAAGGCAAAAGTAATCCAAAGAACTCCGTTTGCCGTTCAACTGCTTTATGAGACCACGGCACACATACAGCCTGTGACGGTCGGCATTGATGACGGAGGAATCCATGTCGGTATTGCCGCGGTATCCCACATGGTCAATCATTGTTTCAACAACAACAAGAGGTGGCTTTACGTTCGGATATTAAATCAAAACTGGATACGCGAAGGCAATATCGAAGATCGAAAAGACATCGAAAGACAAGGTATCGGAAACCAAGGTTTCTGAATAGAAAACAGTCCATACCGACATGCAAGGTATGTGGTAAAAATGCTCCTGCATCTAAAGTGATCTGTCGGGCTTGTCTGAAAAAAGCCAACGATGTTCATCAAAGATATGCGAAGATCAAAAAAAATGTTTTCCGGATCCCGCCATCAATCAAGGCAAAGAAAGACATAATTGTCCGGGTAGTAAAACAAATTCCATTGCCGATTTCCCCAATTATTCTGGAAGACGTTTATTTTGATTTTCAGGCAATAGAGAACCCCGATATTTCAGGTGAACGATATCAACATATAGGAATTTCCATTTTCTATCAGCTATGAGCTATCAACATGTCTGACCCCATCAAAATAACGCATATAGGAGCCAAAAACTGTGTCACTGGGTCCTGCCATCTGGTGCAGGTTCCGGGGATTAATATAATGGTGGACTGCGGCATGGCCTAGGGCCATGACCCGGAACTGCCCTTTGACCGGTTCCCGGTGCAGCCCAGAGAGATCGACTATCTGTTTCTGACCCACGCCCACATTGATCACATGGGCCGGGTACCGGATCTCATTGATGCCGGGTTTAAAGGGGAGATCCTCTGTACCCATGCGACAAAAGCACTGCTGCTGCCCATGCTTCACGATGCGCTTTCCTTCACCGGCAGAACACATTGGCAGATAAAAAAGCTGGAACAGACCATCGACGACCTTGCCTGGGGCTTTGAGCTGAACCAGGAATTCACCCTGAAAAAGAAAATCAGTTTCCAATTGTACAATGCCGGGCATATCCTGGGCTCCTGCTTTATCCGCCTCTGCTTTCCCCAGAAACCGGCACCCAGTACCCAAAATCCATACACCATCATCTTTTCCGGAGATTTGGGCTGCACAGACACCCCCATCCTGCCGGACCCGGACCCTCCGCCATCCTGTGATCACCTGATACTGGAATCCACCTATGGAGACAGAAATCACACCAGCCGAAAAGAGCGCATTGCCACCCTGGAGCGTCTTCTGGAAAAAGCCCTGGCAGACAAGGGCATTGTCTACATCCCTGCCTTTTCGTTAGGCCGCACCCAGGAGCTGATTTATGAACTGGACCGCATCAAAACCAAAGTACCGGTGTTCATTGACTCTCCCCTGGGCCTTAAGATCACCAGAATTTATGCCGATCTTGAGAACTTCTGGGATGATGAGGCAAAGAAACTTAAGGCATTAGGCGACCATCCCCTGGATTTTAAAAACCTTTACAGCGTGGAAAAATACCGGGACCATAAACAGCTCATGGAGATAAAGGGACCGGCCATCATCATTGCAGGATCGGGCATGTGCACTGGCGGCCGCATTGTGGATCACCTGGAACAGGGGCTGGAAGATCCCAGAAATGATCTTTTTTTTGTGAGATACCAGGCAAAAGGCACCCCTGGCCGCCGCATGTTGAAAAAAAAGATACCGGTCAGGGCCGCCATCCATACCCTGTCCGGTTACTCTGCCCATGCCGATCAAAATACCCTTGTCAACTGGGTGAAATCCATGCCCAAGCCCCCGGGGAAAATAACCCTGGTCCACGGAGAACCCCATGCCCAAAAAGTCCTGGCCCACCGCCTGGGGCAGGAGATGAAACCATAAAAAAGAGCGTATTTGAACTGACATCGCTACGGACTGCATTACTGATCATGAAAAATATATTTGATCAGCAAAAGCTGGAGCATCATTTGGTGCAGTTTCTTGAAATCGGGCGTGCGTATTTCCAGGAAGAGCAGGGATTGAAATTTCTTGAAGCTGTGATAAACTATATTTTACAGGCAACAGAAATAGAAACGGACAAACTTGTCGATTCTGTTGCCCGTATTTCAGAAAAAGGTGGGGAGATCGCCATGACAACAGCAAAAAAAATCAGACAGTTCGGAGTTTATTGGTGTGGCCCGACCCCGATCAAAAGACTATAAGAGCAAAAAACTCATGACCCCGATAGGCACCCAAGGAGGTAAAATATGAAATATCGAGTTTATTTTTATTATGATTCGGATTATCGAGGATATGTTGCGGATGCACTGGATTTACCGGGATGTGTCAGCCAGGGTAGAACCATGGAGGACGCCAAACAGAACATAAAAGATGCCATCAATGCCTATATAGAGGTTGAATGCGAAAAGTCCGCAGAAGACAGGTCATATCACTTGCCGGAAGAAAGCTTCATAGGAGAGATAGCCGTTGGGTAGGCTTGGGAATGTCTCCGGGAAGAGAGCAGTAAATGCGTTTAAGAAATTAGGATATCAGATTGCTCGTCAAACAGGAAGTCATATCATTCTCAGGCATCAGAATCGGCCGACTCTAACAATCCCGAATCATAAGGAATTAGCACCAGGGCTTTTAAGAGCGATCATATCACAGGCGGGCTTAAATGTGACTGACTTCATAAAGAATCTGTAGAAACGTTATAAAAAAGATGCTGATTATAACGGATTTGGGGGACCCGTCCGTAAGCCTCCCAATGAACCCGAAATCAAAAGGTTCTGAAGCCAGTTTTCGTGGTACTGAAATCCGTTAATTCTTTCAAAAGAACTCACATGGCCTTTGTGCTTTACCGTCCATGGATTGAGCGGGGCAAAATTTTGGATAAGCGCCCAGGCACGTATGCTGAGATTGGCAGATTTCATAGTGTCGTGAAAATATTTGGTACTGAATAAATGACGATCCATCCGTTGCATCAGCCGGTCAACCATGTTGCTCGTTCTATGTGCGCCAGGAAAATCATAGGCTTGGGAAAACTGTGGAAGATTATCCCTAAGCTTCTTGATTTTAACTGAAATGACGTCTGGAACTTCATTCTCCGTATTTCGACACCATTCGGAAAGCCTCCGAACTCTTTGTGAGAATGATCTTTTGGACTCTGCCCTGAAGCAATCCCATAATCTGGTAGCCGCATCCAGAAAATGCTCCTTGTATTTTTTGCGTGAGCGATCACGTATGCCAATAAAAATGTGCAAAAAGCAGGATAGCACGGCTATCTTGGGAAACAGCTTTTTCCAGGCCTTCTGCGTTGACCGCCATCCGTCGGTATTGACAGTATCCGGCTGATATTCCGGATTAATGCATTCAGCCTCCTCTTTAAAAACACCGTATGCTTTTTGAAGATCTTTACCGGATGCTGTTTCCGAAACACTGGCTCCTAAAATACAGTTATTTCCGACCGTCGTGGCAATATAGGTCTTTTCTCCCAAAAGGCGGGTATGTTTTTCATCAGCAGAAAGGTGCTGGGGTAATTTCTCTGGGGACTTGATAGTGGTTCCTACGAGGCTGTGCCGGCCAATAGTTGCTTCAAGACGATACCAATACATGGGATTTTTCCCGAAACAGTGGCTCAGAGCCCAAAATGGAACAGCAAACTTACGCAAAAATAACGGTTTTTCAACATCTTTCACAAAACCAGTCATATAGGGCATGGCAAAAGACGGCCTTATTGTGTAACTGACACCAGCTATGACTATTCTTCTGATTTTTAATTTCAGTTTTTTTGAGACTCTGATCTCCTTCATTGTGTATCCGCAGGCGATTTCAGGCGGAAAAATATTAGGATGCTCCTTGATTACCATCTCCCCATTCGCTCATTTTAAATCTGAAAAAGTTAATTTTGCATGGAGGGCTTGCAATAGTTAAAACTCATCATACTTTTGTAAAAAATTCGACTGTAGTTTCCTTTCTTTTAACTTAAAGGTGCTAAAATGACAACGGATTCGACATCAAAAGATGAAGAGATTTTCAACAAAGACAAACTTCAGATTATTACGGAACGAGTGGATGATGTGCCTTTGCTCATAGCACAAATGCTCAGAATGGGTATTCCGGAAATCATAGACAGACATATTCCAAGACATGGAAATCAAAGAGACCTTAGCTGGGGATGGACCACAGTCATATGGATGGCCTATATTCTGACTGAAGGCGACCACCGTAAAGTATCAATGAGTGAATATGTGGAAGAAATGCAAAATACCTTGCTGTGCATAGCAGGCCGGCCAATAGTGGCGCTGGATTTCAGTGATGATCGTTTAGCCCATCTTTTGAAACATTTAAGCAATCGTGAATACTGGTCAAAGATAGAAGATGATCTCAACAAACAGTCAATAGAGGTGTATGATCTGAAGCCTGAAACAATCAGATGTGATGCAACGACTGTGAGTGCGGACCAGGCAATCACAGAAGATGGATTGGTTCAGTTTGGTCATAGCAAAGACAATACGAAGTTACCTCAGATAAAATTGATGAGTGCTGCCTTGGACCCTTTGGGAATGCCGTTGGCTTCTGACGTCGTTTCTGGTGAAAAGGCAGACGATGGATTATATATTCCGCTGATAAGCCGCGTCAGTGACAGTCTTAAAAAAAATGGATTATTATTCTCAGGTGATTGTAAAATGAGTGCACTGGAGACCCGGGCTCATTTGCTATCGTCAGGGCATCATTATTTATGCCCGCTGCCCTTGACCGGTAAAACTGCTGATGAAATGAAAACATGGATCAATGAAGGTATTTCCAAAGATCAGGAAAAAATCTTGATTCCTGTGTTCAGAGAGAACTATAAAGGAATAGTAGTTCTGGCAGCCAAAGGATATGAGTTCAGCCGCATTCAGACTTTTCAAAAAAAGGCTGAAGAAATAACCTGGCCGGAGCGTGTGTTCGTCGTTCATTCCCCTGCTCATGCCAGGCAACAGTCAGCCGGTCTCAATATTCGGTTGACAAAAGCTAAAGAAAAACTTGAAAAATTAACTCCTTTACCAGGGCGAGGCAGACGTCAAATAAGCGATGAGGCTGAACTTGTGGCGGCGATTGCCAAAATAATCAAAGCCCATAACGTTGAGGATCTGCTGGAAGCCCAGTTTGAAAAACAGGTAGAACAAAAAATGAAGTACGTCGGTAAAGGCAGGGGTGGCGTTAACCGGGAAACCATCGTTGTAGAGAAAGTTCGTTATCAGATTACTTCTGTTGAAAGAAATCAGAAAAAAATCGCCGATGAAAAAACCCGGTTTGGCTGGAAAGCATTCGTCACAGAGGTGGATTTTGATAAGCTTTCCCTGCATGATGCTATTTTGTCATATAGAAATGAATATCGAGTTGAACGTATTTTCGGCAGGCTAAAAAGTCGTCTTAACATAGCGCCGTTGTTTGTTAAAAAAGATGATCAGATTGAAGGTATGACATATCTACTCACCCTGTGTGTAAGGGTATTGACTCTTATAGAATTTGTTGTTCGACGCTCATTGAAAGAAGAAAAGACTGAATTACCTGATATGCATCCTGAAAACCATAAAAAGACTACAGCCAAACCTTCTGCGGAAAAAATTTTAAAGGCTTTCTCGAAAGTTAACCTTACTATTATATGCGACATGGCAGGGAATGTTATTATGCGTTCATTGAAACCATTATCAAATCTGCAAAAACAAATTATCCAAAAATTGGGATTAGACTCTTCTATTTATACGCAACTTGAAATTTAGAAATACTTTATATCAAATGAGCGAATGGGGAGTACCATGTCTAATATTATCCGAAATTGGATGGCATGTTGAATGATGCTGTAATATTGTGCTTGACAAACGTGCATACAAATAGTTCGATTCAGTCGGGGAGCGATGTTAGAGGCAGGACTCATAATTTTCCTTAGTTGTTATACTCGATCATCAAGTTTTTAGGGGATTTGTTCAAATTCAAGACTGAAACAATTTTTAACCGAATGAATATACAACATATTTTGAGGATTAAAAACTTTTTCCAACGCTGAAGTTGGGCAAATTAGCAAAAACTTGATCATCGAGTTATAGTTGCTGTTCGCACTTCAACCATAACTCAGGAAATGAATTTTTTCAGCCTATTTCATCGCTCCCCGACTCAGTCCCCCAAATCCGTTATAATCAGAAAAGATGGCTTTCCCAATGTCCGGCATGTGCACCGGCGGCCGCATCGTCGATCACCTGGAGCAGGGGCTGCAGGACCCGAAAAATGACCTCTTTTTTGTGGGATACCAGGCCAAGGGCACCCCGGGCCGTGCCATGATGGAAAAAAAGGTGCCGGTGAAGGCAGCCATCCATACACTATCCGGGTACTCTGCCCATGCCGATCAAAATATGCTGGTCAACTGGGTGAACTCCATGCCCGAACCACCCAGAAAAATTACCCTGGTCCACGGTGAACCCCGTGCCCGCAAAGCCCTGGCCAAAGCTCTGGATCATGTTCTCTGCCCAAGTGATCCTTAAAATGCTGTTTTTGACCCCCAAAAGTGGGTTTTAAGAGATAAAATCGAGGTTTTTTAAAGCATTTTATCTCTAATAACAAAGGCTTGTCTGGGTCAGACCCCCATGAAGTGATTTTGCGTTGTTCTACCGGTAAGCGCGGCAATTATACTTGGTTGCCTCTTTCTGTTCCTGAAAAACTCCGGGATAGAATGAAGGCGATCAAGGGTGACGCAAAATTGTTTTAAAAGAAGAGCAAATGGTATGCAATGCTTCCAATCAAAACGACACCTGCCGGACGTTCCGATGATAAAACTTTTATTGGTGTTGATCTTGGAATTGTCCGTATTGCCACGGTTTTCGCTCTCGGCACCGTTCGTATCTTCAATGGTAAGGGGAATCGACATAAGCGGGAACACTTTGCCGATATTCGTAAACGCTACCAGAGACACAACAGGCTTGATAAGGTCAAAAAATCGAGAGGCCGTGAAAGACGGTGGATGACCGGTCAGAACCATAAAATAAGCAAAGAGATTGTTGATATTGCATCTCAATATACCAATCCGGTTATTTGTTTTGAAGAACTCGAAGGCATCCGTGAACGTGCCAGAGGCTCCAAACGATTCAATCGGATGATGGCGTCCTGGGCTTTCAGGCAACTTGTTGATTTTGTAAAATATAAAGCTGAACGCATTGGCGTTGAGGTCATTTTTGTCGATCCTCGGAATACCAGCCGTATGTGCAGTAAATGCGGTCATATTTCTCGTTCCAATCGTCCTAATCAAGCTAATTTCCGATGTGTAGCATGCAATTTTCAAGTCAATGCTGACGTAAATGCTGCCGCCAACATCGCTGCCGTTGGGCTAAATGCCTCTCGGCAAGGGGCACCTGACATGCCCCGGTTAAACCGGACTGGGTTAGAAAGCCCGGCCTGATGTGGTAAATGATTTTGCTTCGGCATAATTAAACCACAACCTTTTTAGTTCCATGTTGGAACCCCAAGAGCTTTAGCCTTGGGAGGATATCAGCGATTCCACCAACCTCATTCGCATTTTGCAGCAGGTGCAGCCCGATGAGGTGTACAATCTGGCGGCCCAGAGCCATGTGGCGGTGTCCTTTGAATTCACAAAAAACTAAACGTTCTACCGTTCTTTGATCAGTGATATTCAAACAGTAGTCTCCAGACAGTTCGGCTGATAGATCACATAATCCCCCACACCGGCATCAAAGTCCAAAAGGTCAGACTTGTGTTATTGGTTAACGCTGCCAGCCAGACCCCAGTCCAAAAAGCAGACAACCCAGCATGCATAACCCAAAACCAAATACCCAACACCCAACACCCATGAACCTACTCATTACCGGCGCCGCCGGCTTCATCGGCACCAACTTCGTCTACTACTGGCTCAAAAACCATCCAGCCGACCCCATCATTGCCCTGGATGCGCTCACTTATGCCGGCAACCGAGACAATTTGCGGCAGGCCGAAGCCAGCCCCAACTTTGAATTTGTCCACGGCAACATCCTGGACCAGTCCCTGGTGGAAACCCTGCTTTCCACCCGCAACATCGACACCATTGTCCATTTTGCCGCTGAATCCCACGTGGACCGCTCCATCCAGGGCCCGGATGCCTTCATTGAAACCAATATCGTGGGCACCCACACCCTGCTCAAGGCGGTCAAAAATATCTGGCTGAACAAATATCCCCAGCCTCGGCACCGGTTCCACCACATTTCCACAGACGAAGTGTATGGCAGCCTGAAACCCGACGACCCGCCGTTTTCGGAAAATACGCCCTATGCGCCCAACTCCCCCTATGCCGCCAGCAAAGCCGCCTCCGACCACCTGGTCCGGGCGTACCACAAAACTTTCGGCCTGGAAACCACCATCAGCAACTGCTCCAACAACTTTGGCCCGTTTCAGTTCCCGGAAAAACTGATCCCGCTTATGATCACAAACATCCTTGCCGGCAAACCCATCCCGGTTTACGGAGACGGACAGCAGATCCGGGACTGGCTATACGTGGACGATCACAACCAGGGCGTGGACCTGATCCTGAAAAAAGGCAGGTCCGGTCAAGTATACAACATCGGCGGCAACAACGAACAAACCAACCTGGACATTATCCACATGGTCTGTGACCTGATGAACAACGCTTTCACAGCCGACCCCGGCCTGGCCGCCCAATACCCGGACTGCCCCTGCACCCGCAGCATCCACCCCAGCACCCTGATCACCCATGTCACGGACCGCAAAGGCCACGACCGCCGCTACGCCATTAATGCCACCAAAATCCAAACCCAACTGGCCTTTACCCCCGAACACACATTTAACCAGGGCCTCCAAAAAACCCTCAACTGGTACCTAACAAAAGACCCCGGACCCCGAATATGAAAGCCATCATCCTCGCAGGCGGTTCCGGCACGCGCCTATACCCCCTCACCATAGCAGGCTCCAAACAGCTCCTGCCGGTGTATGACAAACCAATGATCTACTATCCCCTGTCGGTCCTGATGCTGGCAGGTATCAGGGATATTCTGCTGATCTCTGATCCTGAGGACCTGCCACGCTTTCAAAAACTGCTCAAGGATGGGTCCCAATGGGGCATTTCCATCTCTTATGTTGAACAGCCTAAACCCGAAGGGCTTGCCCAGGCATTCATTCTGGGGGAATCTTTTATCGGGTCTGATTCCGTGTGCCTCATCCTCGGGGACAACCTGTTCTACGGACAGGGATTTCAGCCCATGCTTCAAAAATGTACACAACTCACCGAGGGCGGTATTGTGTTCGGCTATTGGGTCAATGATCCATCGCAGTATGGGGTGGTGGATTTTGATGAAACCGGCCGGGTGCTGAGCATCGAGGAAAAGCCTGCTCATCCCAAATCTAATTTTGCCGTGCCAGGGCTTTATTTTTATGACAATGATGTGGTAGAGATTGCCCATTCCGTGAAACCATCTCCCAGAGGCGAGCTTGAAATCACGGACATTAACAATGTGTATCTGGCCAGGGGCACGCTCAAAGTTCAGCTATTGGGCCGCGGATTTGCCTGGTTGGATACCGGCACTCATGAATCCCTCCTGGAAGCCGGAGCTTTTATCGAAACTATCGAAAAACGCCAAGGACTCAAAGTGGGGTGTGTGGAGGAAGTGGCACTGCGCAAGGGATATATCACCATGTCTGACTTAGAAGAACTTGCAGCCCCGCTTTTGAAAAACGGATATGGGAAATATCTGATGCAATTGGGGAAAAGTTCATCCGTGGATACAATTTTAAAAAGGTTTAATCCATTATGATTAGCAAATTATCCGTTATCAGCGATCGTGCCACTATTGGAAAAAATGTCACTATTCACCCTTATGTGATAATCAATGACGGAGTGTGTATTCAGGACGGGGTTGAAGTTTTTCCCGGCGCAGTCATTGGGAAAGAAACCGACGGGTCTGCGGGGGAAAAAGTGGTGATCGGTAGCGATTCCAAAATAGGCTCACATACTACCATTTATTATGGAGTTAAAATCGGGCCCAACACAAACATTGACGCATATTGTGAAATCGGCTATCCAACTAAACTTGTGGAAAACCCTTCGCTTACGATCGGAGCCGAATCTTTGATCCGATCCCATTCAATTTTCTATACTGGTTCAAAATTCGGAGCCCGGTTGGTGACTGGGCACCGGGTAACGGTAAGAGAAAATACCTGTGCCGGAGAAAATTTTCAGATCGGTACATTATGCGACATCCAAGGGGACTGTACCATAGGTGATTATGTGCGCTGCCATTCCAATGTGCATATCGGGAAAAAATCTCGGATCGGCAGCTTTGTGTGGCTGTTTCCCTATGTGGTGCTCACCAATGATCCCACTCCGCCCAGCGAAACATTAATAGGATCGGTTATTGAAGATTATGCCATTGTTGCAACCATGTCTGTTATCCTTCCCGGCGTTATCGTTGGACCCCATTCACTTGTGGGCGCCCATTCACTGGTAACCAGGAATGTACCCGAAGGCATGATTGTAGGTGGCGTACCAGCAAGAATTTTTGGTCCGGCGTCAGACATGAAACTCCGGGACGGCTCCGGCAAACCGGCGTATCCTTGGACCGGCCATTTCCATCGGGGTTATCCGGATGAAATTACCAATCAGTGGGTTCAAAATGATCAGCAGAACAGTATTGATAATTCGGGGGGGGGGGGGGTAATGCTTCATGATTTTGCCCTTCTGGAATCTCAGGACATTGGCTCCGGTACGCGTATCTGGGCTTATTCCCATATTTTGCCGGGTGCCAGAATCGGAAAAGACTGCAACATTTGTGACCAGACCTTTGTTGAAAATGATGTAGTTATCGGCGATCGGGTCACCATCAAATCTGGTGTCCACATATGGGATGGGGTTAGGATCGAGGATGATGTGTTTATCGGCCCGGGAGTTACGTTTACCAATGATCATTTTCCCCGCAGCAGGCAGTTTCCGGAAAAATTCATGACAATTCATATTTGCCGGAAAGCCAGTATCGGTGCCAACGCTACCCTGCTTCCCGGGATCACAATCGGTGAGAATGCCATGGTCGGGGCCGGGGCCGTAGTTACAAAGGACGTGCCGCCCAATGCCGTGATTTATGGCAACCCGGCCAGTATTCACCGATATGTCGGAGTAACTGATAATGAACAAGACAAATAAGCAGCAGTATGTCACCAGTGTTTATGACACCTCCCTGATCAGGTTCCCAAAAATCCTGGATCCCCGGGGTAACCTGACATTCATCGAGCAGGAGCGGCACATTCCTTTCAAAATAGCCCGGGTTTACTGGATCTATGATGTACCGGGGGGAGAGCAACGCGGCGCCCATGCCTTCCGGGAACAGTGCGAAGTGATCATTGCCTTGTCCGGTAGCTTTGACGTGATGCTGGATGACGGCAGTGCCCAGAAGATTGTTCATCTAAACCGACCTTATCACGGGCTATACGTTCCCAACATGATCTGGCGGCGGATGCAGAATTTTTCCACCAATGCCGTGGCCTATGTGCTGGCGTCCTGCCCATATGAAAAGGAAGATTATCTTCGAGATTACGATACATACAAGATGTTGATGCGGGAGGGGAAATGAGTACAACCATTTATGATTGCAAGTTGATAGAACTACCTCGCTTTTATGATCGACGGGGTTCCTTGACTCCCATATATAATCAAGATCATATTCCGTTTGACATTGTTCGCACATATTATTTGTATGATATCCCTGGAGGTAAGAAGCGAGGGGGGCATGCACATAAAAATCTTCAGCAACTGTATGTTTCAGTCATGGGTGCTTTTGATGTTACCCTTGATGATGGCAAAGAAAAGAAAACCGTTCGGTTGGATCGTGCCTACAAAGGACTTTATATACCCAAATTGATCTGGCGAGATTTGCACAACTTTTCTTCTGGAGCCAACTGCCTTGTTTTGGCATCACTGCTTTACGATGAATATGAATACATTCGAGATTATGATCAATTTTTAGGATTAAAAAGAGGTGCATGATGATTGCCGTAAAATTTGAAGCCGAAGTGCAAAACGGTATGATCAAAATTCCAAAGGAATATGAGAATCTTGAGTCCATGCAGATTGAGGTTGTAGCAAAAGTGTTGGATGAGAACAAGAAAGATGCGCATTCATCAATCTCTGAACCTGATAACCGTGAACTTATTTCCGACGACTATCTAATGAAAAACTGGCGCGACTTGGTTGCCGAGGGGTTGTCCAAATATGATGAGGCTTATTATCAGAGTGATCAATATGCCGATGACCGGGGCCAATATCTGGCGGAGAAATATAGATGAAGCCTGTTTTATTAGACAATAATATTGTTATTGATTTGCTTTCAGATGAGCGGTGCAAGCGATACCCTAATTCAAAATGCGTGGTTGATTATCTGAAAAAACAACAGTCAGATATTTACATCAGTTCTTCTTCACTGGACAATATTGCCTTTATTCTCCGTTATGAGTTCAAATCGACCCTTTCTCATAAGATGACCTCAAAACAGATCAAAGTGCTTATTGAATTGGCGATTAAAGATCTTCTCTCCACCGTCAAAATTGCCAAAACTCCCTCATATATTGAAATCGATTATCGAGATATCGAAGATTCTCAAGTAATAGCATCCGCAAAGGCCATTGATGGGCAAGTTTTGACGCGGGATCAAGACATGATTGAAACCTATCCGGATATGACCTTTCATCCGGATCTCTTTTATAATGAGGTCATTTCATCTACTACTGATCAGCCTTCAAATAATGATGAACAGACGGACAAAAGAGCAGGGTCAAACGAAATTTCTCCACAGGTCATTCCATTTTTGGATCTCAAAGCCATCAATAAGCAATATTTCAATGGCTTTGAGCAGGCATTTGATCGCGTCGTCAACAGTGGGTGGTATATCCAGGGCAACGAAGTCCGTGCATTTGAAGAAGAATTTTCCGAATATTGCGGTACTCAACACTGTATTGGGGTAGGAAATGGCTTGGATGCCCTCACCCTCACCCTGCGTGCCTGGAAAGAGATGGGCAAATTAAAAGATGGAGATGAAGTCATCGTTCCATCGAACACCTATATTGCAACGATATTAGCCATTACGGAAAACCGACTGACGCCGGTGCTGGTGGAACCGGATCTCAGTACTTACAATCTGTCACCTGAACTGACGGAAAAAGCCATTACTCCCCGCACAAAGGCAATTTTACCTGTACATCTTTACGGACGCTTGGCTGAGATGCCGCAGATTATAGACATTGCTGACCGGCATGATCTACTGGTGCTGGAAGATGCGGCCCAGGCCCATGGTGCGTCAATAAATGGACGAAAAGCAGGGAACTGGGGAGATGCGGCCGGATTCAGTTTCTATCCGGGAAAAAACCTTGGGGCATTGGGAGATGCCGGGGCGGTCACCACCAATGATGAAGAACTGGCACAGACCATTCGAACATTGGCAAACTATGGTAGTCATAAAAAATATGAAAACCTTTATCAAGGCGTCAACAGCCGATTGGATGAAATTCAGGCGGCTTTTTTAAAAGTAAAGCTAAAAAATTTGGGTCGTGAGATAGAAGGACGGCGCAAAATTGCCAAAGCCTATCTTAATGGAATTTGCAATGAAAAAATTGTGTTGCCGGAATGGGAAAGCGAGAATCAACATGTTTTTCATCTGTTTGTGGTGCAATGTGAGAACAGGGATGTACTGCAAAGGTTTTTGAAAGAAAAGGGAATTCAAACGTTTATTCATTATCCCATACCACCCCACAAACAAAAAGCCTATACCAATAGTATTTTAAAAAGTTTTTGTTCAACTAACAGGCTGTGTCATAATTTGTTGAGTCTCCCAATCGGCGCACTTATTTCAAACAATGAAAGAAAAAAAATAATAGATACTTTAAATAATTATGAATCCTCATAAAAAACTATTCATTCATATTGGCCCACCCAAAACGGCAACGACATCTCTTCAATGTTATTTGCAAAACCTTAATATACCTAATTTTGTATATGGTGGTATCCAACAGCCTAGAGCAAAACAAAATGGGTCTATCTGTTCTTTAATATACAAAGATATTCTAAGTGGCAGAAATAACAATAAAAAATATATTCATGAAAAATTAATCTCATACTTTGAAAATAATAATGTAGTGTTTCTATCCGAAGAGAGCTTTCTTGTGGAATCGCCTAAGCTCTCTTGGGAAGAACGAATTAACCGATTGGCTGAATATTTTTCTGATTTTAATCCTTATATTGTACTCACCTTAAGAGAACCCCAGAAAGCAATAATTTCATATTATTGTGAATTATATGAAAATTTAGATTATATATATAAAAAGAATTATAATTGTTTTTTAAATAGCAATTATTGCGATATATATCGTTATAAATATCTATACAATTTTTTAATTACAAAATTCCGCCATGTTAAAATTTTACATTTTACTGATTTAACTGATGGTAAATATGATTTAAATGAGTTTATTGATCAAGAAGAACTAATTAGCGTCAAGACCAAAATTCAATTAACGAAGCAGAACACTTCAATTCGAAACAATAGCATCCATTATGCAAAGCCAACTTCAATAAAAAATAAAATTTCTCAACATTTAAATTTCATAAATAGAATTAAAATAGCAAAAAAAATAACTGGAAAAGGCTATAAACAAAGAGCTCTATATATTATTCCCAACTTAAAGTTAAAACCAAAGCCTCTAACAGTTAATTTTGATGCTTTTGATTATTCTGAGTTTAATCAGGAATACGAAAAAATTAAATCTCAACACAACAAAAATAACGCACCACATATTACAAATATATAGTCGAGTATTAACAAGTTGTACCCAAGACGATATGAGTTTATGAGTTCACATAATTCAAAATCCTATTCCCAAATATTAAAATCATCCTCATTGGTCGGTGGATCTCAACTCATCCGGTTGATTTTCGGGATTTTATCAACCAAGTTCGCAGCTGTCTTTATTGGACCGACTGGCGTTGGACTTATCGGAGCCTATCGATCAATAACCCAGTTGGGCATCCAGCTTTCAGGACTGGGTATCAACCAGAGCGGCGTTAGGAATGTGGCTGTTGCTGCAGGATCAGGAGACCAAAATGAGATTACACGGACGGTAACCATTTTGCGCCGGATGTGTTGGATGACCGGTTTGGTGGGGGCGGTTGGTCTGGCAGCGCTGGCCTTTCCTGTCAGCAGGCTGACATTCGGTCACACCGATTATGCGTTGAGCATCGCATGCCTATCCCTGATGATCCTTATAACTATTGTTGCCCAGGGTCGGATGGCGGTGATCCAAGGATTGCGACGTATCTCAGATCTGGTTCGGGTCCAGATTTTCAGTTCCATGGCCGGAACTTTGATAAGTATCGGTTTATATGCAACCTTAGGGATTTCAGGTATAGTCCCTGCTTTACTGGCCATTGCCATTTTTCAACTTGGCGTTGCCTGGTGGTATTCGAGAAAAGTGTTTCTGCAGTCACTTCCCATCTCTTGGTTGGAGACCTTTTCCGGGGCCAAAAGTTTGGTCGGATTAGGTTTTGCGTTCATGATCTCAGGGGTGGCTACAACCGCTACCACATATGCAATACGCGTTTTAATTACCCGCGATTTTGGGATAGACAACCTGGGGATATACCAGGCAGCTTTTGCCATATCAGGATATGTCCTCAATTTCGTTTTAGCTGCCATGGGAGCGGACTTTTTCCCGCGTCTGGCGGAACTATCTCATGATCCCAGGGAAATGACCCGTCTGGTCAATGAACAAACCGAGGTTGGTCTTTTGCTTGCCACCCCAGCCCTGGTCGCAACACTCGCACTTGCCCCTCTTGGCATTTATCTTCTTTATTCAGCAGAATTTTATCCGGCTGTAGGGTTGTTAAGGTGGTTTGTAATGGGATGTTTTTTGAGAGTGATCAGTTGGCCCATGGGGTTTGTACAGATGGCTATGGGGAAAAAATACTGGTTTATCCTTTCTCAAGTTTTTTTTAATTTCCTTCATATTATTTTAGTTATTACCGGCTTGTATTATTGGGGACTGTTGGGCGCAGCTGTTGCTTTTTTTTCAATGTATGTATTTCATGTTTTGGGTATCCGGCTTATTGCCGGTTATTTGATCAACTTTACCTGGAGTGCGGCGGCTAAACGTTTGATTTTGACGCAGCTTTTTATAATATTCGTTGCTTTTGTTTCGGCTTTGATACTTCCTGACTTGTGGAGCATGGTGACAGGGAGTCTATTGTCGGTTATCGTTGGAATTTATTGTCTGCGGCAGTTGCTCGTACGGCTTGGTGAAGAGCATCGGATCTGTCGGAAGTTTGCAAAAATTCCAATATTGAAAAAAATTATCACAATTAGGTCCAAAGATAATGATAGCTAAAAAAGATTTTGTGAGAAAAGAATTGAATTATAATCCGCTCGTTTCAATCATTGTCATTACATACAATTCAGCAAAATATGTTCTTGAAACACTTGAAAGCGCAAAAATTCAACCTTACAAGAATATTGAACTAATCATCAGTGATGATGGCTCCAAAGATGATACAGTACCTATCTGCCGAAAATGGTTGAAGAAAAACCAGGAAAGATTTGTGAAAACTCGATTGATCACTGTTGAAGAGAATACTGGGATTCCCGCGAATTGCAACCGAGGTGTAAAAGCTTCCCAAGGGGAATGGGTCAAGTTGATCGCAGGGGATGATGCGTTGAAAAAAAATTGTATATTGACTAATATGCAATTTGCAAATAGCAATAAATCGGTGAACGTAATACACTCAAATGTAGAATACTATAAAGACAATTTTAAAAATAATTCAAGAACAGGAGTATCTGATTGTGGTGATGCGTTTGTTTTCAGTAAAAAATGCTCTTCTCAAGAACAATATCATTTTCTTTTGAACAGAACTGGGGGGCTTTTAGCCCCGACTTTGTTCTTAAATAGAAAGACCCTGTATTTCGTAAAGTGTTTTGATGAAAGATTACGTTTGTTGGAAGATGTACCTTTATTTTTGAGACTGACAAAAGAAGGAAATAAAATTCATTTTTTAAATGAAACAACTATTAAATACAGAGTTTCAGCAAGTTCTATACAAAAACGGAATAAGCCGCATATGAATATTGATTTTGCCAAAGAACTGTTGTTGTTCAATTCACTGTACAAAAAAGGCAAAATTAAGTCCCATAAGTTGTTTTTCAACAATGCAGGGTTAATAATTATTATTTGTTTAAACGTAATCGGATTTAATAGAAACGGTAACTTGTTTGACTTGATGTTTAGGGTTGCAAAAAAGATTAGATCTTTAAAACTCTAACAATAATTCATAATACTGACGACTGACACACTTTGATAAAATGGACATGATGGAAATTCAAATATTGTATTTATAAACAGATGGTTACGCGAGGTACTACATTCAGTTTAAAATGACACTTCCTTGATTATCAAGGGTTTTGGATGAATCTGAATGTCCATTTTTTATATCAATAAAATTAAATACTTATGGTCGTTTTTGAAAAACATGTCAGGAGTCAGTAATAATTTGTTGAATCTCGGATTTAAATAAATGTCACAAAAAATTTTGCTTGTCACAAAAAATCAATTCGGTTATCAAACCGATTATTATAAATATGCTTGTTATTTAAAAAATCTTTATGACATTACTTATTTTTCATTTGATAACAGCAAAAAAAAAATACATGAGGAGAAAATTAAATCAGTGTATATATGCGCTAACACTTCCTATTTGGGACGGGCGCTATTGTTTTATTATAAGTTGATTCGATTTCTACAAACAAACAAAGTTGACTTGATAATTATAAAAAGTTTTGACTATTGTTTTTTTCTTAAACTACTCTTTCCAAAAAAAAAATTTATACTTGATTTAAGATCCAGTGCCATATCTTTGAATCAAATTAAAAGGCTATATCATAACCTGTTAATCAGGCTAAATACTAAATTCTTTAGCAATATCACCATTATTTCAGAAGGACTTGCTCAAAAACTCCATTTGAAAAATTATTGTGTAGTGCCGTTAGGTGCTGAAATCATTTCAAAAAAAAACAAACAATTTGACGAATTAAAACTTATGTATATTGGCACGTTGGATAATAGAGATGTTGATAAAACAGTAAAGGGGGTCAAACTCTTTCTTTCTAAAGAACACAATGTGGAGACCTTTGAATATCATATTTTTGGAAAGGGTAAAGAATTTGAAGAATGTCGTTTAAAAAATACTATTGAAGAATGTAATTTAAGAAAAAAAGTATTTTTCCATGGCTACAAAAGACACGAGGAAATTGTTGAGTATTTTGATAAATGCAATGTTGGCGTATCCTATGTTCCAATTACTTTTTTTTATGACAACCAGCCGCCAACTAAGACCTTTGAATATTTATTATCAGGTATGGCATGCATCGCTACAGGTACTTCGGAAAATAAAAAAATTATCGTCCCTGAAAACGGCATATTGTGCGCTGATTCTGCTGAAAATTTTGCACGTTCCTTGGAAAAACTATACAAAAATCGAAATCGTTACCATTCTGATATGATACGTTCAACCGTGATAAACGCCCAATGGGATAAAATCGTAAATAATATACTGCTCAGGGTTATAAAAAAAATTATATAGCTTCGTGAAAAGCTTTAACTATGGTCTCCTACCAATGTTTTTAAAACTCAATAAAACATATTTCCTTTTTGCGGGTCTTTTGTTTCTGATCCTAACGGTTACCGTATCGGAAACCTATCTGCCTTTGTACATCTATCATGCCGCATCTTTTGTCTTGTATGCATTGGTGTTGCTTTTTTTCTACTCCCAAAAAGAGAGATTCTACACAGAAATAAACCTGTACCTGGTTATATTTTCAGTTTCTTTCATTATTGTTGGAGTAAATAATTACATTTCGTATCTGTATAACAATAATCTGTTTATGTTCTTTACGAAAGATGCAGTTTTCTATTATCACATGTCACTGAGCATGGCTTCAAAGTCTTTTGAAAACGGGATTTATTATTTTCTTGGATTTTATGATTTGTCTGATTTGGGTGCGGTTTTGGTGCAGAGTACGATTTACCGAATAATGGAATCAAAGCTTTTACTAAATATTTTTTATATCGGCTGTGGCTTGATCATGGCCAAAGCGATCTATCGCATCAGTTTGAATGTGATGTCAAAACGGTATGCGTTTACATGCACATTGGCTTATTCCCTGTCTTCATTTATGCTTTTTTTCCATTCGTCTTCTCTGAAGGAAAGTTTCATGTGCATGCTGATCGTCCTGTTCTTTGATCAGTATGTACTTTACCGGAAGAACCGGATGATACAGCACGCGATTTATGCCGTGCTATTTTTGATGGGACTGCTGCTGTTCCGTCCTTTTCTGATTTTCCTGTGTCTTGCCGGCGTCTTTACCGGTTTATTGCTTGAACGGAAAAAAGGATTAGCTGGTGCCCTCTCAGTCATAATATTCTTTTCCATTTTTGTGGCCCTTTATTCTGAATTTAATTTTTATTATAATAAAATACTAAAAGGCGGGGATATAGCATATGTTCTGGAAACCAAAGAATCAATGGTCAAAGGGGGTGTTGTCTTTACCTATATGGTGAACATACTTGCTCAATTGATCGGCCCGCTGCCGACCTTGTCACCGGATATCAGTGCTACAATATCGTTTTTTTCAGCAGGACTGCTGTTCAGGGTACTGCTGGGGTTTTTTTTCTGGATGGGGGTGTTTTATTGTTTCAAAAACAGAGTGAACATCCTTTATTCATTGATTTTTTACGCTTTGATTGAAATGTCGGCTCTTGTATCGATTATTGAAGGACTGGAATTAAGAAAATCGCTAAGCCATTTTTTTGTTTTTTATATTGTTGCATTCTGGTTTCTGGATAAATATGATTTAAAAAGCCTGGTAAGACAAAAGTATCGCATTCGGTGGCTGTTTAATATCTACGCAGTTGTTGCGTTTTTTATAGTAATCGCATGGAACTGGCGAGTCAGGGTTCCGATTTAAAGATAAATTTTTAATGCCTGGTAATATAATGCTCCATCTAATGCTCCATGACGACTGGGAAATTTACGGCGACGGGACAGGTGACCCAGTTTCTCTTATGTTTGACCCTGCCAGACGAATCCTGGATATCTGTGATAAATACCAGGCAAAATACACGTTTTTTGCGGAAATCGGACAGCAATTGAACATGCTCAATGCGCCTGGCCGGAAATGGACAAAGTATGCTGATACATGGGAAAAGGTGTTGCAAAATGCGGTTGCCAGAGGTCATGACGTCCAGCTTCATTTTCATCCTCAGTGGATCGGTGCAAAATTAAAAAACGGCCGGTGGAAACTGGATGTTTCAAAATGGAATACGGCCAAGGTGGACGAAGCCTTGCTTGATGAATGGATCGGCAGGGGGGCTGCCTACCTGCGGGATCTTTTACAAAAGGTTGATTCGGAATATGAACTGCTCTCCTTCAGGGCCGGAGGGTGGATGTGCCAGCCATCCACTGGTTTGTACAATATTTTGAAAAAGCACGGCATTGTTTGCGATGTTTCCGTCATGAAAGGCCGGTATAAACGGTTTGCCGATGGTGGTTCCATAGATTTTCGCGACGCGTTCAGTCGGTTTGACCCTTGGGAGGTTAATCCTGACAATTTTGCGCTGGAAAAACGGGGATCTGGCATTTGGGAATTGCCGGTTTACACGGAAACGTCCAGGCTGCCCCATCCGGTGTACCTACTTTCCAAAAGCTTTTCTCCTTTGCATTATTACCGAATTTTCAAAAAAAGAAAGATTCAAAGAGGCGGCGGTCAATATTCACCCAAAGTTGTGGTATCGGAGAAGTACAAGGATTACTATGGCAGTTTCGGGTATATGCATTACCGGCATCTGGTCAATTTTGTAAGGGTGGTGCAGAGACAGAATCAACCGGGTGAAAAAAACCGACACTTGATATTTTTAACCCATTCCAAAAGTTTTCTGGATTTTGATAATTTCGACCAGCTTCTGTGCTGTTTATCACAAGATAAAGAAATTAATTTTAGTAGAACAAGAGATTATATCAGGAAGTATTATGTCAAAAATTGATAGACCGGTCTTTGTGTTTTGCCTGCATAGAAGCGGGTCAACGTACCTGAAAAATATACTTGACGCCAGTGATGAATTAAAAATGCTGGAAGATGAGGTTCACTTTGAACATCCTCATTTTTTCAACACCTTCAAAAAATATTATCAAAAATATTGCAATAATAAACCGGCAAATGTTGATAGATTTTTAACCATCATATCAGAAAACAAAATCCGAGGGGCATTCTGGGATTATTATAAAAAAAAATATGGCAGTTTTCATTCCTGTAAAAAGCATTTGCCCAATCAAAATAAAATAACTGTCTGGGATGCTTTTAATTCCATATTGATCCAGGTAATTGAGGATTCGGGTAAGAAAAGAGTCGGGATAAAATACCCTGCACACCATACATTTTTTCATAATTTAAAAAAGGTATATCCTGATGCTAAAAATATATTTCTTGTCAGGGACCCAAGGGCCATCATCGCTTCAAAGCTCATCAGTCCTAGCAACAATAGACTAAAAAATAAGGGCAAATTTAAATATGAAGTGATGCGGCTTGTAACTGTTCTTTATTTCATAATTGAATTCAGATCTTTTGCAAAAGCAGTTACAGTCCATAAAAAAGATATATGTGTTATTAGATATGAAAATCTGGTTATCAGCCGAAATCGTACGCTCAAAAAATTATGCGATTTTGCGGAAATCAATTTGAGAATAGACATGTGCTCTGCTACAGGAAAAGATTCAGGTTATGGGATCACTTCGGATCCGATGAGCCGATTGAACAGGTGGGTTACTGTCCTCAGAAGATATGAAAAGATTTTGATCGAGTACTTTACAAAAAATTATCGAAATACGATGGATTATGAATAATTATGAATAATAAAATATATATTCTCATACCCAATAAACACCGGATCGGCGGGGTCGCAAACTTTTACAAAACATTGCAAAATTATTTAAGCCCGGAATACGAATATGTCTACCGCGGCAATGCGCGCAAAGATGAATCCCGCCTGTCGATCCCATGGCGCATGTGCAAAGGTTATGCTATGTTCCGCAGAGAAGTGAGTCGTGACACCCGGTCGATAGTGATCAACTCTTCTCTGGGCCCAGGTGGATTTTTCCGGGACGGGCTATATTTTCTGCTCACACCGAATCAGGTGCGCAGGGTGGTGTTTTTTCGTGGCTGGAACCCAGTCTTTGAACAAAAAATCGAAAAATCAGCTTGGTTGAAGGCGTGGTTGACCCGGACCTTTCTTACAGCCGATCACATTATTGTCCTGTCTTCCGAATTCAAGAAAAAATTGCGGCAGTGGGGCTATACCGGTCCGGTAAGCCTTGGAACTACAATTGTTAATGAGCAGTTGCTGACAGGAGAGGATTTCCAGAGCCTGTCCCTGAGTCGGTCTGAAAACGAAAATCCGACTATTCTGTATCTTGGCAACATCTCCAGGGCCAAAGGAGTTAAGGAAGTACTTCAGGCGTATGAGTTCTTGCACGGGCAGGACGATCAGGAACATCTGGAATGCGTCATAGCTGGGGAAGGCCCCATGCTTGATGAATTGAAAGACCAGGCCACCGCCCGGAACCTGAACATCCAGTTTCCCGGGTATGTCAGGGAGGAGCAAAAGACGGCGGCGTTTAAAAATGCCCACATCTATGTGTTCCCGTCTGCGCATGAAGGAATGCCCACCTCTGTCCTGGAAGCCATGGCCTTTGGTTTGCCGGTGATAACCACGCGTGTAGGCGGGGTACCTGATTTTTTCGAAGACGGCCGCATGGGATTGTTCCTGGACAACCAGAAACCGGAGCACATTGCCGAAAAGATCCAATTTCTGCTGGACCGTCCGGAACTGATGCACCAGATGTCTGAATACAACTATAATTATGCCAAAGAACATTTTTACGCGGGTAAAGTGGCCGGGTGGTTCAAGGGGGTCGTTGAATCCGTGATTCAGGAGCAAAATGAGTGATCTTAACGTCTGCCTGACCCATGACATCGACCGGGTTCGTAAGACCCATCAGTATATCACCAAAGATTTGAAAATGGGCCGGTGGCACAACTTGGTACCGCTGTTGTCAGGAGAAAGGCCGTACTGGACATTTGACGATATGGCTGAACTGGAATCCCGGTATGGAGCCAAGTCCACTATTTTTTTCCTGCATGAAACCATCCCTTTCAAATTACTAAGTCCCGGCACCTGGAAACTGTCCCTGGGCCGGTATTCGCTAAGGGAACCGGAGATCGGTCGGCTGGTCCGCCGGTTGGATGCCGGCGGATGGGAAATCGGCTTGCACGGCAGCTATCGGTCATACCGGGATGAGACGCTCCTTGAAATGGAGAAAAAGATGTTGGAGGACGTGCTGGATAACAAAGTTTCTGGCATCCGACAGCATTACCTGAACCTGGATGAACCGGATACCTGGATATGTCAGAAAAAAGCCGGATTCAGTTATGACGCAAGTCTTGGTCGCACAGACATCAGCGGTTACAAGGATGGGCGCATGGCTCCCTTTATTGATGAAACTTCCCGCATGGCGGTTATTCCGTTGACCATAATGGAGTGCTGCCTTTTCAACGAAGTCGGACATGATAAGCAGAAAGCCCTGAAACGGGCTGTGGAATGGATGGATCATTCCCAGGAAAACGGCCTGTATTACACCATTCTCTGGCACCAGCACATGCTCAATGAAAAGGAATTTCCCGGCTACCGGTGGGTGTATGAAGAGATCTTAAAGGAGTGTGGCCGAAGAAAGGCCCTCTTCCGTCTGTGCAGGGATGTTAACGTTCGATCGGAAGGAATCAGGTCAAAGAATGGCAAAGCTTGAAATCACATGTGAAAACAGAGAATTCAGGGAACAGTGGGATCAATTTGTTCTGAATCACCCGCTTGGCAGCTTTTTTCATCTCTACAACTGGTTGGAAATTGTCCAGTGGAAAACAGGTTTTGCGTTTAAACCACTGATCATAAGAACAGACGGTGGAGATGTCTGCGGCATTATGCCGGTATTTATTAAAAAATATGCCGGCATCACGCTTTGCATGTCCCCGCCCCCAAAGGTTTCAACGCCCTGGATGGGCCTTTTGCCGGTCTTTTCATCTGACAAACAATACAATATTGAAAAACAGAGTCAGAAGATCATTGAGGCTGTTCATGTTTTTCTGAGGGATCAACTGCATGCGGATTTTATCCGACTGATTTGCGTTTCTGGGTTTGACGATATCCGTCCGTTCAAGTGGCTGGGGTATCAGTGCAGCCCCGCATATACGTATTTTTTGGATATAACTGACAATGCAAAGGCCTTTGAAAAATTTGACGGTAGAATCAGAACAGGAATTCGTAAGGCCCGGAAAAACAATTTGATCTATAAACATGCCGATAATACAATGGCCCCGACAGTAATAGATGCCGTAACCGAGAGATACGAACGGCAGGGCCTGTCATTTGCCTTGGATCGGGAATTGCTGCATCGCCTTTTGAAATCAAACGCCGGAACTTTTATTGAAACAACCAGTGTATTGGATGAAGAGGGGTTTGTAACCGGAAATATCCTGATCAAATATAAAAAACAGGTCCACCACTGGATCGGGGGTGTCCACCCCTATCGTAACCACCAGGGTGCCAATGAACTGCTTCACTGGTCAGCAATTGAAAAATATTCTGACCAGGGTATAGGTTATTATGAATTCATGGGTGCCAATACCAAACATCTGTGTGACCATAAGTCAAAATACAATCCCAAATTGCGGGTTTTCTACTCATGTGAGTGGAAAAACAATAAAGGAACGCTGATCGACTGGGCGCAGATTTTGATGAGGAAAAGAAAAAGAGGTTGAATTGTAAGAAAATGAATAAAATCGATACCAAAACCAGACGGCTTGTTCTCAAGGTGCTTAGCCATTCGTTGATGCCCGCAGGTCGCCTGTTTCAGGGGGTAAGCGTCAAGGACCTGTTGTGTTTAGATACCGCCCGCACCGGCATCGTTTTCATTGTGGGTGCACCCAGGACCGGCACGACGTTATTTTACCAAATTTTGACCAATCTGCTTGATGTCGGGTATCTTTCCAATCTTTCCAACCTGTTTTATCATTCCCTTTTCAGTGGAATGGTGCTGCATGACCGCGTATATGGGAATAGGCCGCACAATAATTTTACCAGCGACAGCGGCCGCACCAGGGGATTGATTAGTGTAAACGAATCCGGCAAATTTTGGTATCAGTGGTATCCCAAAAATGTGTGTTCTTTGACGAATGACATGCTGTCCGGGATCGATTTTTCTTCCATGGTAAATACCATCAGAAACATTCAGCACCGGTTGAAAAAACCGCTTGTTTTCAAGAACCAGACAAACAGTCAGCGGGTGGCATCTCTGGCCAAACTCTTCCCGGACAGTGTTTTTGTCCATGTGGTCCGTGATCCTTTGCCTGTAGCCGGTTCCATTATCCGGCACAGAAAACGGTTTCTGGGATCGGTAGACAAATGGTATTCGATCAAACCGGATAACTATGAACAAATAAAAGACCTGGGTTATGTGGACCAGGTAGTCCACCAGCTTCATGGTGTGGACCGCATGATTGAACACGCCTTACAAGGACTGGATCCGAAACGATCTCTGAAGGTGGATTATGAAGATATCTGCAGATCCTGGCCGGATGTAGTGTCTGAGGTGAAAAAGAGACTGGAACTCTTTGGCCCGGTTCAGGAGCGACGAGGCGCGCTTTCACCTGAAATCAGATTTGAAGGCGCGCCGGTTGAAAAAGATGACGTGGATATAATGATAGAAAAAAAAATAAGGCAGATATATGGTTGACCTGAAAGAAATTTATGACCATCTCTTTGCTCTGGAGTATGCGCAGGGGTTTAACAGCTATGATATCTATGATGGGTCATGTCTGACAATTCCAGGTTTCAGGCGGATGAAGCCAGTCAGAATGGCTTCGACCTATTTGAATAAATTCAGTCCCATCAATCTCAGAACAGTCCTTGGAATTTCGAAACGAAAATATCCCCACGCGGTGGCCTGTATGGTTGACGCATTCTATCACGAATCCGCCTCAGTTGTTCCTGAAAAATTTATCAGAGAGCAGGTGGAGTGGCTTATTTCCAGAAGTCTTTTCAAAACCTACGGCCATCATTGCTGGAACGGGCTGGGCATCTCTATTGATATGAAAGGCGGAGGGGTCAACCCGGAAGTACCCGGGCTCATCGGAACCTCGGCGGTTGTCAGAGCTTTGTGCGCCTGTTATCAGCAAACTACTGATCCACGCATCCCCAAAATACTTCGGTCTGTCAGAGAGGATTTGACAAGCAATTATTTTCAGACATATTCCGGGGTCAGTTTTTTTCGCTACAAACCGGTCACCTTGCCGTGGATGTTTACAATTAATGCCTCTGCCAAGGGTGCCGCACTGATATGTCATATCAATCTTGTCCTGGGCGAAGATCAAGGACTTGATCAGGTGCAGGCAGCGGTGTCTTCCATTTTAGAAACCCAGGAAAAAGATGGGAAGTGGAAATACACCCTTGATTTGAAACACGGCAGACACAAGGAACAAATTGATTTCCATCAAGCCTATATCATTAAAGCCCTGCTGGACATTCACAGCACCGGTCTGCTGGAAATCCCATTGGAAAAGGCGATCATGCGTGGGATTACATTTCAGAATGAGATCCAGCTGTTGCCCACAGGAGCATTGTATTATCGGTATCCAGGAAAATATCCCTGCAATATTCACAACCAGTTGTATGCCTTTTATATAAACATGGCCGGGGCTTTTCTTGATGCGGCATATGAAAAAAAGGCGGCCCTTATTTTTGACTGGACATTGGAACACCTCTATGACCCCGGGTTGGGGTTTATTTATGGATCTTATCCCGGTGTTAAGATCAGGATACCCTACTCCAGGTGGGGCAATGCCCATGCGCTGTATCTGTTCAGCCTTCTGATAAATGACAAACTGGAGCGGAAAAGAGTTGCCTCAATTCAGAAAGATACCCAATATGCCTGATACAATCAAAATATCCACCATTATTGGGGCTCGCCCCCAATTCATCAAGGCGGCCACAGTGTCCCGGGCCATCAGCGTTCACAATGCCGCCATCCCTCGCAGTGTTTCCGGCCCCTTGCTCCACGAAACCATCATCCACACAGGCCAGCACTTTGATGCCAACATGTCCGAGGTTTTTTTCCGGGAGCTGGAAATTCCTGCGCCGGATTATAACCTGGGAATCGGCGGAGGGTCTCATGGCCGGAACACCGGACGAATGATTGAGGCCATAGAAGATGTGTTGTTGAAAGAAACGCCGGACTGGGTTCTGGTCTACGGCGACACCGATTCCACTCTGGCCGGTGCCCTTGCCGCAGCCAAATTGCATATTCCGGTGGCCCATGTGGAGGCCGGACTGCGATCCTATAACCGGGCCATGCCCGAGGAGATCAACCGCATCCTCACGGACCAGTTGAGTACCATCCTGTTCTGCCCCACCCGGACGGCGGAAGCCAACCTTGCCAAAGAAGGGTTTCCCCACCGGCTTTCATCCGACACCGTGCAGCAGATATGCAATGTGGGGGATGTTATGTATGACGCGGCCCTGTTTTATGCAGTCAAGGCCGAAAAACACAGCCGGATTATGCAAACCCTGGGACTGACCCCCAAAGGATTTGTCCTGGCCACCATTCACCGGGCCGAAAACACGGACTACCCGGAACGGCTGGCCGCCATCATGGCGGCCTTGGAACAGATCGCCAAAGAGATCCCGGTGGTGCTGCCCCTGCATCCCCGGACCCGGAAGTGCCTGGAAAACATGGGGGGGGCATGCAATGACCCGCAGAATTCGCCGGTTCGGTTTGTCGACCCAGTGGGCTACCTGGACATGGTCATGCTGGAAAAAAACGCCCGGGTGATCATCACCGATTCCGGCGGGGTTCAGAAAGAGGCGTATTTTCATGGTGTGCCGTGTGTGACGGTGCGGGAGGAGACTGAATGGGTCGAGCTGGTGGAGGCCGGAGTGAATGTGCTGGCGGGTTCTGACACACAACACGTTGTCCAAGCGTTTCAACAATTGATAAATAAATTTTTTGTCACTGATATGCTCTATGGAAATGGAAATAGTGCTGAAAAAATAGTTGACATATTGAATACATAAAACTGGAAAAATTGAATGAATATTGCGTTTTTTATTGCCCATCCTTCTCAATATTATTTGTTTAAAGAATCGGCTGCTCAACTTTGCAAAAAACATAATATTATTTTGATCTATTTTGAAAAAGATATGATTTCTGATCTTATTAAAAATGATCCATATAATGTCAAGACATACTGTATTAAAACAATTGCCTCGAATAATATCTCTGGGACGGTACTTAATCTGCTAAAAAAAGAATTCAATTTGTATAAGATTGCAAAAGATCATAATATTGAATTGTTTGTTGGTACATCTGTTGCGATAGCCCACGTAGGAAGACTTTTAGGTGCAAAAAGCATTATTTTTACAGAAGATGATGTTGATGTTACTCACTTAAGTGCAAAAATCGGATATCCTTTTTGCAATCATATTGTATCACCAGCGATATGTAATTTGGGAAAATGGGAAAAAAAGGGTGTGAAATATCAAGGATACCAAAAACTTTCATATTTACATCCAACAAAATTTCAATACCTAAATAATTTTAATATCAATGAAATGAATTTTGATGAGAAGTTTTTTTTGCTTAGATTTTCCAACCTTTCTGCTCATCACGATATCGGTATTGGTGGAATTACTGATGAATTGGCCAAAAAAATTATCGAAATTTTATCTATAAAAGGAAGAGTATATATTTCTTCTGAAAGACAGTTAACCACACACTTTGAAAAATATAAACTAAAAATTGATCCGACCAAGATACACCAAGTGCTTGCCAGAGCAAATTTACTGATAAGCGATAGTCAGAGTATGTCAGTAGAAGCTGCAATGCTTGGGGTACCTTCGATCCGTTTCAGTGATTTTTCAGGAAGAATCAGCGTATTGGAAGAACTGGAACATAAGTACTGCCTTACTTTTGGAATTAAAACAAGCGAATCAGAAAAACTTCTTGAAACAATCAATGAATTGCTGAGTATATCGTCCGATCTTTCCGCGATATTTCAAACCCGCCGAGATATTATGTTGAAGGATAAGATAGATGTCAGCTCATTTATAACAAAGTTGATTGATACCTATCCAAGGAGTATCAATAGTTTAGGCTGATTTTAAAAGACAGGCACTGAATAAGACGTAGATGAAGGAAAAATGGAAGTGGTCAGGAAAGCGAAAAGATTTATGCGTTATTGCCTTTTAACCAATGATGTTGAAACCACATCCATCTGGTTTAACGCATTGCGGGATGAAACCGGCTTGAAAGTTCTCAACGAAGGCATGCCCCTTCTTTTGGATATCTACAGGCGGTTCAATATCAAAACCACTTTTTTCTTTACCGGTTATATGGCAGGACTATTTCCGGAAGTGGTGAAAATGGTATTGAAAGACGGACATGAAGTAGGGTCCCATGGCAAGTCACATTTGCCGGAAAACGGCTTTGATGTGATGCCGTTTGAGAAACAAAAACAGCATCTGGCATATACCAAAAAGCTTCTTGAGGATATTTCCGGCCAGGAGGTCATATCATTTCGCGCCCCTGCACTTAGGGTGGGTGAACATACTGCAAGGGCCTTGGTCGAAACCGGCCATCGGATCGACAGTTCGGTGGCATCACAACGGTTTGATTTTTTTCTTTCCTTTGGCGGGTTCAAAAAGCTCAAATGGTTGTTAGCTCCCCGGGCAGCCTATCGCACTTCATTGGAATCTATTTTTAAAAAAGGAAACAGCCCTTTGGTGGAAGTGCCGCTTTCTGCTTTTTTCCTGCCTTATGTGGGCACGACCATGCGAATTTTTCCCGGGATTACCTCATTGCAGCGCTGGGGTTTTCACGGGGAAACCCTGTTGACGGGAAAGCCGGTTGTTTTTGATATTCATCCCAATGAATTTATAAATGAATCCGATCAGAAAAGAGTAATCGGCAAACGGTCTAAAAATCCGGTCACGCATTTGCTCAAGGATGTGATACGCTCCAAGCTTAAAGTAAAGAATCTGGGGCCCGGGGCAATGCCATTATATGAGCGAAAAATAAAGTTTTATAAATCAAGGGGATATGCGTTTATTCCTGTACGGGACTATTGTGAAAATCAGGAGTTGCTGTGAAAATACATATTATTACCATGGAAGATCCGGTGTATACTTTGGATTTCATTAAAGAGATAATCAAGGCGCGGAAAAATGATATTGTCGGGGTAACCATTGCCAAAGGAAATCGGCTCAAGATCGGGTCCCAGAGATCAAAGATCGTTTATCTGTGCAGCCTTTTTCTGATAATGGGGGTATCGGGCTTTTTACGCTATGCCTTGCAGACTTTTAATTACAAAATCAGAAAAAAAATGCCGTTCGTAGAAAATTCATCTTTAGCGGACTTCGCAGCCCGTCAAGGTATCCCGGTAGATTATACCGATAATCCCAATGCGCCGGATTACCTGGCACAGATAAAGCAAAAAGCCCCGGATGTGATAATCAATCAAAGTCAGTTTATCATCAAAAAAGAACTGCTTTCCATCGCGCCTTTGGGCATGCTCAACCGGCATAACGCATTGTTGCCGAAAAACAGAGGCCGGCTGACACCGTTCTGGGTACTCTACAAAGGAGAGAAGGAAACCGGAGTTTCAATTCATTTTGTGGATCAGGGGATTGATTCCGGCTTAATTGTGGTTCAAAAAAAATTTCCCGTGGCGCATAGAGAGTCCTTCAATTCCCTGGTGAAAAAAAATTATTACTGGGCCCCGAAAGCGATGCTGGAGGCTTTGGATAAGCTTGAAGCAGGCGATACAAATTTTATTGAGAATCCGGATTCCCTGGCAACGTATAACACTGTGCCTACTTTGGGCCAGGCGTGGGAATATAGGATGCGCAGGTTGTGGGATCGGGTTTCTGGCGACGGAGTTGCCGAGTGAAAGGAATGATGAGACTCAGGACATTGTTGGGGTTGTATCTGGTTTTTCTGGTGGTGATGGTAGTTGTGCCGCTGGGAGAGTTGAATACGACGTTGACGGATACGTTTGTATTTGAGCTGCGGCTGGATTATCTGGTGCATGGGCTGGTGTTTCTGCCGGTGCCGGTGTTGTGGTGTCTAGGGTTTCCCGGGCATCCGATCTGGGCGGTGGTATTGGTAAGCCTGGCCCTTGCCGTGGGCTTGGAAGGGGTTCAATATCTGCTGCCCTGGCGGGCCTGGAATGTGAACGATGCCATCGGTAATAGTGCTGGGTTGATCCTGGGGGCTGGATGCGAAATGATCCGGAAATGGGCGAATCAAGGTTTTTAACCACGGAAAACACGGAAGGACACGGAAATGGATTTTGATTTTTAAAGGTGAGATATGTGTGATTCGTGGTACTCTTATTTGAAGTCCCCCAGTTACTGTTGTCTTGACAGGTTGTGTATCAATGCTATCATAAAAAAAATGTATCCATAATGGATTAATATCCGTTTGCTATCAGGAGAAATTATCATGCAGACAGTAAGAGGAATTTATAAGGACGGGCGTGTCGAATTCATCAACTCTCCACCAGCAGATGTTGATCAAATCCCGGTACTGATCACATTTCTGGTCGATGAACATGGGCAAGAAGTGGATTTGCAGAAGCAAGGCATTGGTCCCGAGAATGCAATGGATTTAAGAAACCGCTTGAAATGTTTTGCTGATGATTGGGAACGTCCGGAGATGGATGCTTATGACAAGCTTTAGGCGAGGTGATATTGCTTTGGTGGTCTTTCCAAATTCTGATTTAAGGACTGCTAAGAAACGTCCGGTTATCATTGTGGATTCAGACGATTTGGCTACAGGTCTTTCTCAACGCATTGTGGCCATGGTCAGCAGTAATTTACAGCGGGCCAACCACCCGAGCCGGGTTTTGGTACGTCTTGACAGCGAAGAGGGGAAATGTTCGGGTTTGCTTTTCGACTCAGTGATCATGACGGACAATCTCGCAACGATCATGACTCATGAATGTCAACTACCCCTCCTGAATCAGAGATTCAGAAGGGGCTTGTAAAAGCCCGAGTTGACTAGCCTAAGTCCTCGTTATTGGGGACTACGTTCGGCAGGATGTAGATACCTTTGGATATATTCGCCAGTCCAAAGCACTATCGTGGCTCTGTAAAAGCCCTGTGAGGTAGGGGCGGTCAACCACATTGCGAAGCCTGCTGAACATTGGCGAGGCGAATCTTACCCCTCTTCGGAGGGTGTCGATAACCGAAAGGTTTTTTCATGAAAGTGTACGTCAAATCACAATCCGGCAAATGGCTGATGCCGACGAATCCTGCAAATGCCAGGATTCTGCTCAAGAAAGGTAAGGCCAGGGTGATCCAACGGACGCCGTTTGCCATTCAACTGCTTTATGAGACCACGGAACACATACAGCCTGTGACGGTCGGCATTGATGACGGAGGAATCCATGTGGGTATTGCCGCGGTATCCCATGGTCAATCACTATTTCAGCAAGAGGTGGTTTTACGTTCGGATATCAAGTCAAAACTGGATACCCGGAGACAATATCGAAGATCCAGACGACATCGGAAAACAAGATACCGGAAACCCAGATTTCTCAATAGAAAACAGTCCATTCCGACATGCAAGGTATGTGGGAAGAACGCTCCGGCATCCAAAGTAATATGCCGGGCCTGTCTAAGAAAAGCAGAGGGTGTTCACCAGAAATATGCCGGCATCCAAAAGAAAGCCTTTAGAATCCCGCCGTCAATCAAGGCAAAGAAAGAGGCGATTATCCGGGTTGTGAGACAAATCCCATTGCCGATCTCAAACATTATTCTGGAAGACGTTTATTTTGATTTTCAAGCAATGGAGAACCCGGGCATTTCAGGCAAGCAGTATCAGCATGGAGACTTATTGTATCACAAAAATTTCAAGCAGGCGTGTTGGGTTCGCGACAAATTCAAATGCCGTGTTTGTGGGGCGGAATCAAAACTGCAATGCCATCATATAAAGCCGAGAGCCGACGGCGGTACGAACAAATTGTCGAACCTGATGACGCTATGTGAAGGTTGCCATGAAAAGCACCATAAAGACGGCCTGAAACTTCCGAAGCAGAAAAGCGCTTTTTACATTTCAGCCGCGCATGTTCAGCAAGGTAAAAACTATCTGCAAGCGGAGTTGTCCCGAATCGCACCATTACGGACGACATTCGGTTATATCACTGCCCATCATCGAAATAAGGCGGGAATCGAAAAATCCCACGTCAACGATGCTGTTCTCATTGCAGATAAACAGGCCAGTCCTTTGGACCGGCAGATACAGACAAAACATGTGCAATTACGGAAAAGAAGCCTGCATGAAGCAACTGCAAGAAAAGGCAGAAAAGCACCGAATCGAACACAGAAACGGAATAAAAAGAACGTATTTACCCTGAAAGGCTTTAACCGGTGGGATACGGTGCAGTACAAGGGGAGGGTCGGTTTTATATCCGGTTTTACCGGCACTTCATCTTGTCGAATCGTCGATATCAAAGGGAATTATATCAAAAATCCAGAGAAAAAATATACACAGGTAAATTTGCGGGAAGTTAGAAAAATACATGAAAATAGATCAATCGTCAGTTACTACGCCAATTCCTCCCCCACCTTCGCTATCGCTCAGGAAGGGGACTCCTTGGCGGGGAGTTGAAACTTTCCAAATCGGAAACAAATTTTTTATTCGGAATCAACTCCGGCATTGTCTCGCTCCTCTTCAAACCAATCCGGCAGTCTGCATTCTTCCGAAGACCGGGCATCCTTGAGTTTTTCTAAACCGGATGCATTAAGCCTAATTGTCTTGTAAAATTCGACCGGTTGAAGAACCAGGGCGCCTCCTGGCTTTATCGTGAGCTCGAGATGACTTCCATGTGTAATGCCAAGTTCTTTTCTAATGGCCACCGGCAGGCTTATGCTGCCTCTTTTGTCTATGGTAACGATCATCGATTTTTTCCTTTAGCTGTGGAAACCCAGGCCTTTAGGCTTGGGTAACTGACGGTGCCTCCTTAAATCTATTTTGCATGGTTAAAACAACATATTGTCAAAATGTCAATATGCGTATTGAGCTTGAAGGCCGGTTTATTGGGTTTTCAACTATTCGAATTTGATCATATTTGGGGCCAACCCAACCTACGCAGTGGACGAAATTAGAACCAAGCCCAAATTTTCAGTGTCTTCCATGCCTTCCGTGGTTAATAAATATCGGTGAGGTTGTTTTTTAGATTAACCACGGAAAACACGGAAGGGCACGGAAATGGGTTTGATTTTTGAAAATGAAACTTATGTGATTCGTGGTGCTGTTACATCAACTGCCGCATGCTTTAGTGAACTTAACACTGTGATGTGCTTCACATTCTCAGAGGTGCCAAATCTATGATATATTGGGATAGTTTTTAATAAAATTTGGAGGTTATCAAATTTAAATACCCTTGACAATAGTATCAATATTGATATCATTATGATATATGAGCCAAATTGAAAAAATATTAAATGAGATTTACAAAAATTCAGCCAACGTGAAATTCACAGATTTATGCCGGGTTTGTGAACATTATTTTGGAAAGGCTCGTCAATCTGGTAGTAGCCATCGAATATATAAAACACCATGGCAGGGTGACCCTCGGGTGAATATTCAAAACAGCAAAGGAAAAGCCAAAATCTATCAGGTTAAGCAAGTTATCAAAGCTATTGAAAAATTGGAGGTAGAAAGTGACACTACAAAATGATCATTATACATATAGAGTTACCTGGTCTCCTGAGGACGAAGAATATATCGGCTTATGCGCTGAATTCCCAAGTTTAAGTTGGCTCGCCGAATCTCCTGAATCTGCATTAAAAGGTATTCGTAGGACAGTGGAATTGGTAATTAAAGATATGAAAAATAATGATGAAAAGATTCCCCTACCAATTGCTTCTAAAAATTACAGCGGTAAGTTTATGGTTCGTGTTCCACCAAAAGTTCATAGAAATTTAGCAATTCAAGCAGCAGAGTCAGGGGTAAGCATAAATAGGCTCGTCAGTTCTCGTCTTAGCCATTAATGGCAGTCACCCAAAAGTACAAATTGAGCGCTTTGCGCTCTAAGTTTTCAGTGCTTTCAGTGCCTTCCGTGGTTATAAACAAAAAATAGAAATCAATCAAAGCATGGCAAACAATACGCAAAACCTAAAGCTGACAACCTTTAGGCTGATCTGGGTGGATTTTATCCTGATCGGCCTTTCGTTTTTTGTGATCAACCATACCAAGAGAGACTCGTTTCACCTGCCGGAAGGGTATGGCCGGCTCCTGGTCCTGTTTTACCTGTGCTGGGTGCTGTCCGGTCTGGTGGGGAAAAAGTTTCTGCCGGGGGAATATCGGGGATATCTAAAAAGTGCGCGGGTGTTGCTCAAGTCCGGCTTGTATCTCACTTATATGATCGTGTTCCTGGTGGTCATGCTGGGGCTGAGTCAATATTCCCGGGTGCAGGTGCTTGCCACCTGCGGCATGCTGTTCCTGGTGGAGATAGTGATCTGGTCTGCGGGGTATCGGTATGTCGTTCCCTTTGCCGGGCCGACGGATGATCCGGAAGCGGCGGCAGACGAAGAGCGGCCGGCCGAGCGTCGTTCTCCCTTTTCATATCGGTTTCTGGGGCTGGATTTTATTCTGCTGGTGACGGCGTTTTTTGCGGTCTACTGGCTGAAGCAGGGCCGGTTGGCACTGCCGCCCGGGTATGACCGCTTGGGCCTGATCCTGGTAGGGGTGTGGTTTGGGCTTTCCCTGGCCGGGAAAAAGTTCAACCTGATCGGGCAGAAAAATCTGTACTTTGCCCTGTGGCAGTGGATCAAAACCGGGCTGTTCATGCTGGCCGTCTTTGGGGTGCTGGTGTTTGGATTTCGGATGTTCCAGTATTCCAGGCTCCAGGGCTTCGGCACCATAGTAGTGTTCATCGGGCTGGAATGGCTAGCCTTGCTGCTCTATTTTTCCACGCGCAAGTACGGTAACGCCGAGCCGGACATTCAATCGGTCGGCCAGGTCAGAAAAATGATCCACCAGGAAGCCTATGATCTGAATGTGGATCTGGAAACGGTGCGTTCGCGGATGATGGCGCCCTGTACCCATAAACTGCGGCGGTTTTTTGAGTCGGACAATCCGTCGTTTTTTAATTTTCTGTCCGCCCATGTGGTTCTGCAGGACATCCGCTGTGTGGAAAGCATGGTGGACCGGAGCTGCGATCCCTTTACCCTGAGGGATGATCACCTGATGCTGCGGCTGTATGTCAGCATTCACAAAATCAATGACTGCCGGCGGTTGAATGCCCATTTTCTTCAGCTGCACCAGATGATGATGCCCGGGGGGTATTTTGCCGGGTATGCCCATACCATCAGAACCCATAGAGATTGGATCTATGGAAAATATCCCCGGCAGCTGGCCCATGTCGTGTATTTGCTGGATTTTATGGTTCACCGGGTGATCCCCAAGCTGCCCTGGGTGCAGAAGGTGTATTTTGCCGTGACCAAGGGAAAAAACCGGGTGATCTCCCAGGCAGAGGTGCTGGGGCGGTTGTGTTTCTGCGGGTTTGAAATCGTGGCAACTGAGAATATCAGTAATCGTTTACATTTTATTGCCAGAAAGGTTAAGACATCCTCCCTGGACCGGAGTCCCACTTATGGGCCCCTGGTGGCCCTGAAGCGCTCCGGGTTTGGGGGCGGCGTTGTCAACACATATAAGTTCCGGACCATGCATCCTTATTCTGAATATCTTCAGCAGTACATGTATGATTTGAATGGCCTGCAAAAAGGGGGCAAGATCGAGAATGATTTCCGGATGACTACCTGGGGCAAGGTGATGCGCAAGCTCTGGATTGATGAGTTGCCCATGTTTTACAACTGGTTCAAGGGGGATTTCGGGCTGGTGGGGGTGCGGCCGCTGAGTTTTCAGTATCTGAGTCTGTATGATGCGGATCTGCAGGAGTTGAGAAAGAAGGTGCGGCCGGGGCTGATCCCGCCGTTTTATGCGGACCTGCCGGAGACTTTTGAGGAGATCTGCGATTCTGAGCGACGGTATATCCGGGCTTTCCTGGATCGGCCGATTAGAACACAGATTGTTTATTTCTGGAAATCCTTCGTCAATATCGCTATTAAAGGCGCTAGAAGTAAATAGATTTTTAACCACGGAATACACGGAAGGGCACGGAAATTTAAAACGCAAAGCGCTTAATTTATAATTTTTTCCGTGTATTTCCGTGCTTTCCGTGGTTAATAAATATCGGTGAACGGAAGGTTCGGAAATGGGTTTGATTTTTGAAGAAGAGACGTATGTGATTCGTGGTGCTGTGTTTGAGGTTTACAAAGAGATGGGCTGCGGGTTTCTGGAAGCAGTTTATCAGGAGTGCCTGGAAAAAGAGCTAAGTAAACGAGGCATCCCATTTGTTTCCCAGCAGGAAATCCAGTTGATGTACAAAGGCGAAGCGCTTCATCAGACCTACAAGCCGGATTTGATCTGTTACAAAAAAATATTATTGGAATTAAAAGCGGTTAAGGATATCGCTTCTGCACATAAAGCACAGGTTATCAATTACCTGAAAGCAACAAACTTAAAATTAGGATTACTAATCAACTTCGGCAGGCACCCAAAAGTACAAATTGAGCGCTTTGCGCTCTAACTTTCAGTGCCTTCCGTGTCTTCCGTGGTTAATAATCAGGAGAAAGAATGACGACACAAATGGAGAAGAATTTTGCACTCATCGGAGCGGCCGGATATGTAGCGCCCCGGCATATGCGCGCCATTGCTGATACGGGGAACCGTCTGGTTGCAGCCCTGGACCCCAATGATTCAGTGGGGATCATTGACAGTTATTTTCCGGAAGCTGCGTTTTTCACGGAATTTGAGCGGTTTGACCGACATGTGGAAAAGCTGCGGCGCAAAGGCGACGGGGCCATTGACTATGTGAGCATCTGCTCGCCCAACTATCTCCACGATGCCCACATGCGGTTTGCCCTGCGAATCGGGGCGGATGCCATCTGCGAAAAACCCCTGGTGCTCAACCCCTGGAACCTGGACGCCTTGGCTGAGCTTCAGGCTGACAATGGTGCACGGGTCTGGAACATCCTGCAGCTGCGGTTACACCCGAGCATCATCGCACTCAAGGAAAAGGTCGCCGCCGAGTTGGCAGAGAATCCGGACAAGATGTATGATATTGATCTGACCTATCTCACCTCCCGGGGGCAGTGGTATTTTGTGTCCTGGAAAGGGGATCTGGAAAAATCCGGGGGGATCGCCACCAATATCGGGATTCATTTTTTCGACATGCTCATCTGGATTTTCGGGTCGGTTAAGACCAACATCGTGCACAAGTCCGACCCGGACCTAGCAGCCGGATACTTTGACCTGGCCAATGCCCGGGTTCGGTGGTTTTTGAGCGTAAATCCCGAGTATCTGCCGGTCGAAGCCACATCCAAGGGCATGCGCACCTACCGTTCCATTCAGGTGGACGGGGAAGAGATCGAATTTTCCGGCGGGTTTACGGATCTGCATACCTTTAGTTACCAGGAGATTCTGGCCGGCAGGGGATTCCCACTCGAAGAGGCCCGGCCCAGCCTGGAAACAGTGTACGCTATCCGCAATGCTGAAGTATCGACGCAGACCGGCGAACGCCATCCGTTTCTATAGGAAGCAGACCTATGACATTTATACATGAAACGGCGATTGTGGATGACGGCGCAGTAATCGGTGCCGGGACCCGGGTCTGGCACTGGGTGCACATCTGCGGCGGTGCCGTGATCGGTGAGGGCTGCTCCTTGGGCCAGAACGTGTTTGTGGGGAACAAGGTGACCATCGGCAACAATGTCAAGATCCAGAATAATGTGTCGGTGTATGACAATGTTGTGCTGGAGGATGACGTATTCTGCGGGCCGTCCATGGTGTTCACCAATGTGTACAACCCCCGGTCTGCCGTATCCAGGAAAGATGAATACCGCTTTACCCGGGTGGCGAAAGGTGTGACCCTGGGTGCCAACTGCACCATTGTGTGCGGCAACGATATCGGCGAGTATGCGTTTGTGGGAGCCGGAGCGGTTGTGAATCAGCCGGTGAAGCCCTATGCTCTGATGGTGGGGGTGCCGGCCCGTCAGGCCGGATGGATGAGCCGGTTCGGTGAACAGCTGGACCTGCCGTTGACCGGCGAGGGTGAAACTGTTTGCCCCCACACCGGTGATTGTTATCAACTCATGGGATCCGAAGTTACCTTTGTTGCTAAGGAATGAGACCGAAATAATTTAACCTGGGAGCGCGGGCGTCCCGCCTGCATTTTTACTGCGGGCGGGACGCCCGCGCTCCCGGATATAGCAAAATGGGCAAGTTATTTAAGACCCGTTCCTAAAGGTTGACTTCTGAGTCTGAAATTTGGAGATTTTATGCAATTTATAGATCTTGCAGCACAGCAGAAAAAAATAAGGGCCGGTATTGACCGGCGGATCAGCCTGGTGCTTGATCATGGAAAATATATCATGGGACCAGAGGTGTTCGAGCTGGAAGCGATGCTGGCGGATTATGTGGGTGTGTCCCACTGCATCTCCTGCGCCTCGGGTACGGACGCACTGCTCATGGCCCTCATGGCCCTGGACATCCAGCCCGGAGACGAGGTAATCACCGTGCCCTATACCTGGATCTCCACGGCTGAAGTGATTGCCCTGCTGGGGGCCAAGCCCGTATTTGTGGATATCCGGCCCGACACATTCAATATGGACCCAAACCATATTGAGGCTGCCATCACCCCCGGGACCCGGGCCATCATACCCGTGGGCATCTACGGCCAGTGTGCGGACATAACCCGGATCAACGCCATTGCGGAACGGCACGGCATCCCGGTCATCGAGGATGGCGCGCAAAGCTTCGGGGCCACACACCACGGCAGGCGGTCGTGTAATCAATCACTGATCGGGTGTACTTCGTTTTTTCCCTCCAAACCCTTGGGTTGCTATGGGGACGGCGGCGCCATCTTTACGTCGGACGATGATCTTGCGGACCGGATGCGCCAGATCCGCGTTCACGGCCAGAAGGTTAAACACCAGCATCCCCTGGTGGGCATCAACGGCCGGCTGGACAGCCTCCAGGCCGCTATTCTATTGGAAAAGTTCACCCTGTTTCCCGGGGAATGCAAGGCCCGGGAAAAGATCGGCCGGCGCTACGATACGTTGCTGACGGACATTCCCGGCATCACCATCCCGGTCATCGCTCCGGGCAACACCTCGGTTTATGCGCAGTACACCATCCTGTCCAAAGACCGGGATGCCTTGTCTGCAGCCCTGAAGTCCCGGGACATCCCGTCTGTGGCCTACTATACGGCCCCGCTGCACCTCCAGGGCGCATTTGCCGATCTGGGGCACCAGCCCGGCGATTTCCCGATATCGGAATATGTGGCGGCCCACTGTCTGAGCCTGCCCATGTCTCCCTACCTCACCCAAACCGATCAGGAAACCGTAGCCAGGCTCTGACCCCGGGGTACCAAAAGACCTAACTATTTATGAAAAATCCCGTATTTATAATTGTGTGTCTATTAATTGCCGCCTCTCCCCTACCCCGAGGGTCAGTACACCCCTGGGCCCAAACCATGATTCAGATCATGGTAATTCTGGGCGGGTTGCTGCTGATGGTGGAGAGACGCAGAAAAAAAGTCAGGTCCGGTAAAAGCCGGTCGTCAACAAAATCCAACAGTCCGAACGGCCTGATACCGGGCCGGTCCTTGTGGTTGATCATCGGGCCGGTGGCGGCCCTGGGCGTGTGGTCCACCGTGATGTCCCCCCATCCGGCCCTGGCCTTCCAGGGGCTGATCATGCTGGCCGCCTATCTGGGATTTTTTTATCTGGTGGTGGTGGCGGTAAAAACCCGGGAGGAGCAGCGGGTTATGGTGTGGGTGGTGGCGGGAACGGCTGCTTTTTTGTGCGTGGTGGGGCTATTAAAGCGGTTTGACATCCTGGTGTTTGCCTGGTGGGATTATGCCCCGGAGCTGGGAAAAAATCATGGGGCCACACGGCTCAGCGGCGTGTATGTCAATGCCAATCACATGGCCGGGTTCCTGGAAATGGCCATTCCCTTGGTCCTGGGGATGTTTTTAATCCGGTCGAGATCCCTGGAGGTTCGCATCGGCATGGTTTGCCTGGCGCTGTTTCTGATTGTGTGCCAGGCCTTGACCCTGTCCCGGGGGGGGTGGGCCGCCACGGCCGTGGCGCTGGTATTCATGGTCACGGTGCTTTTGCTGAAAAAAGGATTTGCACACAAACGGCTGGTGGCAACGCTCCTGGTAACGGTGGTTGTGACTGCCCTGATCGTCATGGCCAGTACCCCTGTGGTGGACCGTATCACCACGCTGACCCAGGGGAAAATCGAAGAAAGCCTTACCGGCCGCCTCACCTACTGGGCCGGCACCCGGGCCATGATAAAGGACAACCTGGCTGCCGGTACCGGGCCCGGAACCTTTGAGGTGGCGTTTCCGCCCTACCAGGTGCCGGGACTGGCCGTACTCCCCCGGTACGCCCACAGCGACATTCTCCAGTTTCCCGCCGAAACCGGTATTTCGGCAATTGCAGTGATGGTGTGGCTGATCTATTGGTTTTTCCGCACCGGTTTCATCCGCCTCAAAAGCCGCCGCCGCCAAACCCAGGGCATCGCCCTGGGCACCATGGCTGCCGTGGTTGCCATCCTCGTCCACAGCTGTTCCGACGGCAACCTCCAAATCCCCGCCAACGCCCTTCTTTTTACGGCTCTTGTCGGGGTCGGCCTCCGCTCCTTTCGTTAGAAAATTCAGGGGGGGGGGCAGGCTTGTGGAAAAGGCTACAGCAAAGCTCATGGCCCGACCGGTCTTGAAAAATTCTTTAGGAATGAGTCCGAAATAACTTAACCTGGGAGCGCGGGCGTCTCGCCTGCATCTTTACTGCGGGCTGGACGCCCGCGCTCCCGGATAAAGCAAAATGGGGAACTTAGCGCGCTAACGCGCGGGCTTTTACTCTTTTACGAATTCCATAGTTTCTTGATTGCAATTAGGACATCCTAAAACTGGCATAAAGTCTTCATGGTATCTGCCTTCAAACTCAGCTATCCCTATCTCAACATCAATAATTGCTTCATTTACCTTCATTTCACAATGGCAATGGGAACAACGATAGCTGTACTCCTCCGGAGGGGGGCCAAACGGAATGTCCTCCCCCTCTATCAATTTTTTCTTGCTCAATTTTCACTTCCTCTAAAGTCGAAAAGATATCATACAGCTCACCGTACTTGGGATGCCATATCGACATCAATTCCATGACGTTCTCGCAATATTGACACCTCATGGGGTCTATCCCACTGATCTCCTGATATCTTTCCCGATAATTTTTACGCTTGACTATTTGATAAGCTCCTTTGACTATTCTGCCTATTCGCTTTATCCCTTTCTGAATCACCGCTGACCACTTCTTATATGTTCGAGTCGCCTCCAAACCATAATATCTTACTCTTTGGAAACCTTTCGGCATAATGTGCTGAACCATCCGACCAATAAACGTATACACATCTACTTTTTCGAATTTTTTAGACTTAGTTCGGTGGTCTTTATATCAATACCCGACGGACTGCCCATCGTAATTGACTATCCGTCTAACTGCTATCGGAGGAGACGCCACATACTTGGCTAAATACCCTGCCAATCCGCGACAGGCCTCAGGTACACTCCCTTTACTGACATTTGCAACAAGCCCTTTGGGATATTTCTTCCATAACACCTCCCCATTCGCTTATTTTTTTTAGTGTTTTGTTAATTTTTACACACAATATATTGTGTTATAATACTCTTGCTCAGAAAAATTATGTCATATTTGGAATGCAAAATCATAATTTTTATATGCAAAAAACAAACCATATAAGAATTAAAAACTAAAATTATTCAGGATTGTCTTTTTTTAGGCAAATAATGACTCCCCATGATTATAAATTGGCTTTTCTGATTTCAAAATAAGCGAATGGGGAGGAATAAAGTTCCTTAATAATAGCACGTTATCGAAAAAGCCCTGAAATGTGAATTATGATTAATTTTTTAATTTTATACAGACTTAGCGCCGCAATATTGTTTACTTTATTTCATCTGCGATCCTTACGCTGAATAATCCCAATTCAAATGCCTTGCATCAATCGGGATTTTCAAAGATCAGTGTAAAAACCGTGCCTTTCCCGGGAATGGATTCAAAATCAATCATGCCGTCATAAGTATCAACAATCCGGTGGATAATTGAAAGTCCAAGCCCTGTCCCATCCCTTTTAGTAGTGTAAAACGGGTCAAAAACATGAGGCGCATTTTTTTTGTCAATACCCAGGCCTGTGTCTCGAATGGTCAAGTAAATACGTTTGTGTCGAGGCGAATACAGGGATATTGTAATTTTTCCTTTCCCGTCAATGGATTCAGCTGCGTTTTTAATCAAATTCCATAAAATCTGCTGCAAATGAACCGCATCCATGTACACATGCAGATCCCTTTCAAGCTGGGTAACAATATTTATTCGGCCATGCCAGTCCGGTGTATTGTCAAACAAAATTTTTACATCATCAATTGCCTTGGCCAGATCAATCAATTCTGCGTTGGTCCGGCCGGGTTTTGAAATCAGTCTAATATCGGTCACGATCTGTTTTAGGCGATCCGTTTCCCTTAAAACAATCTGCATCAATTTATCATTTTCACCTGTTGGTGCCATTTCTTCTCTTAACATCTGTATGGAGCCGGACAAAGAAGCCAAAGGATTTTTAATCTCATGGGCAATGCCTGACACCATTTCATCCACAGCCGCCATTTTTTCCACACGTTTTAAATGTTCCTGGGCGATTTTAAGATCTTTTCTGGCTGATTTAAGCTGCAGGGAGAGGATGCCGCTTAACGCTGCCGTGGCAAAACAGGCTGAAATAATGATCACAATCCGGTACAGAATATGGTGCTGGTCCACCACCAGGGCAAGGGGTTGGTTCTCCGACAAAGGGGCAATGATTTTAAGATACTCAAGCTCAATGAGAAAACCATATTGAATACTTGATGCCAAAGCCACTGAAAAGCTGCCCCGGGCAAGCAGCAGCATAGCGGCATAGATGATGACCAGAAGATATAAAAATGTGAAAATACTATGGTAGCCGCCGGTGACAAAAACAATGGCTGTGACAATAAAGGTATCGAAAATTATCTGGGTATAGGCAAGGACGGACAGGTATTTTTTTTGGCAAAGCCAGGTAAAATAAACCAAAGACAGCCCAAGGATGGTGCCGGAAATTTTGTACAGGGACAAAAAGGATGGATCCCTTTGGCCAGACAAGTCGGTATCGGAAAAAAAAAGGGTGGAAAATATCAGTATCAGGGCGAAGACAGCCCTGGCAAGGACAACCCACTTGATCTGAACAAACAGGTCCCGGGTCCGTCGAAATGAAAAATCCGGGCTATCCAACGGCACTGGCCATTGAGAAAATCGGCAAATACATGGCAATAACAAGACCACCAACCACAACACCTAAAAATACAAGCATAAAAGGCTCGATCATGTCCGTCAGATTTTTTACGGCCTGGTCCACCTCATCATCATAAAAATCTGCTATTTTGGTCATCATTACATCCAAAGCACCTGTGGATTCACCCACTGCGATCATTGAGCAGACCATGGATGGAAACACCCCGCTCTCCAGCAGAGGGTCTGCCATGGACCGGCCCTCTGAAATGCCGATTTTGACATCTGATATGGCGAATTCAATGATTTTATTGCCGGAGGTTTTGCCCACAATATCCAGGGCGTCAAGAATAGATACCCCGGATGACATCATGGTAGATGTGGTACGGGTAAATTTTGCCACGGCTACCTTTCGGATCAAAATGCCAATGACGGGCAGACGTAAAAACATGCTATCAAGAAAAATTCGTCCCTTTTTAGATTTATACGTTTGCCTGAAAAGAAAAACTGCACCAATCAATCCCAGGATCATCCAGATTATATGCCCCACCACAAAATTACTTAGCGTCACAACCATCTGGGTGGGAATGGGCAGCGCCGAGCCCATGTCAGCAAACATTTTTTCAAACACCGGTATAACAAAGACAAGAATAACGCCCACCACAATAATTGCCACAGCCAAGGTAATGCCCGGATAGGTCATGGCTCCTTTGACCTGCTTTTTGAGTTTTGCCATTTTTTCGGCATAGGCTGCCAAACGCTGTAAAATGACATCAAGAATACCGCCAGCCTCCCCGGCGGAGATCATATTGACAAAAAGTTCGTTAAAGGTTTTAGGATATTTTTTCAGTGCATCGGCAAAGGTCTCTCCGGATTCAACAGACTCTTTAATATGCTTAAGCTGCTTTTTAAATGTAGGATTTTCCTGCTGGGAATACAAAATATCCAAGCATTGCAGAAGTGGCAGACCCGCATCAATCATGGTGGAAAACTGTCGTGCGAAAATAATGACGTCACTGTCTGTTACTTTCGGCGCAAGAAATGAGACATTTTCAAACAGATCTTTTGGCTTTTTCCTGACCCTTGTCGGGGTTATTTTGCGACGTTCCAGGCTGGTTCTTACCTGTTCCGGTGTTTCAGCTTCCATCTCCCCTTTGATAGTTCTGCCTTTGGGGTTCTTTCCTTTCCACTCGTAAATGACTGCCATGATTATTCCTTCATATTTTTAAGATAGTGGCCGTCCAATGCCGGCCATTATTTTGCGATGTAAACCCGGGGTTTGTCAGAACATTGTAAATTCAATACAGATATACTATATAAATTTGCAAAGTGCATTTCAACAGGAGTTATTCGGTGCCCCAAAAAAAACAACAGATTTCCCCAAAAACGGTCATAACCAGCCATATAAATTCTGATTTTGATGCCATTGGGGCCATGCTTGCCGCACAAAAACTGTATCCGGAAAGTGTAATTATTTTCCCCGGGTCCCAGGAAAAAAATCTCAGGGATTTTTTCGTTCACTCCATGGGATATCTTTTTAATATGGCAGATCCTGCCAGGATTGACTTCTCCGGTACCCAGCGACTGGTTATTGTAGATACCCGGCAGAAAAACCGCCTATCAGGAGTCGAACTGCTCCTGGAGAAACCGAATCTAATCATTGATATTTACGATCACCATCCGTCGTTTCCTGACGAAATCCAAGGGACCTACGACCTGTCAAAGCCTTATGGAGCCACCACCACCATCATGTGTGAACTTCTGCGTGAAAAAAAAATCGACATCAGCAGTGATGAGGCCACGGTGATGGCGCTTGGAATTTACGAGGATACCGGCAATTTTACCTATGCCTCCACAACCCCGGCGGATTTCGAACAGGCAGGCTTTCTGATTTCCTGTGGCGCATGCTTGTCCACCATTTCAAGCCTTGTGGTCAAGGAGATGAAGACCGAGCAGGTCACATGGCTCAATGAATTGATCAATGAAATGACAACCGTTGCCGTCAACGGCATCCAGATCCACCTGTCCGCCATTGCAGCATCCAATTACATTCCGGATCTTGCTTCCATTGTACAAAAAATTGTGAGAATGGAAAATCTGGACTGTTTTTTTGCTCTGGTGCTCATGGGGGCCAAAGTACATGTCATCGCCCGAAACCGTCTGCATGAGATAGATGTAGGTAAAATACTGGGGTCTCTTGGTGGCGGAGGTCATTTTTATGCGGCATCCGCCAAGGTGGAAAACCAGACACTTCCCCAGGTTGAAATGCGCTTGATTGAGCTTATCCAACAACAGATTAAGCACGTACGTGTGGCAAAAAAATTAATGTCCAGCCCGGCCATCACCATCACTGCTGATAAATCGTGTCTGGATGCCAGGCAAAGAATGATCCGGTACAATATCAACACACTTCTCGTCCTTGATTTACAAACACATGAATACTTAGGGTATATTACCCGCCATGTAGCCGAAAAGATAGTACATCATAAGCTTGGGGATCAGCCTGTCGTCGATTATTTCGAACCTGGCAGCCAAAGAGTCCGTCTGTCCTCTGACCTGGCTGAAATTGAAAAAAAAATTATCGATTTAAAACAGCGGGTCGTTCCGGTAATGGAAAATCGGATAATTTCCGGCGTTATCACACGCACAGACCTTTTAAATTTTCTGGTGGAACATAACAGGGAAGTTGTCCTCAGTGAGCAAACAGATATTTCCGGCCTGAAACCCCGGACAAAATACGTGGGAAATCGTTTAAAACACCGTTTGGACCAGCGAGTACGCACCCTGCTTTCCGACATTGGTAATGCCGGAGACACGCTTGGTGTTGAGGTCTTTGTGGTGGGAGGTTTTGTCCGGGACCTGATGCTGGAGCAGCCCATTGAAGATGTGGATGTGGTGGTGGAAGGGGACGGTATTGCCTTTGCCAGTTATTTTGCCTCATTGCATCATTGCAGATTGCACCAGCACCGCAAATTTAACACCGCAGTAATCATTTTTGAGGACGGACTTAAGGTTGACGTGGCATCTGCCCGGCTCGAATATTATGCAACACCCGCCGCACTGCCTGTGGTGGAAAACTCATCCATCAAGATGGACCTTGCCAGAAGGGATTTTACCATCAATACCCTGGCCATTTCCCTGAACACGGAAACCTTTGGCACGCTCATTGATTATTTTGGCGGTGTCAGGGATGTTAAGGATAAAATTGTCCGGATTATCCATAATCTAAGCTTTATTGAAGATCCCACCCGGATTTTCAGGGCCATCAAATTCTCCAACCGATTTGGGTTCAGAATCGGAAAAGTGACCGCTAATCTTATTAAAAACGCCTTAAATGTCGGTGCTGTTAAAAATTTAAGCGGACTGAGGGTGCTTTCGGAACTCAAACAAATTTTCGGAGAAGAAAATCCTTTACCTGCCGTGCAGACCATGGCTGATTACGGCCTGGACAAGGTCATTCATCATGATCTGAAATTAACCGATACCACCTGTGCCTTATTTGAATCTGTGGGCAAAACCCTGGCATGGCATGATCTTTTGTATGCAGACGATGTTTATCCAAGGTGGGCGGTTTACTTCATGGCCTGGCTTCACGGGTACCCTTTTGCGGTGAGCATTCAGATCGCGGACCGGCTTATGTTTCCTGTAAAGGAGAAGGAACGGCTGATTGAGCAACGCATTAAGTCCGAACACAGAATTCGGTTGATTGAAAAAAGCTATCCGGTCTCAACGCAGCAAATTTACTGGTGGCTGATCCACTTTAAAACAGAATGCCTTTTGTTTATGCTGGCGTTGACGAAAAATGAATCGGTGCGCAAAGCCATCTCTCATTTTTATACACACCAGCGAAAAATTAAACCATTGATAGGGGGAAAAGATCTTAAATCCGTGGGTATAAAACCGGGACCGGTTTACACCACGATTCTTAATAAAATTATTGACGAAAAGCTGGACGGCAAATTGAATACCATGGAAGAAGAGATTAAATTTGCGAAACATTACGCCTTTGAAAACAAGCTGATTTGATCGAAAGTATAATTAACATATATTCAGGACTATATAAAAAACAGTAAGAATAATATTCTATTGCCAAACAAGGGTATTTCCACCCTCGTTACCGGGATGAGAGTAAAAGTCAATGATATTGACAAGTACACTTACCCTGACATTGTAGTTGTCTGTGGAAGCATTGAACTGGAAAAGGTAAAAGGAGTGGAAACATTGCTCAATCCAGTGGTCATCATAGAGATTCTTTCAGGTAGCACCGAGGCATATGACCGAGAAAAAAAAATTCACCCATTATCGGCTTATTCCTTCACTTCGTGAGTACATTCTTGTATTTCAAAATCATTGCAATGTGGAACACATTTTCTCGTGGAGATAGCGGAATTTGGCAAATTTTAGACCCATGCATGGATATGAAGCGATCAATCACAATTGAATCTATTGATTGTCAATTATTGCTTTTCGATATCTATGAGTTTGGTTGAGTTTGATACTGACAGCGATACCAATTAGGATTGGGCTCCCCGTCACTGAGGAGTTCTCCCACAACAACCGGCATATGTTGCGACATGAACTCGCTGGTTATATTGCTGATCATTGAATCAGCCGGCTGTATCACCAGTAGTTTCTTACCAGCATGCAATTTAGAATGGCTGCATTGAAAAGGCGCGGCTTGAAAAAAAGATAAGATTCTGGTAATTCCCTTTTTTTGCATAACATTAAATTAATTTAGGAATATAAATGAAAAACGCAGACTTCTTAACCGGTATTACCACCTCGGGCACGCCTCATCTTGGCAATTATGTGGGGGCGATTCGTCCGGCTGTTGAATCCAGCAAAAATTCGGATCTGACCTCCTATTACTTTCTGGCAGATTATCACTCCCTGATAAAAAATCATGATCCGAAAAAACGAAAGGTTTCCACCCTCGAAATTGCTGCCGCCTGGATTGCTTTAGGGTTGGATTACAATAATTGTATATTTTACCGGCAGTCTGATATTCCTGAAATTCCGGAGCTTACTTGGATTTTAACCTGTTTGACTGCCAAGGGTCTTATGAACCGGGCCCATGCATACAAAGCCGCTGTCCAGGAAAACGAGGAACAGGAAAGAAAAGATCCGGACCAAGGCGTCACCATGGGCCTTTTTTCCTATCCCATTCTCATGGCTGCCGACATACTCATGTTCAATGCGGCCAAGGTACCTGTCGGCAAGGATCAGATTCAGCATCTTGAAATGACAAGGGATATTGCCGCAAGGTTCAATCATACCTACAAGGAGTTATTTGTGCTGCCCGAGGTGGTTGTGGATGAAACGGCAGCAGTGCTTTCAGGCCTTGATGGGCGCAAAATGAGTAAAAGCTACAACAACTTTATTCCGCTGTTTGATACGGAAAAACGTCTGCGCAAAATGATCATGAAGATCCAGACCAATTCCCTGGGGCCGTATGAACCCAAAGATCCCAATACTTGCACGTTGTTTTCAATTTACCGGGCTTTTGCCACAGAGCAACAGACAAAAGATCTGGCACAGCGGTACCGGGAGGGCATTGCCTGGGGTACCATGAAACAGGAGCTGTTTGAATACATCAATGATATTTTAAAAGAACCCAGACAGCAGTACGAAGAGCTGATGGCCAATCCCAAAGATATTGAAGATATTTTGAAAAAAGGGGCGCTTCGAGCCAGGGAATATTCCGTACCCTTCCTGGACAAAGTCAGAAAAAGCGTTGGTATTCAATCATTGTCTTAGCCCTTTTACCTCTTTTCCGGTGAGATGTCGCCATTTGCCGGGGGGCAGACTGCCAAGGCGGATATTGGCCATGCGAATCCGTTTGAGCATGGTCACCTGATTGCCGATTTTGCCCACCATTTTCCGAATCTGGCGGTTTAACCCCTGCTTTAAAACAATTTTAAATCCGTTTTCAGAAACCCTGCGGACCTTGGCCCGCCGGGTTTTTTTTCCGTCTATCATCATGCCCTGGGCCATGGCAGTCAGATCCTGGTCGCTGACAGGCCGCACAGCAAACACCAGATACTCTTTTTCATGGTCATGGGAGGGATGGGATAACCGGTTATGCAGGTCACCGTCATCGGTGAGCAGAACAAGCCCCACGGAATCCTTATCCAAGCGTCCCACGGGATAGACTCTTTGTTTTACCGGCACAAGGTCCAGAATAATTTTTGCATTTTTCTGGGCGCAGGTTGTGACCACCCCTTTGGGTTTGTTTACGGCAAGATAGGTATATTCCCGGGTTTTGTCCGATGTATAGTGAACCGGCTTGCCGTCAAGGCAGACCGTATCCTTTGCCGGATCTGCCTTGGTGCCAAGTGCTGTTACAACCATTCCATTCACTGACACCCTGCCGTCAAGGATAAGGGTCTCTGCCTTTCTGCGCGAACAAAGCCCGCTATGGGCTAAAAGTTTCTGCAGCCGGAGACCTTGCACTGTTTCAGGATCTGTAGTCGGCATTGATTTTGACATAGTTTTCACTGAAATCGCAGAACAAAAACATATCCTGACCGTCTCCGAGATTGAGATCCAGAACAATGTTGATTTCATCCCGTTTCATAACTTCCGCCGCCTTTTTTTCCGCGTCTTTACCCTGCCACTGCCCGTTTTGAACCAGCAGGACATCATCAAAATACAAATCCATCTTATCCTGGTCCACTGTAGCCCCGGATCTTCCTGCCGCCGCAGTGATCCTGCCCCAATTGGGGTCCTGGCCATAAAGGGCGGTTTTGACAAGGGGAGAATGAGCAATGGCCTCGGCCGCTTTAAATGCATCCTTAGAGGTCAAAGCGCCTTTGACCGTGATGGTGGCAACCTTTGTGGCACCTTCCCCGTCTTTGACAATCTTTTTAGCAAGCTCATAGCAGACCTCATCTAAAGCCGCTTGGAATACCCCAAGGGATTCATCATTGTCGATCACTGCCGTCCCTGCCCCGCTGGCCATACAGACAAGGGTATCGTTGGTGCTGGTATCCCCGTCCACGGTAATCCGGTTAAAAGAACGAAACGCGGCATGGGTCAGTGCCTGTTTGAGCAGACTGCTTGAAATATCCGCATCAGTAAGTATATAGGAAAGCATGGTGGCCATATCCGGCCGAATCATACCTGAACCTTTGGCAACGCCCATAATGGTAAAGCTTTTTTCATCCCCGGATGGATTGCCTGCGGATGGATTAATTGTCCCATTGCGGGACACCATTTTAGTGCAGGTATCTGTGGTGAGGATAGCGCCGGCAAAATCGACAATTGTACAAGCGTCAAGACTTCTTACAGCTTCTGGAATTTTTGCTTCAATTTTATCCATGGGCAAGGGCGCACCGATCACCCCGGTGGAAGAGACCAATACATGTTCAGGGTCAATGTTAAGGGCTTTGGCCACAAGTTCAACGCATTGCTCTGCATGGGCTATCCCCTGTGCACCGGTAAAACAGTTGGCATTCCCTGAATTGACCAGTATTGCCTGGAGCATGCCCTTTTCCATGGTTTTTCTGCCAAGAATAACTGGAGCTGCAACCACCTGGTTTTGTGTAAACAATGCTGCTGCACAAGCAGGTTTTTCCGAATAGATCAGGCCAAGATCCATGGATCTATTTTTTTTAATTCCGGCACAAATTCCGGCAAATTTAAAGCCTTTCATTTTGTTTTCCTTTTCCTTTTCCTTTTAATTCCATCCAAAAAAATTGACCATGAATTATAGTTGGGTTTCAGCCCCTTTGTAAATATGGATTTTTTAAAGGCCTTTTTAATTTGTGTTCATCTTTGCGTCGATATGGGTTTTGTTCCTCTCAAAATATCTATTTCAAGAAAAAATCTGCGCTCACACACAAAAAAAATACATTTTTGATTCATTGCTTTTTGAAACACAATTATTGCACATTGAAACATCTGAATTTTAAGAAAATTTTATTGCCGTAGTCCACAATATACTAATGTTTCAATGCGTTGCATGTCATTTAATTCTTTAAAAAATTTAAAAAATCATTTGACAGGAGAAAACAAACTGAGTATACACTCAAATAAAATGAGTAGTCACTCAATATTTTAGAGGTGTTATGTCCAAAAAAGATGCCATACTGCAGGCTGCCACTGTGCTGTTTTCCAAAAACGGATTTAAAGAGACCTCCACCGCTGATCTGGCAAAAATGATCAATGTCGCGGAAGGAACCATTTTTTATCATTTCAAAACCAAAGATAGATTGTTTTTAGCGGTTCTTGAAAAGACCAAAAAAATGATTCTGGAGGAATTTGACGCCTATATGGGAAATCAGCATTTTGACAGCGGCATGGGCATGATTGAACGTGCGGTATCCTTCCATTTATACTTGGCCGGCAAAATGGAGAATCAGTTTCTCCTTTTGCACAGGTACTATCCTTACCAGATGGCAGAGGTAGTACCTGAATGCCGGAGCTATCTGGAGGCCATTTACGACTGTCTTGTTTCCATCTATGAAGACGGTATCGAAATGGGGGTAAAGGACGGTTCCATTGATCCTTTGCCTGCCCGCAAGACCGCTTTGATTATCTTTTCCATGGTGGACGGGGTGGTCCGGTTTAAAACGTACAATCTGTATAATGCCAATGCACTGTTCAATGAACTGGTAAACTCCTGCAAGCGCATGCTAAAGACTTAGACAATTAACTTAGAAAGGTGTTCGACATGTTAACCAAAATACTGCCGTTCATAGAGTGGTTCAAGGATTACTCCCTGGGCAAATTCAGAATTGATTTTCTGGCCGGGCTCACTGTGGCCCTGGTACTTATTCCGCAGTCCATGGCCTATGCCCAGTTGGCGGGTCTACCGGCCTACTACGGCCTTTACGCGGCGTTTCTGCCCCCCATGATCGCTTCTTTGTTCGGGTCCAGCCGCCAGCTGGCAACCGGCCCTGTGGCCGTGGTCTCCTTGATGACTGCAGCAAGTCTTGAACCGTTGGCCTCAGCTGGAAGCGAGGCGTTTATTGCCTATGCAATTATCCTGGCTCTTACAGTTGGGGTGTTCCAGCTGCTGCTCGGGGTTCTGCGCCTGGGCCTTATTGTTAATTTTCTTTCTCATCCGGTTGTTAACGGTTTTACCAACGCTGCAGCCATTATCATTGCCACCTCCCAGCTGTCCAAACTGTTCGGCGTTTATGTAGACAAGGCGCACCACCACTATGAAACCATTATACGGGTGATTGAAAGCGCCTTTCACTATACCCATCTGCCCACCCTTGCCATGGGGATTTTATCCATTGCCATCATGGTGGGGTTAAAACGGCTGAATCCAAAAATTCCATACGTGCTTGTTGCGGTTGCCGTCACCACCATCATTTCCTGGACCACAGGGTTTCAACATAATGCCACTGTGACAAGTTCCCAGATCATGGATGAACAGGTTCAGCAAGATATTCTATCGTTTAACAATGCCATTAAATCCATAGCCGATTTAAGCGATGAACGTACAAAGCTTACTTCCAAAATAGAAAACAGTCATGACGCCCCCCCCCTTGAACAGCTGGATCTCGGCTATCAGTCCAGGGTATTTACAGCCAAAATTGATGCTGCCAAAAGCCAGGCCTCCCAAATTCGTACCCGGCTTCGGGAGATACATTTCAGCGCTGTCGAGGATAAAAATCAAGGTGTTGTGTTTTACCCCAAAGACGGGCAGGTGCCCGAGCCCAGGGTGGATGACAGGATATACCGTATCCTGATGGGTAATAAGGCCCTTGACACACAAGCCCTACGACTGTCCGGTGGCGGTGCTGTAGTCGGTGAAGTACCCAAGGGGCTACCCAAACTTGGCATGCCGGCAATCAACATTTCCGTGTTCCTGCAACTTTTACCCTACGCCATTATCATCTCCCTGCTCGGCTTCATGGAAGCCATTGCCATTGCCAAGGCCATGGCGGCTAAAACCGGTCAAAGGCTTGATCCCAACCAGGAGCTTATCGGCCAGGGTCTTTCCAATATTATAGGGTCTTTCGGCAAAAGTTATCCGGTATCCGGTTCTTTTTCCAGAAGTGCCGTCAATCTCCAGGCCGGCGCGGTCTCCGGCTTTTCCAGTGTCATTACAAGTCTTATGGTTATCATCACCCTGCTGTTTTTTACACCGTTGCTTTACCACCTGCCCCAGGCGGTCCTTGCTTCGGTTATCATGATGGCCGTTATCGGACTTGTGAACATTTCCGGTTTTGTCCATGCCTGGAAAGCACAGTGGTATGACGGCCTGATTTCCGTGATTACCTTTGTTGTTACCTTGGCTGTGGCACCGCATCTTGAAAGTGGTATCTACGTTGGTGTTGGGCTGTCATTGGCCGTCTTCCTGTATAAAAGCATGCGCCCAAAAATCAGCACCCTTTCAAGGGGCCAAGATCAGGCACTCAAAGATTCTTGCGTACATGCACTGGCAACCTGTGAACACATTCAAATGATCCGTTTTGAAGGCCCGCTGTTTTTTGCTAATGCCAGCTACCTTGAGGATGAAATAAACGACAGAATCCAGAAAGAATCTAATTTAAAGCACTTTATTATTGCCTGCAATGGTATCAATGACATAGACGCCTCCGGCCAGGAAACGCTGGCCCTCATTATTCAGCGCTTGAGAAGCGCCGGATACGGCGTATCTTTAAGCGGGGTCAATGATGCGGTTTACAAGGTACTTGCGCGTACGCATTTGCTTGAAGAAATCGGGACTCACAACATTTATCCCACCATGGAAAAAGCACTGTCAATCGTTCATGGACAAACCCATGCCAATACCAAGGAAGATCAGTGTCCATTACTCGTAAACTGCCTAGGGAACCAAACAACCAAATAAAGGAGACATCCCATGTCTATACTGACATTTTTCAGTGGTTCATATTGCGGCAAAGCGTCAATCATTTCAGATGTTATTGATCAAAGCGGATTTAAACTGTTGTCAGACAATGATCTGGTAGACTCGGCCAGCCGGTTGTCCGGAATGTCCGAAAAGAAAATTGCTCGGTCATTTCTTGAAAAAAAATCGGTGTTCAATAAATTCACCCATGAAAAAGAGCGCTCCATTGCTTACCTGCGCCTGGCCATGGCAGAGCGAATGTCCCAGGATGATTTCGTGATTGATGGATTTACAAGTCTTTTGATCCCAGCTTCGATAAGTCATGTATTAAGAATCTGCCTGATTGCAGACAAGGCATATCGAATTGAACAGGCCATGAAAGCGCAAAACTTAAGTGAAAAAGATGCCGCCAATCTGATATTAAAGAATGACGAATCTTACAGTGCATGGTCTAATACGCTTTATAAGATTACCGATCCCTGGGATGCTTCCCTTTACGACATTATTCTGCCCACGGACAAAATGACCAAAGATGAGGCAGTATCCCTGATTCTTGAAAATTTGAAAAATGAAGTGATTCAGTCCACCAAGGCGTCCAGGAAGGCTGCCGATGATTTTGCCCTGGCAGCACGGGTAGAAGTGGCATTGTCCAAAGAAGGCCATTCCATAGGCGTCAGCGCCCGGGACGGACTGGTCACTTTGACAATCAATACCAATGTTCTTCTTTTAGGAAAACTTGAAGAAGAGCTCAAAAATATTGCACAACAGGTTGAAGGGGTCTCTTCGGTTGAAACTCGAATCGGTAAGGGTTTTTACCAGGCAGATATCTATCGCAAGTTCGATTTCGAAGTACCGTCAAAAGTTCTTTTAGTGGATGACGAACGTGAATTTGTACAGACCCTTTCCGAAAGACTGCAGATGCGTGACGTGGGTTCCGCAATCGCCTATGACGGTGAATCCGCTTTAAATCTTGTCGAAGCGGATGAACCTGATGTAATGATTCTAGATTTAAAAATGCCGGGTATTGACGGTATTGAAGTGCTTAAAAAGGTCAAGGCCTCCAGGCCTGAAATCGAAGTCATCATTCTGACAGGCCATGGATCAGATGCTGACAGAGATATCTGCATGAAGCTTGGTGCCTTTGCCTATCTGCAAAAGCCTGTGGATATAGAAGAGTTAAGCCGGAATTTAAAGGCTGCCAATGAAAAAATACAGCAAAAACAAAACTAAACTGAATATTGTAGGAACAGGATTATCATTATGGCCCAGGAAACTAAGAATACGGAAAAAAAAACAAAGGGCACAGGCCCAGGCACAAAACTGCTTGTAGGAGAATTTCTTAATTACAAACGGATATGGCTGATCTCCTTTGTACTGACAGCCGCATTTGCCATTATTCCTGTTATCTTTTTTGCCGTCCTGGATTACAACCTGACCCGGCGAGCTCTGGAAAATGATGCCGAGGCCCGGGCTGCCCGCCTGGCATCAAACACCTGGCGTTCAATTTCCTTTTTTTTAGATGAACGTAAAAATGCATTGAGCTACGTGGTGCGATCCAATTCGTTGGCACAGCTTGAGGACACACAGCAACTAACAAAGACTTTAAATTTTTTACACCAAAGCTTTGGGGGCTTTACGGACATCGGCATTATTGACGCCACCGGCGTTCAAAATGCCTATGCCGGCCCCCATGGGCTTGCAGGCAAAAACTACAAGGATCAGCAATGGTTCAAGGACACCATGGACCATGGGATTTCTGTCAGTGATGTATTCTTAGGGTTCAGAAACGTTCCCCATATTTCCATTGCCCTGCGTCATACGACCCCGGACAACAGCTATGTCATTATCCGGGCCACCATCGAGCACCAGCTGCCCAAAATTATATCCGAAGTTAAAACATCGGGGAACGGGGATGCATTTTTGATCAATGCCCAGGGCGTGCTTCAAACACCGTCCCACCATTTCGGGGCTGTGCTTGAAAAAGCAAACATTGCGTTACCCCTGGCCACGGACCAAACCCGTACCATGCCCATTACATTAGAAGATGGACAGAATTTGATCTCGGCATTCAGGCACATACCCAATACACCGTTTATTCTGGTGGTGCTTAAATCCAAACAGGTGATCATGTCCCCTTGGCAGGACAGCCAGGCGACAGTGATCAAGTACTTGGGCATAAGCATATCTGTGGTTCTTTTATGGATTGGGGCTGTAACTGCTTATTTTGTGCGGCGTTTGAAATATTTAGACATTAAACGTTCCAAATATTTTCATATGGCTGAATATGAAAACAAGATGGCGTCCATTGGCCGGCTTGCCGCAGGTGTGGCCCATGAGATCAACAATCCTTTGGCCATTATCAATGAAAAGGCAGGGCTTATAAAGGATCTTGCCCATTTTAAGCAGGAACTGAAAAATGAGCCAAGACTGCTTGAAACCGTGGATATTATTTTAGCCTCGGTGAAACGGTGCAGCAGGATCACACGCCAACTGCTCAGTTTTGGCCGCCAGACCCAGACCACTGCCGTGCCTTTAACCCTTAAATCCGTTCTTGATGAAGTGCTGGTGTTTCTGGTAAAAGAGGCACAGTTAAAAAATATCTTTATTGAGATAGATGTGCCTGATACCTTGCCCCAGGTCGTCGGCAACCGGGGTAAGCTGCAGCAGGTTCTTTTAAATATAGTAAATAACGCATTTGCTGCCATGCCCCGAGACGGCAGGCTTTCCATCAAGGCAGAAGAAACGGACGACGCATTTGTTCGACTTGATATAAGCGATAGTGGATGTGGTATTTCCCCTGAAAATCTTAAACATATTTTTGAACCGTTTTTTTCAACAAAGACCAATCAGGGCGGTACCGGGTTAGGGCTTTCCATCACCTATGGCCTTGTCCAGGAGATAGGTGGGCGAATTAAAGTAGAAAGCAAGGTTAATGAGGGCACAACATTTATTGTATCTCTGCCCACAACAACACAGAAAGAAGAGTGAACTATGCAGATACTTCTGGTCGATGATGAGAAGGAACTGGTCTCTACCCTGGCAGAACGTCTTGGGTACAGAGGAATTGATGCACACTGGGCTGTCACGCCCAATGATGCCATCTCCATGCTGTCCAATCAAAATTATGACATTGCTGTTCTGGATGTGCAGATGCCGGAGATGAACGGTTTTGAGCTTAAGGAGCAGATGGAGGCGATATGTCCCGAACTCAAGTTTATTTTTATGACCGGCCATGGGTCTGAAGAGTGTTACTATGAAGGATGTTCCCAGACCGGAGAGGCTTTTTATCTTGTAAAGCCTGTGGAAATTGACAGTCTGATTGAAAAGCTCAACCAGATCATGCTTGATGGAGGAAAAAATTGAAATACACAGCCCAGGAAATTACGGATCAATGTGGCCCGGCTTATTTTGGCCGGATGGGGGCAGCCATATCCCATGATATTAAAAACTGCCTGGCCATCATGAATGAAAATGCAGGACTGATGTCTGATCATCTTATGATGGCCCAAAAGGGTGTTCCTCTTGATACCGAGCGTTTTTCGGGAATTGTCCAGCGTATTGAAAAACAGATCGGCCGGGCTGATGGTATCGTAAAATCCCTTAATACCTTTTCCCACAGTATGGACAAGCCGGAACAACAGATAGATCTGGATGAGGCGCTGGAGCTTGCCCTTGGTCTTGGCGCTAAAATCATTGCCAATAAAGGCATCAAGGTGGATCATACCCAGGCTTCCGGCAAACTTTATGTCAATGGATCACTTTTCTTTTTATTATTTCTAATTTGGGCAATTTTAGAAAATGTAACGGAAAACCTTGCATCAGGTGCCGTTCTCAATATATCCTCTAAGGAAGATGAGAATAATCAAATTTGCTTAAGTTTTCAGTGTGAACAGCCTTTTGCCTCTAATTTTGATCAGCAGGCAAACAGTCAGGCCTTGGATTTATTCCAAGCGAAAATTGTATTGGATGATCAGTATACCAAGGCTGAGCTGGTATTTGGCAAGTAGTAAAAATAATTTCAACAGATAACAACTTCTTTAATATCAACTAAATTAAAAGGAGACCCCGGCAATGAGTGAAAAAGTTTTAATCATAGATGACGAACAGGAGTTCACAGAAGCCCTGGCAGAGAGAATGACGAACCGGGGAATGGACGTGAGCACGTCGAGTTCCGCCATTGAAGGCCTGCAAAGCGTTGAAGAAAAAGTTTTTGACGTGGTGGTCCTTGACCTGCAGATGCCGGAAATGGATGGCATCGAAACTTTAAAAATTCTAAAAAAGAAAAATCCTGAGCTTCAAGTGATTCTTTTGACCGGGCATGCCACGGTTGAAAAAGGTATAGAGGCCATGAAGTTAGGTGCCATGGATTTGCTTGAAAAACCGGCTGACCTGACGACCCTGACTGAAAAGATCAAAAAAGCCCAGGCCAAAAGGATAATCCTGGTGGAGAAAAAAGCGGAAAAAAGAATCAAGGAAATCATGGAAACCCGGGGATGGTAGGTCCTAAAATCTAAACGTTGACCGGTCTTTTCAAAGGACAAAAAAAAGGGGATAAAAGCCTGATCTATGGCTTTTATCCCTTTTAGGTTCACAGGTGTACCGGGGTTGTCATTCTGACTGGTTTGGTCTATATAAAGCATCAAAGTTTAAAATGAGGTTTATCATACAGCAAGCGGCGTCAGGAAAAAATGGAAATTCTAATATCTGAGTTATGCAAGTCTTTAGGTGTATCCCGTACAACCATAGAGCGCTGGATCCGCCAGGGAAAGCTGCCTGTGTCCCAAAAGGGAAGAACCTACAGCTTTCATGCCAGGGATTTAAAAAACTGGGCTGCAAAAAGCCATATTTCTCTTAACCTGAAACCTCGCCCTGTCCAAGACCCTGAAGCCGAAGTGCAGGTCTCTTTGTCCACTGCCCTTGAAACCGGCGGCGTGTATCACGATATTGACACAGGACCGGATGTGCCGTCCGTAATTAACGCATGCGTTGAAAGAATTAAGGCCGTTCCGGATAATTGCAAAACGGATCTTGCCCGACAGCTTGTTAAAAGGGAAGAGGCTTTATCTACAGGGGTTGGCGGAGGCATTGCCATTCCCCACCCAAGGACACCCCTTAAATATCTTGAACAGCCTATGGTTGCTACCTGCTTTCTTAAACACCCTGTGGATTATCATGCATTGGATAAACAGCCTGTATCTACTCTCTTTTTCATCCTGTTCCCGGAATTAAAATTCCACCTTCATCTGTTATCCTCTCTTTCTTTATGTTTACGGAACAGGCAGTTCAGTGAATTTTTAAAAACCTGCCCGGAACAATCCGAATTGATCGAAAGAATTGATACCCTGCACCTGACCCAAAAGATGTAAGCGGTTATCCGGACCCCATCATGAGCAAGCTTAAACAAACCTATAATTCTTTTTATGCAAAATTTTTTCTTTTTGATGACCGGTTTGTGCTGATGACTGCCGGCGCAGTTGTCGGTATCTTTGCAGGTCTTGCAGCCGTGGCATTAAGACTGTCCCTGGCTACAGTTCTTGAATTTCTTGCACCGTACCGACAATACGCCTGGGCGTTTATCCTGCCTGGCATCGGAGCCCTTTTCTCATTTTTATTTCTTGATAAAGTGATGCGGGAAGGCGCAGGCCATGGTGTACCCGAAGTCATATATGCCGTATCCAGACGCGGCGGGCTTTTGAGGTTTCGTTCCACCTTTTCCAGGCTTATATCCAGTTTCTTAACCATTGCCAGTGGCGGCTCTGCAGGTCCTGAGGCTCCGGTTGTCATGAGCGGGTCTGCCATAGGATCCAATATCGCTAAATTTTTAGGCCTGAATGACCGGCAGCGCATGACCTTGGTGGGCTGTGGTACGGCAGGCGCCATTGCTTCAATTTTTCACGCCCCTGTGGCCGGGCTTATTTTTTCCATTGAGATCATTCTTGGGGAATGGAAATTTGTCAATATCATTCCCATTGCCATTGCTGCTGTGGCCGGCGCGCAGGTTTGTGAAGCCATTATCCCCACAAAAGAGCTTTTCCAGCCTCCCCCTTTCAGTATTTTTACAGGTGATATTTTAGGCAGCATCGGGCTTGCCCTGTTCACCGCCGTGATATCCGTTATCTTTACACGGACACTCAGAAAGGTTGGTGGATTAGCCAAACGAACACCTGTATCCCCCTGGCTTCGGGCAATGATCGGCGGCTGCGCTGTGGGTTCCATTGGAATTTTTATGCCCATGGTGCTGGGTGAAGGGTATCATCCGATCATGGAAATGGTGGGGGGCACTTTTCCCATGGCATTCTGGCTCATATTTATCGGTATTTTTTTAAAAATATTTGTCACGGCCATCACCCTTGGCTGGGGAGGCTCCGGCGGCATCTTTGCGCCTTGCCTGCTCATCGGCAGCCTTAGCGGAGTAGTGTTTTACAAGGCCATGATGTTTATTTTCCCAAATGCCGCAGTGACTTCAGAAGGCGCTTATGCTCTTTTAGGTATGGCCGGTATCATGTCCGGAGTTATGCAGGCCCCATTAAGCAGTATTTTTCTGATTGCAGAAATTACCGGCGGCTACGAGGCCATTTTACTTTTGCTGCTGGTTTCTTCCATTTCGTCTACGTTAAGCCATATTATTGAACCGGCTTCTTTTTATTTCAAGGACCTCATTGAACGCGGTGAATTCATGCGGCCCGGGACAGATGCAAGAATTTTATCGGATTTAAGCTTAAACGAAATCATTGACACCAACTACACCGCTGTATCGGAAAATATGGTTTTCAGAGAATTTATCAATATAATCCGCAATTCGGACCGTAACCATTACCCGGTTATATCAGATGAGACCGGCGACTATTTAGGGCTGGTTCGGGTTTCAAATATCAGGAAATATGCCCTGGATCCAGCCTTTTATGACATGATCTTTCTTAACCAGATCATGGATACGGATATGGTGACAGCATCCGTTGACGACAATCTCCATGATGTACTGGAATTTATGGAAACCTTTAACATTGATCACATCCCGGTGGTGGATCACCACAGATTTTCCGGGATGATTTCCAAGGCACGAATACTTGATCTGTACCGCAGGGAACTGATCATGCAGACCAATATACAATGACCCCCTGTTCATTGTCCCAAGGAGACTTCCAATGAATTATAAACTGCTCCATATTTTCAGGAATACCCCCTTTGGTAGGGAAACCTTTTTGCAGTCCCTGTATTTTTGTAAAAAAATTAATGCCCATCCTGTTGTCTATATACCTAAAACAGATAAATTTTTAATGTATTTTTCCAATGATGTGGTTCAGGTGAATCTGGACAACTCATTTTTAGCCTTTCCGGATACAGCCCATGAACATGTTATTGCGCTTTTTGATGAGGCCGGGATTCCGCCCAGATTTTATGAGCCAAAAGACTTTACCGCTTCCACCCTGCCGGATATATCCAGTCAGTTCGATTATATGTGCTCTCCGCGTTCAATCAGCGATCGGTCATCCAAAATAGGACTGGGGCTCCTGGGTCCCAAGGTAAGACGGATGATAAAGCAGGCCACCTTTCCCATTCTGATTGCAAGTCCTGTGTTCAAAGCATGGAAAAGCATATCCGTATTTTTCGGCGGATCATCCAATGCCATGAACGCCCTTGTTCTGGGGCTGAAAATTGCCATTGCTTCGGGATTTCCTTTGAAAATATATACCGTACTTGAAAAGGACAGCGAGGAAGTTTATCGGGATATGGTCCGGGGTTCGGAACTTGAGGAACTTGTGGACCAGTATGTGAACGAATGGTGTTTTTATGAATCTTCGGGATTTGACCGGATGCTGTATGAGGTGCCCCACGACTCACTGATCGTTCTTGGCGCCTATGGACACGGAGTAATTAAAGAGATTCTTCTGGGAAGTAAGATGGAGTATATCCAGTCCACGGTTACCAACAACCTGCTGGTGACGGGTCCTAATTGCCGTATATCTCTTAAATAGTATCTGAAACATCAGGCGTTTAAAAAGGTAATATGGAATCAACATCTTAATTAATTAGTATTCTTTACAACAGTATGTGTAGTCTAAGCACCTGATTTAAATTTCTGGGTCCATTGTACCTGATGGGGGGGCTATATAACTACCCCCTACAAAATAACCGTTCTAGTCCCGTGCAGAAAGATCCGTCTTTCGGCGTACATTTCGATCGCGCGGGCGAGCACTCTGGCCTCTGTATCCTGCCCTCTAATTTGTAACTTTTCCGGGTAATCTCGATGATCAATACGCATGACGTCTTGCTCTATAATCGGCCCTTCATCAAGATTCTCCGTAACAAAATGTGCGGTTGCCCCGATAAGCTTCACACCGCGCTCATATGCCTGATGATAGGGCTTTGCACCTTTGAAGCCCGGCAGGAATGAGTGATGAATATTGATCACCCGCCCGGCATATCTCTCGCACATATTCTCAGAAAGGATCTGCATATAGCGCGCAAGCACAATGAGCTCCGTACCCGTTTTCTCGATAACCCTAAAATGTCGTTCATCGATCTCATTTTTATCAACCCCCTGCGTGGGCACATAATAAAACTTAAGCCCAAATTGCTCGCAAAGCTCCTGGTTTACTGTATGATTGGAGACTACACCCACTATTTCAATGTTAAGATGCTTTGTCCTCCAGCGATAGATAATATCGTTCAAACAATGATCATCTTTTGATACCAGAACAAGGGTTTTGACCGGCTCATCCATTTCTCTCATATACCAATTCATGCCGAATTCCTCGGACACAGCCTCAAACATATTTCTAAACTTTTCCTCCGCCCCTTCAGTTACGGCAGAAAACATAACGCGCATAAAAAACTGGTTGGAATATGGATCGTCAAACTGTGAAGATTCTTCAATATTACAATTTGAATCACACAAAGCATTCGCAACCGCAGCAACAATTCCCGGACGATCATCGCAATTCAGGCAAAGTATGTACAAGGTCCCCTCCTCTTTTCTTCTCAAAAAGATTTAACCGAAAGTGTTTATAGTAAACACGTCTACTGACGACAAGGACTAATATTTTTGCCTGCTTTAATTTTATTTAATGCCGTTGTATTGATTATCGATTGCCTTCATCCGGCATACCTCTAATCATCTTTCTGAAACGAACAGAACGATGGCCAGATAATGGGGAAGGGAAGTATTGTACTCGGAGCTATCAACGGAAATGATTGAAAAAGTCTGAATGTACCCCTTGGAACAATTCAAAGAATCCTTGGTCATGAGAACCGTACAACAACTGAAATATACTCACACAGCATTGGCGGTTCTGTAGTGGATGCGATGTCGTTTTTTGCAACAGCTACTCAAAAGTCTCACACAGACGACTCTTGATGAAAGAAAAAGGGATTAGCTATATTAGCGAACCCCTTGATTTTGTTTGGTACCTGGGACGAGAATTGAACTCGTACACCCTTGCGGGCGAGGGATTTTAAGTCCCTTGCGTCTACCAGTTCCGCCACCCAGGCATTTTAATTATGTAAAAAATATATTATTGTGCACGGATTTGCAAGCCTAAATCCACAGTTCGTCCTTGACACTTCATCATTCTATATGTTTTAAGCAATTGATGTGGCGTTAAGCAGGCGAAAGTAGCTAATAAAGGAGTTTTTATGCCAGAATTACCCAGGGATAAAAAAAAATTGTTTCAAAAATGTGTTGAATTTCATGGCCATTTGTGTCCGGGGCTTGCATTCGGGTTCCAGGCGGCTATGGCCGGTATGGATTTAATTTCAGAAACACGGGCACTGGACGAGGACATTGTGGCCATTGTTGAAACAGATGCCTGCGGAACAGATGCAATTCAGGTTATTACGGGATGCACCTTTGGCAAGGGCAATTTCATTTTCAAAGATTATGGAAAAACCGCATTTACCTTTGTGAGCAGAAATTCTGGCAAAGGCGTTCGCATTGCTAAAAAATACGCTCCTGAACCTCTTCTGGGGGCGAGGCATCAGGCATTGATACAACTGATAAGGAAAAATAAAGCCGGTAAGGCGGATCATGACGAGTTCTGGGATCTTCACCGGGCAAAGGCCATGGAAATTCTTGAACAGGCGCCTGAACACCTTTTCACCATCACCGAGATAAAGGTCCCCATACCCCCAAAAGCAAAGATAGAGCCGTCGCATCAGTGTGACAGGTGCAAAGAACCCACCATGGCCTCCAAACTAATCCAGGCTGACGGCTGTTTTTTTTGCCAGGATTGTATGACGGATATGAATTTGAAATAAGCCCGAAACCCTAATTACCAAACAAGCTATAATAAAGGGCCGGATTTTTTGACAGCTACTAAATTTACATAAAGGCGAATTTTCTGATGCGGCGGGCCATTAATTCTATTTTCTTTGACCAGCGGGATTACAAACTCATTGAGATTGTAAACTCGGTGTACAGCGAACCCAAAACGCTGGGATACACTGGCAAGCTGCTATATCCTTTTTTTCATCCCTTAGGAATTAAAGAACTTGCAGAATCCAGGGGCCTTCGCGCTGCATATTCCATTATCAATCTCATGGAATCCATTAAAAGCGGTGATATCACAAGTCGTCTTGAAGCCCTGGCAGGCCTTAAGGACGATATTGTAGACACCGTTGGCGGCCCCATACCCAAAAATACCTCCAGGGTGCTTCTACAAATTATGAAAGACCTGGTTCGGGCGAAGGGACAGCCTGAACATCAGCTTAAGCTTGCCCACAATTTCAGAATCGCTGCATTCGGCAAACCAAGAGTTGTCCGAAATCTGCTTGACCACTACCATTTGCTTGAAATGCCCGAAGAGTGGAATCAGATCACCTTTGACGACCATGTTCATGATGCGAACACCTCGGGCCGGAAAAGTGCGACTCATCTGATCATGGATGCCTGGATTAAGGGCATTCGAAGACTGCGTGTGATCTACTATCACTATATCGAACCCAAATGCGCAATGGAGCTGATTGAAGCGGCCAGAATCATGGAAATTGATCTGCGAATCGGTATCGAATTTTGGCCCCTTCACCGGGGCAGATACATTTCTCTTATCTGGGTATCCAGGGGACTGCCTAACCTTGAAACCTTTTTGAGTTTTCTTGCCAGACCATCAGTGATTCAGTTCATGGAACAGGGAAAAGCCCTTGTAAAGTTCCAGGAAAATTATCTCTATCTTTTACTGGACAGATTCAATGAGTCAGGACGGATGGAATTATGCCGGGATCTTGATATTACAATGACACCTGTGGCGGCTGAAGAATTTCTCGGTTTTGTCGAACCTGGTCAGCCAAGCTTTCAATACCTTGCCGAATTTATTCACTCAAAAGTCCTCAAAGCCATTCAAGTTCAAATTTCCCGCTTAAAAGAGGGGGAGGTCGCCCCGGAGGCCGAAACGCATATTGACCGTCTATCCAAAACGATGAATGATTTCATGGTCGGCGATATTCTTGAGCAGTACCTTGATGCCGCACATTTTTTCAGTGGACTTTACGATTATGTTAAAGAAAAAGGGGATTGTGCCCCGCCAAGGCTCTGTGTACAGTTTTGCACGCTTCTGGACCAGATCGACGATCTTCTTGATGATTTTAGAATTACCCTTAATCTTGACAGGCTTGGGCCTGAAGATGTGCTCGAACTTTTATATGAAAGTTGCGGCAGAATTTCTAGAATTGAAATTATCAATCTAAAAAAATACAACCCCTTGGACAATGAAATCATGCTTCGCGTTAATGAACTGCAAGCAGCTGTCAATCAGGGAAGTATATTAAAATTAAAGCGCGTTATTTCAAAAATTATCGCAGATGTGCAAAAAAAAGATGCAGATCAGAAGGAAAACCGGCCGAACAAACTATCCCTGATCCTCAACGACATTGACGAATTCAAGCATATGTTTGATGTCCGTCCCATCAAGTTAAGAATCGGGTCTGACTCCACAGGCAAACCCGGGCATTACGGTATGGGGTTTGCGGTTATCGATACTCTGCCCTTCAGGGTTCGGCAAAAAATCAGAAAAGAAAACAGCGGTAGGCTACACCTTCCTGTCAATGTTAAAACCAGCCTGTGCACCATCACATCACCTCCTGAATTTATTTCCGGGGCTATTTCCTGGATACCTGGTATACGCGCGTTTTTATCCATCAAGAAAAGGAAGTGGATACCTGAATTCTTTCTGCTTCACCCGGCTTCCGAAGGGAATCTGGTTACCCTTGGACGATCGGCTTTGATGGGGCAGCAAGATAATTTTGTTGCAGAATCCGGTGAAAAATCCAAGTCGAAGAAATCTTTTAAATACCTTAACACCCCGCTTAAAAATTTTTTCAAGGTTTTTGTAGGATTTATTCCGGCCCAGCTTTGCTTCATGCTGACCAAAGACTGGTGGCTTCTATCCTATTTTGGTGCGTTAATCTGGTTCGGAATAACCGGTATACGAAATGTGATTCAGTCGGTGCTCGGCGGAGGCGGTATTCGAAGGGCATCACGTTTAAAATGGAATGACTATGTCAGTTGGGACAGGCTTGCGGATTCCCTTTTATTCACGGGCTTTTCAGTTCCCCTCCTGGATTATCTGGTTAAAACCCTTCTTTTGGACAACACCCTGGGTATCACCATAAATAACGGTCCTGTGATGCTTTATTCCGTCATGGGTCTTGCCAACGGTATTTATCTTTCCACCCATAATTTTTTCAGGGGGTTGCCCAAAGGGGCTGTGACCGGTAATTTTTTCAGAAGCATTATTTCCATCCCTGTTGCTGTTGTGCTCAATGCTGGTATAGGCACTGTCTTAGGTTTTTTCAATATTCCCAATGTTAACGGAGTTCTTCAGAAATGGGCAGCCATTATTTCAAAAGGGGCTTCTGATATTGTGGCCGGATTCATTGAAGCTGCGGCTGATCGGTCTGTCTACACACGCCTTCGAAAACAAAATATCCGTAAAAAAATTTCTGAACTTTTTGATATTTACTCCGAACTGATTATGCTGTTTCCTGAGACAGAAGAACTGAATATCTTAGAAAATTCAAAGATGCTTTTAGATAACAAGAACTCGAAAGTCCGGGATCTGGCAACACTGATCATCATCAATGCCCTGGACTTATTTTATTTCTGGATGTACCTGCCCCGAGCCCAGTCTTCATTAATCCGTATGGTTTCAGAAATGACGCCGGAAGAAAAGATAATATTTTTCCAGGCCCAGAACATGCTGCGTCATGAGCATCATATCAGCAGATTGTTTGTGGACGGAATTCTGGGTAGAAATTTTTCACGGCCCCTCTCCTTTTATCTGATTTTATACCGCTCTTATCTTAAAAGCATTGAAAAGGTAAAGGCATCCATCCTGCAAGAAAAATCCGACGAGAGGCCATATTTATAAACACTTTATATGGAGATTGTATAAATGAAGAGGTTAAAGGATATTAACCTAAGTATTAAGCTTATTTGTTCTTTTCTGGCTGTGGGCATCATTCCGTTGGGCGTTCTGGGTATAATTTCCGTTAATATGTCAACCAAAGCATTGGAACAAAAGGCGGTCAATCAATTGGAGGCGGTCAGGGAAATAAAAAAATCTCAGCTTGATAGCTTCTTCCTGGAAAAAATCGGCGATATTAAAGTACTTGCAAACAATCCATTTACAAAAAGTGCGGCCAAAGCCCTGGAGCAGGCCTTTAATTCAGCAGGCGGGGTGCAGTCAAACCGTTTTGCCGGCAAAACCGGTGAGCTGTATAATGCGCCAGATTCATATAAGCAGGTTCATGATATCTATTTTAAAATTTTCAAACACTACATGGAACAATATGGTTATTATGATATTTTCCTGCTTGATCCTCTACATGGAGACACCTATTTCACCGTCACCAAAGAGGCTGATTTTGGCCAACGTGTACAAGGGATTGATTCATCCTTGCGTGATGTATGGCAGGCAGCTAAAAATGACAAAATAAGCATCTCCGACATGCGTACATATGGGCCTTCAGCCAATGCGCCGGCCCAGTTCCTGGCAGCCCCCATCAAAGAAAACGGTAAAACCATAAGCATTCTTGCTTTTCAGCTCTCCATTGATGCCATCAACAAAATAATGACAGAACGCAGTGGTATGGGTACCACCGGTGAATCTTATCTGGTGGGCCAGGATAAACTCATGCGCTCGGATTCGTACCTTGATCCGGACAACCATACGGTTGTTGCCTCTTTTGCCGATCCTGTAAGGGGAAAAGTGGATACCCAGGCTTCCAGTGATGTCCTTTCAGGAAAAACCGGGAAAAAAATTATAATTGACTATAACGGAAATCCGGTGTTGTCTGCCTATACTCCAATTGAGTTAGGTGACACAAGTTGGGGACTTTTAGTTGAAATTGACGAAGCAGAAGCATTCAGTTCCATTCGATCTATAAAAATAAATATTGCAATTATAGCGCTGATTTCTATTGTTCTAATCGTTTTGATTGCCATCTTCATGGCCCGATCTATTACCACCCCCATCAAAAAAGGTGTGAACATGGCCAGGAAAATGTCTGACGGCGATTTGACACAGACCCTTGATATTGACCAAAAAGATGAAATCGGTATACTTGCCCAGGCATTAAATATGATGTCTTCAAATCTGCAGCAGATGTTCAATGACATTATGACAGGCACACAAACACTCACCACGGCCTCGACCGAACTGTCAGCCATTTCCGAACAGATGTCGTCAAATGCTGAAACCACTGCCGAAAAATCAACCAATGTCACATCGGCTGCCCGGGAAATGAATAAAAAAATAACCCGTGTGGCAACGTCCACAGAAGAAATCACGTCAAACATTCAAATAATCGTATCGGCAACCGAAGAGATGACTGCAACGATTCAGGAGTTATCCAAAAACACCTCCACAGGAAATGAAACCACTGCCCGGGCCGTGGAAAAGACAAAAACAGTTCTGGATAAAGTTGATGCGCTTAGCGCTGCTGCGCAGGATATCAACAAAGTATCAGATACCATTTCAGACATTTCAGAACAAACTAATCTTCTGGCATTAAATGCCACCATCGAAGCGGCAAGGGCTGGTGAAGCCGGTAAGGGGTTTGCCGTAGTCGCAGGAGAGATCAAAGCATTGGCCCAGCAGACAGCCCAGGCAACAGAAGAAATCAGTTCTAAAATTTCAGGGGTTCAGGCCACCACGGATGACTCGGTGGAAGTTATAAAATCTATTGTTGAAATTATTAATGAAATTGATTCAATTGTCAGCTCAGTGGCCGTGGCTATTGAAGAACAATCCGCCACAACCCAGGAAATTGCAAATAATGTCAGTCATGCAGCCCAGGGACTTGACAGTGTCAATGAAAGCGTAAATCAAGCATCCGGTGTGGCCGGTGAAGTAGCCAAAGACATCAGTGACGTCAGCAAGGCAACAAATGAAATGAAAACAGGCAGTCAGCAGGTTATGACAAGTGCAGGAGAATTATCAAACCTGGCAGGGGAATTAAAGGAGATGATGAACCGGTTTAAAATTTGATCCCGGTTTATGATTTATGGGATCTACAAACCAATATGTTTTTTAGCCGGAACCTGAATTATGCTTGAAAACAACAACTAAATTGTCATATAATATCTTTTTTATAATAATGGCTTATTTATTTTAAGGATAAATCAATGGCAAAAATGTTTTACACCGGGAACAGGGAATCCAAGCTTCTTTCTAAGATTGAGTCTTCAAAGGAGCGGGAAAGAATTAAAACCATCAGCGCGATCCGGGATAACATTGATTCATTCAGTAACAAAGTTTCCATGAAACTTATTGAGACCGGGCTCATTGAAACCGTGAGTAAATCCAGTGTGGAAAACCAGATTGTGCGCTGCTTAGATAACCTGTGCCGGGCCGAGGATTTTGATATTGACTATGCAGTGGCCCCATTCAGATCCCTGATTTCAAACCCCAATATTGCCAGCCTTTACCTGACCGCATTTGTGGTTGAAACATTGATCAACCACAAAGATATCATTGATATCTACGGCAGCGACGATGATATCTATTTCTGTATTCAAAAAGAATTAACTGCCTTGATGGAGGGTGGTAAGGGGGCTTGATTACCCCGCCGATTTATTGAAATTCAAACAAGCCGCTTTTTTGGAAATTTTTATTCCCAAAAAGCGGCTTCTTTTTTTACCTTATTTCTTAACCCATGCACCGGACTTGTTCTGGTAATAATGGCCGTTTGTGCCGTTTGAAAACACATCGGCGGCCCTTCTTTTTTGAACAAGCTGTATGGAGACGTTCTGCTCTGCTAAAATCTTTACTTGCACGGGACCTTGTGGGAAATTACCCGTGGCACCAAGTGTGATCTTTTGATTCATGGGAAAAACGGACAGCTTCATGTCCGTAAGAAGCTTTTTACGGTATAGTTGGACAATCAATCGCCCTCCACTGGGATATAAAGTCGATCTTTTCCAGTCTCAATAAAGATGGTGCTGTTTTTTAAAACAATGTGTGCCGGAAGATATGCAAAATAGGATTCAAAGGCACTGATATCAAAATCAAAGACAGGGTCTGAATGATACACCGCCTTGTCTTGGGAAAATGAAAATCCGCAGACCCGGATTCTTTTTTTTCATCCAGATGAAAGGTAAGATTAAGCCCGGATACAACACATTTTTCAACGTCGACGATATTTTTTGTATTCATCTGGTAATCGAAGCGGATGGTGTCCAGACACAGATCCTCACCAAAGGAAATATCACTGATCTGCGTGTAATTGACCCCAAACGGGATACCGTAAAATCAAGGCGCTGATTCCCCGGTAAGGGACCAAGGGCTGAATGGACGATATGCGTTGAAATGTGAGGCAGAAAAAATAGTAATGCACTGAATACACAGCACAAATAACAAACATACCGGTAATAAAACTTTTAAAATGATTTTAAATGGCATTTTTAATGTCTACGCGCAGCAAAAGATCTCCCCGGGGCAGACCTGGTATGGATTTTCCCATCCCCTTAAGCCGCAACAAGGATCCGCGCCGGATACCTGCAGGCACCACCACCCGGTAAACGGAATTTTTAAACCCCCAGGGAACGCTGACAAGTTTTTTAGTCCCTGTGAGTGCTTCAAGGGAGGTCAGTGCAATGGTACCGTAAAGATCAGATCCGCCTGACGGGTCTGTTTCAGGGGTGAGAACATGAAGCTTTGGGCTGCGTTTTTTAACGGTGAATCTGTCAAACTTCTCGCTGAATCCGGCCTTGGGCAGTTTAGAGTTCAGGTAAATAAGAGCCATACCCGAAAGAAAACCACCAATGTGAGCCCACCAGGCAACACCGGCACCGGCACCCTGCCCTGTGGCATTAATGAATTGAATAAAGAACCAGATTCCTAGAAAAACAAACGCAGGTATGCTGACAAACAAAGGGAAAATAAGCACAGGCACCAGGGTGAGAATTTTATTTTTCGGATGGAGAAGAAAATAAGCACCCATAACCCCTGCAATGGCGCCGCTTGCACCAATGGTCGGCACGGCAGATGAATGGTTAAGCAAAAAATGAAAAAATGCAGCGAGCAGTCCACAAACCAGATAAAAAGCGCTAAATCGAAAAGGACCTAACTCCTGTTCAATGTTGTCACCGAAAATATATAAAAACCACATATTTCCGATAAAATGCCAAAAACCGCCATGCAGAAACATATAGGTAAACGGTGATAACAGTTTATTCAGCCAGGAAAAATAGGCCGCCATCTGCGCCACGGTATATTTTGCAGGGACAAATCCGAATGTATAGGAAACGGCCTGATCATTAATACCTATAATCATCTGCCAGACAAAAACCAGGCTGGTAATGAAGATAATGCTACGGGTTGCCACGGCACAGGAGGTTGTTTCCTGTTCGTCTCTTAATGGGATCATGAAGGCACCACCCTGAGTTGAAATCTTTCAGACAATCGGGTTTTAAGTTTTTTTAAAAGTTCCATCACTGCGTCTTCAGGTGTGTAGTCTCTAAGATCCCTTCCTTTCGAAAGAGACCTGAACAGAACTGAATTTTTTTCATCCAGGTTAAGGGATAACTGCACATATTCAAGCAGGATAAAGTAAATGCCGGCCATCTGATGCGCTTGGCTCCTGGCGATAATGGTCTTTCCCCTAAGTGTCAGACTTTGTTCAAGGGCCTGGGTGGCCTGATCTACACTGGTGATTGGTTTGGGAAAGTCAAAACCTGCATCAATCATTTGCTCCACCTGCCATAAGTCTTCTTCGGTCTCAAGGAAATCCAAATACAATACAGCCGAAAGAATGGCTTTAACATCATAATAGATATCAGAGTCATGGCTGGCTCTTGGGCCTGCGACATTCAGTACACGGATGCCTTGGTCCAGAATAAAAGCGTGAAGGATCAATGCCGCCTCAAAAATGTCCTGTTCCAACAAATTTATTCTGCAAACCCTGTTGTCTGTTTTCCGTGCAAACGCATAGGTCAGGGCTGAACCGCCGGTTAAAGGTCCCCGGGCAATGATAACCGTGCCGTCGGAATCAAATATATTTTGCCGGGTCCGGGCCGGATAATCCCTGGTATCCATCTCCTTTAAATCATAAAAATCAGGCAATGGTCCGGATTCGGTTCTCCGTCCTTTGGTAATCCATCCGCCATGGGGAACATTGAATTTTATGGCGGTATCCAAAGCCGCCCGGTCCGCACCGGTTTGTCCTCCTGACACAATTTTATTTAAAAGGCCCATGGCATCCTTATGTTGTACGCGTTTCGAGAATCATTAATCCTCCACTATACCAATAAAAGCTATCAGAATAAATAGTGCCTGAATGGAAACCCGTGTTTGGGCGGTTCAAGAAAGAAACGCATGCTCACAAAGTTGCATAGATGCAGGGTATGTCTGCTACAAGGAGGGTTCTACGGCACACTCAAATGGGTCGGTTTCAAAATCCATGTTGAATTCATCAAGAAGCGCACGTATCCGGATAATATCGTTTTTCGCTTTTTTTATCATAACAAGGTGCCGATTTTTTTCCTCCTGTTTAAGGCAGAAAAGTGCATCCATATCCTTGTTCAAGGTTTCATACATAGTAAAACGTTGAAGAATTTTATCTTTAAAATCCCGTGTTACCGCGTCGATTAAAGGAAAAAAATAATCCTGTTTCAAACTGCTGTGATAGGCTTTTATCTGCCGCTGCATGATGCTCAGCGTTCTTTTCTTAATTCTGCTGGCAGCCCTGTCAAGCCCGGGCGTAAAGGAAAATTTCACGTGCTTGTCCACCAGGGCAGATACAAACAAGGCCAATGAATGAAAACTAAAATCTGTCACGGCATTGGCCTGCATGGCCCTGGTATATTCAGGCGAAAAAATCTGGACCGGCAAATGCAGCCCCAAAATTTTTTTAATATTTTCAAGGTCAGCCGCCTTGGAATATTCTTCCTCTTCTTTGATCATTTCAAGGGAAACCCGGCCGTCCCCCCGGTCCCCTGGGGCGCCCATGGTGACATAATCGATGCGGTAGGAATCCAGAAGAGATTTAAAATATGACTCTATGCGTTCTTCCTGAATACCCACCAGTTGTTTAAGTTCCGGGGTTACCTGTTCAAGGATAAAAAGGTCAAGCTCACGCTTGAAGTCCTGGAACATCATATACAAAATCTGCTTAAAACCCGTTGCATTCACCCCTTCCCTGTAGAACTGTGAGTCAATTTTGGCCTTTCGAATAAATTCCGTCACAAGTTTAGTTATATTTTCGCTGTCTTTGAGGAATGCATTTTTTAAGTTAGACTCAATCTCCCTGCGAAGCGCGGATACGGCTCCCGTAACGGAGTTGTCAACGATAACCCGTAAGCGCCTTGCATTGCCTTCAAGATCGGCAAGACGCTTTCTTGCCTTTTCCTGATCTAAAAGCCCTGCAGACAAGACATCAAAAAGGATTTGTATTTTTTCATCAAGAATATGAGTGACAATTTTCAGTCGCTCAATGTGATTGGCGTAGAACAGATTGAACCGGGACGCTCCAAACAACTGATTAAATCCGGCAAAAAAGCGACTATATTCTTTGGTGCAAAAAGCGATCATCTCCTTGTCCTCCTGCCAGAGCCCAAGGCGCTTCTTGTTTTTGGATGAAAGTCTTTTTTCAAGGGCGTCAAAAAGCGTATACAACGCTGAAAAAGAAAAGATACTGACATCCGGCACCAAAAGTTTTAGTTCGGCAATTGTTCTATCCCGTATCACGTTCAGGTTGTTTAAGTTCTCATGCTCACTTAAATCACAGTTGAAAACAAAAAGAATGTTTTCCATCAGCCCAAGGCGTTTGATCCGTTTTAAAAATACCATGTCGGATTGACGAAGCCCCGTACGTGACGAGATACAGTAAACAATCAGGTTGGCAGCCTCAAGATAGGAAAATATTTTTTCAAGGACCGCAGGATCAGTGGAATCGGCTCCCTGGCAATCGGCAATTTCAACGTTTGGATGAATGGATTTTCCGTACACCTCCAGGCACACGTCTTTGACATAAAAAGCCTTAGCCGAGTCCGCCGTAAACTGTTTGTGACTGTTAAAGGATTTGGCATCAAAACTGATGGTCTGTTCATCTGAGCCTATAACGTCCAGACACTGTTTATATCCGTCAAGGGCATTGCGAATGACCAGCGCCTCAGGGCGAAGTCCTTGGGATGTAATTGGAAATGAAGAAACAATGGTATCAAAAATGCGGCGCAGTTGTTGCCGGTCCTGGGTGCGTCTGATATCAAAAGGCGGGGATTCGTCCTGGCCGGGAAACATCTCCAGGCAGCTTTCAATTTCACTATTAATGTCATCCCATGATTTAAGATAAATAATTGCCCTGTTTTTTTTCCCCTTCCTGATACGGGTGGTGATGGATGTGACCACCCCTGCCCCCCGCTGAACCAATTCTCTGCCTGAAAATGCGTTGATAAACGTACTTTTGCCTGATTTGATCACCCCGACCACGGCCACACGCAAAACCCCTTCACGGATATAGGAAGGAATTTTACTACAAAGCTGTCTGCTCTCAACAAGGCTTTTGTCCGAGTGATTTGAAACGGTAGTCAGATTGTCGATCACCGAGAGGATATCAGTAACTAAATTTTCTATAGATTCTTGGGGGTATAAAGTCATTGGCCCGGCAAATCAAATCAGCATCATGGCTTTTTCATATTTGAGGTCCGGTTTTGTATCAAACATGATCTCCCTGGACATATCACAGGTAAGCCAGGCCGAATCGGCAAGTTCATTATCTAACTGCATGGGGCCCCACCCGGCGCAGCCCAGAAGAATCATAAAGGTGCCAGGTCCCTGTCCCAGGGCAATAGCTTCCAGAATGTCCCGGGAATTGCTCAACGCCAGCCAGTCTGAAATTTTAAGGGTTTCACTCCACAGAAACGGGCCGCAGTGAAGTACAAATACGCCTGAAGGCTGAACCGGCCCGCCAAGGAAGATCTCTATTTTATCAATACTCTCATTGCAGGTAATGCCTAAATCTTCAAAAAGCTCCCGGCCGGTAAGTAACGGGTGGACTTTATTGACAATAAAGCCAAGAGCACCGGATTCATTGTGCTCACAAAGACAGGTGACTGTCTGTGCGAAATTGGGGTCCGGAAGGCCGGGAATGGCCATGATGAATTTACCTTTCATATTTTCCGTTATCTGGTCGTTCATCAATTTTTCTCCATGATGCCGGCCGGCATGTTATGTCCTTTTTTTATATGAAAGTCAAAATAAGGTATTAAGCTACTTTCATTTTTTGTTGTGGGTTGAATCTGGGTATTGATACACCAGATCAGCCCATGACTGTTATCAACAATTGATATTGCAAACAAACTAAATATTACAAACAGAACGTTAATTTCAAATATTTTTATTTAATTTGCAATAATTTATTTAGTATTTGATATTTTTTCGCGTCCGTAAACATCATCAAATCGGACAATATCATCTTCCCCCAAGTATGGGCCTGACTGCACCTCTATCAGTTCCAAGGGAATCTTGCCCGGATTTTCCAGCCGGTGCATGGTACCAAGGGGAATGTAGATAGACTCGTCTTCCTTTAAAAGAATCTCTTCAGTGCCTTTAGTGACAATGGCCGTCCCGGATACAACGGTCCAGTGCTCAGCCCGGTGAAAGTGTTTCTGCAAAGATAGTTTTGCGCCGGGTTTTACGGTTATACGCTTTACCTGGTATCTGTCCGCCATATCTATAGTTTCATAATCGCCCCAGGGCCGGTAGACTTTGGCATGAGAAACCGCTTCCACTCTGTTGTGCGCTTTTAACTGGGTAACTATTTTTTTTACATCCTGAACCTGATCCCGGGGGGCGACCAGCAAAGCGTCCTTGGTGTCCACAATCACAAATTTTTCAAGGCCTACGGCTGCCACAAGACGATTGTCAGAATGGATGTACGTATCCGTGACATTGTGTACCAGCACATCTCCGCTGGTCACATTATTGCGTTCATCTTTGTCCCCGGTCTGCCACAACGCGTCAAAGGAGCCAAGGTCATTCCATCCGGCATCAAGGGGAATGACAACACCCTTGTCTGTTTTTTCCATCACTGCGTAGTCAATGGAATCCTCTGTAATGGCTTCAAATGCCGCTTTGTCCACCCTGAAAAAATCTAAGTCCATATTTCCATTTTTAATCGCCGTGCGGCATTTTTTAAGCATGTCCGGGGCAAATGCCCCAAGTTCGGAAATAACGGCAGAGACCTTGAACATAAACATGCCTGAATTCCAGCAGAAATCACCCGATTCAAGATAGGAAACCGCTGTCTCATAATCGGGTTTTTCAACAAACCGGTCAATCATGAAGGCCTGATTAGAATTATCAAGCCTATCTCCTTTCTTGATATACCCGTAGCCTGTTTCCGGCGATGAGGGTACGATGCCGAAGGTGACCAGTTTGCCCTGCCGGGCCAGTTGCGCACCTGATTGAATGATTTCATGAAACGCTTCAATATTTTTAATTTCATGATCTGCAGGCAGTACCAGCATCACCGGATCATCCTGATGCTCAGACTTAAGATTATCATCAAGAATCAAGGCTGCCAGGGCAATGGCCGGGGCAGTATTCCTGGCAGCCGGTTCAAGAATGATCTTAAAATCATTAATATCAATCCGGCGAATCTGCTCTGCGGTCATGAATCTGTGGTTTTCATTGCATATAACTACCGGATCGCCAAGATCGTCAAGGCCTGATAACCGCAAGAGGGTATTTTGCAGCATGGTATGCGCGTTGTACAAACTAATGAGCTGTTTAGGATACAAAGACCGGGACATGGGCCATAACCTGGTTCCGGAACCGCCGGCCAGGATAACAGGATAAATCATTGTCTCTCCATTATTTTTGTGCAAGATAAAAGGTTAATGTCAATGTCTTTCCAACAGGATAAGATTCAATATGCTTAAGATTGAATCCGGTTCTGTCCATCCACCCTGAGATCTGCTGCCGGGTAAATCCCAGCCAGACCCCGCCAATGATATCTTTGATCTGTTCCTGGTTGTGTTTTAAAAAATCCACCAGAAGAAACACGCCCCCGGGATTAAGGACCCGGTACACCTCCTGAATCGCTTTTTCAGGTTCGGACACATGGTACAATACCATGCTCATCAAGGCCGCATCGGCCTCCTGTTCACGCATGGGAAGATGTTCCAGCTCTCCTATGCGAAGCTCTAAATTCGGGCTTTCCGGCAGCCGAAGCCTTGCCTGTTCAAGCATCTCAGGAGATACATCTACTCCGATCAGGGTCTTTTTACCTCTGTCAAGGAGACTGGCAAGCATCTCACCGGTTCCGCAGCCAAGATCGGCAATAACCGACGCATCCTGAAGGTGAGGTTCAAACACAGTGTTGGGATTAAAATCGCCAAGAACCTTTCTTTTTAAACGGTCCCACCGGGGGGCAGCGGTTCTGAAAAAACGCCTGGATCTATTTTTTCTTAATATAATGCATTGTTGTGTACGGGCAAGATCTTCCAGCAATCCCGGGTCATTTTCAAGCTGTCTGCAGGCAAGAACAACAAGTTCCCGGTTGTATCCGTTTTTGTTCGCGGCATAATAAATAAAACTGCCGTCTTTTCGTGAGACCAGCAAGCCTGCTTCAAGCAGAATTTTTAAATGCCGGGACACCCCGGACTGCACCATATTCACCACGGAGACAATTTCATTCACATTGAGTTCAAAATGCTCAAGGATAAACAAAAGCCGCAGTCGGGTGGGATCAGATAAGGCTTTAAACTGTTTAATTATTTCCATAAAAATGCTGGGTGACCCATTTAGAATTAAATAGTGATCTGGTCACCAAAATTCATAATTTTACATTCAATACCGTTAGATCTGACTTTTTCACAGAACTCTTCAGGATTTGCTCTGATCACGTCAAATGTGTTGTAGTGCATGGGAACGGCCTGAACCGGTTTGACAAAATCACAGGCCATGGCGGCATCCTCAATTCCCATGGTGAAATTATCGCCGATGGGCACCATCATGGTATGAATATTATCAAGCTGTCCAATAAGCTTCATATCGGAAAACAGCCCGGTGTCCCCCGTATGATAAAGGGTGATGCCGTTGATGGTGATCAAAAATCCTGTGGGTGTACCATGACAGACATTGTCCGGGGTTACTGAGCTGTGAAGGGCCTGGGTCAGCTTAATCCGTCCGAAATCAAACTCAAAGGCCCCGCCGACATGCATTTTATGGACATTAAGCCCTTTGGCATCTAAATAAGAGGCAAGTTCGTTTTCACAGATGCATAATGCATTGCATCTGTGGGCAATGCTCAGGGTATCGCCGAGATGATCCCAATGGCCATGGCTGATCAGAATATAGTCTGCTTCAACATCTTGGGCCTTAACCGGTGATGTGGGATTATTATCAAAAAAAGGATCAATAAGAATTTTTAACCCGTCATCACAGGTAATCTGAAAAGCGGAGTGGGAAAAATATCTAAGTTTCATGACAGAAGCTCTTGTGTAATTATTAAAATATGTATTGTTTTACCATATTACGCCCAAATCTCAAACCGTGATAAAAAATCAAGACAATAAAATTGGGATTAAAAATAGAACGGTGGGCAAAAATAATGGGCAGCATTCCGTACATGCTGCCCCAACATAAGGATGAAATGACGTTTAACTTACGCTGACGACCGGGCAGTCCGCCTCTAATATCACCGTTTGAGCCGTGGAGCCAAATAACAGTTTGCCTACATTTGAACGGCTTTTCACGCCAATGATAATTTCATCTACATTTTTTTCATTTGCAAACGCAACAATATCCTCTCCGGCCTCCATGCCACGGATCAGAAGATGTTTTTCACAGGCTATTCCCTGGGCCTTGAAAAAGACTTGTGCCTGGTCCAGGTTCTTTTCCGCTTCCAGGATTTTTCTCTGGTCCTTTTCAGTCCCCTCCAACATTGAGGTGACAACCAGCACCGTGGCATTAAACGCCTTTGCATGTTTAACGGCAAGCTTGAGCAGATCCTGACCGATATTTATGCCTTTATATCCAATGAGAATTTTCATATAGTTCCTCTCTTTTCTCGTCACTTATTTTTATCAACCCGATATCATAAACAAACAACAGTAGTTGAAAAAAGCAATAATCTAAAATAATGGATCAAACCATGTTTAACAAGACTAAAATCTCAATCCTTTCGGATAAAAGTACCGATAATCAGCAAAAGAACACCCAAACCGATCAAAATCCATGCGAAATGAATCTCATAAAAAAATGAATATAATGCATTATAAACCGTATCATTGGAGATCCAGTCCAGAATTTTATCGGTAATTCCTTCAAAAAAATTAGAAATGGTCATGGTTGAAATAAAACCGGCTGTACCCATAAATTTAGCCAGCAGGGCAAACAATCCAAGTACAAGACCGGCAATAATTGAAATAATTCCCAGCTTTGAGGTCATGATTTTTCCTTCATTAATTTCGTTTTAATATCTTAACTCGATCATCAAGTTTAAGGTCAGACGTGTTTTTAAGGTTTATTGCTGTCATCTTTACGCGATTCATTGTATATGCAGGCTATATTTCAGGTCAAACTATTTCAGACCATCTTTATACGTAGATATGTTTTATGATAAAGCCTGCATCGGATGCCAAACTATGACACAAACCTCAACCTTTAAAAAAATCGGATTTGCCTCGTTCATCATGATGGCATCGGTGTTTGCCAGCAGGATCATCGGTCTTGTACGAGAAACCGCCATTGCCTGGATGGGCGGTGCAAGCGCAGGCGTTGACGCTTATCAGGTAGCGTTTGTGATTCCTGAAATTTTAAACCATGTGGTGGCGTCCGGTTTTTTATCCATTACGTTTATCCCCATCTTCACCCGTTATCTTGTTGAAAATAACGAACAGGAAGGATACCGGGTTTTTTCCGTTATCCTGAACTGCTTTGGTGCAGGTCTTTTTGTTTTTATCTGTGTTTCCATGGTTTTTGCCCCGGAACTGATTTGTGTCCTTGCCCCCGGGCTTAAAAACGGCCCGTCCTTTGACCTTGCCGTGCGCATGACCCGGATCATTATCCCGGCCCAGTTTTTCTTTTTTGCCGGGGGATTGTTCAATGCCGTACAATATTCAAAAGAGCGGTTTGTTTTCCCGGCGCTTGCACCATTGATTTATAATACCGGCATTATTATAGGGGGGATATTGCTGTACCCGGTTCTGGGTATGGAAGGATTTGCCTGGGGTGTTCTGGCCGGCGCCTTCTTCGGCAGTTTCCTGCTTCAGTGGTTTGGGGCTAGACGAGAGGGACTTATCTATATACCCAGTTTTAATTTCAGGCATCCTGATGTGATCAAATATGTATTGTTAACATTACCCCTGATGCTTGGATTGACCATGACCTTTTCCACGGAAATTTTGATGAAGTTCTTTGGCTCGTTTTTAACCGAGGGAAGCATTTCGGCCATGAATTACGCCCTTCGCATCATGTTTATACTGGTGGGGCTTTTCGGCAATGCCGTTGGCGTGGCCTCCTATCCGTTCATGGCAAAAATTGCTGCAAAAAAAGATTTTGCCGGTTTAAACACTCTCATCAACCAGACACTGAAATATATTTTCATTGTTATGCCCTTTTCAGTTGTCTTTATGATTCTGAATAAAGAGGTTGTGGCCATTTTATTCCAGCGCGGGGCTTTTGACGCCCATGACGCAGCCCTGACCTCCGGGGTGCTGCCGTATTTCATGGCAGGGGCATTTGCATTTTCCGCCCAGACCATTGTTTCCCGGGGGTTCTTTGCCGTTCAAAATACATTATTCCCTGCCATTTTTTCCACTGTTTGCGTGGCGTTAAGTCTGCCGTTGCTTTATTTTGCAATGACAATCATGGGGATCAAAGGCGTGGCGTTTGGCCTGTCTTTGTCCGTGATCATTACCACCGGCGCTTTATTTGAAGTGTGGAGCAGAAAAACCCAAAACACCGGACGATCAGATGTATACACTTTCTTTGGTGTAATGCTACTGGTCAGTATCGTGGTATGGCTGATTTTAAAAGCGGTATATGCTGAAATTATTCATATAATCCCGATCTCCGGTTTTTTCGCCCATATATTCATATGTATTATTGTCGGCACGTTATTTCTGATCATTCTGGCAGGCATTGGAAAAGTTTTTAAAATCAGAGAGATCAACACGCTCTATGCCAAGGTGCTGGCAAAAACCGGTTTGCTTAGGAACGGGTCTTAAATAACCGGCCCATTTCGTTCTTTCCGGGAGCGCGGGCGTCCCGCCCGCATGTCCGCAAGGATTGCCCTGCAAAATCCGAAAATCGCTCTTGACAATTTGGGGGATATATTATTCATATGCGTTAATATTTGAATGATCCCAACATCATCGTTTCTTTTTGAATTAAAATATGAACTGGAAAACTCAATGAATCAATATTCTACCGCCTCAGAGTTATTTGATGCCTGTGGTGTGTTATTTGGTCCTGATGTCGAGGTTTCCATAGAATTTTTAAAATATCTGCAACCGTCTGGAATTAAGGATGCATACCGCTGCCAGGCATTTAAAACGCATCCGGATCGTGCCGCTGCATTGGATCAGGATGAAGAATTCTTAAATGACCGTTTTAAAACCCTCACACAAGCCTATGAACGTTTAATTGCTGCTATAAAAGGGAATGGACGCGTTTTGGTGCAACAATCAAAACCCCGGCCACCCGAGCGCCGACCAGGGTATCGGAAACCGGCGAAAAAGCCTAACCCATATTCTGAAAAGGATCATTTCTATTCCAATAAGGGAACCGTACCCAAAAGAAAGCTGTTGATCGGTCAATACCTGTATTATTCCGGATATATATCCTGGAATACACTTATTAAAATTATTGTCCGGCAACGTAGAGATCGTCCTCCGATCGGTCAGATTGCGACTAATTGGGGCTTAATTGATTCAGACCAGCTACAGTATATTCTCGCCAATCGTAAATTCAGTGAAAAATTTGGTGAATATGCAGTTCGAAATGAATATTTTACACAGCGTAACCTTTTGGCTCTTTTATACAAACAAAAAAAACTTCAGCGCCCAATCGGCCATTATTTACTGAAATACGGCTTCAGGCCTGACATACTGGAACGGCTGGTCAAAAAACAGAAAATCCATAACCGGAGTGCAACATTTAAATAACCGACTATTTCCTCATGGGTCCGGAAAATCAAAATCCAGGCAATTAAATTCATCCTTGCCATCCAAGCGGTAGTCAGGATATTCTCCAATAAAGTTGACTTTAAAAAAAATTATTCAAATCCGCATAAACCTTAAAAATTTTCATCTTATCCCGTTAGATCAGTTGGCATGAACGATAAACGGAAACCGCAGATTAACTTGTTAGCTCAAAAAAAGTGTATTTTATTGAAAATTGAGAAGAGAACCAAAGGTTCAACAACGCATGTGTGCACAGGTTGTGGATCATGTTGTAGGAATTTTGCATACATTCGGCTGTCTCAAGACGATATCAACTCGCTTGAAAACTTCACGGGGTTAGCCTCGGAAGAATTTACAGAAAATATTGATAAAGCCGCCAAAAACCGTTTTATGAAATTTCAAAAGAACGGGGATTGCATCTTTTTGAATATTATTGACGGTTCCTATTCATGCAGCGTCTATGAAGCGCGGCCGATGACGTGTAGAAACTATCCATCAACCGATATTCAAAGAGAAACCTGTCGTATTAATAGTGACCGTTGAAGGCAACCAAGATCATAAGCTAATCGGGATAGGACTCCCCATCACTATTGAAACCAAAGCAGGTCCAACCGTCCCTGTCAAATAAACCTGCTGTCTGAGGTTATGGTTTGGGCTTTGACCTGATTTTCCTCCAGCCACCCCGACCGGACATTATCAGTTTTGGCATCAAATCCCGGCACATAAGGCTTAATGTCAATAAGCGGGGTGTTGTTCAAAACATCAATATCCAGAATATCAAGGGTATTTTCTTTTCTTTCGACCAGACGGACAATGGACAGCCCTATGGGGTTGGGGCGCCGGGGCGCACGGGTGGAGAACAGCCCTCGTGGTTGGGTATCCATAAAAGGGGTGATCACGAGATTAAATCCCTTGGACTGGTGAAAATGGTAGAGCAGAATCAGATGGGAAAATCCGTCAATATCTGACAGGCCTTGTTCATACTCCGGGTGGATGATAATCCGGCCCTGAACATCTTTGGCTCCAGTGGGCTGGATTGGCATGCCTTCGCGGTCTTTAAACGGTGTCTGTATTGTGCCGATGTAAATTATTTGCATATAGCGTTCCTTGTTGATTCTGTTTGTTTTCCTTATTCTGTTACGATGGCCCTTACTTTAGCCAAGGTTTCACTCACCACCGAGGTCGGTGCCTTTTCAGCAAACGTCAACCCTCTTTCTACAAAATCAATTGTCTTGACCTGGTGACAGAGGATAACACCGGAAATCTTTTTTCCGATTAGAGAGACTTCAAAACCATGCCCCCGGACCCGACTTGTGACCGGAGCGACCAATGCCAGTAAGACTTTTTTATTAAAAATTGCAGGAGAAAGGACCAGAGCCGGTCGATGCCCTATTTGCTCGTGACCGGCAGCAGGATCAAAATCTATCCAGACAAGATCCCCACGCTCAGGAATATACATTTTTTTTTCAGATTTTGCAGCCATTACCACTCCTTGCCTACAGGCATGTCGTTCAACCATGCCTTATCCTCGGCATCCAAAACAACAGCCTTGGGGCCGCATCCGTTTAAGAGCTCGTCAAGCGTATACTCTTTTTTCTCCTTGATCGGGGTAATAATAATCCTGCCGTCTTTCGCTTCAATGGAAACGGTCTGATCTTTTTCAAGCTGAATCATATCAGCAATCACTTTTGGTATCCTTGCTGCCAAACTGTTGCCCCACTTTTTAATAACCAGTTTTGTCATTTCGTCTCCCTCAAAAATTTAAACATTGTATAAAAACACTACAACACAAAAGAGGCTGTGTCAACAATGTATAAACATCTTAAGCACAAATATTAAAATTCTATTGTTTACTTACTTTTCCGGGCTTAAAGAAAAATTTCTGCTGCACCCATCCTTGATGGTCCTGTAAAAAGTCCGATTTTGTTACCCGATTTTTTCCGAATATGCTCATCGGCCAGGTGGCACGTCTTTCCTTTGAGACATCCTTTCTATAGGCATATATGCCGTCTTTTCTTTCCCTTAGAAAAAAGAGTATGGGGTAACTGCATTTCATCCGTGGCGGTGTGGATAATCAAGGTGGGATTCCATTCCTGCTTTGGCTGATGGATACGGATACGGCCGGTCAGAACATCTTCAACAGCTTTGCCACTTCCTTCATCTGGGGGATGACGTTCGCAATGATGGTTACGATATCATCCGCTGAAATTCCGATCTGTTCAATGGCCTGCTGGTGGAACCTGTAAGCCATGCCGTCTGCACCAACGCCCATGCCCATCATCATGCATATACAGTCGGCTATGTAGACTACTATCGTATCTTTGTCCTTTACCGTGTCTTCCCGGGAGAGATGATGATTAGTGATGATCATTACCATTTTGGGAGAAAATTTCCATAAATGGGCCATCATTCCGCCAAGTTCTGCGTGGTCCACGCCAATTACTTTCTTCTCTGCCTCCATGAAGCTGAAATTTTCATTGATAACCAGATTGTAAATTTTTTTATATGCGTTTTTGACATATTTATCCATCACCGTTTTACCAATATCCTTGAGAAGGGCTGCGGTAAATATACTGCACGAATGGGGTAGTCCGAGTTGGAGCGCCAGCTGTTTAGCAATGATGGCTGAGGATACTGAATGTTGCCACAGCGCCCCTTCATGCATATCGTATCCGCCCAGAGGCCCTTGTATTATTTTGGACGCCACTTTCAGCAAGACAAACTCCACAAGCCGGTCTGTGCCCAGCATATTGGCCGCGTCCGAAATGGTCTCAGCAGGGTATTTCAACCCAAAGTATGCCGAATTGGCGATTCGAAGGACATCGGCGGTGATGGCTGGATCATACTGGATAATATTGGTTACATCGTCCATGGTCTTGTTAGGGTCGTCCACAACCTTCAAAAGAGACATGGTCACGGCAGGGATGGGCGTTAAGTTTTTTATTTCCTTGGCCATTTCCTGAAAATTTGTCATAATTCCACCTCGTCTTGTCCCGAAGTTTTCAAAGAGATATGACCGGTAGTAATGTCTATTCTGGCTGTCCGGTTAAAATTACCGCCCACTGCCTGCTTCCAGATGGCAACATTCTCACGGGTCAATATTTGCGTCAGAGCTGTATCATTGCTTTGTCCAACATTAAATCGCCTCTCCTAGTTAATAATTTGGGCACCGCCGGCGACAAAGACCCTGATCCTGGTTTTTTCAGCACCCAGGAGATATGCCTGTTTAAATAATGTGGGAATGCCGGTATCAGCAAACATGATCGGCTGATTTTTTGCTTTGATTTCATCAATGGAAGAGTCCGTCAAAATATAATGGAGTATCCCTCCCACCCTCGTTTCCGGGTCATATACCACAAGCCCGATACCGGAACCAATTGAGGGTGCCACAATGGTATCGCCACCTGATTACAGACTTTCATGTCTCCTATACCTACAATATGTTCCATGTCACCTCAATTTCTTAAAAAGTCGATAGCCCCCCCCTCGGGGGGTGATCTGGAGCGTTTTTTTTTGTGTGTGTCGGGAACGGCACGTGATCTTAAAAGTGAGTCACTTTGTAATGAATTTTAAAGCATTTGACAAGTACTTAGGCCCAGCCGGATGGAGGCGAAGGGGATAGTGGTATGGCAACGAAGTTCCGGTGGCGGTTCTGCAGACTGGGGTCAACGGCCTGGCCGAAGGGTAGTCTTCACCCTTGATTTGGTCTTCCAGATTTTCGATCCAGGTCATCAATAACAAAAGTAGCCAACGCCCTTTCAAAATTGGTTTGGGAGTCCTTAAATACCATTATTGTGGACCTTGGTATTACTTGCTTTTGTCATGGATATTACATGTTATTTTGATTTGGCAGTTGGTCGAATTTGGCAACCTTTTCCAAATTATTGTCCCAATTTGCTTTGTCCCTCCAATAAATATGGCCTTGAGGTTCCATTTGCACATCACTGTCAAGACTTCCGGCTGGAACAACCAACAGATCTCCATCCATCTGTATATTGGGAAGAGCTGATCCACAATTCGAGCAAAAGCTTTTTATATGCCCCTCTGATTTGAAATCAAACGTTTTAGCTTTATCTTTGCCCGATAGCCATATTAACTTAGCTGAAGAAGAAAATAAATTAGCAGCATGTGCTGAGCCAGTATCTTTTCTACAACGTTCGCAATGGCAAAGAAAAAAGCTTTCAAATTCTCCGATTATTTCAAAAGCAATTTCACCACAAAGGCAAGATCCTTTATACTTCATAACATCCCCTAAATTCTGTTTAATTTTAGTGTTTCGATATAGAATCAATTTTTAAGAGGCTTTCTTTTTAACCTTCAGTCAATTGGAGAATATCCTGATTATCGCCTGGGTCGCAACTGGGAATTTGAATCCACGAAGCATATTTTATAGGACGTTACTTTGATCTATTATTGGTGATGGCATCAGAATTTCAAATAGCCCAGTTTAATACCATTATGTTTATCCGGATTTTCCAGGCTGTTTTTCTACCAAATCAAGTGAATGATAGACATAGCCAGCAAAATAATAAAGGTATGTTTTTGATGCTTTTTTAACCATGGGATACGGATTAAACGGGTACCGATTTGACCTCCCATAATAACACCACTGCAAGTTGCAAACAACAAAGATGTCCCATGGGGCCAGGATGCGTTTCCAACCCAGACACTAATGCAGACCAAGATTAGGTAAAATAAAATAGTTACAAACATGATAAATAAACTGGTGGCCACAGCCCGAGATGTCTCCATATTAAGTTTGAGCGTCATATGGGGGATGAGCCAATCCGTATTACCAATACTTAAAAAGCCTGTAAAAAATGAGGAGAAGACAACAACAGGGTAGCTTCTTCTTAAAGGGGGCATAGTGTCACGGGGGATTTTTTCGGCGGCATCCGAATTCTGAGTGTTAAGGGATTGAATGGTTCTCATCAACAGGTAGCCAGCAATAAGTAAAAAGATGTAGAGCAAGAATCGTTCATAGGCCGTAGGTATACAAAAACCCGCTAAAAACCCCAGGGTCACGCCCAGTAAGGCCATAGGAATAAAGCTTGCAGCCTTTTCCATATCCACCATTCCGTAGAAAAGGTAAGTCAATGAGCCAGTACCTTTTCCGGCAATTTGGGTGAATATAGAAATGGCAACCGCTTCGGAGGGTCTGATATCTAAAAAAGTTAAGACTGGTATCCAGAGCACCCCCCCTCCCAGCCCCGCAAACATGACCATGGTTCCCACGGCGATGGCCAACAAATGGACACCTATAAATTGGGAAAGGCTTAATGGAATACCTGTTCCCAGGAATGAAGATATAAAAAAAATATAAATTATATCAATCAGCACCCAAAAGACAAAATATCTTGGGATTTTACGAAGCCAGAACAAAATTTCCATTATTCATAATTCTTTTTGTTTTCACTCTCATTTACTCCCAGATATTTTCCATACTGCCGGGCAATAAAGACAAGAGTGGTTAAAAAAGCGGATAGTCGTACCAGGTGCCAGATCCACCACATACCATTCCATGGGCTTGAAAATGGGAAAATCATAGCGGAAATTCCAAATAGATAAGCCAAACAAGCAAAAAGCAAATCCAGCTTGTTGCCTCTTTGCCGGTACTCCTGATAAAACTTAAATACTGAGGCGATAAACAGAAGGCTTGCTGTTAGGTTGATCAGCACTGCTGCCATGGTAAATTTGCCGTCAAACAAGGGCATAATTCGAGGCACATCGCCCGGAAACAGCAGAGCCCTCAATCCGATTGAAACCGATAAGGTAATAAATCCAAAGTATATAAAACGTAGTTCGTTAAGGCTTCCAAATCGTCGTCTTTTGCAGAACCAGACCGAAGCAAAGAAAAAACTGCCTGATAGACTGGCTACGCTGTGAAGAAAAATAAAAGAATCTCCAAGCCGGCTTATGGCGTGGGCTGTATCAAGTATCCCCATGCTCGCAAATCCTGTCGCCAGCATAACTAAAATAGCATCTAACTTTTCTTTGGATTGGATGAACAGTATTATGGAAATTAGGCAGGAAGTCATACCGCCAAGAGTTTCTATTGTCGAATGTAACTGAAGATGGTGCCACTGGCAAGCATATAGCCTATCAAATAATCCTAACAGCGCACCACCTAAAGCCAGGGCTGTAATCAGAAGTATTTTTGCAGGTGTAATTGAAAACATCCGGTTAAGGCCTCTTGTTAATAAGATTTCGGTTAATATGAGTTTTATATACGTCCCCATTCTTCTTTTTACAAGAAGCGTATTCTTTCCTAATGATTGAAATTTAGGTCCAGCAATTTATAGATCGAATTTAAGGTTATGTAAGGCGAGCTTTTTGTCTATCATCAGTCGCTCGAGCCGATTTAGAATCAGCATTCAATAACATAAGCATTGTGAAGGGCATTTAAAATTTTTCACTGAGGACTATGTCGTAAACAAAATATCATCAATGCCGAATTTAAAACCCCTGACTGTTATTAATGGTCTGGGCCATCAACCCTCTAAAAAGCAAGATCCTGCCCTATACACTACATGGCTATAAATATTAATATTATTTAAATTCGAGTTGTTAGGTCATCATAATATCTGAGAAGTGAAGACTCAAACACCTAGTAGAGTTTACCTACGGCATCCTCCACAGCCCGAACAATCCGGCCGCTGTGCAAAAGTTTTCGAACTACGGCAATATCTGCTGCCAGGAACCGGTCCTTTGTCATGCAGGGCACCTTGCTGCGGATGGTCTCATAGGCGGCCATGGTACCCTTACCGGCCTTAAGGTTCGTGAACATATCAATGGCCTGGGCACCGCATAAAAGCTCAATGGCAATCACCTGTTCGGTGTTTTCCACGATGTCCCGACATTTGCGGGCGGCAATGGCACCCATGGAGACATGATCCTCCTTGTTGGCCGAGGTGGGGATGGAGTCCACGCTAGCCGGATGTGCAAGGACCTTGTTTTCAGAGACCAGGGAAGCCGCGACATACTGGGCAATCATGAACCCAGAATTTAGCCCTGTGTCCTTGACCAGAAAGGCGGGAAGACCTGAGAGCTGGGGATTGACCAGGCGCTCAATCCGGCGCTCGGAGATATTGGCAAGCTCTGCAATGGCAATGCCTAAAAAATCACAGGCCAGGGCCAGGGGCTGACCGTGGAAGTTGCCACCGGAAAGAAATTCTCCGGATTCTGGAAAAATCAAAGGATTTTCCGTGGAGGCGTTCATCTCCACCCGGATCACCCGGTCCACATAACCAAACGCATCCCAGGATGCGCCATGGACCTGGGGGGAACAACGCAAGGTATAGGCATCCTGGACCCTTGAGCAGTCCCGGTGGGAGGATATGATTTCAGAATTCTGGGTGATTTTCATCATATCAGAGGCCACCTTCATCTGCCCTAAATGGGGCCGGGCATTATGAATTCGGGGATCAAAGGCGGTGCGCGTGCCCATCAGGGTTTCAAGACTCATGGAAGCGGCAATATCAGCATGTTTGCAAAGATTTAACGCATCATAAAGGGCAAGGCAGCCCAAAGCAAGCATGAACTGGGTCCCGTTGATCAGGGCAAGTCCTTCCCCTGCACCAAGTTCCAGAGGTTCAATATTTTTTGCAGCCAGGGCCCGGGCGCCGGGCATGCGCACCCCATCCACAAAGGCTTCGCCTTCGCCGATGAGCACCAGGGACAGGTGGGCCATGGGCACAAGGTCTCCGCTGGCCCCCACCGACCCTTTTTCAGGAACCACAGGAATGATACCGGCATTGAGGACATGGGCAAGGATTTTGATCGTTTCAAGGCGCAGTCCGGAATTGCCCCGGCAAAAGTCATTGATCCGCAATGCCATCATGGCCCTGACCACATCATCATCCATGCAGTTACCCACACCTGCGGCATGGGATACAAGAATATTGCGCTGCAATGTTTTTGTATCCTCAAAGGAGATGGGAACATCGGACAATGCCCCGAATCCCGTGGTCACACCATAGATGCACGTGCCCTTTTTAACCCAATCTTCCACCAGGGCCCGGGCCTTTTTAATCCGGGTTTCAGAATTTACGGAAACGGCAGCGGTTCTGCCTTCACGGGCGATGTCTATCAGTTGACCAAGGGTGAAATTCTGCCCATTGAGCTGAACAGGATCATTCATCATGTTTTATTCCTTAGCGGACATGCGGGCGGGACGCCCACGCTCCCGGATATAGCAAAGTGGACAAAATATTTAAGACCCGTTCGTAAAGTGATCCTGAGCAATCTCGATGATTGCTTGACAGGCTTGTTGACTGAATGCATCTACTTGTATAAACAAGCAGTATAAAATTACATCCAAAATGTCAACATTCATAGGGGAGACACACCCATGACCCATGCACAGTCACCCTGGGACATCCTGTCTATTCACGCAGATATTGCCACCATGGCCCAGGGCCGCTACAACATCATCAAAGACGGGGCCATCGGGTGACCAACGGAATTTTCTCGGGGCCCATGCCCTGCCCCCGGAATACAAAGGCCGGACTGATGATTATGTGGATCTGGTCATCAACACCATGCTGCCCAGAATCAAAAGCCAGGGCATTGCCTGTACAGTGGATGTATTCTGCGAATCAATCGGCTTTTCCATAGAACAGACAAAACGGCTGTTTACCGCAGCTACAGACTTAGACCTGCCGGTCAAGCGCCATGCCGAACAACTCTCGGATTCAGGCGGCTCAACCCTTGCCGCACAGTTCAATGCCCTGTCCTGTGACCATCTGGAATACCTTTCCTTAACGACGCAAAGGCCATGGCCCATGCAGGTGTAATTGCCGTGCTTCTGCCGGGTGCCTTTTACATGCTCAAACAAACCCGTCCCCCCCCCTGTGAAAGATCTTATCCGCCTTGGGGTACCCATGGCCCTGACCACGGACCTGACTCCGGGCACAAGCCCGGTGTATGACATGGCCACGGTTATGAACATGAGCTGTGTGCTGTTCGGACTGACCTGCGAACAGGCCCTTGCCGGCGCCACCATCAACGGGGCAAAAGCCCTGGGACTTGGCAAACGCAAAGGACGCCTGGAAACAGGAAAAGATGCCGACTTTGTGCTGTGGAATATTGATGCACCGGCCGACCTGAACTACCAGGTAGGCCTCTGTCTTATAAACGCCGACTTTGTGCTGTGGAATATTGATGCACCGGCCGACCTGAACTACCAGGTAGGCCTCTGTCTTATAAACAAGGTTGTGATTGCAGGCAAAATCGCATATAATATCTAAAAAGGATTATGGTTACTTACAGCCCCCTTTAATTTGGAGAGACGATGCGCATATACGCAGTTGCAGACATTCACGGCAAACCCGAACATATGGAATCCATTTACAGGATTTTAGACCAGTACCAGCCGGAGTTGATGATCGTCCCCGGGGACATGACCCATTTCTTCAACTGGTCCACCGTCCTTTCTCAGCTTGACAGCCTGCCGGTCCCCATTCTGGCGGTCCGGGGAAATACGGATTTAAAACGCATTGAGTCCCGGATAAAAAAAGCCGTCAACATCACACTGCTAACGCAAACGCCCCTTCAGGTCAAAGGCTTTTCTTTTGTGGGAACGTCAGGCACCCTGCCTTTGCCCTTTACCAACAGAATCTGCCTGAATGAAAAAGACCGGCTTGCCGCCCTTCCCTGCCCCATGGAACCGGACACGGTGCTGGTGGTCCATACACCGCCAAAAGGGGGATGTGACCGTGTGGGCAAAAAAGTTCATGCCGGTAGCCGGAATCTGGCCCGGTTTATCAAGGCCGCATCCCCGAGTCTTGTGCTTTGCGGCCATATCCACGAAGATTTTGGGCTTAAAACCCTGCATAAAAGTATCGTCGTTAACTGCGCCATAGCAGGACCAGGATCAGGGGCCATCATTGACCTTGAAAAAAATGAAGCCCCCAAGGTTAATCTCTTGTATCCGGATACGCCACAAAGTTAGACTATGGAAAAAAGCCTGGTTGAAAATTTTATCTGTAAAATGCCGAACATTCACTGTTCAAGCCGTTGCAAACCAAAAGAAAAATTGATAAATAATTAATTTTGATCTATAGTCACCATCGATTTATAGGGATACACTCATTATAGGGATACACTCAAAATCTATAACGGAGGGAACGGATGAAAATTTTTAAAATTATATTATTTATAATTTTCCTGGTGCTTTTGGCTCTTTTCGGCATTCAGAATCAAGAATACTTTCTGGCAAGTACGGCGCTCCACATTGACTTTAAAATATCATCCCTGCACTACACGGTCATGGAACTTCCAAACTGGGCTTATTGGATGCTATGTCTGGTCCTTGGCCTTTTGATCACAGGAATTCGCGGACTTATCACGGCCTTTCGACTGCGCCGCCAGGTTAGAACAAGGGACGAACGGATTGAAAGCATGAAAGGAGAAATTAATTCTCTTCAGACACGCCTTGATATATTTATTCACGATCCTTACATCAAAAAACACCTGGAAGAAGAAGCCCGCAAAGATAAAGAGCAGGCTGCAACCGAGGAAAAGAAAAAGGCCTGAAGTTAACCCCCTTTTGAACATCCATGGTCGAAAAGAAACAAACACCCATGATGGCCCAATATTTAGCCATCAAAGAAACCTGTCAGGACGCCATACTTTTTTACCGGATGGGGGACTTTTATGAGATGTTTCTTGAGGATGCCGTCAAGGCGGCCAGCATCCTTGAAATCGCGCTGACCTCCCGGAATAAAAACGACCCGGACCCCATCCCCATGTGCGGTTTGCCTTACAAGGCAGCCGATCTTTATATTGCCAAGCTCATTGAAAAAGGCTGCAAGGTTGCGGTGTGTGAGCAGGTGGAGGCCCCTTCCCAGGCCAAGGGTCTTGTCAAACGGGAGATTGTCCGGGTCATCACCCCGGGCATGATCCTCAACGATTCCCTACTAGACCGGGGAACAAACAACTTTCTGGTGGCAATCTCCAAAACGTCTGATTATTCCGGTCTTGCCTGCATAGACATCTCCACGGGCAGCTTTACTACCTGCCAGGTAAAACGCACCTCGGGTGTTATCCCATACACTCTTTTAGACGAGGCCTTAAAACTTTCCCCCAAAGAGGTGTTGCTGCCGGACAGCTTCAAGTCTGATCCGGCCATGGCTACCATTAGAAAAGCATTGTCCCACGTTGGAATCACCTATCTGGACAATTATACGTTCCGGCCCGACAATGCCCGGCAGCTTCTGACAGAGCAATTTGCCACCCGCAGCCTTGAAGGATTCGGGATTGAACGTATGCCGGCCTGTATTTCTGCAGCAGGTGCGGCCATCTCCTACGTCCGGGACACCCAGTTGTCGGACACCAGCCATATTTACAAAATCACCCCATATAACCTCAATGACTTTATGGTCATTGACGACAGGTCCTGCAAAAACCTTGAACTGCTGACAAATATCCAGACCCAGAGCCCCAAAGGCTCCTTAATACACATTCTGGACAAAACCGTGACGGCCATGGGCGGCAGGCTGATCAAGCAGTGGATCAGATACCCTCTGGTAGACAAAGACCTGATACGGCAGCGCCTTCATGCCATAGAAGAATTGATTGGCGCACCTGGCATCCACCAGACACTTGGCGATCTTCTTAAATCCGTATATGATCTTGAGCGGTTAGGCTCTCGTATATCCATGGGCCAGGGCAATGCCCGGGACATGCTTTCCCTTAAAAATTCCCTTTCTGTTCTGCCGGATTTGTTCAGGCAGATCAAAACATTTAAAAGCCCAATTCTCAACGGTACCGGCATGGATGGGACGCCGGACCTGGTCCGGGACTTGGAAAAACTGGCCCAATTAATCGGCAAAGCCATCCGGGAAGATGCCGTGCACGTGCTCAACGAAGGCAACCTGATCAACGACGGATACAGCCCGGAACTAGACGAACTGTTGTCCATCACCAGGGACGGGAAATCCTGGATTGCAAAAACGGAAAAAAAGGAAAAGGAAAACACAGGGCTTTCCTCGCTTAAAATAAAATATAATAAGGTGTTCGGTTATTTCATCGAGGTATCAAAAGCCCAGTCTGCCCAGGTACCGGATCATTATATCCGTAAACAGACCCTTGTCAATGCCGAGCGGTTCATCACCCAGGACATGAAAGCGGTGGAAGACACCATATTCAATGCCCAGGAACGTCGAACTGCGCTGGAATATGAAATTTTCTGTACGGTCAGGGAAAAGGTGGCCAAACGGACAAAGGATATCCTGATCATGGCACAGTTTATTGCCGCACTTGACGTGGTCCAGGGACTTGCCAAAGCGGCCGTTGAAAATGCCTATGCAAAGCCTGACATCAATGATGACCGGCGTATTGATATCCAGGACGGCAGGCACCCGGTGGTGGAGAAACTGATCCAGGGTGAGCGGTATGTGCCTAACTCCATTGTTCTGGACGATACCCAGTGCCAGCAAATCCTGATTACCGGTCCCAACATGGCCGGCAAATCCACGGTGTTGCGCCAGGTGGCTTTAACCGTTCTCATGGCCCAGATGGGTTCTTTTGTGCCGGCGGTCAGCGCCTCCATCTGCGTCACCGACCGGATATTCACCCGGGTGGGGGCATTGGACAATCTCTCCTCCGGGCAGAGCACCTTCATGGTTGAGATGGAGGAGACCGCCAATATTGTCAATAATGCCACGGAAAAAAGCCTGGTGATCCTGGATGAAATCGGTAGGGGCACATCCACCTATGACGGCATGAGCATTGCCTGGGCCGTAGCCGAGTACCTGCATGACCTGAATGGTAAAGGGGTAAAAACCCTTTTTGCCACCCATTACCATGAACTGCTCCAGCTTGAAGAAATCAAACCCAGAATCAAAAATTATAATATTGAGGTCAAGGAGTTCAACGACAATATTGTGTTTCTCCGCAGCCTTGTCAAAGGAGGCACCAACCGCAGCTACGGCATCCAGGTGGCACGCCTGGCAGGGGTTCCAGATGATATCATTGACCTTGCCAAATCGGTTCTGGCATCTGCGGAACACCACCCCATGACACCGGCGCCTTCGGTACAGCCCGCTAAAAAGAAAAAAGGATCAAAAAAACGAAACACCAGTGGCCAGATGAGCCTGTTCGGTCCCTCGGACGATGATCTGCGCCAAATGTTGCAAAAAGTGGATATCGCCCAAATGACCCCCCTTGACGCCCTGAACTTTTTAAATGAACTCAAACGCAAGGTTGAGGTATGAACCCTGGGGTTAAACGCATATTCACCGTTTTTATTCCGATTCTAATCTGCTTTTTCCTTTTTACCTGGTCCACGGAAACAGCCCTTGCCGATGCGGCCAAGAAGAGGTACCTTTCAGCAGATACCTGCCTTAAAAAATTAAAACGCTCTACGGTGGATATAAACAAGGTGTCTGCCTGGCTGACCTGCATTGAAAAATACAAATCCATTCACAGGGATTTTACCGGGAATTCCTGGGCACCGGCCGGGTTGTACAAGGCCGCAGAACTCTATTTCCAGCTTGCCAAAAGATCAGGCGATCCCAACTGGAACCGGCAGGCCGATGACCTTATCGCCCGCATTAACCGATCTTACCCCCAAAGCGCATACACTGCCCGGGCCAAAACCCTGGCCGCAGTAAATGCCTCAAGGCCCCGCCGGAATAACAGTAGCGTAAAAATAAAACGGTCTCAAAAAGAGTTGACCCGCAATGATGACGCCATTGCAGCATACCACAGGCAGAAACTGGTCCAGGCCGAAGCGGCCGATACAGGGGAATATCATCAGCCCTCGGATATTGTATCGGATATTATAGAAAAAAACACACAGGATCCGGCGTATTGCGCTCCTGCGACCACAAAACCCAATGATACTGCCCTGCCGCCGCCTAAAGGGGATACAACTATTACGGACTTACGGTTCTGGTCCAACCCGGAATACACCAGGGTCGTGATAAATGCAGACAGAGAGCGAGAATACGCCCACAAGCTTTTGAAAAAAGACCCGGCTCTAAATGTCCCTTTCCAAAGACTGTATGTGGACATTGACCAGGCAAGACTTGGCCGCAATGTACCGGACCACACCCCCATCAACGATGATCTATTAAAGCAGGCCCGGGCCGGCCAATTTACCCCACACACCGTCAGGGTGGTGGTGGATATAAAAGATTTTGATAATTATAAAATATTTTCCTTGAAAGACCCTTTCCGTATTGTCATTGACCTGTGGGGCAAGAACGGCACTGTGCCCATGGACCAAGTTGCCGGTGAAAACACACCCGGAACAAAGCGTTCTGATGAAAAGCCGGACCGCATCACCACGGACAATTTGAAATCGTCGGACATTGCCCGTCAGCTGGCTTTGGGTGTCAGAAAAATCGTCATAGACCCCGGCCACGGCGGCAAAGATCCCGGCGCACCTGGATATATCAAAGGGGTATGGGAAAAGGATATTGTACTCAAACTGGCAACAACCCTTGCAGAGAAACTGCGCAACCGTCTGAACTGTGAAGTTTTGCTTACCCGGACCACAGACCGGAAACTAACCCTGGAGGAGCGCACCGCCATTGCCAATACCAAACGGGCTGACCTGTTTATCTCCATGCACTGCAATGCCGCAAAAAGTAAAAAATTGTCCGGCATTGAAACCTATATTCTGAACCTTGCCACGGATGAACAGGCCATTGCCGTGGCTGCCAGGGAAAATGCCACATCTAGAAAAAACATCTCGGATCTGGCCTATATTCTTAATGATCTGATGAAACATGCCAAGATAGAAGAATCCACACGTCTTGCCAATGACGTTCATAAAGCCATGATCATAGGCATGAAAAAAAAGTACACTAAAATCCGTGATCTGGGAGTCAAACAGGCCCCGTTCTATGTACTGCTTGGGGCACGGATGCCTGCAATTCTTATTGAGTCCTCCTTTCTTTCCAACAAAACCGAATGTAAACGCCTGACAACCAGTTCCTACCGCAATGACATCTGCAACGCCATTGCCGACGGGATAGAAAAATATATCAATGCCACAAATCCCCAGCACATATAACCTGGGCGGACAAAACGCCCCCAGGCGCCGGTGGACAAGCCCCCCGGCAAATACAAAAGGCTGCAAACCCAATAACTGCCATAGGCTGACCTGGTCCATCGACACCCAGGCGCAACCCATGACAAAATATGAAAATAAAATAAAAGGTTGAATTTATGTCATTTGAAAACATTATTCTTGAGATGGACAGCGCCGTTGCCATGATCTCTTTTAATCGGCCCAAAGCTCTGAATGCCCTGAACAAAGCACTGCTTGATGAGTTGGATGTTGCATTGGATCAGGTTCTGGCCAATGATGAAATCCGGGTACTCATTTTAACAGGCACCGGAGACAAGTCCTTTGTGGCAGGTGCAGATATCTCAGAACTGACCCAAATGGACGCGTTGGCAGCAAAATACTTCTCCCGCAAAGGCCAGAAAGTATTCTCCAAGATTGAGGCCCTTCCCTTCCCGGCCATTGCTGCCGTAAACGGTTTTGCCCTGGGTGGCGGCAGTGAAGTTGCCCTGGCCTGTGATTTTATCTATGCATCGGAAAATGCGGTATTTGGACAACCCGAAATCAACCTGGGCCTGATTCCCGGTTTTGGCGGCACCCAGCGCCTCTCCAGGGTTGTGGGAAAAAACAGGGCCAAGGAGATGATTTTCACCGGAAGCAATATTACTGCTGACAAAGCCCTGGAATATGGTATGGTCAACAAGGTGTGCCCCCTTGAATCCCTTATGGATGAGGTCAACAAAACAGCCCGGCGCATTGCCGCCAAAGGATCCGTTTCCTTGAGAGCGGCCAAAGAGGTCATCCAAGCCGGACTATGTTGTGACCTTGAAACCGGATGTCTGATTGAGAACGATGCCTTTGCCATAACCTTTGCAAGCCCGGATGCAAAAGAAGGCACATCAGCATTTTTAGAAAAAAGAAAGCCTGAATTTAAAGGTAATATTTAACCAGGGAGATAAAACATGCCCATATACGACATTGACTATGAGACCATGCCCAGGGAGGGCCTGGAAGCGATTCAGCTTCGCCGTCTTCAAACCACCATTGAACGAATCTATGCCACGATTCCTTTTTATAAGGAAACCTATGACAAGGCCGGGGTCAAACCCTCTGACATAAAAAGCCTGGATGACTTAAGGCGTTTGCCTTTTACCACGAAACAGGACCTTCGTGACAACTACCCCTACCGTATGTTTGCGGTTCCCATGGAGCAGGTGATCCGCATCCATGCATCCTCGGGCACCACGGGTAAACCTACGGTGGTCGGCTACACCAAGCGGGATATCAGCACCTGGGCTGATTTGATGGCCAGAAGCATGGCGGCGGCCGGTGCCACCGCGGGAGATATCATTCACAATGCCTGGGGGTATGGTCTTTTTACCGGCGGCCTTGGGGCCCACTATGGTGCTGAACGGTTAGGCGCATCAGTCATTCCGGTTTCCGGTGGTAATACCAAACGTCAGATCACCATTATGCAGGATTTCAAGCCCACAATTCTATGTGGCACGCCATCTTATATCCTCCATCTGGCTGAAGTGGCAGATGAAATGGGCGTAAATTTCAAAGATTTATCTTTTAAATCGGGTATTTTTGGTGCAGAGCCCTGGACAGAAAGAATGCGCACGGAACTGGAAGCCAAACTCAATCTCAAGGCCGTGGATATTTACGGTCTGTCCGAAGTCATGGGACCTGGCGTATCTGTGGAGTGTGTTGAGGAACAAAAAGGCCTTCATATTGCCGAAGATCATTTCATTGTAGAGATCGTTGATCCGGATACTCTGGAACCCGTTCCCCCCGGAGATTCCGGTGAACTCGTGTTCACAACCATTACCAAGGAAGCTTTCCCGGTCATCCGTTACCGCACCAAAGACGTCACATCCTTGAATCCTGTGCCCTGCACCTGCGGCAGAACCCATATGCGGATGAACAAACCCACAGGCCGTACGGACGATATGCTTATCATCCGAGGCGTCAATGTATTTCCCTCCCAGATAGAAAGCGTTCTCATGGAAAGCCGGGAAGTCGCCCCCCATTATCAACTGCTGGTTGACCGGGTGGACAACCTGGATATCCTGACGGTCAAGGTAGAGATTGACGAAGCCTCCTTCAGCGATGACATCAAGGGACTGCAGGCCATGGAAGGTAAAATTTCGCATAATATCAAGGAGCACTTGGGCGTATCTGCCAAGGTGGCCCTTGTGGAGCCCAAAACCATAGAAAGAAGCCAGGGTAAGGCTGTCAGGGTTATAGATAACCGCCAATTTTAACCAAGGAGACTATTATGGCTGAACAGATATCCATATTCATAGAAAATAAAGAAGGGCGTCTTGCTGAAGTCACTGCCATTTTAAGGGATGCCGGGGTGAATATACGAGCACTTTCCCTGGCAGACACCACGGATTTTGGTGTACTGCGACTGATTGTCAATGAAAATGAAAAAGCCACCACAGCCTTACGGGAGCAGGGATTTACCGTGGGCAAAACCCGTGTTCTGGCTGTGGAAGTGAATGATGAACCCGGTGGCCTGAACCAGGTGTTGGATCCCTTGAGTGAACAAGGTGTCAACGTGGAGTACATGTATGCATTTGCCAACCCCCAGTGCAAAAACGCCATCATGATTTTCCGCTTTGATGATCTTGAAAAGGCAAAAATTATTTTGGCTGAACAGGGTATTAAAGTTGTAGATAAAGATGAAATTTCAAATCTTTAAAGGGCCTGTCTATAAATAGCGTCTTTATACAATGGTGAGTCGCGCACTTCCTCGGACACTCATTGGATAAAAATTCTTATTTCCAGACGAACGCAATAACGAAAACTGCTTTTCGGCACCGGATCACAAACGAATTCCGGTGCCGCAAGGCAATTGCACGCAAAAAAAACCCATCAAAAAGTGTCATAACCGTACCCGGTTCCGGATTGGTTCAAGCCAAACCCCTTTGTCTCCCTGCTGAGGAGTGGCGCTGTTAAATGGGTAGAAAAATTCTGAAACAGGTTCCCTCACCAGGGGCTGATTCCACTTCAATTGTGCCGTTATAATTTTCCGTTATAATAAAATAGGAGACCGACAGTCCAAGTCCGGCATCCTCTTTGTCAGACCTGGTGGAAAAAAACGGTTCAAATACGCGCCTGCGGATATTTTCGGGCATCCCCGGACCATTATCTATAATCTCAACGCAAACCTGACCTTCTTTACCATATGTTCGCATAAAAAAAGTCGGACACGGGCTATCCGTGTGCCCGGCCATGGCATAGGCCCCGTTTGACAGAATATTGAAAAACACCTGTTTTAATTCGCTGCCTCGACACTTTACTTTTGGCAAATCAGGGTCGTAATCCTTCATAATCTGGATGGCATCGAAATGGAAATCCTGTTCAAGGCTATATTCACTTGATGCCAGTTCAAGCGACTCATCTAAAAGAAGGGAAAGATCTTCAACAACAAAGTCCACCTTAGTGTTTCCGGAAAAAGAGAGCATGTTTGAAACAATCCCTGACGCTTTTTTACAGGCTTCCATGATCAGGTTCAGATTGTTAAAAACACTCTGATCTTGCAGATACCGGCCCAACCGATCAAAACTCAAACTGTTTTTATCTGCGGCGGCCAAACTTTCAGGGCCCGGCTTCTCAACACTATTGCGTATCATTTGTGCCGCCCGACGTATTTCGTCCAAAGGACCGTTCATTTCATTAACCATACCTGCAGCAAGTTTTCCAACTGACACCATTTTTTCAGACTGAACCATTGTTTTTTCAAGCTGTTGTTTTTCTTCCTGCCGGCCTCGAAGGGTTAACGCTTCAACCAAGACCATGATCATCATCGTGGCAACCTCCTGGTCTTCAGGCGTATATCCGCCTTCCTTACCTGCAAAAACGGCCAGGCCAAACACATCCTTTCCGTATAGCATAGGAAGCGCCATAATGGTTTCGACGGGCAGATGTTCCTTCGATAAAAAATAAAATTCAGAATTCAAACTTACATTGTTAGATATCACGGGAGCTTTATTCGCAATGGCTTCGACCAACCTGCCGGATATAGGCTGTCTAAATCCATGATTTATCACCGCTTCATCAAACATAGGACACTGTTTTTCGACCTGGTCGGAAAGCGCCAGAATTTTCAAATTATTTTCTGTGTCGCAGACCTGCCCCACAAAACAATATGGGCCCGGTACTACGCCCTGGGCAATGGGAATAAAAATTTCTGCAATTTCTTGTATGGATTGTGCCGTCATGGATTGTTGAAAAAATGTATTCACAGAAGAGATCAGCATACGCTGATACAGAATTTTTCTGCCCTGCATATTTTTCTGCTGTATATCCCCTTCCAACATTGTATTGATACGCGAAATTTCCTCTTTTTTTTCTTTAACGGTATCACGCATGCGCACAAAATTGCGTGAAAGGGTCCCTACTTCCCCAACATCTGTTTGTTCAATTTCATTATCAAAATTGCCTGCGGCTATCTCAGAAGTAATACGGGCAAGCCTTCCAAGCGGTTTCGTTATAATATTAATCGAAAAAGCAAGCACCACAGCGATGACCAGGATCACAAAAAGAGTAACCTCAAGCATCCTTGTCTGAAATTTAGCCAGTTTTTTTTCAATCAGGCCAGTAGAATAAACAACCGTCAGCCTTCCGAGTTTCAATCCTTTATAGTCAATGACAAAACTTTTCTTTATATCCGTTCCACCCAAAGGAAGCTGTCGTTCAAGATTGATATTAATATTTACTTCTGAATCATGGATGGTAAGGCGTTTCATATTTTCGTCATCAAAAAAGGTCTCCATGTTCATTTTTAAGCTTTCCCTATCCACATTATAAAGGGGAAGGGTGTTAATAATCCGCATAAGATAAGTGGATTTGTTAATTTGTACCCGCAACTTTTTTAACTCAAGGACTTTTACCTGGTGGGTGATGTAGAAACACAAAAACAGATTAACGGCACAAAAAGCCACAACAACAAAGATGATGATGCGGGTCCTTAAACCCATATAATTTTCCTGGTTACCACTAAAAGATTGCAACGAAAATAGACTCAGTCAAAGCGGATAGGACTAAACCTGATTGATGAATACTTTACGAATATTATTTAAGCAGAGCGTATTCGTTTCCGGACACTGTACGAACCAGACTCCGATAGTCTTCCGAGGCTGTTGACCCTGGAGCAAATTCAAAGATGGTTTTCCCAAAGGAAGGCGCATCGGCCAAGTTTTCGTTATAGCGAATGGGTTTACATAATTGACGGGGATACAGTTTTTTAAGCTGATCATACAGCAATTTTGGCCCTTTGATCCGCAAGTCAAGGAATGTAGGCACAATGTATTTTAGTTGAATTTCACTTTTGTACTTCTGAATGGCACCAAGACTTTTTATGAACTCGGACATCCCATGCAAGGGCATGGCTTCTAAGGCAACAGGCACTAAAACCTCGGTTGAATAAAAAAGGACATTAACAATCAACTGATCCCATCCTGGGGATGTATCAATCAAAATAAAATCAAATTGATTGTCCAAAGGACTTAGGGCTTCGGTCAAAGTAAACTCCGCCCCAAAGCTTTTTTTGTCAATAATACGCTTAACGCCTGCCAGGGATTTTCCACCCGAAAGCAGCCATAAATTCTTCCGGGCTTCGGTCAGGCAGTCTGAAATCGTCAGTTCCCGGGTTAAAAGTTCTGTTAAGCCGGCGCCCGGCTTTTTCCCAAGTATATATGAAGACTGCCCCTGGGTATCGGTATCCACTAAAAGGACTTTATATCCGGCCAAGGCAAGACCTGCACCAAGATTCACACTGGTGGTGGTTTTGCCTACGCCGCCCTTGCTTAGGGTAATGCAGATCTTTCTGGCCACAGATCCGAGTCGGCGTTGCATATCGATGGGTTCTTCTTCAGATGACAGAAGGGAGGAAAGGGCTACGGGGAATTTAAATTTACATGATTTGCAACTAGCCATAATAGTTGTCTTGCCGGCATCTGCAAAAGGTTTCAAGGCGGCAGGATTTACTTTATGTTTTCTGGCACATTTGGGACAGGTAATAATCACTGGTCCTTCTCCTTTTGTAACTCGGCTATAATAGCATCAACAGCAATACTTGCAAGTTTACGCATGGGGACATGGGATGTGTCATCACCGCTGACCCTTATTCTAATTTTGGCCTTTCCTTCCCATATTTCCACTGAAACATTTCCCCTGGACGCAGTCCATGAGGGATTTGAAGTCATTTCCGGCAAATCAGGTTTAGCTTCATTGGGACCACCTCTGTAGATCAGGCAATCCAATTCCTTTGCTGAACCGTCAAACGTTTTGTCATCAGTGCCTAAAAGGCTGTCCATGACATTTTTTTTTTTAACCATTCCAATGCCACCATTATGCTTATGGATGTTCTTCAAACAGGTCTTTAACTTTCAAGGCCTTTACTTTGAGCTGCCCAAGGGCTTTCTCCAACGTGTTTTTATTTTCAGCGTTCATATCCACCCATTGAAATCCAAACTGAAAACTGCCTGAATCATGCACTGAGCAGTGGATTGCTTTGGCGCATAGCCCTGTAATATTGACATCCCAAATCCTTAACCGGACATCATCAATAATCTGTCCGGAATCAAATTCGAGACAGGAACTGACATTTACAGCAACACCGGTTGCGGATAAATTGGTTATTAGATATTCATTTCCGCCAAAAATCAGCCGGATATCATCTGTTAAGGAAACCGACACCCGGAACAAATGGCGAATCTGGCCGTCTTCGGTCTTTCCGGTTATTGGCTGGAAATCTATGGAATCCTCGCTCATTCGTTCCCTCCCGCGAATTGGTGTTGTTGAATCGCAGTGGCCGACCTAATGTATCAACACCCAAGCTCAAGTTATAACAGAATAAGAAATTAATTTAATTCGTTATTTTGACTTTCATATAACGGCCATGGCCGACCTGGTCTTTCACCGAGGTTAGGCCACAACAGATCATAAAAGAAGCTAATCCGTTAGTTCAGCTCTTTCATATAAAAAATGTTATTGAAGAAATTTAACGCGTTGAAACAAATAATATCAGGTCCTTTGTATCCATGCAAGAGAAAACAAAAGGGGGCCTCTTCATTAAGAAGACGCCCCCTTTTTTAAACGAATGTATCGTTAAACAGCTAGGTATTAATGTCCGGCAAGTGCAGCAACAGCAGGAGCGATTGCAGGATGAACAAACAGAAGGATCATCGCAACAACCAGAGCGTAGATACAAAGAGATTCGATCAGAGCAAGACCGATCAGCATGTTCACCTGGATTTTACCAGCTGCTTCAGGGTTTCTTGAGATACCTGACATGGCACCATTCAAACCAAGACCCTGACCAATGCCGCAACCAAATGCAGCGATACCAATGGCAAAACCTGCTGCCCAGACACTACCAACGAGAAATTCCATGAGATTTACTCCTTTAATAAAGTATTATAAACAAACGGGCTTCTTCCAAAATCCCGTAAAAAAGCTTAATTCTTGTTTCGTAAAATTAATGTGCTTCTTCAATAGCGCCTGCAATGTACATGGTCGGCAGCAAGAAGAACACGATGGCCTGAATCAAAGATACAAGGATACCCATTGCCATGATGGGAAGGGGTACCAGAAAAGGACCGGCCAGCATCAGAAGGATGCCTACAACCAACTCATGCCCCATCATATTGCCAAAGAGACGCAAAGTCAGGGAGAGTACTCGTGCCAAGTGACCGATGACTTCAATAACAAAGAAGAGCGGCATAAGTGCCGGTACGGGCCCTAGAAAATGTTTAATATATTTTGCACCGTGTTTCTTGACACCGATCACATGGCTCCATGACACGACAAGGATGGCCAGGGCAACAGTCGTATTGATGGACGCTGTGGGCGGATAAAATCCGGGAACCAGACCGAACAGGTTACCTAAAAGAACAAACAGGAAAACAGTCAATAACAATGGATAGGAATCTCTTCCCTCTTCACCGGTAATACCAACCATAAACTCTTCAAGTCCGGAAATGATTACCTCAAAAACATTCTGAACGGTCTTGGGTACAAGGGCGACGCTTTTGCCGCCAATCCAGCCAAGAATAACGAGAATAATCATTGCAAACCACATGTAAGTAACATGAGGATGGGCACCTGCCCAATCTTCCAGACCAAACAAACTAAATAACGAAGTAAGAAATAGATATGGGTGTTCCACCTTAAACCGCCTCCCTGAATATAATCTTGGTTAATTCAATTGCCGCTGCTATAAACGTGCTTATCACTACTACGGAAAGACCCACCAGAAGCCCTGCCGGATGTACGCTGCGGTTCACGATCAGCAGAAAAATAATCACGGCCGTCAATGCAAATCGCAGATAATATTTAACCAAAAGCGCACCGATCAGGGATTTTCCCTTTTCAAGCACCCGCTTTTGGTTGATATTTTTAGTCACTGTACTTTTAAGAACATGAAAATTGATTGTCACAATCAAACCACCCAGAAAAACCCCGAGATACACTTTCGGGGGGGCCAGAATCAATGCCACAAGACTTAACCCCAGAAACAGAATCCAGTTGGTTCGTGTAATAAAGTCTACTATTTTCTCAAGTTCTTCCATTAATATTTTCCCGCTTTTTTCCCGGCCCTGATAATGTTGCTGAACCCGGCTGCTATGCCGAATCCAAGCCCCACCAGCAAAAGAACGGGTTTTGTATCAAAAACAGTATCCAGCCAGTATCCCAGTGCCATCCCGATGACAATGGCCAGAGCCACGGATATGCCAAGACTTGCAAAATATCCCAACTCACGAAAGGTACTACCTTTATCTGCCATTTTTATCAACCTTTCCCCGGCACCTTATTTGCCGATTTTCCCGGCAGCTGTGATCGTCAAATTATCTTGAGAGCAAATATCATATGATCCGGATGAAGTCAACGTGAAAAAAAGTTTTACAGAAGATCAAGGAAGCCGTTGGTATACGGCCCTTTAACCCTTCCGATCAACCTTGCCGAAACCCCGTTTTTTTCCATAATATCCGCACATTGCACAGCCTGGTCCGGGGCCAGAAAAAACAAAAGCCCGCCGGATGTCTGGGGATCGAACATTAAATCGCTTCGCACCCGATCTATTCCTTTGGCCACACGGATATGCGGGGCAAAAAAACTTTTGTTTTTATGGGCTCCGGCCGGAAGCAGGCCCATGGCGGCATACTCCATTACTCCGTCCAGCACCTCGACTTTTTCCGTATAAATTTCAATACGCAGCCCTGCACCTTTGGCCGCTTCAATCAAATGTCCCCCAAGCCCAAAACCTGTAACATCAGTACAGGCATGAACATCAAAATTTTTAGCGATCAGGGCCGCCTCTTTGTTCAGGGTAGACATGGTTTTTACAGCCTGCTTTACCTGGTCATCGGATGCAATTCCGCCTTTGATCGCCGTGGAGATAATGCCGGTGCCAATGGGCTTGGTCAAAATAACTGCATCACCCACCTTTGCGCGGCTGTTGGCCCAGACCTGGTCCGGATGCACTATGCCGGTCACCGACAGACCGTACTTGATTTCAGGATCATCCACGGAATGGCCCCCCACAAGCGTTGCGCCCGACTCTTTGATTTTATCAAGTCCGCCTTCAAGAATCCGGGGAAGAATGCCTGCGTCAAGGTCGCATGACGGAAAACAGACAATATTCATCACTGTGATGGGCGTGCCACCCATGGCATAGACATCTGACAAAGAATTGGCCGCAGCAATCTGACCGAATTCATAGGGGTCATCAGCCACAGGCGTCAGAAAATCAAGGGTCTGGACAATGGCAGTTTCTTTGGACAGGCGGAATACACCAGCGTCATCCGGGTGTTCAAGCCCGATAATCAAATCCGGGTGGGACGGCAATTCAAGTTTTGACACGATTTTATCCAGGGCCCCTGGATCCAGTTTGGCAGCTCAACCAGCTGCTTTTACCGTGCGGGTTAAAAAAAACTGTTCCGGTTTATCCATTATTTGGTATCCTTAAATTTTAAGTGCAATCACTGCGGCAAAACGTCCGGTGGCCTTGTTTGCCCTGAAAGAATAAAACAGATCCGTACGGCACCGGGTGCAAAGCCCCATGGTTTCAATATGTTCATCCAAAACCCCGTGGGCCCCAAGCTGATCCCGGGAAATCTGCCAGAAATCAAAATAGGGGCGGTCCTTCTCTTTATATTGCCACAATGCTTTGGGAAATTCCTGCTTATAATTAATAAATTGTGCACAGCAGGGGCCAAGGGAGGGAGAAATGCCCGCCCGGATGCTTGCAGGGGAGCATCCGAACTGCGTGACCATGGTATCGATGCAGCGGCTTATAATATTTGCCGCACTGCCCCGCCAGCCGGAATGGACATTGGCAATTACCTCTTTGTCAGGGTCGTACAGGACCACGGCCTGGCAGTCTGCCACCTGGATTGCAAGCCCTAAACCTTTAAGGTTTGTAACAGCGGCATCTGCCTTAAATATTTTAGAAGGTGCCGTCCCCTGCCCTTTCCATACGGCGTCTGCCGCATCCTTTTCTGATTTGATCACGGCAATGTCAGTGCCGTGCACCTGATTTAAAAACAAAACCCGGGTCAGGCCTATGGATGACAGCATCAAAGCCCTGTTCCGGTTTACAATATCAGGATCATCCCCGGTGCTCAATCCGACATTCAATCCCAGAAAGGGACCCTTACTGTATCCTTCGGTCCTGGAAAAAACGCCGTGAACCAGCCCAGGAAAAAGATTCAGAGAATTAAATGTTAAAGGGCTAAGCACCGCCATAAAATCTTTGCCCAATGCGCTCAATAATTTTCGATGTGGAGATATCTTCCTCAAAGGCCACGCGTGCCACGCGCCCGCCGCAGCCTTTGACAAACTTTGCCCCAATGATTTTATCCTCGGGCCAATCCGCCCCCTTGACCAGCACCTGGGGAACAATGCCCCGAATCAAATCTTCCGGATCAGGCGCATCGAACAGCACCACATGATCGACACAACTTAGGGCCGCCACAACACGTGCCCGTTGTTCCTGGCAGATTACCGGCCGAAGATCACCTTTGATCTGACGAACGGACGCATCGGAGTTCAAACCCAGAACCAGAACATCTCCGAATGATTTTGCTTTTTCAAGATAGGCCACATGGCCTGCATGAAGAATGTCAAAGCAGCCGTTGGTAAACACTATGGTCCGGCCAAGGGTTGTGTATTCATGGGCCAAGCGGCACATCTCATCCAGCCTAACAATTTTATTAGCCATATTAACCGTAGACATCCCCCCTGCGATCCTGTCCAACGGGGATGGTTTCCCGCACCCGGTCAACCAGGCCCATGTCAATGTCAGCCATGATGATACCGGACGTATCATCTCCCAAAGCAAGAACAGAACCATTGGGATCAACGATCATGGAACTGCCCGGAAAAACAAGTCCGTTTGTATCCGTACCCGTACGGTTGCAGCAGATAAACCAGGCCTGATTTTCAATGGCCCTTGCTCGGATCAATGCCTGCCAGTGTGCCACCCGGGTATGGGGCCACTGGGCGCTGATCACAAAAAGCCGCGCCCCGTCAAGAAAAAGGCGGCGGGCAAGTTCCGGGAATCTCAGATCATAGCAGATCATTGTTCCGACGCGGCCCAGGCTGGTGTCTGCCGTCACCATCTCATCTCCCCGGGCATAGTACAGATCCTCACCGGTCAAAGGAAACAGATGCAATTTACGGTACCGGGCCCGGATCTCACCATCCCTGTCAATTAAATAAAGGGTGTTGAATATCTGACCGTTTTTTTGCTCAGGCAAACTTCCGGCAACGGCCATAAACCGCGTCCGGGCAAATTCGGCCAGACGTTGAATCCCCTCTTTTACATCCGGCATAAGCCGATCCATATTTTCATTGTCAAACCCGGTTAAAAAAAATTCAGGGCAGACCCCAAGGCATGCGCCCTGTTCCGCCAAGTCCCCCAGGTGCCCAAGGGCAACAGAAAGATTGCCCCGGACATCCCCGTCTTTCACATCAAACTGCACGGCACCGGCTTTAAACTTTGTGTTCGTGATCATATTGCCTTTTTCGTTAATGCTTTATCATATCAGCGATCTGGAACGCCACCTCAAGGCTTTGCTCGGCATTGAGTCGCGGGTCACAGGTGGTATCATATCGATTATGAAGTTCTTCACTGACAATATTTCTGGCACCGCCGACACATTCGGTTACGTTTTTACCGGTCATTTCAAGATGAACGCCTCCCGGAATTGTTCCTTCTGCCCAATGAATTTCAAAAAACCGGGTAATCTCTTTTAAAATATCATTAAAATCCCGGGTTTTGTGTCCGGATTCCGAGGTAAACGTATTGGCATGCATAGGGTCGCAGTTCCACACGATATGAGACCCCTCTCTTTTAATCTCTCGAAGCAGAGCAGGCAGCTTTTTTTCAATATTGGCACATCCCATTCGGGTAATCAGGGTCAATCTTCCGGGTTTATTTTCAGGGTTAAGAATTTCAATGAGCTGCTTTATATTATCAATATCATGATCCGGACCGATTTTGACTCCAATCGGATTGAGCACTCCTTTTAAAAATTGAACATGAGCGCCGTCTACCTGACGGGTTCTTTCGCCAATCCAAAGCATATGAGCAGAACAATTATACCAGTCCCCAGTGGTAGAATCAATCCGGGTCAACGCCTCCTCATAAGGCAACAAAAGGGCTTCGTGGGAGGTAAAAATCTGAGTTTGATTGATCTGAGGAATATCCGTGGGAATCCCGATTGTATTCATAAATCTCATGGCCTGGTCAATCTGTTTGGCCAGACGATCATAAGAACGTCCCATGGGGGATTGGGCTACAAATTCCTGATTCCAGGCCTGAACCCTGTGCAGGGCTGCGTACCCGCCCCGGGTAAATGCCCGCAAAAGGTTCAGGGTGGAGGCGGCCAGGTAATACCCTTTAAGCATATATTTGGGATTGGGGGTGCGCGCTTTCATGGAGAATTCGTTTTTGTTAACCATATCTCCGCGATATGACGGCAGTTCAACGCCGTCTACAATTTCCGTATCCGACGAACGGGGCTTGGCAAACTGCCCGGCAATCCGACCCACTTTAATGGCTGGTTTCCCACCGGCATAGGCCATAACAACGGCCATCTGCAACAAAACTTTCATGGTTTCCCTGATGGTGGGCGCTGTAACTTGGGAGAAATCTTCTGAACAGTCCCCACCCTGAATCAAAAACGCCTCCCCTTTTGAGGCCTTGGCCAGCAGATCCGTTAATGTTCTTATTTCCCCTGCAAAAACCAGCGGCGGCAGTAAGGCCAAATCTTTAGTGACTTTATCCAACTCGTTCTGATCCGGCCAGTTGGGCTGTTGAAGGGCCGTATAATTTTTCCAGCTTGATTTTGTCCATCCATTTTGACTTGTCATATTTTATACCGTCTTATCCTTATTTTTTTATATGAAAGTCTGGGTAAGTTACTCAGATCTTTCAACCTTTGTTGTGGGCTGTGCCTGGGTATTGATAAACCAGGTCGGCCCATGGCCGTTATATGAAATTCAAAAAAAACTCAATTAAATTACTTTCATTTTTTATTGTGATGTGAGCCTGCGTGTTGATAGACCAGTTCAGCCTATGGCCGTTTATTTCATTTGTAATCTATCTAAAAATCATACCTTGCAATTTAGAATGTTTATTCTGAAATTGCAAAGTATACGACAAAAAATTTTTGATTAATCCACAATGAAAAAATTTGAAATGCCCCACCGGTACAAAAAGTATTGAAAACCTGAAAGCAAACGAGTAAATTGATATCAATTCATTGAGCCGGAAAGAACGTTACCCCTCGCCGTTGCTAATTACCGCCACAGCAGGGGATCGGATCTGTCAAGGGTGTGAGAACGATGGTCACCCAAAGGCTTGGTCTTGAATGAACAAAATAAAATAACACCAGCGAATTGGGATCACGATCAAATCAAATTTGGTTCAAAATAGGTGCGTCTAAAAATTCCATTTAGCCTTGCTCTATTTTTCGGCATCTGTCGGATTACTGAAAAGCCTTTCAAAGAAACATTTCAGTTAATTTAAACAAGCCCAAAAAACCGAACAAAAGCTGACTTAGGACCGCCGATGAAATAAAGGAGAAGAATCTATGATAATTTTAAGCTCGTTGAAACTAAAAACAAAATTGATGTTTTTCGGTATTTTACTTAGCGTTATTCCTCTTATTTTAATTTCTCTGATTTCTTTTTTCCAGGATATCCAAACTGAAAAAATTGTAGAGAACGAAACCTCAAAGTTGACTATTGAAAACTTCGAGAATCTGGCTAAAGGAGTCTATTTGACCTGCAAGGCCAGTCAGGAACAGGTTCAACAAGCAGTCAACAGATCTTTAAACGTTGCTCGGGATATCATGGAGCAACAAGGCGCTGTAGAATTGTCCAATGAGGCCATTGAATGGCAGGCTGTGAATCAATATACAAAAGAGGAACAAATAATTTCGCTTTCCAAAATTATTATCGGCGAAGAATGGATCGGAAAAACAGACGATATGTCGGAAAACTCGTCAATTGTTGATAAAGTCAAATCGTTGGTTGGGGGGACATGCACGATATTTCAACGTCTGGACGAAGCGGGAAGCATGTTGCGGGTTGCCACAAACGTCGTAAAAAAAGATGGAAAAAGAGCTATAGGAACCTATATCCCCGCAATCAATCCTGACGGAAAACCCAATCCGGTCATTAAAGAGGTGCTCAATGGAAAAACATTCAGGGGCCGGGCTTTTGTCGTTGACAGATGGTACATCACGGCTTATCAACCGATATATGATAATAATCAGTATGTCGTGGGCGTCCTCTATGTGGGTGTTCCCCAGGAAAGCTTCACCAGCCTTAGAAAAGCTGTGATGGATACTAAAGTCGGTAAAACCGGATATGTTTACGTTATGGACTCCAAAGGGAATTATGTGATTTCACATCAAGGTCAAAAGGATGGGGAAAATATCTTGGCCTTTCAATCCGACGACGGCTCATTTCCAATCAAGAATCTTATTAAAATCGCACACAACTTGGCTGAAAACAGTGTAGGCTCAATGAAATACAAGTTCGATGCCAAAGACGGCAACGGCGAAATGGAAAAAGTGATAAGAATGATGTATTTCAAACCCTGGGACTGGATTATTGCCGCGGGATTACCGATTCATGAATTTGATGCCACCAATAATAATATAAAGAAGATTAGCGCACAAAAGGCAAAGTTTCAATTTTCAATCATTTTTGTTGCCCTGATTCTCGTAACACTGATCTGGTATTTTGTTGCCAAAAGCATCACGGCGCCACTGATTAAAGGTGTATCGTTTGCACAGACAATGGCAGAAGGAAATTTCACGCAATCTTTTGATGTCAGCCGGCGTGATGAAATTGGAAGTCTGTCAACCTCTTTGAACACTATGTCAACCAGTTTGCAAGCAATGATCCGAAATATTTTTCAAACGACTCAAACTTTAACATCTTCAGCCGAAGGACTTTCATCTATTTCAAAGCAAATTTCCACAAATTCCGAACAATCCGCATTAAAAGCAAAGAGTGTATCTGAATCAGCAGAAGAAATGACTGCAAATATGAATAGCGTGGCTGATAGGACTGGGGAGACCACGGCCAATATCCAGATGATTGTTTCTGCTGCCGAGGAAATGTCTTCCACCATAAATGAAATTGCAAATAACACAGCCAAGGGCAGTGAAACAACAAACGCAGCCGTTGAAGCGGCAAAAAAGGTTTCCCAAAAAGTGGGTGAGCTTGGGAAAAGCGCATCTGAGATCAGTAAGGTAACCGAAACCATTGCCGATATTTCAGAGCAGACCAATCTCCTTGCCCTGAATGCTACAATTGAGGCTGCAAGAGCAGGTGACGCAGGCAAGGGATTTGCCGTTGTTGCAGGAGAAATTAAAGCACTTGCCCAGCAGACAGCAGAGGCTACAAGTGAAATAGGTAATAAAATAACCGCTGTTCAAAAAACAACAAACGAATCTGTTACTGCAATTGATTCCATTGTAAACATCATCAATGAAATCAATGAAATTGTAATAACTGTTGCCACGGCGATTGAAGAACAATCTACAACAACCCAGGAGATAGCAAATAATGTAGCCCAGGCTGCCCAAGGGATACAGGAAGTAAGTGACAGCGTAAGCCAAACTTCTGCTGCAGCAGGAGAAGTAACAAAAGATATTACCGAGGTAAGTCAGGCGGCCAATGAAATGAATGCCGGAAGCCATCAGATAGAAACCAGTGCTGAGGAGCTATCGAAACTTGCTGGACAGCTAAATGAAATGGTTAGAAAGTTTAAAATATAAACATAAAAAAATGATTTCGTATATAAAAAAATCTGTGTAACCTACAAAGATCTTTCAACTTTCGTTGTGGGCTGAACCTCGGTGAAAAACCAGGTCAGCCCATGGCTATTATAAGGAGTATTATGTGGTTAAACGCATCCTGTCTAATTGAATTTCAAATTTCAGTTCCAACCCCATTTTTGCTAATGCTGCGCCCCCGCAGCGGATCGCAGCAGTGGATCATGCGAGAAGAGTATCTTTTGTCACCCAGTGTACCGGCCCTGGAGTTTACAGATATGTTCGGCAATTTATGTCAAAGGATAGTCGCACCAGCCGGGAATTTTACGGTTAGTACATCTGTTGATATCGAAACCACGGATGAATCCGACACGGCCCCAGGATCGCCGTTTATCGAAGTGCAACTGCTCCCTCCCGATGTTCTGCCGTTCTTGTATCCAAGCCGTTATTGTGAATCGGACCGTTTCACTGAAATGGCGGCATCGGTCACGGCGAACCAGTCCCCAGGATACGATCAATGCAATGCCATTGTTAATTATGTCCGAAAGTCGATACGGTATACACCCGGAATTGGACAACAGATTATAAGCGCCTCTGAGGTGAATCAGCTTGGCCAAGGCGTCTGCCGGGATATGGCCCATTTGGGTATCGCATGCTGCCGGGCGCTGTCCATACCGGCCCGCATGGTCGTGGGTTACCTTGAAGGACTTGAGCCCATGGATCTGCACGCCTGGTTTGAGGCCTATGTTGGAAATCGGTGGTACACATTCGATCCGACGCAACCCGATCTGAAAGGCGGTCGTATCGCCATTGCTTTTGGTCGAGATGCAGCCGATGTGGCCATCTATACGCAATTTGGCAATCCAGTGGACTTGTTAAATATGAACGTCCAGGTTAAGAAAATGACCGGCCCGGGATATCACAGTAAAGCCCAATGAAAAAATTTAATGAAAGTGTCCACCTGACAAATCAAATTTAAAATTCCTCAATTTTTTAAAAACTGCATACATCCCTCCGCCGAAATGCGGGGTTCCCCTCATTGTTCGATAACACGTTCCAGTGTTAAATTCCAATTACACTATGAATGCAATGGAAAAAAACAAAAAAGGGAACGTTATGTTGCACACAAGCCATTTTCTATTGACGGGGCCAGGATTATGAAACTGCGCCCATGAGGTTCGAGCCGTATGTTCTAAAGCGAAAAAAGAGGCGTCCGTGACAAAAAAAAAAGATATCAAAATTTTAATCGTTGATGATCATAAGGCCCTGCGAGAGGGACTCAAGGTTATTTTGCAGCTGGAACCTGGTTTTTCGATCATAGGAGAAGCCGAGGATGGGAAACAGGCCATAAAACTGGCACAAGTCCTTACCCCGGATGTCATCATCATGGATATGGATTTAGGTGAGATGAACGGCACCCAGGTGACGAAACTGATTCTGGCAGATCAGCCGGATATCTGCGTGATCGGCTTTTCCATGCACACGGACCCGGAACTTGCAGAAGCCATGCAAAAGGTTGGTGCAAGGACATATTTGACCAAAAGCGTTGCGCCTGACCAGCTGATTTCTGCCATACGAAGATGTTAAGAAAATGTGACGGCGACTGAGCCAAGATCACAGATGTTTTGGCCGCAGTGCTGTCCGGGAACCGCAACTTTGAAGTCAGAATTCACCAGTCGGTCAAGGTCAATTTTCTGGCATATCCCATGCTGGTAGTGGCCTTTGCCCTCTGCGGGCGGGTGGATGTGAATCTGGACAACGAACTTTTAGCACTGGACCCCAATGGGAGCCGGTCTATCTCAAAGATATCTGCCCCCAGGATCAAGAGATAGATGATAGAGTCGGCCGATATATCAAAGAAAAGGACGTTAAAAACCAGTACGAACGTATTTCTCAAGGGAATGATTCCTGAAAAATCTTGACATCATCCAATTGATCACCTTTGACTGGGATCCGGACTCAACCTATATCCGCAATCCCCCTTATTTCAGGAATTTTTCACTGATCCCCAAAGCACCCGAAGGGTTTGGAAATGCCCGGGTGCTTCTGACCCTGGGCGATTCGGTGACCACTGATCACATCTCACCAGCCGGCGCCATTCCGGAAGACTATCCTGCCGGTATTGACCTTAAGGAAAAAGGCATTGACGTGTATGCCTTTAACTCCTACGGTGCCAGACGGAGAAATCATGAAGTGATGATGCGCGGGACCTTTGGAAGCATCCGCATTAAAAATCGAACGGCAGCGATGTCACCTTCCAGGTTATTTGCCGCGTATATATGGAGAACGATGTCAAACACATGATACATAGCAGCATCTTACCCTATGTACTTAGAAAACTAATAAAAAACACCTAACAAGGAGAAATCATCAATGGACATTACCATATTGATCGGTGGGGCAGCCGGACAGGGCATCCAGACCATCGGCACCCTTTTGTCTGCGGCCTGCTGTAAGGCCGGGTATTTTGCCATGGCTGTCAATGATTTTGAGTCCCGGGTACGCGGGGGACACAGTTTTTTTAAAATCCGGATCAGCAATGCCCCGGTGTATGCTTCCCGGGAATCCGTAGACCTGCTGATTGCCCTGGACAAAAACACTTGGGAAATCCACAGCCCATCGCTTCGGGATAATAGTGTTGTACTGGCAGATGAGGATTTCTCAAGCTCGGGCAGGATTGTACCGTTGGCCTTTGAACAACTTGCCAAAGAGACCGGCTCAAATCTTTTTATCAACACCGTGGCAGCTGCCGCAGGGCTCCGGGTACTGGGTGCCGGGCCGGCAACGGTCCAGTCAACAATCAAAGATCACTTCAGCGGCCTTAAAGAGGATCTGCTGGAAAAAAATCTGGATGCCGCCCAAAAAGGATTTGAAAAAGTGGCGGATGTCTTGTTTGAAGAACAACCTCTGGCGCATCCATCCGTGCCCAAGGGCAATCTGATCTCCGGTGCCAAAGCCATTGCGCTGGGTGCTGCGGCGGCCGACTGCCGGATTGGAGCATTTTATCCCATGAGCCCGGCCACAAGCATTATGCAGCATCTGACCGATTTGAGTAAACGCTTGGATATCGTGGTGGAACAGGCTGAGGATGAAATTGCTGCCGCCAACATTGTAATCGGTGCTTCTTTTGCCGGGGCCCGTGCCATGACAGCAACGTCCGGGGGTGGGTTCTGCCTAATGACCGAGGCATTAGGGCTTGCCGGCATGACCGAGACCCCCATGGTAATTGTCAATGCCATGCGCCCCGGACCATCCACCGGCCTTCCCACACGAACCGCACAAGGAGATCTTCGGTTTGCCATCCACGCATCCCATGACGATTTTCCAAGGTTTGTATTTGCTCCGGGCACGCCAACCCAGGCATTTGAACAGACCCGCAAGGCTTTTTATCTGTCTGAAAAATACCAAGTGCCTGCCATTATTCTGGCGGATCAGTATCTGCTGGATTCTCTGTTCCTGCTGGAAAAACCCTTTTTCATTGATAAGCATGTGGAGCGGTTTATCGTGACGGATGATGACATGCCCGATCCCGGTGGTTATGAGCGGTTTGCCGTAACCGATTCCGGTATATCTCCCCGGGCGCTGCCGTGCAAAGGTAAGGCGCTTGTCAAGGTATCCAGCGATGAGCACAGGCCGGATGGACACATCACAGAAGATATTGCCATACGCAACACCATGATGGAAAAACGCCGTGCCAAACTGCCGGCAATGATCGAAGAACTGGACGGCCCTGAGACCGTTTCCCCGGATGCCCATACCCTTTTAATTGGATGGGGCTCCAGTGCCGGGGCCATCAAAGAGGCCACAGACCTTCTGCGGGACCAGGGTGCGGATATCGGCTGTCTGCTGTTTTCACAAATATGGCCGTTTCCGGCAACCGCTGCCGAAAAGATGCTGAAAAATAATCCCGACACACAATTCATCGCAGTCGAGATGAATGCCGAAGCCCAGTTTGCGGGAATCTTAAAAGAAAATACAAATATCAATTTTTCAGGATATGTACTCAAGTACGACGGCAGACCGTTTACAGCTCAATTTATAGTAGACGCACTCAAAGAAAAGGAGCTTGCTTGATATGTCAGATAAAGACCGTTATGAATCCGCTTACGAAAACCAGTGGTGTCCGGGGTGTGGCAATTTCGGCATCCTTGGGGCGATGAAGGATGCCTTGGCGCAACTCAATATTCCGCCGGAAAAACTGTTGATTGTCTCCGGCATTGGGCAGGCTGCCAAAACACCTCATTTTTTAAAATGCAATTTTCTGCACGGCATCCATGGCCGGGCACTCTCCATTGCGCTGGGAGCCAAACTAGCCAACCATGATTTAAACATTCTGGTCAATTCCGGGGACGGGGATTGTTATGGTGAAGGGGGCAATCATTTTATCCATGCAGCGCGCCGGAACACGGATATGACGCTTCTGGTGCACAATAACCAGATTTACGGGCTGACCAAGGGCCAGGCCTCTCCGACATCGGCATGGGGCATGACCACAGCCATGCAGCCTGGCGGCGTAATTTCAGAACCCTTAAACGGTCCGGCCCTGGCCCTGACCATGGGTGCCGGATTTGTGGCCCGGGGATTTTCAGGAAATAAAGAACATTTAAGCGGCCTTATTCAGGCAGCTGTTCAATACAAGGGCTTCAGTGTGATCGACATTTTTCAACCCTGTGTCACGTTTAACCGGGTTAACACCGCCCAATGGTACAAGGATCGGATCTATGAGCTGGACGAGACAAAGGACCGGGATGATTTCGGCACGGCCATGACACTGGCCCGTGAAACAGGGGACCGGATACCTGTGGGCATTTTGTATACCAAAGAAAAAAAAGAGTTTATCTCCCAGATTAAGGGGCTTGAAAAAGGCCCGCTCATTGACAGGCATTACGATCCGGACAGGCTGGAAAAAGTGGTTCAAGAATATATTTAACGAACCAAGGAGCTTGACGAAGAGCCAAGCTGGGGGATGCTTACCTGGCCGGAATTACCCGCACCGCATCGGCTACGGGCCTTGGCACCAGTGGGCTTGCAGTCTCTGGAAAACATGAATAACAACTGGGACAAAGATAAATATGAAAGGACCATTCCAGACCGGTCAAAACAGATGCTGGAACAGCACTGGTGATGACACCGACTGTAACGATTCAGGACAGGACGGCGAGAGTAGAAGCGGAGCGCCCTGGCCTGAACCCCGGTTTAATATTGGTCAGGACACCGTAACTGACTGTGCTGTCGGTCTTGTTTGGCTGAAAAACGCAGGATTGAGTGATTTCCCGTTATCATGGCAGGAAGCCCTGGATTTTGTCGCAGACCTGAACCGAAAAAAATTTGTAGGTCGTGACGGCTGGCGGCTGCCCCGGCGCAGGGAGCTGTTCCTGCTGGTCAGCCATACCCGCATTAATCCGGCCATTGTCCACGCGGATCTGTTTGAAAATATTTTTAACGGGTATTACTGGACCGGTAATACCTGTGCCCGTCTGCCGGATCAGGCCTGGTATATCCATGCCGGCGGCGGGCGGGTTGTCAGAGGAATGAAACACCAGTCGGCAATGGTCTGGCCGGTTCATGATCCTGATGAGAAGACAAATCAAGAAAAAACTATAGAGACAAGCATTGATCCTGACCAAAGGTTTCAGACAAAAAACAGCATTGTTTTTGACAGGGAAACAGAACTCCAGTGGATGCGCAATGCCGACGTAACAGGCCGTGCCGTGACATGGTCCCAGGCCCTGGAGAAAATCCATCAGCTGAACCGGGAACAGGCGGACGGATTCCGTGATTGGCGCCTGCCCAATATCCGGGAACTTGAAAGTCTGGTGGCGCTGTCCCGGCATTCCCCGGCCATTTGTGGTACAGACTGTTTTGACCGGGTTCAAGATTTTTACTGGTCCTCCACCACCAGTGTGTATGAACCCGCCTATGCCTGGGCGTTGTATACCCGGGACGGTTATATTGGGGTGGGCCATAAAGCGGATGCCATTTTTTTTGTCTGGCCGGTGCGCGGATAGCGGATAAAAATCATATTTTATTTGGTATATTCAAAAAGGCATGGTATATCAGTGGCTGGTAGGTAGATTTCCCTAAAACGCACCATAACCCATAAAATTCAGTATATTACAGGTATATAAAATGAAAAAGATTGTAGTCGCTGAAGATAATACCCTGCTGCGTGAAGGGTTGTGCCTGATGATCAATTCGGATAAAAATCTTGAAGTAGTGGCCCAGGCCGCAGACGGGTTTTCTGCCATTGAAAGAACCCTTTCGCTTCAAGAGCCGCCGGATCTGATAATGATGGATCTGTCTATGCCCAGGATGGACGGGGTCTCTGCCATCAAAGAAATCAAGCGCCATAGGCCGGATTCCAAAATTATGGCGTTGACCATTCACGATTCGGATGAATTCATCCTGGACTGCTTTGATGCCGGTGCCTCGGGATACTGTTTAAAAGACTCGTCCCAGGATGAATTGTTAAAAGCAATCCATGTGGTCCTCTCCGGAAAGACCTATATCAGCCCGGGGATTACCGGCACCGTCATGGAAGGATTCATAGACGGCCGTCGAAAACTGAAGAAAACAACTGCCTGGGACAGCCTGACCCAGCGGGAACGGGAAGTCCTCAAGTTGGTAGCTGAAGGATATACCAGCAAAGAGGTAGCCGGGTTATTATGTATTAGTCCCAAAACTGTGGAGCGCCATCGCTCTAACATTATGAATAAACTGAATCTGCACAATGTCTCTGAATTAACTGCATTTGCCATTGAAAAGGGGCTGGTAGTATAAAACTGTGTCGCCTCAAAGGCCGGACCAATCTGAGATCTCCCCTAATTACCAAGCGAACTCTTAGCAGCGGCATCCTGCAGCTGTTGAAAATTATCTTTTGCCGTTTTTCCATATCATCCTGCCCGGATACCGGACCTGCAGGGTGAAAATGGGTAAATCCCCTCATGTGCAACCATGGTTGGTTATACTAAAGTGCATCGATAAATTTCTTAAATTGACGCCCTTCGGGCGGGCTGTTAGCTCATTTAGGAAATAAAATTTCCTATACTATTAAACTATTGATAGAGGGGGGGAGCAGATGGAAGAGTATCTGGAAAAAAAACAAGTCGGTATAGCCCAAGACCCGGTCCAAATGGTGGCCGGGGGTGTGGCCCATAACGTTCGAAATCTATTGGATGCGATCCATGGTAAGGCAATCATGGCCCTGTGCCAGGCCGAAGAACCGGATGCGACTCAGACCCATATGATTCAGATTGTTCAGTTAGTTGATCAAAGCACCCAGGTCGTAGATTATCTAACGCAGTTTGCAAAAATCAGACACTGCCGTAAACAGCCTGTGGACCTCAACTGTCTGGCAAAAACCGTAATTGAGCAGACTGTCAATCAAATGAGAGATGTTATTGTGGACATCAATCTGTTTGACCGGCCGATTCCGGTGGCGATGGACGAGGATAAAATCGGACAGGCAGCGGTCGCGATTTTAGATAATGCGTACCAGGCACTGCATAGAGGAAAGGGCACGATCATTATAGCGACCGATATTATACAAATGATGAACGGTTCCTGTGACGCTTATGGTCTTCCCAGGGGGAAATATGCACGTTTGACAGTAACGGATAACGGTGTAGGGATGGAACAAGATGTGTTGACCAATGTTTTTACGCCGTTCTATTCATATGGAAATGATCGGCACCTAGAAAGAAATGGCCTGGGATTAACATTAGCCAGGAATATTGTGGAACGCCACGACGGCATAATTGACATATGGAGCACCCCTGGACGCGGTTCGGCTTTCTCAATTTTTTTGCCTCTGGAACATCAGGCTGAGGAAATAAACGACACAGATACTGTGGGGACATCTTCCTTCTTTCAACCCTAAAAAAACCTGCTTGTGGTGGATAATCAATGGCGATATAGCTAATATACCGGAAAACGATGACATCAACGGCCCGGCTAAACCGGGATTCATAATTTTTCACCCCCCAAGAATGGCAAAAGGGAAAAAATGGCAATAACCGACATCACTAAAAACAGCGGGAAACGGCTTGCTGTTCAGTTCGCACCCTTTATTGTGATGCTGATAGCCTTTTACATCAGCACATTTTACAATTTTCTGCTCTTTCATACCCTTGCCGAGATGTTTGCGGTGGTGACCGCCTGCAGCATTTTCATGGTTACCTGGAATGCCCGGTGGTTTTTCAAAGAAAAATCGTTTTTCTCTTTTGTGGGGATCGCTTATCTTTTTGTGGGTATCCTGGATCTGACACATACCATGACCTATAAAGGGGTCAATATTCTGCCGGGCCTTGAATCCAATGTGCCGACCCAGTTGTGGATATCAGCCCGCTACCTTGAAAGCATTTCATTGTTAGGGGCATTTTTTTTATTTAAAAGCCGGATCAAGGCCCCAATCTATCTCTTTGGTTTTTCTGCAGTCACGGTGTTGATTCTGCTTTCCATTTTTGTCTGGCCGATATTTCCCGACTGCTATCTTGAACATGCCGGCGGTCTAACCACATTCAAAAAAACCAGCGAATACATCATCTGCCTGATTCTATGCCTGGCGCTGTTCGCGCTTTATCGCAGCCGGAACCGGTTCGACAGCACACTTTTCAACTGGCTGCAGGCATCCATCATTGTGACCATTGTTTCGGAACTGCTGTTTACAACCTATATCGGGGTGTATGGGCCGACCAATATGCTGGGCCACTTTTTCAAGATCGTCTCCTATTACTGCCTTTACAAGGCCCTTATTGAAACCGGTCTTTCAAGGCCTTACAGTACATTGTTTAAAGATCTTGCCAACAGCCGGGAAAATTATCAGGCCTTATTTTCAAATATGATCGACGGGTTTGCCAGGCATCGGGTAATTTTAGATAAAAACGGAACACCCGTGGATTATGAATTTCTGGAAACCAACCCTGCGTTTGAAAAACTGACAGGTTTTAGAAATGTGGCCGGCAAAAGGGTCACACAGTTAATACCGAATATAAAAAAAGACCCTGTCGACTGGATTGCGCGTTTTGGTAAAGTGGCCATGGAAGGTTCCCCTGTTCGTATTAATGGATGCTCTGCCCAGCTTGGAAAATGGTTTTCCGTTAACGCCTATTGTATCAAACACGGCGAGTTTGTCAGCATTTTTGAAGACATCACGGAAAAAAAACAGGCTATTGATGCCCTCTTTGTTCAAAGAGAGTGGCTTAAAACCACATTAAACAGTATTGGAGATGGTGTCATCTCAACCGATAAAAACAGGCGGGTTTCATTTATGAATCCTATTGCAGAAGAACTCACCGGCTGGCCCCAGGCAGATGCATTAGGGAAAACAATTGAAAAAGTATTTTCCATAGATCTGGAACCCCGGGATTGTTCCTGTATACAAAGACAGCCCCTCTATCTTCCCGAAGATCTGTCGACTCCCTTTGCTTGTAAAGGGATGCTGATTCGTCGGGACAAGACCCGAATTCCGGTTGAGGAGACCGTCAGCCAACTTGAAAATGAAAAAAAAGAGGCGGCCGGGATTGTGCTCGTTTTTCGCGATATCAGCGCCCAGCAGGAATATCAGAAAAAGCTTGAAGGGGCCAATGAACATCTCGAAGAAAAAATTGAAACGCGGACCCAGTCCTTGTACCAGACCATCAAACGCCTTAAAAAGGAGATCGAACGGCGTGTGGCGGCAGAAACCCGTTACCACAATGCCCACCAGGAGGTGCTGGCCCGGGCGGACCAGCTCAGAGCGCTTGCCGGAAAGCTTACCATGGCAGAGCAGGCGGAACGCAGGCGGGTGGCAAAGGTGCTGCATGACGGTATCCAGCAGTATATGGCAGCAGCCAAGCTACATTTAAGCGGACTGGAACGGCAGATCCAGGACCCGCTGTTGAGTGAATCGGCTAAAAAAATTGAAGAAACCATCGGCACCTGCATCCAGATGGCTCGCTCATTAAGCGCTGACTTAAGCCCGCCTGCACTTTATAGAGGTGGGCTGGTCTCCGGTTTAAGGTGGCTTGCCGGACGAATGCAGGAACGTTATCAATTTCACATGGATTTCGCATCACAAATATCCGGTTTATCGCTTTCCGAAGATATTGTGTTGCTGGTGTTTGAATCCGTACGCGAACTGCTGTTCAATGCAGTCAAGTATGCTGGAACGCCAGCAGCCAAAGTAACCCTGAAAATAAAGGGTGAGGATCGTCTTTGTCTCAGTGTCCGAGACGAGGGCAAGGGATTTGATCCATCAGCGATCACAGTTTCCGATAATATGAAGCAGGGACTTGGCCTGTTCAGCATCCAAGAGCGAATTGAATTAATCGGGGGAACCTTTAAGATTACCAGCAGCCCGGGTGACGGCAGCCGGTTTGATATTGTGTTGCCGTACGAACAGGATGCAACACAACCCATTCCATATGACGATGAGCCAGCCGGCGAATCTGCCGCTTCAGATAATGATGCTGTCGGGAAGCGGTCGTCCAAAAAAAATAATATCCGGGTATTGCTGGCAGACGATCATGCGATTTTTCGCAAAGGCATATTCCAGGCGCTTAAAGAAACTGCCGGCATCCAGGTAGTCGGCCAGGCCCACGACGGCATGGAGATTGTGGAGCTGGCCGAAAAATTAAAGCCGGATGTGATCCTGATGGATATCAATATGCCTGGCATAAACGGCATTGAAGCGACCCGCCGTATTTATAAAAGACATCCTGAAATAAAAATTCTGGCCCTGTCCATGTATGAGAAAAAAGAGTATGCCCGGGACATCATTGCTGCCGGTGCCGTAAATTTTATCAGTAAGGGGTGCACCGCTTCTGAAATGGTAGCGGCCATTCAAAACGCCATAGTCACTATTTAAAAACCGGGTGCAGACATAACGTCTGCATCCGATTTAAAAGGTTGTTATTTAATCAATATCTTTAGATCCTAAATCCATGGTGCCTGACCTGACACTTATTGCATTCCATAAATCGGCTCTTAAGACTTCCAAAGCCCATGAACGTTACAGTATTCCCGGGCGGTAACATTTTTGGAACAGCCTTTAAAAACGGCTTCCGGGGTCTGCCCTGGTTTCAGGTAATGACGGCAGGATGTCTCCCCGTCAATAACTTCAATCCATTCAATATAGTGTTTTTCCTCCATGGGGTGGGGATTTGACCCAACTTTCACTTTAACGCCTTGGGTTGTGGCTTCAACCACGGGAACATGTTTCTCTTTTCCCTCATCCGCAGCTTTTTCTTCAAAAAGAACCATTTCCGCACCACAACAGACCAGGTCCCCATCTGCCCCGTGAAGAACCTCAACAACATTTCCACAAAGTTCGCATTTATAAACCTGTTTTCTTTCAGCCATGTTTCCTCCTTAATTTTAAATTCCAAATTCGCTGACAGCTATTCGCTGACAGCCCGCCCACAGGGCGTTAATTTAAGTCTTGTTTGTGCAGGTTAACCCCTTGTGTTCATGGTTCCCGCCTGATTTGATACGGCAAGATTACAGAAAAAACGTTTAACCGTAAATTCGGGTTTATACTCATTGATGGATAGATAACTATGTATTTGCAATATATACATAAGTTTCCCCATTGAAAAAAACGGGACCAATCCAAGTAAAAACAAAGCAGATTGCTGCGTTCAAATGATCCTGGACGACAGTCTGCAGCAAACATATTGATAAAAGTTCTTTCTTTTAGGATTTTCTTAATATATTCTGTGATAATCATAATATAAAAAATGGCTTTTTCGCCTCAGATTACTCACTTTTTTCACTTCAGACATAGAAGCGTGAGTCTTTCCTGTTGATATAGTCTTTTTTATAGCCGATACAAAAAAGAAAAATCCGTATTTATAAATAGATAGCTGTATTGTCAACTGGGTCAGATTATACCACCAATGTTATCGCAGACCATGGTGTTCTGGACAGTGGCTTTTATTCTATAAACGTACCGTTTTCAAAACAGAATCCGGCTAAAAAGGTCCGGGATGTACTCAATAACAAGAAAAAAAAGAACCCAATAAAAAAATATGGAATCAAAGGAGGAATGGATGAATGATCAAGTTGACAGCATGAATAAGGCCGTCGCCGACATGACCATTAAAACAGGTAAATACCTGACTTTCGCATTAGCGTCGGAGGAGTATGGGATTGGTATTCTTAAAGTGAAAGAAATAATCGGTATGTTACCCATCACTTCGGTCCCCAGAACCCCGGAATTTGTCAAAGGCGTCATAAATTTGCGGGGAAAAGTAATCCCCGTAATTGATCTTCGGTCAAAATTTGATATGAAATCAATTTCTTACAATGACAGGACCTGCATTATTGTCGTCGAAATTGATGCGGCGGAAACCACTGTTCTAATCGGAATTGTGGTTGATACCGTCTCCGAGGTTTTAAATATAAAAGAAGACGAAATTGAGGAAACCCCGGCTTTTGGTACGAAACTGGATACACGATATATCCTTGGCATGGCCAAGCAAGATGGGGGCGTCAAAATTCTTTTGAATATAGATAGGGTTCTTTCGTCCAATGAAATGGCCGCTATTCAAAATGCTTCATAAATACCGGGAAAAAAACAATAAAGGAATTTAAGATGAAAAACCTAAGTCTGGGATTAAAAATCACATATGGATTTGCAGTATTAATCATCATTGCCGTTGCCCTTGGTTTAATGGCCGTTGTAAATATGCGAACGGTGGAAACAAAAAGTAAGATGTTGGCCCATGAGTATATACCGGAAGTAGCCGTTGCCATGGATTTAAGTGATGCAGCCAGCCAGATGGCGTTTGAAATGAGAGGGTATGGATATACGGAAGATAAAAAGCTCTATCAACTGAGCCAGGCGGCAATGGAATCCGTTGATATGGCCTTGCAAAAGGCACGTGAACTCGAGGAAAATTCTCCCAATTTAAAAAAGCTAAAAGGTCAGATAGATATCGCTTCCAAAGCGATTGAAACGTATAAATCCTTAATAAAAAAAACCGTTGAGACCATCGCCAGATTTGCGGCCAATAGACGAACCCTGGAGGAATCTGCTCAAAAATATATGTCAACTTCTGCTGATTTTTTAATGGGTCAAAACACAGAATTCAAATCTGATCTGAATGACCGTCAGCAGAAGGTCAAACTTGCCACGAATCTTGTTCATATCGGTTCCAGCGTCAGGGTTACCAATTTTAAAGCCCAGGCCACAAACGACATGGAACTTATGAAAACCGCAATTTCACAATTGGATGGCGTTGACGCACCGTTAAACGACTTAAGGGCTATCACCCGTGATAGGGAAGACATTCAAAGACTTAAAGCCATTCAATCTGCGGCTCAAGCGTATCAGAAAGCGATAGAACAATTTATGATTGAGTTTAATCGCGGCAGCCTGGCAGACCAAAGACGGCTGAGCAGATACCGGGACCAGATGGATGAAAATGCCGGAATTTATGTGTCCAACTGCGATGGGTTTCTTGAAGGGCAGCACGAAAAATTAAATACGGACATGATGGAAAGAAATGCGAAGATTACCCTGGTGAACGATATTATTACCCTTGGAAATGAGACGCGAATAGGGGCATTTAAATCCCAGGCATTGAGAAGCCCTGAAGTTATGAATGCCGCGTTGGAGAATTTTTCACACATAGATCTCAAGTTTGAAGAACTGGAAAAAATCACACGGATACCTGAAGACTTAAAGCGGATTGAGGAGGTTAAGACGGCTGGTCGTGACTACCAGGCCGCTATGAAGAATTTTCTTAAAAATTGGATTACTATGCAGGACCTGGGGGTTAAACGCCTGGACGCCAATAACAAAGTTCTCAATGCATGTAAAACTATGGCAAATGCTGGAATCGGCGCAACCGACACCATTGCCAAGGATGCTGTGAACGCGCTTTCAAGTGCATCTATTCTCATGATTATCGGATTAATCGGCGCGCTTATCATCGGTATTCTTTGCGCATTTTTTATTACACGCAGCATTACCAAACCGATTAACAAAATCATTGCCGGTCTTAACGAAGGTGCAGTGCAGGTGGCGGCGGCATCTGGGGAAGTTTCATCGTCCAGCCAGTCCATGGCAGAAGGCGCCTCCCAACAAGCCGCATCCATCGAAGAAACCTCTTCATCCATGGAAGAGATGTCAGCCATGACCAAAAAAAATGCCCAGAATTCAAATAATGCCGACGGGTTGATGAAAGATGCGAATGCGATTGTGAGTACTGCCGGCCAGTCCATGAATGAATTAACACGATCCATGGAGGATATCTCCAAAGCGTCAGAGGAAACGTCGAAAATAATAAAAACCATTGATGAAATCGCATTTCAGACAAATCTGCTCGCCTTAAATGCCGCGGTGGAAGCCGCCCGTGCCGGTGAAGCAGGTGCAGGGTTTGCCGTCGTTGCCGATGAGGTCAGAAATTTGGCTATGCGAGCTGCAGATGCGGCCAAAGATACGGCAGCGCTTATAGAAGATACGGTCAAAAAGGTAACCGATGGTTCCGGCATCGTATCCTCAACCAGTGAGGCATTCTCCAAAGTGGCGGAAAGCTCGGCCAAAGTCGGGGCCCTGGTCTCAGAGATTTCCGTGGCATCAACCGAACAATCCACTGGGATTGCCGAAGTCAACAATGCCATCACTGAAATGGACCGGGTTGTCCAGCAAAATGCAGCCAATGCAGAAGAGTCCGCCTCAGCGGCAGAAGAGATGAGTGCCCAGGCCGAACAACTTAAAGAATATGTTGATAATCTTGTGATGCTGGTTACCGGTAAAAGCAATTCCAATCGGAACTTGGGTGATTACCAATCTGTTAAAGCGTTGCCTAAAAGCACCCCAGGCAAAGCAAACAATAAAGCAAAAGCCAGGGATCGTCACTTGGATTCAAGTCGTCCGGATCAAATCATCCCGTTTGATGACGACGAAACCTTTGAAGACTTTTAATATCATAAAGTTGGGGCGCAGGCGGCCCAGGGAGATTATATCCCTGGGCCCTGTGCAGGCGGTATCCTTAAAATTTCACGAGAACTTTTAAACTTTGGAAAAGCCAATGTCTTATGAAAACATAATCGCAATGACAGAAAGGCTGGCATCAGAATTAATTTTATTCGATCCGGATCAGCCGGACTCGATCAAGACGCTGTTGCCCATTCTCAAGAGCATACATGCGCAATGCAAATCGTTGGAACTATCGTCAGAGGCTGCGCAAATTCTGAAGGCCAGAAACATTATTGATACCATAATAAAAGACGGTCCCCAGGTCGAACGTAATTTATTGTCAAATCTTGACATGATTGTTTCAAATTTCAGCACGGGACTAAAAAAGATGGATGAAAAAGAGAGCAACAGGTTATTTTTCCCAAAGCTGTCCCAACCCGATGACAAAGCCTCGAACGACGATTTCAAAAAAATAGAGAAAAAGCTGAATGAATTTTCAATGCTTATCGCCGGCTTCTGCCCAGGAAAAGACCCAGATATGGAAGGAATGATTCGTAATGTAGACAGTCTTATCAACATTTCTGAAAATATTGAGCCTTATACTTTTTATGATATTTCAAAGTTATGTAAACAATATATGGAAAATATGGCTATTGGCCCGACCTTTAACACAAGGCCGATTGAAGAAGGACTTGTGTTGTTAAAGTCCATATTAAGTCATTTAAAGAGAAAAGAACCTTTTACTTTTGATTATTCCGACGTTCTTGAACTTTTAGAAGAAAACCTTGCCACAAATGAACAATGCGATGAGTGTGTTGATGAATGTTCGGAAAACGAGCCTGAAACAGAATCTACACAGAACAGCACGCCTGAAAAACTGTCTGACGATGATATTGAAATCCTGACCGACTTTATATCAGAGGCAGAAGAAAATCTAAACAACATCGAAGTGTCTTTAATTGAGTTGGAACAGGATCCGGAAAATGCTGATATCATAAACGATATTTTCAGACCGTTTCACACAATAAAAGGCGTCTCCGGATTTTTATCTTTAGATAAAATCAACCGACTGTCCCATGCCACTGAAAATCTTTTGGACAGTGCCAGAAGCGGAGATTTCATAATTAATCATTCTGCAACGGATGCAATTCTCGAATCCGTTGATTTACTAAAACACCTTCTCGATAGTGTAAAACAAGGACTTGTTAGCGGTAACCGACAAGAAGATGGCCACATAGATGTAGAAATCTTAAGGGATAAACTCAAAAGACTTCAAATTTCTTTGACCAAAGGGGAAAAAGAGCCTTTAGGTGAAATTCTTGTCAGAAAAAAGGAGCTTACAAAACAAGACATTGATCATGCACTGGAAATCCAGAAAAAGCATCCGGGAAAAAAAGTTGGTGAAATTCTGATCGAAGATAAAAAGATCGCTCCTGTTCAAGTCGCCTCGGCGTTAATGGAACAATCAACGGTTAAAAGAAGGGTGGATTCTCAAGTTAAAGTCAGCACTCAGAAATTGGACGACCTTGTAGATTATGCCGGTGAACTGGTGATTGCCCAATCGATGCTGCGACAGCAAACCATGGAAAATTCAGCCTTAAGCCAGACCGTTTCACAATTGGGACAGATTGTAAACAATATGCAGAATATTGCCATGTCCATGCGTATGATACCCATTAAAGCCACATTTATGAAAATGATTCGTCTCGTAAGGGATTTGTCACGAAAATCGGGCAAACAGATCAACTTATCAATGACCGGAGAAGAAACTGAAATTGATCGAAATGTGGTGGATGCCCTTTATGAGCCCATGGTTCATATGATCAGAAATGCCTGTGATCACGGGATTGAATCCGTACAGGAGCGCAAGGAAAAAAACAAACCCCAACAGGGAAATATTGATCTTCGTGCCTATCATAAAGGCGGGAACATTGTCATTGAGATCGAGGACGACGGTAAGGGGCTGGATAGGGAAAAAATATTTGAAAAGGCCACGGCTACCGGGCTGATTACCGGAGAAGAACAGATGACGGATGCGCAGATTTTTAATCTGGTTCTTGCGCCCGGATTCTCAACAGCAAACCAAATTACGGATGTATCCGGCCGGGGCGTCGGCATGGATGTGGTCAAAGAGGGGATTGAAAAATTTCGCGGCCATTTGAATATTGAATCCGAAAAGGGGGTCGGCTCCCGATTTATTATCAGTCTTCCTCTGACGCTGGCCATTATCGACGGTATGCTGGTCAGGGTTGATGACGAAAAATATGTTATTCCCACCACTGCTATTCAAAAAGCATTCAGACCGGGGCCAGGTGAATATTTCACCGTAGAAGGAAAAGGTGAAATGGTTAAAGATCGTGGCCATCTGGTTCCTCTAATCCGATTAAACGAAATCTATGAAACAAGCAATCATGTTAAATCCGTAGAACAAAGCCTGGTTGTCGTTATTGAGTCAAAGGAAGAAAAACGTGCTTTTTTGATTGATGAACTTTTAGGCAAAGATGAGTATGTGATTAAAAATCTTGGCGGAAATATGGATGATATTCGAGGTATTGCCGGCGGTGCGATTCTGGCTGACGGAAAAGTCGGACTGATCTTAGATGTTCACGGCATCTTTTCCATTGTATCGGGAAACTAGGGAATGTGACGGCAGAAAAAGAGATGAGGATATGAATAGATGAAACAAATTGTCGGCGTTGCAGATATGAAAGTAAGCAATAATCCCGCAGATGCTGTGATCACTTACTCTCTTGGATCATGCATAGGATTGGTTATTTATGATCCGGTCGCAAGAGTCGGGGGAATTCTTCACTATATGCTTCCAGAATCCGCCATAGACAAAGAAAAAGCAGCCAAAAGACCATTTATGTTCGCAGATACCGGTATCCCGCGCCTGTTTAAAACAGCTTACACAATGGGCGCAAAGAAACCCAGGATTAAAATTTTTGTCGCAGGTGGTGCCGAAATTCTTGATCAAAATGGTTTTTTTAATATCGGAAAACGTAATTATATGGCGTTAAAAAAAATGTTTTTTAAGAACAAAGTAATGATCGATAAGCAGGAGGTGGGCGGGAATATTAACCGGACGATCCGAATTGAAATTGTATCGGGCGACATTTTCTTAAAAACCTCAGGATCCAAGGAAGTGAGAATATGACATCACTGGATAAAATGATTCGTGAGATAAAGGAGTTAACGCCGATGCCGGCCGTCGCTAACCGTCTGCTCGAAATGGTTGAAGAGCCGGATAGTTCAATGAACGATATTGCCCAGATAATTCAGTATGACCCTGTCATGACAGTAGATATTCTTAAAGTCTGCAACTCAGCATATTCGGGGTTAAAGATGCCAGCTGAGTCAATTAAAGATGCCGTGAATATGCTTGGTACAGATCAGATAATTGAATTGGCAATGGTAAAATCAAGTGCAAAAATCCTTTCTGGACGACGAAAAGGCTATGGTCTTGAACAGGGGGATATGTGGCGGTACTCAGTTTCTTCTGCCGTAATCGCCAAACAGGTTGCCATACGCTTGGGACTTAACAACAAAAGTACAATTTTTACCGCTGCCCTGATCAAAGACATCGGTAAAATCATATTGGAAAAATATGTGTTCAAGGACTTTAAAAAAATTAATACGCTTGTAAAAAAATTTGGCTACAGTTTCAGAGAATCCGAAAAAAAAGTACTGGGTATAGATCATGCGGAGATGGGTGCCTTAATTGGCAAAATATGGAAATTCAGCCCACGGATGATCAAGCTTATTCAACATCATCATCTCAGAGATGAATCCATGATTAACGATAAAGAGGTCGCAGCGGTATACCTGTCAGACTGCATTTGTATGATGATGGGGGATGGCGTCGGAGCAGATGGTCTGGCGTATCGATTCAAGGATGAATTAATGAAAATTCATAGCGTCTCTCAATCGGATATAACCGGTATTATGGCAGAATTTGCCGTCAATATGCATGAAGTGAACGTTTTATTAAATATGGCTTAATGAAAGTAAAGGGAAAAAAATGTCTTATTCAATATTGATTGTAGATGATTCAATGCCAATGCGGACCGTTTTAAAACGATCGCTTGCAGCGGCGGGATACGGCGGTGCCAGGATACTTGAAGCCTCAAATGGTAAAGAAGCGTTAACGGTAATGGGAGGAGACTGGGTGGATTTGATTATGACCGACTATAACATGCCGGAAATGAATGGGCTCAGCTTTTTAAAAAAAGTAAAAACCGAAGCACTGTTCAAGGAAATTCCAGTGGTTGTCATTTCAACCGAGGGCAACGATTCAAAGATTAAAGAATTTATGGATACCGGTGCTGCCGGTTATATTACCAAGCCGTTTACCCCTGAGGCGCTCAGGGATTTAATTGTCAGTATAATTGGAGAAGCCGATTATGAAGAAAGTATTGATGACAGCGATGACGAATTCGATTTCTGAAGTCATGGAGACCATGTTTTTTATGCCGGTTGAGATCGGTCCCGAGATGATTTTAAATGATTCCGGCATCGACCTGAATAACGCGTTGGCATGTCGTTTGAATTTCACCGGAGATATCGGCGGGAATATAGATGTTATTTCACCGGAACCACTGGTTGCGGAACTCACATCCAATTTTTTGGGCGAAACCAAAGCCGAACTGACGTGGGAACAGCAGTTTGGGACATTGTCTGAAATGCTTAATATGGTGTGCGGAAATGCCTTGAAAAAGGTGAAATGCCGGCGGCCCTATAAGCTCGGCATCCCCGAAAAGATTACCAGTACAGATCTGAACGGTACTGCAGAATGCACACTGATTGAAACAATGGATTCGAAAATGGCTATTTTACTATCTATCCATGTGGGTCAATAAGGACAAAAGATCGTTTAAATGTCTAATGAAATTAAAGTGCTTGTGGTAGATAATTCCGCCGTTGTCAGAAAGGTATTTAAAGAACAGCTATCCCGGCACCCAGGAATTACGGTAATTGCTACGGCACCGGATCCATACATAGCCAGAGAAAAAATAGTAAAATTAAAACCGGATGTTGTTACCCTGGATATAGAAATGCCACGTATGGATGGGATCACCTTTTTAAAAAAATTAATGAGGTATTATCCTCTTCCCGTCATCATTGTCAGCTCTCTGAGTACAAAAGGAAGCCATCTTGCCATGGAAGCGTTGGCCATTGGAGCATTAGACGTGATGACAAGACCCAATGACGCCTATTCGGTAGGAGATGTCAGCATGCAGCTCGCCGAAAAAATCAAAGCGGTGCATGCAGCTGGATTTCCCCGACGCGGGCAACAACAAAATTCAACGTACCAGAAAAGAACCGCATCCATGGTACCTTATAAAACCGCCAATAAAATTATTGCCATCGGCGCGTCAACCGGAGGGGCGGAAGCCATTAAAAATGTCCTGACCCCAATGCCGAAAAACATGCCGGGTATTGTTGTTGTGCAGCATATGCCGGCTCATTTCACTAAGGCCTTTGCCGGACGGTTAAATGAATTGTGCCAAATGCGTGTTAAAGAAGCTATAAATGGGGACCCTGTAACAAATGGTAACGTCCTTATTGCCCCGGGTAATTACCACATGCTTTTAAAACGCAGGGGCGCCGGCTATTGCGTAGCGGTTAAAACAGGGCCTCTTGTTCACTATCAGCGACCGGCCGTGGATATTTTGTTTCGGTCTGTTGCAAGACTGGTTGGTGCCAACGCTGTGGGTATCATTTTAACCGGTATGGGCAAAGATGGTGCACAAGGATTGCTTGAAATGAAAAAAGCGGGGGCAGTAACGATTGCTCAGGATGAAAAATCAAGCGTCGTTTACGGGATGCCCAAAGAAGCTCAACTGATAGGCGCTGTGGATTATGTGGAAAATATTCACAATATAGCGGCAAAGACCTGTTCATTTTTTAAACCTCTCTAATGCATGCTATTGGATGAATTAAAACAGTCGAAAACGAAAAAAGGAATTAAAATGAAAGAAACCATATTGGATTCTCCAACAGTGTTTTCCAAGGATGATATCCTACGTGTTATTAACAATTTACCGCTTGCAGTCGCAGTTATTGACGCGGATCGAAAACTGGTTTTGGCAAACAAGATGGCCGGCATGTTTGTAAAGAAGGAAGAGAATCTCCTGGTCGGGCCTGTAGTCGGGGCGGCCTTTGGCTGCATTCATCACAAAGATGCCCCTGAAGGCTGCGGATTTGGAAAAGAGTGCCTTAAATGCAAATTGCGGATAACAGTGAATGATACCCTTGAAAATGAGAGGGGGCATTTTATGGTTGAAACACCCATGACCTTTAATTCTATCGGTCGCAGGCATTTGAGAATAACGACTCAACCCTTAAAATTGCAAAAAGGAAAAGCCGTTTTACTGTCAATTGAGGATGTTACACAGGCAAAAAAATATGAACATGCAAAAATAGAAAAGGAAAAACTGACAGTGGTAGTTCGAACCGCAGGCGCCATCTGCCACGAAATTAATCAGCCTTTAATGGCGATTTTAGGTTTTTCGGAATTATTGATTGATGACATCTGCCATGGGCAAGTCCAGAAAGAAAATATAAAGGAAATTAAAGACCAAGCAGAACGGTTAGCTGAGATTACAAACAAGCTGATGGCTATTACCCAATACAAAACAAAAAAATATTTGCATTCCGAAATTTTAGACCTTGACGCAGCATCTTCATTTGTTGCCGTACCCCCCAACCCCGAGAAGGGAAAAAATGATGAAAAATAAAAAAATATTAATCGTTGATGACGATCCCCCCATTTTAAGGTTGTTGTCCCAGTTGTTTACCAAAGCCGGTTATGATGTTTCCACCGCAGGCAATGCACTGGATGCATTGAAAATTATAGAAGAGAGTAACATTATGGTCATGTTTTTTGATTTAAATATGCCGGTAATGAACGGTATGGAATTATGTAAGCGAGTAAAAAATATTAAGCCCATGTCTATTATCTATGCCATTACCGGCTATGCGTCTTTATTCGAACTGTCAGAATGCCTTGATGTCGGCTTTGAAGATTATTTTAAAAAACCGGTGAATATATCGACTCTGTTGAAAACAGCTGAATCCGCATTCGAAAAAGTAAACCGCTGGAAAAAAATGTAAAAATTTAAAAAAATGAATTCAATACTTTTTAAACCAAGTGAATTGACGGAATTAAAAGCACTTGTATATAAGACGTGCGGCATTAATCTTCACGAGGGGAAGCTTGAATTATTAAAATCCAAGGTTGCCAAACGCATGCGCCTGACCCAGATGAATGTCCAGGAATACTTATCATATTTAAGATCAAATGAACGAGAAGTAATCGAATTTATCGATACGATAACAACCAATCATTCTTTTTTTTACAGAGAAAATAAAAGCATTGAATATATCGTCAAACAATTGGGTTGTCATCCTAAACGAGAGGTAAAACGCTTCAAGGTCTGGTGTGCAGCCTGTTCCACCGGAGATGAGCCTTACACTGCGGCCGTTCAGTTAAAGGCTTTGGGCGTAACTTTTTCTATCCTGGCCACAGATATATCTCACTCCGTGTTGGAAATCGCCCAAAAAGGGATATATAAAAATGACAAGGTCAAACAGGTCCCCCTGTCCATCCTGCATCGTTATTTTCAGAAAGGAACCGGAAAATATAAGGGATATTTAAAAATTAAGAAAGAAATACAACAGCATATCACCTTCAAGAAATATAATTTGATTTCAGACCGTATCCCTGGCTCGGACTTTGATGCCGTTTTATGTAGAAACGTAATGATCTATTTTAATAATCAAACCAGTGAAGCGGTTGTGAATAAATTGTACCAATCCCTTGGCACCGACGGTTTTTTTGCCATTGGGAATGCTGAAAGTTTGATGAATATGAAGCATCCTTTTAAATCTGTGGCAGGAATTCCCAGCCTTTATATAAAATAGCTTTATGCACGCCGGTTGATTTGATAATATCTATTTATACTGTTTTTCTTCTTGACAAATCAATATTTTAAATTTCTGGGAAGCGAACACCAAGGCGTCCTTATAAATAGCGGAAGCTTGTTTGGGGGTAATATGACAAACGACGATTCCATTCAAATGCAACTCAATAAAATTGCAGCAACTATAGGCGAGAATATCCAACGATATGATGATCGACTGCATGAACTAAAAAGGCTATCGCAGATACTTTTCATGGAGACCCGGGCAGATGATGATTTAGACGCATGGTTTCGGGAAGAAGGCTTTGGTATTAATGAAGACGGCTTCTGGTTGAGTCTGCCCAAATTAACCGCCTTTCGGGAAAATCGTGCAGCTCAGGATATCATATCCTATTCCTGGCACCCCGATCTAATTAGCAATAAGGATGCCTGTTTTCGCATGTATGCGTTGAGAAATATCGGCCCGTTACTTGAAGAGATATGGAACAGTTTACCTGAGACCGCCTGGATTTACTATCAGGATATAACCAACACATCTTTACAATTTCCATATATCGATCAGATAACGGCCATCTCGCCGGATTTTGACTGGCGTACCTATCATACCTTCCAGTCTGTCTGCCCCCAGAATAATCCGGAAGGAGAAATAAAGTGGACGCAGCCGACCATTGATTATGCCGGAGAGGGCTTAATTCTGTCGGTTTCCATTCCAGTAAGAATCCAAAACCGTTTTATTGGTTTATGGAGTATTGATCTACCCATGGTAAGCCTTTATCCCGAATTTATATTTGACACGCTTCTTGAAGGGCAGGTCAATTTTATTGTGGACCAGGATGGGAACCTGGTGGCGCATCCACATATTGAAACCCGGATTGACTCTGAGAAAGGAAGCCTTTTTCAGACCCATTTTCATGAACTCGGTGCTGGGTTCAAATCATTGTCACCCCGGGAATTGCTGAAAAAAAAAGAAGGGCACTTTGTGCTTAATCCAGAAACGGCATCTGAGTCAGTGGGATATTACCATGCAATCCCGGGGGTCCACTGGCTTTTATTTTGTGTTTTTCCACGTCAATCAATGGAGCATGTCATTGACCGGAAAATTAAAACTGCTTTTGAGCGGGTTAAATCCGGAGACTTCTCATATCGCCTCAATGAATTGTCGGACGTTAAACACAGTAAAATTATTGCTGACGGGTTTAACGAAATGGCCCGGGCATTGGAAAACCAGGCGGAAAAACAGAAAAAAACTCAGAAAGAAAAGGATTTGCTTGAAGAACGAATCCGGCATTATCAAAAAATGGAAGCCATCGGTACACTTGCCGGCGGCATTGCCCACGATTTTAACAATATTTTGTTTCCGATTCAGGGCTACGCTGAAATGTTTTTGGATGATTTTCCCAAGGATGATCCTAAACATGAAATGGCTCAAGAAATTTTACAGGCAGCCTCCAGAGCCAAGGAGCTTATTGAGCAGATTCTGACCTTCAGCCGTCAAGGGGAAACGAAGAATCAAATTGTATCGCTCCAAAGCATCGTTAAAGAAGCCCTGAAATTGTTAAGATCGACTATACCAAAAAATATTGAGATTCGCCAGAATGTCATTTCCAAGTGCAAGCCGGTCTTTGCCGATCCTACGAACCTTCACCAAGTGATTATGAATCTTTGCACGAATGCGTTTCATGCTGTCCAGGAAAAAGGGGGGGCAATTGATGTTGCTTTAGAAGAAATTCGGGTTACCACAGAGGGTCAGTATGGTATTGTCGACCTCCCCCCTGGCAACTACATCCGCCTAACTGTATCTGATACAGGATGCGGTATGGACAAAACAACTCTGGAACAGATATTCAATCCTTATTTTACGACAAAAAAAGAAGGGAAAGGAACCGGATTAGGACTTTCTATTTCATATGGCATTATAAAGACGCTCAATGGGGAGATTAAAGTCTATTCAGAGCCCAATAAAGGCACGACTTTTCATGTCTACATACCGGTAACCAGCATAAAAGAAGTTCGGGAACCAGGAGAAAATATCAACATTGCAAAAGGAACGGAGCATATACTGCTCGTAGATGACGAGGGCAGTATCGCACAAATGGGAAAGACCGCGCTGGAAAAATACGGCTATCGCGTTTCGGTTTTTACCAGCAGTTTTGAGGCGTTGAACGCATTTGAAAAAAAACCTGCGTCCTTTGATCTTTTGCTCACTGATATGACCATGCCGGACATGACAGGAGATATATTAGTTCAACATATCAAGCGCATTAGAGATAATATTCCCGTCATTATATGCACGGGGTTCAATGAAAATATTTCTAATGTGAATTACGCGGACAAGGGCGCAGACGCATTTCTCATGAAACCCGTTGCCATACATAAACTGATCGGCACAATCAGAAAACAGTTGGATAAAATTAGGAAATGAGGGCCGTGGACACAATATTGTTAATTTTATAATTTCCATGGTCTTTATTTCCACAGGCGACCATATGGAAAATACAGTGTTGGAGATGATCCAGAAGAGTGCTGTGGCTCAAACCGCATGATATAGAAGCGTTTTCATCATCGTGAAATAGACTGCTCTCAGCTTAAAGAATTGGAATCGGTCGGTATGAATTTAGAATGTTTGGCAGCATTGACTTCTTTTACCAGATTGATGAAACCAGAAATCTTTTCTACGATACGTTATATACATGACTTACAGTTCAAATATACATGATGTTCCCTATTTCAAAACCCATTACACGCAATTATATTAGAGGTTAGACGGGTTGTTTTCCAAAGACAGCCCATTGTGGACTAGGACAGAAAAACAATCCGTCAGAATACTGCCGGGATCAAAGGTTCTGAAAACAGTAAAGAAATTGTAAAATCATTGCATGTGATGGCTTTATGCTTGAACGTGCAGGACAATCACAGCAGTCTTAAATGGCAAAGACAAAGAAAGGATGGTACATGATGAATAAACAGGAACTGTGCAAACAAATAGAAACAATTTATCCGGACATCGGCACCTGTGGCATTGATGTGGATGTCGAATTTGATGATGCAAACAACCGTTGGAAGGTAAAACTCCAAAAAGGAAATAAACACCTGGATACATTTCTGGAACCCGGTGACGCAGAACTCTGTATAGAAGGAAAACAGTGCGTCAGCTTAGGACTTGAAATCAGACAGCTTAAAGACAACATCGATGCAAAAAACCAATGAACGATTGAGTAGAACGCCTGGCTATCGTTGGAGAAAATGATGTCATTTTGTATCCACCTTCAGAGTGGATTAAAAAGGTTTTTCTGCCGTTTCATCCCGACAATTGTTTTTTCCGACAGCCATTGCCATTACCCGATGAAGATCTTGATACTATTTTGAAACAACACTGAGCGTTGGGAGGAGGCCGGAATCAACTGTTGGTTTTGGCCTCATCAAACACTTTTCGAATGGTTTTGGCAAGATCGGTGGTGTTCACCGGTTTATCTAAAAAGGCACGGATCCCCTCGTTAAGCGCCTTTTGTTTAGAAATATTTTTACTGAAACCGGTACAGATAATAATAGGCAGTTCCGGCCGAATTTTCAACAGCATCATCGCCAGCTTTTCCCCGGACATTTTGGGCATGGTCGTGTCTGTAATGACCATGTCAAACGCATCCGGACCGGCCTGGAATATTTCCAATGCCGTCAGGCTGCTTGTTTGAACCATAATCGAGTACCCCAATTGCTTGAGCGCACGTTCTACCATTCGGGTAATCGATATTTCATCATCGACAAATAAAATACGCTCGGTACCAGTGGGCAGTTCTTCGATACCGTCGGTTAATTGGGGTTTTTTGATCTCAATTATGGGAAACAACACCCTGAAAATACTGCCTTTGCCAACCTCGCTTGAGACGGTTACCGCCCCACCGCAGCTGTATACAATGCCGTGAACCAATGCCAGGCCCAGTCCGGTTCCTTCGTCATGGGGTTTGGTGGTAAAATACGGTTCAAAAATTGAATCCATAGCATCGGGCATAATACCCTCCCCGGTATCGGAAACTACAATTTCCAAATATTTCCCAGGCGGTATTTCATACAGAGGGTTCACATTCAAGGGCGCTTTGATCTCAACATCTTTAAGTGACAGCATCAAGACCCCGCCGTTTTTCTCCATGGCGTAGGCGGCATTGGTGCACAGGTTCAATATCACCTGGTGGATTTGAGTCGGATTTCCCTTGATGAAGGATTTACTCTCGATGAATGGTTTAATTTCAATTGAAGAAGGGATTGATGCTTTTAAAAGAGATACAATTTCCTTCATGATAGATTTCACTTGGACAGGGACAATTTCTCCCCCTGACTGCCTGGAAAAAGCAAGAATTTGCTTAACCAGGTCTTTTGCCCGATGCCCTGCCGCATAAATTTCTTTGAGGTCATTTTGGATATTGCTGCCGTCCTCAACATCATAAAACGCCAATTCACAAAAACCGATAATGGCTGCAAGGATATTATTAAAATCATGGGCAATGCCGCCGGCTAAAGTTCCGATCGCTTCCATTTTCTGAGCCTGCCGCAGTTGGTTGGTTAGCTTATTTTTTTCAGTTTCTGCCTTTTTCCATTTTGAAATGTCCTGAATAACGCCGACAACTTTTCTTGGTTGACCATTATCATCCCTGAGAAGTTCTGCAGTAGACTTGATGGTCCTGACAGGCAGATCACCGTTAGCAGGATTGATTTCAAATTCGATATCATACGGCTTATCATATTGTATCAGGTCAGTAAGTGCTTTATGAACCCGTTCCCATTCGATAATGCAGGCCTCGATTTCATCAAGTGTAAAATTATCACATGCCGGGTCAAATCCATAAATCCGTTTTGCCTGTTCTGACGCCCAAATCCGATTTGTTGAAATATCATATTCCCAATTGCCCAGACGGCCGATCCGCTGAGCACTCATCAGCCTTTTTTTATTTTTTTCCAGCCCATATTCCACCTTTTTTCGTTTGGAGATGTCCCGGGCAATCCCAAAGACACCTATAAGGTCACCGTCGTTGTCATACATAGGGGCTCTGATCGTCTCAAAGATACCGGTGTCGCCGTTTGAAGCAAATGTCAGTATTTCCTCGTTCCTGCTGGGTTTTTCAAGTTTTAAGGCCTTGTTATCATAGTGGCGGAAAAAATCAGCCAAATCTTTATCTATAAAATCATAATCTTTCCTGCCGATAATTTCAGATTCTTTGGCGCCAAAAAACTGTTCAAACATTTGATTGCAACTCAAATACACACCATTTAAATCTTTCAGCCAGATTAAATCGGGAATTGTATCGATCAAATTTTGATGAAGGGCCTCAGATCGGGCTCTTGCCTTTTCAACCTGCTTTAACCGGGCAATGATTTCTGTTTTGACTTGATCTGATTTTACGATCATCCTATGTCGCCACCATAAACCCGTCAAAACAACGAAGCCTGCGAAAATTCCTGCGAATGTCAAAAAGCGTTTGGCGGTCCAAAAAGAGCCGGGGGTTGCAAACCATTTTTCGTAAATTATTTTAAACTCATCTGACGTCATTAACTGCTGTAAACCCGTCTCGAGTTTTTCAAGCAAAACTGGATTTCCCTTTGTTATGGCTATTGCCCGCTTGACTTCCATGATCGGGCCGAAACAATTTTTAATTTTACCTTCAAGTCCTGATCTTCTGACAACATTCAACACATGCTCCGACGGATAGACAATAGCATCCACCGTACCTGACAGCAGTGCCATAATCATTTCTTCCAACGATGGATACACCTGAAGCGTTACATCAGCATTGATCTTTTTTTTAATGAAATCAACACCTATATTTGTTTCAACTGCCCCTATTTTTTTACCTGAAAGTCCGGCCATAGAATTGACACAAGGGGTTGTTTTACGAAAAAAAACACCCAGTGAAGCGGTTTCATACGGTGTTGTAAAATCATATTTTTTTAACCGTTCATCAGATATACCGCAATTGGGGAAAATGATGGTTTCAAATTTTTCAGCCTGTCTATTTGCTTCGGCCCAGGTTTGAACATTGATGTAATGGATATCCATGTCGCTCAATTCAGCGACCTTGTCCAGGATGTCTATTGCAAATCCCTCTGGCTGGCCTGTTTCTTTGTCTATTGAGTATTGTAAAGGCCAGTCCTCTAAAACAATGGCAACGACTTGGGATGAATCAGTTCTTTCCATAGAATGGACATCATTCAGCACAGAACAAAACAGAGATATTGCAACCATTGAAATGAACAATTTTGGCATACGAGTTGACCCCCTTGTTTTAGATTCGTTGCCGAAAGCAAAAGATTGAAACGATGCTCTTAAAATCAAAAGAACGGACAACACATTAAAATATCGAATTAAATTATGAACTTTTTAAGTACACCATTAACATAAAAAAATCCATTATTTTTAAATGATACGATATTCCGTTGCGAATAAAGCGAAACCCGGGATCAATCTGTTTTTGCTTCTTGACAGCTTTGGCATGATCAATATCACCCCGGGCTCCTTTTTTCGGAGGTCGACTCTTTCGATCGCATCTATATCATGTGTAGAATTTCAACCACTATGGACTGGAAGTCTATAGAATGGCGGGCTAAAGCCCGTTTCGACTGAAAGTCGCTGATGTAAAGTGTGCCGCTGCGCGAATCATTTTTATACGACTACGAGAACCAAGGATCGAAGCCCATAGCTTGATTCCTTAATGCCTATAACAATAATGCACTAAAAGTCTTGGACTAAAGTCCATAGTTTTGACTATAGATTGGGATAAAATGGAAATTCCTATACTATTAAAATGCAAATTCCTATACTATTGAATTAGATTTAGAGTTGCCTGATGTTAAAATTTTGAATGTCTTCCGCGATAGCAAAGGAAACTATGTCATTGAACTTCAGAGCAGGAAAAAAAGGGCATCTGCAGAAAATGGGGAAGAGAAACTCAACGCTTCATAGGCTATGATGAATGGATAACGATTAGGCACTTGCCGATTTTTGGACGAAAAGTGTATTTAAAAATTCGGCAACGTCGCACTCAATGCTTAGAATGCGATAACGAACCGACAACAACAGAACGATACCCATGACGTATTCCCGGGAAATCTTACACAAAAGGCGGCTAGCAACTTAAAGCGGGACAGTTTGAACTGGTTGATGAAAGTTTTTATAGCACATAAGCTTCAAAATAAGGTCTCCCGGAAGATGCTTATTCTACGGGGTGTCCCGGCTTAAATCGGTGGCCCAAAAGGCATATAGAGATCATGTCTTGAAGTGCTTGATAAACAGTACAATTGGGGATGTTTGCCTGAAAACCTAACCGAACACTAAATAGGGGATTTAAAATGTTTGAACGATTGAGATTTCTTTATAACCGTATCGGCGAAAAACTTTGGGTTAAGCCACTTATCACCTGCGTGCTCTCAATAATGATTGTGTTTCTGATAAAGCAAGTGGACTATTACGAAATCGATCAGCTTGTTCCCGAGATTAATAAAAACTCGGTAGAGACGTTGCTTTCCATTATCGCCTCAAGTATGCTGGCAATTGCCACCTTTGCTGTCGGATCAATGGTCTCCGCCTATAATTCAGCCGGCAGCAGTGCAACGCCGCGCTCTTTTCCGCTGATTATTTCCGATGACGAATCCCAAAATGCACTTTCTACCTTTATCGGCACATTCATTTTCAGCGTCATCGCACTTATGGTTTTAAAAAATGGATATTACGGTAAATCAGCTCGTTTTATGATATTTGCTTTGACATTAATTGTTCTTGGTGCGGTTATTGTTACTTTTGTTCGCTGGGTTGACAGTATTGCCCGTCTTGGGCGTCTCGGCAGAATCGTCAATAAGGTGGAAAAAGCAACAGATGATGCTTTGCAGCGAAGACGATTAGCACCCACCCTGGGTGGTGTTCCTTCGGGGCAGCTTAAACCTGTGGGACAGGCCGTTTATGGAAATTCGATTGGATATGTCCAGCGCATAGAGATGGCTGGTTTACAGGGTACTGCAGAAAGATTGCAGCTGCAGATTATGGTGGATGCTTTACCCGGTACCTTCGTAGCGCCAGGCAGGGTTCTTGCTTATGTTACCACAGATTCGGGAGCTCTGTCAGAAAAAGACACTGATCAGATAGCGAAAACGTTTTTGATCGGTGGGGACAGGACCTTTGATGAAGATCCTCGATTTGGCCTCGTCGTTCTCTCAGAAATTGCCATTCGAGCATTGTCGCCCGCCGTCAATGATCCCGGTACCGCAATCGATGTTATCGGGACGCTTGTGCGGCTTTTTACGCATTGGAGTAAAACCGTTGAAGATGATGACAGTCGAGACTTTAAATATGATCGGGTAATGGTGCCGGAAATATCATTATGGGACATGTTTGATGATGCCTTCAACGCCATTGCCCGTGAAGGGGCTGGCGCCATTGAAGTAGTGGTGAGATTACAAAAGGCCTTTCAGGCGCTGGCATTAATCGGAGACCCCAAAATTCGGGAGGTGGCAATATTTCAAGCCCGCTTGGCACTTGCCAGGGCTGAGCTATCACTGAATCTCCCAGAAGATCTCGATATTGCAAGGAAAGCAACCAAACTTGTCGGGACCTTTTGACAAAATCAATCAGCCGACAAAAATACCAAAGGCAACAAAGGAGCCCTCACCAGCACCCCATCGCATTTTCCCGGCCATCATCAACAAGTACAAGCTCCTGACCGGGCATGAAGGCCTGGGTCCGAACAGTGGTGGCCCATTTGAGTTGATGCCCTTGGATAAAGGAGTTAGAATTCCTCCAATTTTTTTCCTTCATTGGCGGCCTGGATCATTTCATCGAGGGCATCAAAAGCCAGTCGAAAAGAGACCTAAGTCTGGGGTCCTTCCCGGACCAGTATGGCACGAACCTTGAGTCAAGGAACATCCTGAACTTTTTCCGCCTGAAATCGCCTTCGGATACAAAAGTGAAGGAGATCAGAGTCTCAAAAAAACTGAAATTAAAAATCCGAAGAATAGTCATTTCTGGTATCAGTTACACAATAAGGCCGTCTTTTGCCATGCCCGATATGACTGGATTTGTAAAAAATGTTGAAAAGTCATTATTTTTGCGTAAGTTTGCCGTTCCATTTTGGGGTTTGGGTCACTGTTTCGGAAAAAATCCCATGTATTGGTATCGTCTTGAAGCAGCCGTTGGCCGGTGGCTTTTTCAGCGTTAATTTATCTTGCAGTAATTTGGAACAGAATCTAAGCCAATGCACTTTCGTCACCGCCATCCTGGGTGAAGAGACAGGAGGAACCTGTAGCATCTCTTAGGCTCCATAAAAATTCAGCATCAAACTTCTCAGGAAGAGGAAAGACATTTAAATCAGCTTCCGGCGCTGAACTGGCATAACGACCAAAATCTCCGTCAGCGACATGGGCAGCCGTATGAGCCGGTAACCTGGCAAGACCGACAAGCCTGGCAAGAAACTTTTCAGCCTTTTGTTTCTCTGCTGCGTTGCTTACCGCACCGATCACAGTGAGATCGGCGTCCCAACTGTCCATCATCCGGTAAGCAAGCAGGATAGCTAGATCGAGATTAACAAATTCCATTTCCAACTCCCAATGAGGACCCATATCAGGAATCCATAAATTGACACGGTTACGACGGCCAAGACCGGCATCATCATGTTGAACGAATACGGCAACACCCATTTTCTGACGTTTGGCTTCCGCAATGAGATCGGTGAGTGATTCGTGAGTGTTTTTATCTTTAGGAAGATTCATTAACAGCAGATTCGGACGGAAAAATGATCCTCCAAGGGCCTGTAAACCGACTTTGACCGCTGCAGGATAGTCGTCTGATTCCAATATTGTTGCAGAAGTGAAAATGCCGTTATCCACAAATGCCTGTTGGGAATCGAGAAGTCTTTTTTGTAATGAATCAACTTCACCAGCCCTGGAAACACCTAATAGTTTTATTGATCCCATGGGATATGCAAGATGGTTAATAAGTTCGAAGGCACCGCGAAGACGTTGTGGGTCTTCAAGTGCAATGAGTATGTTCGGTTTCCACGCCCTCTCGGATGTTCCTTGAATCATCTTGACCTGCTTGGCTCCCCATTCCGCGACTGCCGTAAACATACCGCTTCGTACATCACCAAAAGGAGAAGTGAGTTTACGCCGCATGAGAACGAAGTAGAGAGCCGTCACCAGAATTATTGAGACCAAACTGAAGACAGGGTTAATAATAAACATTGAAAACAAGCAACCTGTCAACCCTATGAACGGCACCATCTTCGGAATGCGTAAAAGAGGACGAAAGCTCAACAAACGTAAACTTTGTTCAACTAATACAACAAGATTTATAGTCGCATAGGTAAGTAGAAAAATCATCGTGATGAGTGGGGCAATCGCATTCAGTTCGCGCAACATAATAGCCGCCAGCACTATAATGGTTGTAATAAACATTGCGTTTCGCGGCTCTCCTTTTTTAGTGCGCTTGGCTGTCCAGCGACTTGCAGGGACGATGCTGTGACTGCCGAGTGCCTGGAGAATACGAGGTGCACCAACAAATGACGCCAGAGCAGATGAAAATGTTGCGGCCAGCAAGCCGGCCAAGACGGCAGGCCCCCAGAAGGCACGATCAATCATTATTGTATAATTGCCGGTCAGTTCCTCAACCGTTGCAACGCGCATAAGCCAATACGCAATTCCCAGGTATACAAAGAGACTCAAAGCTATAGCGGCCATTGTACCCAGCGGAATGGATTTTCTTGGATCCTTGAGATCTCCGGACATATTTGCCCCGGCCATAATACCAGTAGATGCAGGAAAAAATACGGCAAAAACAGCCCAGAAGGTTATACCTGAAAAGTTATTTTCCGGCGATCCGGGAAATTTTCCCCACCATTCGATCGGATTAGCCATAGGCCCCCGTATGGCGGCGACTCCTACAGAGAGATATGATAACCACAGCCAGGATAAGGTACTGAACTTTGAACGCAAGACTGGTACTGATCAGAGTAATTCCAAAAATTAATGCGAAGGCAGCCAGGTCTATAACAAGCGGTGAAAATGACGGAAATCCCATGGAACTCGCAGCCCACTCCCACCCGGCACGGAAACCGAAAATGTACATTACCACTGCGAGAGCTTGTGAAAAATAGAGCGGCACACCAATGGCTCCACCCACTTCCAGGCCCAGGGATTGTGAAATCATGGAAAATGCGCCACCGGGTCCGACTCTGATGTTAGTCACAAATGATGACATGGAAAGACCGGTGCATCCGGTAATAGCAAAAGATAAGCCGATGATCAGCCAGGCACCCGCCAGTCCGGCATTACCAACAACCCAACCTTCCCTGAGAAAAAGAATAACACCAAGAATTGTGAGCAGAGTGGGAGTGAACACTCCGCCGAACGTACCATATTTTGTCGACTGTCTGGCTTCATGTTCCTCTGTCTGTTGCTGAACATCCTTTGCTTCCTCCCCCCCTGCGCTTTCGAATTGTTCAACATTCGATTTTTCTGTCAACGAATTCCCTGCTTGGATTTCATTGCCTTCGGTGTCGTTTTCTAAAGAACTTAATTTTTCTTTATCCATACAAACCCCTTTTTAAGTTTTTAGGTATTTGTACATGATTACCATATTATTTTGTAATCTCAGGTGTTCTCATCAGACCGCATCTCGTCCTTTAATTTACTGAAAAAGAACAATGTTATAACATTTAAAAAAGAAAGCATGACAGCGATTTCATATCGGTTAACTACAACAGCTACTCCGATTGCACCTGTATTCCAAATACTCGCAGCTGAAGCAGTGCCACTAACCTTGTCCCGGTCGGTTAAAATAGCTCCCCCACCAATAAATCCGATACCTGTAAGTATCCCCTGGATTACCCGTGCCTCTCCACCCGTGCTGTCAATTACGGATATTCCGACAAGCATATAACCGCAGGTAACAACAGCCACTAAAGGAAAAGTGCGCAAACCAAAATTACGACTACTGCGCTCACGATCCCAACCGATTGGTAAGGCCAGTAAATAGGCAAAAACCAAATGGAGCGAATGATCATAGACCAGCTGCCATTCAATTTGAAAATTTTCCATAACTATTGTCTCCTTAGAGAGTCCCTGCTAAAAATTCGTTCTACTATAAATATCGACGAGTTAATCAGTATTTTTTTACGAGTCTTTCAGCACTCAATTGCCGGAACATCAATTGGTTCATATGCATAAATATTTTTTCACCGCAACATAACTTAATTGCCAGGAACAAAGGAGTTCAGCATATAGGTCAGATCACTTTCCCGGGAAGGGTATGGTGCAAGGATACATTGTTCATGAAGCTTATGAACAGATATATTGTTTTTCATTGCCAGTGAAAAGGTTTGGATCATACCTGATGCGTTGTCTGAAAGAATATGTGCCCCCAGAATCTGTCCCTGATCCCCGACCAGTATTTTGTAGGCGGCGGATGTTAATCCCACCCGTTTGTATGTGGGCCATTCCAGCCTCATGTTCTGGTTTTTCCTGTATGAGATTGCCTTTTCTTCCAGTTTGTTTTCAGTTTCGCCCACCATACCGTACTGGGGATAGGTAAACAGAAGTGATGGGACTGATGAATATGCCACAGTGGCACTTGCCGCCATCCCGCTGCGCCGTTTTTGGATATTTTGAGCAGCCGCACCAGCTTCGGCATCGGCCACCCGGGCCAGCTGAATCGTATCCGCACAATCTCCTACGGCATAAATTCGGGGGTTGCTGGTGGTCATGAAACGGTCAACTGAAATTCCTTTTTTTGAATATGTAACGTCAGCATTTTCAAGATCGAGATCATCAATCGCCGGAGAACGGCCGGCACCATGAACCACAATATCGGTGTCAAAAACACCGTTATCCGCAGTGTGAACCCGCATTTTTTCCGAACCTATTTTTTCAATGCCGGTAACTTCCACCTGACAATGGACTGTAATATTTTCCGGGGCCGATGCCTCGGTTAACAAGGCGACCATCTCTTCATCAAATGGGCCAAGGGGCCGGGGACCTGCTTCCAATATAACGCAGCTGCTGCCTGATGGGCCAAGGCGGGCTGCAAAATGAGCAAATTCAAAAGAAATAAAACCGCCTCCCACAAAAAGAATTCTGCGGGGCAGCTTTTCCAGTTCCAAAAAGCTCTGGCTGTCCAATGCCAGTTCCATACCTGGAATGGGTAAAGATGCAGGTGCAGCACCGGCAGCCACAATGGCGTTGGTCATCGTATAATTGGTACCCTCCACGGACAGACTTTTCTCTCCGGTGAACCGCGCATGCCCTCTGATGAAATCAATCCCTTTCTCTTCAAGCCTGGTAACGGTATTTTCAGGGACTTTTTGCGTAAATTTATTTTTGGCATTGAGAAGCTGACCCCAATCCCCCTGTGCAGGCGTTTTTATACCAATATTTTCCATATGTCTGGACCGGGCAACGGTCTCAGCGCCTTCGTAGAAATATTTTTTTGCTTGACATCCCCGCAGGGCACATGTTCCACCAGGTTGCGGGCTGTGTTCCACCAGCCCTATTTTAAAACCCGCATCCCTCAGCCGGTACGCAGCGGTCTGTCCGGCAGTTCCAGAGCCGATTATCATCACATCATATTCAGGCATAATGCTTCCTTTCTGATCATCATCATTCTTTTTATCCACAAAGCTCTTACACGGTCGTTTGATGTTCGTCATCGTTCAGGTCCTCCCCCGAATATTGTCTTTTAAGGTGTTCAGGGGTGGCGCGTGGCAATAATATATTCTCTCCAATCTAATGTGGTCTGGTTTTGAGTATGGTGTAAATCAGCCACAGCCCCAGCACCACGGATACGATATAACCGATGACCCCGAGTGCGGGAAAACCGAAAAGAAACGGACCGACCCCGGTGGTGATGATCATGGATGATCCCATGATGATGGCCCCGGTGATGATACCCGCCGTCAAGCGGTTTGAGGCACTCTCCAGGCTGTCGACCAGTTGTTCAAGCTTTTCCAGGCGAAACCTGAATCCCAGTCTGCCCTGCTCGAGTCTGCCGACCACCCGGCCTAACTGTTCAGGTATCTGCCGCTGTGAATACCAGAGGGACGCCAATGAATTGCGTACGCTCCGCCATATCACCTCCGGCCTATACCGTTTTTTTACCAGGCCGTGGACATAATCGCTGATTTCGGAAACAATATCGAGTTCAGGATAGACGAGCCGGGCCGAGCCCTCGGCCGTCACCAGGGCTTTGACCATTAGGCTCAGATTGGACGGCATGCCTAAATGATGCGCTCTCATCAAAGCGGTCATGCTCATCAAAAACTGGCCCACGTTGATATCCTTGATGGGCACGGCATGGTAATTGTCCAGAATTTCCATGAGTTCCCGTTCAATTCTTCCGGCATCAACGTTACGACCGCCGGTATGGCAGATTCTCAAAAAAATATGCACCAACGCTTCGCTGTCCTTTTCCACAAACGCCTTGAGCAGCGAAATCAGCTGAAACCGATCTTTTTCGGTAAGCCTGCCCACCAATCCCCAGTCAATGACACACAGGTTCATATCTTCGGTAATCAGCAGATTGCCGGGATGAGGATCGGCGTGAAAAAAGCCGTCATCAAGTATCTGTTTGACCAACACCTTCAGCCCTTTTAACGCAATCCGCTCCCGGTCCCATCCCGACGCCGAACACAGTCCTTTGAAATTTTTGCCCCGGATCAATTCCATGACCAACACCTTGTCATTGGAGTATTGTTCATAGGTAACGGGAATAATATAGCTTTCCTCGGAAACATAGGAGCGCGCAATTTCCATATTGTTCCGCTCCTGTGTAAAATCAAGTTCTTTGATCATGTTCCGGCGGGTCACGCGAACCAGTTCAGGCAAATCATAAACCTGCAGGTCTTCAAACTGCTGATCCAGAAATCCGGCGATGCCCTCGAGTATGTCCAGATCGAGTTTTATTGTTTTTTCAATGTCCGGACGCTGCACTTTTACGGCGACAAATGTTTTCTCCCGGCGAAGAACCGCCTGGTGTACCTGGGACAGGGAAGCGGCGGCAATCGGTTCCCTGTCAAAACGGGAAAACACGTCCCTGATCGGCACCCCCAAATTTTCCCGGACCACCGACTCAATGTCCGGATATTCAGCAGCCGGAACGTCATCCTGAAGCTTTTCCAGTTCCGCCAGAACTTCCTGGGGAAGCAGGTCGGGACGCAGGCTCATGATCTGTCCGAATTTTATACAGGTGGGACCGAGATCTTCAATGGCGGCTCGAAACCGCTCATAACCGCTTTTGCCGGTCTCCACGGGATGCATCTTTCGAAGCAGATCCGATCCCGGCACATCCAGACGCAGAACAATATCATCAAAGCCGTATTTCGCTAAAATGGCAACAATATCCTTGAACCGGCCAAGTTTTCTCAAATCATTTATCTGCATAAACCCTCTCCTAATGCGGCGATTGCGGACCCGCTACCGTCCATTGCGGCCCTTTCCGGCCAGGATTGTCCGTCAGAAACGGTCTTTTTCCAGCACAGCTCTCAATCAACATCTGATCCTGTAACTACCAGTTTAACGATTCAGCTTGTTTTTTAAATCCAGCAATACCTGTAATTAAGAATACGAATTCATGTATTATGCTCGCGGCCTACTGCAGCGCCCGGACCGTCGTTACAGAACTTTCCCGGAGCAATATGATATTACCTGCGTATATCTTTCCTGAAAATGCAGATGTATGCTGAAACCGAATATCAACCCCAACCTGTGAGGACAAAAAAAAAGATGAGTGACCTTTTTCTGGAGGCGGTTGTGAGGGCAGCCGTTAGTGCAGTGAACGGTGCGCTGGCAGATGTGGGAATCAATGACGATTTTATGAAAAAATTGTGTTTCCGACGGATGGTTGGCAGGACCGCCTCCTGGGGCCAGCCCCCCCCCCCATGGCAGCCAAGCTATTGTCATAAGGGGCAAAACCGCCCGTGGAAACGGCAGCGAAGATATACAGTACAGCATCCCACCAGCCGGTCCCAAGGGCCGCCAGCACAAGAATGCTGACCAGGGTCAGAACCCCGTACACCAGAAGAACATGTTTGACATGTGAGCGGGTGGTGCCGACAAGATCGTCATTATAATCCGCCAGATCGCCCAACCGCCTGGCAGTCTGGCCCGGCTTTATCAACACGGCCAACGCCAACACGGCAATACCCAAGCCCCCATACTATTGCATCCATGCACGGGCAAACAAAAACGTGGCGGGTTTGTCCTCAACCGTGAAAATCCACTGCCTATCGCGAGAAAAACAACAAGAACCAATAGGTATCTCACGCTGATGGCATAGTCTCCCAAAAACAGGGAAGTCGTTAGGGGAACCAGGACCAGGACGGCCAGAACAAGATTGAGATGGCCGAAGTATTTCAAAACGACTGAAAACCGAACGCTGTAAGATAGTGACTGCATAGGGGTTCATTCCTGAATCATGGTTTTAGCCGGTGGCTGCCAAGATCAATTGTCAACGCAAACGCCTTCTGCTTGGGCTTTTATCTGTATCTTCTCAAGGTCCATCTGCTTTTATTTATTTTTACCGGAGTCAAACTCTTTTTCCGCGCCAGGCCGTTTACGGTCCGCGTGGCATTGTGGTACGCCCTGACAAGGTCCCTGCCGCTGATGACGGCCACCACCCATTTCCCGGCCACTTTTTCCAGTGTCTGCCGGATATTTTCGTCCAGGAACGCCTTGTCTGGATCATTGAAAATAGGTGTCAGAGTACTTTTTGCCTGATATCGATTTGAGCTGTTTTTAACATAGAATAACGATACATTTTTTTTTTGCCTGTTATGCAATACATAATAACCCTCATATTGGGATAATTTTTCTATTTATGAATTTTTGATCCCATGACAGCCAGGTGAAAAAAGTAAATTTAACCGAACTGCATACCGGGACAATAAGAAAATGGTGGTTTTTCACCATATGATCAATTTTCAGAGTCTGGTATGGTTACAAAAAATGGCAGCTTACTGGATAATATCTGATAATAAAAGGAAAAGGGGCAAATCAAACATGTAAAGATACCCAGTAACATGCATCTGGCAGATATTGACTGCCCAGATCAAGAATCTCATTGTATTGCTTCTGGCTATGGCTGCAGGGTGTCTTTCATTCTCGGGCAGTTCCTGGAAGGGATCGCCATACTGGTGGCTTTGATCATCAATGTGGTCATCGGGTTCGGCACTGAGTTGCGGGCCGCACGCTCCATGGAAGCATTACAGCAGATGACCAGAAGGCATGCCAAGATGCTGCGCCAATCAAAAATCCAGAAAATTGATGCCGCCAAACTGGTTCCCATAGACATTCTGGTTCTGGAAGGCGGGGATATGGTTCCGGCTGATCGAGGCCAACTGGATTAAAGCCGATGAATCCGTCTTGACCGGAGAGTCTATGCCGGTGGACAAGGATGTGGCGGCGCTGGCCGAAGACACCCTCCTTGCAGAGCGGAAAAACATGCTTTTCAACGGCACCGCTCTGACCCATGGATTAGGCAAAGGCGTGGTGGTAGCCACCGGTATGTCCACCCAGCTGGGGCATATTTTCCGGCTGGCCGAGGGCGCGCAGGAAGAAGTTTTGACACCGCTGGGTGAATGGACTCATTGCGGCAGCCCTGGCAATTGTGATGATTGCAGGAAATATATGGATAACAAAACGGTTGTCCGGCAAAGGGGAAAAAAAATAACATGCATATCGTTCTATGATCAAATGATGTTGCGCATTTACGAGCGGGGTATAATCGAACGGTTTGATATTAGGGCTAATTTAAGTATGCCGGTTCTCCCAGGCTGGTCGAAGACCTGCAATCGGTTGACCGGAATTGCACTCCCAAATGGGGAGACACAACACAACAAAGGAGATAAGATATGAGTATGCAAGAAGCCTACGAAAAGAAACTGCAGAGCAAATTGGATGAATGGAATGCAGAAATTGACAAGCTTAAAGCCAAGGCTGATTCAGTCGAAGCAGATGCGCAGCTGGAATATAACAAACAGATTGAAGAGCTGCGGGCCATGCAGGATGAGGCCGGTAAAAAGCTTGATGAACTCAAGGGAGCCAGTGATGACGCCTGGGAAGATCTCAAAGCCGGCATCGACAGGGCCTGGGATTCTCTCAGCAGTTCCATCAAATCGGCTACATCACGTTTCAGTTGATAAGGACAAAACAAAATTATTCATAATTTTATATTAAGGCTCCCCATTCGCTTATTTTGAAATCAGAAAAGCCAATTTATAATCATGGGGAGTCATTATTTGCCTAAAAAAAGACAATCCTGAATAATTTTAGTTTTTAATTCTTATATGGTTTGTTTTTTGCATATAAAAATTATGATTTTGCATTCCAAATATGACATAATTTTTCTGAGCAAGAGTATTATAACACAATATATTGTGTGTAAAAATTAACAAAACACTAAAAAAAATAAGCGAATGGGGAGTTAAGGAGATAAACTATGAGAAAAAAGAGGTTGATTCTAAGCATGATTGTAGTGATGGTGTTATGCTTTATGCCAACTGTACAAGCGCAATCCGGCAATGACACCGTCACTGCCCAGGATGTTAAAAAAGAAACAAAGCAGCTGATCAACACCCTTCAGCAATACACCGTTGACCAACGGGACCAGGCAGTCAAGGAGGCCAATCAGGCAATCAAAAAGGTCGACGCACGAATTGACGCACTGGAAAGCCGCGTTGACAATGAGTGGGACCAGATGACCCAGACAGCCCGTGAAAAAGCCAGGGCCAATCTGAAAACGCTGCGCCGACAGAGAAATGAGCTTGCCGAGTGGTATGGAAGCTTCAAAAACAGTTCTCAAGGTGCATGGGGACAGATGAAAAAGGGATTCTCAGACGCCTACCAGGCGATGAGCGACTCCTGGGAAAAAGCCAAAAGCGAATTTGATACTGACAACAAGTAGCGTTACTTCATCAAAACGCCTGTTTGGATTTTAAACATAAATAGGTAAATCTTGAATGCAGAAGACCGACAAGGAAAAATCCAGGAAGAAACTGGAACGTCTGGCCCATTATCTCGACAGTTTAATCAAGGTGCCAGGATTCAATGCGCGGTTTGGTCTTGACGGATTGATTGGCCTTATTCCCGGGTTTGGCGATACGATCGGAGCGCTCATTTCCAGTGTGGTCATTTCAGAAGCAGCCCGTTTGGGCGCACCAAAGGTTCTGCTTCTGAAAATGGCCTTGAATATTGCCCTTGATGCACTTGCAGGCACTGTGCCGGTGCTGGGAGACCTTTTCGATTTTGTCTGGAAGGCAAACCAGCGCAACGTCCATCTGCTCGACAGCTATCTTGCCAATCCCCGGGAAACCGTTGTCACCAGTCGACTGTTTGTCTGGGGGCTTGGTGCGGTACTAATAGGATTGGTGATTTTTGTCGGTATGCTTGGATTTTTTCTGGTTCGTGCTTTTTTGAACGTGTTTGTTGGTGTGGTCTGATGCTTTGAGAATAGATGTTCCTTTCGAAATCTCAGCAGAACGCAATATAAGGAGGAAAAATATCAAAAACGTCCTGAACAAATACTGGCAATTAGGATATGGTATTTTCCAGATGTCGTTCAAGGAATTTGTCCGGGACCGGTGCAGCCTGCAGGCATCTGCCTTAACCCTGTATACCCTGTTGTCCATTGTACCGGTTATGGCCATGGCATTCGGCATTGCCAAGGGTTTTGGTTTCCAGAAATATCTTGAAACCCGGATACTGTCTTTGTTTGCCGGCCAGGAACAGATCATCCAGAATGTTCTGACTTTTTCCGTCAATCTGCTGGAGAGAACCAAAGGCGGGCTCATGGCCGTGCTGGGCATCATCTTTTTGATGTATGCGCTGATAAAGATGATGGGCCACATGGAAGATATATTCAACCGGATCTGGCGGGTCAGGGGAAGCCGCCTTCTGATCCGCAAAATTACTGATTATATTTCCATTGCCATGGCTGCCGGGCTGCTGGTGATTTTTTCCGGCAGTGCCACCATTTTTGTCACCGGTTATCTGGAAAAATTCATGGTAATCCTTGATCTTCCAGTCAGCTTGGGCCGTCTGCTTTCTTTTGGTTTGAATATAATTCCATTTTTGACTGTCTGGATCGTATTTACCTTTTTTTATATGTTTATTCCCAATAAAAATGTGAATATCCGAGCCGCTCTGGCCGGAGGTGTAATTGCCGGCACCATTTTTCAGCTGGCCCAGATAACCTATCTGAAATTCCAGGTGGGGGTCTCCACCTATAATGCCATTTACGGCAGTTTTGCAGCCATACCGTTGTTTTTGTTCTGGTTAAATGCGTCCTGGACCATTGTGCTGTTCGGCGCTGAAATATCCTTTGTCTGGGAACATTTTGATGTGCTTCAGACAGAAGACCCGGAATATGAGCACATCAGTGTGCGGATGAAAAAATTGATCCTCCTCAGAATAGCGGTTTTTTGTGTGAAACGGTTTGCCCAGGGCAGAGCGCCGGTGACATCCTTATCCGTTGCCGATCATCTCCACCTGTCTGTGAACATTACATCGGTTTTTATGAAAAAACTGGTCCACAGCCGCATTCTGTTCAAAGTGAGTGCCCCTGAACCCGGCTTTACCCCGGCCCGGGACATTGAATGCATGACTGTCATGGATGTTGTTACAGCCTTTGAAAATATGGGAAAAGATGATCTGTATCTGGGAGACACACTGGAGTTGACAGCGCTGGAGCAGAGCCTGGAAACTTTTGCGGCAGCTGCCAAGCAGTCTTCCGGGGAGCGCCTCCTCAAAGATATCTGATTGATGACACCTTTCAGCGGCTAGCAGAGCATATCTTCCATCACTTTCGTGGTCCACCAACAATCCAAAGAAGAAACCCCAATACGGGGAGAAAAAGTATCAGAAGGGTCCAGAATACTTTTTCCCTGTTGATACGGAGCTTTCGATTGTCTTTACGATAGCCCATATATCTGCGATTAAAATAATCAGCCCGAAAAGACCGCCTACTTCCATTCCCATGTTATCCTCCTTGTATGTGTGACTTGGGTTCCCAGTGGTATTCACCTTTTTTATATTTCCATCCAGATCAATCAGGTCAAATAAAAAATTTGGTATATAGAAAGGATAGTCTTCCCAGGCCTATAAATGAATCGGTAAAAACTTGTGTCTCGGATGAAATAAAGCTGTAAAGGCCAGGTGCATGCTGAAACGGTTAAAATGAGGTAAAAGCCTCATTTATCTCGATGGATTTTTCTAATACACTATTACTCGATGATCTAGTATTCTTCTGTTACATGATATAATATATTTATTTATGGACTTTCGAGACAGAAAAGGGTGGGGGAAAATGACCGCACAACCACAAAAAAAAATAACACCGACAGAATATCTTGCCCTTGAAAGAAGTTCTTTGGATATTAAGCATAAATTTTTTGACGGTGAGCTATTTGACATGGTTGGAGCAAAAAAAAAAATCACATCTATATTAATGCCAGCCTTACAGGGGAACTAAGAAATAAATTCAAAGCTGATAACTCCACCTGTAAAGCAGTTTCTAATGATATGCGTATGAAAATTTCAGACAACTATATTTACCCTGATATTCATTCATTGTGGTGATGCAAAGTTTGAAGATAGTGAATTTGATACGCTGATAAACCCGGTTGTCATCATGGAAATTCTTTCAGATTCAACAGGAGCATTTGATAGAGGGAAAAAGTTTACTTATTACCGGACAATCCCGACACTTCGAGAAGATATCCTTGTTTCTCAAGATGAATATCATGTTGAACAATATATACGCAGCGATGAGGGCAAGTGGGAATATCATTCTTACGAAGGTGCAAACCAGGTTTTAAAGATGGAATCCGTTAATTGCGAATTGCCATTGTATGAAATTTATTGGGATATTGAATTTGAATCAAAATAAGCGGCAGCCCTCTATGAGCAAATGATGGCTGAAGTGGGATATATAAAGGTATCATCATCTGGACAAAAAGGAGAGGCCCCCCCATATCCATACTTATGTTTCAGATCATGGTAGCCGTGACCGAATTTGAACAATCCCTGATTAAGGAACGGCAACTGGAAGGGAGCAAAAAAGCCAGAAATAATTGGTATTTCTGGCCCTATATTGGTGGAGGCGGCGGGAGTTGAACCCGCGTCCGAAAACAATCAACCCAAGCTTCTACATGCTTATCCTGAACTTTAAAATTGGCCGGGAAGTCTCCTTCAGGAGGGATACAAACCGGTGTATCCTGAAAAATTTAACTTTTAGAACTCAGGAAATTCCAAAAGCGGTCTTGCAAAGTCGACGCCCTGACCTGAATCTGCAAGAAGGATGTCAGGAGGACGGAAGCCGCCTTAAGCAGCTACAGCGTAGTTATAATCGTCTGCGATTATGTTTAAAACTTGCCAAGTTTACGAGTTGACAAACACTCGACATGCTACCATGGACATCAAAATCTCCGTCGAAACCATTACGCCCCCAAATTGTAAAAGATCAAAAGAACCTTAACTAATATAATACCATAAAGGTTGAAGTCAAGGATTTTATCATCAAGAATATTTTTTCCTTTCACGATCCATATCCCGTTTAACATCCCGCTGCTTAATGGATTCCCTTTTGTCGTAAAGCTTTTTGCCTTTACCAAGGCCCAAGAGTATCTTTATTTTGTCATTTTTAAAATAAATTTTTAACGGTACCAGGGTATACCCCTGTTCTTTTATTTTGCCGACAAGTTTTTTAATTTCATGACTATGCAACAAAAGCTTCCGGGTGCGCAGGGATTCATGATTGGCATTATATGCGAACTCATAAGGAGAAATGTGGAGCCGACGCAAAAAAACTTCTCCGCGCTTAATATCTGCGTAAGAATCCTTGAAACTGACCCTGCCCTCCCTAATGGCTTTAACCTCTGAGCCCACCAGTACAATACCGGCTTCATATTCATCATCAATGTGGTAATTGTGCCGAGCTTTTTTATTGTTGGCAATCAGTTTGGTGTACTGTGCGTTCATGGTTTATTCCTCGTTATCCTTGTAAGGCAGAAGGTCCCTGTATTCCGTTTGGATATAATCAACAATTTTCTGAACCGTTTGAAAGCCAAAGATCGTCTGAACATCTTTACGTGCTTTTGAAACATTCATGGACCGGATCATTTTTTTTATGACAGGGATGGCACCGGCGTTCATTGACAAATTGGTCAGTCCCAAACCAAGAAGCACAGGGATATTAATGGCGTCTCCTGCCATTTCACCGCACATAAACACTTCAATATTTTTTTCGGCTGCCGCATCCACGATGAGGCGGATCATTTTCAGTACCGCAGGGTTTAATGCCTGGTAAAGATGCGCCACCCTGCGATTACGCCGGTCAATGGCCATGGAGTACTGAATCAAATCATTGGTGCCGATACTAAAAAAATCAACGTATTCGGCAAGTTCCCGGGCCATCATCACGGCGGAAGGCACCTCAATCATAATTCCCAAAGGAATATCTTTATTAAATATTTTGTCTTCGGACTCAAGCTCAATAACGGCCTTGTCAATACATGACTTTACGCCAATAATTTCCTCAACACAAGAAATCATAGGGATAAGAAGATTGATATTACCAAAAGCCGCAGCCCGTAAAATGGCTTTGATCTGGGCGATAAAAACGCCTTCATTCTCCAGACAAAACCTGACGGCCCTCAAACCTAATGCAGGATTGGCCTCTTTCACCGGATCTATATATGGATTAAATTTATCCCCGTTGATATCCAGGGTCCGGATGGTCACCGGCGCCGGGTGCATTAGTTCCGCAAGCTCCCCATATTTTTGCAGCATTTGGTCCTCGGTGGGTAACCGGTTTAAATCCAGACATAAAAATTCCGTTCTGAATAATCCGATACCAGCCGCTTTATTGTCCTTGGCAGACACCACCTCTTCCACAAGTTCTATATTGGCAAGAAGATTAATGGGTATCCCGTCGGCAGTGATTGCAGGCAGATGGCTATCCCGTTCAATATCAGCCCGGTAGGCTGCAAACCGCGCCATCTTATCTTCATATCGAAACAGGGTATCTTCATCCGGATTAATGATAACAATTCCGGCGGAACCATCTACAATGAGGATAGCATCATTATTGATATTTGCCGTGGCATTGCCAAGTCCCAACACCGAAGGAATTTTAAGGGATTTTGCCACGATGCTTGTATGGGAGTCCTTACCGCCCCTGTCCGTTATGAATCCCTTGATATGCTCAAGCTGGATCTGGCTGGTATCTGCGGGGGAAAGGTCATGGGCGACTATGATGACGCGTTTGTTGATTTCGCTAATCCGAATTTCAGCTTCACCCACCAGATAAGTCATTATCTTGTCTGAAACCTGAATGATATCATCACCCCTGGCCCGAAGATACGGATCATTGATTTGATCAAACATCCGGCTGATACGCCTGGAAACCCGGCGAAGCGCCCACTCAGCATTAACATGATCACTGGTAATGGTATCAATGGTTTTTCCGTAAAGCATCTTATCCTTGAACAAAACCATATGGGTTTCAAGGATATTCAGATTCTCACTTAAATCATCCCCAAGAGAATCAATAGCCCTGGCATGGTCTTTTTTGGCTTTATCCACTGCATTTTTAAACCGGTCTATTTCATTAGGAACCATATCCGGGCTTACAGGATAGCGTTTAATAAGGTTAACACCCTCCCGGTCAACAAGATAAGCCTTTCCAATACAGATACCGGGAGAGCCGCTGAGACCCCGGAGAGTGATTTGATCCGTAACGGTTCTATTCATTTTCATTTTCCCCAAATCCGATATCAAAGAAATCTTTTATCTTATCTGCCAGGTTAGTATCTTCTTCTTTTTCCGTAAAAATAGTCACCTTTGTTCCTTTAACCGCACACAGGGATAAAATTTCGATAATACTTGCGGCATCCACAATGCTTTGTCCATTAGACAACCAGATGCCGCCACCGGCGTCCTGGGCCATTCCGGCAATTACTGCTGCAGGCCGCGCATGCATTCCTAAGTCATTGACAACAGTTACCTGCCGCAATACTGAATATTGAAAATCCAAGTTTATAGTCATTCCAAATGATTTTTGATTTTTTTTCTGTCACCAAAAAATAATAAATTGAAAGTGTTAACCGACCAACTTGATCAGTTACCACAAATTGGATAGTATATACCACATTTAATATATTTTAGCCAGTTGGGTTAACTGCCCTGAACCTGAAGCCTGAACCGTTCCAAGAGGAGTTGAACATGAGAACACCCAAGACCATTCAGTATCCCATTGATGATTTCAAATCCGGCGAGTCATGGCGCCTGTTTAAAATTATGGGTGAATTTGTTGACGGTATAGACGAACTTCATGACCTGGGACCTGCCATATCTATTTTCGGTTCCGCGAGAACGGCCAAGGATCACCCTGATTATGAAACGGCAAGAAAGACAGCAGCCTGTTTTGCAGCCGGCGGTTATGCGGTCATTACGGGTGGCGGTCCGGGTATAATGGAAGCAGCAAACCTAGGCGCATCAGAGCAAAACGGGGAGTCCGTAGGTTTAAAAATCGCCCTGCCCTTTGAAGAAAAGGGCAATGCATATATGACCCGGTCTTTGGACTTTAATTATTTTTTTATCCGCAAGGTCATGTTTGTAAAATACGCCCAAGCCTATATTATTATGCCGGGAGGACTTGGCACCATGGACGAAATGTTTGAAACGCTGACGCTGGTCCAGACCCAGCGTATCCGAAAAATGCCTGTCATTTTAATGAATAAGGAATTCTGGGCAGGACTTCTGGCGTGGATCAAAAAAACACTTACCGGAAACGGATTAATCTCGCCCGAAGATATGGACCTGTTTTCATTAGTTGATACCCCGGAACAGGCACTTGAAATAGTCGATAACTTTTACAAACGAACTTAGAGCCTGCTTAAAGATTAGAGAATCGAAGCGAAATCTCATGAGAAGGAGAACCAATGTTCTCAAATTTTCTGTTAATAGCCGGACTATTGGCCGAACATTTGGGGGAGATTGGGGCCATTCTCATGTGATTGCAGCCGATTCATCTATTTTTAAACAGGCTCTTAGTATTTTGCTAAAATCAAATCATCATTGAAGCCCCCCTTCTTGGGACATGAAAAACGGTGTTTTCGGGCAACTGCTTTAAACCAAGCCCTGTGCAGATATGTTTTTTAACCGGTTCAAGATCCGCCACCGGTATTTTAAGTATAGTGGTGCGCAAAAACATCTCTTCCCAGGAGTTCAGGTAAATCAATGTAAAATCTGAAATTCTGCCGCTGGGTCTTTCCGCATAGAAATTGACGGAAATAAAAAGACTTGTAATGAATGACCTTTTTTTTAATGCATCAAAACTAAACGATTTTGCTAATTCAGGAGTAAAAAAATCATACATGGCCCTGTAAAGTTTTTCAATGCTGTCGTGGGAAACTTCAGTGGGATTAGGCGCCATGGTCAAAAAAGTGTGGTCCGTATAAAGATGATTGTGAATCAGCCAGGCTCCAATCTCTTCCACCGAATTTGCCGTGAGTATAGATTCTTCATCCATCCCGGTCTGGATAGAGGGTTTATGGATCAATTCCCACTGGCCGTATCTTTTTCCGGACGGAACCAGGTATCTCAGATAAAGCTTTGAAAAATGACGATCTCCACTTGAAATTAAAAGCAGTTTTTTAATTTTACCCGGCTTATCCTGGAACTGAATGTCCACCTTGCGCTCAAGGACCATACGATCCTGCTCGGAAATCGCCAGCTCGGCATCATCCCTGAACCGGCTTTTAAGGTCCGTGTACCGTGTTATCATATACTGTTCTATGGTCAAGGAAAGGCGGTGAATGGCGGCATAAGGCCAGGATTTAAACCGGCCGATCTCAAACACCTTCTCCTGGGTCCACTCCCATTCCCGCAGGCACCTTCCCAAAAGGATGCGTCGCAGGCCAAAAACACTGGAATCCAACTCCGATTGTTTTGTAATTCCCAATTTAAGAAAAAAACAGGTGAGCAAAAGCTTGATGGAACGAGTATCTCCCGACTTCATATAAAACTGAATCATGGTATTGAGCAAAATAATATAGGAATCGTTCTGCCCCGGCTTCAGATGGGTCCCTGAATTCATCCATTCATTTTTATACTCATTGCACAGCATGGGTTCCCGGCCATAGGTATTTATGTATTTTTCCAGCAAAGCCATTTTAATAACTGATTTAAAAGGGCTTTTCAGCCACTTAAACATCTGCCAGATAGACGCGCCAAAATATTCATTTCGTGGTACGGCATGAATATCACCCAGGTCAATATACCGTTTAGTACCGGGCAGACGATTGATGCAGTCAAAAATCAGATTATAGTAATTGATACTGATGCTGGTTGGAAGCGCCGTCCACAATGGTAGCCTGCCTGCCACATGGATCATGGTCCGGTAAAACTCCTCCTTGAGCAACCGGGCCTGGGCAGAGCCTGAACTTTCCTGGGAGGAACCGCCAAAGTCATTATCACGAGCTTTGAAAATATCCACAAGAAAAAAGGTGACCTGAATTTTAAACCGATCCAGAGCCATGCCTTCCAGGGCATCAAATTTCCGGCGCAAAAGATCGATTGCCTGGCCACCCAACCGTTTTTCATCTATACAAATCCAATAATCAATGTCGGACTCGGCAGTCTGGGCAACAGACCCAACACTTCCCATGGAATATATCGCAAGAATGCAAGGATCCGGATGCCGGCGGATGAGAACATTGGCGCCTCCCAGATATTGCCGGCCAACCCGTTCGACCTCCCTTGAAGGCAAATAATCTGCCACGCCACAAGGCGTTGACGACGGAACGTTGCTGGTTTCCGGCATCGCAATATTTTCATGGAGCAATAAAGGAAGAAGTTGAAAAAAATCCGCCTGTTCCGGCTTAAAGATATCAAAGGCAGCCAGAAGACTCAATTTATTCTGTTTGAGAAATTTTGCCTGTCCGAAATGAATAAACTCACAGAAAATGAGCATGTTGATTTCATTAACTACCCTGGGATCAATTCTTGGCAGGTCATTGAAGCTGAGTTGGTATTCCCTGTCATTATAATTTAGATCCCGGGTACGCAGATCCATGGCCGCATGCGATGCAAACCGGCAAAACCGGGCCCTCGCATTAGTGAAATCCGCCATATGAAGCCAGGCATTAGCAAAGGAAAGGCCTGATAGTCGCGCATGTGCAAAAACAGCACAGGTCAAATTTGTTTCGTTAAAAGAAGATTTTGCCATGATTGCCTCAATGAACAGAGCATCGCTCATGTCTGCCCCATTGAAATTACAATTATAAAAAGAGGCGTTTTGAAAACTGCACTGACTGAATTTTGTATTTTGGGCAGATACATTGACAAAAACAGCATTATCAAAACAGGTCAAATCAAACACAGCCCCATTCAGATTCATATTGTAAAACAGGGTATTGCGGCATATACCGCCTGACACATGAATGCCTGTCATCAACGTATTAACAATCTGTGCATGGGTCAGATTAAGAACGGATCGGGTTAAATCCAGCCCGGACAGATCCAGGTCCCGAATAACTGCTTTCTCGAGATCCAGATCCTGGGGAATAATCCGCTGCTTTAAATCATCCAGTTTTTTTTGGACCGGATCCTTGAATATGGATTTGAAAAAGGTGACCATGGATTTTTTTTCGGGCATTTGTGTCTGGATGTCCTTAAAAGGAGCGGCAATACTTTTGCGTTCCTTGAGCAGCAGACTTTGGGTTTTTACCATGAGCCTGTCCACTTCTTTCCTGATCCGGTCCGAGCCGCAAAGACCTACGTTCTCTTTTAAAATCCTGACCACCCGTTCCGGACGTTTTTTTATCATCCCGAAAATACATGCCAGGTTGATATCATAATTTTCACCCTGATAGGCATCCTTATTCAGGGCAATGTCCTGGAGCGCAAAAAAGGAGAGTCTGGACAGCGCCGAAATTTCCATGTGGATGATGGGAATAATGGAAGCGTTCGTATTTCGAACTATCTCCATGACCTTGTGAAAAGGATGTCTGCCGGTCACAACAAGGGCTTTAAACGCGCTGACGGCCTCATTGGTTTTGGCGTGCTGAAGCCGCTGAAGCACGGGCTCGAACAGTTCCGGGTACAGCCCAAAGGATGAATTTTCAATCAGACCGTATACAGCCATCCTGATCTTTTTTACGGTTTCTTGGGCCAACGCTTTTTTAAAAACTCGTAAAGGCACCTTTGATCGCATCATTGAGATGGCTTTAAGGCCGGCAATCCTATCTTGATAATCCGGGGACAACAGCTCATTCTCTTCTATGAGTAAAGGGTTTCGCAACGATGCGTCAATATTATTCAAATAAGGGTCAACATCCCGGCCCCGGTCAAACAGACCTGCATAGTACCAGGTCACGGCCTGACGCTGCTTAACGCCGGCAAGCACATAGCGAAACAAGCCGGCAAAACGCAGACGGACAGCAGGATTTGCCTGCAGATATTGATCGGCAAAAGTCAAACGAAGCCGGTCATCCAGATTCTTGATACAATTTTTTATCACATCCTGTGACACCCGTTCCAGGTAAATGGCTTTGAAGGCAAAAAAAGCGCCGACATTCCCAATATTCATAAGCGCCTGGATAAGGACGCTTTTATCTGAAAATGCCATTTGCATAAAGATCTTGCGGTAAATCAGGGCTGCCCCCTGAAATGCTTCGGCCTGTGCCTGTTTCAACGGTTTATTTTCCAGCGGTGTTTCAATATTCTTCCGAATAACAAAAGTCATTGAGGTTAAACTTTTTTTTCCCACTTCCCTTAAAGGGTAATGGGTTGAAAAAACACTGCTTAAAATTGGCAGAAGACCAAGGTAAACTGGTAATTGTGGCGCATGAAGGACCAGGTCCTTACGCTGTTGTTCATCAAGGTTCTTCCAATAACCATCAAAGGTTTGACGATCAAATCCAGGATTAGAGTCATCCATACTGCTGTGTCAACTCCCATAGTCCAGGTGGTTTTAAAATTTTATGTCATGCCGGGCTATATTTTAATTCAAATTTGGTATATGATTTAAGTTTAATTTAAAATTTCGATACAATCTTCAATAGTGCTTTAATATTGTATATCATACCAGAACTATTTTATGAACTTATTTGATGGCAGAATACAGGACAAGACCGCAGACCAAGGGTATGATGCCCGGTCCATCGAGGTGCTCAAGGGCCTTGATCCGGTCAAGCGCAGACCTGGCATGTACACGGACACATCAAGCCCGGACCATCTGGCCTTTGAAGTTATTGACAACAGTGTCGATGAGGCCATTGCAGGTTTTGCCACACGCATTGATGTCACCCTGACACAGGACAACAGAATCATTGTATCGGACAACGGCCGGGGAATGCCCGTGGACATTCACCCCGAGGAAGGTATTTCCGGTGTCGAACTGATCATGACCAAGCTGCATGCAGGCGCCAAATTCTCAAACAAGGATTATGCTTTTTCCGGCGGGCTTCATGGGGTAGGTGTTTCGGTGGTCAATGCCCTGTCTATTCATCTGTGCATTGATATTTGCCGGGACAAAAAACGGTACACAATTGAATTTCAAAACGGCGCTAAAACAAAAGACCTGGAAGAGGTCGGAAAAGCCGCCAATACGGGAACTACGCTGAATTTTAAACCGGATTCGGCCTATTTTGATACAGATCAATTCAATGTGGTCGCCATCCGGGCAGCGCTTAAATCCAAGGCGGTTCTGTGCCAGGGGCTGACCACCACCTTTACCGTTGAACAAACCGGAGAAACCGACTCCTGGCATTACGACCAGGGCCTGGATCAATATTTTCAAGAAATGATCAGCAGCTCCAAGACTATTTTTCCGGAACCGTTCACAGGATCTGCTGACAATGATGATTTAAAGGCTGTATGGGCGGTGAACTGGGGGCTGGAAGATGCTCTTGACATTGAGGAGAGCTATGTCAACCTTATTCCCACAAAACTTGGGGGTACCCATGTCAACGGTTTCAGGTCCGGCTTGCTGGAATCTGTTAAAGAGTTCTGCAAATTTCGAAACCTTCTGCCTAAAGGTGTGTTTCTTACCCCTGAGGATATCTGGCAAAATGTGGGATATGTACTGTCCGTAAAACTTGTGGAAGCCCAGTTTTCAGGCCAGACCAAAGAACGTCTCTCCTCACGGCACTGTGCAAGCCTGGTTAATATTCAAGTCCGGGACGCTTTTAGTTTATGGCTGAACCAAAATGTGGCGTTAGGCGAAGCCCTTGCCCTGGCAGCCATTGAAAATGCCAGACGTCGTGAAAGAAAACGCAAAAAAGTGACGCTGAAAACCCGGACCAGCGGAGCCTCTTTACCGGCCAAATTGTCAGACTGCACCAGTGATGACCAAAGACAGCGGGAGCTTTTTTTTGTGGAGGGAGACTCTGCCGGCGGTTCGGCCAAGCAGGCCAGAGACAGACGCTTCCAGGCCATCATGCCCTTGCGGGGAAAAATTTTAAATACCTGGGATTTAAGTTCTTCAGCCATACTTGAATCCAAGGAAATCCGTGATATTTCCCAGGTATTAGGTGTAGTCCCGGGATCAAAGGATATTTCCAAACTGCGCTACAACAAATTATGTATTTTGGCTGATGCAGACTCCGATGGTCTGCATATTGCGACCCTCTTGTGTGCACTTTTTCTAAAACACTTCCCGGAAGTGGTGCGGCAGGGCCATGTATTTGTTGCCATGCCCCCCCTTTACCGGGTTGACAAGGGAAAAGAGGTATTTTATGCCCTCGATGATTCAGAAAAAAACGCCATCATCAAGCGATTGAGCCGCAGAAAAAAGCCATCCAAAATCAATGTCCAACGTTTCAAGGGCTTAGGGGAGATGAACCCATCCCAGCTACGGGAGACCACCATTGCCCCGGACTCCCGGCGCCTAGTCCAGTTAACAATTACGGACGAACCAGACGCCGGCGAACAAAACACCGGCACGGCACGGGAAAACGAAGAATTGTCATCAGCCTTATCTGAAAACAAATGTCCCCCTGACTCCCCGGCAACAGATAATGTCCGAACGTCAGAAAAGGATGATGTATTCCAGGTCATGGATATGCTTTTGAGCAAAAAAAGGGCCCGGGACCGGAAACGCTGGATTGAAACCCATGGAGTAATCAAAGAGATTTAATACGAATGACCCAGATCCCAAGTTCCAGTGTTGAAGAATTTGAACGCCTACCCTTCAAAGAGTTTACCCAAAACGCGTACCTAAACTATTCCATGTATGTCATTCTGGATCGGGCTCTGCCCCATATCGGGGACGGGCTCAAACCTGTCCAGCGCAGAATCATATACTCCATGAGCCAGTTGGGGCTCTCTTCCACGGCCAAGTTCAAGAAATCGGCCAGAACCGTGGGCGATGTTCTGGGTAAATTTCACCCCCACGGCGATGCAGCCTGCTATGAAGCCATGGTTCTGATGGCCCAGCCGTTTTCCTTAAGATATCCGCTGGTGGACGGACAGGGCAACTGGGGTGACCCCAATGATCCCAAATCCTTTGCAGCCATGCGGTATACTGAATCAAGACTGTCCAGGTATGCAAAAATCCTTTTGGACGAACTGGAACAGGGTACGGTGGGGTGGGTTCCCAATTTCGATGGCACTTTGGAAGAACCGTCCCTGATGCCGGCCCGTCTGCCTAATATTCTGCTCAACGGCACCACCGGCATCGCCGTGGGCATGGCCACCTCCATCCCGCCCCATAATCTAAGAGAGGTGGCAAAAGCCTTAATTTTCCTTATTGAAAATGAAAATGCCGATGCAAAAGACTTGTGTAAATTTATTAAAGGTCCTGATTTTCCCACACAAGCTGAAATCATAACCCCGGCAAACGAAATTGGCGACATCTATGAGAAAGGCAAGGGGCGTGTAAAAATGCGGGCCCAGTATATCATAGAAGACGGAGAACTGGTATTCACAGCCCTTCCCTATCATGCATCCTCTGAAAAAATTTACGAGCAGATCGCAGCCCAGATCAGTGCAAAAAAACTGCCCATGGTGTCGGATCTGCGGGATGAATCCGACCACGAGGCCCCCACACGGTTGGTGGTAATGCCACGGTCAAACCGCGTGGATCTTAATATTCTGGCAGACCATCTTTTTGCCACCACGGATCTTGAAAAATCCTTTTCAATCAACATGAACATGATCGGTCTTGACGGTCGGCCAAGGGTAAAAAGTTTAAAAACGATCCTGAACGAATGGCTGAATTTCCGAAGAGCAACCATTGAAAAAAAATTCCGGTTTCATCTGGAAAAAATTGTCAGCCGGCTGCATATTCTGGAAGGATTTAAAACCGTTTACCTGAACCTTGATCAGGTAATCGAAATCATACGCAGGACAGATGATCCGGCCAAAGAACTCATGGACACCTTTGGCCTGTCCGAAATCCAGGTTAAGGCGGTCCTGGAAATCCGGTTGCGCCAGCTTGCCCGAATGGAAGAGATCAAAATCACCGAGGAGATGGCCGCGCTTTCCAAAGAAAAGGCGCGCCTTGATAAACTTTTGAACTCTCCTAAAGCATTTAAGACGTTTATAATCAAAGAAATTGAAGAAGACGCCAAAAACTTTGGAGATAAGCGCAGATCCCCCATCAAAACACGCAAAGATGCCGAAGCATTCTCGGTTACGGATGTTATTGAGGTGGAGCCTGTCACCATTATCCTGTCAGCCAATGGATGGATACGGACAGCAAAGGGCCATGATATAGATCCTGCAAATGTAAAATTTAAAACCGGGGACCAACTACTGTGCCACCTGCGCATCCGATCCGACAAACCCATTGTGCTCATTGATACCTCGGGCCGGGCATATACCCTGTTCGCCCATGTCCTTCCCTCGGCCAGAGGAAACGGGGAACCTGTCACAGGGCATCTGACCCTTGCCCCGGATACCACCATCTACACCATGATAGCCGCCGAAGATGACGACCTGTTTCTCAACGGTGCTGACAATGGTTATGGATATATCATCAAGTTCAGTGATTTTTTAACCAATTTTAAAAACGGAAAGGCAGTGATCACTTTATCCCAAAATGATGTGCCCATGGCGCCGCTTCCCATACCAGACGTCAATTCCGACAGCATTGCCGCAATCACCACCAGCGGCAGGATGCTGATCTTCCCGGTCAACCAACTGCCGCGCCTGAAAAAAGGCAAGGGCAATAAAATAATTCACATTCCGGCATCCGGCAAAAGCCAAAATAGTCCTGAAAAGCTTAAGTTTCTAAAAATATTGCCTCTAAGTTCGAATCTTGTTATATATTCGGGCAAACATTTCTTGCGGCTGACACCAGGCAACCAGCAGGACTACACAAGTACAAGGGGGCGACGGGGGAAATTGCTTCCCCGTGGATACAGAAACGTAGATCACCTTGAAATTATCTCCCCCCAGCCGGCGAGAGATGATACGGATTAATGAAATTATTTTTAACTAAACATTTTATATTTTTATTCCTTATTATTGCGACCTTAGGGGTTGTACGATTTTGTGTGCTGATTCACCACCAGGAAATCGGCAGCACCCTGAATACCGTTGAAAAAATACGCAAAAACGGCAAACTGCGCCTGATCACCAGCAAGGCCATTAACACCTATTATCAATACAATAACAAACCCACGGGTTTTGAGTATGATCTGGCCCGGGAGTTTGCCAAATTCATGAATGTGGAACTTGATGTCATAACACCGGGCTGGAATAACATGTTCGCGTATCTCAAGCAGGGTAAAGGCGATTTTATTGCCGCAGGGATTCCCATTACTGCCCCACGCCTGGAATATGTAGATTTTTCGATTCCCTACATGACTATACAGCAGCGTATTATTCACCATAACCTCATCTTTAGTCCCAAGGACATCAAAAACATGAAATTTAAAGTTTTTCATGTCAGGCGAGGGACATCCTATCATTACAGGCTGGCAGATATGAAGGCTTCGGGTCTACCTCTGGAGTATGTGCTGCATAACAACATCCCCACCGAAGAACTCATCGGCATGGTTCATGACAGGGAGATTAAGTTCACCATAGCCAATTCTAATATCGCCCTGCTCAGCCGGCGTTTTTTTCCGGATATACGCATTGGAATTCCCATCCAGGAACGTGAATCCCTGGCTTGGGCGGTCCGGAGAAATGATAGTGAGATGCTCAAGCAGGTCAACAAATTCTTTCTTTATGCAACCAACACCGGCATCCTGAAACGCATCACAACCAGATATTATGGCAATATCGACAATTTTGACGCCTATGAACTGAAAAAATTCCATAACCGCATAAAGACCCAGTTGCCCAAATACAAAAACGTAATTAAAGCAGAGTCTGCCAAACACGGATTTGACTGGCGTCTGATCGCGGCCATTGTGTACCAGGAATCCCACTTTGATCCGGAAGCAAAAAGTTTTAGCAATGTTCTCGGATTGATGCAGGTCACTGAAATAACCGCCAAGGAAATGGGCATTAAAAACCGCTTGGACCCTCAACAAAGCATCCGCGCAGGGATAAAATATCTGGCATTGATGTACAAACGGTTTAATTATATAAAAGATGAATCCCAGCGACTGTTGTTTGCCCTTGCAAGTTATAATATCGGATACGGACACGTCAAAGATGCCATAAATCTGGCAAAGGAGGAAGGGCACGATCCCAATACCTGGAAAGGGATCAAGGCGACACTTCCTCTGTTATCCAAGGCAAAATATTATAATCAGACAAAATACGGATATGCCCGGGGCTGGGAACCGGTTCAGTATGTAGAGCGTATTCAGACATATTTCGACATTCTCAAACAGAAAAAAGCCGCCATGGCCGGGTAACAAAAAGTTGTGGCAAGCTTTAAGACATATAAATCTGCAGTGCGTTAAAAATATTTCATTTAAGTGCATGCAGATACATACCCAATTTAAACGATTAAAACGAAAATGAGATCATGAATGACTAGAAAAATTCTAATTAATGCAGTGGATCCGGAAGAAAACCGTATAGCCATGGTTTTTGACAACAAACTGGATCAATTTCACATTGAAACAGCCGCTAAAGCGGCAACTAAAGGTAATATATATAAAGGGATTGTCACCCGGGTGGAACCCAGTCTGCAGGCCGTGTTCGTGGATTACGGCGCCGAGAAAAACGGATTTTTGCAAAAAAACGAAATACACCCGGATTATTTCCAGGAAATCGAAAAAAATAACAGATCCCTGTTCAACTTAATTAAAAAAGGCCAAGAAATGATTGTCCAGGTCGCCAAAGACCCGATTAATCTCAAAGGGGCCATGCTCACCACCTATATATCCCTTCCCGGTCGTTTTGGCGTACTTATGCCGGGTAACAATACCCGGGGGGTTTCCCGCAAAATTGTTGAGGACGATGAACGAAAACGGCTGGTTGGAATTCTCAAGGGCATGACAATTGCCGAAGGCTTCGGAATGATTGTCAGAACCGCAGGCAAGGGCGCCACCAAAACCTTGCTGACATCAGATCTTCGGTATTTGATGCGCGTATGGAAAAACATCGACAAACTGGCTTTGGAAAACCAGGCCCCCTGTCTGCTTTACAAGGAACAAAGCCTGGCCGTTCGTTCTTTAAGGGACTATTTTACAACAGATATCAAAGAGATCCTCATTGACAATCCAGACACCTACAAAGAAGTTCTGGACTTCATCGGGATGATTGCACCCAAACAGAAAAAAATCGTCCGGCTGTTCAAAAGTGAAAAACCCATTTTTACAAAATACCAGCTTGAGGAGCAGATATCTTCCATTTACAAAAGAGATGTGGCTCTTAAATCCGGTGGTTTTCTGGTTATTGAACAAACCGAAGCCCTGGTTTCCATTGATGTCAACTCCGGCAAGTCCACAAAAAAAAACAGCATTGAGGAGACAGCCTATCACACCAACCTCGAAGCGGCTGAAGAAGTGGCACGGCAGTTGAGACTGCGGGATATGGGCGGGCTTATTGTGGTGGATTTCATTGACATGAAGGAACGCCGCCACAAGGCAGATATCACCAAGACTATGAAAAAACATTTAAAATCCGATAAGGCCAGAACTAAGGTAGGAGGAATTACCGCCTTCGGACTTCTTGAAATGTCCAGGCAAAGAATCCGCCATTCCATCACTTACGGGTCCTATGAAATCTGCAGACATTGCAATGGCCGGGGTCTGACACCGTCTGTTGAAATACAGGCACTTGCACTGCTTCGAATATTGGCGCTAAAAACCCTGAAAGCAGAACCTGATCAAAAATTTATCTGCCGGGTACCAGAAGACGTCGCCTATTACATGCTTAATTCCAAAAGGGAAGAACTTCTTGAGCTTGAAACAAAACGTCAAGTCCGCATAAATATTGAAATAGACAGAAGCATGGTTTCCGGCCAGAACAGCGTTAATTAATAGTTGTAAGTAAGGTCTACTTGACAATGTCTAATTTTTTATTGTATCTGAAACGACCTTAGGTGCGTTTAGAAAGGAGAGGCTTTGAGTACTTACAAGCAAAAAATGCCTATCATCGCCCTTGCCGTGGTAATTGCAGCAGCCCTTATAGTGGTCTGGATTGTCATGGAGAGGCTACCCGGCAACACGATGCGAACAGAAGAGCAAAATACGGACGTCACCCAGGATAAATCCGGGGCCCCAAAAATAGATTCTTTGCCTGGTGCTGTGGTCAAACAGATAAGCAAACCCGCGGCCATTGACTATAATGAACTTGCAAAAGAAAGCATTATGAAGGATCTGATGACGGCCCGAAAAAAAGACTTAGGTCTCAATAATAGTGTGGATCTGATTGTCAAATCCGATGAAACCTTTACCGTGGGAGGTAATACGGTTTCCATGGAAAAGGTGATTGAGCAGGCATTTGCCGATAAGGGCAAGGTGCTTGAAAAGGAACTTGACGAATCCGGGGCCCAAAAGCCCGGGGCGTTAACCACCTACGGGGTTTATGTGGTCCAGCCAAAAGACAATATTTGGAACGTCCACTTCAGGATGCTCAAAGAGTATTATACCCGGAAAGGTATTCGCTTAGGGGAAACCGCTGATGAACCCGAAAGCTCAGGCATGAGTTCGGGTATCGGAAAAATTTTAAAATTCTCGGAAGCCATGGTGATTATTTATAATCTAAAAGAAAAAAAGGTGACCGCGGATGTAAACATCATAGACCCTTTAAGCAAGGTGGTCATCTACAATATGGATGAGATATTTGCCCTGCTTGAACAAATTGACATTAATCATGTGGACAGACTCCGGTTTGATGGAAGTAATATCTGGATACCTGTACATTAATCTGTGCCCATCCATAAATAGCTTTTTGCCCAATTTCCGCGTTGGATGAAAATTTTTATCCTCGGAATATTCAATATATGCCTGTGGTTAAAATTTTTATCCGCTTTGAACTTGAACAAAAAGTCTTATTTCTGGACGGACACTAAAAAAGTTAAAAAAAACTTACCCTATTGAAGAAGGAGGAGGAACATGTTTATTAGCAATGCATACGCCATGGGCGCCACTGGTGGACAGGCCGGACAAGGCGGAGGAATAGCCGGTTTTTTACCCATTATTATTCTGTTCGCCATTTTTTATTTCCTGCTCATCAGACCCCAGCAGAAAAAAGCCAAAGAACATAAGGCAATGATCGACAATCTTAAAAAAGGCAACCGGGTTGTAACGTCCGGCGGTATTTTCGGCACCATTGTCTCCATAGATGACACCACCATTGGTCTTGAAATTGCCGAAAAAGTTAAAATTAAGGTTTCAAGAGGAAACATTGGCGGCCTGATCTCCGATAATGAAGCCCAAACAAAATCCAAAGAAAAAAATTAACCAAATCCTTCAGGAGTGATGAGATTGAAATTTTTTACCATAAAGCGCGTATTGATTCTGGGGGTCATTGTTGCTGCAGTCGTATGCCTGCTTCCCACGTTTACCAATACCTGGCCCCATAAAAAAATCAACCTTGGCCTTGACCTGCAGGGCGGCATGCACTTAATCCTTGAGGTACAAAGCGAAGAAGCGGTTAACGCCGAGCTTGACCGTACCATCAGCCAGCTTAAACTGGATCTAAAAAATGAAAAGATACAGCATATGGGCATTGACAAGGCCTCTGATCATAAAATAATAGCCAAAATATCAGGTGCAGACAACAAATCAGGTGTGGAAAAACTGTTGTCGGATGAATATGCAGGCCTTGAGATTCCTTCGGTAAAAAATATTAGCGGCGGAATTTCCTTTACTCTGCGCCTGCCTGACAAGGAATCGGATTCCATCAAAAAAATGGCTACGGAACAGGCCCTGGAAACGATTCGAAACCGTATTGATGAATTTGGCGTCAGTGAACCGGATATCAGAATCCAGAGCGGCAACAGAATCCTTCTGCAGCTGCCGGGTATCAGTGATCCTGAACGGGCCAAAGGCCTGATTGGAAAAACCGCTCAACTTACATTCCAGCTTGTGGATGAACAAGGCGATGTCAATGCCGCTTTACGCGGCAAGCCGCCTGTTGGAGATGAAATTCTTTACCAGCTGAGAAAAAATGCCGGAACAGGCAATCAGGCCAGAACGCCGTTTCTGATCAAAAAGCATGTGGAGCTTGACGGCAGCCAATTAACCAATGCCCGGGTGGAGTTTGACCAGTTCCAGCAGCCCCAGGTGGGCATTGAATTCAGTCGTAAAGGTGCCAGAACCTTTGAACGGATCACCGGTGCCAATATTAACAAACGGCTGGCCATTGTACTGGATAAGAATGTATACTCCGCGCCCAATATCCAGGACCGCATTTCCGGCGGTAAGGCTGTAATCACTGGGCATTTTACTCTTGAAGAAGCCACGGACCTTGCCATTGCCTTGCGGGCCGGTTCTTTGCCGGCGCCGGTTAAAATCATTGAGGAACGAACCGTTGGCCCCACCCTGGGTGCAGACTCCGTTCGCACAGGCCTGATGTCTATGCTGGTAGGCGGTGCCCTGGTTGTTCTTTTCATGGTCATTTATTACAGGGGGGCAGGTCTGATCGCCGACATTGCCCTGGTTGTGAATATTTTTCTGATCGGTGGTGGACTGGCTTTTTTCGGTGCTACTTTGACCTTGCCGGGTATTGCCGGTATCATCCTGACCATTGGCATGGCAGTGGATGCCAATGTTATTATCTTTGAACGAATCCGGGAGGAGCTTCGAGCCGGCCGGTCTCCCAGGGCAGCGGTGAATGCCGGGTATGACCGTGCTACGTTGACCGTCATGGACGCTAATGTTACCACGTTAATCGCAGCCGCTGTTCTGTTTCAGTTCGGCACAGGTCCCATCAAGGGATTTGCCGTAACCCTGGGTCTTGGTATCGTGGCCAGTCTGTTTACTGCCCTGATCCTGTCCAAGAGCATCTACGATATGATTCTTGCAAACAAACAATCCGACACATTGAGCATATAAGGAACTTATCATCATGCAGTTTATCAAGCCTGGTACCAATATCGATTTTATGGGAAAACGCAAAATCGGATTTGTGTTTTCCCTGATCCTGATTCTGGCAGGTATTGTCTCCCTGATTATTCATAATGGTCCCAATTACGGCATTGATTTTGCCGGCGGCACCCTGGTACAGGTAAAATTCCCCCAGAAGGTTGATGTTTCCGACATCCGTAAAGGATTGGACGAGATTGGCCTTAAAGATGTATCTGTCCAGGGATTTGGTGAGCAGGAGGCAAATGAATACCTGATCCGCACCTCCAGTGACACCGACGCCTTGGGCGATCAGCTGTCTGACACCGTTTCAAAAGGACTAAAAGAAGCCACATCCCTTGAGCCTGATATCCGGCGTGTGGAAATGGTCGGCCCCCAGGTGGGAAAAGATTTAAAAAAGAATGCGCTTCTGGCTATTTTTTATTCCCTGCTCTTTATCACGATTTACATATCGGGTCGTTTTGAACAAAAATGGACCATTGCCGGAATCACCGCAGGCGCATTGATGGCGGCGGTCTACTTTTTATCCGTCTTCAACCTGTCCATGCCTGTTTTGATTGCAGCCGCCCTAATTGTCTCTCTGGTGCTATTCTGGTATCTGCAACTTCAGTACGCCATTGGCGCCATTGTGGCCCTGATTCACGATGTGACTATTACCGTGGGGGTATTTTCCCTGCTTAACCTTGATTTTTCCCTGCAGATCATTGCAGCCCTTTTGACCATCATCGGTTATTCACTGAACGACACCATTATCGTTTTTGACCGAATCCGGGAAAATATCAAGGGGAATTCAGACCATACCATGGTAGCGGACCTGTTTAACCGGAGTATCAATGAAACCCTGTCACGGACCATATTGACATCGTTGACCACATTGGTTGTCTTGCTGGCACTTTTCCTGCTCGGCGGAGAAATCATTCACAACTTTGCCTTTGCCATGATCATCGGGGTGGTGGTGGGTACCTATTCATCCATTTTCATTGCATCTCCCCTTGTTTTTATGGCCCATAGAAAAAAGTAAGGATAACGATTATGCTCGCATCCAGACAACCTATTTCAAGGATTGCGCTGCTTTTTCTTATTCCATTTTTGACCGTCTCCTGCGGGTCGCTGAAAACTTATAAACTGACGACTGCCGATCAGGCACAGACCACCAATGTGACTGTGCCTGACGCCACATCAGTGCCGATAGATACATCACTTGGCCAGGATATCCGCACCAGCCATCTGGAAGAAAAAATTACCGGAATCGAAAACCGGTTGGCACTGCTGGAAAAAAAGGTCGGGGCACAAACTCAACCATCGCCGCCCCCAAAACAGGCGTACCCAGCGTCCCCTCCCAATCAGGATCGACCGGCATCTCCTGAAAAACCCGGAAAATTAGATCCTGTCAAGCTTTACAAAAAAGGTCGGGTCCTGTTGCTGCGCGAACGTAATATTCCTATGGCCCAGGCACTTTTTTCAGATTTTGTTAAAAAATTTCCAGATCATGATCTGGCAGACAACGCTCTTTACTGGCTTGGGGAATGCAGCTACACCACAGGTGATTATGAAATGGCTGCAAAAATTTTTAAAACGCTTATCCAGACCTATCCCAAGGGTCAAAAAGTCCCGGACGCACTGCTTAAAACAGGTTATTCATATATGTCCTTAGACAATGTCAACCAGGCCAATGACTACTTCAAGCAAGTCATTACCCGCTATCCCTTTTCACCGGCAGCAGACAAAGCCCAACAAAAACTTTCCCAAACCCAGTAGTTATTTAAATGGTACCCTGTCCGGACACATATTTACCCTGGTTTCTTTTAACGGAACTGCCGGGTCTAAGCCCCCGTGTAATCAAAAATCTGATTCAACATTTTAAAACACCCGAAGCCATTTTAACGGCATCTAAGACACAACTGTTATCTGTACCGGATATATCTTCCAGATCCATAAAAAGTCTTCTTGGACACAAAGGATTTGAATCGAGTGCCGAAAAACGCCTTATCCAGGCCCAGGAATCCGGATACCGGGTTGTGGTGTTAACCGAACCTGAATACCCTGCCCTGCTAAAAGAAATTCCCGATCCCCCCGCCCTTTTATTTTATGACGGTACATTCGATATTAATGCGCCCTGTATCTCCATTGTGGGATCACGAAATGCAACCCGGTACGGCATAGATACTGCCTATTACCTTGCACAACGCCTTACGGCATTTGGTTTTACCATTGTGTCCGGTATGGCCCTGGGAATTGATACTGCTGCCCACAAAGGCGCACTTGAAAATAAAACCGGGCAGACATTGGCAGTTCTTGGATCAGGCCTTGATCATATCTATCCTAGACACAACCGACCCTTGTACTGCCGGATCAGAAAACAGGGGGCCGTCATCTCCGAATTTTTTCCGGACACGGCTCCGTTGCCCGGCAATTTTCCCCGGCGCAACAGGATCATTGCTGGTTTGTCCTGCGGTACGGTTGTGGTGGAAGCCGCCCAGAAAAGCGGGTCTCTGATTACTGCACGCTTAGCCGGTGAATACAACCGCGAGGTATTTGCCGTTCCGGGCAGCATCAAATCCTCCAAAAGCCGGGGGACTCACCATCTGATCAAACAGGGTGCGCACCTCATAGAAAATGAGATGGACATCATTGATGAACTGTCCCAGTTTGTTCATGCCGCATATGAAACACCCTCATTTGAACCGACAAAAAATAAACCAACCATGGACAAAATCCAGACCATGGTATATAAACACCTCGATCTTTACCCCGAACATATTGATCATATCACCGCATCAAGCGGTCTGACGAGTGCCCAGGTTTCTGCAGCCCTACTTGACTTGGAATTATCAGGGCTGATTGTTCGTCATCCAGGCAATAAATTTTCAATCTTGGAGGAATAAAATTGGCAAAGCCGCTTATCATTGTCGAATCGCCAACCAAAATCAAAACCCTGAAAAAATATATCGGAAAGGACTATAATGTGGCGGCCAGTGCCGGCCACATCCGCGACCTTCCGGTAAAAAACCTGGGGATTGATGTGGACGACAATTTTAAGGCCAAATATGTCAATATAAAAGATAAATCCAAGGTCATTTCCAATCTGAAAAAAACTGCCGGTGACACGGATGAAATATTCCTTGCCCCTGACCCGGATCGTGAAGGGGAAGCCATTGCCTTTCATATCATGGATATTCTGAAAAAAAAGGATCGCAAATTCCACCGGGTTCTTATCCATGAATTAACAAAAAAAGGTATTGCCGATGCCCTTTCCCATCCAACACAACCGGATGTGGACAAGTATGACGCCCAACAGGCCAGAAGAAAACTGGACCGGCTAGTGGGCTACCAGATATCACCGCTTTTATGGCAAAAGGTCCAAAGAGGACTCAGTGCCGGTCGAGTTCAGTCCGTGGCCGTTAAAATCATCTGTGACAGGGAGCGGGAAATCCGGGTGTTTAAGCCGGAAGAATACTGGACGATTACCGCGGATCTTGAGGCGGCAAATCCGCCGATTTTCAATGCGGCATTGATAAAAATATCCGGCAAAAAAACCAAGGTCACCAATGCGGAACAGGCCCATGCCATTGTGGCAGACCTTGAAAAGGCCAATTTCATCGTTCGGGAAATCAAAAACAAAACCATCAAGCGCAATCCGTTACCGCCTTTTATCACCAGTAAACTCCAGCAGGATGCCATTAACCGGCTTCGCTTTTCCGCAAAAAAAACCATGGTTGTTGCCCAGCAGCTATATGAAGGCATTGAGATTGGCAGCGGTGGACCAGACGGTCTGATCACTTACATGCGTACCGATTCCACCCGTATTGCTCCGGAAGCGGCCGAGGAGGCTTTAGGCCTGATCCGCAAATCCTATGGAGACGAATATGCTCTGGATGCGCCCAGATTTTTTAAAAACAAAAACAAGGCCCAGGATGCCCATGAAGCCATCCGTCCCACATCGGTTTACAATACTCCTGAAAACCTTAAATCCTTTCTGTCACCCGACCAGTTCAAACTCTATGATCTGATATGGAAACGATTTGTGGCCTCCCAGATGAATCAGGCCCTGATCGACCAGAAATCCATCCTAATTGAGGCAACAGAAAAATACCTGTTTTCCGTTTCCGGATCTACGACCCGTTTTGACGGATTCATGCGGTTGTATGCAACCCAGGAAAAAAGCAGTGAAAAAGATATACAGTCCCTGCCGCCGGTGGAACCCAAGGAACAGCTGGCAACTCGTAAAATCAATCCAGACCAGCATTTTACCAAGCCCCCACCCAGATTTTCCGAAGCATCCCTTGTCAAAGAGCTTGAAAAAAACGGCATCGGCAGGCCATCCACCTATGCATCCATCATAGCCGTGATCCAGGATAAAGGATATGTGGATCTGATCAAACGGTATTTCACCCCCAGCGAGCTTGGCTTTATTGTCAATGATCTTCTAGTCCGTGCATTTCCCGACCTTTTAGACATTTCATTCACGGCCCAGATGGAGACCAATCTTGATGATGTGGAACAGGGAAAACTCAACGAAGTTGACCTGTTAAAAGCATTTTATTCCGATTTTAAAACCACCCTGGATAACGCCAAGGACGATATGGTTTCCGTCAAAGGCGTAGGCATTGAAACCGATATTAAATGTCCTTTATGCGGAAAACCCGTTAATATCAAAATCGGCAGAAACGGACATTTTCTGGCCTGTACGGGATATCCCGAGTGCAGCTTTACCAGTAACTACACAAGGGATGAAAAAGGCAATATTGAAATTGTTGAAAAAATCCAGGATAGCGAACCGGTAAAGGACTGTCCTAAATGCGGCAAACCCATGGTACAAAAAGATGGTCGATTTGGATTGTTCATCGCCTGTACCGGATATCCCGAATGCAAACACACGGAATCGGTTGCCCAGGAAAACTCAAGTAAAGATACAGGCGTACCCTGCCCGGAAAAAGGATGTGACGGCACAATCGTGGAAAAGCACTCAAAACGGGGAAAAATATTCTACGGGTGTTCCAAATATCCGGATTGTACCTTTGCCACCTGGGACAAACCGGTCAACGAGAGCTGTCCGGATTGCGGCAGCCCCTATCTACTGGAAAAAGAGACAAAGCGGGATGGTAAAATACACAAATGCCCGGACCGTTCATGCGGGTTTAAAAAAAGTGTTTTGCCTATTCCGGAAAAAGAAGAGCCTGTTTAAGAATTAGAATCAGACGGTTGTGCTTCAATTCCCATGACTTTGTAACCCGCATCAGTTATCACCTGGGTGACAAGCGCCTCGTCCAAGGGAGAATTTGAGTCCACAATCGCATGCTTTTCTTCAAGATTAACCGTTGTTGAAAAAATGCCCTCAACACCATTAAGTTTTTCTGTTACGTTTTTTACACAATGCATACAGCTCATACCATCAATGTTGATTTTTGTTTTCATTTCCGTCCCCTTTTTTTCAGATTTTATATTTTGATCAGGATACTGTATTCCTTCATCAGATTTAAAATATCTTAATCTCAACGCATTGGTTACAACTGATACAGAACTCATTGCCATGGCTGCGGCAGCAAACATCGGGTTCAACACCGGTCCTCCAAATAAATAGAAAACGCCTGCTGCCAAGGGAATCCCCGCAGTATTGTAGGCAAATGCCCAAAACAAATTCTGTTTTATATTTCGTAAGGTAGCCCGACTCAGTTCTATTGCTGTCACAACACCACTCAGGCTATTGCGCATTAAAACAATACCTGCGGATTCCATAGCCACATCGGTTCCGGATCCAATTGCGAATCCAATATCTGATTGAGCCAATGCAGGGGCGTCGTTTATACCATCTCCAACCATAGCCACAAACGAGCCATCAGCTTGAAGTTGTTTAACTTGCTCCGCTTTTTCGCCAGGCATAACCTGGGATACGACTTCATCTATTTTCACCTGTTTTGCTATGGCAGCAGCCGTTAGTTTATTGTCGCCAGTCAGCATTACAGTTTTAATGCCCATCTTATGAAGTTTTGCAATGGCATCCGCTGAATCGGATTTTACGATATCTGCAACCGCAATGATACCGGCTAATTTTTCATCAAATGCCAAATACATAACTGTTTTACCGTCCATAGATAAGATGTCGACTTGCGGGATATCGTTTACAGAAATATTGTTTTCAGTCATGAATTCAATATTACCAAGCATCAGGTTTCTATCATTTACTTTTGCCCGAATACCCCTTCCTGCCACTGCGGTAAAATCGTTCAGCTGATGAAAGGGCATATCCAGCTTTTCATATTCTTTTACAATGGCGGTACCTAACGAATGTTCAGATCCTTTTTCTGCTGATGCTGAAAACTGTAAAACTTCATTTTTTCCAAAACCGTTAAATGCGATAACATCGGTCACCTTTGGTTTACCCTCTGTGATGGTGCCGGTTTTATCAAACACAATGGTTTTAACCCGGCTGGCGATTTCCAAAGGTTGACCACCCTTGATCAAAATACCCAGAGAAGCCCCCCGTCCTGTACCGACCATAATTGCCGTCGGCGTCGCAAGTCCCAGAGCGCAGGGGCAGGCAATCACGAGTACTGCAATAAAAATTTTCAATGCAAAGGTTATTTCTGCACCACCGATAAACCAGGCACCACTGGAAATCAGGGCGATACCCATAACAATCGGAACAAAATAGCCGGCAATGGTATCAGCCATTCTTGCAATAGGTGCCTTACTACCCTGGGCCTCCTCAACTAGCTGAATGATTTGGGCAAGCGCTGTTTCTTTGCCGACTCGATCTGCGCGATAACGAATAGTTCCGGTCTGATTCATGCTGGCACCTGTAACTGTATCTCCAGCTGTTTTGTCAACCGGGATACTTTCCCCTGTCAACATGGATTCATCGACCGATGTGCGTCCCTCAAGGACAGTGCCGTCCACAGCTATTTTTTCTCCAGGCTTTGCCAGGAGCACATCACCTGAAACAACTTGCTCAATCGGGACAATGGATTCCTTACCCCCTTTCACAAGGATAGCTGTTTTAGGCTGCAATCCCATCAGTTTTTTTATTGCGCCTGATGTTTTACCTTTGCTGACAGCCTCCATATATTTTCCAACCTTGATTAATGCGATGATCACCCCGGCAGTTTCATAATACAGGTTCATCACAAGATCGGTCCTGCCTGTCAGTATCAAGACAGTATTAAAAGCACTGTAAACGATAGCTGAGGTTGTACCTATGGCGATCAGAGAATCCATATTGGGATGTCCCCTGAAAAGCGCAGGAAACCCCTTAACATAAAAATGGAGACCGCAGAAAATTATGGGAATTGTAAGCAATAGTTGACTCACAGCAAAAGTTTTCGGACTGTGCATCGGACTGATGAAGTCCGGAAGAGCAATTCCAATCATCTCAAGCATAGCAATAAGAACCAATGGAATCGCAAAACCTATGGAAACAGCAAGGCTGAAAAATTGCTGTTTAAGTTCTATGTTTTTATTATCTTGAGACTCTTTTTTACCGGCTTCCACAAGTTTGTAACCTGCTGTTTCAACCACGTGGAAAAGATCAGAAAGATCCAGTTCATTATTTGAAAAAGTTATACGGACTCTTTCAGTTGCTAAATTAACTGTTGCCGATTTTATCCCCTTCACATCGGCAATGGCATCTTCTACTCTTTTTACACATGCTGCGCAGGTCATTCCTTTGATATCAAATATTTGGGTATTAATAGTCATAATGACCCCCTTTTTATATTCGCTTGCTTAACCGCTGCATTAATTCTTCATTTTTTTCTCAAATATCGTTTTCATTTGAGGTTCATGTGTCTCCTTTATAATTCGTATGCCATGCTATATACTACATCGTGGTAGGGTATATATCAAGGTCGGCAATTTCCCATGTATTCTTTGTAGGTTCTCATTAGCTTTCTATGGTGATCTTCAATTATAGCTTATATATCAATCAAGTCATCCAGTATCATATCTATGAATGGTGTCTCATTGAATCAGAGGGCTGAATTGATTAAGGAATGAATCCGAAATAACTTAATCTGGGAACGCGGGCGTCTCGCCTGCATCCATACTGCAGGCGAGACGCCCGCGCTCCCGGATATAGCAAATGGGCAAGTTATTTAAGCCCCGTTCCTAAGGACCGCAGATTAAATAACTTGAACGAAATAACTTGCCTTTTGGCCCATCTACTTCGTTGCATTAAAGGCCCAATAGGCCTGATTCTTGTAGCTGTCTGACCTTTATTTGGGGCTGTATTGTCTATTGGCAAACGAAAGAGATAAATCAGGTCATTTTAAATTGCGATCTGGCAGGAAATTAGATTGATATTCAATCGGTTAAACACATAAGCCCCATCGCATGGGACAATGTTATCCTCTACTGGGAATATTATCGATAAGAACCTCGTTTGTTTGATAAATGCTCAAATAGGCTCTAAGGAACTCGGAAGAGTCATTCAAGATCTGAACCCCGTTCCCCTTTGAGCAGATTATCCAGGTGTTCCCGCGCATAGGGTGTCATCTCGGAAAAATATATTCCGATCCCACCCGAGTCTGTTCTAACCACAATGCCGGTAAGCTTAAAAGGCCGGGCCTGACCGGGCAGGGAGAAAACGACCTTTGCCGGCACCCCGATCTCCGGATTCATCCTGGATTTGACCAAAACCCCTGTCGCACTCAGATTTCCGGCATTAGACTGTATTACTTTATCACCGATCAGCACATCCATTTCAATGGGTTTATTCACCCGGGTATAGGATCTGGGTTCCTTAATATTGCGAATATACGCAAGAATATCCTTTTGAAGATCCTCGGTCAGGAAACGGACTTCCGACATTATCTCATTCAGGAGCGCATCGTCTTTTGAAAATGTAACCGTCACCTTTTAACTCCTTGTTTTCCAAAGGTTCAACGTTTAATCACAAATTATTTAACGTAGTATATGAAGATATATAAGCGATTTTTATCCGGGATTCAAGCAATATAACGGCCATGATTCACGACACAAAACTGTTTTTACGATGATTTCAAAAGGCATCAGATCATGAATTCAATGCTTGTTTCAGATCCTGTGCGGTAAAAATCGTATTGTGTTTAAGCCCTAAAATCCGGGCAGCTGTTTTTACGGCGCCGGCAAAAGAGCCCCCTGCCTGCCTCAAGTCTTTGAGGGCATGCGCCCCCCTTGATTTTGACAACTTTTCACCATTATCGCCCAAAACAAGTCCGTGATGAATAAACCGACATGCCGGAAATGAAGAAAAACCAAAACATTGCGCAAGATAAATCTGGGCGGCAGTGGACAAGAGAAGGTCCCCACCCCGGACTATAAGATTGATACCGCCGTCTTCATCTTCCAAGAGGCTTGCCAGATGATAACTGGGTTGATCATCCTTACGCCAGAGGACAAAATCACCAAATGTCTTGGCAAGATCAATGGACTGATTGTTTACCTGGATGCAGGTATCATTTTTCACCCTTAACCGGACAGCATGAAGACCGGGTTCAAATACAAGACCAGCATTCCGGCATGTGCCTGGATACAGTCCATTGGAAGATATTTTTTTTATGGATGCCCGGCTGCACCGACACACAAAGGTATTCTGCCCTGTTTCGCCTGTTTTATATAGGGCCTGCAATCTGTCCCGGTAATACTCTTTTTTTTTGTGCAAAGAAAAATTTTGATAAAAATCATCCGGCCCGACCGGCCCGGTATCCCAGTCCAGTCCCAGCCAATCAAGGCTGGTAAAAATATCGTCTAGCACATCTGGCCTGAAACGCATACCGTCCATATCATCAATGCGCAGATGAAGGCGTCCTTTTCGGCTTCTAATAATAGCCCAGGTCACCAGAAAATTTACGGCATTTCCCAGGTGCAAAAAACCGCTGGGGGTGGGCGCAAGGCGTGAAACCGGATTGATCGGCAAATTGGAAAGGCACAGAGGTGAACTGTTTTCAAAAAAGAGGGATGTTCCCTGCAATGGCTTTTACCTTGTCTTCTAAATTTTTACAGGTTTATAAAAGACCAAAGCCTATTTCATGGTAACCACCGGGCAAGGAGCATTGAGAACCACGGCCTGGGCTGTGGAACCCAGCAGCAGTTTTCCCACCTTGGTTCTGTTTTTCACACCGATAATGATTTCGTCTGCCTGGGTTTCCTTGGCAAAATTAATCAGATCATCCCCGGAATCAATGCCGCGAATCAATAAATGGGTTTCACAGGGAATCTTTTTCCTGTCAAAATGGGTTTTGGCCTTTTCCATACCGGCTTCAGTCTCATTGATCAGCGCCTGATCCTTTTCCATACCCTCGGGCATTACGGTAACGATCAATACTGTTGCATTAAAAAATTGCGCCCGTTTCAATGCAAGTTCAAGAAGATTTTCCGCCTGGTTTGTGCCACGTTTGTAGCCCACGATAAGTTTCATCTACCATTCCTTAATTTGTGCATTTTTAAATGTCTAAATGGTCTATCCTAAGATGATTTTGCCCCCGGCCGCAAGGATAAAAACCATTTATGCCTCTTGCCATACCGCTCCATAACCTTAAAACCGGATTTTATAAAATATTTTCGAAAACAAAACAAGAAAAACTGTCCTTCCCCAGCTACCTCCAATTGACTTTAGGGAATCTAATGACCTAAGATTAAAAAGTATACCCCATGGAAAAATAAAAACACCCTTTGCTTTCACCGGCTTGGGGATCCAATTTCCAGCCGTACAGCACACTGATGGGCCCCACCGGTGTCTGACGGCGCAGACCAATGCCAACACTACTTCTGAATGATTCCGAGATGACCGAGTCCTGGGTTTCGGTTAAGGCGCCGGTGTCAAAAAACAGGGCAAACTCATAATTTAAACTCAGACCGTATCGGGCTTCCACAGAGCCGAGCATCATGGACCGGCCTCCCACGGCGTTGTCATCATCATCATACTGCAGCATATTTTCATCAAACCCTCTTACGGTTGACGCACCACCCAGATAATAGAGCTGGCCATCGGAAATATTGGTATTGCCCCCGTAAGTGTCCATGTATCCGTAGCGGCCACGCATGGCAATAACCAGATCATCGGTGACCGGCAAATAATACCGCAGCTCCAGGCCGTATTTGTAAAAGTCATTAAGACTGGAATCAATGCCTTTGAACACATCAAAGGTTGTCGATGCAAACAACCCTTTTCGGGGGTGGACAAGGGAATCCGTGGTACGCCAGCTAATACCTGTATTAATTTGGCCGATATTGCGAAAACCATAATCGTCCTTTTCATCATCATCAAGCTCGCGATCCACCCTTAAATACTGATCCCGGTATTCATAGCCCCCGCCTAAGAAAAGGTTGATCTTCTTATTGCTAAAATTGCGCAGAAACGTTTGGGACAGGCCATAGGTTCGGATGCCGTAGTCTTTATTGAATGCCTCGTTTTCTTTTGTATAGACCTTGCTTGTGGAGGTGAAACGGGTAGAAAGAAACCTGGGTTCAGTTAAAAAAACTTCCATACCGTAACCCACCTGGCTCAACTCAAGACCGGCTTGAGCATTCAGGTTATGACCCAGAAAATTCTTATCTCCAATGCCGGTTTCCATGTACAAATGCCGGGAGGTATCATATCCGACGGCCAATTCCACATAATAGGGTTTTTTCTCGGATATCTCCACAATCAGGTCAGCCTCGCTCTGCCGGTTTTTAAGACCTGCAACTCTGATTCTGACAGTATCCACGGCATTAAGGTCCTGGATGTTCCTGCGAGAGTCCACAATCTTGAGCATGGAAAACGGATCTCCCGGAGCGACTGCCATCTCATCTTCAAGCTCTTCCTGTTTCATTCGCAGGGCCCCGGCATAAAAAATCTTGCCCACCACCACCTTGGGGCCCTGGTCCACATGATAGGTGATCCGGATCCGGGTTCTGTCCTTGGAAAATTCGGAATCCGCTGTTACCTGGGCATGGGGGTAGCCTTTTTCTGATACCTTCTGCTGCAGAGCTGAAATATCAGCCTCGATCAGGGCTCTGTCATACCAACGCCCCGCTTTCATGACCATGGCATCACGGACCTCATCCAAAGCAATGACGGAAAGCCCCTGGATTTCCACCTGTTCTACCTTTGTTCTGGGACCTTCCTTTATGATGATCTCAACGGCAACCTGCTTTTCGTTCTTATCTGGTGTATCACTGATCTTAACTTTTTTATTCACCTTGGTTTTTGTAAACCCTTTGCTAAAATACAATGCCTTAACCGCTTTGAGATCATCTCTCAGTTCTGTTTGGCTGAAAACGCCCTTTTTTCGAGTCAAAATATTTTTTTGAAGCTCCTTGAAAGGCAAGGTGTCTGCACCACTGATTTTAAGTTCAGACACCCTGTGCTTTAAGCCTTCGTCGATAACGATATTGACCTGCCGTACACCCAGGCGTTGAGAATCATCTTTCTCGTCTTTAACTTTTGCATCTCTAAAGCCTTTGGCTTCATACCGCGTCCTGATATTGCGTATGCTTTTTTTCAGGGCAAAATCATTTTTATTCCCGCTCTCTTTAAGCAAAAACTCTTTTTTCAAAGACCAGTTGTAAAAGGCCTCATTGCCCTGAATATCAATTTTATACAGCGGGCCTTCATCAATTGTGAAAATAACATCCAGGGCATCACTGCCTTTAACCGGTAACGTTTTTGCCGTCACCTGAACATCGGCATACCCATTTTTCCGATAGAGTTGAATGACTTTCTTGATATCATCCGTCATCTGTTTGTCTGTAAACCGGTTGCCATGCCACGGCAAAAGGGATTTACGCCAGACCCCGGTCATCAATTGAAGACGGACCTGGCCGATATCATCATTGCCTTTAAACTCAACCTTGCGAATATTGTGAAAAGGACCCTTGTCAATATCTACATCAATAACGTAGCAATCACCCTGCTTCACGGCAGATAAATTCACCTTTGGCGCATAAAACCCATGGCGCTTAAAAAGTGTTTCCACCCGCTGGACCTCGTCGGCCATTTTCTGTGCCTGATAAACCTCCCCGGTCTTGATGGTCATTGCATTCAGCACTTCCTGTTCAAACACGGGAAATGCGTTTTTAATATGAATATCCTTTATCCTGGAAAACGGGGTCAATTCAAAGGCGAGGACCATACCGTGCTCTGTCTTTTCAGGATCCGGTACATTGATAAATTCAAAAAGCTGGGCCTGTGTTAATGCCTTTATAGCCGAAGCCATAACCTCGATGGAATAATCATCCCCGACATTTACGGGGATAAAGCTTGAAGCAATGGAGTGCCAAAACGCCTGTTTTTCAGGAGGACAGTTAACCAAGATATTGATATCCGTCACCTTGACGGCATCTGCCGCAGACACAGGTACAGCCACACCCAAAAGCACACAGGCCGCAAAAACAACAGAAATAATGAATGGACGGAAATTTATAAATCGCATCTTTATCTAAATTCCAGCCTATATTTAAGTTCACCGCCCAACTTACCGCTGGTGTCCTGAAAACTGCTTAACAGCAGGCGCTCCAAAAGTTTATAATAAGTAGTAACCTTCTGCACGGTCTCTCCGTCACTGATATCTATACCGTAGGAGACACTGAGCCGGCGGGAAAGATCTGCGCCTAAACCGACATGTACACTGGTTTCATCACCCTGGTGATCCATACTGAAGCTGACTTCGCTTAACCCGGTGGTATCCTTAATTTTTTCACTTAAAGAATCTAACATCATCTTGGCAATGGCCGCTGCCGACATTGAACCACCGCCACTGTCTCCACTCATTTCATCCGTGGTTTTGCCAAATGCAATCAGGGAAAGAATATCCGCATCCGTAGCATCAAGATCTGAAGAGAATTTAAGCGACAGGTCATCGGGCGTGCCGGTCACGGACAGGGTAATGGTATAGGATGAGATCGTGGTTTCACCGATCAGTTTAATCTCGGGTTCGATTTTATACGGGTTGATAAAATCAATGGATCCTTCGGTAATTTCAAATTCGGCCTTCTGAAAAGTAATAGTGCCCTCATCCACCACGGCCCGGCCATCCAGGGACGGCGCATAGGCGGTGCCTCTGACACTGATATTAGGACTGATGGTCATGGATGCCAGGTTGTTGTCCACGGCAATGGCTTCCCTGCGGGTGACATAAATATTGAGCCCAATGGTTTTTAGAAAATCAGGCCCGGGTTCCCGTACTTTGGGACGGGATTTTTTGGTTGTCTGGGCGGCTATACTCACCAGGCTTAAATCCACATCCTTATAATAGGTGCCTTCAAAGATATCTATCCTACCGGTGATCGCCGATTTATGCATGGTGCCGGCCCAGGTCAGTTGACTGTTCAACGTCATCTCCAGGGTGTCAGGTACATCCACGGGAACCTGTTCGGCATCAAGGTTTAGTTTAAACTTATCCGGCATACCGTTTTTCAATTCGGCATTTCCGGTCAGCGTAATTTTACCATCGCCAAGATTGGCTGTGACATCCTGGATATCAAGCGCATCAGGGGTCAGTACAATGCGGCCGGAAATTTTCTGCAAAGGCGTTTCCAAAGCCTGGAGTTCCAGGGTCATGTTTGAAAATTCGACACTGCCGTTGAGATCAGGAGAGGCGGATTTGCCCGTGGCACGCAGCGAAACCAGAATATCCCCGTCTGCGAAATTAATCCCGTCTGTCAGGGGAGCCAGTATGGACACAGGCAAGCTGCCGGAGGCCTGTGCAGCCAAATCGCCTTTAATATCGCCGCTGGCCGACAGGGCAAGCTGTCCCTTGTCCATAATCCGAACCGGCACCGAATCAAGCGTGAACCGGCCATCTTTGAGCAAAACGACGGCATTTTCAATGCGAATCAACATCTGGTCCTGCCGGGCCAGTGCCAGCCGGGAGATATTAACAGATACCTGCATCGCTTCAGGGTTATCCAAAGGCCCGTGCACCTCTATGGCGGCACTGGCATCAGCCACCATGTCCGGGGCATTGGGAAGACCCAGATCCACAGCCTTAATGCGCCCTGAAATATCCGGGGCAAGCAGACTGCCCCTGGCGGAAATGTCCAGGCCCAGCCGCCCCGAGGCAAAGGCAGCATCCGCAGCCGGGTCAAACCCCTTAAGGTCGGTTTCCGGAATCACGGCCCGGAGATCAAGGGTCTTATCCGCCATATTGACCTGCCCGGTAATATCCAGGTTCGCGTTATTCTTCTGGATGCGAGCCTGCTCAAAGGTCAGAATATTGTTGACAAACCTAAGCTGTGCCTGGATGTTGTCCAGGGCATATGCTTCAAAGCCCGGATTCTGTCCTGAAAATGAAACCTGAATATTCGGCTTATCCAGAGACCCGGACCCGGTTATTTTACCTGAAAAAGCCCCCCTGGCACCCAGGTCCGGGGCCAGTTCAGCCAACTCAAGCTGATGAAAATCCACAGTTAAGTCCAGGGCATGCACCTGCCCCTTTTTCCCACCCAGCGCCAGGGTTCCTCCGGCATGAAGCACCCCCTGATTGCGTCTAAGCGTTAGCTCCTGAACCTGAAGCAACCCCTTGTCCATCCGGGCCTTGCAAAGCAATTCATCGGCCTGGAACCTGTTAGAAGATAGATTGCCGGCGGTGATATCCAGGGTCAGATCCGGTGCCGGTAAAGCACCCTGAACAGCCACATGCACACCGGCACTGCCCGAAGCCTTTTGGCCCACGAGGCTTAAAGGAATAGATATGTCCGCCACATCCAGGTCCAAATTTCCGGCCATTGTCATGGCCTGGGGATCAAACCCCGGCATATCCAGCCGAAAAGCGCCTGTACCGGTCATGCCGGGTCCGTCCAGGGTCATGCCGGTCAGCGTCAAATGCTCTTTTTTCAGTTCGGCACCAGCCTTGAACTGCACCTTTGCCGGTTCCGACATCCGGGGCAAGATCAGGTCATGGGCCGTAATATCCAGGTCTGCATGGGCAGACATCTGGCCGGGTATCACCCCCTGACCCCGAACCCGAACCTGGGCGGCAACTTTCCCCTCCGGCGTATTTTCTCCCAATTCAAGGGCATCCAGGGCCAGATCGCCTGGATTAAGAAAAAAGGTATAGGCCAGGGTTTCCAGGCCGGCCATGGAACTGGTAAACCCATCAGGAAAGGTTTTTGACAGATCCACATTGCCGCCGAAAGGTATGGTCCCGGCCGGCAGATCTATCCGGCACTCTTTAAGACTCAAATGCCGGTCCTCAAGCCCGGCATAAATATTTATGCCTGATATGGCAGTGTTGTTTATACTACCCTGACCAAACTCAAACTGAATCCCGGCAACGGGATTATCGATATCGCCTTTAATGGTTAAATTGATCCGGCCGTTTCCCTGGACCAGATCCTCGGGCAGGCCCAAGGCCGTTGTGGCCAAAGGTGTTTGCACATCAATGGTAGCAGTGATGTCCGGCGCCAGCGTCCCCAAAAGTCCTGCAACAGACCCTTTGGCATTGAATCCAATGCCCGGCATCCTAAGATTGATACCAATATCTGAAATTTTATCCTTATCAATGCGCGCCTGGACATCAAAGGATTCAAGGATAAAATCCATGTCCCCTAATCCCAGATGACCGCCGGTCAAGGCCAATTTAGCCGACGCAGAAAGGTCGGCCAATTTAAACCCGTTCACCTCAACCGACAATCCGGGCAGATCCGTATTAAATTGCGGAGCCGTAACTTTTATCCGAGCCTGATGCACCTTGAATTCACGGACCCAAAAATCAATGCCCGGGGATTTATCAGGCTCTAAAGATTCGGCATCCGCCGGCGACCCGGTATCCGAAACCAGGGCCGATAAAATGTCAATATCCCCCTGCTCCGACATGCTGATGTCAAGGACAGGCTTGTCAATCAGGACTTGGGTCAATTCAATTTTCTGCCGGGTCAGTGCAGACCAGTCAACCTTGGCCGACACCAAAGAGATACCGGCCAATTCTTTGCCGGAAACGCCCTTAAGATGAACGCCGGAAATTTGAACCCTGCCCGCCCTAAGATCCAAACGAAACTGTTCCCATGACAAGGTGCCGGGAATCGCCTTGTTGACCTGATTTTGGATAAAGTCCTGGGCAGACTTGGTCTCAATAAAAAAAAGACCGGCCACAACCAGCCCTGCCACAAGGCAAACGCCCAGTAAACATGTAAAAAGAACAACCCGAAACCAGCGTCTTTGGTAAAATTTGCCGGGACTGTGGGTAGTCTTGGAAGCGATTTGAAAATCTGTAGGGGCTGTCATATTGCCTGTACGGGTTAGGGTTTATCTAAAGGTTTTTAATTTTTAGGCCATGAGCCCAGCCATGTCAAGACAGACTATCAATTCTAAATATGGAAAAATCTTCAAAGCAACTTAAAGTTTATTTTTCTTGACCTTAACTACCGGTAAAAATCAATTCATATCGCAATCTGAAAAATAAAGTTCGGTAGGGTGGGCACGCTTTTTGTGGCCACTGTTAGGGACTATGGTGGGCAACGCTGCCCGTTTGTCGACCCTGCAACACTACAATGCTATTTCATAATCCAGCCTGTTTGTCGATCATGTGAAAAATTAAACAGGGTTAACATCTATAAATCTATTTTATTAATTGACACAAAAGAGACGATATGGTTTCTATAACTTTATGCTCAAAGACTTAAACTCTATCGAGGAAAATATCCGCGTATTTCGCCGGTCAGGCAGCTGGACTCTGACACAATTGGCCTCAAAAATCGGTATCCCAAAAGGGCCGTCTGACCGCATTGAGCTGGCCGGCAAACTCTTATCGGCCACGGTTAGCTTTAAACAGAATTGGGCAAAATCCTGATTTCCAATCAAATAAAAATTCAAAAAGACACGATTTTCCGGAAACCGCCCCAGCATCCGAGCGCTGGCCCATGAACCCCAGACGGGCTACCAAACATTTTACCGCCACCTTTTTCATGCTTGCCACCACAATACGAACCACCGTGGGCCACTTGGACATCATCCCTAACAGTTGGAGCTATAATCTTGTCCTGCGCATCAAACACAGAGTCATGCCATTGCCCAGGAATTAAAACTTGTGAAAATCTAATTCATAAAAAGGAAATATATGCGCAAGCGTATCTTAAAAAAAGCAGAAGTATCCCGTAGAAACTTTAAACAGATTATTTCTTGAAACAAAAAAGGGTCACCATGAAAAGTAACTTTGTTGCCCACCACCGCAGCCACGATGATGAGATACAAACAGTATACGAACATTTAACGGGTGTGGCAAATATCTGTAAACAACTTACATCGAAAATTGGATTACCTAAAGCAGGAGAATTGCTTGGCCTGCTCCATGATTTAGGCAAATACAGCACTAATTTCCAAAATTATATAAAAACAGAAACAGGTCTTCTCAACCCTGATATTGATGATACAAATAATGACACCAAAAATCTTAAAGGCAAAATTGACCATTCGACAGCAGGCGCTCAATGGATATGGCAGCGCTTTAACCGTTATGGTCCTCAGGGCAATTTAGTTGGACAGATTCTTGCGGTATGTCTGGCTTCCCATCACGGAGGTATGATTGATTGTCTGCGCATAGAAGGTAAAAATGGTTTTCTGAAAAGAATCCAAAAAAATGATGAATTAACTCATCTTCAAACAAGCCTTGACGCAGCAGATCTGAAAATAAAAGAGTGCATTGAACACATTGCAACAGAAAATTTTTTAAAACAAATTTTAAAGCAAGTTGCTGGTATTGTTTCTCCGGGGAAAAAAGAGCCTGACCGTCTAAAGCATTTCAGGCTTGGATTTTTCACCCGTTTTCTGTTCAGTTGTCTTATTGATGCAGACCGTATTGACAGCGCAGATTTTGAATGCCCCGAAAATAAGGGATTTCGAAATAAAAAAAAATTGACTGGCAAATTGCCATAAACCGGCTGGAAGAAAAGCTGGCTGGTTTTAATGTGCGCAACCGGGTTGATGAATTACGAAATAAAATTTCAAAAGATTGCCTGAAAGCCGCGATTAAACAACAAGGCCTATATTTGTTAACGGTTCCAACCGGAGGCGGAAAAACATTTGCTTCCATGCGTTATGCCCTTCATCACGCCCAAAAGCATGAACTGGATCACATTATTTATGTCATTCCCTATACGTCGATCATTGACCAGAATGCCCGGGAAATCAGGAACGTGTTGGAGCAGGCTGGAGATGAAAATCCCTGGGTACTTGAACACCACTCCAATCTTGAACCGGAAAAGCAGACCTGGCAGTCCAAACTATCTTCTGAGAACTGGGACGCACCTGTCATTTTCACCACGATGGTCCAATTTCTTGAGGCTTTATTCGGCGGCGGCACCAGAGGACCCAGACGGATGCACAACCTGGCGAACGCCGTTATCATCTTTGATGAAATTCAATGCCTTCCCATTAACTGTATTCACCTGTTTTGCAACGGACTTAAATTTTTAACAGATCATGCCGGAACCACTGCGGTGCTTTGTACCGCCACCCAGCCGGTGCTTAACTGTGTCAACAAAAAATATGGTGCGCTTGAGATTCCTGCAGAAAATGAATTGGCGGGAGATACAGCTGACCTATTTAGAGAACTAAAAAGAGTAGACATTGAAAACAGAACCCGGCCGGGTGGCTGGACCAAAGAACAAATTGCAGATCTGGCGGTCGCCCAGGTTCAGGAAAAAGGCAATTGCCTTGTAATCGTAAATACCAAGGATTGGGCAAGGCAACTGTATGAGATGTGTGCCGATCTAATGAACCAAGGGGATGATGGAAATATTGTTTTCCATTTAAGTACCAGCCTTTGTCCCGCGCACCGGACTGAAATTCTGGATGAGATTAGACAACGCCTGGATAACAAACTTCCGCTACTTTGTATCTCAACACAGCTTATTGAAGCAGGCGTTGATGTTGATTTTAATTCTGTGATCCGGTTTCTGGCAGGTCTCGACTCCATTGCCCAGGCAGCAGGCCGCTGCAACCGGAATGGAAACAATGACATTTCCCAGGTGTATGTAGTCAACCCTGACAATGAATCCATTGATTTGCTGACAGATATAAAAACAGGCAGGGATAAGGCCAAACGGGTTCTGGAAGAAAAAGGACATGAAGATTTTTTAAGCCCTATGTCCATGGATAGATATTTCTCTTATTATTTTTATGAACGGGCTGATCAGATGACGTACCCCTTGACAGCAAAACAGGCCGGAAGACAGGACACATTGCTGAACCTGCTAAGTGATAACCCGCTCAATGTCGGTCGGGAAAAAGATGCTCAAAAGGCCACTTTCAGTTTGCAGCAGTCTTTTAAAACAGCCGGCAGGATCTTTAAATCCATTGACGCCCCAACCCAGGCTGTAATTGTTCAATATAATAAAGAAGGGAAAAGCATTGTGGCAGATCTGTGTGCAGCATATGAGCCTGCCAAAACATATGAGTTATTGAAAAAAGCACAAAAATACAGTGTCAACCTGTTTCCCAATGTCTGGAATAAGTTAGTCAAAGCCCAGGCCGTACACCCTGTTCAAAAGGGAGAAGAGATCTATTACCTGGACGAGCAGCATTACAATCCGAAATTTGGCGTATCCACTGAAGTTGTCAATGAAATGGAAACACCTATTATTTGAGGAGGCTCATAAATGAGAAATGACATCAGCTTCAGGCTGTGGGGAAGATATGCATTATTCACCGACCCGGTGACCAAAACCGGCGGAGAAAAATGCAGTTACCATATCCCCACCTATGAAGCGATCAAAGGCGTTTTAAAGTCCATTTACTGGAAACCCACAATTATCTGGTATGTGGATAAAATAAGGGTCATCAAGTCCATTCAAACCCAAACCAAAGGGACAAAGCCCCTGGTCTGGGGCGGCGGAAATACCCTGGCCATTTATACCTTTCTGCATAAGGTAGAATATCAGGTTCATGCCCATTTTGAATGGAATGAATTCCGCCCGGAATTGAAAAAGGATCAGATTGAAGGCAAACATTTCAATATCGCCAAAAGAATGCTTGAAAAAGGCGGGCGCCAGGATATTTTTCTGGGCACCCGGGACTGTCAGGGATATGTGGAGCCCTGCCTTTTTGGTGAGGGAGACGGGGCCTATGATAATATTGATGAACTAAACTTCGGACTGATGTTCCATAGTTTTGATTATCCTGATGAAACAGGCAAAAAAGAATTATGTACCCGATTCTGGCAGGCTGTCATGAAAAAGGGGGTTCTGTATTTTCCCCGACCGGAGACCTGCGACAAAAAACGATTTATCCGCAAAATGGAACCTAAACCATTTGGACTCGGGGACAATGTTTTACCCGTGGATGAAGAGGAGGCCGTGTTATGAGTTGGATGGCCAAACTTTACGACACCTATGAGAGTGGCACGGGTTTAGACTTATCCGATGAGAATAAACTAATGCCCATTAGCCACACGTTGCAAAATGCGCACATCAATATTGTGATTGATGACGATGGTTGTTTTAAGAGAGCCCTTGTCCTTGAAGGTACCCAAATCATTCTCCCTGCAACTGAAAAATCTGCAGGGCGTTCTGGAAAGTTGCCGCCTCCACATCCTTTGGCAGATAAGATTCAATACGTTGCTAAAGACTATTCAGGCTACGGCGGAAGAAAAAGCTGTTTTTTTGGAGACTATGAAAAACAGCTTAATGCATGGTGTTCTTCAGAACAAAGTCATCCAAAAGCTGTTGCAGTTTATAAATATATTAAAAAAGGTCAAGTGGTGGCCGACCTTATTGCCTCAAAAATATTGTACGTTGATGAAAACAATCAACTAATGACATACTGGCCTGGTGAAGAAGATAAGAATCCACCCCTGATATTTAAAGTCCTTCCGGCAATACCGAAAAACAAAAGACAAAATAAAGACAAGGTCGAGATTGAACCTGGCGATGCTCTGGTTTGCTGGTCAGTTGAAAAAGAAGGGGAACCAGAAAGCAATACCTGGCGAGATGAGAGGCTACAGCAAAGCTGGATTGCCTATAATTCCCGGACTGGAGATATTTCGGACTTTTGTTTTATAACTGGAAATTCAAGCCCCATTGCAGTTAACCACCCAGCCAAACTCCGCCACACCGGGGATAAAGCCAAACTGGTCTCTGCAAATGACTCTTCCGGGTTCACATTCCGGGGACGTTTTACTGATCCAAATGGAAGGCAGGCGACCAGTATCAGTTATGAGGTAACTCAGAAAGCCCATAATGCACTACGCTGGCTGATTTCCCGCCAAGGATTCCGGAATGGGGATCAGGTTTTCGTGTCATGGGCGATTTCCGGCAAAACGACTCCAGAACCGCTTGAAAGTACATGGAACCTTCTCAATATAGACCCTGTTTTTCAAGAAAAAACTGAGGAGAAAGAAAATTCTGCTCTGGATTATTCCATAGACGTAGGGGAGTCTTTTTCAAATCTGCTTAATAAATACATGGCGGGTTATCGCGCAAAATTAGATCCCAATGAACAGATTATCATCATGGGCCTTGATTCCGCCACACCAGGGCGAATGGGAATCATATACTATCGTGAACTGCTGGCCAGCGAATTTCTTGAACGAATGAAAAAATGGCACTATGAATTTGCCTGGCCCCAGCGTTTCACTGTCCCAACCCCGGAAAGTAAAAAGAAAAACGCAAAAAAAACTGTCTGGTCAGTTTCCAGCCCGCCTCCCAGAAACATTGCCGAAGCCGCTTACGGCAATATTCTCAAAAGCAATGAAAAACTTAAAAAAGGTGTCATTGAACGAATTTTGCCCTGCATTGTGGACGGAAGGCACTTCCCCCATGATCTTGTTCTTTCTTCGGTTCGCAGAACCTGTAACCGGCATAATTGTGAAAAATGGGAATGGGAAAGAAATCTTGGGATTACCTGTGCCCTTTACAAAGGTTTTTATCTTCGACACCCCCAACAAAATAAAAGGAGAGAATACAAAATGGCTTTAGAAGAAGAAAGGACAACCAGGGATTATCTTTATGGACGATTGTTGGCTATTGCAGAAAAAATCGAAGAAACCGCTCTTTATGTGGGTGGAGAGAACAGGCCGACAACAGCTGCAAGGCTTATGCAACGGTTTGCGGACCACCCGTTTTCGACCTGGCGTAATATTGAACTCGCACTCCAGCCTTATATGCAGAGGCTCAAATCCAACAGAGCCGGATTTTTAGTTAACAGGACAAAAGAACTGGATTCAATCTTTGAGGCATTTTCCCCAGATGACTTCACCAGCGAAAAGCCATTGTCCGGAGAGTTCCTTCTTGGATATCACTGCCAGAAACAGGCGTGGCAAAATAAATCAAATCAAAACAAAGAGAACGAATAAAAAGGAGCCTAACCATGAGTCTTGAACACAAAATTGATTTTGCGGTAATTTTCAGCGTGAAAAATGCAAACCCCAATGGAGATCCTTTAAACGGTAACAGGCCAAGGGTTGACTATGAAGGTTTTGGCGAAATATCAGATGTCTGCCTGAAAAGGAAAATACGCAATCGTCTGCTGGCAGACGGCCAATCCATATTTGTTCAATCCGATGACAATAAAAAAGATGATTCCACAAGTTTGAGAAACCGGGCTGAATCAAAAGAGTTCGGCCTTGGCAAAGATGCGTTCAATAGTAAAAAAACAAAGCCGGAAGAAACTGCAAAGCTTGCTTGTCAGAAATGGCTTGATGTAAGAAGTTTTGGACAGCTTTTTGCTTTCAGCGGGTCTAAGAATGATGGCGTTTCCATACCAATTCGCGGACCTGTTACTCTTCATTCCGCTTTCAGTGTGGAACCTGTCAGTGTGACAAGTACCCAAATCACCAAAAGTGTGAGCGGTGAGGGAGACGGAACCAAGAAAAGTTCCGATACCATGGGCATGAAACACAGGGTGGACAAAGCTGTTTATGTGACCTATGGTGCCATGAGCCCCCAACTTGCAGAAAGAACCGAATTCAATGATGAAGATGCCGAAACGATTAAAAATGTTTTACCCAGATTATTTGAAGGTGACGCATCTTCGGCACGCCCGGAAGGCAGCATGAATGTTGAAAAGGTCATCTGGTGGAAACACAACAATAAATCCGGTCAATATTCTTCTGCAAAAGTTCATCGCACCTTGCAGGTCAATTCCGATGGTTCTTTTGATGAGAACGAACTAAAAAGCGCGCTTGACGGTTTAACACCTGAAATCATTAATGGATTTTAAATTGGACCCACGCTTCATGGATTTTTTAAAAAACCTGGACAAAGACCTCCAAAAAGCCCTGATAACCCAACTGCGCAACCTATGGACTCACACCTCCACGGCCATTGAGGGCAATACCCTGACCCTGGGGGAAACCGCTTTTGTTCTTGAAGAGGGCTTAACCGTTTCGGGTAAGCCACTTAAAGACCATGAGGAAGTGGTGGGACATGCCAGGGCCATTGAGCTGGTCTATGGTCTGTTGGGCCAGGGAACACCTTTTAATGAAGAGGCACTGTTCAACCTCCATAAAGCAGTTCAAACCCATGTGATTGTTGACATATACAAACCTGTGGGAGGCTGGAAAAAAGAGCCCAATTCAACGGTTGGGGTGGTTAATGAAAAACAGGTGGTTTTTGAGTATGCGGCACCCAAAGATGTGCCGTCACTTATGGAACAATGGTTTAAGCTGTATCATGAGCTTATGGTGTCTGTTGTTCCCGGGGACAAAGAAACGGCTTTGCAGGCTTATGTTTCACTTCATGTGTCTTTTGTCCGCATCCATCCCTTTTTTGACGGAAACGGCAGAATGGCAAGACTGGTTGCAAATCTGCCGGTGTTAAAGGCCGGTCTGCCACCTGTCATTGTGCCAAAGGAACAGCGCAATGCTTATATTGATGCCCTGTCCCAATACCATTATGCCGTAGGACAAATTGAAAAGGGAAAAGAACTGCTGCCGGAACCGGAGGCATTAAAACCCTTTGCTGCTTTTTGTAAGCAGGCTTGGAATGCCTCCATGGACATAGTGGATGAGATTCATAAAAAGCAGCAGATACGTGCCGGGAAGGAGCAATAATGGTGTATCCTGAAAAGGAGTATCTGCCTTTATCCGGCCTGCAGCATATTCTTTTCTGCCGGCGGCAGTGTGCCCTGATTCATGTGGAGCAATTGTGGGAAGAAAACCTGTTCACGGCCCAGGGGCGGGTCATGCACGAAAGAGTGGACAGAGGCGATCAGACAGACAGGGGTAAAATCAAAATGGAATACGGGCTGCCCCTGAAATCAGCACGTCTGGGCGTAACCGGCAAGGCGGATGTGGTTGAATTTCACCGGACGGATTCTTCCATTCAAAAATGGGTCCCCTTCCCTGTGGAGTACAAGCGCGGAAAACCCAAAAAAGATCTGTCCGATAAGCTTCAACTCTGTGCCCAGGCCATTTGCCTTGAAGAGATGCTTAATACCGACATTCTGTCCGGCGCACTTTTTTATGGTAAAACAAGGCGCCGTCTGGAAGTGGCTTTTGATGAAAAATTGCGACATAAGACCATGGAGGCGGCAAAGCAGCTTCATGCAATGATCGAATCCGGAATAACCCCACCGCCTGAGTATGCTAAAAAATGTGATGCCTGCTCATTTTTTTCATTGTGCATGCCAAAGGCCATAGAAAAAAAACGGACTGTTTCTTCCTGGTTAAAAAGAATGGTTCGGAAAGATATTATTGAATGAAAAAACATCTGAATACGCTGTTTGTCACCACCCAGGGGGCATATCTGGGCAAAGACGGGGAAACCGTTGCCGTTAAAATCGAACAAAAAACCGTATTGCGGATACCCATCCACACCCTTGACGGCATTGTCTGTTTCGGCGCCGTCGGGTGCAGCCCATACCTGATGGGATTTTGCGCGGAAAAAGACGTGGCAATAAGCTTTTTGACCGAATACGGAAAATTTTTGGCCATGGTCAAAGGGCCGGTTTCAGGCAATGTTCTGTTGCGAAGAAAGCAGTTCCGGATGGCGGACAAGCCGGGGGTTTCAGCACAGGTGGCAGGTTTTGTCCTGACCGGAAAAATTGCAAACTGCCGAACTGTGCTTGAACGTAGCCTGCGGGATCATTCGGAAAAAATGGACCAGTCCTCTGTTAAAAAAGTATCCAACAGGCTGTCAATGTATATTCGAAAAGAGTTGCAGAAAGACAATCTCGACAGTCTCCGGGGGATTGAGGGAGACGCTGCCCATCAATATTTCAGTGTTTTTGACGAATTGATCTTTCAGCAAAAAGACGCTTTTGGTTTTTCCGGACGGAACAGAAGACCGCCAACTGACAGGGTGAATTGTCTACTCTCTTTTGTTTATACACTGCTGGTTCATGATATCAGATCAGCCCTGGAGTCAGTGGGACTGGACACGTCAGTGGGCTTTCTTCACCGGGACCGTCCGGGCAGACCGGGTCTTGCCCTGGATATGATGGAGGAGTTCAGGCCGTTTCTTGCCGACAGGCTTGTACTGTCAATGATCAACAGGAGCCAGGTCAGGCCTGACGGGTTTACCATAAAAGAGTCAGGCGCAGTTCATATGGATGATGATACCCGTAAAACTGTTCTGACGACGTATCAGAAAAGAAAACAGGAAAGCCTGGTTCATCCATTTTTAAACGAAAAAATCCAGATCGGAACCTTATTTTTCATCCAGGCCCTGCTTCTGGCAAGGTTTATCCGTGGGGATCTTGATGGATACCCGCCTTTTATCTGGAAATAGATCAAGGAGTTATTGTGCTGGTATTGGTAAGCTATGACGTCTCCATAGAGGAAAACGGCGCAAAGCGTTTACGGCGCGTTGCAAAAGCATGTCAGAACTATGGTCAAAGAGTTCAATACTCTGTGTTTGAGTGTGTGGTCGATCCTGCACAGTGGACGGTTTTAAGGCAAAACCTGATTGATGAAATAAATCCTGAAATAGACAGTTTAAGATTTTATTTTCTCGGATCAAACTGGAAAAGGCGGGTTGAACATGTCGGGGCCAAAAAGTCGATTGATTTTGATGAACCACTGATCCTGTGAAAAAGTGCGAACCCTAAGTTCGAATTTCATCAAAAGCCCAATCAGGTAATTATATATGGATTTTGCAGGATTTTATATTCATAGGGTCGCATTTTTAAAACCCTTTGAAATCATATTGTTTTTTTCTTTAATAATTCACATTTATTTTAAAAATCATATATTTTCGGAAGGATCGCTCTTTGACAATTTCTTTTTGTTAAATTATAGCAGGTTAACATAGTAACAGTCGCCCCCCATGCGGGGGCGTGGATTGAAACCGACTGGCGCTTGATAGTGTCCTGGGCAATCAAGGTCGCCCCCCATGCGGGGGCGTGGATTGAAACCCACCCTCTGCTTTTATGCTCGCTGATGACACATGTCGCCCCCCATGCGGGGGCGTGGATTGAAACGTCTGATGTGTCAAAAAATACCCCATTGCATTTTGTCGCCCCCCATGCGGGGGCGTGGATTGAAACAAAAAAGGGGTGTGCTAATGATGAGGGCAGAAGGTCGCCCCCCATGCGGGGGCGTGGATTGAAACAATAATCATGACTTCGCCTTTGATTTTAAAGCTGGTCGCCCCCCATGCGGGGGCGTGGATTGAAACAGCAAAAACTCTTTAAACCACCACAAAAGGAGAAGTCGCCCCCCATGCGGGGGCGTGGATTGAAACAGGGTCTGGCATTGGATCAAGTCTAATTGGTGGTGTCGCCCCCCATGCGGGGGCGTGGATTGAAACATTGACTGGGAATTGTGCAGGGGCCATCATTTATGTCGCCCCCCATGCGGGGGCGTGGATTGAAACATCGGGAACGTGCTCTTTGAGGCAGGCAACCATTGTCGCCCCCCATGCGGGGGCGTGGATTGAAACGGCCAAGGCCCATTTTTCCATATATTGCGTGATTGTCGCCCCCCAGCGATCCGCAACCCATCAACCTGTGCTTCAAGGTGTAAGTCCAGAATCGCTCTCTCTGATTAATTTAATGACATTATTCATGGGCAGCTTGGGTATTTCTCATCTCTTTTGAAAAAGTAAACGATCTGATTTCCTGTCTGGCCTGATGCAAATTATCGTAGATATTGTTTGCGGTGGCCCGGATAATGAAAAATTGTATACAAGCCTCAATCAGTAAAATAATTATATTTGATTTATGCTTGGCGGTTCATCCAGTACGTCCCGAATTTTTTTAGCAAGTTCATTAGTTGCAAACGGTTTCTGCATAAAGGCAACCCCGTCATCCAGCACCCCCTGGTGGGTAATTACATTGGCTGCATATCCGGACATGAATAATAACTTGATTTCAGGACACATCACTGTAATTTTTTCTGCCAGATCCCGGCCGTTCATTTCAGGCATGACCACGTCGGTCATAAGAAGGTGTATTTTACCGACATACGCATTGGCTATGCTTATCGCATCAGCAGGGATGCCGGCCGGCAAGACCGAATATCCCTTACGTTCAAGCATCATCCTTGTCATTCTAAGAATGGCGGGTTCATCCTCTACCAGCAGAATGGTTTCATTTCCTGTCGGGACCGGTTTTTCCGGAAGGATTTCTTCCTGAACTTCCTCAGACGCGTGAAACCGGGGCAGATATATTTTGAAAGAGGTTCCCTGCCCCGGTTCGCTGTAGACATTGATAAAGCCGTTATTCTGTTTAACGATACCGTAAATTATGGCAAGGCCAAGCCCAGTGCCTTCATCCATATTTTTAGTGGTAAAAAACGGTTCAAACAAATTGTTCAACGTCTCTTTGTTCATGCCGCAGCCATTATCCGTCACCGCCAGCATCACATAGTCTCCGGTTATAAATCCTGCATGGCCTGAACAATAAATCTGATCAAAAGTCTTCATTTGAGTTTCAATGGTGAGTTTCCCGACATCGGCAATGGCATGCCGTGCATTGACACACAGATTGGCCAGGATTTGATTGAGCTGGCTTGGATCTATTTTGACCGACCACAACGGATCGGCAGGTAACCATGACAGATCAATATCCTCACCAATGAGCCTGCGCAGCATTTTGAGCATATTATCTACAGCATCGTTCAAGTCAAGCACTTCCGGGGCAATAATCTGTTTTCGGGCAAAGGTCAACAATTGTTTTGTCAGATCAGCAGACCGTTCGGCAGCGTTTTGTATTTCTTTGAGATCGGAATACAGCGCCTGATTAGGATCTATTTTCTCAAAGGCCAATTCCACATATCCCAGTATCACCCCCAGCATATTATTAAAGTCATGGGCCACCCCCCCGGCCAGTCGCCCAACGGCTTCCATTTTCTGAGCCTGGTTGAGCTGTTTCTGAAGTTTCTCCCGTTCTGCATCGGCCTGCTTACGTTCGGTGATATCAATATCAAGGCAAAAGAGTTCCTGTTCACGCCCCGGTACCTTGACAATGGTATGATGGGAGATAACCGGTACGCGTGAACCATCTTTATGCATCAGCAACAGTTCTCCCGAAGGGATGGGCCGGCCTGACTCCGCCATTTGACGCATCGCTTCAGCGACGCCATGCCTCATTTCAGGTGGGATAATCAAATCAAGAAGACTGCAACCAATAGCCTCTTGCCGTGTATATCCATAAAGCCTCTCCGATGCTTTGTTCCAGTACTGAGTAGTACCATCAAACCCATATCCCTGGACAGCGACAGTATCTACATTCTCCATCAAGTTTCGAAATCTTTTTTCACTTTCTTTCAAGGACTTCTCCGTTTTCTGACGCGCTGTAATATCCTTTGCGATACCATAATAACATGTTTTATTCTCGAATCTGATTTTTTGGCTTATAACTTCGACCGATATTAAATCACCATTTTTTATTTTATGAATGGATTCAATTTTTTTAGGCGTATTAAACGGCTCCTTATCCCAAAAAGATAAAAAGTCCTCCACTGAAAAATTTTGATCCACATCATCTATATACAGCTCAAGTATTTCTTCTTTCTTCTTATCCAAACAAGTACATGCACCTTGATTGGCATCAATAATCCTCCCTGTGTCAGATATTAGATAGATGGCATCAGAAACGGTATCAAATAATTGGCGATACTTTTTTTCACTCTCTGTTATTTGTTTAATGAGAATTACAGTTTCAATTAATTTTGTAATTCTCTGCCCGATTATTTTAAAAAGTGACATCTCATTATCATCCCAGTGATGGTTGATTTCGCAATGATGCATGCCAAACATCCAAGCGTCATCATTTTGGAATTTCAATGCCATGAATATCAGGGATTTAACATCGAATTTCAGCGCAATATCATTGCTCATTTTCTGACCTGAGGGTGGATCAATTTCCGGACACCCACTATTTGAGAGTGCCCGCTTGCAGTATTCTGCCATATCACGGGTCATCGGTACGGTTGCATTCAAAGTCTTAGCACCAGGAAACAAGGGTGTTGTTCTCTCATGTGCCACTTTAAATGTCGACAGATTAGGATTACAAGGATAGAACAACCAGGCCCGATCGCATGAAAAGAGTTCAAGCAATTTTTTAAGAATTTGATCTAAGACGTCATCAGCATCGGATTGTATATTGATTATCGCTTCGATTTCTTCTATGGCAAATAAAATGCGATCCGGATCATTGAAATTCATAAAAGACTCCAGTATGGCCTGCTGCGTGCTGAAAACAATTTGCAGATGGACAGATTACTTCCCCGACGATTTATCGCCGGATATCATTGAAACTCTTTTTTGTTTACGCCCCATGAATTGACAATTAGAGAATATCATTCCAATAAAATGAAGTAAATCAAAACCAAGGACTTGTGGCATAAAAGATGTCCGGCCAGGGCTTTTTGACAAAAAAAATCGATCCTAGTATGGTTTGTCCCAACCCAAACAAATGAAAGGATGATATCGAATGTCAGATCGTTTATATAAAAATTACGTTCACGGCAGGTTTATGGATAACAAAACCGGAGAACGTTTTCCCGTGCTCAATCCTGCCACAGGAGAAGAGATCTACCAGATGGAAGTGGCAGACGAATCTGTGCTGAATGTCGCTGTGGAAAGTGCAAAAAAAGGATTTCAAATCTGGTCGGCCATGGATGCTGTACAGCGCAGCCGGATTCTCATGAAAGCTGTGTCCATTCTGCAGGGAAAAAATGATGAACTGGCCCGGATTGAAGTTTTGGACACTGGAAAACCCCTGCAGGAGGCTGCCGAGGTAGACGTGGTCACCGGAGCCGAGGTCATTGAGTTTTTTGCAGGTATCGCACCGGGCATTGAAGGCTGTCAGCAGGACCTTGGCCGGGATTTTTACTATACCCGCAGGGAACCTTTGGGGGTGTGTGCCGGCATCGGCGCCTGGAATTATCCCATCCAGATTGCCTGCTGGAAATCAGGACCTGCCCTTGCCTGCGGCAACAGCATGATTTTCAAACCCTCTGAAGAGACACCCAGAGGCGCGCTGGAACTGGCCCGGGTGTACACCGAGGCCGGTGTACCCGACGGGGTATTCAACGTTGTCCAAGGGGCTGCAGGTGTGGGGCAGTGGCTCACAGGATGCCCAGGCATTGAAAAGGTTTCGTTTACCGGCGAGGTGGGTACAGGAAAAAAGGTGATGACCAGTGCGGCCACAACCCTTAAAGATGTGACCATGGAACTTGGGGGCAAATCCCCGTTAATCGTATTTGAGGATGCGAACATAGACGATGCTGTCAGTGCGGCCATGTTAGGAAACTTCTACACCCAGGGAGAAATCTGCACCAACTGTACCCGGGTCTTTGTCCATGAAAAAATAAAACCCTTGTTCTTGGAAAGGCTTTTGTCACGGATCCGGGCCAACATTAAAATGGGCGACCCCATGGACCTTTCAACCAACTTTGGCGCCCTGATATCCAAGGACCACCGGGACAAGGTGCTTGCCTTTATTGAATCTGCACGGCAACAGGGTGCAACCCAGTTATGCGGAGACACCCTGCCCGATCTGCCCGAACATATCCGCAACGGTTATTTTGTCCCCCCCGTGGTATTTTCCGACTGTACCGATGAGATGACCATTGTCAAAGAAGAGATCTTCGGCCCGGTGATGGCGGTACTTGGGTTTGACAACGAAGAGACAGTGATTCAACGGGCCAATGCCACACACTTTGGTCTGGCAGCCGGGGTATTTACCAAAGATATTCAGCGGGCCCACCGGGTGATCCACCAGCTTGAAGCAGGCATCTGCTGGATCAATGCCTATGGCAACTCTCCGGCCCAGATGGCTGTGGGCGGATACAAACACTCGGGCATTGGCCGGGAAAACGGCACTGAAACCATCCGTCACTATACCCAGGTGAAGTCTGTGTACATGGGCATGGGGCCCATCGAATCCCCTTTCTAACTTTTTTTCACACAGCTCATTAAGGAGCGCAGATTAAATAACTTACCCATTTTGCTATACGGGAGCGCGGACGTCCCGCCTGCAAGTCTTATAAAGATGCGGGCGGGACGCCCGCGCTCCCAGGTTAAGTTCTTTCGGAATCTTTCCTAAGCATGACAGCCGTGACGCATATAATATTGCACCACGGCTTTTTTTATCCAGATCAACTAGCCCACGCATCAGTCTGCCTTAAGCTGTTTTTTGCCTGCACACACGGGCCAAAAAAGGACTTGACTTCATCTTAACACATCTATACCCTCATTAAGGTCGAACCAAAAGAAATTAAAACAAGAATAAACAATAAAATTTAACTAACTAATAATAAATATTATTTCAATTAAAAACATCTATATGATTATTTTAACCAAACAAATATAACGCATCAAATCACTTTAATGGTAGGACATTAATGAACACAAACCATCGCATCAATTTCCAACCGGTCACGAGTACCAATAAATCCGAAGCCATCCGGCTTCAGATTGAGGCGGCTATTCTGGACAATATTTTCCTGCCCGGAGACCGGCTTCCCAGCGAGCGAGAACTGCAGGATGCGTTTAAAACCAGCCGGGGATCAGTGCGGGAAGCATTGGGGGCGTTGAAACAAAAAGGGCTTTTAGAGGCCAGAAAAGGAGCCCGGGGCGGTTACTACATCCGGGAGATGGACATCAATGATACCATTGACCAGCTGGCTGTAATGATCAAACACCAGCAGATGCCCCTGGCAAAACTGCTGGAATTCCAATATGCCATGGACCAGGCGGTTTTGGCCGCAGCCGTGACCAATGGGAAGCCGTCTGATATTGACCGTTTGGACGCACTGGCCGATGAACTGGTCTTGTTGTGCCGGACCCAAACCCCAGATTATGAGCAGATTTCCGCCATTGACAAAAATCTGAACCTACTCATGGTAAAAATGACTGAAAATCCCTTTTTTGAATGGATGATGCGATCTGTTCAGCTCACCTTCCGGTCCTATGAATTTGTCGTCTACCAGACACCATCCGTGCGTAATGCCATTGCCCAGAACTGGAAAAATGTAGTCCTGGCCGTCAGGGAGAGGGATTTTCAAAGGGGCACCAGACTGTACGGCCATTGGTATGTGTTACTGGAGCAATGTCTTCGCAAGCAATTCGGAGATACGGTGTTCCAGCACAAAACAGTACAGCCCTGTGCATCCGATACAAAAAGCAACATAAGGAGCAGTTAATTTATGACAAAAAAACAATATGATTATATTATCATCGGAGGCGGATCAGCCGGTTGTGCCCTGGCCAACAGACTGAGCGCGTCTCCTGACAACCGGGTACTGGTGCTGGATGCCGGACGTCCGGACTATATATGGGATCTGTTTATCCACATGCCCGCAGGACTCACCGTCCCCCTGGGCAATAAATGGTATGACTGGTGCTATGAATCCGACCCGGAACCTTTCATGAACAACCGGCGGATTTTCCATGGCCGGGGAAAGGTGCTTGGCGGATCGAGCTCCATTAACGGTATGATTTATATCCGGGGCAATGCCCTGGATTACCAGCGGTGGTCAAAGGATAAAGGCATGGAAAACTGGGACTATGCCCATTGCCTGCCCTATTTCAAACGACTGGAAGACAGAATGGCCAGGCCGGACAAGTACCACGGCAAACAGGGGCCCTTGAACCTGGAGATCGGTCCGTGTACCAATCCGTTGTTCCAGGCATTTTTCAAGGCGGTTCAGGAGGCGGGTTTTCCATTGACCAAGGACGTGAACGGATTTTGCCAGGAAGGGTTTGCCCCCTTTGACCGGAACATCAAACAAGGTAAGCGCTGGAGTGCGGCCCGGGCCTACTACCATCCGGTCAAGCATCGCAAAAATCTTAAACTGATCATGCGTGCCATGGCCACCCGTATCCTGTTTAACGGTAAACGGGCCGAAGGGGTCACCTTTTCACGGGGGAAAAATCGAAGCGAAACCGCATACGCACGTCATATCATTTGCTGCGGCGGGGCCATTAACACGCCCCAGCTGCTTCAGCTTTCCGGCATTGCAGACGCCGGGCTGCTCAAGGATCTTAACATCCCCGTAGTTCACGACCTGCCCGGCGTAGGCCAAAATCTCCAGGATCATCTGGAAGTGTACGTCCAGTATGGGTGCAAAGAACCCGTATCAATGGCCCCGGCCCTGAAATGGTACAACAAACCGCGAATTGGTTATCAGTGGCTTTTCCACAAAAAAGGAGCTGCAGCCTCCAACCATTTTGAGGCCGGCGGATTTATCCGCAGCAACGAGACAGTGGCCTACCCCAATATCCAGTTCCATTTTCTGCCCGTGGCCATCCGGTACGACGGCTCCTCCCCGAGCACGGACCATGGATACCAGGTCCACATCGGCCCAATGTACTCTGATGCCAGAGGAGAGATCAAAATCAAGTCAAAGAATCCATTCCGGCATCCGTCCATGCGGTTCAACTACCTGTCAACACAACAGGACCGCAAAGAGTGGGTGGAGGCTGTTAGGACCGCCCGTCAAATCATGAGCCGGCCGGCGTTTGATCGCTTCAACAAAGGCGAACTGTCGCCGGGGCCTTCGGTGGAGACCGATGAACAGATTCTTGACTGGGTAGCGGCTGACGGAGAAACGGCACTTCATCCCTCGTGCACCTGTAAAATGGGCAAAGACAAGAGGTCTGTGGTTGACCCGGATACCATGCAGGTTCACGGCACCGAAGGTCTTTACGCTGTTGATGCATCCGTTATGCCCTATATCACCAACGGCAACATTTATTCACCGGTCATGATGATCGCTGAAAAAGCTGCGGATCTAATTCTTGGCAACACGTTGCTTCAGCCGGAATTTGCCGACTATTACAAGCACGGCGCCGGAGCGGTAAGCGCCGAGAAAAAGTAGCCACCATGGCCCGGCCCTTATCAGCAGCCCGGCCATCGTTTTAAAAATAAATATAAGGAGAGTTTATGTTACGCAAGACAAGCCGAATCATAATCACCGTATTCATTGCAGCAGTTCTTACCTGGGGAACGGCCTTTGCCGACAAGTCGCCCAAAATAAAAATCGCCAGCGTGGGCTGGACCGGAGTGACCATTAAAACAGAGCTGGCAGTGGCCGTTCTTGACAGCATCGGGTATGACGCACAAAACCTGACCATGTCAGTGCCCATCACCTACATGGCCCTGTCCAAAGGGGATGTAGATTTTTTCCTTGGCAACTGGATGCCGACCATGGCCAACATCGCGAACAAATATTTTGAAAATGGCAGCGTGATCCAGTATACGGCCAATATGCCCGGCGCTAAATACACGCTGGCCGTTCCCTCCTTCTGCATGGCCCAGGGGCTTAAGGATTTCAAAGACATTGTGAAGTTCGGCGATGAGCTTGACTGGAGAATCTACGGCATTGAAGCCGGCAACGACGGCAACCAGGTCATCCAGAGCATGATCGACAAAAATATGTTCGGCCTGGGCAAATTCAAACTGGTTGCCTCCAGCGAAATGGCCATGCTGGCCCAAGTTCAGTCATTTGCTCAGCAAAACAAACCCATTGTATTCCTGGGATGGGCACCCCACAGCATGAACGAACGCATTGATATGAGTTATCTGACCGGCAGCACCTCAGAAACCTTTGGCGGAGACGACGGAACCGCCACGGTCTGGACCAACACCCGCAAAGGTTTTGACAAAGATATGCCCAATGTGGCAACTTTCCTGAAAAACTTCACCTTTCCCATCGCTATGATCAACCAGATTATGACCTCGTTGCACACCCAGAAAGGTCTATCCCCCCGGGATGCGGGCCTGCTGTGGCTCAAACAGCACCCCGATACCTACCGGGGTTGGCTTAAAAACGTGACCGCCACAGATGGTAAACCTGCGGCCCCGGTCTTTGCAATCGCCCTTGAAAATGTCGGAGAATAAGTTTCACTGATTTTCGCATGTCAAAGGAGCCGTCCAGTTGGACGGCCCCTTTGCTGATAGTTGGCGTAAAGTAGGGCCTGAACAAAAAAACTGTGTTATTTGACTGGCAGTGCCTGGCATACAAGTTCCAGAAGATGAACTGCCCTGGCAGAAATATTTTGGCGATTAAGACTGTCCTGAAGCTGAATCATGCATCCCGGACAAGCCGTTGCAACAATTTCAGCCCCGCTCTGGGCAACATGGTTTGCCTTTTGGTTGCCGATCTTTTGGCTGGTTTCGTAATGGTGTATGGAGAAGGTCCCGCCCAGACCGCAACAGGTTGCCGCATCCACCATCTCAACATAGTCGACCTGGGGCAATGCGGAAAGCAGCAGCCTGGGAGCCCGGGTCAAGCCGTGATTTCGCAGGTGGCAGGGATCGTGGTAGGTGACCTTAATCCGCTCCTCTGACCGGGGCAAAGATGCCAGTCGGCCGGCCAGGTCCATATCCATCAAAAAATCCATGACGTCCCGGGTCTTTTCGGCAAAGGGCTGGTAGTCGGCCCCAAGCGTGGGATAAATCCCGGCCAGAGTGCCGTGGCAGGAAGCACAGGCTGTGAGTACATAGTCAAAGGCGTGAAGTTTCAAAGCCTTCAAATTTCTTTGGGCAAGAATTTTTACCGCATCTCCCGCACCGGCGGACAAGGCGGGAAGCCCGCAGCAGCCCTGTTCATCGGTGAGGGTCACATGAACCCCCATGAAGTTGAGAATACGAACTAGACACTCACCAATTTCTGGGTATAGGTAATTGATACCGCAGCCTACGAAAAAAAGTACCCTGGGACTTGCTGATGGGGAAACCGTCTGACGGATATCCCGCTTCAAAAAGGGTTTGAATGACGGCTTGGGCAAGGTGCGTTCCCGGGGGATGCCCGGCACAGGAAACCGCAGTCTTAAGCCGCTTGTTTCAGGAATCTGCCGGCACAGAAGCCGGGAAGCCAAATCTCCACTTTTACTCATCCAGTCCATGGCCGTTTTATGCGTCAGCAAGGTGGCCACGCCTTTACCAAATCCGGACAGCCCCTTTTGCTGAGCCACTTCCCTGCGAGCCGCCGCCACGATCTGCGCGGTGGGCACCTGGTTGGGACATAGATTGGTGCAGCTGCCGCACAGCAGGCACTGGGACAGATCATGGACCAGCCTGTCTTCGGCAAAGAGTTGCCCATCCATCATGGCCTGGACAAGGGTGATTTTCCCCCGGGCGACACCGCCTTCCAGGTTCTCAGCCTTAAACACCGGGCATGTGGCCCGACAGGCACCGCACTTGACACAGGCCTGGCACCACTGTCGGTATTGTTCCAGATCTTTCATTTCATCTCTCCGGGAAGCGGGGCGTCATCGTCTGGAAAAATTTTGCCCGGATTAAGAATATTATGCGGATCCAGCGCTTTTTTAAGCGTTTTCATGTAAAGGATCGACTGGCTTGACAGCTCCAGGGAAAGGTAGGGGGCCTTCATAATACCAACGCCGTGTTCTCCGCTCATGGTTCCGCCCAACGCCAGTGTGGCCCGGAACAGTGCCTCAACAGCATGCTCGGCATTGGCCATTTGTTTTGCATCGGCTTTATCCGCCATGATGTTGACGTGGATATTTCCGTCGCCGGCATGACCGAAGTTGACTATGGGCAGGTTATATTGGTCGGAAATTTTTTCGATCCGACGGATCATCTCCGGCAGCCTGGACCTGGGCACACAAATATCTTCGTTGAACTTTTCCAGTCCAAGCTTTTTTAATGAAGGAGAAATCGCTCTGCGGATCTTCCAGATCTCTTCGCTTTCCTCAAACGTATTGGCCACCCGGTTCTCCAAAACGCCCAGGGATTCGATCACCGTCAGTATTCTTTGGGTCTGTTTGTCCAGAAACTCCCTGTCCCCGTCCACCTCTATAATCAGGGCCGCTCCGGCGGCTTCCGGCATAGACAGCCCTGCGGTCTGCCTGAGGCAGTCCAATGTCCGACCGTCCATGAATTCCAGGGTCGCGGGAATGATCTTTTCACGGATAATGGCGGATACGGCCTTGGCCGCACCGTCAATGGCATCAAACACCACCAGCATGGTCTTCTTGGCCTGGGGTTTGGGAAGCAATTTTAAAATAATTTTGGTGATAACGGCCAGGGTGCCTTCGGAGCCACAGAAAAGCTTGGTCAGATCGTAGCCCACCACGCCTTTCATGGTGGTGCCACCGGTTTCAATGCGGTCGCCTGTGGGCGTCACGACCTCCAGGCCGATGACATAATCCTTAGTCACGCCATACTTGACACACCGGGGACCGCCTGCGCATTCGGCCACGTTTCCCCCCAGGCTGGAGACTTTCAGGGACGCCGGATCCGGGGGATAAAACAGACCCAACGCCTCCACGGCCTTTTGAAAATCCCCGGTCACCACACCAGGTTCCACCACGGCCACAAGATTTTCCTGATCAATATCCAGGATTCGGTTCATCCGGCTCATTCCCATAACCATTCCCCCGTGAACCGGCAGGGCACCACCGGTGAATCCGGTACCGGAACCCCTGGGATAAACCGGAATACGGTGGTGGTGGGCAAGGGTCATGATCCGGGATACGGCCTGGGCATCCGCCGGATGCACCACGACATCCGGAAGAAATTGTTTACGCGTGGCATCATAGCTGTACAACACACGATCGGTCTTTTCACAGCTTACAAATTTGGAACCGCAGATCTCTTTGAGTTCCTGGATCACTTTTTCAGATATCATAAATCAGCTTCCTAGTTGAACATTGCCGGCAGGACCAGGGTAATCTGGGGTATAAGTCACCATCATCAACCCCAGCAGGCAAACCAGTAAAAAGGGCGTCACCGACTTACTCACCAGCCCCAGCCTTCGTCCGGTAATGGTTTAGGCCACAAACAGGTTGCAACCAAACGGCGCGGTAATAAAACCGATGACAACGTTCACTACAATCACGGCCCCCAGGTGAATGGCATCAATGCCCAGATTCACTGCAAGAGGTTCCAGTATGAAAAATATAATAACTATGGCTGCAGGCGTGTCCAGTAACGATCCAATAAAAAGAAATAAAATTTACTATTTAAAGTAAAGACATAACCACGGTCAACGTAACAAGGCTGAGTAAGGTGGAAACACAGATCACAGAAGTAACAAAAGTTGGCGCCACATCATTTTCCATGGCAATTATGGCCGTAAGCACGGCCGACGGCATGGCCGCCTGAAGAATACCGGCAGAGGCTTCAATGCCGGAGATGCCCACCAGGGGGATCATGGCAAAGGCAATGGCAGGTCCTGCAATCAGGCGAATCAGACTTGCCAGAAAAACATCTATGCCAAAGTTCAGTTTTCCTGCCTCTTTTAATTGCAGTCCTAACGCCAATAGCAGCACTGGAATCATGGCGTCACCAAGCAACCCTGCAATACGCTGAACCATGATTGGCGGTGCGATACCTGCCACGGGGAAGATCAGGGCCAATGGCACAATCGTAATCCCCGGTGTTTTAATAAGATCTTTAAATGCGCCTGTGCCGCCGCCTTTCAACCATCCGGCGGCCATAACACAGCAAAAAAAAGAAAAAGTATTGGCCGTGAGCATGTAAATGGTTGCACTTTCCATGGCGTCAGGACCCAAGCAAAATTTTGTCAGAGCCAAACCGTAATTGCCCACATTTCCAAATATACAGGTCATCAAAAATGCTGTGGATATCTCTTTGCTGCGCCCCATGCCCCTTGCCAGGATCCAACCAAGGAGTCCTGTGATCATATAGACCAGTCCAATACCGACCATCATTCTAAATGCGGTTACCGCATCAATTTTAACTTGACTGAGCACATTGAAAACAAAGGCTGGCACAAGCAGATAATAGCTTGTTCGGGAAAGAGACCGGCTATGAATTCCAAGCCTGTTCCCGAAAAAATAGGCTGTCAGTATCAGGACAAATACCGGGGTAACAACATTAAAAAAAATGGAAAAAAATTGGGAAAACATAGAAGCTCCGAAAGGTTATCACCGCAACCGGAGCTATCTTTTCCTGCTGCCGGTCAAAAGGAAAGCCTTGTACTATAAATGCCCCACTGGGGTCAAGCCGCAGCGGCAACTTTGATGGCGTCGTAAAAAGTCTTTAACGACTGCGTCACGTTGCATGACATGAGGCTCACCATACTATCAGAAAAATATGATGATCCATGAAGACTGTTTTTTTGGGTTTCAATTTTGGTACGTCTTTTTTCCCTGACGAAGCCATCTTTTTCGTATTCTATTTTTCCATATACGGATTGACTGGTTAATAAAAAAGCGGTTCCTATCCTACGAAAAAAAGTTCCTACTCTACGAAAAAAAAGTTCCCAATATACGATAAAAAAATTCCTAACATCCGATAGACATTCTATCCACGAAACGCCAAAAAGCTTATCAATCATATCATTCGAAGCTTTCATTTAATCACCAAGGCTGTATCGCTCAAAAAATGAGACAACTTAACAAAAACATGCGTACGATCCCTACTTATTTAAAAACAATTCGCAACAGCATCACAGCTTTCGCGCTTGATAATCACAATAAATTCAAATGGATATCCAAAGAATTTAACTGCACGCATTTAGAATAGTTATAAGTCTGAAATTTTTATGCTTGACAGCCCGCCTATTCATAATATAGGTTTCTTATAAATATAGATTAGTTTTTATTATTTTTTTTTAGAAGCTTGAAGATTTTACCAAAAGACGGTTAGGCAGGCGGTTTTTAAATCTTCATAATGATATATATTCGGGGCTTGATCCTCATAGAGAGGAGTCCGGATGTGTTAATAAAAAGAAAAACAAGGCTGTTTTTTGCCGGAAGGCAAAAGCCGTAAATAAACTTAAATTTATTTGAGTTACGGTATATCAATGGCTTTTAAAACCCGACTTTAATGTTAGTGTAAGATTTTCTCTACTTTATAGTAAAACAATGATGCCACCGAAATTTGGTGGGTATAAATATTGTTCAATAAAGCAACATAGTACGAGAGTCTAAACCAAAAAGTTATAAGGAGGGGGAAATGGGAAGTACAACTAGTAGTCGTAGTAATTACCAGATCAATTTATTTAAACCTCAAACCGCTTTTCTCAAAGACAACGTTCGTATCATTAAATTCGCAGTATTACCAGTTGGGCTGTAACTGTGTTAGGCCTTCATCTCCTGTTGAAGGCGATTGAAAAAAGACGTCGGAACTTAGGATATACTGTTTATAAACAGGTATATCCGAAATTAAATTATACTTTTTTTGATAAGGAGAAAAATCTATGTCACACGGACCTGCGACTCAATGGGGTGAGGACAAAGCGATTGCCTATAAAACAAAATTTGGTTTGTGGCTGTTTATTATTTACGTTTTAGTCTATATCGGATTTATCTGGATCAACGTTTCCAGTCCGAAAACAATGGCGATGATAGTTTTTGCCGGTCAAAATCTGGCAGTTGTGTACGGCTTTGGCCTGATTGCTTTGGCCTTCGTAATGGGCATCATTTACGACTATCTTTGCACCAAAAAAGAAGAAGAACTGAATGTGGAGGGTTCTGACAAATGATATATAATGCATCTCCGTTTGCTGTCGCAATATTTGTTGCTTTTGTACTTGGTGTTCTCTGGTTGTCATCTTTTTTCGCAAAAAAAACACAGACATCACAAGGTTACTATGCTGCTGGAGGAGATATACACTGGGGTGTAAATGGTATTGCCTTCGCAGGCGATTATCTTTCAGCCGCCTCCTTCCTTGGGATATGCGGGATGATCGCATTCAGCGGATACGACGGATTTTTATATTCAATCGGGTATCTTGCTGGATGGGTCGTTGCCCTGTTTATTGTGGCCGAGCCGCTGAAGCGCTATGGTAAATACACATTCACAGATGCACTTAATTTTAAATACAATTCAAGAGGCATTCACCTCACAGCGGCTATCAGCACGCTGATTGTCTCTATATGTTATCTTATACCTCAAATGGTAGGCGCCGGAAGCCTTGTGACGCCTCTGCTTGGCATGCCGCATTACGTGGGGGTTATCCTTGTCGGCGCTATCGTTATTTTTATTGTAGCAACAGCAGGGATGGCATCAACCACTTACGTTCAATTCTTAAAAGGCGGCCTGTTAATCATTTTCTCAACAATTCTTTCAATTTGCATATTTGTGCATGGTATTAAAAATCCGCCCTCAGAAGATTATCATAAATTTCAAACAATAAATGCCACTGTAATAAATGAAAATCTTACAGCAATTGAAAGCGATGAGTATCAAATAGTCGGGACAAATAAAAATGCCGATGGCCATTTTGTAAAATTAAACAAAGCGGGCGTAAATACATGGTGGAATTTGATCGAAAAAGATGGAAATGCCTACCTTGAGGAGACGCTTACAGTTGTAAAAGGCAAAGATGGCACAGAACTTTATAATGGCGAGCCAAAGGAGGCCGAGAAATTCTACCAAGTAGGCCACGTAAGCAAGCTCGTCGTTGATGGAAAAGAGGTTACGGAAACAGGCAGCGTTAGCCCATTTAAATTCCTGACAACAATAGAAGAGAGCACTATCGTCCGTTTCACCAAAGTAATATTCATGGATAATGGTGACAAAGTGTCGCTCTGGTATCAGACGCCGACACCAGGTCAGGAGATCATGAGACCCGGATTAAGATTCAAAGTAGATAAGGGTTCAACCTTTATGTCCAAGCTTGATTTTGTCTCCCTTATGATAGCATTGTTTTTTGGCACCTCTGCACTGCCTCATATTTTGATCAGATATTATACAGTATCAAGCGCAAAGGCAGCGCGTAAGTCAACTATCGTTGCTATAACATCCATAGGGTTCTTTTATATACTTACCCTTTTCATGGGACTGGGGGCAATGACGACTGGCGTACTGGATGTTCAGAGCAGTAACATGGCCGGCCCTCTCCTGGCTAAATTTTTTGGTGTTGCAATATTCTCTATAATATGTGCCATTGCCTTTGCAACGGTTCTCGGGACAGTATCCGGGCTTATTGTGGCAGCATCTGGTGCTGTTGCCCATGACCTGATTTCCAATTATATGGGGATTAATCTGACCGATAGGGGTCAGGTAAAAGCGGGTAAAATTGCGGCAGTCGTGGTCGGGATAATCGCTATATTCTTGGGGATAGCGTTCAAAGGGGTAAATGTATCATTTCTTGTAGGGCTGGCTTTTGCGGTTGCGGCATCAGCAAACCTGCCCGCGATTATAATGATGCTGTTCTGGAAAAGGACGAATGCAAAGGGTATTTCCGCATCCATCGTAGTGGGTATAATAAGCGCCTTAACAATCATTTTACTTTCGCCCAAGACTTTTGAGGTGTATGGGCTTCCCGCTGCAAGCGCTCCTATTCCCATGAATAATCCCGGTATAATTTCAATACCGCTTAGCTTTATAACCCTGGTTGTTGTGTCTTTAATGACAAAGAAAAACGAACACGACTGGGAGGGCAAAGGACAACAAGCATAAGCGACACAGTTAAAAAGAAAGTATTAAACTAAAAAGGAGAGTGTGTAAAACACACTCTCCTTTTTTATTTGTATTTTAATAATCAAAAATAACAATTGAATTGAATAATATCATCTGGTTACCCACCCTTTCATGACTTTTTTTCTCATAACCATTTGAACCGATAAGCAACAAAAGTTTAAGCGCGACATTCTGAAGGAAGGCTTCGATTATGTAAGTTAGCGTTTAAACATGGGCATCCTATGTTTTTGGACAGGTGGCTATGTAATGCTTAGGACCGCAGATTAAATAAGTTGGGCAGAAATAATGCAGACGTTTGGTTAATCAGACAAGGCGCATTAAAGGTTAAGTAGCATGTATATTGAGCCTTTGATGCAACGAAATAGATGGTCCAAAAGGCAAGCAATTTCGTTCAAGTTATTTAATCTGAGAGCCTTATTGTTCTAATGCTTCTCAGGTAAGACCTGGTTTGGAAAATTTACAACGTTGGATTTTATTGGGGATCGATATTTATCCAATGGGAGGGGGGTACTGGGCTGTATTTTATTGAACAACTACATTGTCCATTTAGTGGCATCCATATCACGATCTCTGGTGCATCATCCAATGGTGACGGTTTTAACCCCCGAATTTGCAATGCCCCAGGCTCCGGAAACAGGACAAATTTTTTTAAGTAGAGGGCAATCGTAATTTTTTTAACAGCCCCTTCTTTTTTCAGTTTTCTGAAAAAGGGGCTGTTTTGCTTAGTAGGGGCTATCCCACCGGAAGGATTGATCTATTGTATTGTTCGTTGAGAACTTCCGCCATGGCAAGATAGATAGCGCTCATTCCGCATATGATGCCTTCAAAACCAGCAATTACGCCGATAAGCTGTGAACCTGTCCAGTCTTTGATGGCAAGAAGAAAAAACAATACCGTCAGCGATGCAAAAACAAACTGAAGGCCCCTGTTCGCTTTTAATGTCCCAAAAAACATAAACAGTGTAAAAATTCCCCACATGAACAGATAGCAGGCCATGAATTTTGCGGGCGTCGGGTCGGCCCAGCCAAGCTTTGGTAACAGGATAAGCGCCACCAGAGTCAACCAGAAGTGGCCATAGGATATGAATGCCGTAACTCCAAAAGTATTACCTTTTTTAAATTCAAGAATACCGGCAATAATCTGGGCTGCACCTCCGTAAAAAAGCCCCATAGCAAGAATCATGGAACTGATTTCAAAAAAACCGGCATTATGAATGTTCAAAAGCACAGTCGTCATTCCAAAGCCCATCAATCCGAGAGGTCCCGGATTAGCCAACGTTTCGTCTTTCATTTTCTACTCCTGTCTCCAAATGATTAAAAAAAAACGGTAAAAACACTCCTCTTAAAAACATTCCACTGTCAACCTGACCATGAGATTCCACACTGACATCCAGGGGTTTTCAATCTGTCAGGTGGTCAACCAGTTAAGCGGTTGACAGGGGATTTCAAAGCATCTGTAATTCTTTTTTTAGTCTCTATTCACCTCAGTCCGGGGTAAACAGGCAATAAAGACAGTCTTAATTATTAGCAAGCACTTTTATTAGTAGCAATCATTGTACCATAATCTTTTTTCGGGCTTTTTTGAGTCTATTTATTACCGTGAATAATCTGCCATCCACCTATTATCATTGTTAATAATCAGTATATTTTAATTTTATTGAAAAAAGAAGTATGGAGGAGAAGGCTTTAAATGGGAAAGAAGAAATTTTGGGCGTATATGACCCGAAAAAGATGATGCAACGGATAATATATTGAAATATATACAAATAAATAAATGGGCGATTTTGTCCCATTTTGAGATATATAGAACCCGTAAGCCATCATTTTGTAATTAAGTATCCCACGAGGGAGAGGCGTTTAGTGCCGCAGATTAAATAAATTGGGCAGAAATAACGCCGACTTTTGGTTCATCTAAAAGGTGCATTAAAGGTTGAATAACAGGCCTATTGGGATTTAAATGCAACGGAGTAGATGCGCCAAAAGGCAAGCTATTTCGTTCAAGTTATTTAATCTGCGGTCCTTAATTAACCGGACCTTGCCTAGGACAGCCCATTATGCGAGAGAGGAAGTATCCGCAAGCTTGTTCTTATCATCTTAAAGGGTGATCCACTATCCACGTTGCGAGTCGATGGGGTATTGAGATTATAACGTACTTATGAGCCCATGGGCCATCATTTTACGATAGAGAGTCCTGCGAGAAATCCCCAGTTTTGTAGCGGCTGTTTCTCTGTGCCAACGGGTGATATGAAGGACAGAAAGAATAAGCTGTTTCTCAAACCGGCCAACGGCATCTGTCAGCGGAAGGTCTGTAGCTGAATCGCGACCGTCAATGATTCCTGAAAGGATTTCAGGTGGGATCTCAGGGGGGGCGTTCTCCGGGAGAGTCATAAAATCCAGGCTGTTAAGGGCAATATACCTGCGGAGAACATTCTGGAGCTCCCTGACATTTCCGGGCCAGTGGTAATTGTATAGCGCTTTTATGTCTTTTCCAGGTAAGATATCGAAGTGGAGAGGTGATTCCATATGGCTGAAAAAATGATCGGCAAGGAGGGCAAGGTCTTCTTTGCGTTCACGAAGGGGCGGAATATCTACCGGTATCACATATAAGCGGTAAAAAAAATCGCTGCGGAGTCGGCCTTTTGTAACCTCATCCCATAGATTCAGGTTGCTTGCGGCAACAATCCTGAAATCGGAATAAAGCACCTCATTGCTCCCTACCGGGGAATACCCTCCCCCTTCTATAGCCCGCAGGAGCTTGACCTGCATGTTCAAGGAAAGTTCTCCAACTTCATCAAGAAACAGGGTGCCGCCCTGTACATGGGAAAGAAAGCCTTCTTTGTCATTATAAGCACCGGTAAAAGCGCCTTTTACATGACCAAAAAACTCATTTTCCAGGAGAGATTCAGAAATGGCACCACAATTGACAGGAAGAAACGGTGCGTTTTTTCTTTCGCTGGAATCGTGTATAGCCCTTGCAACCAGCTCTTTTCCTACCCCTGATTCACCGTGGATAACAACACTATCAGCACAGGCTGCCGCCCGTACAATTACGTCATAGACCTCCTGCATTTTTTGGCTTTTTCCGATGATATTGCAGAACTTGAAGCGCTCACCCATCGAGGACCTCAACAGGGAATACTGTTGCTGGAGCTGTTCGGATTCACGCTTCATGGCCTCTTCCTGCATTTTGCGAAGCGTAACATCCTGAAGTGTTGTGACTGCGCCTGTAATGTTGCCTTCATGGTCAAAAACAGGAGCCGCTAGAAAATATAGATATCTTGGTTTTCCATTAAAATTTTCAAAATAGTCTGTTGCTTCCCAGGCATTGGGTACAATGTTGGATTCTGCTGGATTTTTTGTGCCGTATATTTCAAGGAATTTATTATAGTCCTGCTCAACGACAAGATCGGCCAGAATAGGCCGTTTTCTGGGATAAAAAATCTTCCACTGGTGATCTGTGCCAATAATATCTTCAGCGGATACGCCGGTAAGAACTTCACAGGCTCTGTTCCAGACCTTTACCCTGTGGTCGAGCCCTATGGCAAACTGGGCAATCGGCGTATATTTAAGCACAATTAAACCCAACCCCGAAAATAGCTATTCTTTCTATGACGCTCAACATTCTCCCTGGCATCTTTTAGGTTTATCAACTTAAGGCCCAAAAGCCTAACAGGTTGCATTCATAACATTCTATGCGGAATATAAAAAGTTAATTTTACAAATTTTTGAACACTATACTCACACATCCCGAATAAAGATTACAAAAAAAAATTGATAAAAAAAGGGATACTGGATTAGTTCGTTTCGATTGCGCTTTTCGCGGTGAGAGGCAATAAGTAATTAAGAGAGATAGCACCCACAAGGCAGACAACACCTGTAATAAAGCGTTATGGGTCAGGTCTTGAATTTATATGAAAATAACAATTCAAGACCTGACCCTGAATTCCAATTCTGCCGGCGCAACGAAGTTAAAGACCTTCACCAGCGCAACGAAGAAAAGATCATTATCAGCGAAACAAAAAAAAGGGCTGCTGAGAAAATTCGTGCGGTTTGGATTACAGTGAATTGACAGGCACCGTCTGGATCAGACAAAACTTTGTTAAAAGCGAACCATGCATATGCAGCACCATATGCGATCCAAATAAAACTCGTGCCAACGAGGACAAACCAACGATTCATGATTTTTTCGGTAGACATTAGAACACCCTCCTGTTTTTGTTGAACATTCTGGTTAAACAGTCCTGAAGGATTAACTACAAGTTCAGCCAACCGGGGGGCAAAGTGCCATCGCACTTGTTAAAGCCAAATCTATTTAAAAACCAAGGGCGTTCAAAAAGCTGCTATCCCCCCGGATTGACCGCAGCATTTTGTCGGCCTAAGTCTTTATATAGGCTGGTCCTAAAATATTAAATCATTGGATAATATTTGCTGTTTAGCGTTTTCAATTGTCCTTTTTTAAATTATAAGAAGCGGCAAAATAACATCAATAACCGGAAAGAAACGATTGAGCTAACTTTTCCCGCCCCACTCAGAATGAGTTACCATAAAATCAGGGCGTTCTAACCGGTTTTCCCAAATGCCGGCAACTTCGTTTAATCTCTTTTTGTCTTTTCGTACTTGCTTGCTTACGCTATTAGTATATCAGTTATATCTTCGGATAAGTTCTGTTTATTTTCCCTTAAACTCCGATGTAATATTAAATATATGATAGAAACTTTCTTTTTGTCAACCAATATATTACCAAGCGCTGGTAAAAAAGAAATGCTACAAATTTTGCGCCGAATTTTTCTTCATATTAGAGGCGCAACTCAAGGAGCTTATGAGATATGTGGCCATTAATACAACGAAGAAGACGGGTAAAAAGACAAGCCATGTGGTAAATTTTATTATTTCCATTGACCCTTAAACCATCGATTGCAGTTCTTCCTGTAATTTTACCACCTCTTTAATTATATTTCTAAGCGTCTCCTGCTCTATTGCCGTAAGATTACTTAACCAAACGGTGTTGGATGGCCAGTCATTGTCAAGTATGAGGCTTACCTGCCATTTTATTCGCAGATGCATAAGAAAATTATACATTTTTTCAATTTCTTGGGCCTTTCTTTCAGAAATTAAATCATATGCCATCAAATAATCTAACCGCAACATACTATTGGTTTGTTTTATAGAATGAAACAATGCCTTGGCTCTTAAATACCCGACAATCGGCAGCTGAAACTTTTTAATATCAACGTGTTTTCTATCGAAGACCGGCTTACTGGACGCTACTGTTTGAACCAACTTGCTAAAGAATTCATTTTTACCTTCTAATTCTTCATATACAAAATCAATCAGTTCTGATGATAGAGACATACTTCCAAAAACCAAACGCATGTCAAAAAATAAAGAACCATCGAGAACATTTAACGTAACAGGGTTATTAATCCAGTTTGAAAATATTTGCTTCCATTCATCAATATGGTTGCACCACTCAGGATTACCTGCCATTAGATCACCTTCGCAACGTGCATAACCGATCTTATGCAGGTTTTCATTTATTATCACCGACAGGTTTAAAAAGTATTTTTTATTATCATCAGACTGCTCTGCAAAAATTATAGCATTATCCTGGTCGGTTTTAAGTGTTTGCTCTCCCCGCCCTTCGCTTCCCATGGCTATAAAGGCGAACTCACAAGGAGGCTGACCGACTTCAGCTATTGCCATTTCTATCACCCGCTTATTTATAGCGTCAGCGATTGAAGTAATGATACGCGATACACTGCTGATATTATCCGTACTAGTGAATATTGCCTGTATTAATACAGGTACTTTATTATAAATATTGCGCATATCACTTATAACATCACAATTTTGTATCTCCTGTAATAAAAACATCAGTGAGTTATTTTGCATTTCAAGGCATTTAAGATAACTGATGTAGCCATAAATTCTATTGTTATTATTGATAACCATAAGGTGCGAGATACCATGCTCCCGGAATAAGAGTACGGCTTCATACAGTAACGCCCCCTGATTTATACTAATTACCGGCGATGTCATTAATTTAACGACCGGGCTATCCATAGTAATTCCATCGTTCATTAAACGATTTCGGAGGTCTTTATCGGTGACAATACCGACTGTTTCATCGCTGCTTCTTACACTTATAATTTCGCTGCGCTTATGATTCATTAACTCAATAACCTTACCTATCGGCATGTTAATATCGCAATAAATATTTTCGCTTACCAGATTCTTAACCGGCTGATTCATTAATTGAAGCGAAAGCTGAACATCCTCAGACAATTTCTGGGTATCAAGCCTGAGTCTATACTTTTCGGTAATATTTTTTATAACGACTATATATGCTGTGCTATCCGATATGTATGCTGCATTATCCGACTGTTCAACCTGTGTCACATAAGCTACAATATGATGATAACCTGCTTTATATTTCAAAAGCTCGGTTTCAAAAGCATATGTTTTATTGGGATTTTTAATTCCTGAAACCATTTCATCCCAGCTTAATTTAAACAGTTCTGAAAAATCGGCGCCAACCAGGGACTCTGCACCATTATCAAGCAAACTAATAAATTTGCTATTAGCAAATACAACCTTCCGATCAACGACCATCAAGGTGCCTTCGGTTGATGCACCCACCAGGCTTTTATATCTCTGGTTAGACAACCTTAATTTATTTACGGCATCTTTACGTTTTTCTTCAATTATTCTGGTTTGCTTTAATACATAAACAAGAATTACAATAATAATTCCAATAATAAGAATTGACATTCGTAACAACTGATCCCGCAACCTTTTTATTTCACGCTTTACATCTTCAAGATATATCCCGGTACCAATTATCCAGTTCCACTCCTGGAAAGCTTTTACATACGATAATTTCGGAACTTCATGCGAAGCATTTTCTTTCCTTTTCCAATAGTATTGAATTATCCCCTCGCCTTTCTCATTTACTAGGTTAGCGGCATCGGCAAATAACTTATTCCCATGTTCGTCTGCAAAATCACCCAGGTCTTTCCCGTTTAAGTCCGAACGATATGGATGATTAATCATTACAGGATCAGTGGTAGTAATCCAGAAATAATTTTTGTGCTCATTTCCATACCTCATCCTGCCTACTTCTTCAGTAGCCAAAACTTTAGCTTCAGCCAGTGTTATCCGGCCGCTTTTGTATTCCTCATCATATTCGGCCAAAACACTCCAGGCAGTATTAGTTAATTCATGAATCATTTCCTTTTTTCTATCCATTACACTACGCTCAAACATTGGAATAATAATTGCGTAAAATGAAACAATAAACATTATTATACTTACTACAGCCAACACCGTTGATATCACTATCCCCGATGTAAATTTTTCACCACTTTCTTCTTTCATGTTGTTGTATGTCAATGTCATTAAATTAACCCCATCGTTACAGAAGTCATGAAGAGTTGCGTTTCAAGGCATCAAACTTTATTTTACTGGTTGGGCTGTGCCTCTGGCTGACCCACTAATTTATAGATAGCAGACACATCCTACAAGAATGGCTCCGCCGTCTATGTTCCCCAGCCTGGCTGTCTATGATCCTTTCCTGAAAGTACCAATCGATATTTTCCCATGCGGGCTGGTCTTTTGCCACAAGCTTGGTACTTCTCGTTTTGGCGGGGCCATTTTTTCAGCTTCTGTTTATGTCTTATATTTTGATTGACAAAAAGCAAACCCCTGTTTTGAATTAGGATATTACCATTCTGATTTAAAAAAGCAAGTTCTAATAAATAGTTCTTGCATTCATTAAGGGAAAAGGGTAGAGATTCTCAGTTTGGAATTGTTCAGGCAGTGGGCCATTTTTCTAACCAAGCACTTTATTTATACCTAAGCGCACTGAAAAGTGCACGCGGAGATCCAACAGAAGATCGTGGGGTAGGAAAGGAGAAGGAGATTAAAAGATGGTAGCGCACAAAGAGAAGTCATATGGCGAAAAACGTAAGAAAGCAAGTGAGTTTAAGACTCGAGCTGAATATCTTGACCATGAACTGACTATTATGAAATTCCGTCGCTGGCGGGTCAACCTGCCCTTCCGGGATTACGGAATAGAGATCGAGGACGTTGTACCGGCACTTGCCGCCACCATTGGAAAGGTTGTAATGGTAACTGCCATGGTAGCCGCCTTTGCAGACCAGTACGCTCTTACCCCCGCATTCATTGCAGAGAACGTCAGGTTAGAGATGCTGATCGCAGGTGCTGTCTTTGTTATGCTTTTTTCGGCATTCCTTAATCCGAACTCAAACCTTGCGGGCACCCACGGCCCGATGATTCCCCTTATCCCGATTGTTGCTGCGGCTGGCGGACATCCTCTGGCTCTGGGCATTCTGATAGGCTTATTCGGCCTTATTCTCGCCATCACAAAAGGCGGTTCCAAGCTGATGAATCTGACCGGAATCGGAGTTCGGGGAGGACTTCTGATCTATCTGGGTGCCGTTGGGCTTATAGGACAGATCGGCAAACTTGGAAAATGGGCGACAGCAGGTGGCGTCAGCACGGTTTCCTTCGTGGTCATCAGCGTCACCGTGCTTGTTTATGCCTACCTGGCGCGTATCCAGAAGCGCTGGTTGGCCATCCCTCTTTGTTCCGCCATCGCAGGCATCATCGCATTTACAATGGGCGCTGATTTCAGCTTTTCTACCCCGCCGGGACTTCCCCATTTTGATCCCATGTGGTGGTGGGGTACTAATACAGGATGGAAAATGGGACTTCCGAATCTCGGCCATTTCATCGCCGTTATTCCGTTCGCCATTCTGGCCGTTGCCATGTGGTCGCCGGATTACCTTGGACACCGGGTATTCCAGGAACTCAACTACCCGAAAGAGGCCAAAGCCGTACTTATGGACGTTGACGATACCATGATGGTGGCATCTATTCGCCAAGCCATCGGTTCCTGCCTTGGCGGCGGCAATATCGCCTCCTCTTGGGGGACATACATGATTCCCGCAGCCATTGCCAAGCGCCCCATACCCGGCGGTGCGGTTCTCACCGGCATTTTCTGCGTGGTGGCCGGAATACTCGGCTACCCCATGGACCTTGCCATGTGGGAACCTGTTTTGCGAGTGGCACTTATTGTTGGCGTATTCCTGCCACTCCTTGAAGCGGGGATGCAAATGGTAAGCAACCATAAGGATTCCCAGAGCGCCGGAACCTGTATTTTTGCCTGCGCATTTGTAAACCCGGTGTTTGGCTGGTCCGCTGCCATGCTCCTGGACAACCTGGGGCTCATCGGCGATACTGACCGTGCCAAAACACTCAACTGGAATGAGAAACTGATCATCCCAGGTATCATGTTTATCGTCTGTGTGGTTTCCCTTGGGCTGGTGGGTCAGCTTCCCGGGATACCCGGCATCTTCTAAAACTTACTGCCGCCCGGTCCGCGGCTGCCATTTGAAAAGCCCGTCGATACCTTGGATCGGCGGGCTTTCTATATTCGGAATAAAACCTTCCATATGGTTTGACTTTCATCCGTCTTCTTCGTTGTGTCAATGGGTACATATATTTAATATGCTCCCATTGCCACGCCTTGAATACGAACGAAAATTCTAAACCATATTTTGGAATGTTTTATTCCGATCATGGGCCTAAGCCCCCTTCATTATGAATATCAGCCGCTCCGTTAAGTGAAGTCATTGAGTTGCGCTTAGCGCTATTCCGAATTCTTTTCACATTCCTCGCGATAAGGATTGACGGTCATAACCGGACAACATGCTGTTTTAACAACCTTTTCTGCTACGCTGCCAAACACTATTCGATTAAAACCTTTATATCCATGAGTACCCATGATAATAAGTTGTGCGTTTGCCCATTCAGCATAATTCACAATTGCCTCTGCAATATCTCCAGAGATAACTTGTCCGTTAACAGTAGATATACCCAACGCTTTGAACTCTTCCTTATGTGCTTCTACAAAGGCGTTCATCCGTTCTTTAGCAGCATTAAGCAAATCGTCTCTCATCGCAGGTAGATTCGCCGGAGGAGTAAAGAATGATGTATAATCCTCAAATTTTTGAACAACAAAAATCAAGTCAAGATATGCTGAAAACTTGCCAGCAATACACGCAGCCGCACTGACAACCGTTTCTGTATTATCTGAAAAATCTATAGGGGCTACAATACGTTTAATATCTTTCATAAGTGCTCCTTGTCTTTGGGATTTAAGATTCATTTTAATAATTGTCGCTTTTTATAAAATCTGATTGTAGTATACATAGTTCGAGATTGGCAATCTATATCAGATATAAAAAGGCGCAATTCAGACTATGGACTCAAAAAAATAAATGCAACAGATTTTGCGCCGAAGGGACACCCTATATTTTAATATCTGGCCCTAACTTCCATAAATTTGCAACAACTGCACCCACAACATTTAGATATGGCATAAGCACTCCCCCACTGCCGCAAAAAGCATCTGTCCCTGAAAAAGTGATTTTTGTTCCAGTAAACTTTGAAAAACAGTCATTTATATGTTAATTATTTCTCGTTGAAAACAGCTCAAGGATACTGCAATGAAACTTGAAGAACATGTAAAGCACACCGAAGAAGTTTTTGGTGTACCAGGAAAAGACATACACCAATGGCTTGATGGTTTTTTTGATACAAACTCATTTGAAAGACTGCTTGCAGGGCAAAGTCCGGCTAATTATGACCCGTATTCCCATAGAAAATTTCGTCATTGCATTGAGGGGTTGGAAGAGGCTTATGAGAAATTTGAGGGTAAGTATTCTCGTGAAGAAATCAAAAATGTATTTGAAACCCACGTCAAAGATGATTATAGGGGTTACCTTCCCAAAAGAGAAGACTTTGAGAACGGTACGTTCACAGAGAAATATCACGATGCTGCGGAAACTGAAGATAAAAAAATATTGAGTTTTGAAGAACTCACCGATTATTTCCAGGGCAAATCCTACAATTATCAAAAGGAGAAAAGCGAAAAATTTTTTGATAGCTTCGGTAGTCGCATTATTTTGCCGACTATATTGGCGATCATACTCTTTATCAGTTATATATTCTTTTACGTAGTTCCTCTCTTTGAAAATAACATGTTAAGCCAAAAAAAGCTGATGGTAAAAGAACTGACAGCAACAGCGGCAAGCGTAATTACACACTATCAGGTGTTAGAAGAAAAGGGGCAGCTTTCCCCTGAAGAGGCCAGACAGCGGACCATAGATGAAATAAAAACGATGCGCTATGACAGCCAGAATAAAAATTACTTTTTTATCATTGATATGGCCCCTAAAATGATACTGCATCCCTATCGTCCGGAGTTGACAGGCAAGGACTTGAGTGACTATACGGATGAAGAAAACAAAAGCGGCAAAAAACTGTTCGTTGAATTCGTTCGTATTGTAAAATCCGAAGGAGAGGGATATTTAAGATATCATTGGCAATGGAAAGATAACCCAGAAAAAACTGCTGAGAAGCTATCGTATGTAAAAGGAATACCCGAAAGAGGCTGGATTGTTGGTACGGGTATATATATCAATGATATTGCAGAAGAAAAAGAGGCTTTGCAGCTGCATATTTTTCAAATCGTCGGAATTACTGTTGACGGACTATTTATGCTGTTGGCCTATTTTCTTCTACAAAGCAGACGCATTGAAAACGACCGAAAAAGGGCTGAAGCAGGTCTAAAAGAAGTTAAAGACCGCTATCGGGCGTTGGTCGAATCCTCAAATGAGGGTTACCTTTTGTCCATGGAAGGCCGAATTGTATACTCAAATTTCAAGTTACAACAAATATTAGGTTTTACGGACACTGAACTTCATCAAACCGATATCTGGAATATTATATTTCCCGATGTGGAAAATAACAGCAGGCTAAAAGAACACCTGAGCAATGTATTCAAAAACGACGCTGATTCCGGAGAGTTTGAAGCGGTGGCTGCTGATTCTGTTGGAAATCATATTGATGTTATTGTTACTACATCTCGTATATTTCTATCTGAAAAACACGGGCATGTTATTTCTTTACGCCCTATTGTTCGTCAAAGCTATATTGGTGTTGGCTCCGCCACAAGTCTTCCTATTGATTATAAACCAATGCATTCTTCTCTTATCAAAGAGATCAGGGAGAGTAACAGAATCGGGCATGTTGTCCAAAATATGAATAAACTGCCGACAATTATTCAAGAAATGATTGATACAGGTGCTAAACCCAAAGCGTTGTGTATGGTGATTGGCACAACGTATGATGAAGTTATCGTTCGTTGTATCGAGTTGTCAATAGATGAAACTGGTCAGCCACCGGTTGCCTTTGCATTCCTTTCTCTTGGCAGCAATGCAAGGCATGAGATGACCATGTTCTCAGACCAGGATAATGCAATAATTTTTGAAGATACCACACAAGCAGCGCCTGACACGATCAGGGCATATTTCCTGAAGCTTGGAGATAAGGTTTGTAGCAAGCTCAATGCTTCCGGTTATCATTTCTGTCCGGCGGGAATTATGGCTTTACACCCCAAATGGTGTCTTTCTGAAAAAGAATGGCATAAAAAGTTGAAACATATCATGAAGGCCCCAACGCCTGACGGGTTTCTGGAGTTTAATGTATTCTTCGATTTGAAATGTACTTATGGCAATGTTAATTTAGCGAACTCTATACATTCAAAAATTCAATTATTAATGCATCAGTACCCTGAGTTTATCAATAGTTACGCAAAAAATGCGTTGATATATAAACCGCCTCTTAATGTTTTGGGCGGCTTGAAAACTGAACGACAAGATGGCGCAAAAACCTTGAATCTTAAAGGTGCACTGCGTCCCATTGAAATTTTTTCAAGACTTTATGCCTTAAAGCATGGAATTGATGATGCAAATACCATTAAAAGATTGAATAAAATTAGAGAAAAGGAAGAAATTGACGAAGAATTTTACAAAGAAGCAATCTATATGTTTAATCATATATGGCAGTTAAGATTCTTTAATCAGATTTTTGCACACAACGGTTTGCGCAAAGTGAATGATGATTTAGAAATTGAAGAACTCAATGATTTCGAAGTTGAACATCTAAAGCAAGTTATTTCCAAGCTCTCAATGCTTAGAAGAAAAATCAGTCTTGATTTCATCGAAAGCGTTGCGGCAGAGATTAAACCCTAACTTGTTTCGGACGGCCGGGGTCTGCTTCATCATTCAAATAAAAAATGAAAGCTCTTCCGGGTAAGTTTTGGGTTACGAGTGTTGTGTATGACCCTGAATCTGACACATAGCTCATAGAAGGCTATATTTGGGAAGTGCCGATCCGTTGGCCTTTGTTTGACTACCTTTCTTTAAATTCCAAATTTAATTTTGTCTGCATTTCAGAAATTAATGAAAACACTTTTTTTAGAGTTGATTTCTCAATTTCAGTTAAGTTTTCAACATTGATGATATTATCAGGTTTTCTGAATTCTTTTAATGCATTAGTTTGGGTTTGAAAACGTAATCCCATTAAAAAATTGTATGCTTGTGTTAATTCCTCATACATGGGTTTTTGAACCACGTTTTGATTTAATAATTGTTCAAGTCGTCGTAACGTATTGGTTTCTGCAATTTTGCCTTGCAGTGAGAAAACCTTAATAAACGTAACAATCGGAAGAAGTATTTTTTTAATATCGAATGTTTCATTATCACCACCGGCAATATTTCCAAACATGTTTAACGGGGACTTGTACCGAATAACCGTTTGGGCAAGCAGATAAACAAAAACGGCTTTTTTATCAATAAGCAGGTTGATATGTTTTCTTAGTTCGTCTGTGAAAAAATTATCGCCATAAATACACCTGAAATCGAAAAAAACGGTGGTGTCTAATATGTTTTGAGGTTTGGGTGTGTTAATCCAGCTTGTAAATTGCTTTTTCCAATCAGATAAGCTTAAAGTGTATTTGGGATTTTTGGCCATTATTTCACCGATACATAATTCATATCCGACATGGGCCAGGTGATTGTTAACCGTTTCGGCAAATTTCAAAAAATAGTTTTTAATTTTTTGGGCATTGTTTTCCCCAACATCTTCAAAAATAATGGCATTGTCCTGGTCAGTGGCAATGGTTTGTTCTTTTCTTCCTTCACTGCCCAATGCAACAAAAGCGAACCTGCATGGCGGTTCTCCGTGGTCTTCCAAAGCAAAAGTGACGATACGATTTGTAATTGCATCGGATACGGATGTAATAATATGGGTTATCAATTCAGTTTTATTACCACTTTCCATTAATGCATTAACCAGGACGGGTATTTTGTCATAGATCTTTTTAAGTTCATTAACATTTTCGGCATATTCAATTTCCCTGAGGATATAGCTTAATGAATTATGCTGAATTTCAAGTATGTCTTCACGGCTAAGGACACCGATAATTTCATTTTCATCGTTTTTTATAGCCAGATGGCTGACGTTTTGTTTTCTGAATTCCAAAACGACTTCATAAAGCAAGGCTGCATTTGAAATGCAAATAATTGGGGAGGTCATCACCTCCACAACCGGGGACTTGCCATCTTTGCCTTTTGCCAAAACTCTTTTACGCAGGTCACTATCATTAACAACACCAAGCATTTTATCATTATCTGCAATAAAAATGAGGTTCATCTTTTTCCGCTCCATTAATGAAGCAGCTTCAGTTACGGTTGTTTGCAGGTTGCTTTTCACAATTGGCTTTGCAAATTGTGAAATTGGCTGATTCATTAATAATAGCGAGCTTTGAAGTTCACTGCTTAAATTCTGAACGATTTTTTCTGTTTGTTTTTTTCGTGATATATCTTTTGTGACCACAACATATGCTTCCTGTTCTTCAAAAAAAATCTTTGCGACTGAGATCACAACATCATGAAATTCAGCCTCACCTTGCTTTACCTGGGTTTCAATGGAAGTGGATTTGTTGGGTTTTTCGAAAGACCGTAAAATTTCTTCCCAGCTAATACTGAAAAGCTCCTCAAATTTAGACGCAGCAAGTTCTTCATGTGTTTTTCCGGTTAACTGTTCAAACATATGATTGGAAAAAATGATCCTGCTGTCTTTGATCATTATTGTTCCCTCTGATGAAGCTTCCACAAGGGTTTTGTATTTTTGCTTTGAGTGTAAAAGGTCATCTTCGGCCTTTTTTCGCCTATCTTCAATTTTAAGGCTTTGTCTGATTATAAATACAAGGATAAGTATAATTATCGTTGATATTAATAATGAAATCCGTGTCAACCTTCCTTTTAAAGCGCCTATCTCAGCTTGCACATCATCCAGATAAATACCGGTTCCGATGATCCATCCCCAGTTTTCAAATCCTTTTACGTATGATAACTTTGGAACAATTTGGGTGGCATCGTCTTTCCATTGCCACATGTAGTTGATAAACCCTTCACCCATTGTTTCTACAACGTTGCTTGCCTCAACAAACAACCGAACGCCATTGGGGTCTTTATAGTCATCCAGCATTAAATTATTCAGTTCGGGACGATAAGGATGCATAATCATAACTGATTTCATATCCGCAATCCAAAAATAGTCTTTTCCCTCGGCACCATATCGCATTTTTTCGATTTTCTTTGACGCAAGGTCTTGTGCTTCCTCAAGAGTAATCGAAGAATCCTTGTATTCATCATCATACTCTTTGATTAAACTCCATGCAGTGTTGGTCACTTCCCTGATCATTTCCTTTTTATTGTCCATCATGTTTTTTTCAAATGATGGTATCAGGATCACATACATCGAAGTGATAAAAAGCAAAATAGTAAGTATGGACGGGACGATAATAGAGAAAAAAAATTTTCGTATGACTTTATTTGCCATGGCGTGTTTCTTATTTAGTTAAAGGTGAAAATACCGCAATTTATTGCAGATATTTTAGTTTCCATATAGTTAAATATGCGCAAAAACCGAAGACGGAAGTCATAAGCAGATTCCTGAAAATTTAAGTTTCATACTTTATGACTTTGGTTTATTTCGTCTTCCGACCAAATAAGTATTGTTTTTTCAATTTCATTCGTAATCTTTAAGACAATCTATTTTACATACCATAGAGGTGCATTTAAGGAAAGGATAGGAACATCCTTTTCTCAAGCAAAGCATAACAAAGGCTTAAATCATTATCAATAGTCTGAAATATGGCCCGGCCGGGCACGGTCGTGGGGATAAAAACAACCTCGAAGAGAAAACTGCACCAAAATAGAATCCAACTCACTGAAAATAGGCTAACCGGCTATCTTTCATATATTGGCTTTGTTGGGAGGTATCAAGACCCTCCCCCCAAAAACCGTAATAATAAAAAAAAGGCGCTACAGGTTGCCTGTCAGTGATCTGGACAGCAGGTCAAGATAGAAGCGTGCATGGCTGATGGAAGCTGCTGTGTTAGCCCGATGGTTAGCGAATATGCCGTCCGGGTTGCCTTCTATAACCATCCAGGGATCCATGTGCGAGGCATGATGAAGGGCTTCAATCGTGTGATGAAGCACATCCATGCCCTGAACAGATCCAATGGTATCGTCAAAATCCAGGGCGAGCGCCTCAAGGATGGTGCCCATAGCAGTCGCCACGCCTTTTGTGTAGTAAAAGACATCATCAGCCTTAAAAGTACTGATATTTCCCAAGTCCTTGACTAAATTCTCATCGCAACTCCCCAGGATGCTCTCATATGCCTTGAGCAAAGGAACCAGGTTGTCCACCCGTCGGTAAAATCGTTCCTCACCTCTTTCCAGCATGTGCTGATAGTTTTGCCACTCGTCCAACCCCTCCTGATATTTGCCTTCAGCCGAGGGAAACATATATTCGGAGGGCTTAATCATGAATGAATTCATGGCGTATTCCAGACTGGGAACATAGGCGTCGTTGCTCCCGGTCCGTGACAAATTTTCGGCCAAGGCCACAGCCGTCCTGCGGGTCACTTCCAAAATGCCCAATTGCAAATTCTTAATATTATCGGCAATCCTAATGATGTCATTGGGCCGCCATCCCAAAAACCTATGGTTTAATTCATAGTCAAGGGGCTTGATGCAAGCTTCCACAAAGGCCACTCCCCGGGGGCCTGTGCGTACCGGCGCGGCATGCGCCGTCGTCCCATGTCCGTCTGCCGGTGTTGCAACCACATGACTGGTTGCTTTCTTTTCATTGACGGTCTTATTACTAAGAGTCGTGAGAGGAGCTGTATCCTTTTGGGCTTCAGGTGCAGGCTGGGCGATTACGTGGAAATCCTGTTTTTGAGCGGCAGGCTGATGCGTGGTCTGGATACCATGTGTGGCGTCCATTACCGCGCTGAAAGTGTCATGGGTCACGTCTGTTTCCAGGGCAGCTTGCGTCCCAGGGGTTTGCCCGCCCCTTTTTGCCGTAAAATCCTTCCACGAACCCATGCTCCAACATGTGGCATACCCGGAAACACCCAGGATCAGCACCGTGAGAATAAACCATTTGGGTAGAAGTATATTTTTTAAAAAACTCTTTTTCTTTACTGCATCTCCGCCGTTGTCGGCATTCTTAACCTCTGCCATATTTTCCTCCTTGCCAATAAAAAAAGTTTATGGGTTGAAACTCCCCTGAGCTTACGTATCTCGCCAATCCGGATCGCCACGTTCCGGGCATCAAAATATTCCAGCCGGGGGATCAAATATTTCAGGGACACCCCCATAATCTCCTTAAACTGTGACGTTGACAAAGGATTAAGAACCTCCTTTTTCTTGTTTAGTGATTAGCAAGGTATAACAAAGAAAAAAAAGATTATCAAGAGCTTGAAATACAGCTCCAGCCAGGCACGCCTCCAATGGGATTGCTTCAAAAAGCAGCGAGAAGACCCCGCCGTATATTCATACCGACCGGGAATATAAGGGGCAAAACTGCCCGGCTCGCTGCCTTTTTGAAAACCATACCAGCCAGGAGCCTGTAAACATGATGCATAGGGCCAGAGGAGAAGGCATGAGTCCGCCAGACAAGGCGCTTAATGGGACAAACCCTTTTTATCAGCTTCACGGGCCAAACTCGCTGTCCCCCATTCTTCCAATTCATCCTCAGACATGCGCCGGAACCCGCTCAATGCTTCCCGAATTTCGTGGGTGGCGTCATCATTGACCTTCTTGATGTCAAACCGATCCAATTTGAGGTCATAAAGGGTATAATCACCTTTGTTTTCTTTCAGATGCTGATACACCAGATCCCGGATAGCTTTCCAGCTGTCTTTGCGTGTCTGGTCGGCAACAGGGGTGAGGCTATCAAGATCTTCCAGCCGAGTGGTGCGAAATTTTTGTTCCAGCTTTTTCTGGAATACGGCCAGCCATAAAATCATAAGAAGACCGGCACAGACACCGCCCACAGTCAACAAAACAGTGGGATCGGCCATTAAGCCCAGTAACATAATGCTACCGGCAATCAGGCTTCCCCCCAGAAGGCTGATCAAAAATCCGATAGACATTTTTTTTATGCGGAAACTTTGGAATTGCAAAGCAAAGGCCTGAAGCGCTTCTATATAATGGCCCAGACGCTCCCCGTGAATCTCCAAATAAGTGGCCAGATGATCCAGCCTGCGCAAGGGAGTCTGTAAAATCGTCTGCTTCAAATCCTCCCGCTGATTTTCAAGAAGGGGGAGAAACGGGGGCGCAAATGCAGGATCTTTGCTGATTGTTGCTGCATTGGACGAATAGGTCATCCGGATCATGGGGATATCCTTTCGTCCTGTAATCTGGGATAGATTCCAGCACAGGGTTCCATAAACACGCAACAGATCATTAAAAGTGGTGCATTCATCAATACGATTAAGCACAAAAATGATCCGGTCTTCAGAGGTATGGGCGGTCAGGGTCTCCCGAATGCTTTTATAGGCCTCCCGCACGGTTCCAGCCTTGTGGGCGTCAAACAAAACCAGCACTAGCCCGGCCTTTTGGGCCAAATCACCGAGGACCTCCTGATAATCATATCCCCGGTCCCGCTCGGAAATGCTGTCAAGCATGCCGGGGGTATCAATGATGGCCAGATTTTTCAAAAAAGGCGAGTTGATTTTTTTCAGTTGAAAATGGGCTGCAAAACGCTGGCCGTGTTTGCGAAGGGTGGAAAAGGGATATTCAGGATCATTCAGCAGAGCCTTGCCGTCTCGCTGTTCCACCACCTGTATCCCTTCTGTTTCCGGCACGGAATCATCGTAGGTCAGTACGGTAAATGAATCATCTGTGGGGGCCTGACCTGTGTCCTGAATCTTTGCGCCTAAAAATTCATTGATCAAGGAAGATTTACCGGATGAATAATTGCCGATGACCAACACCATTGGACGCCATTTTATATTGGTCTCCAGAGGCATATCGCTGTAACCATAGCGCTGGGCCACCGGTGTCAGGTGCTTGGTGATGGTCTCCACGATATCTTCCCGAAGGGCATTCATATAATTTTCACGATGCATGGATTTCTCCAAAATAATGTTCAGATTAAAATGTGCCGCTCAAAAAGGACATCAGGCGACGGATATTGTCATTAAGTCAGCGAGTCGAGTATAGAAAAACAGCACAAGGGTGTCAATTTGATTTATTCTACCGGCCTGCTGTTTCAATAAAAATCCCCCACGCTGCCTCAATCATAAATTTTGCTGCAAGTAAGTTGCCTTGAATATTTTGATATAAAATACTGTATTTTTATTATATTATATTAATGCTCAAAATTTAGGTTTATGTACTACTAAAATGCGTTCTCTATATTCAGTCTACCATACCGTTTTAAAATAACGGCGTTCAAAACTTTCAACAATATTTTTTTAAAGGATAAAATATGAGTCAGGACTATTTTCTATTTTTATCGAATATTGAGCCTTTTTCTTTTTTACCTGAAAAAGAGATTAGAAATATAGCAGATTTGATTCAAGTTGAATCATATAATGAAAAAAAAATATTGTTTCGTCAGGGAATGTCCAAATTAAAAAAAATATATATATTAAAAGATGGTACAGCAGATCGTTTTCATGAAGATATATATAAGAAATTAGTGACCGTTGCTTTACATAAAGGTGAAGTTTTTGGTGGAATATCAATTCTTTTGAATGAATCTGTAGCTATCAGGTCTTTGGAAATACAGAAGAATACTTCTTTTTATACATTGCCTAAAAACGTTTTTATATCTTTATGTGATGAATATGAAGATTTTAAATATCATTTTACTAATACGTTCGGGAAAAGAATGCTTGATAAAACATATTCAAGTCTGATTGTACAAAAAAGAAGTGATAAAGACGAGTCTCTACAGTTTTTTAGTAATTCTATATCAAGCGTAATAAAACGCAATGTACTTTTCTGCGGTGCAAACAATTCTATAAAAGATGCTGCAATTTTAATGAAACAGCACCGATGCAGTTCAATTCTAATAAAACAGGACGGCAGATTCATAGGCATAACGACAGATCAGGATTTTAGAAATAAAGTTGTGGCTGCCGATTTAAAAATTTCAACTCCTATTTCTGATATAATGTCTTATCCTTTAATAAGCATACCAGAGCATTCAAGTGTCTTTGAAGCTTTCATAAAAATAATGAAAACAGGCATAAAACATTTAGCAGTGATAAACAATGAAAATGATGCAATCGGAGTGATTTCAAATAGCGATCTTATAAATGCGCAAGGCAAGCTTCCTTTTTTATTTATAAAAGAAATAAATAAGGCTGAATCTTATGAAGAAATATCAAAAAAACAAAAACAGCTTCCCAAAAGCATATATACTTTAATAAATGAGGGCGCAAAAGCTCAAAATATAAATAACTTTGTTACTGCAATAACAGATGCAATTTTAGAAAAGCTGATAAAGTTTGCTATAGAGGAAATAGGACAGCCTCCTGTCAAGTTTGCTTTTATGGTTATGGGAAGTGAAGGCAGAAAAGAACAGACGCTTAAAACAGACCAAGACAATGCTATTATTTTTGAGGATGTAAATGAGCAAAAATTGGAATCGGTAAACGCATATTTTTTAAAGTTAGGCGAACACGTATGTAATATGCTTGATAAGACAGGATATGATTTTTGTAAAGGTAATATAATGGCAAAAAATCCAGAATGGTGTCAGCCTGTTTCAATATGGAAAAAGTATTTTAAAGAATGGATTTATAATGCCAGTCCTGAGACACTTCTCCAGACAAGCATTTTTTTTGACTTTCGTTTTGGATATGGAGATATTAGTTTAGTTAATGAACTTAGAGCGTCTCTTTTTGATTTTTTGGGTGACCGGAAAGTTTTTTTCAGGTATATGGCTGAAAACACATCTCACTTTAGAGTGCCAATAGGTTTTTTTGGTAATTTTATTGTTGAATCTAAAGGTAACTTTAAAAATACGTTTGATATTAAAAGACCTATGATGCTTGTGGTGGATTTTGCAAGAATATATGCGCTTCAACATAAAATATCTGCTACAAATACTATGGAACGATTAGAGTTGCTATATAAAAAAAATGTAATAAGTGAATCTGATTATAATGATATAAGCCATTCTTATAGTTATATGATGAATTTAAGATTTATAAATCAAATACATGGCATCATCAATGAAGGTAAGGACCCGAATAACAATATTAATCCTAAAAAGCTATCAAGAATAGAGCAGCAGACGTTAAAAGAAATATTTAAAAAAATAGAAAAGAGAGTAAATCTCCAACAGGAGTTTTTAGTAGTCATGTGATTGGGAAAATTCTTTTTATATCACGCCAATTTTTCAGGACGGGGGTGTTGTCTCTTCTGTTTTTTCGGGTTTATAATCAATGATGTCCTGATTTGTATCAGATGGCCCTTCAAGCTGAAGCGGCTGATTGGAACCGGCATGATACTCCAGACTGATGCGATGCTTTTGCAATTCGGTATGGCTTTGGATGCTTTTTTTGGCAAGCAGGTAACGCAGATAAACAATCCAAAGACATACGCAGACAACGATTCCTATCAACACGAAAAAAACCCATTCGTACTGAATAAAAAAATCAAACCCGACTTGTCCCAGGTAGGTGAACATGTTGGGAATGATCCAGTATGAAATCACCCCAATGAATACCAAAAAGCCAATATTGAAAATATTCATACGGCCAATACGGTTCAATGTCGACTCCAGCTTACTTTCAACGTCTGGTTCATTTACAGAACCGGAATCCCCGGCTGCCATCTTATCTACCTTCTCTCCATGAAAGATCACCAGATAAGCTTTGACGACAAACGCAAATAGCATCATGGCCCCAATGGGAATGCAGATAGCCGCCACGAACCAGGCCCGAAATGGAAACGGTGCATCGTGCTTATGGAGTCGCACCGTGTACTGATCAAGGGAACCGAATACCTTCTCGAAGTTAGTCCTGTTAAAATCGCTTAGATTACTTCCACTGGTTTCGTGTATGACATCGCCCTGGTTATCGAGCACCTGAAGGACGGATTGTTTGCCTGACTGCATGACTGCCAAGGCAAAAATTTCGAGTTCAAGCAAAAAAAGCCCCACAACAATGATAGTGAAAAGGGCTTTATGTTCCTGCAATAGCTTGCTGATTGGAGATGATTTCACGGCATTACTTCTTTAAATTAAAAAGGTGGGACAAATACAGTCCCACCCTGTAATGTTTTCTTACTTTGATCTTACATCGCTGTAGAACAAACTCCTGCTGACAGGAACTCTCTGTTCAAACGAGCAATATTGGTGATTTCAATATTTTTAGGACATGACGCTTCGCATTCTCTTTCGTTTGAGCAGTTGCCGAAACCACAGCTATCCATAGCTCTTACCATAGCCAATGCGCGTTTAGCTGCTTCAGGTCTACCCTGGGGAAGCAGAGCAAGATGGGAAATCTTAGCGCTGACAAAGAGCATTGCAGAAGCATTCGGACATGCAGCAACACATGCGCCGCAACCAATACATTCTGCTCCATTCATAGCAAGTTCACATGTTTCATAGGTAACCGGGAAAGTATTTGCGTCGGGAGCACCACCGGCTTTAGCAGTGATATACCCACCGGCCTGGATAATTTTATCAAAGGCGCTTCTATCAACAACAAGATCTTTTACGACCTTAAACGCTTTTGCCCTGAAGGGTTCAATAAATACGGTGTCGCCATCTTTGAAACGTCTCATGTGAAGCTGACAAAGGGTAGTTCCTTTCTCTTCACCGTGAGCGTACCCGTTTACAACTTGGCCACACATTCCGCAAATCCCCTCGCGGCAGTCATGATCAAAGGCAATGGGCTCTATGCCCTTAATTGTAAGATCTTCATTTACGATATCAAGCATTTCCAGAAAAGAGGCATCAGTGGATATATGTTTGGCTTGATAGGTCTCAATTTTGCCTTTTTTCTCACCCTGTTTCTGGCGCCAGACCTTTAGTGTTAGATTGATAAATTTTTCTTCCATCACTTGTAGCTCCTTTGCGTTAATTTCACACTCTCAAAAACAAGTGGCTCTTTATTTAATATAGGATCTTTGCCTTCACCGGCATATTCCCAGGCAGCTGCATGGCAGAAATTTTCATCATCTCTCTTGGCTTCGTTTTCTTCTGTCTGGGACTCTTCCCTGAAATGGCCACCACAGGATTCTTCACGGGTCAACGCATCACGAGCCAGAAGTTCCCCGAATTCAAGATAATCCGCAAGTCTGTAGGCTTTTTCCAGAGTCTGGTTAAAATCTTTGCTGCTTCCTGTAACATTAACATTCTGCCAGAATTCTTCACGAAGTGCAGGAATTTTTTGAAGCGCTGTTTTCAGCCCTGCCTCATTACGGGCCATGCCACAATATTCCCACATATAATGCCCAAGCTCTTTGTGAATATCATCGACAGTTCTCTTACCGTTAATATTCATAAGCTTGTTCAATTTCTCATTAAGCTGTTTTTCTGAATCTTTAAACGCCTGGTGAGAAGTGTCTACATCCGCCAGAGACTGGGTTGCAAGGTATCCACCGATGGTATAAGGAAGAACAAAATATCCGTCTGAAAGGCCCTGCATCAGCGCACTTGCACCAAGACGGTTTGCGCCGTGGTCAGAGAAGTTGGCGCCACCCAGACAGAAAAGTCCGTCACGGGTTGTCATAAGGTTATAATCAACCCAGGTACCGCCCATAACATAATGAATGGCAGGATAAATCTTCATGGGCACTTTATACGGATTTTCATCCTGAATCTTATCGTACATCTGGAAAAGGTTGCCGTATTTTGCTCTGATGACATCTTCTCCATCACGTTTGATTGCCTCGCTAAAATCCAGATATACGGCAAGGCCTGTGTTTCCAACGCCTCTTCCTTCATCGCACGCCATTTTTGCATTACGTGAAGCAACATCGCGAGGAACAAGGTTACCGAAACTTGGATATTTACGTTCCAGGTAGTAATCCCTTTCGTTTTCAGGGATCTGATCCGGACTGCGGTTATCTCCAGCTTTCTTTGGAACCCAAATTCTACCATCATTTCTAAGACTTTCACTCATAAGCGTCAGTTTAGACTGATAGTCTCCATGCACAGTAATACATGTGGGATGGATCTGGGTATAGCAGGGATTGGCAAAGGCAGCGCCTTTTTTATAAGCTGCCCAGCATGCAGAGACATTGGAATGCATACCACTGGTGGTCAAAAAGTATACATTGTCGTATCCGCCTGTGGCAAGAACTACGGCATGGGCTGAATGACTCTCAATTTCTCCGGTTACCAGATTACGGCAGACAACACCTCTGGCGCAACCGTCTACAACCACGATATCAAGAATATCACGCCTGGAGTACATCTCCACACCCCCAAGACCGATCTGACGGCTTAGCTGCCCATAAACACCCAGAAGCAACTGCTGTCCCGTCTGCCCTCTAGCATAGAAGGTACGTGAAACCTGGGCACCGCCGAATGACCGGTTGGCATGAAGCCCACCGTATTCTCTTGCAAAGGGAACACCTGTGGCAACACAATGGTCAATAATGGCATTAGCATTCTGGGCAAGACGGTAGACATTTGCTTCTCTTGCGCGGTAATCGCCGCCCTTGATTGTATCATAAAAAAGGTTATATACGCTATCTCCGTCACCGGGATAATTTTTTGCTGCGTTGATGCCGCCCTGAGCAGCAATACTGTGCGCTCTTCGCGGAGTATCCTGGATGCAGAAATTTTTTACATGATACCCAAGATCTGCCATAGTTGCTGCGGCTGAACCGCCAGCAAGACCTGTTCCCACAACGATGACTTCAAATTTTCTTTTATTTGCAGGATTGACTTTTTTTAAATCAAATTTATATCTATCCCATTTGCCCTCGAGAGGACCGGACGGAACATTGGAATTTAATTGCATGTATCCCCCTGATTAATTGATAGTTATAGCTATGAAACCATATTTAAAGCGATAGGAATAAAACCAAAGCCCACCCCGATCACCAAACTAAAAAGTATGCCGAACCCTCTAACAATAGGCGTATACTTCGGATGACTGGCGCCAAAGGACTGAAAAGCACTCCAAAAACCGTGATTCACATGAAATGCCACCACAATCGAAGATACAATATAAAACACAAGATAAACAGGCTGAGAAAGAACCCCAGCTGTGACATCAAATGTCGTTTGGGTAGAATGATCAGCGAATTTAAGGCCAATAAGATGGATCGCTATAAAAACCAATATAAAAAGACCTGTGTAAGGCATAGTGGCCGATGCCAATGTCCGGCCGCCGGCGTTACTCTTTTTTTTGTATTTAACAGGTCTTGCAGCAAGGTTTTGAAAATAGAGAATAAGTGCCATGCCGATATGAATCAGGGCAAAAACAATCAAACCCGCTTCCGCGATATGGATAAGAATCCCAAGTGAATGAAGATGCTCAACATAAGCATTAAAAGCATCTTTTCCGCCATAAACAAACAGGTTGCCAATGAGGTGGCTTGTTAGGAAGAGGCAGAAAGCGAGACCGGTTACTGCCATAAACTGCTTCTTGGCTACAGAGCAGCTAAAAGTTCGTACCAGCCAGTTCATAATTTAATCCTTTCTAAATTCAGCAACACTACATGCGTTTCATGTAATATTGCCTTAAATTTTAATGAAATTAAATACTAAATCGTATTCAGCGAAACAGTGCCACTATTTTTTATCTCCCTCCTTGTATCCCTCCTTTTTTGTTTAATATTGTTATATATATACCTAATTGTAATACCAATCAAAAGCCAAGCCCTGTCGAATGCATACGAACTAAAGGAGCTTAAAATGTATAAACAATACATATTGAATTGTCAATATAAAATTTCCAATTTATCTTTCTACCATTTTGCTAATATTTTCAAAGACTTCACTTTTAACATGGGGCTTTCAACACACTGTTTTTAATGAGTTTTTCTAATACAATTCTTATACAATATGGATTGGTTTGATGGGCAGACAAGACCATGACTGAGGCAGTGCTGATCATATAAGCATTTATCTGCTTTTTTACGTCAATCACACGAGGTGATTTACCTGAAAATCGTTAAAAAGTGATGGTTTATCTGGTCAAATATTACCCACAACGTTTATATGCAAGGCCCTAATCAGTCGTTCAATTACTTATATATTTTATTGTGGGTAAAAGCGGGGTAGTGATAACCTATTTTGATTTACACCTGAAAAATTATTAACAAAAAAACAAAATCAACAAAGGTATACACTCTCCATAACAAAAAGCAGGGAGGCCGGCTTTTCTGTTCTTGCAGCACCCCCTGCTTTTAACGTACGCCACTTATCCGGACTGGGAAAGAGAATTATGCCATCTCGTTCATTTGCGCGTCGTTGACTGCCACTGCCGCCATGTTGACAATGTCTGAGACATCATCTGCACGCTGCAGCACATGGATGGGTTTTTTCATTCCCATGAGGATGGGGCCGACAGCAACCGCGTTCCCTAGCTTAGCCAACATTTTATAAGTAATATTACCCGATTGTAGATCCGGGAAGATAAAAACATTTGCATCTCCCTTGAGGTTTGAGAAGGGATATTGATTTTTGACGATGTCGGGATCCAGGGCAACATTCGCCTGAATTTCACCGTCTACCGTTAGTTCCGGAGCCCATTTCTTGACCAAGGCGGTTGCTTTTTGCACTTTCAGGGTTAATGGGTGATAGGCGCTGCCGAAGTTGGAAAAGGAGAGCATGGCAACGCGTGGTGTTATATCAAAATACCGTGCCTGCTCAGAAGCCAGGATAGCAGTTTCAGCCAGTTCTTCTGCAGTCGGCTCAATAGTAACGGTCGTATCAGCGCAGAAGATCACCTTTTTCTTGAAGACCATCATGTATAGGCCATGCACCTTGGACAAACCGTCCTTTTTTCCGATCACTTCTATAGCCGGTGAGATGACTTCAGGATAATTGGCGTTGATGCCCGAAAGCAGGGCATCCGCATCTCCTTGTTCCACCATGATGGCGCCGAAATAATTTCCATTCTTCAGCAAACGGTGCCGGGCATCATAGCGTGTCATACCCTTGCGTTTACGTTTGTTAAAAAGTATTTCCGTGTATGCCTCGAGTTTCTCACTGTTGCGGGGGGTGATGATTTGCGTGTCACGCAAATCAATATTAAGGTCTTTGGCTTTTTCGCGGATAACTTTATCGTCGCCGATAAGAATCGGAGTGGCAATTTTTTCGTCCAGCAGGACTTGTACCGAACGTAAAATTTTGTCTTCTTTCCCTTCCGGAAAGACCACCCGTTTAGGCGCGGCTTTAGCTTTGTTGATCATGGTACGCATAATCTCTTTTGATCGTCCCTGAAGCGCTTCCAGGTGTTCAACGTATTTCGCCATGTCCGGGATGGGCCTGCGGGCGACACCGGAATCCATGGCGGCCTTGGCAACGGCAGGCGCCATGTGTAACAAAACCCGCGGATCAAAAGGTTTGGGGAGAAGATATTCCCGCCCGAATGCAATGTCACTGTTGCGGTAGGCCCGGCGTACCGAATCCGGGACATCTTCTTTTGCCAGTTGGGCAAGGGCATGAACGGCCGCCAGTTTCATTTCTTCATTAATGGCACTGGCATGGGTGTCCAGAGCACCACGGAATAGGAACGGGAAGCACAGGACATTGTTTACCTGGTTATTGTAGTCGGAGCGCCCGGTGCCAATAATAACATCACCGCGCACCGATTTTGCATCGTCTGGAGTAATCTCAGGATCAGGATTAGCCATGGCAAAAACAATGGGGTCTTTGGCCATGGTGCGCAGCATGTCTGCGGTGAGGGCCCCTTTGACTGAAACCCCGAAAAAAATATCCGCACCTTTCATCGCATCTTCAAGCGTACGGGCATCCGTTTCCAGCGCCAAGCGCTCTTTGTACGGGTTCATACCCACAGTGCGGCCTTTATAAATGACACCTTTGGAGTCGCAAAGGATAAGATTTTTTTTGTCGACACCCATGGAGATTAGCAGGTTGGCGCAGGCAATACCGGCGGCGCCGGCCCCATTAAAGACAACCTTCATGTCCTCAATCTTTTTTTCGACAATCTCTATGGCATTGACCATGCCGGCGGCTGCAATAATCGCCGTTCCATGCTGGTCATCATGGAACACCGGAATATTCATAGTTTTTTGCAGCTCTTCTTCAATGTAAAAGCACTCCGGCCCTTTGATATCTTCCAGGTTGATACCCCCAAAGGTTGGCTCAAGCAGCTGCACTGTACGGATCAATTCATCCGGATCTTTGGTATTCAGTTCAATATCAAACACATCGATATCGGCAAAACTTTTGAACAAAACACCCTTTCCCTCCATAACCGGCTTACTGGCAAGCGCACCAATATTTCCAAGACCAAGTACTGCCGTCCCGTTGGAAACAACGGCGACAAGATTTCCCTTTGCTGTATATTCATAGGCCATCCCCGGTTCTTTTTCAATTGCCAGACAGGGTAGTGCAACACCTGGACTGTAGGCAAGAGACAAATCTCTGCTTGTTTCGCATGGCTTGGTAGTGATGACTTCAATTTTACCTTTACGACCACTCCGGTGATATTCCAGAGCATCAGTGAATTGTGACATTATTCCGTCCTTTAATTATGATCAGGCAGGTGAAGGGATTGCAAGATGCTGTTCCAAATATAAAGGCGCACCTGATTACATCTTTATCCGGATACGATCTATTATTCATTATCGCATCGATAAATTTCTTTATTTAATATAGATAAATAGCTCTATTTTTAAAATTTTGTCAAGAACCAAACACTGTTTTGACTTGTATTTCTGATCCTTATGAATCCCAACGTTGCAGGAATTCAACCCCATGGACACAACAGGCCATCCAATGTCGAAGTTGGGTCGAAAAACAGGGTGTATGCATTTTTTATCTTAGGCTTGTCATTGAATTTCATTAACTTTTAACACAAAAGAGGTTATTCCACAGAATAAAAACAGGAGTTTTGATTTTATTACCAAATTAAACGAGAGTCCATCTCAAAACAAACCAGTTAAAAATGCTTGACACAAACGGCCCGCTTATTTAGGTATGTAACCGAGACCAGATGCACAAAATAAAAAAACATTAAGGGATTACCGGGAATTACCGTTTTTTTAGTTTTATATTTATATTTTTCAGCCGTGTCTTTTTCAAACCGTCTGTCCGGGGAGCCTTGATGTAGCGTTTTTAAGAGAGGACAAAGGATCTTAAACCATTGGCGGACCAAAAACCGGAAAGCCCATGGTTTTTTTTTGCTGAACGCCAAAAGTTTAACAACCACCATTTAATAAAGGAAGAGTTACCATGAAACAAAAACACCTTGTACTTGCAATGCTAGTCACTATTCTGTCGATGCTTCTGGTATCAGGGGCCATGGCGGCAGACGTCTACAAAATCGGGGGCATTTTTTCGGTCACCGGAAGGGCCTCGTTTCTGGGAGACCCCGAAAAGAAAACCATGGAAATGATGGTTGAACAGATCAATGCAGCCGGCGGCATTGATGGACACATGCTTGAAGCGGTGATTTATGATTCCGAAGGAGATCCGGCCAAAGCCGTATCCGCTGTAAACAAGCTGATCCACAAGGATCAAGTCATCGCCATCATCGGTCCTTCCACCACGCCCACCACCCTTGCCATTGTCAATTTCACCAAACGGGCCAAAGTGCCTTTGATCAGCTGTGCTGCCGGCATCAAGATCACCACGCCGGTGGATCCCTGGGTATTCAAAACCGCCCAGAGTGATTTATTGGCCGTGGCAGCCGTTTACCAGCAGATGAAAACCGCCGGCATTAAAAAAATCGGCATTCTTACGGTGTCAAACGCCTATGGTGAAAGTGGGAAAAAACAGCTTTTGAGTCAGGCGGAAGAATTCGGCATCCAGGTGATTTTAAATGAAAGCTTTGGCGCCAAAGATACCGACACCACGCCCCAGCTGGCGAAAATCAAGGCAGCCGGCCCAGACGCCATTGTGTGCTGGGGAACCAATCCGGGCCCGGCCGTGGTAGCAAAAAATGCAAAACAGCTTAAAATCGACATTCCTCTGTACCAGAGCCACGGGGTGGGATCACCCAAATTCATTGAATTGGCCCAAGATGCAGCCAACGGCAATATCCTGCCCACCGGCAAGATTCTTGTGACCAGCCTTCTGGATGATTCCGACCCCCAGAAAAAAGTGCTTGAAGATTATCAAAAAGCCTATGAAAATAAATATTCTGGAAACGTATCAGGATTCGGCGGATATGCCTTTGATGCCGTCAACCTTCTGGCCGGTGCTTTAAAGGGCAGCGGTGGCGACAAGGAAAAAATCAGGGATAACCTGGAAGCCACCAAAAACTACGTGGGTGCCACAGGAGAATTCAACTTCACCACCCAGGACCATAACGGTCTCTCCCCGGCCGCCTTTGTCATGGTGGAAATCCAAAACGGCACCTGGACGCTGTTAAAATAACAAGGGGTTTTCATGCAGGAAATTGTTCAATATCTGTTTTCAGGTATTACCACCGGCGCCGTGTATGCCGTGATCGCCGTGGGGCTGTCCATGCTGTACAGCTCTACGGAGCTGATCAACTTTGCCCACGGGGAATTTGTCATGATCGGGGCGCTGGCCATGGTGACGCTGTGGGTCCGTTTAGGGCTTCCGCTGCCCGTTGCCGTGGCAGGCGCTGTCGCAGCCGGGTGTATGTTGGGACTGGTGTTTGAACGGTTTGCCATCCGTACAGCCAGAAATCCCGAACCGATTACCCTGATCATTATTACGGTGGGGGCAGGCATTTTCCTGAAAGGCGCAGCTATGATTGTCTGGGGAAAAGATCCGTTCAGCATGCCCTCCTTTTCCAGCCATGAATCCATTGAAATTTTTGGTGCCGCCCTTCTGCCCCAGAGCATCTGGATCGTTACAGCCGCCCTGGTGCTGGCAGGCGGCATCCATCTATTCTTAAAAAAGACGATCACCGGCAAAGCCATGGTGGCCTGTGCCGTCAACAAAAAAGCAGCCTGGCTGTCAGGCATCCCATCTGAAAAAATGGGAGTTCTGGCCTTCGGCATCAGCGCAGGTTGCGGGGCGGTGGCAGGCATTTTCATTGCCCCCATTACCATGAGTTCCTATGACATGGGCACCATCCTTGGGCTTAAAGGCTTCTGTGCCGCCATGATCGGGGGGCTTGGCAGCCTGTGGGGGGCCTTTGCAGGGGGGTTGCTTTTGGGTATTCTGGAATCTTTAGGCGCAGGCCTTATCTCCTCGGGTCTGAAGGATGCCATAGCGTTTGTGCTCCTGCTTCTGATTCTTTACATCCGGCCGGGTGGACTGTTTGCGGCCAAAGAAGCCAAGCGGTTTTAGATAATGACGGATAAAAATAAATATCTCTGGATTGAATACCTGATCTTTGCCTGTGCGGTGTCGACATTTGGACTTGTCACGGAAAACACCTATTATCTGCAGATCATGACCTTTATCGGGATTAATACCCTGCTGGGATTAGGCCTTAACATGCTCATGGGGTACACCGGCCAGGTCTCTTTAGGTCATGCCGCTTTTTACGGCATTGGCGCCTACACCACGGCCATCCTCTCCGGCACATACGGCTTAAACCCCTGGCTGGCCCTTGTGTGCGCCGTAGCTGCCGCCGTGCTCATTGCATTTGTTGTGGGGCTTCCTACCCTGAGACTCTCCGGCTATTACCTTGCCATGGGCACCCTCGGGTTCGGCATGATTATTAACATTGTGATCCGGGAATGGGACAATGTAACCGGCGGGGCGTCCGGTTTTGTGGGAATCCCTGTGCTGGAGGCAGGCTCCATAGTCTTCATGTCCGGGGCCAGTTACTACTTCCTTGTCTGGGGCATTGTGCTTGCCGCCATGATTATTTGCCGCAGGCTTCTTGCCTCCCGAACGGGACGTGCGCTTCGGGCCATCCATGACGGAGAAAACGCCGCTGTTGCCATCGGTATCAATACGCATTTACTCAAACTTGAAATATTTATGTTTTCAGCGGCGCTGGGCGCGGTTGCAGGTTTTTTGTACGCCCATTTTGTCCTTTTTATCAGTCCTGAGTCATTTGGATTCATGTTTTCCATAAAAATAGTCACCATGGTAGTGATCGGCGGCATGGCAAGCGTATGGGGGGCGCTGCTCGGCGCAGCCGTATTGACCCTTCTGCCCGAAGTGCTCCACGGGTTTGCCGAATACGAAATGATCATTTTCGGACTGATTTTAATGCTTGTCATGATATTCATGCCCCAGGGGCTGACCCAGGGGATCATGGATATGATCCGCACAGCCCGGAGGGCCAAGGCATGATACTGTCGCAGCAAACGCTTGGCATCCGCGCCGAACAAATCCTTGAGGCCCAGGATTTGACCAAGATGTTCGGCGGAGTCAAGGCCCAGGACAAAATCAGTTTCGCCATTGAAAAAGGCATCGTATGCGGGCTGATCGGTCCCAACGGGGCCGGGAAAACCACGCTGTTCAACATGATCACCGGCATTTACCGGCCCGATGCCGGTAAGGTGGTCTTCAATGGAAAAGATATCAGAAAAATGCCCGTTCACAGATTGGTAAAAGCAGGAGTGGCCAGGACCTTCCAGCATGTGGAGCTCTTTTCCTCCATGACCTTGCTGGAAAACATCATGGTGGGCATGCATGTGCGCACCAAAGCAGGCTTCTGGGCCGCTGTCACCCGGATACCGGCCATGAAAAAAGAAGAGCGGCAGTCCCGCCGGCGGGCGGAAGAGCTGCTTGAATTCACAGATCTTGCAGCCGATGCCCATAAAATGGCAGGCGACCTACCCGCAGGCCGTCAGAAAACGGCACAGATTGCCCGGGCCCTGGCTTCGGAGCCCCTGCTATTGCTGCTTGACGAACCCGCAGCCGGGTTGAACCCGGTTGAAACCCACGCCCTTGGCAAACTGATCCAAAAAATTAAACAATCCGGGATCACCATGATGCTGGTGGAACATGACATGAGCCTGGTCATGGGGATATCTGATAAAGTGGTCGTTCTGGACCAGGGAAAAAAACTGGCCGAAGGCACACCCCGCCAGATCCAGAGAAATGAGGCGGTTATGTCAGCTTACCTAGGCAATGGATAGAACATCTTGTTATGCTGAAAATTAAAAATTTAAGATGCTGTTACGGAAATATTGCCGTGGTTCACACCGTGAGTCTTTCGGTGAGACAGGGGGAGCTGATCTCCATCATCGGTGCCAATGGGGCAGGCAAAAGCACCCTTTTAGCGGCGGTGTGCGGCCTGTTAAAAAACTGGTCCGGGGAAATTGAATTTAAAGGCCACGCCCTGAAGGGCATGTCAGCCCCGGCTATTGTCAGGCAGGGCATCAGCATGGTGCCCGAAGGCCGGCAGATATTTTCGCCCCTAAGCGTTATGGACAATCTGAAAATGGGGGCATATACCCGGTTCCGGAGAGAGGGAAAAATCCGTGTGGCCCAAGATCTTGATAGGGTGGTTCAGATGTTTCCTATTTTAAAGGAACGCTCAGCCCAACTGGCCGGCACCCTGTCCGGCGGCGAGCAACAAATGCTTGCCATCGGCAGGGCTTTGATGGCGCACCCTACCCTGCTGGTGCTCGACGAGCCCTCCATGGGCCTTGCCCCCAAAATTGTGGAGATGATTTTTTCCACGATCCAGGATCTGTCACAAAGCGGGGTGACCATTCTTCTGGTAGAGCAGAATGCCAGGGCCGCTTTGAAAATTTCAGATCGGGGCTATGTGCTTGAAACAGGTAAAATGGTACTCCAGGGTAGTGCAGATGAACTCTTAGTGGACGACGATGTAAAGCGAGCCTACCTTGGCAAGGATTATGGAGACTTTCTGGACGAAAGGAATCAATAATGTCCGAACAGATAAATATGACCGCAGATATGGATGACAACGACAAGGCCCAGCGTCAGCTTGAGCGGCTGCAGGCCACATTGAACCGGGCATGCAAGAATGTCCCCTTCCACCGCAACCGTATCCGGGAAGCAGGCCTCTCTGACATAACCGGACTTGAAGATATTGAAAAGCTGCCCTTCATGGACAGAACTCATCTGGCCACCCACTACCCCTACGGACTTTTTGCCGTTCCTTTGCGGGATATTGTGCGCATCCACACAGCTCCCGGATCCGGCACCAGCCCCTCCATCAGCGGATATACAAAGACAGATCTGATGATCTGGAAAAAAATGATTGCAGGCGCCTATGCCCAAGCCAATGTGACGGACAGGGATATTCTCCTGGTCCATCTGCCGCCTGGCCTTGCCAACTGGGCCAGGGATTACAAAGACGGGGGCGAGGCCGTGGGCGCCGGCGTGATCCCCAATTCCCCCCTGTCCGTGGCCAAGACCCTTATGGTGCTCAGGGACTACAAGGTAACCACCCTTGTAACCACCCCGGTTTTTGCCCGACATCTGACAGCCCACATGTTTGACCGGGAATGCCATCCCAACGAACTGAACCTGAAACAGATCATCCTTGTGGGGGAGCCGGATGACGGACACACAATTTCCGAACTGAGGGATAGCCTCCATGTGGATGTCTGGCTCAATTACGGCCTAAGCGAGATCCCTGGCCCCGCCATTGCCTATGAGTGCCGGTATCATGACGGACTGCATATCAATGATGACCACATCCTGCCCGAAATTATTGATCCTGCCACAGGCGGGCCTGTTCCGGCAGGGGAAAAAGGAGAACTGGTCCTGACCACACTTTCAGCACGGGCATTCCCGCTGATCCGCTTTCGTACCGGTGACATGGCACAATTCATTTCCCAGGCGTGTCCCTGCGGCGCAGCCTCCACCCGGATAAAGTGGTTGGCTGAACAGGCTGACAATTACATGCTCATATCAGGCATCCGGGTGTCCCAGGCCCAGGTCAGGGAAAACCTTAAAATCGCATTAAAGATGCCGACCATCGGCTGTAGCATGGAAAAATCCTGCCGATCCGGTGCAGATATACTATTGATATCACTGATCATGGACGAGCAACTATTTTCAGATGAAATCAAAAATCTGCAGCAGTTGATGGCCCACGCCGAAGAGACCCTGACGGAACAAAACGGCATCAAAGTAAAAATCCGGCTGACACAGCAACGGGTTTAACAACGCCCAAGCTGTCATGGTTGAATAAAAAGCTCACCCTCACTGCGAAACACCCGATCGATGCCCTGTTTGGAAAACACAATCTGCCACAGCTGGTTTCTTCTGGATCTGAAACTTGCGGCACAGGACAGCAGATAATAGCTCCACATGCGGAAAAACCGCATATCATACTGATCTTTCAGCCGGTCCCAATTCTGGGTAAAGTTGTCATACCAGGCCATAAGGGTCCGGTCATAGTACCGACCCAGGCTGTGCAGGTCTTCCAATATGAACAACCCTTCGGCGGCCCGGGAAATCTGGCTGGCGGACGGCAGCATGGAATTGGGAAAAATATAAGTACCGATCCATGGATCCGTATCCCTGGATGGGGTATTTCCGGCAATGGTATGCAGCAGAAAAAGCCCGTCATCTTTAAGACACCGGTGAACAACAGCCATAAAGGTTTTGTAATTTTTCCATCCCACATGCTCAAACATGCCAATGGAAACAATCCGGTCGAATTTTTCATTTAAGTCACGGTAGTCTGCCAGTTCGATGGTTACATCAAGGCTTTTGCACCGTTCTCTGGCATATCCGGCCTGTTCATTTGAAACGGTAACCCCTTTGACTTTAACCCCATAGGTTTCAGCGGCGTATTTTGCAAATCCGCCCCACCCACATCCAATATCCAGCACAGTCATACCCTGCTTTAGTCCAATTTTACGGCATATCAGGTCCAATTTCCGAGTCTGGGCCTCATCAAGGTTGCGGGCATTATGCCAATATCCGCACGAATAGTTCAGGCCCTTGTCCAGCATAACCTTAAAAAGCGCGTTGCCGGTATCATAATGCTGCCGGCCGATGATAAATGCCCGGGCACCCCTTTGAAGGTTCATAAACCTGGCTTTAAAAACCGCCCAGAGAATTGTCGGTTTCAGGGATTTGGCTTTTTTATCTATCCGGTATTCCAAGAGCCGTTTAAAAAATTCGTCCAGGGCATTGCAGTCCCACCAGCCATCCATGTAACTTTCCCCCAAGGCCAGGGAGCCGCCGGAAAGCACGCGCTGATAAAACTTAGGATTTTTGATTTGAATGTCCCATGGGCGGTTTCCGTTGATCCGGATATCCATAGGGGTTAGAATGTTGTTAATAAATTGTTTTGCTTTTTCTCCTTTCACGATTCACCTTCCTTTTCAGGCCTGTTCTCCGCGTTGATAAAAAAAACAAGTTACCGAAACCTAAAATAAAAACATGAGCATCCGAATTTTTACAGATCGGATGCCAAGCTTTTATAATTAACGACAATTTATTCTGTCATAAAGAAAAAACAATTTCAACGACCAAAAATAGAAAATCCCTTATATATCGGCCTGCTTTCCTTGGGCCAAGTGCACTCCCGATCATCTTCATGCATCAGGCAAGGCTGTCAAAGCAAACGGGCACAAGTCATTAAAAAAACACCGGTTGCACGCAGGCTTTCTTGCATGGCAGATTTGACGGCCAAAATAAATAAACTGCAGCCCGATATCGTTCCACACCGTCTTGGGTAAAATATCCATCAGCTCAAACTCCACTTTGACCGAATCCGTCGCACGGGTAAGCCCCAGACGCCTTGACACCCGCAGCACATGGGTATCCACCACAATGGTCGGGATATTGAAACAGACGGACCGGACCACATTGGCGGTTTTTCTTCCCACACCGGGCAGACTGGTCAATGCATTGATACCCCGGGGGACCTTTCCATTGAACTCTTTTTGAATTTTATTTGCACAGGCCTTGATATTTTTCGCCTTATTATTGTAAAAGCCGGTGGAAAAAATTATTTTTTTTATGTCATCAAGGTTTGCGCCGGCAAGGGCATCTGGATCAGGGTAGCGTGCAAACAACACTGTTGTCACCTTGTTCACCTGATTATCCGTGCACTGGGCAGACAGGATGGTTGCAATGAGCAGCTCAAAGGGATTGGTGTGATCAAGTTGTGTATTGACAACCGGATAGTGTGCTTTTAGCCTTTCAATAATAATCGACACAAAGTTGGATACCTGTTCCATAACTTAAAAGATATATATGAACTCTATTAAAACCACAAGACAGGTCAAAGCTTTAGGCCTTTGTTCAGGCGGGCTTGACAGCATGCTGGCAGCCCTCATACTCAAGGACCAGGGCATTGATGTGACCTGGATCAGTTTTGAAACACCCTTTTTTGATGCCAAGGCTGCCCAAAAAGCCTCGAAGCAGACCGGGATTCCCTTGATTGTAAAAGACATCACAGATGACTACATGCAAATGATAAAAGCCCCCAAAGCAGGTTTCGGCAAAAATATGAACCCCTGCATGGACTGCCATACACTGATGTTTGCCAAGGCAGGCGCCATGATGGCACAAACAGGGGCTGATTTTTTGTTTTCAGGTGAGGTCGCCGGACAGCGACCAAAATCCCAAACGAAAAGTTCCCTGCGCTATGTTGAAAAGCATTGTGGTTTTGACGGCCTGATTCTTCGTCCGCTAAGTGCGGGGCTACTGCCTGAGACCATTGCCGAACAAAAGGGTCTGGTGGACAGAAGTCGCCTTCTGTCCTTCAGCGGCCGGAGCAGAAAGCCCCAGGCCGCCCTGGCTGAAAAATACGGCATCACGGAATACCCCTCTCCGGCCGGGGGATGCCTACTCACGGACAAGGGGTTTTCCCAGCGGCTAAGAGATCTTTTATATATCCAGAAGACAGAAGATAAAACCCAGCTACACCTACTCAAACACGGTCGGCACTTCCGCCTGGACAGCAGATCCAAACTTGTGGTGGGAAGAAATAAGGCAGAGAACAAACGGATCATCACTCTCTATGACCCCAAAACCCACATCCGACTCCGCTGCACCCACCTGCCCGGCCCGGACTCCCTGGTTTTCGGTCAGACCGACGAGACCGCCCTGCACCTGGCAGCCACAATCACATCCGGATACACCAAAGCATCTGCCGGTACGTTGACTACTATTAGTGTTTTTCAAAAACAGGAAACAAGACAGATAGAGGTTGTCACGCCTGAATCAGACGCATTTCATAACCTGTTAATACAAACACCCTGACCCCCCCTGCCCCTTTTCTTGCTCGAATTCATGGTCTGCTTGTGATTCACAAATTCTGTCCGGCATATTCTTTTTAAGTAATCCGACTATCATGGAAACTATTTTCTTCTGTTGTTTAGAAAACGAGCAGGGGCACGATTAAGAGTTCGATGAGATATCATTCATCCGGGCTGCCTTGAGCTGCCCGCAGGCCGCAGAAATATCCCCTCCCTTGCTTTTCCTGACAATGGCGGTCATATTCCGGTCTAAAAGAATGGTCAAAAAAGCATCGATCCGCTCCCGTGAAGGCCTTTTAAAGGGTGCTTTGGCATGCTCGTTAAACGGAATAAGATTCACTTTTGCGCGAATGGGGGCAAGCAGGCGGGCCAGGTCATGTGCATGACCATCACTGTCATTGACTCCGCTCATCAGAATATACTCAAAGGTAATTTTGTTCCTGGGCTTCATTTCAAATTTTTTGCAGGCCGCCAGCAATGCCTCAATGGGCCAGGTATGGTTTATCGGCATCAGGCTTGAACGCAGGTCATTGTCCGTGGCATTAAGCGACACGGCAAGATTGACTTCGGTATCAAGGCCCAGCTGAACGATTTTAGGGGCAATGCCGGAGGTGGAAACCGTTACCTTTCGAGATGAAAATTTCATCCCGAAATCCGTATCAAAAATCACACCAAGGCTGCGCAAAAGGTTATCATAATTGGCCAAAGGCTCACCCATCCCCATGAACACTATATTTGAAAGGGACAAAGGCTCTATACCCTGCTGGACCACATAACGGCGTGCATCCCTGATCTGGCCCACAATCTCTCCCATGGTCAGGTTTCTTTTAAACCCGGTCTTGGCAGTCAGGCAAAACTTACAGTTCATGGCACATCCGGCCTGGGTAGACACACAAAGGGTATAATGGTCTTTTTCGGGTATGAGTACGCTTTCCACATACTCCCCGTCTGCCATCCGGTGCAAAAACTTCTTCGTGGTATCAACAGAAGTTTCCATGTTTTCCAGCTTTAGGGTTCCAAGGCAAAAATGCTCGGCCAATTCCTCCCGCAGAGCCTTGCCCAAGTCAGTCATCTCTTCAAAACTGCCTGCAAGTTTCAGGTAGAGCCACTTGAACACCTGGTCAGCCCTAAAACGCCGTATCTCCCTATTTTCAAACCATTCACCCAGATCCTGCCGGGTAAAATCCAGTATATCCTTCATTCTACACACCTGCATATTTTATATTATTTTCTTGACATTACACGGATTATTTTTTAAATTCAATGATTTGATTTGATACTGACAAAAAGGTTATCTTGCACATGTTTGACAATTTAAGCGACCGGCTGGATTCTGTTTTTAAAAAACTTAAAGGACACGGGACCCTTACCGAGAACAACATTGAAGACGGCTTAAAACAGGTCAGGTTGGCACTTCTGGAAGCCGATGTCAATTATAAGGTTGCAAAAAATGTCATTTCAGATATAAAGGCCCGAGCCCTTGGGCAGGAGGTTATGCAAAGCCTGACCCCGGGCCAGCAGGTCATCAAGATTGTAAATGAAGAATTTACAAAAATGATGGGTTCCACCCACCAGGAACTGAGCTTTGCCGCCACCGGGGCAACGTCCATCATGCTGGTGGGGTTGCAGGGCTCCGGCAAGACAACCACCGCAGGCAAGCTGGCGCATTTTCTGCGTAAAATCGGCAGAAAGCCCTATCTTGTGCCTGTGGATGTATACCGCCCGGCCGCCATAGATCAGCTGACCAAGCTGGGAAAACAGATGGATGTGCCGGTATTTGCATCCACAACCGACATGAAGCCGCTCAAGATTTGCCAGGATGCAAAGCTTGCCGCAAGAGACCTTGGCTGCGACACCCTGCTCATTGACACTGCAGGGCGGTTGCATCTGGATGATACGCTCATGGCCGAGCTTGAAGATATCAAGAAGGGCATCAACCCGGCAGAAACACTTCTGGTGGCAGATGCCATGACCGGCCAGGATGCGGTGAACATTGCCGGTGAATTTGACAAACGGCTGGATATTTCCGGTTTTGTGCTGACCAAAATGGACGGTGATGCACGAGGCGGGGCGGCACTGTCCATCAAAGCGGTGACCGGCAAGCCCTTAAAATTCATCGGTGTGGGTGAAAAAAACACGGCACTTGAGCCCTTTCATCCGGACCGCATGTCTTCTAGGATTCTTGGCATGGGAGACACCCTGTCTTTTATTGAAAAGGCAGTTGAAGCGGTTGACCAAAAAGAGGCCAAGGCCCTTGAAAAGAAGTTTAGAAAAAATCAATTTACCCTGGAAGATTTTAAAAATCAAATGCAGCAGGTTCGCAAAATGGGATCCATAAAGGATCTTTTAGGCATGCTGCCCGGGGTAAATAAAAAGATGCTCAAAGATTTGAACATTAACGATAAAGAATTTATAAAAATAGAGGCAATTATTAACTCCATGACCCCGGAGGAACGAACCAAACATGCAATCATAAAAGCGTCCCGCAAAAGACGGATTGCCCTTGGTTCGGGAACATCGATTCAGGATGTGAATAAACTGCTTAAAAGCTACACCCAGTCCATGAAAATGATGAAAAAATTTAATAAAGGCGGCATGAATTCTCTTCGGAGTATGCTTCCATTCTAAGGAGACGACAAAGACTATGGCTGTAAAACTCAGACTTACCCGTAAAGGCACCAAAAAGAAACCCTTTTATAGAATCGTTGCCGCTGATATTGAGGCACCCAGGGACGGCAAGTTTCTTGAAGCCGTCGGCACCTATGACCCCATGCAGGATCCTGCCGTTATCAATCTGAAACAAGACCGGGTTCAGTTCTGGCTGGAACAGGGTGCAATACCCACTACAACAGTAAAAAGTATCCTTAAAAAACAGAGCGCGCAAAGCGTTTCTGCCTAAGGACACCCTTAATAAGGATAAAACCGCTGGATACGCCTTGAAAACAGCCGGGCCCTTATGTCATTGATTAGGAGACGTTTTTATGAAAGAGCTGATTGAGTATTTAGCAAAGGCATTGGTAGACAATCCCGATGAGGTTCAGGTATCTGAAGTAACAGGTGACCAGACTTCCGTGCTTGAACTCAAGGTGGCAAAGGAAGACCTCGGCAAGGTTATCGGTAAACAGGGCAGATCAGCCAGGGCCATGAGAACAATCCTAAGTGCCGCGGCCACAAAGATGAAAAAACGCACGGTACTGGAAATCATCGAGTAGTTCCATGGAATGTTCGGACACCTGGCTGACCATCGGCAAGATCACGGGCGTTCACGGCCTTGGGGGAAATCTAAAAGTGTGGTCTTGGGCTCAGTCGCCTGACACGTTTACCCAAGGGCTTGCCGTGGTGCTCAAAAATGAGGGGGATCCCCAGGACCTTGGTCGGGAATATATAATAATTAAAACCGGCAGGTATAAAAAGGGAGTGCTGTTAACTCTTGAAGGGGTCAGTACCCGGGAAGCCTCGGAAGGCCTTGTGGGAAAACTTGTCCTGGTTGATAAAACCAACCTGCCGGACCTGGATGAAGATACCTGGTACTGGCAGGATCTGATCGGATTGACGGTTGTGGATACCTGTGAAGGGAAACTTGGAAAAGTAGCCCAGCTTTTTCCCACAGGCGCAGATGATATCCTGGTTGTTACGGATAAAACGCCCCAGGGAAAACAGGAAGTGTTAATCCCTATGAATGCAGCATTTGTCAAAGATGTAAACCTTGACACCGGTGTGATTACAACCGAGTTGCCCGAAGGGTTTATCACGGACTGATTTTGCCCATGAAGTTTACCGTACTGACACTGTTTCCGGAATTTATGGAGGCTTTTTTTACGAACGGCATCATGGCCAGGGCTTTGAAGCGGGAGGTTATCAGCGCGGACAGCATCAATATCCGGGATTTTGCTTCCGATCGGCATAACAGCGTGGATGATCGCCCCTACGGCGGGGGAAGCGGCATGGTAATGATGCCGGGGCCGTTGGAAAAGGCAATTGATTCTGCCAGGCTGATGTCCAGCAGTCCTCGGGTGGTGTGTTTAAGCCCCCAGGGCAGGCCCTTTACCCAGGCCCGGGCCTGTGAACTCGCCACATCCAGGCAGGACCTTATTCTGATCTGTGGCCGATACGAGGGGATTGACGAGCGGGTATATACCCGCCAGGTCGATGAAGAGATCTGCGTGGGGGATTTTGTGATGACCGGCGGAGAAATTGCTGCCATGGCAGTGATTGATGCTGTTGCCAGAATGATCCCCGGGGTTCTTGGGAGCAATGAATCATCCCAGTGTGAATCGTTTATGGACAACCGCCTGGAATATGCCCAGTACACCCGGCCCGAGGTATATGAGGACATGACCGTGCCCGGGCTGCTCTTGTCCGGGAACCATGAAAAGATACGGCAGTGGCGCAGGCGCTCTGCTCTGGAACGAACCTTTATCAAGCGCCCGGACCTGTTTGAAACCCGGACGCCGGATAATGAAGAAAAAGAAATTTTGCGGCAGTGGTGCCGGGAACTTGAGGCGTTGATCCATAAATGAGTTCACCTATAGCGAGTTCAAGCGATGAACAAAATGATCAACGCAACACCAAAGATCTGAATTTAAGCAAGGATCCCGTGGCACTAAATCTTTACCTGGCACTAATCCACTACCCAGTGGTCAATAAAAATGGGCAGATCATAGGATCAGCTCTGACCAACATGGATCTGCATGACATTGCCAGGGCAGGCCGGACATTTGGGGTAAAGGCCTATTATGTGGTCACCCCCTATGAAGACCAGAGAACCCTGGCCTTCCAGATTATGGACCACTGGACCCATGGCCATGGAGGAAGGGTTAATCCGGCACGAAAATCTGCCCTTGAACGGGTGAGGGTAGCGGATACATTTAAAGCCGTCTGCACTGATATAGAAAATGAACAGGGGCAGGCCGTGGTAAAAGTTGCTACCAGCGCCAACAGCGATGGCGTCACACGCAGTTGCAGAAAGCTTGGGCAGGAATTGAAGGCTCATGCCCCCCATGTGCTTGTTTTTGGCACGGCATGGGGGCTGGCACCGGAAGTGATCAAGCAGTGTGACCATATCCTTGAACCCATACAGGGGTCAGGATCATATAATCACTTAAGCGTCAGGTCTGCAGCGTCCATATATTTAGACAGATTAATAAATGGCTGAAAGAACAGCATGGGCGAATCTGGCCTATCACCAGCCAGAGGCAACCCACAGCAAAGAAACAACAACAATTCAAAAATTTATTGTGACTTTCATATAAAAAATAGAAGGAACAAAACATGACAGTAAACCTAATCCAAAAGATTGAGAAAGAACAGATGCGCCTTGACATTCCGAATTTCGATTCCGGGGATACCGTAAAGGTTCATGTAAAAATCAGAGAAGGTGAAAAGGAACGTATCCAGGTTTTCCAGGGCGTGGTTATCAAAAAGACCAAAGGCCTTTCCAGCGCCCGGTTCACCGTTAGAAAAATTTCAGGTGGCGTCGGCGTTGAAAGAATTTTCCCTCTGTTTTCTCCGGCCATTGACAAAGTTGAAGTGGTCACCCGGGGACGGATAAGACGATCCAAACTTTACTATTTGAGAAATCTGCGCGGCAAAGCTGCAAGAATCAAAGAAAAACGCTTTGCCTGATATCCGAGGCAGCTTTTCAGCCGACATGCTGGCCTTTGAAAAACAGGCTATGTTGAGCGGATATAAAGTAATTGCAGGTGTTGATGAGGCCGGCAGGGGACCCCTTGCCGGCCCCGTCGTATCTGCGGCGGTGGTGCTGCCTGATAGTTTTGATGTTCCGGGCATCAATGATTCTAAAAAGCTTTCCGAAAAAAAAAGAGAGACACTTTTTCCAGTGATCCAAAACCATGCCATTGCCTTTGGTATAGGCATGGCCGACCATGAGGAAATTGACCGAATTAATATTTTGCAGGCATCTCTGCTCTCCATGAAACGGGCGGTTGAAGACCTGCAGGTTAGACCGGATTATCTGCTCATTGACGGCAAATTTACAATAAACAGCACCATTGACCAGCGGTCCGTTATAAAAGGAGACGCGTTAAGTCTGTCCATTGCAGCGGCCTCTATTATAGCCAAGGTTACACGGGACCGGATCATGGCAGAGCTTGATTTACAATATCCCGAATACGGCCTTAAGCGCCATAAAGGATATCCAACCAAAGCCCATAAAGAGGCGATCCTGACCCATGGTCCCTGCCCTGTTCATCGTAAAAGTTTCAAGGGTGTAAAAGATATATGAGCCTTAGCGGAAAACAGCTCGGCAAAAAGGGAGAAATAGCTGCCCGGCAGTTCCTTTTGTCCCGGGGCTATAAAGTATTGGAATCCAATTATTCAACCCCACTGTTTGAAATCGATATCATTGCAAATGACAACGAGACCTTGTGCTTTATTGAAGTAAAAACCCGGACAGGCGTTAAGAAAGGTTTGCCCCGGGAAGGTGTTACAATAGCCAAGCAGAAAAAAATTATCATGGGTGCCCAGTACTATCTGAGCCTGAATAAAATAACCAACACCCGGCTGCGATTTGATGTGGTAGAAGTGCTATACAAGGATAGTTCACACACGGCCTGTGATATCACTGTGATACCCAATGCCTTTCAAGGATGTTAACAATGGTCGGCACGCTTTATATTGTAGCAACGCCTTTAGGCAACCTTGAGGATATGACATTCCGGGCGGTACGCATCCTAAAGGAAGTGGACCTGATTGCAGCCGAGGACACTCGTCATTCCAAAAAATTACTGGGTCATTACGGCATCACAACCCCCACAATCGCCTGCCATGAGCACAATGAAGCCGTAAAAGCCCATGACCTGATCCAGCGGCTTGAGAAGGGAGCCACCATCGCCTTAATCAGCGATGCAGGCACGCCTTTAATTTCAGACCCCGGTTACCGCCTGGTTTCCCAGGCCGGAGAAAAGGGTATTCCCATTGTTCCGGTTCCCGGATGCAATGCTGCGATTACCGGATTGAGTGCATCCGGTCTGCCCACCGACACGTTTGTCTTCTTGGGCTTTCCGCCTAGAAAACAGGGCCGACTGAACACCTTTCTCAATGATACCGCCCATCATAAGGCCACCCTGATATTTTATGAATCTCCCCGGCGCGTTATTCGGCTGATATCTTCGGCCATAGACGCATTTGGTGACCGCCAGGCCTGTCTTGCCAGGGAATTGACAAAACAGTATGAGGAGTTTATCCGTGGTCCTTTATCCGTTCTTCTATCTACCCTTGAAAGTAGGGAAACCATCAAAGGCGAATGCGTCCTGTTTATTAAAGGAGAGGACGAACAACCTATCGGTTTATCTGCAGAACAGATGCAAACCATGATCATAGAAGGTCTGAATCAGAATAAGCGGACCAGTGAACTTGCAAAAAAAATAGCCGGATTGGCAAACTGCCCTAAGCCAAGGGTTTACGACATGATTTTAGCTCTGAAAAACCGTTCTTAAGCATCGTTACCATCCACCTGCCTTAAACCACCATAGACAAGACACAAAACAGATACGCCTCTTTGCAGGTTGATAAACCCCTTGCCAAATCAGGGTCAAAAGCCTTATAAAGAAGCAAAATATTAACAAAACATGAGAATAATGTTAAGGTTACAATTTTGATAACATGAACTGGCGTACTCCGGCCCGTATATATCCAATTTTCACAAAGGAAATAAAACTATCATGAGCATTGAAATATGCTATGTCATTGTAGCGATGCTGCTCCTGTTTGCAATTTTTGATCTGATTGTTGGGGTTACCAATGATGCGGTTAATTTTTTAAACTCCTCCATCGGATCAAAGGCAGCACCCTTTAAAATAATTATGATTATTGCCAGTGTCGGGATTCTGACCGGCGTTACTTTTTCTGCAGGTATGATGGAAGTTGCCCGGAAAGGTATTTTTCATCCCGAATTTTTTACCATGCCCGAACTTCTGACAATATTTCTGGCTGTGATGATTACGGACGTCCTGCTTTTAGATCTTTTCAACACATATGGCCTGCCCACCTCCACAACGGTATCCATTGTATTTGAGCTGCTCGGGTCTGCCGTGGCCCTGTCCATAATAAAACTTGCAGCCCATGCCGATTCGGGGCTTGGGCTCTTGGACTATATTAACTCGAGCAAAGCCATCACAATCGTATTTGGGATATTATTATCCATTATCGTAGCATTTGCTTCGGGTGCAATAGTTCAATTTATATCCAGACTTATTTTCACCTTTAATTATGAAAAGAGGCTGAAGTATTACGGCGCGCTATGGGGTGGTCTGGCTCTTACCGTGATTACCTTTTTCATCCTTGTAAAAGGGGCCAAAGGGGTCACATTCATGGATCCACATATGGTGACATGGGTAAAGAGCCACTCTTTTATTATCATGGGCGGTATTTTCGTAATATCAGCCATCATCCTTCAAATTCTCATCAGCGTATTCAAAGTAAATATTCTTAAACCCATTGTCCTTGTGGGTACGTTTGCTTTGGCCATGGCCTTTGCAGCCAACGATCTTGTCAATTTTATCGGTGTGCCCTTAGCTGGCTTGAATGCCTTTAAAACAGCGCTGGCCTCATCTGATCCCATGAACATCACCATGGCCGCACTGGGGGGAAAAGTTCACACCCAGACCGGTGTCATGCTCATTGCAGGCGCCATCATGGTGACAACCCTGTGGGTATCACGCAAGGCAAGGACTGTGTCTGAAACAGAAATCAGCCTGGGCCAGCAGGATGAAGGTATGGAGCGGTTTGAATCTGTTTGGCTGTCCAGGCGTATTGTCAATCTGTTCCACAGCCTTTTCACTTCTGTCAAAGCCATCGTACCGCCCGTCATCGGCAGAGTTGTGGCCAGAAGAATCTGCCCGACCCCCGAAGACTGTCATTTTGAGGGCAGGAAAAAGCCCTCCTTTGATCTGCTGCGTGCGTCTGTGAATCTAATGGTGGCATCTGCCGTGGTCTCCATGGCCACATCCTTAAAACTGCCTTTGTCCACCACCTATGTGACGTTTATGGTCGCCATGGGGTCCTCCTTTTCAGACCAGGCCTGGGGCAGAGAAAGCGCCGTATACCGTGTCACCGGCGTTTTAACAGTTATAGGCGGCTGGTTTATGACCGCGCTGATTGCCTTTGTGGCCTCTTTTATCAGCGCCAATATCATCTATTATTTTAAAATGCCCGGCGTGGTCTGTCTGATGATTTTTGTATTTTTCATGATCCGCAGAAACAAAAAGCACCACGAAGGCACTGAAAAAACCAAAGAGGAGATCACCATTTACCACCTTGAAAAGGTGGAAGATTTCCAGTCTTCTGTTTCAGCAACGTTTGACCACATTGCCCTTCATCTTCAAGACATGAGAGTCTCTTTAGGAACCGCGTTTGATGCGCTGTTTCAAGAAGATTTGGACACCTTAAGGGAACATCGCAGAAAGGTCAAGCAATTCCAGGTGCGTAGCAATATAATCATTGCCAATATTTTTAAAGTGTTACGGCTCCTGCAGCGTGGGGATCACAAAGGTTCGTTCAACTATTACCAAATTATCCGGCGTCTCCAAAAACTTAACGACGGGTACAGAGATATAGTAATCAGATCCACCATGCATGTGGCCAATCGGCACAAAGGACTTTTACCTGCCCAGATTGAGGAACTCAAGGAGATCAAAACTGAAATTCTTTACATTCTTGAGCAGGTGGAAATCGCATTCAATAAAAAGGATATTGTGGACTGTAACCACATTGCTGCAAGGTTCCACTATCTAAGGGATCTTGTGGATGAATACAATGCCAATCAGATTGCCAGAATCAGGGAAGAATCCTCAAAAACCCGTCTGAGCATCATGTACTATGCTATTTCCGGCAATTGCGTCATGATGGCCAAACAAACCGTTAAGCTACTTGAAATATTTAATGAGGCGCTACCTTCAAAAGACGGTACCAATGCCTGCAGAAACTTGCACTTAGATTGATTCTTTTTTTTCAGTGAATCAGGATGAGGTAAATCTTTTATAAATCGAACTTAAACCGGATTAAGGCTACTGTTTTTTCAGCATCGGAACAAAATCCGATGGCAAGCCCGCCCGCCTAAAAAATTGTTCATGGAACGGCTTGAGATGTCACATTCCACTTCATGACATATAAATGGTATTCACACCGAAAATTGCGAATCAAACGCTGTCGATACTGATTCATATTTTTACCAATCCGGGTATCTTTAAATAATTGAGCGGTACCAGACGAGGCAATTTTTTTTTGCTGAAGATTTTTTTTGAAAGGTTTGTCCCCTTGCCAAAGGCGTCTGATCAGGTTCAGACCATTAAGAGGGTCTTCTCCAACTGAGTAACCGCAGAGTTATCAAAAGTATCAAAGCCATCGCCAAGGCGCATTAAAGGTTGAATAGCATGTCTATTGGGCCGTTGATCCAACGAAGTAGATGGGCCAAAAGGCAAACTATTTCGTTCAAGTTATTTAATATGCGGTCCTTAAGGAGAAGGGATGATAAACAATCTTCTATATACAGCCACGGATTGACCTGGTTTATCGACACCCAGACTCACCCCACAACAAAGAATAAAAGTAACTTAACACCCTGTTAGAGCTTCCAAATATATAGTCCTTACCTTTTTAAGGTCAAAATTCAAGGGCGTTGGCAATTGATAAACGCAAAAGCGGCCCGTTCCTATAATCAGGAAAGGGCCGCTTTAATTTACATCATAAAACGGATGTCAGCTAAGGAAAAACCTTCACTTACATCTTGGTACCTTCTGCATGGCTCTGCAGTTTTACTTCAACCTTTTCGGTCAGGCTGGCATAGTATTCTCTAAGGATAACGAGAACTTCTTCACGGCCAAAGTGATCAACAACAGGCTGGTTGTTGGACAGGGCGTGACGCAGTTTGGTGCCGGAGAGGATAACACGATCATCCTTGCCATGGGGGCAGGTTCTCATGGAAGCCATGCCGTCGCATTTGTAGCAGTAGAAAGTCCAGTCAATCTTCAGCGGTTCGCACAGCAGGCGTTTTCCGTCATCTTCAGGCATGGGGATGGTATCAAAGATTTCCTGTGCTTCGAACAGGGTGTAGAAGTCACCAACGCCGGCATGGTCACGACCGATGATCATTTTGTTAACACCGTAGTTCTGACGGAAGGTGGCATGCAGCAGGGCTTCACGGGGGCCGGCATATCTCATGTCCAAGGGATATCCAGCGTTAATAACATGCTCGGGAACAAAATAACCCTTGATCAGAGTATCAATGCATTTGATACGTACGTCTGCGGGGATGTCACCGGGTTTCAGGTTACCGATCAGGGAATGAATTAGGACGCCGTCGCATACGTCAAGGGCGATCTTGCACAGATGCTCATGGGACCTGTGCATGGGGTTTCTCAGCTGCATGGAGGCAACGTTGGCCCAGCCTTTTTCATCCATGATAGCCCGGGTTTCTTTAGGTGTCAGGTAAACACCTTTAAATTTTTCGGGGAATTCACCTTCGGAAAGAACTTTTACAGGACCTGCCAGGCAGAATTCTTTTCTAGCCATAACCATCTGAACGCCGGGATGATCTTCCATGGCAATTTTCCAGAATACATCATCTTGAGACTCTTCGCCATGACCTTTGTAGACTTTCTCACATTCCCATTTTTTATCGTCTTCGGTCATTTCGAATTTTTCTTCGATCTTCATTGTGGCAAAAATTTCACCATTTCTTTCCAGGGTGATTTCATCGCCAACATTGATGTCTGCGGCAGCATCGGCAGCAGCGTCGAGCATAACGGGAACCGGCCAGAAAGTACCGTCAGCCAGCAGGAAGTCTTCGCAAACGCCTTTCCAGTCAGCCTTGGTCATAAAACCGTTCAGCGGAGAGAAACCGCCGATACCCAGCATGATCAAGTCGCCTTTAACCTGGGAAGAAATTTCAATTTTTTTCAGACCAGCAGCTTTTTTCAGTTCAGCTTCCAGTTCTGCGCCTTCAAGCTTGCAGCATACAAGACCTTTCCCGCCATGGGGTGCAACTAATTTAGACATATACGTCAGTCTCCTTATCTATGGTTAACTTCCATTATAGGTGTCAAATGCCTTGACCCGGCACCTGACTTCAATTTTATTTAAAAATCTTGTAAGATTTAATGATGATTCGATGATTTGTCAAGAATTATATTTGCGTAACTTTAATAGTTCTCCTACCTCACCCATGGATACTGCATGGGCATGGGCTTTAAGCCCGGGCTGTTTAAACGCAATGAACCAGGTTCCGGCCGCTTCAGCCGCTTTTTTATCGAATATGGAATCCCCGATGAACACAATCTGCCGAGGCAGCAGTGCATAGGCACCCATAATTTTTTCCAGTTGATCGGGAAAGGGTTTGGGATTGGCCACATCAGATGCCGTGACAATAATATCAAATGATTTTTTCAGTTTATGTTCAATAAGTACACTTCCCATGGTATTTGTTCGGTTTGTAGCCACACCGCGCACCCAACCGGCCAGCTTTATGGCGTCAAGCAACTCTATCAGGCCCGGTTCCATCAGCATCAAGGGGATCACGGAGGCATAGCCGATAGTTGTAATCATCTCGTATACCGGCCGGTGTTCATCCATTTCCGGAAAAAGATATTCAACAGCAGCCTTTACCGTCATCATATGAATGTTTTCAAACTGCTCATCGTCAAGGGATGGTTTGTTAAAATTAGCCAAAATCTCGTTGTAAAATTTACGGTTGGCCTGGGCCGTATCAAACATGACACCGTCGCAGTCAAACACAACGGCCTTAATTCCTGCTGTATCCATTCTGTTAAATTCCTTGGAGCTATTTATTAATTTCGATATATCCTTGAATCATTCGTTAATAGGCTCTGCCTCTTCAAAAAGGGCATATATCCTAATTCTCAAATGCGATTTATTGGGATTGTCTGTTGTCAGTGTAATAAAATCATAAATATCGGCAGAACGGTCAGAATAACAGGAAACCCGGACCTGCCAGTTCTTTTTCCCCTGGCCTGGCTTAATCAGCTCAGCCTTTATCTGCTTATTATACTTAAGCGTCATGCCAAGGATCTTTAATTCATCCTTCTGCACCGGTTCGATTGTGACCACTGCACTTAAAGTCCGGCCGGGAGTTCCGCTCAGGTTCACGGTGCTGGGACTGACCTTGATGATCTCTTGAACTTTGCCGGCAATTTTCAAATAAAATTTCTTATTTTTAGGATCATCAGTTTTGACCAAAATGTTTTTAATCAACTCACGTCCGCCATACCCTGCGGTGTTAACGCCAATGGTGATTTTTCCTTCCCCGCCCGGGGGAATCTGCCTGTCATAGGCTTTTTTGTCACAGCCTCAAGGAGGACGAACCCCGGTAATATTCAGGGGGGCATCTCCCTGATTTTTTATTATAAAATCATGAGTTAAACGCTCTCCTTCTAACACAGGCTCAAACTCAAATGCGGGGGCCATAGGCAGAGCAATCGGCCCCGCACATACATAAACCGGCTCTGCAAAAAAAAACAGACATACAAAAATTATTATAAACTTAATGTATTTCATTTTTTGAATCCATTTATATTTTAGCAACGAGTAGAAAAAATAGCCTATTCAACACTTAAATTCAAGGCTGCCCATGATATAGTAGACAGAAATCAGGGTACATAGGTGAGAATAAAGATGGAATCGGTATACACATGCCGCTTACAGGTTCGGGCGCTTCAATAATGTACATAGATCGGATCTTAGGGCAACCGGTGACAGGATCCCCGGGCAATGGTTCCCTTGATGAGCCGTATTTCAACAGTCTGATTTTCAACTTTGAAAAAGCGCTCGGACGAAGTGGAGCCCCTCTGGCAGTTCCCACCCTGGACAAATGAGACAAAGGGGGTTGGATTCTTTTTGAACAACTTTAAAAACAGAGAATAGGCCTTGCGCCGCTGAAACCGGTTTCAAAACGCTGTGACAGATTGGCCTGGTAAATACACCCTTGTCTGGAATGCTCAATAATTTATGAAACGGCTGACAGGTATTCCGGGTTGTTTTTATTATCAATCAGGAATCGGTGGTAAGGATATGATATCGGGCACAGTCCGGATCAAATCCGGACAAAAGCACCACCTAACCCTCCTGCTGGAAAATCAGGCAGTAGCATGCTCAAATGACAGATCAAAATTTAAACCCCGGATCACAATATCGGTGATCCGGGACAAAAAAAGTTTCAGATATTATCTGAGAAAGGGGTTCATCCGCTTTTCATTGCCAATGGTGCTATCAGGGCCATGTCCGGGATAGACAATGGTCTTTTCGTCCAAATTCAGCAATTTGGTCTTTATGGAGGAAATCAGAGTGTCATAATCGCCCCCGGGAAGGTCGGTACGGCCGATTGAGCCCATAAAAAGTGTATCTCCGACAAACAGATGACCAGGCGTATAAAGACAGATGCCCCCAGGTGAATGCCCCGGGGTGTGAATCACTTCAAAGGTAATATTGCCAAAGGTAATTGTATCGCCGTCCTTGAGATAAATATCGGCAGGCGGAGAATTTTCTGCCCCAAGACCGAACATGGCAGCATGATTAGCCAGGTCCAAGAGCATGGGTTCATCTTCTGGATGAATGGCAATTTGAGCAGCGGTGGCATCCTTCATTCTCTTGTTTGCCCCAACATGATCAAAATGACCATGGGTGTTGATCAAATATTTTACCTTCAATTCAGCCTTGGCAAGGGTCATGAGTATCCGGTCTGCATCATCGCCCGGATCAATGACAGCGGCCTGCTTTGTATCTTCACACCCTACAATATAGCAGTTTGCCATGATAGGACCGACTTCAAGTTTATGTATAATCAAAACATCCTCCTTGTTCTTCACATCATAGCTTAGGACCGCAACTTAAATAAGTTGGGCAGAAATAACGCCTAATTTTGGTTCATCTACAAGGCGCATTAAAGGTTGAATAGCAGGCAGGCCTATTTGGATTTGGCCTTTGATGCAACGAAGTAGATGGGCTAAAAGGCAAGCTATTTCGTTCAAGTTATTTAATCTGAGGTCCTTAGGACTCATACTGAACTCGAATCCTGTCCAGTACACCGTTGATGAACGGCCCGGAATCCCGGGTGCCGAATTTTTTACCGATTTCCACCGCCTCATTAATGGATACCGATGACGGGATATCCGACAAATTAAGCATCTCAAATACGGCAATACGCATAATATTTCTGTCCACTGCCGGCATACGGGAAATCTTCCAATTCTTCGCCCATTGATCCAAAAGCGTATCTATTTTTTCTCGGTTCCCCAGCACTCCATCCACAAGCGTTTGAAAAAAAAGACGTGTGGACTCACTTAAATCTTCCCCGTGCTGTTCAAGGAAATCATCCATTTGCAATCGGGTATCAAATTTATTAAGATCCAAAGCAAACAGGGCCTGCAGAGCCAATTCCCGGGATTTGCGCCTGTCACCCATGCTCTATTCCATATTTTTGCATAAGTTTGCCATTTCAACGGCGCCCAAGGCCACATCAAAGCCCTTGTTTCCAGATTTTGTACCGGCACGTTCAATGGCCTGCTCAATGGTTTCAGTGGTAAGAATACCAAACATCACCGGCACTTTAGCCTCAAGGCTGACGGAAGCAATTCCCTTGGATACTTCGGCACACACATAGTCATAATGGGTTGTGGCCCCGCGGATCACGGCACCTAAACAGATAATGGCGTCATATTTTTTAAAGGCAGCCATTTTGGCTGCTGCCAAAGGGATTTCAAAGGCACCAGGGACCTTGACAATGGTAATATCCTGATCCTGTGCACCGCTTCTGATAAGACAATCCAAAGCGCCTGACACAAGCTTATCTACAATAAAATCATTAAATCTTGCGGCAATAATACCAAATGTTTTGCCCTTGGCATTCAAATTGGCTTCAATTATCTGAGGCATATTTATTTTCCTTATTTTATATGTAGTAGATGACCCATCTTGGCCTGCTTACACTTCAAATACCCCTTGTTATAGGGATTAGGCGCCACTTCAATGGGCACCTGCTCCACAACGCTTAGGCCGTAGCCTTGAAGCCCCACCATCTTTTTCGGATTGTTGGTCAGCAGACGCATTTTACGCACGCCCAGATCCACCAGCATCTGGGCCCCAACACCATAATCACGCAGGTCAGCCGAAAATCCAAGTTTTTCATTGGCCTGGACCGTATCCAATCCCTGGCGTTGGTATTCATAGGCTTTTAATTTATTAACAAGGCCGATACCCCGTCCCTCCTGGCGCAAATATAGAATAACGCCGGACCCTTCTTCATCCACCATTTCCATTGCCTTGCGGAGCTGATCCTGGCAGTCACAACGCAAAGAAGAAAAAATATCACCGGTCATGCATTCGGAATGCACCCGCACCAGAATCTCCTTTTCCGGATCAATTTCACCCTTAACCAGGGCAATGTGGGTAAGATTGTCCAGATCATTCTCATAGGCAATGATTTTGAATTCACCGCCCACCCGGGTGGGAATAACGGTTTCGGCTGCCCGTTTCACAAAACTTTCTGTTTTTAAACGGTATGTAACAAGATCCGCCACCGTGCAGATGCCGATGCCGTGCTTTTTAGCAAATTTTTCAAGGGAAGGCATCCGGGCCATGGTTCCGTCATCATCCATGATTTCACAGATGACGCCAGCGGGCTTGAGCCCTGCCAGGCGTGCCAGATCCACAGAGCCTTCCGTCTGGCCGATGCGCGCCATAACCCCGCCGTCCCGGGCCCGCAAAGGAAAAATATGGCCAGGTCTTGCAATATCCTGGGGTCCGGTCTCATCATCCACTGCTGTCAAAATAGTGGTGGCCCGATCTGCGGCTGAAATGCCTGTGGTCACACCTTGTTTGGCCTCAATGGAAACCGTAAACCCCGTACCGTACTGAGAAGTGTTGTGCTCAACCATCATGGGAAGGTCAAGCTTATCTGCAATACTTGAATCAAGGGACAGACATATCAGCCCGCGGCCATAAGTAGCCATAAAATTGATGGTTTCAGGGGTTACGGCCTCGGCCGCCATGGTCAGATCGCCTTCGTTCTCCCTGTCCTCGTCATCCACCAGGATGACCATTTTTCCCTTTTTTATATCTTCGATCGCCTGTTTAATTGTCAAATGCGGCATTTTATTATCCTTTACAAGAATCCGTTCCGGGCAAGAAGTGACATACTGATGTCCAAGTCGGCATCAGCGCCGGCGTCGTTAGCACTCTTGGTGCTTTTCCCCTGCCCTGATAAAAATTTTTTCACATATTTTCCCAGCATATCCGTCTCAATATTGACTTGGTCCCCTACGTTTTTAAACCCTATTGTTGTAATTTTTGCGGTATGGGGAATGATACTTACCGAAAAACCGTTTTGCCGGCATTGGTTGATGGTTAGACTGATCCCGTCAATGGCCACTGAGCCTTTTTCTATCATCTCATCGGCAAGGTTTTCCGGCACCTGGATATCATATATGATGGCATTGCTCCGGGTCTCAATTTTTGAAATCACACCTGTACCGTCTATGTGGCCCGATACCAGATGCCCATCTATGCGGTCAGACAACTTCAGCGCCCGTTCAATATTGACCCGGGCGCCGGGTCCAACGGAACCAAATGTGGTGCGATACACAGTTTCCGGTGCCATGTCCACCTTGAACTGACCTTTGCCAAGGCTTACTGCGGTCAGGCAGGCCCCATTTACGGCAATGGAATCCCCTATCCCCGTACCGGAAAGATCCAGGTCACAGGCAATCACCAAAATCTTGCCTTCTCCATGGGTTTCAATGCGCCGAATGGTGCCCAGACTTTCTATGATCCCAGTAAACAAAAGTCATCTCCCACCAAATTATATTCCATTACTAACCGGCCTATTCCGGGGTTCAATATAGCCTGTAACCAAGGTATCTGAGCCGAACTGCCGGGTAGTGACCCGGACCAGTTCAAACACGTCCTTTATCTTTTCAGGCCCCGATCCGTTGAACACTGGGATGCCGTCATTTCCGCCCATAATCTTGGGGGCAAGAAAATAGCAGATCTTGTTAACAATCCCTGCGGCCAGAGCCGATGCTGCCACACGCCCCCCGCCTTCAATGAGAAGACTTGTGATGGACAGTTTTCTCAACTTAATCATCAGGTCATTTAAATCAAGCAAATTTTCCACGACTCGGCATTCAAGAACCTGTACACCCTTGTCTTTGAAGCGCTGAATTTTTCCTGGATCACAGCCTGGACCGGTAACAATGATGGTAGGGGCGCTTGATTCTTGAACCACAACCTTGGCATTTTCTTGAATACTCAAACGGGTATCCAGAATTATCCGGGCAGGATCGAGAGCCTGTTTCTCATCAATTCTGGCGGTTAAGGACGGGTCATCCCCATGCAGGGTGCCGGAACCGATAAGAATAGCATCATTTTGATGACGCAATACGTGGCCGAATTTTCGGGATGCGCGAGAGGTGATCCACTGGGAATCCCCAGTCCTGGTGGCAATATATCCATCAAGGGTGGCAGCACATTTCAAGGTGACAAAGGGCGTTTTGTCGTTCTGAACATTCCAGACAAAGTCTTCGATCAAGGTCAAGGCCTCTTGTTCCATAAGCCCTGATACAACCTCAAGGCCTTTTTCCCTCAAAAAGTCAATTCCGCCCCCCGCAACATTGGGATTGGGATCTTCGCAGGCCACCACAACTCGTGAAATACCTGCCTTAAGAATTTTATGGGTGCATGGGGGGGTTTTTCCAAAATGGTTGCAAGGTTCAAGGGTTACGTAGATGGTGGAATCGACTAACTTTTCAGGATTTCTTACTGCGGCATCATCAATGGCCACCACCTCTGCATGGGGACCTCCTGCTTTGGGATGAAAACCCTGGCCAATAATCTGACCGTTTTTCACCACCACGGCACCGACACAGGGATTGGGAGAGGTATATCCTTTGCCCCGGGCTGCAAGCTCCAAAGCCCTTGCCATATAATCCGAGTCACTCATCAGTCTTGACAGGGCCTTCCATACCCGGCTCGGCATCTGTGGATCGATGCTCCTTATGAATCAGACTTTCAAGTTCCTGGATAAAATCCGTCACATCCTTGAACTCCCGATACACGGAAGCGAACCGGACATAAGCCACATCATCCAGATCCTTGAGTGCATTGATAATTTTCTCGCCCACCGCTTTGGCAGACACTTCCCGGTCCCGGCCTTCCTGCAGGTCCCGTTCAATCTCATCCACAATCTGCTCAATCTGGTTGACGCTGATGGCCCGTTTTTCACAGGCTTTTTGAATGCCACGCATCACTTTTTCCCTGTCAAACTCCTCTCGGCGATTGTCTTTTTTAACGATCATGACAGGGACCTGTTCCACGCGTTCATAGGTGGTGAAACGCTGGTCACACGCCTGGCACTCTCTTCTGCGCCGGACCTCGAACTCAATTTTGCCCGGCCGTGAATCCACCACTCGGGTATTTGGGTTACCACAATAAGGGCACTTCATATCAGCCTCTTATGGTGTTTGAACGTAAAGTGACCCATCTGCGACGTTGCAAAAAAGATTTGCAATCCTCACAACCATAAGGTTGCTCCGGTTACAAATTTTTCTGCGCCTTGCACCTGGGCAACTTTACGTCCAAACACAATTTTTTGTGCAGGCACTATTGTATGAACGATGGAAAACCGTTCTTTTCTTTTATCAATCAAGTTGGATCAATTCCACCCCGGCCTGGGCAAACATTTCCAAAGAGAGGGGATCGTCGTATCCCTCCTTGAAATATACTTTTTTAATCCCGGCGTTAATAATCATCTTGGCGCAAATGGAACAAGGCTGGGTGGTGCAGTAAAGTGTGGCACCGGCAACAGCTATTCCGTGGTAGGCCGCCTGGATGATCACATTCTGTTCAGCATGAACGCCCCGGCAAAGCTCGTGTTTTTCCCCGGAAGGTACCTTGAGCTGTTCCCGCAGGCAACCGGTTTGAATGCAATGGGGAATTTGGGAAGGCGCGCCGTTATAACCCGAGCATAAAATGCGTTTATCCTTAACCAGCACGGCACCCACTTTTCGCCGAAGACAGGTGGCCCTGGAGGCCACAAGGTCTGTGATGGCCATGAAATATTCGTTCCAAGAGGGACGGCCATCACCAACGGCATTTACGGAATCTGGGGGAACAGGGTCCATCAGCTGGCAGCATTTTCATATAAAGGATACTGGGTGCACAGTTCTTTAACCTTGACGGCAACACTAGGAACATTGGCCTCGTCATCCAGCACATCGCAAATAAATCCGGCTACAGCGCCCACGGCATCCTCATTCATTCCCCGGGAAGTGATCAACGGCACGCCAATCCGCACACCAGAGGTAACAAAGGGGCTTCGTTTTTCATTGGGTACGGTATTTTTATTCACTGTAATATTCGCCCTGCCCAAACGATCTTCAGCATCTTTTCCGGTGATATCCCGCCCGGAAAAGTCCACCAGGACCATGTGATTGTCCGTACCATTGGACACCAGTTTGTAGCCCCTTTCCATGAGTACCTTTGCCAGAACGGCGGCATTTTTTATCACCTGTTTCTGATATTCAGTAAACTCGGGCAACAATGCCTCTTTAAAGGCCACGGCCTTGGCCGTAATAACATGCATCAAAGGACCGCCCTGGATACCGGGAAAAATCTGGGAATTGATTTTTTTGCCCAGCTCGGCGCTGGAGAGAATCAGTCCGCCCCTGGGACCGCGAAGGGTTTTATGGGTGGTGGAGGTGATAATATCTGCGTATCCCACAGGCGTGGGATGTACACCTGCAGCGACAAGTCCTGCAATATGGGCCATATCCACCAAAAAAAGCGCGCCGCAAGCTTTGGCAATTTCAGAAAAGCCCTTAAAATCAATGGTTCTAGGGTAGGCGGAAGCTCCTGCCACAATCATTTTAGGCTTATTTGCCCGGGCCAAGTCTTCAACCTGATTCAAATCAATGGTCTCGGTTTCCGGATTTAAACCATAATGGGAAAAATTGAACAAACGACCGGAAAAGCTCACCCCTGCGCCGTGGGTTAAATGACCGCCATGGGAAAGATCCATGGCCAGGATCCCGTCCCCTGGCGAGAGCACGGCAAGGTAAGCCGCCATATTCGCCTGGGATCCGGAATGGGGCTGAACATTAGCAAATTCCACACCAAACAGCTTTTTTACCCGTTCAATAGCCAGATTTTCCGCCTGATCCATGTACTGGCACCCGCCATAATAACGTTTTCCCGGATATCCTTCAGCATATTTATTGGTCATGATGGAGCCTTGGGCTTCCATGACTGCCCGGCTCACCGTATTTTCCGAAGCGATGAGATTCAGCCCGTACTCCTGCCGACTGTATTCACTATCAATAACTGAGGCAATTTCAGGATCACAAGATTTGATAAATTGTATATTTTGCATAATTCAATCGCGCGTTGGCATAGTTTGACAACACAGCCCTTTTTATTTCTATTTCAAGTAATTAGACTTTTATTAAAGGGGAAATAACAAGCATGATGCAACCTGTTTAAAATATGTCGGCCGATATTCTCATCTATTCTTAACCGATTTTACCCAACTTCATCCAGGGAAAGGATACGGTCCAGATGGCGACCGCCTTCAAAGGGAGTGTCAAGCCACTCCCTGACCAGTTCAAAGGCAAGAATGTCACCGATCACACGACCACCCATGACCAAAATATTGGCATCATTGTGCTGCCGGCTCATCCTTACGGAAAAAATATCCGAACATAGGGCAGCCCGTACGCCTTTGAATCGGTTGGCCTGCATGGACATACCAATACCGGTACCGCATAAAAGGATACCTCGGTCGAATGTACCGTCGGAAACTGCCTTGGCAACCTTTTTGCCAAAATCGGCATAATTTACCGAAGTCGTGCTGTAGGTGCCCGCATCCTCAACCTCATAGTCAAGGCCAACGAGCAGATCCTTGATCTTTTCCTTTAATTCAAACGCGGCATGGTCACTGCCGATGATGATTCGTTTATCCTTATCCATATCTACCCGGACCCTTATATTTGTTTATGATTTTGATGCAATGAAATCATAAATATCCTGGACGGTCGACAATTTTTCAGCCTGATCATCATCAATTTCAATTTCAAAAACCTCTTCCATTGACATGATAAGCTCTACGATGGTCAGAGAATCTGCACCAAGGTCTTCGATGAGAGAAGCCTGGGGAACCACATCCTCAACATCAATGCCGGGAATCTTTTCAGCAATAATTTTTCTTACTTTGGTTTCAATGGTCATGTTCTGACTCCTTGAAGTGTTTTCCGGCAAAGCTATTCATCTACCTCCATGTCCGGTTTTACATCCCTACCTTTGTAGGTTCCACATTCAGGACATGCAGTATGGGGCAGTTTGGGCTCCTGACACTCGGGGCATATCGTTATAGTGGGGGCACTGGTCTTATAATGGGTACGTCTTTTTCTTCCTCTTGCTTTGGAACTCTTCTGTTTAGGTACGGCCATGACTATCTCCTAACTACATTATTTTATTTGGTTTTTATTTAATACCTGCCAAAATTTAAAACATATCTAACTACCCTATTTTTTATTTGAAGTCAACCACAGAATCCTTTGAAAGAATACACGAAATGAATCAAATCGGATTTTGTAGACCGGTCGTATTGCTTTAGACCCCGCAATTATGATAGATAAATCGTCGATTTTATATGAAAGTTTCAATTAAGTTGTTAAGTTGCTTTCATGTTTTGTTGTGGGTTGAATATAGGTGTTGATAGCCGAAATCAGCCCATGGCTGTTATACGAATTCGGGCGGTACAGGCCAAAAAAAATCTGTACCGCCTGTTGTTCGTGAAGTTTAACTTTTGGAGATCAAAATGGATACAATAATTACACGCTTTCCGCCCTCACCTACCGGTTACCTGCATATCGGAGGTGCCAGGACTGCACTTTTCAACTGGCTCTGGGCCAGAAAAAACGCAGGGCAGTTTGTGCTACGCATAGAAGACACTGATGAAGCCCGGTCCACAAAGGAGTCTGTGGACGCTATTCTCGAATCCATGAAATGGCTGGGAATTGATTGGGATGACGGTCCCTATTTTCAGACCCAGCGTTATGATATGTATAATGAACACATTGACCGCCTGGTTGAACAGGGACATGCCTACTATTGCGACTGCACACCCGAAGAAGTTAATGCCATGCGCGAAGAGGCCAAGGCCAAGGGGCTTAAACCCATGTATAATGGCAAATGTCGGAACCGCGGGCTTAAAAAAGCGAATAACACCGTGGTGCGGTTAAAAACCCCGGATACAGGCGTCACCATCGTGGACGACATCGTCAAGGGCAGCACCGCCTTCCAGAATGCTGAAATTGATGATTTTATCATCCAGAGGAGTTCAGGTGTGGCCATGTACAACCTTGCGGTGGTGGTGGATGACATCACCATGGGCATCAACACCATTATTCGGGGGGATGACCATCTGGTGAACACCCCCAAACAGATTCTGATTTACCAGGCATTAGGTGCGCCCTTACCGGTATTCGGCCATGTTCCCATGGTGCTGGGGTCAGATAAGGCGCGGCTGAGCAAGCGTCATGGTGCCATGTCCGTGGGTGAATATAGAAAGATGGGATTTCTGGCCGATGCGCTGCTCAACTACCTGGTCAGACTGGGATGGTCCCATGGTGACCAGGAGTTTTTTGAACGTCACGAGCTTATTGAAAAATTTGATCTCAAACATCTTGGCCGCTCTGCAGGCATGTTTGACATGGATAAGCTGTATGCCCTGAACGCCAAACACATCCAGAAAAAGAAACCCGAAGAATTAGGGGACGACCTTGTGCCCCACCTGGCGGACCTTGGCATTGACGCCCAAAATGATGCCTTTACCCAGGGGGTGATTGAAACGCTTCAACCCAGAAGCAAAACCCTTGTGGAGATGGCCCAGGGCGCGGCTTTTTATTACAAAGAAAAAATCGAGTTTGAAAAAAAGGCGGCCAACAAATTTCTTAAGCCCGAAACAGCGGAGCTTTTAAACAAATGCGCCGATGCCTTTGAAGGTCTTGGGGACTTTAGCCAGGGATCCCAGGAAGGGGTATTTAAACAGATCATGGAAGAAACAGGACTCGGATTTGGAAAAATTGCCCAGCCCCTGCGGGTGGCGGTCACCGGTACAACAGTGAGCCCCGGCATATTTGAAATGTTTATCGCCCTTGGAAAAGAAAAAACCATCCAGCGCATCAGAAAGGCGGCACAATTTTGTGCAGCCCAGGGCTAATAAAAACTAAGCGCTGAAAATCAAGCTGCAATACCCCACAAAATCGGCAGTGGACTGTAACGGATCAACACTTGAGGCGTAGTCAAAGCAGATGCCTTTGACTGCGCCCTTTTTTGCCGCAGCCGCAACCGTTCAAGCCACATTGGCATGCCATAATCCAGGCATGAAAGAGGTTCCTTGGAAAAGCAAAGTGATCTCCACGATTTTAAATACCTTTGGCACAAATTCAAAATATGACTTTAAATCTCTGATCACCCCCTACCTTTTTTGAAGAATAACGTTTTTCTGGACATGAATTACATCAGAACAAATCCACCATGGATGCCAGTTGGAAGATTAATCCCACAATCTGCGTACCATATTTCGGCTCAGGTCCAGATAGGTGACCTGCATCTGTGGGTCATTGCAGAAAATTTCCAGGGTGATGGTATTGTCGTATGAAATCGATTTTAACGAATCCACCGCCTGTTGCCAGTCTACGGTGCCTACGCCTAACGGCAGGTGGTCGTCGTTTCTTGACCGGTTGTCGGAAAAATGGACATGCACAAGGTGCTCCCCGAGCTCTTTGCAGAAGATCTCATGGCCATCCTTGCCGAAGTTGGTATGTCCAAAGTCCAGATGCAGCTTTAGGCCAGGTACCCGGGAGATCAGTTCTTTAAAAATAGACACCCGGTCAAAGGGCGCTTTATAGTTTTCAAACACCAGGGTAAGCCCATAGGATGCGGCCATTTCAACAATGGGCTGCAACGCCTCTATCTGGAATGAGACCAATTGATCTCTCATGGCAGGCGGGCAAACATAGCAGGGGTGGATGTTCATCACCTTTGCACCTAAACGGGAAAATATCCGTGCGCACCGCTCAAGTTCCTTTAAGCAGGCATCCCTGATCCCAGGCACTGGGTATGCATAGGGAAGGCAGGGATCGGTATGCCCGGTGATACCAAGTTCGTGGGTATCCAGAATGGCTTTAAGTCGTTGGGTATCCACATCTGAGGCCTTGGGGCCTTCGAGGGTTAGATCCAGGAACTCAAAACCGGCTTTGCCGCATTGCTCGGCTTCTTCGTAAACCGATTTTGACGGGTTGTTCATTACACCGATCTTCATGGTGACATCCTTGCATTGAGATGGTTGCCGTCTGACAGCTTTACGTCCTACCACAAGTATTCATGAAGGTTAACGGATTTTGCGTCCCTGTGCAAGCAGATTGGCCTGGGATGTTCATGCCTGTTGTATGGGTAAATTGCGATATCTTAAAATTAAAAATTAACCTGTTCAGACAAAGAGGCCTTACTATGGTGAACTGGATATGTAATAATTGAGAATATATTTACAATCCGGATAAGGGAAACCGGAAAGGAAAAAGCCCCAAAGGGACAAAGTTTAGGGGTCTTCCTGATCACTGGCGGTGTCCGCTATCGGAGTAAACAAAAAATCTGCGGTCCCCAGGCTGCTTGGCTGAAAATCTGGTTCAATAAATAGTAATTCAGGAGGTTCACAAATGAAATGGCTGCAGTTTTTTACGCCCGCCAAATCAATGGATACCGCGCAGACAAAGGCGTTCCTTTCTACACATCCGAGCGAGGAAGCCACCATCCTTGATGTCCGTCAACCCGCTGAATATGAGAGGAGCCATATTCCGGGAGCAGTCCTGATCCCTCTGCCCGAACTTTCAGACCGGCTGGGGGAACTCGACCCGGACAAGCCAACCCTGGTGTACTGTGCGGTAGGCGGGCGCAGCCGGATTGCTGCCCAGATGCTGGCGGGCGAGGACTTTAAAAAGGTAATTAATGTTTCCGGCGGTATAAAGTCATGGGAGTCGGAAATCGCCGTAGGGCCTCAGGATCTGGGAGTAGAACTCTTCTCTGGAAAAGAAGAACCGGCAGAAGTGCTCAAGGTTGCCTACTCCCTGGAACAGGGCTTGAGAGAATTTTATCTGACCCTGGGCCGGCAGACAACCAACAAAAAGGTGAAAAACCTGTTTGCAAAACTTGCTGAAATCGAGTTGAATCATCAAAAGTCCATTTTTCAGGCGTATCTGGATATCAGTGGGGAAAAGAATAAGATATCCCAGGAAGACTTTCAAGCCATGGTGGAAGTAAAATCCCTGGAGGGCGGTCTTTCGACGGAACAGTATCTTGAACTGTTCAGCCCGGACCTGGAGGTAGAAACGGATGTGATCTCGCTTGCCATGTCCATTGAAGCACAGGCTCTGGATCTTTACCAGCGTGTCACATTGAGAATAGACAACCCTGACTCAAGACAGATTGTTCAAAAAATAGCCAATGAAGAAAAAGCCCACCTGGAAAGCCTGGGTAAATTATTGGATACGTTAAAGGGAACAGATTAATGAAAAAGAACCTGGTTCTAATCGGCGGCGGACATGCCCACATGACGGCACTTGAGAACATCGCCGGATTTGTTGAAAAGGGATATACGGTTTCTGTGATCGGTCCGTCTTTCCACCACTATTATTCCGGCATGGGACCGGGCATGCTGGGCGGGACGTACACCCCTTCGGACATTCGTTTCGCCACCCGCGATGTTGTCTGCAAACAGGGCGGTCTTTTCGTAAAGGATTATGCGACCCGGATTGATCCGGCGGCAAAAACGGTTCATACCGCCGGTGGCAACAGTTTGGCCTATGATGTGCTTTCCGTGAATGCAGGATCCTATGTCTCTATGCAGGATGTACCTGAAAATGCGGAAAATATTTATCCGGTCAAGCCCATCGAAAAGCTTATGGAAGCGGCAGAAAAGCTCAAGCTCCTTTTTGAACGTAAAAAGGCGGTGGTGACCATAGTCGGCGGCGGCCCTTCCTCGGCAGAAGTGGCAGGGAACATATGGCAATTGGCGAACCGGACAAAGCAGAATATGCCTCAAATAAATATCCTTGCCGGCAACCGGTTTATGGCCAGGTTTCCTGAACGTATCCGGGGCCGTGTAACCCGTATTCTTGGAAAAAGGGGGATCCGGATTTTTGAAAACGGGTATGTAAAAAAAGTAACGACCGAATCCATTCTCATGAATTCAGGCGAATTGCGCTCCACTGATTTTACTTTTCTTGCCTCCGGCGTGAAACCGTCAAAATTGTTTGAAACATCCGGCCTGCCGGTTGGTCCGGATAATGGCCTGCTGGTAAACAGATATCTGCAAAGCGTGAAGTATCTGGATATCTTCGGTGGCGGGGACTGTATCTATTTTGAAGATCAACCGTTAGACAAGGTGGGCGTATATGCGGTCCGGCAAAACCCGGTGCTGCTGAACAACCTGTTGGCCCGGCTTGAAGGAAATCCGCTGCAGATGTTTGATCCAGGACCGGAGTACCTGTTAATTTTTAACCTGGGTGGAAACCAAGGTGTTTTGAAAAAAAGAGGGCTCGTATTCAGTGGGCAACCGGCATTCTGGATCAAAAACTATATTGACAAAAAATTCATGAAAAAATTTCAGGCCATAGAAAAAATTCTTTAAAGTGGAAGGCTCTTGCAGATAAAACATTTCTGCAAGGGGCTTTTATTAAAAACATAAAAAATAAGCGTGACGACGTCTTGGGGGTCTGATAATCAAATGCCGTTTACAAAAATGTTTCCCAAGGCTCTAACGGCAAAAAATCATGCTGCAATACCCCACAAAATCGGCAGTGGGCTGTAACGGATCAAAGCTTGAGGCGTAGTCAAGGCAGACACCTTTGACTGCGCCCATTGTTTTTGCAGCAGCGGCAGCCGCACAGGCCGCCCCGGCACAGCACATGTTATGGTGTGTCAATCCCTGGTAAATAATCTGATTTTCATCCATGGCTGTTAACGCTTCAATTGCAGCCGCATCATTCTCCTTTGACACCCAATCAAATGCAACTTTACCTGAACCTGCCGCTTCAAATCCGAACCGCGGGCCGTAATGGGTCATGTCTGTGGACCCTACCACAGCCAGGGAGCGACCCAGCTTTTTTGCGGCCTCAACTGCGGCCACGCCCAATGCGTGCGCCGCATCCGAGGGCGGAACGGCGCACACCACAATCCGGGCGTGGGGGAAAAAATATTTAATAAATGGATATTGCAGTTCCAGGGTATTTTCTTCAGGGAAGCGGTTGGGCCCTAATTGTTCCAGGTTGACACCTTCCGTCCCGGCCCGCCGCACCAGGGCATCTGTAAGTTCCCGGTCAATCTCAATGGTTCCCAAAGGGGTATCAACGGCGGTACAATCCAGAACAAGGGCCGGGGACGTGGCATGCATGTGAACCCCGAAAAGAATAATGGTATCCACAACCCGGTTGCCATGGGCCAGCGCTGAAAAGACCCGGCAGGCCAGTTTCCCGGAATAAACCCAGCCGGCATGGGGCACAATCCCCCCCACAGGATTATTCAGAATTTTTGTATTCTCTTCGATTTCTAGATCATCACTAAACCGTTTAATGGCAGATCGACACTGGTCAGCGGATCCCGGGTACCAGGAGCCGGCAAGGGCCATTTTCTTTACCCCCATAATTACCTCCAAACTTTAAAAAACCATCCTACCGGATTAACCGGCACAATTATCCCAGTTTTTCCTTAACCTTGGTGCGCAGCCATGAAAGCCATGGTTCCATGCCTTCCCGGGTCTTGGCGGAAAGTTCAAATACCGGCATGCCCGGATGCACCTTACCCATATTTTCCACAGCCAGGGCCGCATCAAAATCCAGATAGGGCAACAGATCTATTTTATTTAAAATGGCAGCATCCGCCACCTGGAACATGAGCGGGTATTTTAAGGGCTTGTCCTCGCCTTCGGTGACACTTAAAACCACAGCCCTTGCATCCTCGCCAATATCGAATTCCGCAGGGCACACCAGGTTGCCGATGTTTTCCACGATGAGCAGATCCAAGTCATCACATCCCAGGGATCTGGCCGATGATTCAATGAGGTGGGCTGCCAGATGGCAGTCTCCCCCGAACTGGTCCGTGTTGATCTGGGTCACTTTGGCACCTGTTACGGAAAGTCGGTCCGCATCATTGGTGGTGCAGATATCGCCCACGATCACCCCCACCCGGATATCGGGCATCAGCTGTTCCAGGGTCCGGCACAGGGTTTCGGTCTTGCCGGATCCCGGCGAGGACATCATGTTCAGAACAAACACCTGTTTCTCTTTAAAAAAGGCTCTGTTCCGATCTGCATCCGATTCGTTTTTTTCCAGTACCCGTTTTTGTATATTTATCTCCATAAACTATCTCTCAATTTTTTTATTGTTTCTCAATCGTCTAATCGTCGGCCAGTTCTATGGATGAGATCTCAATCTCCCGTCCGGAAATCATGGTCACCTGGCCATCTTTGCACGCAGGGCACCCAAAGGCAGGGGTGTCGGTCTGCCATTCATGTTCACAGCTTTCACAACGCAGGCATACCGGCACCGCGTCGATGACCAGTTCAGCGCCTTCAAGAGGGGTGTCCTTAGAGATGACCTCCAGGCAAAAGGAGAGGCTGTGCTCCACCACGGCAGCCAGTTTGCCGATCCTTAAATTCAATTTTTCCACCCTGGGATTTTCAATGTCATCGGGGATGGCATCCAGGGCGATGGTTACCAGTTGCTGGGCAATACCCATCTCATGCATACTTACTGATCCTGCCTCATTTTAAAAAATTGCTGTTGAAATTCGGGGAATCTGTCTTCCTTTATTGCATGACGCATTTTAGCCATAAGATCAAGATAATAATAAAGATTATGAATGGTGTTCAGACGATAGGACAAAAGTTCCCGGGATTTATAGAGATGGCGCAGATAGGCCCGGGAGTAATTGCGACAAGTATAACACCCGCAGGTTTCATCAATGGGGCGCTCGTCTGTTTTATATTTGGCATTGGGAATATTAACGGTACCGGTATGGGTAAAAAGCTGGCCGTTTCTGGCATTTCTGGAGGGCATCACGCAGTCGAACATATCGCACCCCATGCCCACCAGGGTCACAAGGTTCTCAGGCGTGCCCACCCCCATAATGTACCGTGGCTTTTGTGACGGCAGAAGCGGCAGGGTGTGGTCGGCCATCTCATACATCACTTCGGTGGGTTCTCCCACGGAAAGACCGCCAATGGCAAAGCCGGGAAAATTAATGGCAGTCAGCTGTTCGGCGGATAAAGAGCGAAGTTCTTTAATCATTCCGCCCTGGACAATGCCAAACAGGTTATTAACCGCGCCGTTTTCCTGCCAGAAATCAAACCCTCTTTTCGCCCAGGCCGTGGTCTTATTCAAGGCCTCAGCCACCTGCTGATCCGTAGCCGGATGCCCCTGGCACCAGTCCAGGGACATCATGATATCCGATCCTAAAATCATCTGGATTTCAACGGCCCGTTCCGGGGAAAAAAAGTGCCTGGAACCGTCAATATGGGATTGAAAATGCACCCCCTCATCGGTGAACTTGGCCAGTTTTGCCAAAGAGAAAAACTGGAACCCCCCGGAGTCGGTGAGCATGGGCTTATCCCAGGCTGTAAAGGCATGAAGCCCTTTCATGGCTTCAATAACTTCGCAGCCGGGTCTTAAGTATAAATGATAGGTATTACCAAGAATAATCTGAGCCCCGCAATGTTCCAGATCTTCCTTTGACACGGCCTTCACCGATCCCACTGTACCCACGGGCATGAAAATGGGTGTTTCAATAATCCCGTGATCCGTGGTGATCCGCCCCAGGCGGGAGCGGTCCCGGCCGTTACCGCTTTTACTATTATCTTTTATCAGGTCGAATGTAAGCATCTTTACTATTTTCTCTATAATGAAGATCTGTGTAACCTACACAGATCTTTCTACTTTTGTTGTGAACTGAACCACAGCGAAACCAGGTCAGCCCGTGGCTGTCACTCAATAAACATGGCATCACCATAACTGAAAAACCGATACTTCTCAGCCACGGCAACCTTGTAGGCATCCAGAATCCGTTCCCGGTCATAAAAGGCGGAAATCAGCATGAGCAGGGTGGATTCAGGCAGATGGAAATTGGTAATCATGGCATCCACGCATTTGAACCGGTAGCCTGGATAGATAAACAGATCGCACCGGCCCTGACCGGCCGAAATACGGCCCCTCTCGTTTGTACAAAACTCCAGGGTCCGCACGGACGTGGTGCCCACGGCAATAACCCTGCGCCCATCGCTACGGGCCCGGTTAATCGTTTCAGCAGTCTGGTCATCTATAATAAAATATTCCGAATGAATCTGATGGTCCCGGATATCCTTTACCCGCACCGGTACAAAGGTGCCATACCCCACATGCAGGGTAATCCGGGCCACGTCCACGCCCTTTTCAGAAAGGGTTGCAAGCAGCTCTTTTGTAAAATGAAGCCCGGCCGTGGGCGCAGCCACAGCACCCTCGGCGTTTGCATAAACCGTTTGGTAATCGTGCCGGTCTCTGTGCTCATCCATATGCGCCGGTATGCCTTCCCCCGGTCCCGGATTCTGATTCCGTTTTATATAGGGCGGCAGGGGCATTTTACCTGTTTTTTTCAATTGGGATAAAAAATGATGACCTCCGCCAAAAGAGACCACAGAAATTCGGTCCCGATGTTCCATCACAGTGGCCTTGATATCCTGACCCAGATCAAGCACCGTGCCCGGTTCCGGTCTGCGTGAGGCCCTGATCAGACAATCACACTGAAACGAACCTGTCTCGGCCAGATGTTTCATGCCGGCAGCATAATCAATAATGAGGACCTCTACGCGCCCCCCCGTAGGCTTATGCCCTAAAAGCCGCGCCGGCACCACCCGGGTGTCATTGACCACCAGCAGGTCTCCGGGGCGCAGCAAATCCGCAATATCAAAAAACCTGCGATGGCTGATGCCGTGGTTCTTCCGATCCAGGTACATGAGCCGGGACAAACTTCTGTGTTCACAGGGTGCTTGGGCAATCAAGGAATCGGGCAAATTATAGCAGTAATCAGACAAATTGTACATCAGCCGATCTCCATGGCAAGGTATACCAACGCCAGGCCCGCCAGCATCATAAAGAAGCCAAACCGCCTCAAGGTGCCTTCGGGTATTTGCAGGATCATCATTACCATCTCCCGCATTTTATGCGGCGAGATGAAATAGGGCAGCCCTTCCACAATCATGACCATGCCCATCACACAGAAAAAAAATTTCATTGAAATAATTTCCTTTTCCCCTTTTATTAGGAGTACCCTTGATAATTAAAAATATCAAGGTTATAAAGGAAGGCTGGTAAGAACTCAACCCCGGGCATGGGTGCCTTCATGCGCCGGGCACCCAAAGGAAGCGAACATCACATGGCATTTGAACCTGTTATCGGACTAGAGGTCCACGCCCAGCTCAAAACTAAGACTAAAATTTTCTGCAACTGCTCAACCGCCTTTGGCAAGGCCCCCAACGCCAATACCTGCCCGGTATGCACAGGCATGCCAGGGGTTTTACCGGTACTGAATAAAAAAGCCGTTACCTTTGCAATCAAGGCCGCCCTTGCCACCAACTGCACCATCAACAGGGAAAGCCGATTTGACAGAAAAAACTATTTCTACCCGGATCTTCCCAAGGGGTACCAGATCTCCCAGTTTGCCAAACCCATTGCCGAACACGGTTTTCTGGATATTGAAGCCGATGAAAAGGAAATACGCGTCGGCATCACCCGCATTCACATGGAGGAAGATGCCGGAAAGCTGATCCACGATCCCTTGCGGGGAAAAAGCATGGTGGACCTCAACCGAACAGGGATTCCCCTTATTGAAATTGTCAGTGAACCTGACCTTCGCACGGCAGCCCAAGCAGGTGCATACCTGAGAAAACTGCACGCCATTTTAAAGTACATTGATGTGTGCGACGGAAACATGGAACAAGGCTCATTCAGATGTGACGCCAACGTCTCCCTGCGACCCGTGGGGCAGAAAGAATTCGGCACCCGCACCGAGCTTAAAAATCTGAACTCTTTTAAAAATGTGGAAAAAGCCATCCTGTACGAAATCCAGCGTCAGACCTATGTACTTGAAGAGGGTGGACAGGTCATCCAGCAAACCCGTCTGTGGGATCCTACCAAAAACCGTAGCGCATCCATGCGGGGCAAGGAAGAAGCCCACGATTACAGATATTTCCCGGATCCCGACCTTGTACCGCTGATTGTGGACGATGCCTGGATCGAGGAAGTCAGCAGCACCATGCCGGAACTGCCCGATGCAAAAAAGCAGCGGTTTATCCAGGAATACAGCCTGTCTGAATATGATGCAGGTGTTTTAACAGCCAGCCTGGACATGGCCAATTTTTTTGAGGAGACCATTAAGCCGCTTAAAAACATCAAGCAGGCCGCTAACTGGACCATGACCACGCTCATGGGCATGCTCAATACCAAGGGCATTGAAATCAGTGAATCACCTGTTAGCGCCCATGGTTTTTCAAAACTTCTTGGACTTCTGGAATCCTCCCGAATTAATGCCAATGCCGCCAAAACGGTTTTCGAGGAGATGGTTGAAACCAACAAAGATCCCGAATCCATAGTCAAAGAAAAAGGTCTTGAACAGGTATCCGACCAAGGCGAACTTGAAGCAATGGTGGATGAAATTATTAAGGAAAACCCCGAAGAGGCTAAAGCCTATGGTGATGGAAAAACCAAGCTATTCAGCTTTTTCATGGGGCAGGTCATGAAAAAGACCCGGGGAAAGGCAGACCCCAAAGTGGTCACGCCCATGCTCAAATCAAAACTGTAAAGGGAAAAACAAATGAAGAAACCGCATACGTTTATTAAAGCGATTTTGTCCGTTTTCATCCTCGGCGGATTGATCTTTCCATATATGGCCTTTGCCAATCCACCTGAAACCCTTGCAGTTCTTTCCTTTGCCATTAATGCCGATAAGAATAAGAATCTGAATTACCTTAAAAAAGGCATCTCAACCATGCTCTATTCCAGGCTCACCTGGCCTGAAAAAGTCGTTGTTGTGCCGCCCAAAAAAATAGCGGCCCTTGAGGCCGGATTAAAAGAATTTTCCGGTAGTAAACTGATCCATGCGGTTGCCGCAAAAACCGGATCAAGATATGTGCTCTACGGCACCATTACCAGCCTTGCAGATGCTTTCAGCATTGATGCCAAGGTCTTTGACACCACTGAAAAACAGTACATGGCTTTTTTTGAACAATCCAAGAACAGTGACGACCTGATCAAAAAAATGGACCGCATTGCCGCTGCCATAAACCATAAGGTGTTTCATCGTACAACCGTCACCTGGGAACAGATGGAACAAGAAAAGCAGAAACAACTTAATGCGTTAAAAAATCAGAATCCGGAGAAACTCATGCAGATGCCGACGGGATGGCAACGCGAAGAAAAGGTTGGCTGGAAAGTCTGGAAATATCTGTTCTAAAACGGTTACATGTAATCCACCAGACTTAGCCCCATGACAGAAGATGTCGAACTCAAAGCCGCTTCATAAACAGTCTGGGCAGATTTAAGATTCATAATGGCCTCCACGGTATCTGCATCCCGGACCGTGGAGCGCTGGGAGACCAATGTTAAATCCGAATCCGAAATAGTGGCTTCGGTGATGGTGGTACTGTTGTAAATTGAGCCCACAGTTGACATGCTTGAGGTGAGACTTTCATAATGATTTTCCAGCCGGGTCATTGCCCGCTGAATGCCGTCCACATCATCACTATCCAGTGCTTCTTTGAAATCCAAAACCGTATCCCAGATACTCCAGGTCGCCTCTTTTCCTTCCACAGGTCCGGATGAAACATCTTGATCTCCAAAACCAAGATTAAATGAGGCACTGGAATCGGTATTGGTACCGGATGAGAAAAGCAATGTAAAGGATTCAAGCCGGCGACCGGTATCAATATCCTCGCTGATGGTAAATTTTTTGTTGTTTTCATCATATTCAACCGAGTAGTTAACCCGGTTTCCGTTTTCAGCTGATGCGGTTTCAAGCGCCTCTTCCACGGCCTCGGCATAGGATTCAGAATCTGCGTAAGGACCGGCGTCGATGGTGGCTGTCAGCTGTACGCTGATCTCTTTATCCACTGTGGTTTCTGTAAAATCAATGGTATTGTTTTCCCCTGGCGCCACCGTAACTGCCCCGGCCACAGGCGTATCACTGGATACCGGTGAAAGCGTTACGGTTTGAGCATCAAACCCAAGATCCGTCAGGATACTTGTATTTTCATACCCTTCGGTAATGTCAAAGGAGATGCTGGTGCCTTCTTCCGGGAACTCATTCAGATCAATAATAATATCAGACTCACCGTCATCATTCACATCAATTTCTATGGTATCGTCGGTTGCCCCAATTTCCGCATTAAGTCCGTAACCGGGGTCATTGGAGACCTTCCAGGTGCCGTCTCCGGTATAGGTCAACGTCAAGGGTTCCAAGCCATCATCCGGCGTATATTCGGTCAGGGCGGAATCGTTTATAATTTGAATTTCAACGTCATCGAAATCCTGGCTCAGGGATTCAAAGTTGGCAACTCTGACGGTTTCGGTCTCAATATTCTGAAAGGTTGCAGTGGTGGTGGTATCAGCGCCGTCTGTCCCAATGGAAAAGGCGTTGCTATCTTCATCATATTCCACTTCATAAACAACACCGTATCCATATTCTTCGGACGCTTTGCTCAATGTCTGCGCCACAACACCGGCAAGTTCTTCTTTGCTGTAGGTACCGCTGGTAATTGTCGTTTCAATGGTGAGAATATTATCTTCTCCCTTATCGACATCTTCTGTAAAGACGATCTGGTTGTTCGTGGTATCCACGATGATCTCATCTTCATAAAACATATCACTGCCGCAACAGTCCAAAGAGACGGTGGTATTCTGAGAAATACTGATGTTTACAGCGTCACTGCTGCCGTTGTAAGTTACTCGGGTGGGATTGTCGTCATCATCATAGGTAAAAGGCGTTGTCTGGTTATCATCTCCGCCGAACACATATCCGCCATAGGCGTCTGTATTGGCAAGGTCCATAAGGCTATCAAGGTAAACCTGCATGCTATCTGCAGCGTCAGAGCGCTCCTGGTAAGAGGCCGAGGCATTGGCCAAAGACGAGGCCAAAAGCTTCATTTCAGACAACTGATCAGCCATGGCGTCAAGGGCGGTTTCCGCCGTGGTAAGTATATTCTGGGCCTGATCCACATTGACCTGATACTGGTCCAATGCCGCCAGGTCGGAATTGATAGTCAGCACTTGTTTCATACCCGATGGATCATCGGATGCGGAACTAATTTTCAGATTGGTGGATACGACCTCATTGGCCTCGTTCAAATCAGAGGTAAGCCGTCCAAGCTGATATGTGGCCTGTTTGTATATACTTATGGTTGAGACTCTCATGGCAGACCTCCTATAGGATCGGTGTTATTAAATTGATCCTCAAATATTAAATCTTTCAAAAATCAACGTGTTGCAAGCAAAGCATCAAACATTTCCTGCACCATTGTCAGCAATTTAGCTGCTGCAAGATAGGCCTGCTGCTGGGCTGTCAAATTAATCATCTCTTCATCCAGGGACACGGCTGATGTTGAATCCCGATGCTCGGTAAGCTGGTACACCAGGGTTTCGGAATACTCTAAAGCAGAATTAATACCGGACGCTGTGGACCCGATGGTCGAGACCAGGGAGGCCTGGTAATCATCCAGCGAGGTGGTGGCTACCGTGACCGTAACACCCTCTCCCCTGGTATATGTATACGCTTTCATATCAACACTGTCGTAGCGGGTGTCAGCCATGGCCAGGGCATTGGTATTGTCGCTGGAGGCAAGCGCTCCGGTTTGGGTATCCACGATGCCTGATGCCAGCAGGTCAGTGTAGGACACCACGCCATTGACACTGATGTTTGATGCGCCCGTACCGGTAAAAAAAGTATTCAACCCAAGAGCCGCAGCAAAACCGCTGTCCCCGTCTTCATTGCCTGCAAAGGCGTAGGACAGATCCTCTGCGTCCTTGGATTCCAAATCCATGCGGATATACCCTTCACCTGAAACAGACTGGTCAAAAGTAATTTCAATATCTCCGATACCGTCTCCATCCAGATCAATCTGAAACCCGTCATCATCGCCGCCTTCCGGAATAATAGTGGTGATACCGGTGGGGTCGTTGTCAATACTCCAGGTGCCGCTCGAATCACGCACAAATTCAAGGCCTGCAGCCTCAATTTCCAAAGCGCTGTAGTTTAACACCGTGATTTCGAAATTTGCTTCGTCAATGTTGTTACTGCCCGAACAGGTTACATTTTCAATGGCGCAATAGTTATCAGTGGTATCAAATAAAATCGTATCATTTTTAGTGACCGAAGCGGTCACACCGCCTGCGCTGCGGTTAAACTCATCGGCAAAGGAGTCAAGGGTCCAGTGCCAGTCCGAAAGGGTCTGCAGGGTATTGCCGTCGGCATCGGCCACAGCTTTTCCATTATCATCCGTGGTGACATAAAAGACATCGCCGTTCACAAGGGTGCCGCTGTCAAAGGCTATGGTCATGCCGTCCACTTCCACAATGATCTGGGATTTTTCATCCTCATTGCCTTCCAGTTCAATGGTGCCTGAATCGGTTTCAGACTTCCATTCGATCACAAGACCCTCTTCGTTGTCCGGCAGGGTACCGCCGGAAATCACGGTAAACTCATAAGTATCATCGACACTTGCAGCCTTTCCTGTAACCGAACCCCGGAGAATATCAGCTTGACCATCGGCATCGGTATTGATCCGCAGGGTATTTCCGGCAACAAGACTGCCCTGGGAAATATCAAAACTTAACGTTGTCTTCCCGTCTTCGGTTATCTCCACCACGCCGGATTCATCAATTTCAACATATCCGTCCTCGCCGGTGGAATTGCCACTGCTGTCCAAAATTTCCCAGTAAATGGTGGCAGGACTACCAAACGTGGCAGCTGTCGTTGATTTTCTTGTATTTGTTGGATCGGAGTCGGAAATTAGCGTGTCATTTTCAGGCGATTCACTGCCGAATCCGGTACCTGTGGACACGCTCAATACCGCATTTTCGTCTCCATTCTCCCTGAAATTTGTAATTTCAATGGCATCTTGATCATTTTCATCTATTTTCACTATGGTCACAGAGGTACCGTTTTTGATGACCGTATATTTATCCGGGGACAAACCAGAAGAAAGTGACGTGTATAACTGCAGAGCTCTATCGGCATCCGAGGTGCCCAACGAGTCATCAACAGTACATAAAATAGGGTAACCGTCCAGTTCAAATTCAATTTTTTCCGTATCATCAAATCCTGTATATCCGTCGGTGCCACCCAAGGTAATCATACTGAAACCAGAGCCTGACTCTCCGCTGTCGCCGAAAAGACCGGTATCGGGATCCTTGGAATCGGAAGATATTTCCATACTCGGATCCATGACAATGGTTACGGAACCGGTTATTACCACGGCATCATCTGTTGCAGGGTTGTCAGTCAAAAATTGAATTTCCGAATCACTGGAATCCAGAGAAACGGATAGTCGATCTCCGGTATTAGCATTAAATTCGTAGATCCCGATGGTAGCACCGGACGCACTTTCAATAGACGTGCCGTCCACAGCCAGATCCGTGTTCTGGTTGACCTCATTGATGGTTTCCACCGCAACTTTAAGTGCATCTTCAAGCTGTTCGTTAATATCTTCAGAAACATCCCGACTAAAACTGACATCCGCTATCACCCCGTCAACAGACAGTGTAAATTCAACGACATCCCCGTCGCCTGCCGACATAACAGCAAAGTTAAAATAGGCAGATGTCGTAGATGCATAGGCAGCTATGCCATCTATATTTGAAAGCTCTTTGGCAATGTCGGCGGCAGACCGGGTGGCATCGACCCCTCTGTCTGAAATTTCCAGGGTCTGGGTATCGGAACCATTGGTAATGGTCAGGGTCTGTTCAGCCAATGCCGCATCCAGGGCATCGTCAATGCCTGATGCACTGGATGAAGCACCGCCCAGAGACAATCCGCTGGACTGTACCACGGTTTTATCCCCTAAGATTCCCTCATCAATAACCGTGAGCTCATAGGTGCTGTCATCCTCTCCGGTCCCGGTAATATTTGAAATCTCAGATGTAGAAATAGCCATATCAACGGTCGCGGTCTGATATTCTGAGGTAGTGTCCGTGGCATCCTGGATCACCATGGAAAAATCCTTGGTGTAGTCAATTTCATCTCCATAGTACAGACTATCAAATGTTCCACTCTTGCCAGCCTCGTAAGTCCCTTCAAGGGAGCCGGAGAAATAGGTCTGCCCTGCCCCCTGGGAATGCTGATAGTTCAGGGTCCAGATCAGGTTGGTGGCAAGTTCATCAAATTCCGCCTGGGTTTCCGGAATCACCACATCCCTGACCTCAAGCCATCCGGCAATGGCACCGCCGGAGATATCATCGGTAATGTCATAGGCATTTCCGGATTTACCGGTCCAGTATACACTTCCCTGTTTTATGCTTAAATCATATGAAATGCCATCCTCCGCCAGCGGCAAGCCGTTGGTGAGGATCAGGTAGGAGCCGTCCTCTTTCACGGTGATATCAATATCAATGCGTTTTCCAAGATCGTCCACCAGGGCGTTTCGTTCATCCGCAAGGTCATTGGCATTCCCGCCCGTACTTTCGGCGGTGACGATGGCCAGATTTAACGCTGCTATCTGCTCGGAAATGCTGTTCACTTCGGTAACGGCGGAAGATATTTCCCCGTTCAAGTCGCCGGTCAAATCAGACAGGGCATCTTCAATGGCATTGATACGGTCGGTAAGTGCAAGGCCGGCATCATATACGGCGTTTTGTTCGGTTTCACCGGACGGATTGTTACTCAAATCCTCCCAGGCAGACCAGTAGGCATCCAAAAGGGTATTCAGACTATCATCACTGTCTTCGGAAAACAGATCTTCAATGGAAGACATATAAACCTGTGCTTCTTCCAGGGCAGCCTGGTTGGATAATTCAGAAGTCAACGTATTTTCAAGAAGCTGGTTTACGGACCGGGTGACCGAAGCAACAGTCACCCCTGTACCATAAATATTTCCACGCGAATTCACCGTGGATGTGGTGGATAACTCTACAGACTGAATGCTGTAATCATCATTATCCGCGTTAGCAATATTCTGGCCCGTCACACTGATGGCCGCCTGATAAGCCGTGACGGCATTGGACGCAGTGTTTAGTATGGCATTAAGGCTACTCATGGGGTCCTCCCCATATTCCTGTGGTTAACATACTTGGATGTAACAGACAGCCGACCCAGCACGCTTTTAAACAATAAACCATTGCGGGAGGCGGCCTTCATCAATTCCCGATGTCTTTGTTCCAGATCATTTGCAAGCCCAAACAATACCTCTTCCTGCTTTGGGGTTAACCCCTGAATCATTTTTACCCGATCGACAAGGCTTCTTGACATGGTGGAAGACATTTCCCGCCCTGTCATCATGCCCAGTTGCTCCCCCATGGCACGTACAAGATGCTCAAACCGGTTAACACAGTTACGTTTTCTTAAAATAAGCTTTTTCAAAGATTTCGAATCATAGGCCATACCGGACACATATTCAGTCTCCAGGATGTGACTCAATTGCTTATGCAAAGCCCTGATCCTGACCATTTTCCGTTCAAGAACCGCCACAGAATCGGTTTCCACGTCTGCCTTAACCCGGGGAAGTATCATGATGCCACCCTCTTTGCTATCGTTTCATGCCTATGACCGTGGTCATCATCTCATCCACGGTAGTAATAATTTTAGCATTGGCTTCATAAGCAGTCTGCAGGGTAATCATGTCAACAAATTCCTCGGAAATATCCACGTTGGACATCTCAAGAGCATAGGATGACAAGGTGCCAAGGCCGTTTTCCCCGGGTTTATTGGTGATGGCTGCCCCGCTTTCCGTTGTGGCTGAATAAAGATTGCCACCCTCATTTTCAAGGCCGTTTACATTGTTAAAGTCTGCCAACGCAACTTTGAACAAGGCGATCTCCTGGCCATTTGAATAGCTACCGGAGACAAGGCCGTCGGATTCCACTCCAATCCCGGTGAGATCCCCTGATGCATAACCGTCTGCATCCTGGTATGTGGTGGAAGAAGAAGTGGCGTACTGGGTGGAGGATAATGAATCATTAACCCAGTTGTTGCCGTCAAATTTTGACCCGATATTAAATGAGATGTCCATTTCTGTTGCGCCGAACTCGCCGCCGAGAAAATCAGCCGTAAACTGGAGATATCCTGTATCTTCCGCCTCGTCGGATGTCACTGTGCGCCATGAAGTGGAGCCTTCAATATCAAAGGTAATAACACTTCTGTCTTCCAAAGGATCGGTGTCTGTGCCGGATTTAAGCTCTTCGTCAAACGTGAAGACAATGTCTTCCTTATCATCCTCATTGCCGGACCCATCAAGGTCGATGGAACAATATGTGGCGTCGCCTGAAAGGGTTGCATCGCTGTATTCTGACGGCGGGGTATCAGGGTCCACCTTAAAAGTAAGCTTATCACCGTCTACCAGGACTCCTGATGCGAGATGGGCGTCTACGTCTATGGTAACTTCGGCATCGTCGAAATCGTCCTCCTCGTTGAAGTTAATCTCAATATTGTAAGTACTGGTGGTGGGAGTGGAAATTTTCGCATTTGCATATTCGGCAGGGGGTGTTGGAACAATAGTAAAGCTGAAAGATTCAGAGTCTGTAGTGGACAGTGTTGTATCGTCATCCAAGGTAATTTCTATGGTAGATGGATCGCTTGAAGGATCATCGTAGATGGTTAGCGTCAGCACCGAACCATCAGTCGACTCCTCGACGTCTATGCTTTGAGTGGAAGTGGAATCCGATTCACCGGTCCAGGTAGGAGTAGCCGTAGGATCATATGTAACGGTATAGACGGTAGCCAGGATTCCGGCACCCTCACTACCGGATGTTATGTCGCTCACTTCCAAACTACCGAAGTACTCCTCATCGTAGGATAGCCCATCTTGAAGATCAGTCTCTTTTAAGTCCTCGTTCCAGTCCCATGCCGACCCGTCCCAATACAAACTGACATCGGCCACCATGGACATCGCACTTACATCCTTCTCCGAGTAAGAGATTCCCTTGTCAACTAAAGTCTCCGTATCTATTATAGCCGAGTCCAATTCAAAGCTCACTTCAGAGATCAGTGTCGGATCGGGATCGGCTGTAGCACCGTCCGGATTATTCCAGGACCAGGTTTCAGTGTACGGGTTCCAGATAATGGAAAGGTCTTCAGCATCTGTTGTCATCACACTGGGGTCGTTAATGGACACCGTAGTATTGTTGTAGACATCGCCCACGTAAACTGCATTTTCAATATCCTGAACATGCAGTTCCGTGGGATCATTAACATCAAAGGTGAGAGTATCCCCGGACATGGCATATTCATCCAGGGAAATTTTTACATCCGCCTCTTCGTCTCCACCGCTGGATTCAGGATCAAGCACCAAATAAACGGTATTCGCATCAGAATAGATAATCTCTGCGTCTTCATATGCGGTCGGCAAGTTAGTTTCATCAAGGACCCAGTTTTCACCGTCATATGTCATTGAAATGCCGTAACCATCCAACTGAATGACCTCGGAATCTTCAATTTCAAAATGCACGTCGTCCACGGCATTGTTTCCAGATGAGACCACGTTGCCAATCAACCCGGTGAGTTCTTCCATGGTCATGGTAACGATTTCACCAGAACTTTCGGAAAAGGAAATGGTGCCCCTTGCCAGAAGTCCTGCAGCGTCCGTATCTGCCACAAGGGCACGATTATCTTCATCGGGATCCGTGGCAATAATGTATTCCCAATCGGTATCGGATTTCTTATCGTAGTAAATAGTAACTTCATGGGAAGAACCCAGGGAATCATAAACCGTGACCACAGTCTGGTATTCATAACCATCCGAATCCACCGTAGTGCCGTCTTCCTCATCATATTCAAACAGATTGGACAAAACCGTGGCCATAGACTCGGCATCGGAATCCAGATTGGTAATTACCGTAATTTCCTCCGTATCATCCGGCGGGCTTGTAAACTCGGTCAATATCAGGTCGGTAACGGCCCCGTATTCCTCTCCAGTATCGCCTTCAACATACCACCCCTGGACAATATACCCTTCGGAAGTGACAAGCGCGCCGTCTTGATCAAATGAGAAATTACCGGCCCTTGTATAAAAAGTTTCCTCAGATCCTAATTCGGAAACAACAAAGAAACCATCCCCGCCAATGGCAAGGTCCGTTGCATTACTTGTGGTTTCAAGGGAGCCATCGGTAAACACCTGGGCAACATTGTCAACGTTCATACCAAGCCCCACCTGGGAAGCACCGGCATTGGTGCCGATGGTCTGGTAAAGGGTATCGGCAAAGGTAGCGGTTCCTTTTTTAAATCCAAGTGTATTGATATTTGATATATTATTACTTGTGACCTGAAGTGCATTGCCTGTGTTGCCTAACCCGCTGGTGCCGGCATAAAGGGAACTGGTTAATGACATGGGGGCCTCCTTAGCATGGATAAAGTTTTATTCATTGAGTAGATCCGGTAAAATTTGTACGTCTGCCTGTTTTTATTCAACAGCGGTTATGCTTGATACAGATACCAGACGTCCGGTATCTCCAATTTCAAGGTATTGGGTACCGTCCACGGAAGTGATAGCACTCACATCTCCGGAAATAGCGATGGAGGTTCTTCCTGTATCCGCTGTAACCTTGTAGTAATAAAGTCCGTCGGAGCTCACGTGACCGCTGCTTGTCAGCCCGTCCCAGGTGACCTCATTTTCTCCGGTGGTTGTATCATCAGCTGAGATTTCAATGGTCTCAACTTCTTCATCATCAGCATTATAAATTGTCACTCTGACATCGGATGCGGCTGTCAGACTAAAGCCTAGTGCATCTCCCTGGACCTCGCCGTTTTCCACCTGAACAATTGGATAACTGGAAGAGACCGTGGTGCCAAGATATTCAAGAACGGAAGTCGAATCACCGGAAGGCGAAGCCGAAGAAGGCGTTACGGTGGTAACATCATCCGGATCCACCAGTACGCCGTTGATCACCAGGTATCCTTTACCGTCCTGGTATGATACCGCATCCACGTTTCCGGACAGATAGGATTTTACCTCTTTGTAGCCGTCCCCGGAATTGGCCATAACCACGTAAGAATATTCACCGTCATCCAGACTGTTACCAGCATCATCCGTGCCATCCCAGGAGATGAGATAGGATCCGGCCTCAACTTCACCCTGGGACAGCGTGGCCACCTTGGTACCATCGGAGTCATACACATACACCATGACCTCAGCAGGTTCATCAACCTCGTAAAAACCGGGAGTTACAGATCCGCTATCAATGGTCATTGAAGTCACGGTCGCGGTTACTGTCAGTCCTACAAATGAATTGGCATCAATATCGTTTTCGGAATCCTCAACATCCCCTGCCATTTCATCAAGTTTGTCATTAATATTAATCAACTGTTCAACCTGAGAAAACTGGGCCAACTGATCTGTGAACTGTTCCGTATCTGCCGGATCGAGGGGATTTTGATTTTCAAGCTGGGCCACTAAAAGCGTTAAAAATTCTTCGTTGCCCAATGAAGTTGCCGAACCGGTGTCACTTGTTGAGGTCGTCTCAGCATCATAAGCCTCATAGCTGTTAACCATTGATGAAAGTATCGAACTATCAGACATGACTGCCTCCTCTGGCTGTTATTATTAAATTCTTTTAATGATGGATTCGGTGTTTTAAAGTGCTAAAGTCACTTATCCTGATCTTTCTCTGGTCTTGTCCTTGATCTTAACTAAACCAAGAAAAGTGCCTAAAAGGCCTACGCTTAAAAAATACAGCCGGATATATTAAAATAACTCATATGATTAGTTCTTAAATAATTAACTTTAAATAAACGATACAAGATAAATAACAGCAATATTCGAAAACAATCTAATGATATAAAAATTTATATTTATCCCCACAGAAAATATTAAACCGTTTGCATTCTGTATTTTACACGTGGCATTTTTTACCTATCCCAATAGTCTAATTCAGATGACGAACAAGGGCACAGCGAATAGTCAGATAATATTTTACTAAAAAAATATCATATTATTAGTACTAAAAAAAAGATAATATTATTAATAAAAACAGATAATTATATAAAATTAATTGTATGATATATATTTAAAACGATATTTTGTTATCTAAAGGATATATACGCTAAGGGCGATACGAGATTCAATACGCGGAAGAATTTGCCTGTCAATGGCTGATAATATTTTTAAGGAGAAAAATCATGGCAACCGGTACCATCACCTCACTTGGACTTGGGTCTGACCTTGATCTTCAAAGCCTGTTAGACACCCAGCGGGAAGCGGATGAAACCATTGCAGGAATGACGCTGGATGAGATCGAAGAACTGCAGGCTGAAGAGGAAGCTCTGTCTTCAGTTCAAAGTGAGCTTCTGTCCATGAAGTCCAGTGCGTTGAACCTCTCCTTATCTTCCACCTATCTTTACCGAAGCGTAACTTCATCTAACGATGACATAGCAACGGCGACGGTACTTGACGGAACACAGACCGGCAGTCACAACGTTGCCACCTCCCGTCTTGCATCTGCCAGTTCATACATGTCAGATGGGTTTGCATCTGAATCGGCCACCGTCTATGTGCCCACCACCCAGCAATCCAGCGATAGTTACAGCACCGTGACGAATACGGTTCTTGAAGAGGGTGAGACACTGACGATCAGTTACGGGAACGAAGATGATCCGCTAACATTTACCATCACCGGCACCGCAGGGGGCATGAGTGTTGAGGGTCTGCTTTCCGCCATCAATGATGACGCAACCATAAGTCAATATGTAACAGCTAGTACCTACGAAGATGAAGACGGCATACATCTTCAAATTGATTCCGCTACCAGCGTTACAGGAGAAGATGGCCGTGTGAACGTCGAAGGATCGGACGGGGTTACCTCATTCACGGCACCCAAAGAAGAGCTCTCATTCACCGTAGGTGATGGTGAAATTTTTACCCTCTCAGTACCGGCAGAAATCTCCCTTGAAAACTTAGCAGAACGTATTAACGAAGCTGAAGACAATCCCGGCGTAACGGCAACGGTCATTTATACCGGCACAGGAGACAACCCCTATCAGCTGGTTTTGGAAGCCGATGATACCGGAGAAGACAGCAGAATCACCATTTTGAATCAGCCGAATGGCTTAGGTCTAAGCGAATCAAATGGTGAAGGGTACGCCATGATCGGGGATAACGCCATTTCCTTTGAAACGGCCGTAACCATAGATGACACCAATAATACCATTGCTTTTGAAGAGGTGAATGAAGACGGAGAAGCCGTTTCATTAACTGCAGATATTGATGCAGGGGATTACGGAACCCCAGAAGAACTTGCCGAAGCGGTTGAAAAAGCATTGGAAAATGCATCCAAAGAGGATGGAAACAATTCAGATTACCGGGTGGAAATTGACTCTGATACAGGCTTAATGTCAATTTCCGAGGCCGGAACCCTTGAAAGTGTGACCCTTGACTGGGAAAATGCAAACAGTACAGCAACTGCCATCCTGGGATTCACAGAGTCCCAAACTATAACACCAATGGATGCCTCGCTCAATGCCATGCTCACCGTTGACGGCATCACTTACCAGCGCCAGGATAATACAGGAATTAATGACATTATCGATGGCGTGGCCCTGAAACTTTACTCCACGGGTTCATCTACCATTACCGTAGAAAATGACACCGAAGACATTGTAACTGAATTAACGTCCCTTGTTGACACCTACAACACGCTGCTGACTGAAATTGATGAGAATGATGATTACAACGAAGAGGAAGAAAGCTGGGGCACTCTGGCCCAAAGCTCTACCGTTAGAACGCTAGAGCAGACCCTTCAGGATCTGATTACAAGCACTGTGGATACAAATGGATCTATCACCAACCTATTGGACATTGGTATTGAAATTAGTAATGACGGCAGCCTTACCCTGGACGAAGACGCCCTGAATGAAATATTAAGCAACAGTTATGATGAGGTCGTTGCTTTGCTTAGGGGTACGGATGATGAAGAAGGACTGGGGGATATACTCAATGACTCCTTTGGCAGCTATGCCTTGTCCGGTGGATATCTTCAAGATGAAATGGATACCATTGAAGATAAGGTGAGTCGGCTGGGAGAAGATTATCAAGAGGATATGGAACGTATTGAAAAAAAATATGAAAGGATGGCATTAGAATACACGGAACTGGACTCTTATCTTTCAGAAATTGCCAATATACAAAGCTACATTGACACCATGATGTCCACAAGTGATGAATAAAAATCGGCTTTAATGGCCATCGGCTGACTATTCTATCAACACCCCGCTGAACCCATAAAAAAGGCGGACTTTTTATCTTTAAATTAAGTTAAAAGTCCGCCTTTTTAAGTTTCTGCTTAATTAACCTATTCAGTGATGGGAATCACCTTTATCATTGACCGTGTCATAGGCCGCCTTAAGAAAGCAATAGGTCATGCCTACCCCTAAAATGGAAATGGCATACCAGAATCCACCAAAGAAAATTGAATGGCCGATGTCCCAGGCCCATTCAAAACAAAAGGGAAACATTATAACCTCCTTTATTAGTTTTGAGCTGCCGTGTCGGCAGATTCGTTAAGTTCCAATTCCTGGGGAAATACCGGCAGATACCGGTATGCAACGGCGATCAGGATAATTCCGTAAGCAACAGGTAAAATGGTGGTCGCCACTTCCTGCCAGCTTGGTATATACAATGCCCAGGTGTCAAAGGACAGCACAGGCACAGCCATGATCTGAAGCACCATAACCCACCGGTTCAGACATACACCAATCACGCCCAGAATGATGGCAATGGTTCGGGTGGCAGGATTTTCCCGGGTGCTTTTATTAATCAAAAGCAGCCCCGGAACAACACCGCACAGAATCACTTCGGTAATAAGAATCCAGTATCCGTAGAACCCGTTGTTGCTGTAAAAATGGCCCAGTTTAAAGCCCATGGAAGGTGCGGTTACGAACGCCCAGTAAATGGTATCAATGATCTTGGCAATAATATAGGTGGTAATCATCCACCCGGAAATTTTTGCCAGCAGATTGACGGTTTTATCTCCCACCAACTTTTTACCGGTGATCATTTCCGTAATCTTGGTCACCAGCAAGGTGAAGCAGGGACCAAATGCTGCGGCAGACCAGGTAAACAGGAAAAAGGTCCAGGGCCAGATTAAAAGGCCTTCGCGGTAGGCAAAAGGACGGCCAAACATAACGCCGGCCACACCACCCAGGGACCCCTGGTGGAAAAAACTTAAAAAAGCGCCGGTGGCGGCAAATACGGCCATCACCCCGTGCATGTTGTGCGCCAGGTGGTGAAAAAACGGCACTTTGTTGACCTGGCGATTTTCCAGGATATTGGGAATAAATTCAATGGTCAGTACTGCAAAATAGCAGGACAGACAAAAGGCCACCTCTGTAAGCATGGAATGCACATTGGCATGCCAGAAAATAAACCAGCCGCGCAGCGGCTGCCCAATATCAATGGCCAGGATCAGCAAGGCTGAGCTGTAGCAGATAAAGCCAATGATCACGGCAAAGTTGATAATATTTTTCAGATCATCAACCTTGAAAATATATTTCAAAAGACCTGTGAAAAAAGCACCGCCACCAACCGCAATGACAGCCAGATCAGCCCAGATCCACAGGGCAAATCCGTAGTAATCGTTCATGTTGGTCTGATTCAGGCCTTTAAACCAGCACAGAAACATGGCATAAACGCCCCAAAGCAGTACAGCACCCACGATGATAATGCCAATCATGAATATCGGGAATGCACACCGTTTGGCGCCTTCGGGTATTAATGCATCATCCATATCTAATTACTCCTAAATAGTTTTATGCAAGTTAACCATGGGATGAAGACGCCCCATGATGGGTTTTAACATTTTCCCACTCACCTTTAAGGTAGTTGTCCCCGGCCTTTCTGACCCATTCCCGCTCAGACATGTAATACACCTTGGGGTTAGTGCCAAGACGTTCAAGCAGCCTGAAAACTTTCGGGTTTCTGGATTTACCCACAACCTTGTGATTCATGGGGTCAGGATGGGGATCGGGTTTAACGATCTGATGGACCTTGTGAGCCGGGTTATTCAGGTCACCAAACACAATGGCGCCTGCCGGGCACGCGGTGGTGCAGGCGGTCTGATACTCCATCTCTTCTATTTCACGGTCTTCGACAATGGCCTGTTCCCGGGCCAACTGATACCTGTGGTAGCAAAAGGAGCATTTTTCAACCACCCCGCGCATACGCGGAGACACATTAGGGCTTAAGTATTTTTCCATTCCCTCGGGCCATTTTGGATCCCACCAGTTAAAGTATCTGGCATGGTACGGGCATGCCCCCATGCAGTACCGGCAGCCAAAGCAACGGGTATAAATCTGGCTGACAATACCTGTATCATAACCGTAGTCGGTTGCAGTGGCAGGGCATACGGATACGCAGGGAGAATGACCATGGTCACCGATTCCGCCGCAGTGCTGGCAGGGACGGGGCAGGTAAACTATCTCAGTTTCCGGGAAGGACTTTCCATTGGTCAGTTTGTACACCCGCATCCAGGTGATGCTGTCCTTTTTGTTGGATTCATCCTCCTTAAACGGAACGTTATTCTCGGACATGCACGAGACCATGCAGGCACCGCATCCCGTGCATTTGTCCAGATCAATAACCATTCCGAACTTATGGACTTTTTTATTTTCTATCATCAGAACCTCTTAAAATGATTTCGTAAACAGTTTACGCCTTGGAAAGGGTGGCTTTAATTCCAAAGGCAGCATCCAGTCCTGAACCAGGCTCGATGACCGGGCCGATCAGATCATTGACATTGACACCTTTACCGGCCACGTAAGGATTGTTGAAGGTATGTCCAAGTCCCCTTGGCATACCGATCACGCCGGCCATAATACCTTCATTAAGGCCGATTTTCACCTTTACCGTTCCCATGGCGGTTTTAAGGACAGCAACATCACCGTCTTTCAAGGCGCCTGCAGTGGCCGGATTAATTTCAACAACACTGTATTTGCCTGAAAGAACCGTATCGGAAACGGTTTTAACAGCAAAAGGAGAAGAAATCATTGAACCGCCGGCAAGCCGCATCTTATCAACAGGTACCAGGGTGAAATCGCCTTCACCCATGGGAACGTCAATTTTGGGAGCGGAGGAAAGGAAAGTAAAATCCGTTACAGGGGTCCCCACAGGCGGCTTGTCATCAATGACGACATACCCGTCGTCGGACAGGGTATCCCAAATGTCGCCCGTCACTTCTTCAAGGCACGCCTCATAGGAGTCCCAGGAAAAACCTTCAGCAATGCTGTCGCCCATAGCCTGGGCAAGAAGGATCAGTGTATCGCCAGGATGTTTAGTGTCAAATACGGGCTTAACCATGGGCCGACACAGTCCCACGACTGTTTTGGCAAGGCCGGCACCGGAAACGACATCTTCGAGGCGTTCAAGGAAAATGGATGCAGGCAAAATCACATCAGACTTAAGGGCTGTTTCATCCATGAAAGAACTGAAGCTGACCTTGAATCCAACCTTATCCATGGCGGCCTTGACTTTTTCAGTATTGTTCAAAGCATAACAGGGATTGGCATTATAAATAAACAGGGCCGAAAGGCCGCCATCCTTTTCAAGCTTGTCAACCAACTCAGTAACGGAACCGGCAAGTTTAGCCTTTCCTGCGCCCTGTTCAGCAGTATCGTCCATTACATTTTCGGGAAATTTTAAATAACCGGCCGGCCACATGACAAACACACCACCTTCTTTATTCAGACGTCCTGCCAGGGCATTAAGGGCCTGGACTGCGGCGAATTCACGAAGGCTTTGCCCCACATCTCCCCTGCCCTTTCCCGGCACGGCCACAGGTGCTTTGGCCTTGATGAACGCCATGGCAAGGGCCTCAACATCCGCAGCTTTGACACCGGTGATCGCCTCTACCTTGTCCGATGTATACTCTTTCTCCAACATAGCAGAGAAAGCCAACTTGTTTACGTCCCCGGAAAGCGAATCCTTTGCAATCTTAGTCTTTGCAAGCAGTACCGCACAAAGACCCAAGGCCAGATCTGCTTCAGTGCCGGGTTTCACGGCAATGATTTTATCGGCGGCATTGGCCGTATTGGACAGTCTGTAATCAACCTGTACAAGCTTGGCCTTGCGCTCATGCCTTGACGCATTGGCCTGGATACAGGCAACAGGTGACCCCCAGCCCTCAATAATTGCCGCACCGAAACTTAAAATGAAATCGGAATGATCAATATCAAATCCAAGGCTTCGATCTGCGCTGTGAAGGGCGGCAGCGGTCAGCGCCAGATTGGATTCGAGGCTTGGCATGGTATACGTATTGGGAGAGCCGAACGCATCCATAAACCGCCTAAAAAGCTGGGCCATGGAACCGTTGTCGGCACCGGAAATCAGCCCCAGGGATTCAGGTGTACCGCTTTCACGGATTTCACCCAATTTCCCGGCCACAAGTGAGATGGCCTCATCCCAGGAAATTTTTTCAAATTTATTCCCGTTTTTCTTTAACGGGGTTTTTATCCTCGCAGGATCATAAAGATACTGCAGACCGGCAATGCCGTGTAGACAGGCACCACCGTTATTAATGGGGTGATCGTCAAGGCCTTCAATTTTAACAGGCCGTCCGTTTATTTTTCTGACGCTGATACCGCAGGCACCTGGACACAGGCTGCACACGGACCGGTCATAGGTTATTTCTCCGTCTTCAGGGACAGGGGTCCAGGGCCAATTCTGGGTCCAGATGGAAGAATCATCTGTCAGCTTGACACCCACAGGGGAAAGCGCGATGCCGGCCGCCGCGCCAAGTCCCAATCCCAAGAAGCTTCGTCTGTCAATTTTCATAAGTCATCCTTTATAAACTTTGAAATTTTTGTCCTTGAGGTATCTTACTTGTGGCACTGGAAGCAGTAGCCTTTATGACCCATTTCTTCCAGGTGGCAATCCGCACAGTCATCCATCTTCATACGATCCCAGGAATTCTTTTTGATCCCCCAGATATTTTTGCCCCAAATATCACGGCTGTAGCCGGTAATTCTATTTTCCTCATAGGGCCGCGAAGATGAGGTCTCTCCAATGTGACCATGACAGGTTTTACAATCCATGCCGCCTGCAACGATATGAGCTGCATGGGAAAAATACACGCAATCAGGCTGTTTGGCATAAATCAGCCAGGGCACTTCTTTTCCTTGGGCCACATACTCCTCTGCAAACACGGCTTCGTCGTCGGTTTCTCCCATGGGTTCATCCGTATGGCATTCCATACAGGATTCCAGGCCCGGAATTCCGGAGAATGTACCGTCTTCTCTGAGAAAATGGCAAGTTTCACAATCACCTATTTCTTCGACATGAAGGCTGTGATCGAAATTAAAAGGCTGCTCCTTTTTTGAATAAAGCAATTTTGGAAACAGCAGCCAGCCCGACAGGAAGCATACCAGAAATGCCCCCATAAAAAAGATGACGCCAAGGCCTAACCCCTTGTCATCTTCTGGACCATTGTTGATGCCGTGGTGAGCACCCCCCCCAGGATCATCGTTTGCTTTGTTTTCTAGTTCACTCATGAAAACTCCATCAATGTTAAAATGTTGATGTTACCATACCTTTGCGGCCAGAGGATAAACCCCAGGCCAATATTTTGCGCAGAACAGCATTTGCCATGCCAATTTTCTGCAATACGTCCGGAAAATACAAATTCGGTCATTCTATATTAATATATGTTTCCCTTGTCAAGTTTAATTGGGAAACCCTTGCCCCGGAACGGCCTGAACAAAAACGGATTCAAAATTATTTTCTTTGGTTATTTGCATCTTTTATACAATCATATAAGGCGTTAAAAAGAATAACCGGACAAAATGTAATTTTTCGTAAAAATTTTGATGGAGGCAGATAGAGTAATTTTCTATAGTAAAAATTTTAAAAAAAAACTCCGGACACATATTTGAGTATGCGTCCGGAGCTATGCTTTGAATACGAATAAAAATTCAGCGCAAAATCTATGATAACTATTTTTTCCGAATCCCTTAGCCGTAACTATGAAGCCCGGATAAAAGGAAATTTACGCCGAAATAGGTGAACAAAACCCCTATAAATCCGATGATGGAAACAAGGGCAAGATTTTTCCCGTACCACCCGCGTATCAGCCGCAGATGCAGGAAAATGGCGTAAATAAACCAGGTAATCAAAGACCAGGTTTCTTTAGGATCCCAGGACCAGTATTTGCCCCAGGCGGAATTGGCCCAGACAGAACCTGTGATGATACCGATGGTCAGAAAAAGAAACCCGAAAACAATCATCTGGTAGGTCAGTTCATCAATGGTATCCCAGTCCGGCAGTTTTGCAAACAAACGTTTTGTCCCGGGATCTTTGGGTTTGATGAAATACATAAAACTGAACCCAAAGGCAAGGGCAAAGCCTGCATACCCTAGAAAACAGGTAATTACATGGGCAATCAGCCAGTTGGACTTAAGTGCGGGGATCAACGGCATGATTTTTGACGTGATAGACGGATCAAAACTGGCATAGGCAATACCCAGAAAGATCAAGGGAGAGACAAATACGCCGATGATGCTTTCCTTGTATTTAAATTCCACAAACACATAGAGGGCCGCGGCAGTCCATGAAAAAAAAACCAGGGACTCATACATATTGGAAAAGGGTGCATGCCCGTATCCCATATGGTAGGACTCCATCCAGCGCAGTAAAATCCCGCCGGTATTGGCCACGAGCCCGATAACAATTACCCAGAATCCAAACCGGGCAACCGCTTGTTTTTTAAACGAAAAAGATCCGATATAAAATACCGATGCCAATGCATAGATAAATGTTGCAGCCGATAAAAGCAGGGATGAATTCATTTGCCTGATACGTCCTTTAATTCCTTTACAAGTTTTTTGACGGTCAAATTGGTACTCTGGACATTACGGTTGGCCCGGCCGGCGACCCACACCCGGGTACTGCCGGATCCAGCTTGTTCAAGGCCGATACACACGGACTGATGGGAAACAAAAAAAGTGACCCAGCAGCCGATGATCATAAGAAGAAAGCCTGTGTACACAAAGGGAACACCCGGGTCCTTTGTTACCTGAAGTCCGGTATAATAGGCCTGGTCCCAGGATTTGACCTCAATTGTGAATCTGCCCTTACGCATTTTATCAAAAGTGGGAAACTTGGTGGGCAAAACAATTTGAACATTCCGGCCATCGGTTGTATCAAGGCGCCCGATAAACGCCTCACCAAGGTCATGACCGTTGAAGTCATAATGGGGCACAAACCCCTCAAATGTAAAATTACCGGCACCAGCCGGCAGTGACACAACTCCGCCGTTTTTTATGGTGTGTGTCTCAATTGCCCCGATTTCACTGTCAATGATTTCAAACACGGCTTCATCAGGTGCGGTTGCACCGTAGGAAGCCTGGAAGATATTGATACCCTTATACCTTAACGGATGGTTGACCAAAATATTTTCCGTAAAACTTTCCTGGTTGTTTTCGAGGATGGTCAAACTGGATTTAAATTCATCCGGCGCCCCCGTATCGTAAAATTTAACCTGAAAATCATTGCACCGGACCGTGAACGGCAGCTTTATGGGCAACCGTGTATGGCTATCAAACACGGTATCTGCAGTTTGCCCCTCGTCCAGACGCAAGTTGGCCTTAAATCCCAAGGCAGACCCGATCAGGGCACCAGCAAGCAGCATCAGCACACTTGCATGAACCACGTAAACCCCAAGACGGGACCACCGGCCTTTTTCCGCATACAAAAGCAGACCCGCGTCCTCTGTCTTTTCAATCACTTTGCCGGCCCGGCCGGCAAGTACCTGTCTGGCCTGGCGCGCAACGCGGTCCATTGAAAGGTGACTGTCAAACTGCTGCCTATTTTTAGCTTTTTCAAACCGCCTGGGATTGACTGAAATATTTTTAGGGAAAATGATTTTCCAGGTCGCCGAAAGCCGGTCAATGGAACAGACAACAATATTAACGCATAATACCACCATGAGCAGCAGGAACCACCAGGCCTGATACATCCTGTCCAAATCAAGCACCTGGATCATATTGTACACCCCTTGGCCGTAAAGCCTGATATAGGCTTCGGGACGTGCGTTCTGCAAAATCACAGTCCCAATAATGGAGGTTCCGGCTAAAAGCACCAGGGTATAAACAGTGAGTTTCACCGAGGCAAAAAACATCCATATCTGATCGGCAAAGCTGTCTTTTTGTTTCAAAACAATTCTTTCACTAAAATTTATACGAAAGCCCCAAGGCTGCTTCAAGCTGCTTTCATGTTATGTTGTATGCCATACCCGGCGCACTTCCCAGACCGACCCATATCAGTCAACATATCGACCCACCGTTATTCCAGGTCTATTCCCCATCCAGTAAGGCCTGCAGGTTGGATCTACGTTCAACCGAGGTCTGTACGGCCTGCCGGATCATGGGCATGCTGCCGAAAATAATCACTTTTTTCCGGGACCGTGTGATACCCGTATAAAGCAACTGCCGGGTAACAACCGGTGATATCTGTTCAGGGATAATAATCAACACAGTGTCAAATTCCGATCCCTGGCTTTTATGGACGGTCACGGCAAACCCGGGTTCACATTCGGGCAGATCAGATAACCTGAAATGCCTGGTACCTGATTGTTTTTCGTCAAACCAGGCCGTGGACATCCCATTTTCTTCAATGACCACACAGGTATCACCGTTAAACAGCAACCTTTTGTAATCATTGCGCCGGACCATCAAAAGCATTTTAAAAACAGGCCGATTTATACCATCTTTCTCTTTAGATCGTAATATTTTTTCACATAGATGATTAATTTGTAATGTTCCACTGTGTCCTAAATTGTGGGCGCACAGCACACGAAAGTCATCAATGGCAGCCATTGCCTGCTCTATAGATACTGCATCCCAAAGCGACTTGTACCCTTCCAGGATACTGGATTCAAGGCGAGCCTGATATCCCTCCTTTTCTTCGGCGGTATCCACAAAGACAAGATCAGGATAGTCTGCCTTAAGGATATCTGCCACAGTATCCGCATCACTGACATTAACGGCCTTTGCAAGCTTTTCAATGCCAACTTTTCCCCCGGACCTGAAATTAACATCCAGAAAAACCCGAAAATCGGATAAAACATCTGCATGACACAGGTCAAAAAACACGGCACCGGCCTGAACAGGAGAAAGTTGATTCATATCACCAAGCATGACAATGCGTGCATCAGGGCGGATGGCTTCAAGAAGTCTTGTCATAAGCGCCATGTCAATCATGGATGCTTCATCAACAATCACCAGGTCTGCGGCCAGGGGATTGGCTTCATTGTACCTGAACCCTGTTCCGTTTTTCACCGGTTTAAGCGCACTGTGAATGGTCGCCCCGTTTTTCAATCTGGCGGCGGCCTTGCCCGTGGGTGCAAGACACATCACTGTAGGAGGCGCCAGGTCATTTTCATTGGCCCAGGTACTCAAAAGTGTCTGTATTATATCCGTAATATAAGTTTTTCCGGTACCCGGTCCACCGGACACCACTATAAAACCGGAACAAAGGGCCTTTTTGACGGCCTGCAGCTGCCCAAAAGTTTTGTTGGTATCCTGGCTGTCAAAATAAGACGCCGGCCTATGCGCCACAAACGCATCATCAGGTCCGGGAATCTGCCGTTTAATCCGTGCCCTGATGTTTTCTGAGAGCCGGCATTGAAAATCGTAGTACCTGGAAAGATAAAGATCGTTGTCACGGTCAAGGATCAAGGGATAGTTACCAATGCAGGACGCCATATCATTTTCTTTTTTCCCGCAATTTGAAACTTGCGTGCCCACCATGGCAGAATTTTCAAGGATATTGCACCAGCATTCGAGTTCCGGAAGCTGGATAAGTTCTTTGCCCTCGGACGATTTCAGAACGGTCCCGGCCACACTTGTAAGATTCAGACAGATGCAGCCTTTGGAAAGTGCCCTGCAGGTCAATGCTGCGGAAATAATTTCCAACGGTCCTGAATCTTTAAAGATATTAGCCATGGTTGTGGAAAAATAGTAGTCCAGATGGGAAAAAATCCCCGATTCATGGAGAACGTCAAGATCCTTGAAGGAAAAATCACTCATACGCTTATTTTACCAAGGGGGATCAAAAAAGTATGTGAGAGGTCGCCGGCCTCTCTGTCTCTTTGACGGTATTATTATGACTGTCAGGTAAGGGCCCAAGTTCAAAATAAAACCTTCCATATGGTTTGCCTTTCATCCGTCTTCTTCGTTGTGTCAATGGGTACATATATTTAATATGCTCCCATTGCCACGTCTTGAATACGAACGGAAATTCTAAACCATATTTTGGAATGTTTTATTCCGATCATGGCCTAAATTCAATGACATATCTTTGTTGGTATAATATAAAATCCGCCCCGTAAGAAGCGGATTTATAAAAAATTTTAAAATTATTTTATAAGAAAGCCTCAATAAATTCTTGAATTACTTTCTTGTTTCGTTGTGGGCTGAGCCTGGATGCTGATAGACCAAGTCGGCCCATGGCTGTTATAAAACTTCGGACTCAATTACGCAATGATATCATGAATGGATCCTTTGGAATCATCCTTGGGTACGGACCTGACCGATGCCGAAAGACGGCGATCATGGGCTTTCCTTCGATCCTTTTTAAAGGACAACGTGACAATCACACCGTCTCTGACGCTTTTCCTGCGGTCATACGGCGTCTTGCGCCTGTCTTTTTTGCGATTTGAAACATTGGGCCGGTATCCACCGCCAAAGCCTCCTGATCTGTCTCCAGTATTTATAATCTTATTTGTAACCGGTAGTATTTTATTTTCTGCATTCATAACTTATCTATCTTTTTATTTTTCTTTTTAAAATCATTCCTAACTACTCAAATACAGATATCGGCAACGAATTTATATTTCTTTAATAGGATATAATCAGTGCCTAACCAAAGCCCCCGTATTTGGCTTCTACGGCTTATTTTTTATTTTCACATTCATCCACATATTTGTGGATTCTCAAAAACGGAATAAACAGTGTGTCTACGGATTCAAAATGTGTGACAAGCAAGCCTCGCAATTCCACAATATCCTCAATTGATAGATTATCAACATCTTCTGCGATTTCACGACGAAGGCCGATGGCATTTTTGATAAACCGACGATGGGCCTTTGAATGTGTGACAAGATCCGGGTACCCGTTCCGGCCAAGAATTTTTTCCTCCTTTGAAAAAAAAATCTTGCTGAAGTCATTGATCTCGGTAACCAAATTAGCCACATTCTTTGCGTCGCCCTTATTTGCTTTCATTTCAATGAGGGTATTAAACATATCCATAAGCTGTTTGCGGCATTCATCCAGTTCAGGCACATTCACACTATATTTTTCGTCCCATTCAATAATATTAGTCATGGGTCACTCTCCTTTGTTCTCTTTTTTATTTTTCCCCAGCCACAAGGTGGCCATGATACCGATGGATATCAGTATGGCAACTACTACGGCAAAGGTAATTCCATGCCGGCCGAACCGCGGGTAAATGACAAAAGGCACCAGATAGCCGTACAAAAATGAGTGCAGCAGTCCGATGCCAACAATTCTGATTGCAATGTTTGTCACCCCAACCGCTCCAAAATCCGCTGATGAATATTTTCAAACCCGCCATTGGACATGACGAGAACAACATCGTTGGGTCTAAGTTCCAAGGCAAGAAAGTCAATCACCTGGCCAGGGTCACGGAAATGGTGGGCAGACCTGCCCCTTTTACAGATATCTTCGGTCAGACGTTCAGGTGAAAACCGCTCTTTTTCAGGAATATTCTTTTTAACCCCGGGAGAGCAGATACACGTAATATCTGCCAGATCAAAACATGCAGGATAGGTCTCTTGAAAAATATTTCTCATGCTGGTATTGGTTCTTGGCTCAAACACGGCGACCAGACGACCCTGGGGATAAAACGGTTTGACTGCGGCAATGGTCTCCTTAACAGCTGTCGGATGATGGGCAAAATCATCCATCACCGTGATACCGGCAACCTGCCCCCTTATTTCCTGACGTCTTTTAACACCGCTAAAGGTTGAAAGCCCACGGACAATATCAGCCGCCTTAATCCCCAGACTGCGGGCTGTGGCAATACAGGCCGTTGCATTGAGAAGATTGTGCCGTCCAGGCAGATCCGTTTGTATATTAATATCCGTACCAGGTCCTGTGATGCGGGCAAGGGTGTGCAAACGCCCCGTGCCGGGATCCGACTCACTGCTCAGACGATGATCATGCACCTGCCATATGGCGTTGCTGCCGTAAGTCTGAAGGTCTACAACATCCGCCTGTTTGAGTACCTGCATCAGATTACCGTTTTCCTTGCAGGCAATAATACGGCTCTGATCTTTGATCTTTGAAACCAGGGCATCAAAAGTCCGGCAAATATGATCCAGGTCGTCAAAAATATCTGCATGGTCAAATTCAATACCCGTCATAATGGTTATAAAAGGATCATAATGCATGAATTTTGGCCCCTTATCAAAGAAAGCCGTATCATACTCATCCCCCTCTATCACCATGTATTCTCCGTCACCTATTTTAAATGAGGAGTTATAATCCTTTAAAATCCCTCCGATCATAAATGAGGGGCAAAGCCCTGCTGTTTCCAACAAATGGGCCATGATGGCAGAGGTGGTTGTTTTACCGTGGGTACCGGTAACAAGAATAATCTTCTTGTCATTGGCAATGAAACGGTTCACAGCCTGGGGCATGGACATATAGTCAAGCCCCCTTTCCATTACGGCAACCGCTTCCGGGTTATCCCGTGTCACGGCATTGCCGATAATCACAAGGTCCGGAGCCCGGTTTGGATCGTCACTGATATTGGTTGGAGAGAATCCGGAAAATAGCGTAATCCCGTTATCTTCAAGAAAATCGCTCATGGGCGGATAGACATTCCGGTCTGATCCAGTGACAATATAACCCATTTCTTTAAGAATACAGGCCAACGTGCCCATGCCGGTACCACAGGCTGCGACCAGATGAATCCGCTTAATCGAGTCAGCCATTAAATCTCTGCCATGACCTGCCGTGCGGCGTCCAGGGTGATTTCGATATCTTCGTCCGTGTGAGCAGCAGAGATAAAACAAGCCTCAAACTGCGATGGCGCAAAATAGATACCTTTGGCCAGCATGCCCCGGTAAAATTTTGCAAACCGGTCCAGATCACAGGTTTTGGCATCATTGAAATTGCGCACCTTTTTACCGGTAAAAAAGAACCCGGCCATAGAGCCGAAATGCCCGGCAGAAAAAGGAATCCCTGCGTCATCGGCGGCGGCCTGGAGACCGTTGATCAGCATATCTGCCCGCCGGTTCATGTCAGCGTAAAGCTGATCATTTTCTAACTCTTTTAAAGTAGCGACCCCTGCGGCCATGGCCAGGGGATTGCCTGACAAAGTCCCGGCCTGGTAAATAGATCCTCCAGGGGCAATCTGCGCCATTATTTCACGTTTTCCGCCATATGCACCCACGGGCAGTCCGCCACCGATAACTTTACCAAAACAAGTCAAATCCGGATCAATATCAAAATAACCCTGGGCGCACGCCCTTCCCCCAACCCGGAATCCGGTCATGACTTCATCAAAAATCAGCAGGGTTCCATGGGTTGCAGTCTCCCGGCGGACTGCCTTTAAAAACAGCGGATCAGGAGCTACCATGCCCATATTGCCTGCCACAGGCTCAACAATCACACAGGCGATCTCCTTGCCTTTTTCAGCCATAAGCCGCTCAAAACCTTCAATGTCGTTGTATGGCAAAGATAATGTATTGCGGATCACATCAGCAGGGACCCCCGGGCTTCCCGGGATGTTTAGGGTGGCAACACCGGACCCCGCAGCCACAAGCAGGGTATCTGCATGACCATGGTAACATCCGTCAAACTTGACAATAAGGTCCCGGCCCGTCACGCCCCTTGCCAGACGGATGGCACTCATGGTTGCTTCGGTGCCGGAGTTAACCATTCTGATCATATCCACGGACGCCACTGAATCCACAACAAGCTGGGCCAGTTCATTTTCACGTGCTGTCGGCGCACCAAAACTTGTGCCTGAATCCAATACTTTTTTCAAAGCGTCGATCACAGGCGTTGGGCGGTGACCAAGAATTAGCGGCCCCCAGGACAGGACATAATCGATATAAGCGTTGCCGTCAGCATCAAAAATCCTGGCGCCGTCTCCTTTTTCAATGAAAATGGGTTCTCCGCCCACCGAACCGCAGGCCCTTACCGGAGAATTAACCCCGCCCGGTATCAAATTTCTGGCCGATGAAAATAAAGCGGCTGATTTAGTACGTTCCATATTGAATCCTTATTATATATTTACAGGAAGTCTCACAGTTACCATTAATTAATCTTAAAAAATGGAATATACCAAACTGAGTTGAAAGGGGTCAACCGCTTTGATTTTTGCCCGGCATATAAAATAGTGTCCATAACATTTGACCTGATGGAAAAAGACTTATATAAGTCAGGGTTGGATTATGGACGATGAATATTACATGATGCTTGCCTTGGATGAGGCAAAAAAAGCCCAAAAACATGACGAGGTACCCGTTGGGGCCATTGTGGTGGACCCGACCGGTACGGTAATCGGACAGGGATATAACTGTCCGATATCTGAAAACGACCCCACAAGCCATGCTGAAATCAAGGCCATTCGTTCGGCCTGCAGGTTCATGAATAACTATCGCCTGCCCAAGACAACACTTTATGTAACCATAGAACCATGCATCATGTGCATGGGGGCAATAATCCATGCCAGAATCCAGCGGATCGTCTTTGGTGCGCTGGATCCCAAATGGGGGGCTGCGGTCTCCCTTTATCAAATGGGGTCGGATTTACGATTAAACCATCACCCTGAAATTATTCAGGGAATATGTGAAAAACAGACAAGACGGATTATTAAAAGCTTTTTTGAGTCTAAAAGGAGAAACCGTGACAAACACAGTTGTTGTGGGAACCCAGTGGGGTGATGAAGGAAAAGGAAAGATTGTCGATCTGCTCAGCGAACACGCTGATTATGTGGTCAGATTTCAGGGTGGGAACAATGCAGGGCACACCATGGTGGTCGATGGAAAAGAAATTATCAGCCACCTGATCCCATCCGGCATACTGCAGCAGAAAAAATGCTTTATCGGTAACGGTGTGGTGGTTGACCCGTTTGTATTGCTGGATGAACTTGATTATCTGGCGAGCAATAATATTGATGTATCCCCAAACATGCTGGGAATCAGTAACCGTGCCCATCTCATCATGCCCTATCACCAGGAGATCGACAAAGCCCGGGAAGTAAAAAAAGGAAAGGACAAAATCGGCACCACCGGTCGCGGGATCGGCCCCTGCTATGAAGATAAGGCAACCCGCGTGGGTATCCGATTCTGTGATCTTCTTGACTTTGATCTATTCAAGGAAAAAGTTCAAACTGTCATGGCGGAAAAAAATTTTTACCTGAAACACTATTTCAAAACCGATCCCATGGACCCGGCCCTTGTTATTGATCAGTTTGAAACGATCCGGGCCCGGCTTCTCCCCTATATTTGTGATGTTTCCGTATCCCTTGACCAGGGCATCCGGAAGGGTGTGCAAATTTTATTTGAAGGCGCCCAGGGCACGCACCTTGACATTGAGCACGGCACCTACCCATTTGTGACCTCTTCCACAACGGTTTCAGCCAACGCGGCAAGCGGCAGTGGCGTTGGACCTGGTCAGCTCAATGAAATCATCGGCATTGTGAAGGCATACACCACCCGGGTGGGCGCAGGCCCCTTTCCAACGGAACTGTTTGATGAAACGGGTGAGAAAATCCAAAAAACCGGGGCTGAATTTGGCGCCACCACCGGGCGCAAACGGCGCTGTGGATGGCTGGATATGGTCGTATTAAAAAATGCCGCCCGCTTGAACAGCCTGACCGGCCTGGCCATCACCAAGCTTGATGTTCTGGATGACCTGGATGAGATTAAAATATGTACAGGATATGAATATTCGGGCAATGTCATGGCAGATTTCCCTGCCCAAATTGATGTTCTGACAAAATGTACGCCTGTTTATGAAACACACCCCGGCTGGAAAGCGCCGACATCTGGCATAACCAAGTTTGAGGCTCTGCCTGAAAAAGCCAAGGCCTACCTTGCACGGATCGAAGAATTGTCAGAAGTCAAAATTAAAATTGTGTCCGTAGGACCGGGACGTGAGGCCACCATTATCAAAGAAAATATTTTCTAAATTGACATTCTCTTAATTCTGGTTTATTAAATGACGTCTTATGCGTCGGGATGTGGCTCAGCCTGGTAGAGCACCTCGTTCGGGACGAGGGGGTCGGAGGTTCAATTCCTCTCATCCCGACCATACAAAAGACAAGCCGAATAAAAGCTTTTTTTACAAATTTCGATCCTCAAAAAAGCTATTGAAGTATTTCCATGAAAATACGTCTTCATAAAAATGCCACAACGACGCCTGCCCAGCGTGCATATATCCAAAACAATCCCCAATTGTCCGTTGCCAGTTTAGCAAAAAAAATCGGCGTCAGTAAAACCACGATACGCAGGTGGCAAAACCGCACGGATGTACATGACCGGTCGCATACACCTAAGCGGATAAAAACCGTTCTATCGCCCATTGAAGAGATTAAAATCGTTATCTGCCGGATGGCATTCAGGGCAGGCCTGGATGATCTGCTTCAAATTTCCGACTCTTTTTTTAAGATCAAATGTTCCAGGGCAGGCCTCAACAGATGCCTCAGGCGATATCAAATATCCAGAATGACAAAACTTAAGCGATCTGTTCCATTTAACCTTAAAGATTACACAGGCACCTATTTATATTACAATTGTTTTCATCTACCGTCTTTTCAGAAAAATGAACCGCCAGTGGTGCTGCAAACTCTTCTTGACTGCTCGTTCAGGACCTTTCATGCCCAGTACACCACCATGGCGAACACATTTCTTTCAGATCATATCCAGAGTTTTCCTTTAAAGGTTTTAGGCGTTATTTATAATGATCCGGTAAGGCTTTGTACCGAAAACACAGAGTTAAAAGATATAGACATAAAAAATTCCGGTAGCGCCCCTGACAGAACCATTGAACAGTTATGCAAAACATGTGGCCTTTCATTCTTTCACATGGATAATCTAGTTACGGATATCATAAGCGAATTAAACCTGCAGATGGAAAAAATCGTCTACCAATCTGATCTTAAAAAAGATGCAACCACCTGGGGAACGAACGAAGCACTGGAAAAACAGATACACCATTACAACTTTGAATTACCCCTTAGCTTTTTAAAACAGAAGACACCCTACCAGGCCATGGAAGCGCATTACACCCATTTTCCAAACAGTTTCAACCATCAGCCCATGGCATCGGTCAATACCTCCTGTTTATAACCACGGAAGACACGGAAAGCACTGAAAGTTAGAGCGCAAAGCGCTCAATCTGTACTTTTAGGTGACTGCATAAACTGCTTCCAGGAGCCCGCAGCCAGCACTACGAATCACAGAACTCTCTTATTCAAAGATCAAACTCATTTCCGTGTCCTTCCGTGTTTTCCGTGGTTCAGCTTAGGAACGGGTCTTAAATAACTTGCCCATTTTGCTGTCTCCGGGAGCGCGGGCGTCCCGCCTGCATGTCCGCAAGTATTGTAAAGATGCAGGCGAGACGACCGCGCTCCCAGGTTAAGTTATTTCGGACTCATTCCTTAGTATTAAAGCTTTATCACTATAAAAATATCAATTGATTAGTTCCAAAAATAATTAAATATTTTCTAACAAATCAATAGGATATATATTTTTAACCATGTAATACCTTCATCACTTCCCATGTTCCGTTATCGTTGTAGATTAAAGTTTTCCTTTTTTTATCACGATAACATACCAGAACAACGGATTAATCCAGGCGGCTGGCTCCCGCCACAAACCTTTTAACCATTCATCAGACGGATCTGACGAATGCCCCAAGTGACCGGCAATGACGCCGGCACTTACATACCCAAATTCACGGAGGAAATAACATGAGTTTAAGTATTAATACCAACGTTGCCGCACTCACCGCGCACAGAAACATGGTTGCCAACGACAATAACATGACAACATCCCTGACCCGTCTTTCCACAGGTTTGAGAATCAACTCAGCGGCGGACGATGCATCCGGTCTGACCATTGCCGATTCTCTATCGGCACAGGCAGACGGTATTGGCCAAGGCATCCGGAACGCCAATGACGGTGTTTCCATTGTACAGACCGCAGACGGCGCCCTTGAAGAGTCTGTGAGCATCGTTAATACCATTAAAACCAAAGCCATCCAGGCGGCATCCGACACCCAGACCTCGACAACCCGGACAGCCATCCAGCAAGATATTGATAAACTGATGGAAGAGCTGGACAGCATTGCCACCACAACATCCTACAACGGCATACAGCTTCTCAACGGCAGTTACACCAACAAGATCATCCATACCGGTGCCTCTGCCAATGAAACCGCTTCCATCAATATCGGAGATACGGAATCCGATTCCATTGGTCATATTTCCACGGCCACTTTTGAAATGGATGATGAAGACGGCGGCGAAATTCAGTTAACCATCAATTCAGCCATCACTGGCGAAGATATTCAACTGGAAAGCCTTACCATTGAAGCCAATAACCAGGAAGAAAACGGACTTGGCGCTCTGGCTGATGAAATTAACAGTGCGTCTTCCCTTACCGGCGTATCTGCCAATGCTGTTGTAGAAACCACCACTGAGGGAGCTATTCAGGAAGGCACAACCAATTCCGACTTTGCCATCAACGGCGTAACGATCGGTGCCATCAATGTCAAAGCCAATGACGCTGATGCCTCTCTTGTCACGGCCATTAATGATAAGACTACCCAGACAGGGGTTTCCGCCGCCATTAATGACAACGGGGCCATTACCATAACGTCTGATGACGGTCGTGTTCTCGATGTTACCGGGGAGCTGAACGGCGTTTTCGGCAAAAATGTGACAGCGGATGATTTGTCTACCATTGGCTACATTACCCTGACCCAGGAAGGTTCCAGTCAGTTCAATATTACAGGAACCAGTGTAGCGGGTCTGGACATGGACATTACAGTCAATTCTGGTGCTACGTACAGCAATAATGAAGATGTCACTTTGGCAGCAGGGTCAACGATTGCATCAGGCTCCATACTTTCTGCAGGAACCGTTATTGGTGGTGACTTGACAGTGTCCAGTGGTATCTCAAACACTTCAAATGACTATGAGCTTACTGTTGATTCTAAACTGATAAGTGGTTCGATCTTAGCAGCCGGGACAGTTATTGGCGGAGATATAACCCTCGATACAACCGATGTAACAATAGATGATGACATGAAAATTGGTTCAGGGTCAACACTTTTGGCAGGGACAATCCTTGGGCAAGGAACTGTCTTCAATAACACGACGACGGTGGGGTCAGAAACCTTTCAGGCTGGCGAAGCGTTAGAATACAACGTTATAGTTGACTCTGGTGGTCTGACGCTTAACACAGATATGACGCTTTCAGCCGAATCAACGCTTGCAGGAGGCTCAACACTATCTAGAGGCACCGAATTAGTGACAGACCACATTCTCATATCAGGCTTCACAGTTGAGCAAGACATGACCCTGAAGGCCGGGTCCACTATCGCAGATACGTCTATCCTTACAGCAGGATCAACCATAGGCGACTTCACAACAACCAACGCTATTGGGTCCACCGCGGAAGAAACACTTTTAGGTGCAAATTCAACCTTGGAGGCAGCAAGTATAATTGCTGAGGGGTCTGATTTAGGCAGCACTGCCATAGAAACTGTCCAGACGGTTGTATCGGCAGGGGAATCCCTGACCCTGGAAGCCGGAAGTATAGTTGCAAGCGGTACAATCCTTGCCGCAGGGACCACAATTAACCAGGATATGAAAATCGCAGGTACGGAAATAAAAGCAGGAACGACCATTACAGAAGCCCTGACATTTGCCACCGGCGACGATTTTGAGCTTACAGAAAAATTAACGATTGGAGAAGGAAGTACGCTTGAAGCGGGAAGTGAGGTAATATTCGGCGGAGAAAGCATCAGCGAGGCGATATCCCTATCCGACCAAGAAAGTCTGACCCTGGCTGACATCAGCGTATTGACCCAGGAGGATGCTGAAATTGCCATAACCATTGCCGAGGCTGCGCTGGCGGACCTGGATGCCACAAGAAGTTCCCTGGGTTCCGTGGAAAACCAGCTGTCATCCACCATCTCTAACCTTTCGGTGACCAAAACCAATGTGACGGCCTCCGAGTCCACCATTCGAGATGTCGATTTTGCAGAGGAAACAGCCAATTTTGCCAAGCTGTCTCTGCTGGCCCAGACAGGCTCCTATGCCCTGAGCCAGGCAAACGCCGCATCTTCAAACCTAACCAGCCTGCTCCAGTAATTTCTGAAAGCAGCATAACCTAACCTGCCGGCAAAGGAAAAATTCCTTTGTCGGCAGATTTTTTTATCCATGGAATATTAAGGAATGAGTCCGAAATAACTTAACCTGGGAGCGCGGGCGTCTCGCCTGCATCTTTACAATACTTGCGGACATGCGGGCGGGACGCCCGCGCTCCCGGATATAACAAAAGGGGCAAGTTCTTTAAGACCTGTTCCTAAATTAAGGATACTCAATGATCAAGTTGTTGGGCCTGTTTTTGCATAAATGTGGTTATGTTCTTTTGGAGGCTGAATTTTTTATCACTCGATCATCAAGTTTTTAGAAAATTTGTTCAAATTCAAGGCGGAAATTGGGCAAATTAACAAAAACTTGATCATTGAGTATCAAGTTTCATGCTTTAGATAACATCCTCTTGTGTCGATACGAATAGCAAAAGCGTTAATTATGCAAGCCTTCTGTGGGCAAAAATTTCATTTATACAAAAGTCCCAATAAGCTCTTGAATTACCGCCATGTTTCGTTGTGAGTCGGGCCTATGTATGGATAAACCAGGTTACCCCGTGACTTTTATATAGATTAAATCATATGGAGATTGGATTAATGGAAATTTTTGAAAGCAATATGGCCTTTTTGAAAAAAAAGCATCCTGGTGAATGGGAAAAAATTTCCGGGGCCCAAGATATGCCAAATCAGGCAGAGCTTGTTTTTAAAAACAGTGACAAGCCTAATTTAAAATTAAACTTGTCTGAAAATCTATCCATATATTTCCATGATGCAGATAAGCCGGGCAGAGAGTGTGATTCTTTTCTTTCCAGGATTGGAGAGGAATCAACAGGGGTTATGATAATTCTGGGATTAGGGCTTGGATATTCAGCCCTTGAAATCGTACGAAGGCTGAAAAAGATCAAGCACATTATTATATTTGAGCTGAATATCGAATTCTTTCTTTGCGGCTTGAATCATCTGGACCTCTCAGACCTTCTTACCGACAATCGTGTTATTCTCTCCCTTGGTGATCCGGGTGATGTGTCGGATATACTCAAACCCGCAAACCGGGGGTTAATGCTTGAAGATATTCACACCTACAAACTTACCGCCTGTTTCCAGGCAAACAACGCCTATGAACAATTAGCCGCCTCTGTTTTTAATTATGCCAGCGATTGCAACATGGAGGGTTCAACCAAGACGATACACGGCCAGCAATTTTTCGAAAACAGAATAAAACATCTGACATCGATTCACCATGATAACCTGCTGGAGGAGCTTTCCTATAAATTCAAGGGGATTCCTGCCTTGATAGTTGCGGCCGGCCCATCCCTTGACAAGAATATCGATGAGATCTCCAGGGCTGTGGGTAAAGCTGTCATCATATCTGTGGACGCTGCGCTGCCGTCTCTCCTTGCCCGGGGAATAAAGCCTGATTTTGTAACCGCCATTGACTATCAGGAGCTTACATATGAAAAAATTGCAGGCGTGGCAGCTAATCCCCTGAGCAGAGATATCAATCTTATCTGCACCTCCTGGGTTACCCCGGTTGTACCCAAAGTTTTTCCAGCAAAAAACATCTTCTGGGCATTTGGTCACCATGCTCTTGAAAGCTGGATCAACACTTCCCTAGGAGGGGAACTGGCAGTGGGGGCAGCCGGAACAGTTGCCCACCTGAATTTTATATCTGCAAAGGTCATGGGGTGTGATCCTGTCATCTTTGTAGGGCAGGACCTGGCATTTTCTGAAAACAAGGATCACTCCTCAAATGTGGTATTAACAAATAAAGAATCCATGGATACCATGCTCAAGGATGGGCGGAATATTTTGTGGGTAAAGGGGGTAAATGGTCCTGATGTCCCCACGACAAGGGTATTTTTTTCTTATAAGCTTGCCTTTGAGGAGATGATTGAAGGGGCAAAAGGTAAATTCATAAATGCCACGGAAGGCGGTGCGGTTATAGAGGGTACTGAAAACATTACGCTTGCCTCTGCCATAGAAAGGTTCTGCAAAAATCCTGTGGTTGTTGATGAAGAGGTTAAGCCAAAGAAAACTAATCTTGAAAAATCCATGCGAACCACCCTTAACAAATTAAAAAATCTTGAAAAAATAATAGACAAGGCAGACCGGCTATCCGTATCAGTTCTAAGGGATGTGGATAAATTAAAAGGCAATGGGAAACGATTGACCTCCCTATCAAAGCTTCCCTTGAAACTGCAAAAAAAAATAGTTGATCTGGATTCGTGTCACAATCGAGCTGATAAAAACCAGCTATGGTCGATTTTTGATGATATGACCATGGATGGCATGAGAGAGGATGAGAGGGAAAAAAAAGAAATTGAAACCCTTGAAAAAGAGCCTGAAAAATATTTGGAATGGCTCTCAAAGAGCGTGGTCAGAACTGACAGGGTAAATAAACTTAGAATAAAGAATCTAACCAAGTTTAAAAAACAGCTGAATGAACTGATAGTTTATCACAACAATGAAAAGGCTCTATTGGCCAAAATAGAACGAAACAACCCAAACAGCCAGGGCAAAACAGGGGCAGCTGCCAAAACGAACAATAAAAATCCTTTTCCGGTGAACCCCCAGTTAGAGGCCCCCATAAAGGCTGAGGTGCAGGATATTCTTGAATTGACAAGAATTTATTATCAGTCAGAAGATTATGTGCTTTTAGAAAAATTATTGGTTAGGTATAGCTCTGGTCTGGATGAATTTGCGGAAATAAATTTTTACCTGGGTGTTATCGCATTGTTTCGTAGTGAATATGAAAAGGCTAATAATTATTTTAAGTCAGCATTAACCTTGGATAGCTCTTATAAAGAGAGGATTTTTGATAAAGGTTATGAAATAGCTGATTTCTATTTTAAGAAAGCTGTTCCAGAGGGCAAAACTATTCCTTCAGATGCTTATTCGAACAGAATGAGAAATCTTTTATTAAGGGGCTTGAAATGTTGTTCATATCATAAAAATCTTAAGGCATTTTTTAGAAAGGTGGTTGAATATGATATGCAGACAGCAAGGCAAAGCCTTGAGACCCAGGATAAAGAAAAAATAGAAACAAACAGGCAAATTTTTGAGAACCTGGTTGGAACCGAAATCAATGAAAAAGAGTTCCAAAATTCCATGGACAAATTTGCTGTCGCAAATTTTTATCACGTCTACGGCGATCTTTTAATAGAGGAGAAAGAGTATCAAAAAGCGTTGGATAGTTTTCAAAAAGCTCTAACCGATTTGCCTGACGAGCCAGGTCTATATATTTCTATAACCGATACCTATTTTGCCCTTGGTGATTTTAACTCCGGTCTGGAAACCCTGAAAAAAGCGGTGGATTTAGATAAGAATTATGCCGTGTACTGGGATAATATCGGCGATATTCTTCAGGCTCAAAAAGATTACAATGGTGCCATCATGGCGTATGAACGATATTTTCTGGCTTTGCCTGAACAGGTTGGAGCTCTAAAAAAAATCGGTGACTGCTATAAAAATCTTGATAATCTTGAGGCTGCCCTTGAAGCATATAGGCAGTTTAAAAAACTGGCTGCCGGTTAAAGTCAGGGCAACCGTTTGAAAATAACGATTGAATCATGTTGTTTGGCTATGCTATTTATTCTGTCCACATGTATTTACCCGTTAAATGTTTTTTGTGAGATACCCTGATATGAACGAAATCAGTTTTTTAAAAGAGACCAGAAGTCTTTCGTGTATTCTCATGGAGTTCATGAAATCGACTCATTCAATTTACTTTATATCCATATTAAAATAATTATTATTTAAAAAATAATCTTCATCTTTTCCTTTAATAGTAATTTCAGGATACTTTCCAAATACAATACTATTATCAGGTATGTCCTGATCTTTAAGGTATGTTCTGGCAGAAATAATAACATTGTTGCCGATATTACAATCTCCGATAACTGTAGCACCCGACCAAAGATGAACATTCCTTCCAAATCGAGGATATTTGTTAAAATTATTTCCAACAGTGACGTTTTGCCTGAATTGAAAATAATCTGAAAAATCGGCCTTACCTATGACAGTTCCAACGGCATGGTCCAAATAAAAAATATCAGGGAGTTTTGTCGTATAATATATGTTAATCCCATTAAGGATTTTGTTTAAGTAGAAAATTCTTTCTGCTAAATTTTCATTCCCTAAATTAACATAAAGGATATGCGATACAAAGTAACAAAAAATTGTATTTTGCCCCGAATGAAATGGTGTAAAGTATGGAGCACCATTTTTAAAATAGTACTTATTTTTACACCTTGGTATCAAATACGCTATTTTATCTATTGCTAGTTGAATTGCCTTCTTTAAATCCATTAGTTCCGTAGATTCATTGAAACACAATAATGCTCGAAGTTGTTTGACCATCAAATCCGTCAACTCTTTTTCATTTAGATCCAGTATCATAGTCTTATGATCCATTTCTAATGTTAGCGATTAAATCATTTCTATTAAATGATGGTCTGCCCACTTTTTAAGATATTCATAAACAACATTTTTATTTATTTTAAATTTATGACAAAGGATAGATAAAAATTCAGTTTCAGGCATAATTGAAAGATAATCCATAACCCTTCTCATTTGTATGTTGTCGTCATTTTTCCCAAATGCTGGTTGCCCGGAATCAACATATAAATTACAATTCGGATTTGACAGGCACATAACACCTTTGAACTTTTTATTTATAACTATATCATCTTCAATAAATTCTACCATCTTTAGTAAAATTGCTATTGCTTCTGATAATTTGCTTTGCTCGATAATATCAATATTGTCTTTGTCGCAGTGATATTCAGGGTATGGGAATCTGATAAGAGAAGGCATTGGGATGCCATAAGATTCAAATACGAGTTCATCATTTCCGATAATACTTTTAAATTCCAAAATATTCTCACAATTATATTCTTTTAATGCTTTTTTCAAAAAATAGTCCATGCTCGAAGTCTCAGCATATGAACTTTGCATCGATAAATTAATATTTACTCCAAGCATTTCAAGAAATACACCACCAATAATATTGTTTTTAAAAATTTTTTCCAAGTATAATTGGGAGCCTATAATCTCTTGCACTAAAATAAGTCTATATGAAAATTTTGTTTTTTGTTTTGAAAGTTCATTCATCAATTCACAGCCTACAGCACATCCACTTAAGTCATCATTCGCCATTCCTGGATGATCTAAATGAGCTACAAACAAAAATTCATAATCTGATTCACCTTGAATTCTATAATCAATTATTTTTAATTCAGGCTCATCTTCAAGTGTTTTGATTTTTATTGAATAGATTCCATCTTCCAGGCTTTCATAAAAGTTTTTAGTTACACAAAAACCCCAATCTCTATCCCATGGACGATATGAATAGCGGAAGTGATAAGGGATGGCATCATTATAACGGTTATCGTAGTGCAGATGTTGTTTTAATGTCTTAAGATCAACGTTTCCTTCAAAAGAAAGAGAATGACTCACAACAGATAAAGGGTGTTTCATCCCATCTAAGATAATTTTGTTATCTTTAATTATGAGAGCTTGTAAGACCTCCCATTTAGGCGGGATGATCCAGCCGTTACATTCATCCTCTGAAGTAAATTTAATTTCACGGAATGGTAGTATCTTTTTTAAATAGGCCACAGCTTCATCATACCCACTAGATGCAAAATGTCTTGGTAAACGCCAAAGATCGGATATTATTGTATAGGCTAAGCTCATTTTACCACCACTTAATTTGCAAACGGAAATTTTCATCATCAGAAAAACACCGTTTTTCATAAGATCTCATTTTTTCTATTAGCATTTGATTGGAAAGCCATTCCCTATCACGGTCAAAAGCAAAAGGCCGAATCCACGTTGCCAACTCATTGTTATTAAAAATTCGAAAATCGTCTACCCCCATAGATAATAAATCATTTCGGCTGTTGGATAATTGATAGTCAAAATGCTGCATCCAATCATTACAAATGAGTTCAATAGATCTAACATCTAAATCATTAAGTTGACTTTTCCATTTGCCAATTGATTTGGAATTTATATATTGAGGAACATTTGTACCATAAGATGTGTTCTGGAACCATGGATTACCTGAGCCATCCTTATATTGAGTTGTGTCCAAAAGGTTCTGTTCGAATTCAATTCCTAAAAAAGCACATAGATTTTTTACGTATTGATCTGACTGACTGACCAAATCTTCATATTTAATAACATAAAAATCATCTTTGTATAAATGATTCAGATAGGATGATAAAAATGCTAGTTTTCTCCACTGCCTACCCATAAAAAAATAGGGATAAGACAATCCCGTTGCATTTTTTGATGCAACTATATCTCGAGGGTCTCTTACCATTGCAATACATTTTATATTTGGGAAAAGTTTTTTCAGAGCCGGAAAAAATTCTAATGCCCAAACTTCTTTAAATATTACGTAAGAATTATTTTTATTTTCGCCATAAATTTTATCTATCTGGTTTGTAAAATATTTAATATACTCACTGTATGAATTGAAATCATTCACCTCTATCTGCTCTGCCCAGTTGCCTGAAAATGCCATTGCCCTATTTTGTATTACCTCAAATAATCTTCTATGATCAATGCCTGGTTTAACATCAAATGTACCCTTCAGTATTTGCTGGAATAAATCAAAGGATTGTAAAAAATAATCATCTAAAGGATCAAATCTTTTATGTGCATTTTTATAATTATTTTTAGCTAAATCATATCGAAAGCTATTGAAAATAGGGCGCATCGGATCACTTGCACAGGCCACATTTTTATGCGTATTAAGCATTCTCGCAAGCATTGTGCTTCCGGAACGAAACATTGATGAAATAAAACAATAGTTTTCCATAAATCAGCCTTTAAATTTATCCTGAATTCCCGGCATAAAATTTGCCTAATCAGCCTTTGCCCTCTGATACATAAAAATCTGCTGAGGTTTGGCCTCTGCAAACCCTGACCTAAGATCATATTTGATGGTTTATTGGCTGGCAATCCTAGCTAATCCGTTTTTTTACTGAACTATACTCAATTCCCATGCTCAAATCACGCCAGATAGGAATAGTTCACCATTAGCGCTCTGCGCATAACTTTTCCAGCCCAAGTTTTCACCCAATAATGCGCTTATCCGGGAGAACAACGTAATCGGTGCAATACGTTCTCAGCCAATTGGGCGAATGGGTTAATCTTACCAAATGAAATGCTCCACCGCCTGCCACTATAAATTAAACGGCCGGCCATATACATTAAGTCCTGCATGACTGTTCTTAACCTCCTTCGTGAGACTGTTTTTCTACGGTTGACCGGAAGATTGTTCTCATCCTGTTCCTCAAGACTAATTTGGCCTATGATTCTAAGGGTGTTGTACGCCAAAAGAGCGAGATGGAGAATCAGGCTGTTGCTGCTAAAATGGCAGCTGGGGAACCGTTCTAACCCAATATCACTTTTAATTTCTGAGTGAAATTGTTCACTGGTTCCATGATCATGGTATAAATTAATGACCTCTTGGGGGCTCAGCCCGGTTATGGTAATCCAATAGGTCTCTACTTCGATTTTGGGAAAAAGCAGGGGTTCTCCTTTTTCTTCATATCGTTCAGTCACTTTGAAGACAATCGGACGTGGCAATGCATGCCCTTTGGGGTCAACAGTTGTTTGCCCGACCCACACACTTTTGTGTTTACAGCGAATCAATTTAACGTTTTCAGTATTCTGAGCCAGGATAAACCAGCCATCCAAAGATTCTTTACGTAAATTGCGCTTAACCAAGACATCAACACCTTCGTATTTTTTTATTATTTCAAAATTATCCTGACTGTCATTTCCTGAATCAAGACGCATAAGAAGAGGTTCTTGGGTGATCTGCCTGGTTAATTTCAATATTTCTTGAATGAATGCCGGGGTGTTTTTTTGACAATGCTGACTGCCTTTTCTAAGCTCCACATTGATTAAATATCCTTCAGTTCCCAGATATCCGAACATCGGTGCATATCCATCACAACCTTTGTATGTCCTGGAAACCCCCTCTTTTTTCGTTTTTGAATTGTCAAAGGGGCTGACATCCAGGTCTAAGGGAATATAATTGCCGACACTCGTCTGAACTGGTGAAATGGCGGGTGCTTTGCCTCGAATCATTTCAACTGAAGCTTCCTTGATAAGTTCATTGGCAGATTCCCCGATCAGGTCAATACGTTCACGCAAGGTTGATTGGGAAGGACAATTGCTGATTCCCATAGCTTGGGTAAAAAAAAATGGATCCTGCCTGAAAATTTCAATAGCGATGTAGTCTGGCTTACCAACACAAATAAGTCCTAACATGGACGAAAGGATCTCTCCATGAGAAATATTAGGATCAACACAATGTACATCCGGTAAATTTTTGAAGCGCTCAGCAAAATTAATGGACTTAAGCAATGCACCTACAGGGAGCAATCCGCTTTGACTGACAAGGTTTTCATTTCCATGTTTTACATTGATAGTGGTCGGCATCGGTCTTCACCTCCGAAGTGAATGTTTTTTTAATGCCATTATATTAATTTTATATTAAAATTTCAATGTGTTATATTCAAAAAAGCAATCTTTATGCCGCTAACTCAGGTTTATATTAATACAAGTGTTTCTTTGAGGCGATAAATATCTTAACATAAGGGGGGAAACGTAAGAATGTAGACATGAAAAGGAAAGTTTTCAGTCCATTTCTTGTCTTAATATCTTTGGAAAAACATGGTGCCTCTTCAATCAAAACAATCCCCAACTTACCGGTGTTCCTCGTTTAACATTCCGGCACACTCGCTTCCCCACCACCACATCCAGATACTTTGGAGGCAATCCATGCCCTGGCCGGATGGCACGGACATTTTCTCTTGTCAAAATATTTCCGGCCTTCATATCCTGTGTTATATAAAGAGAGCGGCGAAAAATCCGTGATTTTTCTTCGGCCTGCGTAGTGCCGTAAGTTATCTTTCCCAGAGCCTGCCAGGCACGTTCGGTTTCAGTTACCAACTGGGCCATTTCTTGGGGTTCCATTGAAAAAGCGCTGTCTACACCGCCATCAGCCCGATTGAGGGTAAAGTGTTTTTCGATAACAGAAGCACCCATAGCAATGCTTGCGACGGATACCCCGACACCCATGGTATGATCGGACAATCCTACTTCACAGTCGAACAGTTCCCGCATATGGGGAATGGTCAGAATGTTGGTATTGTCGGCCGTGGCCGGGTAGGTGCTGGTACATTTGAGCAGAATCAGATCCTTGCAGCCGGCCTCACGGGCGGAACGGACCGTTTCATCGAGTTCCGCTATGGTGGCCATGCCTGTGGAAATGATCAATGGGTTACCGGTTGCGGCAACGCGCCGGATCAGCGGCAGATCCGTATTTTCAAACGAGGCGATTTTGTAGCATGGCACATTCAGGTCTTCCAGAAAATCGACGGCCGTGTCATCAAACGGTGTGCTGAATGGGATAATGCCCAATTCCCGGGTACGGTCGAAAATGGGCTTGTGCCATTCCCAGGGGGTATAGGCCTCGCCATACAGCTCATATAAGGATTTCCCTGCCCACAGACTGTCGGAATCACTGATGAGAAACTCTCCCTCATTCAGATCCAACGTCATGGTGTCCGGCGTGTATGTCTGGATTTTCAGCCCATGGACTCCGGCCTTGGCTGCCGCCTCTACAATTTCAAGTGCCCGATCAAGGGATTGGTTGTGGTTGCCGGACATTTCAGCGATGATAAAGGGTTTTTCGGAAGGTCCTATTTTTCGATTGTTAATGGTGATCATTTTAATCTCTGATTTTTTCCAATTGAAGTTTATATTTGTGCCCGTGAAGTTCAAAATATGCTGGAAATCTATTTGGATCACAAACTCGGATAAGATCAAACTGACTTAATATACTCTTTTTAGGATCGATTTTACTGTCAATAGGTTTTCGTTTTGGAAAGTATGATGGTTCAATATTTTTATTTTGCTCAACAGGATTTATCTTTTCGAAATGTTTAACAGCAAAGTCTATTGAGGAAATTTCTGCATTAAAAAGCTGCTCGTTTATTTCATCCCATAGCGCATGTTTGGGGACAGAAAGTGTTACCTGATGCCATATTCGTCCGGTATCAACAGCATTTTCAGCTTCTAAAAGACTCAGTGTAATTTCTTTTGCGCCACCAATTATTTGCCATATATGTGGACTCCAACCGCGTCCATGTGGTAATTTGCTAGCATGCAAAACCAGAGTAGACCGATATTTTTTTCTCTCTATGGGACCAATGATTTCCGAACACGAAACTAAAAAAAGTATATCACCCCCCGATAGATATTTTTTTGATCGGACAAGACTTATGGCATGAGTTGCTTCATTACGTTCAATCCATCGTAACAGATAAGCATTTACCGGATGATTTGGATCACTGCAAAGTAAAGAAATTTTCATATATGTGTCATAGCCTGTAATTTTGTAGTAATTTTATTGATACCATTGCCATCGGTAATTGAAGCAGCTACCGCACTCATTTTGGGAGCCTCATTAGTATTGCCAATCATTTTTTTTATTATTTTGCCTAAAGCATTTACATCATCATTGATAGAAAATGTTTTTGCGGCCCCGGCTGACTGTAAACTGTTTGCAATAAACTGTTGATTCTCGGCTAAAATAACGATGATTGAAGGCAAACCCAAACAGCACCTTTCCCAGGAGGTACTACCGGCAGCTCCTATGGCCAGATCGCTGTCAGTCATCAGCTGCGCCATGTTCTGTACGTTGACCATAACTTCCGTAGACTGCGGCAGCTGCTCTGCAAGGGATTTGACCTGTAACAGCCAGGGCGCATTGAGTCCCATCACAACAGTGATACGCAAATAATTGGGGAGTTCACACTCTTTTATTGCTTCAAGAATCTTCCCTGTGGCGTTGATCTGATCTACACCCCCCATTGAAATCATCAGATGTTTAAATTTCGGGTTGACACGACGACGCAAACTATAATCGCGAAGTGCGGCAAATTCAGGGCGCAACAGTGCATAATGGGGGCCAGTCAAAACAGTGCAGTTTTTAGGTACAATCTGGTTATAATGATTTTGATCACGGCCTAAATTTTGATCGAGCAACAAATCACAGTCATGGGACCTGTCAGCCAGATCATCGATTACCATTATATTGCGGCACTTTGGTCGCAGTTCCTTTTCCCATTTTTCATCCAACGCATAGTGGTCAACAATCAGCCAATCATAAACTGTATTTCCTATACTGCTTTTTGTCTGTTCTGCATCGGTTGTCCAGGATGTGCCAAGCCACGAAGCATATTCAGAATGAACCGCGTTATTTGAATCATCAAAAAACATCTCTTTGGTAGTGGCCGGAAGAGCTTTTACAATGAATCCTTGTTGTTTAATTTGATCAAACAGATTTCCCGGATGTTCCCGGCTGATAAAATGGCATTGAGCACCTTCCTTCTTCAAGGCTTCTGCCAGCGTCAGGCAACGCATGACATGACCAGTGCCGATCTGAAGGGATGCGTCAGTACGGAAGACTATTTTTACAGCATGGCTCATAAACGCTTCTCCATGAGAAACCAACTGATATCATCTTGTGGAAAATGAGGATCTCTTCGGTAGACAAAACCATAGTCCAGGAGTTTCATACACGGATAACGATCCATAATTTCACCAGCAAATTCACGTTTAAAAAGACGATCCACATGACCACGATAAGGAATAGCGACAGGTGTCGGGTTGAAATATTCTGCCACGAGCAGGTATTTTTCACACGCAGTTACCAATTTGTCATACACTAAATTCAATTCGTCTGGATTGATATGTATCAACACACCCTTTATCAGCGCCAAATCCCATATCATTTTATGTGTGTTGGGAGGCGGGAAATCCAGTATTGAACTGTGACACACATGATTGGGCGGGATATTTTTAACCAATTCACCTACCGCATCTGAATTTATTTCAATGCCATATTTTTCCTGTTCAGGAAACAATAACTTTAACGCCTTAAGATTCATACCAATGTTGGCACCGAATTTTATACATGTTTTCACACCGTGTGCTGAACGGTAACGCCCTGGAAAAAAATATAGATTGGACGAGAGCAATGCATGACTTTTAATATACTGTGTGCCGAACTCCCCTGCCCAAGATTTTTCTTGTTCAGTTTTAAAAGACATTTGATGCTCCATCATTTAAAAGTTTACAAAGGGTGCAATCAAATAGTTTAGATTTTGGCCTAATCACGGGTATTCTGCATAAAAAGTCAAAATGTGACATTCATAACCTCCTGATTTTATAGAACCTGGATTTTATGGTTTGTCTGTTATGTTGCCAAAAAATATCAAATCTAAACTATTGGATTGCACCCGTTTACAAATATTTAACCTAAATCAGACTGATAACAGCTATTAAAAAGCATCTCAGCTCGCTTCCAATCTGCTGGTGTGTCAATGTCTATAACACGCCAGTTTGGAATTACATATCCGATACCATTGCTATGTATTTTTATGTTTTTTTCCCAAGCTTCTGTATTCCCCCAATAGAATTGCCCTGCATCATGATAGGCCGGTTGAAGATCTTGAGTCCTTGTGGTTTCAAATTGAGGGTAAAGAGGCTTCATTTTCCCATCTTCCAAGCGGATGAGCGCTCTTTGGACAGCAGATGGGAATTCAGTAACGGGAAAACAGAACTCCGATTCACTTTTTAACAGAAGATTTAATGCATCTTTCAAATCATCATTACAAATAAACGGCACTCCTGGATAGATACAGCAAACATTTTCAAAGGACCATCCCATAATTCTGCAAGCTTCAATTGCATGAACGATAACCGGAGCTGTCGGTGTATAGTCGTTTGCCAGTTCGGACGGTCGGACAAAAGGTATTACTGCGCCCCATTCTCTGGCAATTCGTGCAATTTTCTCATTATCTGTAGAAACGACAACGTGTTTAAAAAGGCCGGATTCTTTTGCTGCTGTAATAGCATATGCAATCATTGGTCGTCCGCAAAACATTCTAATATTTTTATGGGGGATTCGCTTTGAACCGCCTCTGGCCGGAATAATAGCTATATTCATAATTTTAACGTTTGTTGCAATTCTGTTACAATTTTATTTTGTTGCATCTCAGTTAGATCTGGATATATGGGGATACTTATGGCTTCTGAATAATATTGCTCTGCCTGTGGACAAAGGCCAGAATGAAAATTCATTTGTTTATAATAAGGTTGCTGATAAACAGGAATATAATGCAGATTAACACCGATTCCTTTTTCTCTTAAAGCCACAAACACCTGTTGATGGGTTTGACGTATTTTGTCCAGCTGCAGGCGGATTACATAAAGATGCCAGGCAGAAACCCCATCCGGGTCCTGCCAGGGCGTGATTACCGGAAATTTTTCCAAAAGCTGGTTATATCGTTTGGCTATTGCTCGGCGTCTGGCGATAAATTTATCTAGTTTTTCAAGTTGACTAAGTCCTAACGCTGCCTGGATATCGGTCATGCGATAGTTAAACCCGAGATCAATCTGCTGATAATACCAGGAGCCGTCCGGTGGGTGGGTCATAAGATCCGGGTCCCGGGTAATGCCGTGACTGCACAGCCGGCTCATGTGCGAGGCCAGATCTGCATCGTTGGTGGTATTCATACCCCCTTCGCCGGTGGTGATGATTTTCACAGGGTGAAAGCTGAATACTGTGATGTCGCTGTATCGGCAATTGCCGACGGGCGATCCTTTGTATTCAGCGCCCAGGGCATGGCAGGCATCTTCAATAATTTTAAATCCATATTTTTGGGACAGATCAAAGATGGCTTTCATGTTGCAGGACTGTCCGCACAGATGCACCGGGACAACGATTTTGGGAAGGCGGTTTTCCTTTTTTGCCTGCTCCAGCTTTTTTTCAAGGGCTTTGGGGCACATAGTGTAGGTGTGTGGATCAATGTCCACAAAGTCCACTCTGGCACCGCAGTAAAGGGCGCAATTGGCAGAGGCCACAAAGGTGATGGGTGAAGTCCACAAAATGTCCCCCGGGCCGAGCCCCAGGGCCAGGCATGCCACATGCAGGGCACTGGTTCCAGCATTAACAGCCACTGCATATTTTGCCCCAATCCTGTCCGCAACGGCCCGCTCAAATGCCGGTACTTTCGGACCCTGGGTGAGAAAATCAGATTGCAGGACATCGACAACCGCGTCAATGTCCGCCTGGGTGATATGCTGCCTGCCATAAGGGATCATTGCCTACACCTCAAAATTAGGATCCACATCCTGCCGGATCAACTCCCGCAGCTGTTCCACTGTTAAGAAATCCGGATTGGTGCCGCTGTTGTAGGCAAATCCCGGGGGCACCAGTTTGCAGCCGTTATGATCACAATAATGCTGGGCATTCTGTTTGCCCGTGGTGGGCAGGATGGCATAATATCTGCCCAGGTCCACTGTGTTGAAACTGTCACTGTCCGTGATCATCTCTTCATGAATTTTTTCTCCGGGCCGGATGCCCACGATTGGGTGTTCGCATTCCGGGCCGATCGCCATGGCAAGATCGGTGATTTTATAGGAAGCAATCTTAGGAACAAAGACTTCTCCGCCCCGGGAATTTTTGATGGTCCACATCACCATATCGACCCCATCCTGCAAACTGATGTTAAAGCGGGTCATGTGCGGGTCAGTGATGGGCAGAATACCGGTGGGACGTTTTTTAAGAAAAAAAGGAACCACAGACCCCCGGGAACCCATGACATTGCCATACCGGACGACTGAAAACCGAATGTCCCGTTGTCCTTTTATATTGTTGGCTGCCACAAACAATTTGTCCGAACACAGTTTGGTTGCCCCGTAAAGATTGATGGGCGCAGCAGCTTTATCTGTCGAAAGGGCGATCACGTTGCGGATACTGTTTGTATCCAGGCAGGCTTCAATCAGATTCTGTGCACCGAGAATATTTGTTTTGATGCACTCAAACGGATTGTATTCCGCAGCCGGCACCTGTTTGAGGGCAGCAGCATGAATCACGGTGTCGATGCCCTCCAGGCCCCGGCGTAACCGGTCTCTATCCCTGATATCGCCGATGAAATAACGGATACTGGGATATTGGTCGCTTGAAAACATCTGGGACATTTCAAATTGCTTAAGCTCATCCCGCGAGTAGACGACCAGTCGTTTAACATTCGGATAATGGGTCAGGATGGTTTTAACAAATGATTTGCCAAAGGATCCTGTCCCGCCTGTAATTAAAATCGATTTGTCGTTAAACACTATATTTTCCCATCTAAATTTACAAATTTTCATTGGTTTTATCAGTTCATATTATACTATTCGGCTGTTCAGCAAGAAATCATAAATTAAAAAAGAAACACCTTTTTGACTCCGTAATCGTAATGAAATATTAGAGCCCCCCACACACAATCAGGTTATTATTTTAAAGCTCTTGTCGCATTTTGGGGTCTTATTTTTATGATTATTCATACTATTCTAAAATTATTGATAATACTCCAAATATCACAAATCGCAAACCCTTACCATAGCACTGTCTGACCGGAATGGCCTGACCCTGGCAAATCTCAATGTCATGACACAGGAGGATGCAAAATTGCCATCGCCATTGCAGACGCAACGCTGGCGGACCTGGATGCCACAAGAAGTTCGCTGGATTTCGTGGAGAACCAGCTGACATCCACCATCTCTAACCTTTCGGTGACCAAAACCAATGTAACGGCCTCCGAATCTACCATCCGAGATGTCGATTTTGCAGAGGAAACAGCTAATTTTGCAAAACTGTCTCTGCTGGCCCAGACAGGTTCCTATGCCCTGAGCCAGGCAAATGCCGCATCTTCAAACCTGACCAGTCTGCTCCAGTAATTTTAAAAGCAGCATAAGCATAGATCTGCCGGCAAAGGAAAAGCACCTTTGCCGGCAGATCTTTTTTCTTTTGGCTCATGCCGCGTTTTGGGGTTTACTTGATCATCACTTCAATAAGGACCGCAGATTAAATAAGTTGGGCAGAAATAACGCCGAATTTTGGTTCATTTACAAGGCGCATTAAAGGTCGAATAGCATGCCTATTGGGCCTTTGATGCAACGAAGTAGATGGGCCAAAAGGCAAGTTGTTTCGTTCAAGTTATTTAGGAATGGGTTTTAAATAACTTACCCATTTTGTTATATCCGGGAGCGCAGGCGTCCCGCCTGCAGTAACAATGCGGGCGAGACGCCCGCGCTCCCAGGTTAAATTATTTCGCTCCCATTCCTTAATCTGCGGTCCTAAGTGAATGAAGCAGAAATCTCCCTCGTTTACCAACATTATGAACGAACTCGAAAAATCCGAGGTAAAAAAGGAAGTTTCTCCTGTGAGATGCCCCGATGTGGGCGAATCCAGTTTCAGAGTATGGAATAACAAAACGGACACTCACGTATTTTTGCCCAACCTAGCTCACGAACTGTTTCATAGCATTGTACATCATCTATCAAGAACTTGATATTTAGCTTGATCGACTCCAATCCGAATGTGGTTGAAAATGCCATAAGACCCTTTGTGGTCGGTAAGAAAAATGGGGTCTTTTCGTGTACATCCGAAGGCGCCAGGGTCAGTGCCTGCATTTACAGCCTAATTGAAACCGCCAAGGCCAATGGACTTGAACCTTATTGGTACCTCAAATTTATTTTTGAATATTTACCGGAAGCCATGACGAAAAACGAATTTAAAGCTTTGATGCCACAAAACGTGGATAAAAGTTTGCTGGAATCCAACTATACAACTCCCCGCCAGGCTTAAAAAGGTGTGGTTCATACACCGCTTACCTTATTTCTGCCCAACTTATTTACTCTACGGTCCTTGATATCTGAGCGGTTGTCACTGTGTTGTTCCCGCTTGGTTGTCGGGTGTTGTCTGCCATGATCGACAGACAGCCCCATCCCGATTCCCTTAGCCTGGCCCTTTGGATGGACAGATTACCTATCTCAACATTTATAGAGGCAGGAATACCATAAAATAATTTGGTCGAAATGGGAAATCCCAGGGACTGATGCTTTATTTTTATTTCAGGAATGAGTTCGACCCGTTTCTTACAAACAAAAAAACGGGTTGCAGATTTTGAAATCTGCAACCCGTTATAATTCAGGCAGTTTTATATGTATTACGTCTGTTTAACTTAGAATGCGATTGCCCAGGCAGCGCCGAAGTAAAGATCTTCGGTCGTACCTGCTTCTCTATGGTCAACCATGCCGACTTCAGGAGTAACTGTGACACCCGGAGCCAGGGTAATGGCGGCCTGCAGGTAGTAGGACTGAGCAATACTACTAGAAAGGTCACCTTCATCAAATTCGCCATGGATATAACCATAACCGGCTTCAAGGGCGAGCATGTCATTAACGGCATAAGTTACACCAATGGTACCACCCATGGATTCACAATCGTTAACATCCACACCGTCATAAATAGCGTAGCCGGTGTATTGACTAGCAGTTTCAGTACCCAGATTAGCAATATTCTGGCCCCATACACCAGTCACAAACATACCCAATGCACCAAAGTTCAACTGTGCACCAAGGGCAACACCATAGGCATCAATATCTTCACTATCATCAATTTCAAAGGTGTTATAACCGCCAGCAATTTGAGCTTCACCCATATCAAAAGTTGCTTTGTAACAAGCAGCAATCATGGGAATGACAGCTTGGGTATTGGTATAGTCACCATCTTCTACCTCATAGGAAGTTTCGTCTGTATTCCAGGTCCAGGCAGATCTTTCAGGATTAATAACAGCAATGGAGAACCCACCGAAGGTCAGCATGATTTCAGCATTTTGACCGTTATCGAAATCACCGAATCCGCCGAGGCCAAGATCCTCATAAGTCCCATTGCTGGTAAGCTGCTCAGAATACGCAACATTGATAGGGGTATCAGTGTGACCAACTGTCAGGATACCGGAACCAAAATTCCACGCACCATAGAGATGTTCAAGAACTACATCTCCGTCTTTTACCTGATACTCAAAACGACCGGATAGTTCATCAGAAACTTTAACATAGGCGCCAATCTTTGCAATAGTATATAGACCTTCATCATACTGGAGGTCATCGCCGAAGTCATCAATGAAATTACCGATTGTTTCGCCTACGGTACTGTCATCAACAGGATCAGAGTCGACCCAGCCTGTATAAACCATGGCTTCCCCGTAAAAATTCCATTCTGCTGCATACGCAGAACTTGCCATCAGCGCAAGCGCTGCAATAGCTACGATAATTTTTTTCATCTTTTTCTCCTTTTAATTTATTTACTGCCTGAATATTAGTATCCTGCCTTCCTTTTAAAAACAGAATACCAAATTAGTTTCTACTTTTAATGCTCTTTTAATGCGTTTGTCAATTGTTTTTTTTTAAATTCCATGCATTATTTCAATTTATAAGAAATAATGTTCGAGGTTCTATCCTTGGCAAGGATGGCTATTTTGGACCGGGTCACAACGGAAATAACCAGTTCTTCTATCCCGTCATTATCTATATCGGCAATATCAAAATCAGAGACCCAACCCTGCAAAGGCACGGTCTGAAATACCGGTGCAAGGGCGATACCGTTCCAGGACATGACTTCAACACGCCCCTCCTTGAACCGTTTAATCCGGCCCAGGGTTCCGCCGCCAATTTCATTATTTGTGATCAGAAAAACTTTTTCTTTTTGATCCTCTCCCGCGGGGTGAAATTTAATTCTGGGATTAAAGTATTCCCGATCCCGGAAAGTGTTGTCCGCGCCCCGGGCCCCTGTAAGCCAATAATTGTTGGTCTTCCCGTATTTTTCCGTACTCTCCCATTCATTTGAGCCGGCATCATTGATGAGCACCAGGTGATGATGCTGATTGATGCTTAAAAATTCAATACCACTGTCCTCCCGGACCGGTCCCCTGTTCAGGGCAAGCAAAGATGTGCCTTTGGGCACACGGATGGCTTTTTCCTCCTGGTAAGTATCATTGGCCGGAGTCATGATGTAAATTTTTCCGGCATATGGGCCCCGGCCTTTATCCTGGGCATAAAGCACGGGATTGCCATCCAGAGAATCAATCACACGGAAATAGTAAGACAGGCCGTCCTGGAGCGTTGTATAGGATGAGCCGTTATATTCCACCACAAAAGAAGAAAGGGTTTCCCTGTTTATGGTCATGGCCGTGACAAAAATCTCCGGATATCCGTTGCCGTTAATATCCGCCACATCCAGCCCGATAATTCTTAAATAGGATGGGTAATCCAGGTGGGTTTCTTCAGTGAGCATATTACCCTCAAGATGGTATATCTGAAGTGAAGAATCCGTTGCCGTAACAACCTGAAGACGGTCGTCTTTATTCAGGTCACCGGTGGCCATGGCCCGGATCACGTCATCCATCTTAAGATGGGTAGTAAATCCCTGACTTGCCTGCATGGCCATCATGCCGCCACCGTAGAGGCCGGTACCGCCGGCGGACTGCAGCCCCCCAAGGGTCGGATTCTGTTGCTGGGGCCGGGCATACATTTTGTTATCTATATTGCGGTTGAACACCTTCATGTTGATATCACCGGCAAAGGAGTTCACCAAGGGAATAACATCGCCCATGGCATTACTTTGCTCGAAAAAAGCAAGGGTCTCTTTTTTCCCTGAAACATCCACCATGGCCGCATCCAAACTGATGCTTTCCCCATAATGGGTAAGGCTGCCAAAAAGGACGTAATCCACACCCATCTGCGCACCTAAATCCCGGGCAACCCCCTCATTGAAAGCGCCTTTAACAAGCCCGCTTGCCTTTGCCCCGGCCAGGACTTTGTCAACGGTTTCCCGGTCCAGAACATCTACTTTCCCGGCATCAGAAAGCCTTGAGGAAAGCATTGAAAACAATCCATTCTGCAGGAAACCAAGATCCTGGGACGCATTCATTTCAAAGGGGAAGACCGCCACGGTTTTTGCGTCACTGCACAACCCCGTACCGGCTGTTGCCCAGAACGCAAAAAAGGTCAAAACAGCAACCACTGTTTTGAAAGTAAAAAATGTTTGTATGGATTTTCGCATGTATTTTCCTTATATTTCTAATCAGATTAAACTAAACCCAAATTTTTAATTTTTATATCCCATCCCCCGGTCTCATACAAGTCTTTTGAACAGCTTTTCAAGACTGCGGGCATCAAAGGACACAAAGACCGGACGGCCATGGGGGCAGTGCATGGGATTTTCACAGGTAAACAACTGTGCCACAAGCGCTGTCATTTCCTTTAGAGACATGGACTGTCCGCCCCGCACAGACCGGTGGCAGGCCATCGTGGCCAGGGCATCTTCAAGCCAGTCATTTTTAAGGCCCGTGCCATTGGCATGGCTGATTTTCTCCACCATTTCCACCACCATGGGCCCCACCTGCTTTTCCTCCACCAGCACAGGCACGGCTTTTATTACAAATGATGTCCCGCCAAAGGGTTCAACTTTAATACCCAAGTCGGCCAAATCCGCCATAATTGAGTCAAGGACCAACGCCTCCTTATGGCTCAGTTCCAGAACCTCGGGAACCACCAGGGACTGGCTCTGGACATCCATATGCTTATAGCGGTTTAAAAGCTGCTCAAAGACAATGCGCTCATGGGCGGCATGCTGGTCCACCAGTATCAGATGGTTCTGCTTTTCCACCACAATATAAATATTGAGCACCTGACCGACCACCCTAAATCCTGACTGAGTTGCCTGAAAAGGTTCAGGCTCCGAAAGGGGCGCTGTAATACCCTGATCTGACGTTTGAGGTTCATGGCCAGCCACAGGGGCCTGGTCGGACAGTTTTGTTTCCGGTACCGGGGTCCAGGACTTTTCACGGGCTTCAGCCGCCTGAAAGGATTCAGCAGGTGAATCAAAAGAGTCATACACAGTTGACGACTGCAGGGTAGAAGCGCTTTCAAACAAGTCTGGCGTCAATCTTTGTTCTGATAGGGATGCGGATTTCAGTGCAGCCTGGACGGGCATTGGGGAATCCTTCTTCTGAGGCATAACGGCTCTGGCATAGGATAGTTTATCATCCTGACCACGGGACAAGGCGTTTGCCACGGCAATGGATAAGGCTTGGTATACGGGGCCGGGGGTAATAAATTTAATTTCGCGTTTAGTCGGATGCACGTTTACGTCCACCTGGTCACAAGGCAGCTCCACACACACCGCCCCCACAGGATACCGCCCCTTCATGATCCGGCCCCGGTACCCCTGGAACATGGCAGCAACCAACCCTCTGTCATACACAAGGCGCCGGTTAACGAACAGAAAAATCCGGTTGGCTGTACTGCGGGTAACACCGGGATTAGCACACACCCCGCGGATACATAATTCCGGCAGGCCGCTGTCACCGTCTTCATCCATTTTTGGCCACTGCATTTCGTACAGTTGATCCGCCACCTCTTTACCCAACACCATCTGGGCCCGCTGAAAAAGGCTCTGACCTGGCGGATAGCTCTTGACGGATCTGCGGTTGACCACAAGGCGAAATCCCACTCCGGGATTTCCCATGGCAAGACCGGCTAAGGCATCGGCAATATGTCCAGCCTCCGTATTTTCGCTTTTTAAAAATTTTCTTCGAGCTGGGGTGTTGAAAAACAACCGCCTGACTTCCACCATAGTGCCCACAGGCGCGCCGGTATCAGTTACACCGGAAAGCTTGCCGCCATTCATATCCACCCGGGTACCGATGGCGTTATCCGCTGTACGGGACACAAAACTGAATTTTGATACAGATGCAATGGATGGTAGGGCCTCGCCTCTGAACCCAAACGTTGAAATGGAAAACAGGTCTTCCTTTGTGTAGATCTTGGATGTGGCATACCGCTCCAGTGCCAGCACCGCCTCATCCCGGGAAAGCCCGCACCCGTTGTCCGAAACACGGATTAAGGTTTTCCCGCCGTTTTCAATCTCCACAATAATCCTGTCAGCCCCGGCATCCATGGCGTTTTCCACCAGTTCCTTAACCACGGAAACCGGCCGCTGTACCACTTCACCGGCCGCGATCTGGTTGGACAGGAGATCAGGAAGAATGCGTATTCTGCTCATAAAGGCGTATTCGAGTTTTCCTTTACAAACCGCAGCAGAAATTCGCTGTCTTTAGGACTTAAATCAAACTGCAGACAGGCTTCATTCGCCAGTTTTTTCACATTCAGGTCCGGCTGGGCTTTTCTTTTTTCAGACACCCACGCGATGGCGTTTTTCAGGGCATTGCCCTGGGGGATGACAGTGGACATGTTAACCTTCCTTATATAATTAATTTACAATTCGGGCAATTCAATATCTTTGCCAACAGCCTGTTCAAATCCATATCCCGCCCGGATCAGGGATATTTCATCAAAATGCCGGGACATCATCTGAAGCCCCATGGGGAGCCCGGTGGAAGAAATACCTGCAGGCACTGAAATCCCGGGGATACCTGCCATATTACAGGACAGGGTAAAAATATCGCTTAAATACATGGTCAAGGGATCTGCCACCTTCTCACCAATTTTAAAGGCAGGCGTCGGTGCCACAGGAGACAAAATAATGTCGCATTCTTCAAAGGCCCGTTTAAAGTCATCCATGATCAGGGCCCGCACCTGGGAGGCACGGCCATAATAGGCATCATAATACCCCGAAGACAAAGAATACGTGCCGATAATAATCCGGCGCTGGACTTCGAGTCCAAATCCTTTGGACTTGGTTCTCTTGTACATCTCAATGAGATCGTCGGATTCCATATCCCTGACCCCGTATCTTACCCCGTCGAACCGGGCCAGGTTGGCACTGGCTTCACAGGGGGCAATGATATAGTAGGCAGCCACCACATAATTGGTATGGGGCAGTGAGATCTCTTTAATTGTAACGCCTATCCCTTCCAGGGTTTTGCGAGCACTTTCGAACATTGTTTTGACTTCGGGATCAATGCCTTCAAGCGTTAAAAATTCCTTGGGGATGCCTGCGGTCATTCCGGAAAGACCCTGCTCTTTAAACATGTCAATACCCTTTGTAAAATCGGGCATCTGTTCAGGTGCACTGGTGGAATCTTTGGGATCATGACCGCCCATGAGATTGAGCATCATGGCCGCGTCGGCCACGTCCCGGGTAATGGGCCCCACCTGGTCCAGGGATGACGCATAGGCCACCACACCAAACCGTGACACCCGGCCATAGGTGGGTTTCAGACCCACCACGCCGCAATGGGAGGCGGGTTGACGGATGGAACCGCCGGTGTCCGTGCCCACGGCCCCGGCGCAGAACCGAGCCGCTACGGCAGCGGCAGATCCGCCGGATGAGCCGCCGGGTACATGGTCGGTGTTCCAGGGATTTCGGGTGGCAAAAAAAGCTGAATTCTCGGTGGAAGAGCCCATGGCGAATTCATCCATATTGGTCTTGCCGATGAGCACGGCATCCTGTGCTTTAAACTTCTCCACCACCGTGGCATCGTATTGGGGCACAAAATTTTCAAGAATTTTAGATGCACAGGTGGTTTTCACCCCCTTTGTACATAAAACATCTTTCAGGGCCACGGGAATCCCGGTAAATGCCTGGTTCTCCCCTTTGGCAATAATCCGGTCCGCCTGTTCAGCCTGTTCCAGGGCAAGTTCTGGGTCAACAGTAATAAAAGCTGAAATAGTGTTGTCATATTTTTCAATACGGTCAAGAAAAGCCCTTGTCAGTTCAACAGAAGATATTTCCTTTTTGGCCAGAAGGGCCTGGGCCTGGGCAATGGTCAGGGTATGCAGATTCATTTTATTTCCTTACGCTCTTGTCTATTTGAACTACTTCACCACTCTTGGCACCACATAGAAGTCCTGGTCACGTTCCGGTGCATTCGCCAAGGTTACATCCGGACCCGGGGACGGTTTTTCCTCGTCTTCCCTGAGCACATTGTTCATAAATGCCGCCCCGGATGCCGGTATCACCCCCTCAACATCCACGTCCTTGAGGGCATCAATATAATCAAGTATATCACTGAGCTGTCCTGCCAGGGTTTTCTTAAGTTCATCATCCACATCCAGCCGGGCCAGATGGGCCATTTTTTCCACTTCCTGCTGTGATATTTTCATTTTTATTCCTTTTTGATGACCATGCCGTTAACACCTGAACCGGCAAGCTTTACCAGACCGGTCCTGGCCGCTTCATAATTGGCAAAAGAGCCGGTTCGGACCCGGTACCAGGTCTTTCCGTCGATCTTCACACTGGCCCGATAGGCGGTAATCCCCTTTTTATTTAAAAGAACCATCTGGGCCAGAGCATCATTTAAATTTTTATATGACGCAACCTGAATGGTGTATCCACCATGGGCAGGTGCCGGTGCTTTCCCGGTATCCGGTTTAGTTTTTTGGGGTACCGCATCTGTTTTTTTACCTGCTTGGGTTTTTGACTTTAAAACCTTGGGGGCAGATTGGGTCACGGTTTGTTTTTCAGCGGCTTTTTTATATGTTTTTACCGAAGCACTCTTTTTAGCTGGCGGTGCCGGGGCAGTAGCATTGTCATAACCCTGACCAGCCTTATTCCAGGTGGCCAGTTTTCTACTGCGCTTGACAGGGATATCTTCAGCCTGGGAATTGTACGGTGCCGGATTCATCGAAGTTTTTTCCCCGGTTTCCGGCCCCGGGGTAATTTCCCCGGAATCATCTGCTGTTCCTTTAACCGGAGAGTACACCGGTTCATCAAGGACATCATAAAATTTAAGATCTACTTTTCCCTTTTCAGGAAATTTGGCAGAAAGTTCACTGAGCATTCGACCAAGGTACTCCTGGAAAGGCCGGGTTTCAAACAGTACCGGGCTTGATCCTCTGCCCACAAACAGTCCAAGACCAAACATCCAGATTCCGATTAAAAAATACCGGCCATATGTCCCAACACCACGAATATTAAACCCTCCTACATTCTTTCAGGGGCAGACACCCCTAAAAGCCCCAACCCGTTACGGATCACTTTTTTAACCGCCAGAACCAGGGAAAGCCTGGCCAGGCAAAGCGGCTTGTCGTCCATGATAACCTTATGCTGATTGTAATAGGCATGAAAAGCCGATGCAAGGGTCATCAAATAGGTAAAAATAACATGGGGGTGAAGGGCTGCCGCACTTTTTTCCACCTGTTCCCGGAAACCTGCAACCTGCTTGATCAGATTGAGTTCCTCTTCGGTCACAAGTTTTTCAAGATTCATACCGACTTTGAAATCTGTCTGGTCAATGAGGCCTTCATCCTTTGCCTTGTTTAAAATCCCGGTAATCCGGGCATGCACGTACTGCACATAATAGACAGGATTATCAGCACTCTTCTTTTTAGCCAGTTCAAGATCAAACTCAAGACCTGAATCATAACTGCGGCTTAAAAACATGAACCGCGCGGCATCCTTGCCCACCTCGTCCACAATATCCTTAAGCGTCACAAACTCTCCTGCCCGGGTGGACATCTGCACGGGTTTCCCATCCCGCAGTAAATTGACCAGCTGAACCAGAATCACATCAAATTGTTCGCTCTTTCGTCCCGTGGCCACCACTGCCGCATCAATACGCTTGATATAGCCATGGTGATCCGCCCCCCAGACATCAATGACACGGTCAAACCCGCGCTCGTATTTTTCATCATGGTAGGCGATGTCCGATGCAAAATAAGTGGTCAGTCCGTTGTTGCGCACCACCACCCGGTCCTTTTCATCCCCAAATTTTTCCGTGCGAAACCAAAGGGCTCCGTCTTTTTGGTAAATCAGATCTTTTTCTTTAAAGGTTTCAATGGCTGCCTGGACCCGGCCTGAGTCATAAAGGCTTTGCTCGCTGAACCAATTGTCAAACCGGACACCGAAATCATCTAAATCAGACCGGATACCGGCTAAAATTTTACCGGCGGCAAATCGTGCACAGATCTCAATACCCTGTTTTTCATCGGTATCAGCAAGGTCTTTTCCCTGGGCATCAAGCACCTCTTGGGCAATGTCGCGGATATAATCGCCCTGGTAGCAGTCCTGGGGAAAATCCACAGTTTTTCCCTGCATCTGTTGCAGGCGCAGCCACACCGATGTGCCAAGGGTTCTGATCTGGCGGCCGGAGTCATTGATATAATATTCCTTTTGGACCTCAAAGCCTGCAAAGGAGAGGATATTGCCGACGGCATCCCCCACAGCAGCCCCCCGGCCGTGCCCCACGTGAAGGGGACCCGTGGGATTGGCCGATACAAATTCAACTTGGACACGTGCCCCACGGCCCATGTCTGAAGCGCCAAAGGTTGTGTCCTGGTTCAGCACTTGGTCCACCACTGGGTGCCAGGCCCCGGGGGATAAAAAGAAATTGATGAATCCGGGTCCTGCCACCTCTATTTTTTCCAGTACCGAACCCAAAGGGGTGTGGGCACTATCGGACATGACCTCAACAAGACTTTTGGCAATTTTTGCCGGGGCCATCTTCTGCAATTTTGCCGACACCATGGCAAAATTGGCTGAAAAATCGCCCTGGCCTTCATGTTTAGGGGTTTCAACCTCAAATTCCGGCACCTGGTTCGAAGGCAGTAAACCCTTTTCGAAGGAAGTACGGGCTGCATCCAGGACCATGGTTCTAATTTTTGTTTTCATAAAAAATTAATTCTCGTGTTCAGAGGTATCTTCAGGGGTGAATTTAGGGGTATCGTCCTCGGAATCAATTTCTTTCATCTCGTCTTCCTTGGTGTCCCCATCTTCATCTAATAGTTTATCCAGTTCTACATCATCATCTTCAAGGGTAAAATCCTCTTCCCCGGGCAATGTGTCAATATCATTAAAATCGATCACCATTTTATCCGATTCAGGATCGGCAAAAAATCCAACGGCATTTTCAAATAATTTTTCGGACAAATCCCGGGTAGGGAAAAAACTGCGACGGCGAAATACGGCAAGAAATGCATCAAGCCCCTCTTTGCACGCTGCACTGATGGCGTCAAGGTCATAGTCTTCTTCATGCAAAAGCAAAACTACACCGGGATCCACCTCGGCAGATTCAAGAACAGTCAGTATATTGTCCTTGATATTTTTTTCAAACCTGATTTTCTGTTTCATTGGATTCTCCTGTTATCATCCATTAACTTGAAACTTCTTAATATAGCCCAACCAATTCCCGTGTCAATAATTTAAATCTGTCCCGGCATTAAACATATTTTTTTAATTGACCCACCCGCGATGGGATGTTATATTACTCGGGTTGATTTCGGAGGAGTGGCCGAGCGGCTGAAGGCGGCGGTCTTGAAAACCGTTAGGTGTCAAAGCCTCGTGGGTTCGAATCCTACCTCCTCCGCCAAAAAACAATTTGTGGAGAAGTGACCGAGTGGCTGAAGGTGCTCGCCTGCTAAGCGAGTGTATGGGGAAACTTGTACCGAGAGTTCGAATCTCTCCTTCTCCGCCAATAAATGGGGTCACAGTAAAATTAAATTTTACTGTGACCCCATTTATTTTTAGATGACTTTTTAATGGAAAAACATATAAAAAATCTGATATACTGCGCTGTATATTAAAAATTTTGATATGTCCGCCCAAAAAGGTGAATTTTTCATTATAACAGCCATGGGCTGACGTGGTCTATCAATACCGAGGCTCAACCCACAACAAAGCATGAAAGTAATTCAGTAGCTTATTGGAACTTTCATATAAAACGGCCATGGGCCGCCTTGAACGTTCGTCAGCGTGCCCACAACAAAATATGTCAAAGGGGGTAAACGATGCAATGCCATGAAGTGGATTACGAAATTTTCGGGGATGACATGCAGGCTGTTGAGGTGGAACTGGATCCTGGCGAAACCGTGATTGCCGAGGCCGGGGCCATGAACTGGATGGAGCAGGGCATCGAATTTGAGGCAAAAATGGGGGACGGCTCTGAAGCAGACAAAGGGCTTATGGGTAAGCTCTTTAGTGCAGGCAAACGGGCGATCACCGGTGAAGGCCTGTTTCTCACCCATTTTACCAACCAGGCCCATGACAAAAAAAGAGTGGCCTTTTCCGCACCCTATCCCGGAAAAATTATTCCTATTAACATGGCCGCCATCGGCGGACAACTGATCTGCCAGAAAGATGCATTTTTATGCGCAGCCCTTGGCACAAAAGTTTCCATCACCTTTAACCAAAAACTTGGGGCCGGTTTTTTCGGTGGCGAAGGTTTTATTCTCCAGCGCCTGGAAGGTGACGGTATGGCGTTTGTTCATGCCGGCGGCACCATCGTTAAAAAAGAACTGAACGGCGAAAGGCTGATGGTGGATACCGGTTGCATTGTGGCCTTTTCCCAAGGAATCAAATATGACATACAGCGGGCAGGCGGCCTTAAATCCATGTTTTTCGGCGGCGAAGGTTTATTTCTGGCTACACTGGAAGGGCAAGGCAGCGTTTATCTGCAAAGTCTGCCGTTCTCCCGTCTGGCAGACCGCATCATCAGCCATGCGCCAAGTGCCGGGGGCTCATCTAAAGGTGAAGGATCTGTTTTAGGCGGCATTGGACGCCTGCTGGACGGAAATTAATGCAACGTCTGATTTATTTTTTAATAGGGTGCGTAGTGTGCTTATCTATCGGTTGTGCCACAACGTCCAAAATTATCATGCGCGATGATCCGTTAATCGGAACCCTGGTCAAAGGGGACACCGGGAAACCCATCCACTTCGCCGGCCTTATGGATACGCTTATCCACAGCGATATAATTTATCTATCCGAAAAGCATGATAATCCCATGCACCATGCCATCCAGCACCGGGTTATCCAGGCCCTCATTGACCGGGGGTACGCGCCAATCCTTGGGTTTGAATTTTTTTCATACCAGGATACCCCATTGCTGCTCAACCTGGTGGATGCCGGGAAAAAAGCGCATTCACCCAAGATGGAAAAAGCCGTTGAGCAACGAATCAGGGAAAAACTGGGCTGGGAAAACCAATCCGACACCATGTGGGGCTATTACTGGAATCTTATAAGGCTTGCGGCGGATAATGACTTTCCTGCCGCAGGTCTTGATCTGTCCGCCACCCAGAAGCGCCGGATTACCCGCAAAGGCCTTGACGGTCTGTCCCCCATTGAATTGCAGCAGCTGTTTTCCACAAAACTTTCAAATACAGCCTATGAATCGTACATGAAATCGGTTTTTGTCTCGGTCCATTGCGGCATGGATCATGGCCGGATGACAGAGCGATTATATGACACCTGGATGGCGCGCAATGACCGGATGGCTCTGTCCGTGGTTGAACTGTTCAATGCCGTGCAAACCCAAGACCGTGATAAAGCAGATCGAAAAACAGGACCTGTTGTTATCATAATAGGGACAGGACATACCGAGTATGGGTTAGGTGTCTTGGACCGGGTACATCATCTGAAACCGAACGTCACCCAGACAAATCTGGCCATAACGGAAATAGAAAGAGAACCCGCGGACCTGTCGCATTATTTAGCCCCTCTGTCCCTTGAAGGATTTGATCCGGTTCCCCCTGCAGATTTCCTGTGGTTCACCCAGCGGGTATCCTATGACGACCCGTGTGAAAAATTTAAAGCGGTATTAAAAAAAATGAAAACCCGCAAAAAAAAGGTAAAGCCATCAGATTTACTTTAGGGACTCTTTAAATCTTTCACCCGCAATACGCCTAATGTTTTGGTTATCTCAAGCGCTTCATAATTCCCGGTTGCCAGGGCCTCTTCGTAGATCTGACGCGGGGGCTGCCCCCCTTCTTCGGGATTAAAAAATATATCATGGATGACCAAAAAGCCCCCTGGAATAATATGGGGCGCCCAGGTCAAAAAATCCGTATGTGCCGCTTCAAAGGAGTGCCCGCCGTCAATGAACACCATGGAAAGCGGTGTCTTCCACATGCGGCCTGCTGTTTTTGAGGTACAAACGATGGGCACCACCGTGTTTTCTAAACCTGCCCGGGAAAGCGTTAAACGAAACAACGGAAAGGTATTGACGCTTGAAGTTTTCTCATCGTAGAGGTCCGGGTCAAAATATTCTTCACCCGGCTGCTGTTCTTCGGAGCCAGCATGATGATCTACGGAAAATAAAATGCCGCCGTTCTGTTTACAGGCAGGCCCGATAATAGCAGCGGACCGCCCGCAATAAGAGCCGATTTCAAGCACCGGACCGATCCTGGAGGCAGTCAGGGAAAGATCATATAAACGAAGGGCCTCATCATCATCCATAAACCCCTTGATGGTATTTAAAAATTCAAAATCAAGCGGCTGGGTCATGAGATCTTTTCCTCATCATAACTTTTCACAAATATTTCCCGGGGTTTGGAACCGATCTGGGGTCCGACAATGCCCTCATGTTCCATCATCTCTATGAGCCGGGCAGCCCGGTTGTAACCGATTCGCAACCGACGCTGGACATAGGAGATGGAGGCCTGACGGTCTTTGGTAATCAGAGCCACGGCCTCATCATATTTTTCATCATATTCAGATTCGTCAAACACTTTTTCCTGGCCGTCGTCGTCTCCCTGGGTCACCTCTTCATTGTAATTGGGCTGACGCTGATCTTTAAGAAAAGAGGTGATCCGGGAAATCTCTTTTTCGGAAATAAAGGCGCCCTGAATACGCATGAGCTTTCCTGTGCCGGGCGGGCAAAACAGCATGTCTCCGTTGCCAAGCAGGCTCTCTGGTCCCCCCTGGTCAATGATAATCCTGCCGTCAATTTTTGAAGAGGTCTGAAAAGATAACCGGGTGGGAAAATTCGCTTTAATTGTGCCGGTGAGCACGTCAGCGGACGGACGCTGGGTGGCGATGATTAAATGGATACCCGCGGCCCGGGCCATCTGGGCCAGGCGTGTCAAAGCATATTCCACGTCCTTGGAGGCCACCATCATCAGATCCCCGAGTTCGTCCACAATCACCACAATAAAAGGCAGGCGCTCCAGGGGCAGCCCACCGGGAAGCACAATATCCTCGGGCGAGGTGTCCGGTGCAAGATCCCGGAGCCGTTCGTCAACCATCTCATTGAACTGTGCGATATTTCTCAGGCCAGACAATTCCAGCAGCTCGTACCGGCGCTCCATTTCCCGAACAGCCCAGAAAAGCGCATTGGTGGCTTTTTTCATATCCGTGACCACAGGGGTAATTAGATGGGGGATATCATTATACACGGAGAGTTCAATACGTTTGGGGTCAATCATGATCAGCTTGACCTCATCAGGGGTGGCCTTGTACAATAAACTGATGATCATGGAATTTAAGCCCACACTTTTACCCGTCCCTGTGGCACCGGCAATGAGCAGATGGGGCATTTTATCCATTTTTGTGGCCACGGGCTGACCAAGAAGATCTTTTCCAAGACCAAGCGTCAGTAAAGATTTGGACTGGACAAACTCCTTGGACCCAATCATTTCCCGTAAATTTACAAGTTCTCGCTCTTCATTGGGAATCTCAATACCCACCACATCCCGACCTGGAATAGGCGCCACAATACGAATTGAAATAGCGGCAAGGGCAAGGGCAAGGTCATCGGAGAGTCCTACGATCTTTGACAATTTGATGCCGGGCGCCGGACGATACTCAAATGTGGTGATAACAGGCCCGGGAAGAATTTCCACCACCTCCCCCTTGACATTGAAATCCTCCAACTTTTTTTTCAAGATACTTGCCTTGTTCTGGAGTTCATTCGTGTCGATTTGCTTGCGGACTTTTTGTTTCTCGTCCAGAAAAGACAAACCGGGCAGAACAAAATCGGGCGTTTCCCGGATATCTTTTATTATGGGATCTGCCACATACTCTTTATCATCGGTTTCAACCGCGACAATGGTGGGACCCATTGATTTTTCGGGCTCGGATTTTTTTTTAGAAAAAGAGACATTCCGGGGTCGGGGTCGGGGGTCATCAATATTTTCTTTGATCACAGTCCCGGTTGTTTCCAGCGCAGAAGAAAAATCGGGCGTGCCCATATCCGGTTCAACATCATCCCCATTATTTTTTCCATTGAACCTTGGCAGGACGATCAAGGCTTTTAGCTTATCAACCCGGGCAAGCCCGGCTGCTTTTTTCTCCTGCCTTTTGTTTTCCAGGGTCTGTTTTAAAAATCCTGCACCCTCGGACATATCCTGTGCAATTATCCGGGAAAACCGGACCAGCCAGGCCCAGACGACCTTAAGCATCGCGTTTAAGGAGATGCCGGTAACCAGCATAATACCCAGCAGCACAAAAAAACATAAGAAGATGACACAACCGGTGATATTGGCATATTTAAGCAAAACCCCTGCAAGCCAGCCCCCTATTTTTCCGCCGGCGACAATCGTGGTGTCGGAAAACGCATAGGTTTCATTGAACAGGAAAAAAAAACTACCCGTGGTGATCATCAGGATCAATCCGCCTGCCATGGTCAACCAGATGACGCTCCGGGGTTTTTTTCTGATCAGCCAAAGACCAAAAAGACAAAGAATCAACGGCACCCACAGGGCACCAATACCGAACAAAAATATAAACAGTCCGGCAACATGTGCACCGATCAGGCCGAATAAATTGTTCACTTGGTCAGGAAAAGTAAAAAAATGATTGCCCACACATGGATCGACAGCATGGTATGAAAAAAGGCTTACCGATGTCAGAATAATCAGAAAGATTAAAAAGATGCCGAACAGTTCTTTTTTCATACTTCAATAATAATGGGTACAATCAAAGGTCTGCGGTTTATGGCAAAGGCAAAATACTGTTTAAGCGCCCGCTGCAATTTTTTTCGAATCAGTTCTACCCTCGAATCAATCCCGGCTTCAATCTCTTCAACAATCTCCAGGATTACACACTGGGCATCATCCACAAGGTAGCCTGTGGCGGAATCAAATACAAACCCTTTGGAAATCAATTCCGGTCCGTACAGCACCACCCCTGTCTCCTCATCAATGATCATGGTCACCACCACAAGGCCGCCTTCGGACAGTTCGCGGCGTTCTTTGAGCACGGAACGGCCCACATCGCCGATGCCTTTTCCGTCCACAAGAATCCGGCCGGTCTGTACTCGTTCCTCAATCCTGCCCCCGTTTTCCCCGTCAAAGGCAATGACCTGTCCGTTTTCAGCCACTATCACGTTACTGCGGGGCATACCCAGTTTTTCGGCAAGCCTTGCATGCACCACAAGATGCCGGTATTCACCATGTATAGGGATAAAATATTCAGGTTTTGTCAGATTGATCATCATCTTAAGCTCTTCCTGGTGGGCATGGCCAGACGCATGAATGCGGGCGATCTTGGAATAGACCACTTCAGCGCCCCTTCGGTAAAGCTTATTAATAATGCTGGCAATAGCTTTTTCATTACCCGGGATATGCTTACTTGATAAAAGTACGGTATCCCCTTTGCGGACATTGATGTGCTTGTGAACGCCTGAAGCCATGCGGGTCAGGGCAGACATGGGCTCACCCTGGCTACCCGTGGTGATAATCACCACTTCATGGTCTTCAAACTTATGAATCTGTTTAATATCCACCACCAACCCCGTAGGACACTCAAGATAGCCTAAACGCATGGCCACATCCGTAATCTGCTCCATGCTGCGGCCATTGAATATGACCCGGCGGTTGTTGTGTCTGGCAATATCAATTATTTGCTGGATACGAAATACATTGGAAGCAAAAAGTGCAACAATCACCCGTCCGGGAGAGGCTTCAACCAGTTCTCCCAAATTTTTTGCAACCTCCTGTTCAGACATGGCATAGCCCTCTACTTCCACATTGGTGGAATCGGAAAGCAGTGCCATCACGCCCTTTTCTCCAAACCGGGCAAAACTTGAGATATCGGTATTCTTCATGATGTCGGCGGAGTGGCTGATTCGAAAATCCCCGGTGTGAACCACCACTCCTTCAGGCGTTGTGATGGCCATACCCACACCGTCAATGGTAGAATGGCTGACTCGTATAAACTCTATGTCAAAGGGTTCAATGGTCAGCACCTCCCCCGGGTTGACCAGATTGAGATCAACATGGGTATTAAGATCAAATTCAATGAGCTTGTTGCGCACAATCTCCAGAGTAAAGGCGGTGCCGTATACCGGCAGGCGGATTTCGCGCAACAGATAGGGCAAGGCCCCAATGTGGTCTTCATGGGCATGGGTTAGAATAATAGCTTGAATTTTATCCACATTTTCCCGAAGATAATCCATGGCCGGAATAACAATATCAACGCCCAGCATATGGTCTTCAGGGAACATGATGCCCGCGTCAATAATAAAAATGACGTTATCATACTCCACCACCATCATATTCAGGCCTATTTCGCCAAGTCCCCCAAGGGGTATGAGTTTAAGCATTTAGATTATCCTGACTCGATCAAATACAAATGGACAGCTTTTCAAGAACGGCGTCTGCCCAGTCAACCAGCCAGTTACGCTGCTCAACCGTGGCATAGCCCATACAATCACACCGGATATTGGTTTTAATTCTTACCAACAACTCACAGGACAAGGCATTCTCTTCCAGCATCAGGGCAAACACGTGGGGACCGCAGGCCTTATGAGCTGCCTGGATTTTTGTCAAAATATCGGGATCCAGCTCAAGCCAATAAATCCCGCCCACGGTGGCAGCCTCAAGATACGTGTCAAAATACTGTTTTAAAGCTGTATAATCCTTAAGCGTAAAGCCGTCTATAACATACTGTTTCATGCCCAATAAATTAACACAAAAGCCTTGAACTATGCAACCTGAACTTAACGCCTTGGGCAAGGCCTAATTTTCAGGCAGGTTCCCGGGCCTAAATAATGATGTTCCCGTTCCATTCTTTTTCCTTAAAATGGTTGCAAAACGAACTATGAATAAAGTTTAATGGTTAAACCATAAATAAAATAGCAGGAGAACAATATGTTACATAAAATAATCAGCCGAACCCTGCCCTATTTCCCGCCCAAATTAATCTGGCAGTTTTCAAAAAGCTATATCGCAGGCGAAACCAGTCAGGACGCCATAAACGCGTCAAAGGCCCTCAACCGGGAGAATATTATGGTGACCCTGGACATTCTTGGCGAATTTATCAAAACCATGTCCCAGGCAGCAAAAAACCGGTATGCGTACCTTACCCTTATCCGCACCATTGAAGCGGCAGGAATTAACGCCAACTACTCCCTGAAACCTACCATGTTCGGTCTTTTGATCGATAAAAAAATCTGTTTTGAATACATACGGGAACTTACGGCCGAGGCGGCATCCCATGGCAATTTTATCCGCATTGACATGGAAAACTCTCCCTGTGTGGATGATTCCATTGATATTTTCCGCAGGCTCAAACGGGAATTTCCCCAAAACATAGGCCTGGTGCTCCAGGCTTATCTGAAACGCACCCTAAACGATCTTGAATCCATGCTGGATTTGCGTCGTGATGATGCAGCGTTGAACTTCAGACTGGTCAAGGGAATCTATGTGGAACCGGCAGACATTGCATATAAGGATTACCATGAAATTAATGACCACTTTCTTAAAGACCTTGAATTCATGTTGAAAAACAAGATAGATGCAGCCATTGCAACCCATGACACGCCTCTGATACAGGGAGCACTTCACCTGATCGACAAATATCAGGTACCAAAAGAACACTATGAATTTCAGATGCTCTACGGCGTAACGCCCAAAAAACGGCGGGAGCTTGTAAAAAACGGCCACAGGATGCGGGTTTACGTACCGTTTGGAGAACAATGGTTTGGTTATTCAACCCGCAGGCTCAAAGAGAATCCAGCCATGGTCAAGCACATTATTAAGGCGTTATTTTATAAGGAATAACTACTGTCCGGCCAAGCTCGCCCTTACCGGCTCTTTTTTACCTGCAGGGCCATCAGATTGTGGTTTCATTAATTTTTAGGCGGTTTTGCCGGCTTCACCCCTTTTTTAAGACAGTATTCTTCAAGCACGCATCGGTAACAATGGGGCCCAACCGGACGACAGGTGCCCTGGCCAAAGGTAACCAGAATTCGGTTCACTTCTTTCCAGAATTTTTTTGGCAACTTTTTTCTTAATGCTTTTTCCGTATCAAGGGGGGTTTTTGTTTTCACATACCCCCAGATATTCATAATCCGGTGTACATGGGTGTCCACACAGATGGCATCCTTGTCAAAAGCCACCGCCCTGACCAGATTGGCGGTTTTACGCCCTACCCCCGGAAGCGTTACCAGGGCGTCAATCTCATCGGGTACTTGTCCCTGGAAGGTGTCCAGAGCTTCGGGCAATTTTGATAAATATCGGGCTTTGGATTTATAAAATCCCACGGGAAAAATCAGTTTCTGAATCTGAGAAGTGGAAAGCGCCCGCAATGCTTCAGGGTCCGGGGCCAATTCCAGCAGCCGCTGTGCGGCAACCGCCGTCACCTCATCCTTGGTTCTTGCGGACAAAATCGTGGCCACAAGCACTTTAAAGGCAGACCGGGTCTGGACGGCAATCAGATCCACCACCGGCACCTGATAGGTTTCAACTTCCTGACTTAGCGTCCCAAGAAAAAAGGCAATATCAATGGCCATAACATTACTTGACCAGGGTTGTGGCAAAATAATAGATCAACGGAAGAAATATGGCCGGCAGCATGTTACCCACGGCAATCTTTTTTTCCCGGAGCATGTTCAATCCAATGGCTGCGATGAGCAGCCCCCCTGCCCCGGACATCTGGCTGACCACCGAAGGAATCAGATAGGGTTTTATGAATCCCGCGGCAAGGGTTATGGCGCCCTGGTAAACCAGAACAGCCCCGGCGGAAAGCCCCACCCCGATCCCTAAAGATGCGGTCAGGATAATAGAAGTGACACCATCTAAAAAGGATTTGGCAAACAAGGTGTCATGGTTGCCTGCAAGCCCGCTTTCAAGGGAGCCCACAATGGCCATGGAGCCAACGCAGAATAAAAGGGACGCCGTAACAAAGGCCGTGGACATGGAAGGGGTTGAGGTGTTTGGATCCGTGAGTTTTTTTTCCAGAAAATCCCCAAGGTTTTTCAGATGCGCTTCAATGGCTAAAAACTCACCGATAATGGCACCAACGGCAAGGCTGATGATGATCACCAGAATATCCGGGCAGCCCAAGGCACTTTTCAGTCCGATGAGAATGACGGACAGGGCAATGGCCTGGAGAACGGTGATATTGTACTTTTCAGGAATACCGTTTCGACACAGCATGCCAATGGTTGTACCCACCAGAATGGCAAGGGTATTTACAATAGTTCCCAGCATAATTAAGATATTAAAGGCTTTTGATATAATTCACGCCGTTCTCAAACAGCCGGATCCCGGTAGTGATGGTCTCTTCTATAGATTTTCCCTGGCGCCTTGCTGCAGCTTTCTGCCTGGGCCAATCCGGATGGTTAGCAAAATGATTGTAGCCTTCGGGATGGGGCATCAAACCGAATATTCGGCCTGTGGGATCACAGATCCCTGCGATATCATCCACGGCCCCATTGGGATTGGCCGGAAAGACGCCGTTTGCAGGCGCGCCATTTGCATCTGCATACCGGAACACCACCTGGCGGTTGGCAACAAGGCGTTCAATTACTTCAGGGTCGGCAACCACCTTTCCTTCGCCATGGCGTACCGGATAGTCCGAGACTCCTAACCCTTTTGTGAACACACAGGGGCTGTCTGCATCGGGCACAAGCCGGACCCACTGATCCCTGAAATTGCCGCAATCATTATAAGTAATGGCCACGGACCTGCGAGTATAATCCCGGTCCAGTCCGGGCAAAAGGCCTAAATTCACAAGGGCCTGGAACCCGTTGCAGATACCGATGACCAGTTTGCCGGCATCCACGAAAGCCAGTAGGTCTTTGCCGATATTATTCTTCAATTTCAGAGCCTGGATCACCCCGGCCCCATGGTCGTCCCCCCAGGAAAAGCCGCCACCAAATGCAAGAATCTGAAAATCCGCCAATCGGACATCGCCGCGGATCAGAGAGTTAATATGCACCCGGTGTGCACAGGCTCCTGCCTGTTCAAAGGCAAAGGCGGTTTCATTATCACAATTCAGGCCAAATCCCGTCAGTATCAGCGCGTTTACAGCGCTTGCGCCGCTCATATTTTATCTCCAAAGGTCTTGTTGAATGCTGAATCAAGGGTTACAATCGGCAAATCTGCCACAGAGTTACCGTCTGATGCAATCTTTAGCCGGTCATGACTATCGGTGACCATGCCCAGACACGCACAGGGCAGTCCCTTACACAATTTTTCAAAGGTTTGTTTTTTATCCGGATCCACGGTGACGATAAACCGACCAGCAGACTCGGAAAATAAGGCTTTTTCACTGGAAAGCGGCAGATCATCTGTCAGGGGCAACCCAGCCAGATCAATGTCAAGCCCAAGTCCGCCGGCCATTGCCACAAGGCTAAGGTGAATGCCCAACCCTCCGCGTCCCACGGCATGGCAGGAAGCAACCAGTTCAGTGTTAATGGCTTTTTCAATGGCCTTGTACAAGGTTTTAAACTTTGAAAACTCAACCTGGGGCACATTGAGACCGGTTTTATCAAACATATCGTAATACTCCGATGCACCCAATTCATCCCCGGTACTGCCCACCACATATAAAGAATCACCTGCGGTTTTGGATTCCAGGGTCACACACCGGCTGACATCGGAAACCAGGGATACGGCGGAGAACTGAACCGTCTCCAGGGCTGACACTTTGATACGCTCACCAAATGCCCCTTCCAGATGGCCGTCCACATACATGGAGTCCTTGCCGGAGAGCAATGGAATCCCATAGGCCATGCAGGCATCTTTCAAGGCCCGGCAGGCCCGGACAAGCTGGGCTGCCTTGAATTTTCCGTCCGGATTGGACAGGTTGTCATATCCGATATCCGGCCAGCAGAAATTGTCCACGCCGCCGATGTGGTCCAAAGAACCACCCACGGCAATGAGACGACGAACTGCCTCATCAATGGTGCAAGCCATCATATGATACGCATCAATTTTTGAGTACCAGGGCAGAATACTCTGGGAAAAGGCAAGCCCGCGTTCACTGGTAAGCACAGGCCGGGTCACCGATGCATCCGTAGGGATGTTTCGGTGAATTCCCACCAGGGGTTTGATCACGGATCCGCCCTGGACCTCGTGGTCGTACTGGCGGATGATCCATTCTTTGCCACAGATATTGGGCCTGGCCAGCATCTGTTCAAGCAGATCATTAAAATTGGTTGGTGTGGAAATCACCGGCTCTGTCAATCCGCGTCCGGCCGGTGGCATCCAGACCGCGTCAAATTCCCAGGCCGGAAACCCTTTGTCAAGAAGATCCATATCCACATACGCACAGGTCCGGTCTTTGTACTTGATATGCAGTTTGCCCGAATCCGTATATTTGCCGATGACCGTGGATTCCACCTCATGGAGATCAGACAACGCCATGAACCGATCCAAATTTTCAGGCTTGACGGCAATGGTCATGCGCTCCTGGGATTCGGAAATCCAGATTTCCCACATGTCCAGGCCCTCGTATTTCAAGGGTACCTTATCCAGCCAGACCTCACACCCGTTGGAAAGCATGGCCGATTCGCCCACGGAAGAGGATAATCCACCGCCACCATTATCCGTAATAAAGGTGATCAAGCCTTCATCCCGGCATATCAGCAAAAAATCATGCATTTTTTTCTGGGTATAGGGATCGCCGATCTGGACATGTCCGGCCGGGGTATTCTCGGAAAAACTTTTGGAAGAGGCCGTTACCCCGTGGATACCGTCTTTGCCCACACGGCCGCCGCTCATGATGATCAGCTCGCCCGGGGAGGTGGTTTTTTCATGGCTTGGCTTACCATTCACGGTTTTGGGCATAATCCCCAAAGCGGTTACAAAAACCAGGGATTTGCCCATGTAACCCGGATCAAACAGGGTCTGGCCAAAGGTCGTCGGCACCCCGCTTTTATTCCCCCCGTCCTTGACACCTTCAATAACCCCATCAAGCAGACGCCGGGGGTGAAGAGGGGGCTTTAACGGACCGTTATAATTGATATCACCCACGCAGAATCCAAAACTGCCCATGAACAGCTTGGAACCAAGGCCTGTACCCATGGGATCACGATAAACGCCCACAATCCCTGTGATGGAACCGCCGTAGGCTTCCATGTTGGAAGGCGAGTTATGGGTTTCCCCGGTGATAACATAGTTATTCTCATCATCAAAAGACCCCACACCGGCATTGTCCCACAACACGGAGACTACCCAGTCTTTGGTCTCTTTCAGAGCGAGGGTGGGTGCTTTAATATAGGTTTGAAAAAGCGAATCTTCCACCTTGGTTTCACCGGTTTGCGTGTCCGTATACCGGAAAATGCCGTTAAAGGTGTTGTGGCAGCAATGGTCGGACCGGGATTGGGAAATATATTCAAGTTCCACATCCGTGGGCTTTGACAACCCCATTTGCGCCCGCTCGGCCAGGACCGTTGTATCCAAAAAATACTCCCGGATCACAGGAATATCCCTGGGATTGAGTGCCAGACTGCGCTGATCGGAAATTTTGGCAAGGACCTCATCGGTATCAATATCCATGGTGTCAAAGCCGGGCGTATGATTTAAAATAACCTTGGCCGGCTTTACATCCGCCCCAATCTTTTTGTCCCATTCCTCTTTGCCAAATACTTTGTACTGCTGAATAATACCATTGGACAAAATCCGCCCGGCGACCTTTTCAGCATCTTCCCGGGTCAAATCAGCTCCGATGAGGCAGTACCGTTTCGATGTATAAATATTTTCACCGGGCAAAAAATCTTTTTTAAGAAGATCCCTGACCGCTTCCACAGCGGTGGCCCCGGCATTGTCCTTTACCCCAGGCCGAAATCCCACCCAGATGCAGAAATGAAAATCAATATCTATAGGGGAAAGACTGGAGTCCTGAATAACAGGGTTGGTAAACACCTCCCGGCGTATGGTTTCCAGTTCGTTTTGACCCAAATCAGACTCCACGGTCACAATATTGATGCAGCGGGCATCATCCATTTTAATACCGAAATAGGCATTGGCCTTTTTCACCAGGGCCTGGCCTTCGGCATCCCTTAAATCCTGCTTTAACGTGATTTCGATGTTGGAAATCATTGTAATCCACCGTTGAATAATTTGACTATGTCATTATAAAAGACAAAAATCATTAAAGTCATCAGCACAGCTGCCCCGAACTGAACCATTTTCTCGCGCACCCGGGTACTGACAGGGCTACCTTTAACCGCCTCAATGCTTAAAAACAAAAGATGCCCCCCATCTAGAACCGGAATGGGGAACAAATTGATGATTCCAAGATTTACAGAGATGAGCGCGATAAACCATACAAAATTTTCAAAACCGGCTTTGGCTTGGTCCCCGGCCATCTTGGCAATCATGATAGGACCGCCCAGATTGTCGGCAGACACGGCCCCGGTGAACATTTTCACCACGGACAAAATCGTCAATTTTACCATCCCATAGGTATCGAATACAGCACGGATCGCGGCTTCAACTGGGTTTAAAGGATGGTTAAAGGTTTCGCCGGTGCCGATAATACCAATCACGAACCGATTCACGGTCTCCCCGAACAGGTTCTTCCCCTCTTGGGTCCGGGGTGTAATTGTAAAGGAATGCACCTCACCTTCTCGTTCCACAAGAATGGCCAGGGGCTTGCCGTCACTTTTTGACACAATCCGGGAAATGTCTTCAAAAGACTGAACAGGAGTGCTGTCAATCTCCTTGATGACATCCCCGTTTTTAATGCCTGCAGCCATGGCCGCAGAATCATCCACCACCTGGCCCACTTGGGGCAATCCCATGTACACGCCGCTGGTTTGATATAAAAGGTAAAAAATTACAATGGCCAGAAAAAAATTAAATGCCGGACCGGCAGCGGCGATCAGCGCCCTTTGTCCCACGCTTTTGTGGGTAAAGGAGAGATGACGATCTTTTTCATCCAGGGCCTGGGCAGCGCCAGGTTCCTCTCCGGTCATTTTAACGTATCCGCCCAAAGGAATGGCGGAGATACAATAGTCGGTCATTCCCCGTTTAATTTTAAAAATTTTTGGCCCAAACCCCAGGGAAAAGACCTCAACCCCCACACCGCAGGCCCGGGCGACGAGAAAATGACCCAGTTCATGGACAAAAACCAATACGCCAATAACAATGATAAATGCAAAAAGGGAATATCCCATATCGATTTTCCTAATTTTTTTTTACATAGTGCCTGACTGAAACCCTATGTTTGGACAAAAAGTTGCCCATATGCAAGGCGCAGATGGGGTGACTTTGCGTTCAAACACTAAGATTTTGGATCAGGAATTGTGCCTTCTCCCTGGCCCAACGATCGGCTTCAATAATACCTGAAAGCTCAGGATTGTCAATGCAGGTATGGGCACCCATGATCTCACGGACCAAGGTGAAAATATCCGGAAAGCCGATGCGTTCTTTAAGAAAGGCATCAACGGCAATTTCGTTGGCCGCATTCATAACAGCCGGCAGGGTCCCGCCCCTGCGACAGGCTTCACAGGCAAACCCAAGGGATGGGAAACGGTTTGTATCTGGGGCATCAAAGGTTAGCCCTTCCATGGCACTAAAATCAGGAAAATTCAAATTAATATCCATGCGCTCCGGATAGGAAAAGGCATAGGCAATGGCATGCATCATGTCCGGTTCTCCCAATTGCGCCATAACACCGCCGTCTTTGAACCCCACCATGGAATGAACAATGCTCTGGGGGTGAATTAACACCTGGATCTGCTCAACACTGACATCAAAAAGCCGGACCGCTTCAATGACCTCCAAGGCCTTGTTCATGAGGGTCGCCGAATCAATAGATATTTTAGCACCCATGTTCCAGGTGGGATGATCCAGAGCCTGGGCGGGTGTAATCAGCTTAAACCGGTCATGGGACAGATTCCTGAAAGGCCCCCCCGAGGCCGTAAGGAAAATCTTTTTAAGATCGCGGTTCCGGTTACCCTGTAGACATTGAAAAATGGCGCAGTGCTCGGAATCCACAGGCAGAATGTCCACCCCTTTTTCACGTGCCCGTGCCATAACGATGTCACCGGCCATGACCAGGGTTTCCTTGTTGGCAAGGGCCAGTTGCTTACCGGCGTCAATGGCGGCAAGGGCCGGGGCAAGGCCTGCGGCACCCACCATGGCGGCAAGCACCATATCCGAATCGGCCCATTGGGCTGCGGCAATAAAACCGGATTCACCCCACAGGATTTCGGGGCAGAACCGGCCTGAAAGCATTTTTGCCAAACGGTCGGCGCCCTGTTCGTCCAGCACTGCTACCATCGCCGGCTTAAACTGTTTTATCTGCGCTGCCAGAAGATCAATGTTCGAGGCACAGGTCAGACATTTGATGCTGAACTTATCCGGGTGCATGCCCACCACCCTAAGGGCTGATGTGCCGATGGAACCTGTGGCGCCCAGTATGGTGAGCGATTTCACAGAACAAATACCGTAAAAAAATAAAATACCGGGATAGCCAGAAGCACACCGTCAATTCGATCCAGCATGCCGCCGTGCCCCGGCAAAATTTTTCCCGAATCTTTGATGTGCCCAACCCGTTTCATGGCAGACTCAAAAAGGTCACCGATCTGCCCTGCAACGGCAACGCACAAAGCGCAGGGGATACAAAGTAAAGCAAGGGATACATCCTGGAAAAAAACCAGATTAAACACAAGCCCGGCCGTCACAGATATCACCAGCCCCCCCACAGCCCCTTCAATGGTTTTGTTGGGACTGATGTTAGGCGCAAGTTTATGTTCCCCCTTAAACGTTCCCACATATAGCGCACCGGTATCGTTGGCAAAACAAACAATGAGCAACCAAATCACCCACAAAGCCCCGCCTTCCGTGTTCCGAATAAAAACCAAAAGAGCCAGAGACAAAGGGATATAGACAACGCCGAGTACTTGTCGGGCCACCAGGTCAAAGATATGGGGGAGGGCAGAAAAACGAGCCAATACAAACACGCAAAGGGCCATCATATCAAGGGCAAGAATAAAAAAAAGAACCGGCCAGGACCCAAGGCATGCCCCCATGACCAATACCATACAGGCCGCATAGGTGATGACCCGAGTGGTTTGGGAGATTGGTCCGGTATCGTTGGCACAGATGATATCAAAATATTCATGTATGGCAAAAATAGAAACTATGGATACCAGGACGGCAAACAACAGTATAGACCCTTTGATAATGGCCCAGAGCAAAAATGGGATAAGAATTAACGCCGTGAGCCATCGTTTGAAATGCTGCATCATACCTTTCCGAAACGCCGATCCCGTTGCTGGTAATCAATTAAAATCCGATAAAACTCCTGCTTCGTAAAATCAGGCCAGAGCGTTGGTGTAAAAACCAGTTCGGAATATGCGGCCTGCCACATCAAAAAATTGGAAAGCCTAAACTCTGCAGACGTACGGACAATCAGGTCCGGATCCGGCATGCCGGCAGTATAGAGGTGATCAGAAACCGTTTTATCCGTAATGCCTTCGAGCTCAAGAGCTCCAGACCTCACTTTGGCGGCAATCCGTTGAACCGCCATGGTAATTTCTTCACGTGCTCCGTAGCTTAAGGCCAGATTAAGAATCATGGCTGAATTCTTTTCTGTGGCGGCCATGGCCTGCTCGGCTTGCTTTCGTACATCGTCGGGAAGCCGTTCAATCTGACCCAGAATATTTAGCCGAATATTCTTTCTTCGGAGTTCTTCGGTTTTGTTCTTAAGAAAACGTTTAAGCAGATGCATCAAGGCTTTGACTTCTTCCTTAGGCCTTGCCCAATTTTCTGTGGAAAATGCATACAAGGTGAGCACATCAATACCCAGTTCCCTGCAAGCCATGACAACTTCTTCAACGGTTTGCGCCCCCTGTTCATGACCTTTAACCCGGTTCATCAGCCGTTTCTTTGCCCAGCGGCCGTTCCCGTCCATGATGAATGCCACATGGGCGGGAAGCAGGTCAAAATTCAGTCCGTCAGGCATCTGAATTTTAGGATCAGACTTCAAGGATCTCTTTTTCCTTGGCGGCAAAAATGTCATCCAGTTTCTTGATGGAATCGTCGGTGAAGTCCTGGACCTGTTTCTGGGCTTTAAAACTGTCGTCTTCGGAAATATCACCCTCTTTCTGTAGATCCTTGAGGATCTCATTGGAATCACGACGGATATTCCTGACGGCGACCTTGAATTCCTCACAGGTTTTTGCCACGCTTTTTACGATCTCTTTCCTGCGATCTTCGGTCAACGGTGGGATGGAAATACGAATCAGCTTACCATCATTGGAAGGCGTAAGCCCAATATTTGCCTTTAATATTGCTTTTTCCACATCATTGATCACTGAAGCGTCCCATGGCTTTACGGTGAGTAAACGACTTTCAGGCACAGATACGGTGGCCATCTGGGGAAGGGGTGTCTGTGTACCGTAGTAATCTACCCTGACGTTATCGAGCATGGACTGGGAAGCTCTGCCGGTGCGCACTTTGCCAAGTTCGGTTTCAAAGGCTTTCTCGGATTTACCCATGCGGTCTCTGGTTTCTTCAAGCACCTCATTAATCATATTCACACGTCCTTTAATTTATTATAAATCCGTGTACCGATTTCCCCGCCCGTGGCCGCTTTATAAATATTATCGGCCTTGTGCAGGTTGAGCACCTGTAAAGGAAGGTCATGTTCCATGGCAAGGGATATGGCTGTCATATCCATGACATGAAGCTGTTTTTCAATCACCTGCATATACGATATTTTATTAAACATCACAGCATCATCATGAACCTGGGGATCCTTGTCATATACCCCATCCACCTGGGTGGCCTTGAAAATGATCTGGGCACGGACCTCATTGGCGCGAAGAACTGCCGCGGTATCCGTTGTAAAGTAAGGGTTTCCGGTACCGGCGGCAAAAATCACCACCCGACCCTTTTCCAGGTGGCGGATGGCCCTTCTGCGAATAAAAGGCTCTGCCACCCTGTCCATACGAATGGCAGATTGAACTCTTGTGGGGATATCGTGCTTTTCCAAGGCATCGCACAGGGCCAGACTGTTAATAACAGTGGCCAGCATACCCATATTGTCGGCGGACGTCCGGTCCATGCCGGCAGAAGATCCTGCTACCCCCCGAAAGATGTTGCCGCCACCCACAACAATTGAAATTTCCAAGCCCAGATGGAAGACTTTGGCCACTTCACCCGCCACATAGTTTATCATCTCGGGCGTAATGCCGAAGCCCTGATTACCCATCAGGGCTTCGCCACTCAACTTGATCAGAACCCGTTGAAACTCAGGTTTCGTATCCAAGCGCTTATTCTCCTATCTGGAAGCGTGCAAATCTTCTAATCTGAATATTTTCGCCGATTTTTCCAATGGTTTCCTTGAGAACATCTTCAACGGTTTTCTGGGGATCTTTAATGTATGGCTGGCTTAACAGGCAGACTTCCTTGTAGAATTTTTCCACCTTGCCGTCGACGATTTTGTCAATGATATTTTCGGGCTTTCCTTCTTCCAGCATCTGGGCGCGGTAAATTTCACGCTCTTTTTCAATGACGGATTGATCCACGTCTTCGGGAACCAGACCGGCCGGGTTGGCAGCCGCAATATGCATGGCAATATCTTTGGCAAAAGTTTCAAAATCTTCAGTTTTTGCAACAAAATCAGATTCGCAGTTCACTTCAAGCAGCACACCAAGTTTTGCACCGGTATGGATGTAGGAGTAAATAAGGCCTTCGCTGGTGGAGCGCCCTGCGCGCTTGGCTGCTTTGGCCAGGCCTTTTTTACGCAAAAGCTCAATTGCCTTATCTATATCCCCATCAGCCTCGGCCAGGACTTTTTTGCAGTCCATAATCCCCGACCCGGTGGCAGCACGAAGCTCCTTTACCATTAGTGCCGTAATCTCAGCCATCTTGTATGCTCCTTTGTTTCGAATATTTTAATATCTTTAATTATTTATATAAAAGTAACCATAACTTATTGAATTACTTTTTTTATTTTGTTGTGGACTGCGCCTATTATTGAAATAGACGATATCAACCCATGGCTGTTATTCAGCAGCTACAGATTCCTGGGTTTCTGAACTTTCCGCAGCAGCTGTTTTTCTTTTAATTTTTTCAATCACAGGCCCATCCGTACCGTCAGAAACAACCTCAATACCGATTTGTTCACCTGAATATTCAGGTGCCTTACCCTCTCCTGCATCCTTGTCTGACTTTGCACGCTGGCGTTCTTCCCATACCTGACGGCCTTCAATTACGGCATCGGCAATCCGGGAGGCAAATAACCGAATGGAACGGATAGCGTCGTCGTTGCCGGGAATGACATAATCGATATCATCGGGGTCACAATTGGTATCAACCACGGCAATAATGGGAATACCCAGGCGTTTTGCTTCCTTTACGGCAATAGTCTCATTTTTAGAATCAATAATAAACAAGGCTGCAGGTAGCTTTTTCATGTTGGAAATACCGCCAATGGCAAACTCCAGCTTTGTCTTGTCCTTGAGCATTTTTGCCTGTTCTTTTTTGGGATAATTTTCCAACGTACCGTCATTTTCAATGGACTTTAAAAAATGAAAACGGGTAATATTATTTTTTATGGTCTGAAAGTTGGTCAGCATGCCGCCTAACCAACGATTTTCGACATAATAACTTTCCGCTCTGTTGGCTTCTTCATAAATAGCTTCGGAAGCCTGTTTTTTTGTACCCACAAACAGCACATCACCACCGTTTGCAGCAATATTTTTTATAAAATCATGGGCCTGTCTGTACAATTTGACGGTCTGCTGAAGATCTATAATGTAAATTCCGTTTCTGGCACCGAAAATATACCGTTTCATTTTGGGGTTCCAGCGTTTGGTCTGATGTCCGAAATGAACCCCTGCTTCGAGTAATTCTTTAATCGTAATGTAAGCCATTTTTTCTCCAGTTTCTCAATGGTTTTTAATGTTCATCCGCTTGCCTCATCCCCGGAATCGACTTTTCAAAAGCACCGGATCACAGGTCCGCAAGCGTGTGTTATATGTTTGCAAAAGCAAAATCCTGATTTCTATATCAAAAAGAGAGGAAACAATCAATTTATTTTTTGAAAACAGCCAACCGGTAATGCCCGGCAAGATCTTTGATAAAATCCAGCTCAGCCACCCAGTTAAATCCTTGGGCAAGGCTTTTGACCAGGGGTTTCTGGTCATATCCGATCTCAAGGATCAAACGACCGTAGGGCAAAAGCCGCTCACCTGCCTGGGCAAGAATCACCCTGACGGCATCCAGGCCGTCAGCCCCCCCGTCCAATGCCTGGCGAGGCTCATGATCCCTGATCTCAGGTGCCAGGGATTCAATGTCAGCACTGGGGATATAGGGCGGATTGGACAAAATCAAATCAAACAGCGGCTGCGGCGTCACCGGTGCAAGCCAGTCCCCCCTAAATAGTGCCACCGAGGTCCGGGCAAAGGCCTTTACATTGGCACAGGCCATGGCAAGTGCAACCAAAGATAGTTCACTTCCAAAATAGAGATGGCCCTTACAGGCATTGGCAATGGAAATAATCACCGCACCGGACCCGACCCCGAGCTCCATCACCCGGGCCTGTCTGCCGCACCGCTCCATTTCCGACAATAGCCCGATAGCCGTTTCCACCAGGGTTTCGGTATCCGGTCTAGGAATGAGCACCCCCGGCGCAACTTTAAACTGCTCCTTGAAAAAACCCTTACGCCCGGTGATATAAGCCACAGGTTCCCTGGCAACCCTTCGGCGAATAAAAATTTTAAATGCTGCAAGTTCCTGCCTTTCCAAAGGCCGGTCGTGCTGAAGGTAAAGATCAAGGCGCCGCAGCCCCAGAGTCTGTGCCAAAAGGATTTCGGCTGTAAGCCTGGGGCTGTCAATACTACGCTGTGAAAAATAGGCATCTGTCCAGGAAAGAATGGATTTTATGGTCCAGACACTCACAAATTAGCTCTCCCGAAATAGTTTGTACCTGGTCGCAAACCCCGTATTTGGACAAAAAGTTCCCCAGATGCAAATATTTTCATAACGCCGCAGATGAATATTTTTTCGCTCAAACACTATTTTTCTTTCACCGCCAAGGCCTGGTTGTGTGCTCTCAAGGCATCAATAATCTCCTGGATTTCGCCTTCCATGATACTGTCCAGTCTATACAGGGTCAAACCGATACGGTGGTCGGTCATCCGGCCCTGGGGAAAATTATAAGTGCGAATGCGACCGGACCTGTCTCCTGTACCCACCTGCCCCTTCCGGTCCGCAGCCCGCTTGGCATCCTCTTCCTGGATCTTGGCATCAAGAATACGAGACTTAAGAACATTTAAAGCTTTAGCCTTGTTTTTATGTTGGGATTTTTCGTCCTGGCAGGTAGCCACAACACCTGTGGGAATGTGGGTGATACGGACAGCGGAATCCGTGGTATTTACGGACTGGCCACCAGGGCCAGAAGAACGGAAGACATCCACTTTCAGATCCGCAGGATTAATGTCAATATCGACATCTTCGGCTTCGGGCAGCACTGCCACGGTCACCGCAGAGGTGTGAACACGACCCTGGGTTTCAGTCTCAGGGACTCGCTGAACCCTATGGATACCACTTTCATATTTGAACTGAGAATAAGCGCCTTTACCCTGTATCATGGAGACCACTTCCTTGAACCCCCCTGCTGCCGAGTCGTTCTTCTCAATGATTTCAATCTTCCAGTGCTTGGACTCCGCGTACCGTGTATACATGCGAAAAAGGTCACCGGTAAAAATGCCGGCTTCTTCACCGCCGGTGCCGGCACGAATTTCCAGAATAACATTTTTCTCATCCCGGGGATCTTTGGGCATCAAAAGCACATTAAGTTGTTCCTGTAGCTGTGCAATCATAGATTCAAGTACGGGGATCTCTTCCTTGGCCATGGCCCGGATGTCAGGGTCGCTGTCTTTGAGAAGCTCCTTGGCTTCCTTAAGCTCTCCCCTAGCACCCTCATATTCCCGGAACACCGGCACAATCTTGTTCAATTCGCCGTGTTCCTTGAGATATCCTTGGTATTTTTTCTGATCCGCCATCACTGCGGGGTCACTAAGCAAATGCTCAATTTTTATAAATCGTTCTTCAATGCCTTTTAATTTTCTGATCATGGTCAACCCGCCCCGGATAAAAATTCAAAAAGGGGTCTTTGTTCAAGACCCCTTTTGCATACTTGCCGACAAAACAGCTAAACCAGTTTGCTTGCGTCAAACCCTGCGTATTTTTTCTTGAAGCGGTCAATACGCCCGGCAGAGTCAACCAGTTTCTGCTTGCCGGTAAAAAAAGGATGGCACTGGGAACAAATTTCCACTTTGATGTTCTCTCTTGTGGAACTGATGTCAAATGTTGCGCCACAGGCACAGGTTGCTGTTGTTTTTGTGTAGTTCGGATGGATGTCTTTTTTCATCTTACACGTCACTCCTTGAAGCCTTCGTTATAAAAGACCGTAAATGGTATTTGAACGAAAATTCACCCATATGCAAATTTTTCTAAGCCTTGCACATAGACAACTGTTCGTCCAAACACTTAGGTTTTGCGTTCAAATACTAAATACCAAAAATTTTCCTGTCATGAATTCATCATTTCAAGAAACTCTTTATTATCCTTTGTTCCGCCCATTTTTTCAAGTAAAAACTGCATGGCATCCACAGAATTTAAACTTGAAAGCAATTTTCTTAAAATCCAGACCCGGTTCAGCACTTCAGGGTCAAGGAGCAATTCCTCTTTCCGGGTACCGGAACGATTCATATCAATGGCAGGAAATACACGCTTGTCCGCCAGTTTTCGATCCAGCACAAGTTCCATATTACCCGTACCCTTGAATTCTTCAAAAATAACCTCATCCATTCTGGACCCGGTATCAACAAGTGCTGTGGCAATAATTGTCAAGCTGCCGCCTTCCTCAATATTTCGAGCTGCCCCGAAAAATCGTTTGGGACGGTCAAGAGCATTGGAATCCACACCACCGGACAAAATTTTCCCAGAAGGCGGCATCACCGAATTGTAGGCCCTTGCAAGGCGTGTGATACTGTCCAAAAGAATCACGACATCATGGCCCTGTTCCACAATTCTTTTGGCTTTCTCAATTACCATTTCAGCCACCTGCACATGACGCTCGGAAGGTTCGTCAAAGGTGGAAGAGATAACTTCCGCGTCTACGGAGCGTGCCATATCCGTCACCTCTTCGGGGCGTTCATCAATGAGCAGGATCATGGGAACAATATTTTTATGTGCCTTGATCATGGAATTGGCAATATTCTGGAGCAGCATGGTCTTGCCAGCCTTGGGGGGAGACACGATAAGACCGCGCTGGCCGAACCCGATGGGGGACATCATATCAATGACCCGCATGGAATAGTTATCAGATTCTGCCTCAAGATTCATTTTACGATCCGGGTACAGGGGCATAAGATTGTCAAATAAAATGGTTTCAGCCGCCATTTCAGGATTCATGAAATTAACGGCTTCCACTTTAAGCAATGCAAAATACCGTTCGGAATCCTTTGGCTGGCGGACCTGGCCGGAAATGGTATCACCGGTGCGCAGGTTAAACCGTCGGATCTGGGAGGGAGACACATAAATATCGTCGGGGCCGGGCAGATAATTGTACCCAGGCGCCCTCAAAAAACCAAATCCATCCGGAAGGATTTCAAGGGTGCCTTCACCGTAAATCTGTCCGCTTTCTTCAATATTCGCCTGGAGCAAGGCAAAAATCAGTTCCTGCTTCTTAAGGCCGCCAATACCCTGAATATTGTATTTCTTGGCAAGCTTGGTCAGCTCACTGATTTTCATCTTATTGAGTTCTACAAGATTCATGCAATCTCCTGGTCTGATCCATTCGTTTGGTTAAATGTGTATGAATTCACAATGCAATTTTTTTTTGGGGATGCCTTTTTGACAATCTGGAGGCCAATCGGCCCTGCGGAAAAAAAAGACAGATAATGTGAAACGTCAGTAGTTAGAAAATCTATTAAGATATTATTATTTTTTTGTCAAGCGCTGATTGACAAGTTTCTGATACAAAATACCCACTGATTTAAAAACGGCTTCCGGCTTGCCTCTATTTTCAATGACATAATCCGCCTTTTGGACCTTCTCAGATTGGGGCATCTGGATGGCTAAAAGCTTTTGGGCTCCTTCCCGGTCCACACCGTCCCGACGGGAAATCCGGTCAACGAGGGCGTTATCCGCAGCAGTCACCACCACAACTACATCGAAAAGATTTTCCATGCCAAGTTCAAACAGAAGAGGCACTTCAACAGCACATGATTTTTTTTTTGAATGGACCACTTCATCCATCAGCCTGACCGTTTCACTGATAATCACAGGATGCAAAATGGATTCAAGTTTTTCCCGACTGCCTTTTGTGGTTACAATCATACGTCTCAGGGCCGGGCGGTCCAACGTGCAGTCCGGCGCTACAATTTTGGACCCAAACGCTTTAACGACCTGATTATACGCAGCCTGACCCGGCTCCACCACCTGTCTTGCAATTTCATCACAATCCAGGGTTGCCAAACCGATACGCCGAAACCCCTCACACACAAGACTTTTCCCCGATCCTGCCGAACCTGTCACACCTATTTTAAGCATTATGCTCTGCCATTATAATGGTTTGTTTTTCGCCTTCAATTCCCAACGTTTATCGAGTTTGACTTATAATCTATTCCTGTGATATTTATCAAGCCCGTTAAATCAACCATTAACATTATTATTACTCATTAAAGGGGAACATACGTGGAAAGAACCTTATCCATTATCAAGCCTGACGGTGTAGAAAAAAACGTCATCGGCGAAGTCATCAAACGCTTTGAAACCAACGGCATTAAAATCGCAGCCATGAAAATGATCCATCTGAGCAAATCCCAAGCCCAGGGGTTCTATGCAGTCCATAAGGAACGTCCTTTTTTCGACAGCCTGACAGATTTCATGACATCGGGCCCCATCGTTGTAATGGTACTTGAAGGCGATGATGTTATCGCAAAAAACAGAAAACTGATGGGTGCTACAAATTTCAAGGAAGCAGAAGAAGGTACCATCCGAAAGGAGTATGCCACGGATATTGAAAAGAACGTTGTCCACGGATCTGATGCCCCCGAAACCGCTGCATTCGAAATTGGTTATTTCTTCAATGCGCTAGAACTGCACGCCCGTTAGTACAGTTCAAAAATTTTCATCCCCGGCAGTCTAATGACGCCGGGGACGATTCGATTTATATTTTTATTGTTGCACGCCGGACGCCGACGCATAACCATCCAAATCAAGACATACGGAATAAAAGCCCGCACGTTTAAACGTCTGTATGACTTCCTGCCTTACATTCGGTTCCACAAAGCGTTGTAATTCGTAAAGATCTGCTTCAATTCGGGCCATATCTCCATGACACCGCACCCGCACTTGGCCGAAACCCAGCCTATGAAGACACTCTTCTGCCAGCTCAACCCTTACCAGCTTTTCTTTGGTGATGATATCTCCTTGGGGGATACGGGTGGCCAAGCAGGACTGGGCAGGCAAATTCCAGGTCTCAAGCCCCAGTGTTTTTGAACACGCCCGGATTTGTTCCTTGGAAAACCCAGCCGCCACCAAAGGCGTTTTAAAACCCAATTCCCGGGCCGCATCCATACCAGGTCTAAATTCCTGCAAATCGTCCAGGTTTGCCCCGTGCAACAAGGTATGAATCCCGCGTTTTTTTGCCACCTCCATAACTTTAGAGAATAAAAACAATTTACAAAAATAACAGCGTCTGTCCGTATTCCGGGTCACCCTGGCATCCTCCAGGATATTTGCAGGAACAAGAATGGGGGTTATACCCAAATATTGTCCCAAACGGATCACCCGGTCTTTTTCTCCAACCGTAAAAAAATCAGAGACAATAGTAACAGGTAATACCGATTTAACCCCGGCAATAAGTGCTGCCGCAAGCAGAAACGCAGAATCCGCACCACCTGAAAATGCAATGGCCACTCCCGGAGCATCCTTTAACAAATCAAGAAGATGTGAAAATTCTTTATTTTTAGCAGGCAGCTCCTTTCCTATATCCTTCCAATTAACCATATTATTGTTCATATATTTTGATTGATTAAAATGAAAAACAATAGCCCAATTCAATCTCAACTTTCAACGAATATTTTCTTGACTTCAATCATGTCTTTATTGTATATACCCTGACGTTGTTCATTTGCTGGCTGATCGTCCAATGGCAGGACTACGGACTCTGACTCCGTCAATTAAGGTTCGAATCCTTATCAGCCAGCCACCGATAACAAAGCCTTTCAGGATTTTTTCCTGAAAGGCTTTTTTGCGTATGAGCCATTTTGTCCATCATATGTCCATCATTTTTAAATTTTCAAAGACGGATAATTTTGTGTGCCGGCATTCTTTTTTTGTTGATCCAACTGTAAATCGTATCTCTTTTGACGCCGAGATATGCGCTGATTTCATCTATGGACAAGCATCTATCTTCCATCAATTGACCCCAGTTTTTTTAATCACAATAGAAGGCCACGTGAATCGATATGCAGTTGCCTGATTTGATTTTTTGTGAAAGGGATCTCTCTATGGGATTCAAACACGAAATTCATCACATCTGCGTATCCGGCCACCTCTTGCTCATTCCTGGAGCCAAAAGACTTTTTATCCCAGCCGGACAATAACGTCTCAATCTCTCGATCCGTCAGTTTTACACCTTCAATGCGGGTGGATGATCCAATGGATTCGCTGGTGGCTACATGCTTAGGACCGTAGATTAAATAAGTTGGGCAAAAATAACGCCGAATTTTGGTTCATCTACAAGGCGCATTAAAGGTTGAATAGCAGGCCGATGGGACCTTTGATGCAACGAAGTAAATGGGCCAAAAGGCAAGCGATTTCGTTCAAGTTATTTAATCTGCGGTCCTTAAGGGAGTTGAGGCGATCCGGAGCCAGATTACCTATGGCGATCCATGCTCCCTTGAATTCATCTATTTTTGCAATTAAATTTAGGATATCAGGTGTGATATTAATTGAGGGACTTAACATTGGCAGCCTTTATAAATAGCCATAAAAATACCCATATGTACCCATATATTTTTCAGGAAAACGTTAACTGATATTGGTGTCGTTCTTTTTGATCATCTTGAATTTAAAGATCGTTACAGGTATAACTGAGCTGATTTTTCAATGGTTCAAGACCGGGTAGCAACTTTGAGTGCCCATATGGTTTTGATTACAAAAAAAGGATTGGATTAAGGTTGACTCCGGGTTTGAGGGTGGCATTGCTATGGGCATTGTGGGAATCCAGATCAAATTTGAGCCACAGCAGAATTTTAGCACCGCTACAGAATTGAGATTAAAGATATGAGTGATGACTATATTTATAGGCTTTTGAAACTTCTGACACACGTTTTGAGCAGACTGCCTGTATGGGCTGCCGATTTTTGTTCAAATCTGTTGGGCCTGCTTTGGTTCAGGATTGACAAACGCCACCGGGCGATCACCCTGGAAAATTTGACCCATTGCTTTGGCAGTGAAATGGAGCCCGAACAAATCGAAATAATGGGCAAGCAGGTTTTTAAAAATATAGCAGCCATAATTTTTGAGGTGGCCTGGGGTCAAAAATTCTCCAAAGAGGCATTTTTATCCCATTTTACCATTAAAGGGCTTGAGCATATCCATGCGGCCCATGCCAAGGGTAAAGGCGTCCTTGTGTTAACCTGCCATATGGGCAATTTTGAAATGCTGGCGCCGGCCATTGATGAGACCGGGCTCAAGGGATATGTGATTTACAGAGCCCTGGACTTTAAACCTCTGGACCGGCTGATCCAAAAACTTCGCCAAAGATTCGGGGTAACTGTCATTCCGACCAAAGGGGCTTTTAAGCAAATTGAGGCGGCGTTGTCCCAAGGGGGCATAGTGGGGACACTGCTGGACACGAATGTCAGCTGGCATAAGGGGGTTTTTGTGAATTTCTTCGGCCGGCCTGCCTGTACCAACCAAGGGCTTGCCATACTGGCATTAAAGACCGGAGCTCCTGTAGTTCCACTGTATACGGTGCGCAAGAATAGAAAATTTACCATTGAATTTCTACCGGAAATCCCAACAGTGGAAACCGATGACCCGATCAAAAATCTTGAAATTAATACCAAAAATTACAATAAGGTCATTGAATCCATGGTCAGAAAATATCCAGACCAGTATTTCTGGATTCATAATCGATGGAAAACAAAAAATTTCTGCCCTTGGCCAAGGTGTGAAGGCAAATGACAAAATTTAAACTAAGACAATCTGATCCTGCCCGGATACTGATACGAGGGGCAAACTGGGTCGGCGACGCAATTATGACCACCCCCGTGATAAGGGCTGTCAGAAAAAATTTCCCGGAAGCTGAAATTTTTATACTTGTGAAACCCTGGGTGGCACCTGTTTTTCACAACAACCCGTTTGTCGACAGCGTGCTGATCTATGATGACAGTGGCCGTCACAAAAAGGGCTGGGGTACGATACGGCTTGCAAAAGATTTACGACAGTATAATTTTGACCTTACGGTGTTAATGCAAAATGCGTTTGAGGCGGCATTGATAACCTTTCTTGCGGGAATTCCGGAGCGGCTCGGATATAATACCGACGGCAGGGCGTTGCTGCTGAACCGGTGTATAAAACTCGACCCCAAACTTAAACGGGTTCATCTTATTGATTATTATCGGGGAATCCTTAAGGGAGGGGGATTGTATGACGATGGTGGAACCCTTGACCTTTTTATCAGTGACCACGAAAAACAAAAAGCCGAGAAAACACTTCAGGACAATGGTATTGATATTTTAAAACCTGTTATTGCCATAAATCCAGGTGCCACCGGGGGGACAGCAAAACGGTGGTTTCCCAATCGGTTTGCCAAACTTTCAGCAAAACTTGCCGAACATTTTGGTGTAAAGGTGCTGATATTCGGCGGTCCCGGCGATAATACCCTGGGAGAACAAATTTCCGGATTATCAGGAGATGTTTGTGTCAACCTCGCAGGAAAAACAAACCTCGCCCAAGCCTTTGCGCTGATTGAACGGTGTTCTCTCTTTATCACCAACGATTCGGGCTTGATGCACGCTGCAGCGGCGCTTGGCATAAACCAAGTCGCCATAATCGGCTCCACCAACCATATTACAACACCGCCGGCCAATACCAACAGCCGTATCGTCAGGGTGCCCGTCCACTGCAGCCCCTGCATGAAACCCGAGTGCCGGTACGAACATCATCAATGCATGGATAAAATTTCCGTTGATATGGTTTTCAAAGAGGCTGTCGCCATGATGGAGAATTCAAACCCATGAATATCCTGATTGTAAAAATGAGTGCCATAGGCGATGTTATCCACACATTTCCTGCATTGAATGCCCTCAGGGATTATTTTCCGGATGCTTGTATCACCTGGCTTGTGGAAGAGGCTGCGGCGGATCTTGTTATCGGGCATCCGTCCCTTGACAATGTCATTGTCTCAAAGCGTAAGCACTGGATGAAGTCTCTTTTTTCTTCTTCTTTTCCAAGTGCCTTTATGAAAATCTTATCATTTATACATACGCTTAGGGAAACTGAATATGATATGATTATCGATTTTCAGGGCTTGCTTAAAAGCGGTGTTATGGTCATGCTTGCCCGGGGGAAGAAAAAGATCGGGTTTGATAAAGGTATGGAACATGCCGAATGCAGCCATCTTTTCTATAACCTTCGAATTGCGCCGGTGAACATGGAGATCCATGCCCTGAAAAGAGGTCTGATGATGATTCAATCCCTTGGCGTCAAGGCGGATAAGGTTGAATACAGACTGCCGGTTACCCCTGAAGACAGGCATGCAGTCCATACGCTGCTCCAAAAAAATGGTATCACCTCCAAAGAAAAAATCATCTGCATCAACCCACAGGCAACCTGGGAAACCAAATTGTGGGACAATGAAAAATTTGCAGATTTAAGTGACCGGATACAGGAACAATACGGTGCACGGATTGTGTTCACAGGGGGACCTGAGGACAGGCCGGTAATTGATGCCATCATGTCCATGACAAATAAAACCTGTGTCAATCTGGCCGGTTTGACCACCCTGAAAATGCTGGCAGCTTTGTATGAACAGGCAGATGTGCTTGTCACCACAGATACCGGCCCCATGCATCTTGGCGCAGCTGCCGGCACACGGGTGGTTGCCATTTTCGGATCTACCGCACCGTGGCGGACCGGGCCGTATGGCCCAGATCATGTGGTGGTACGTTCAGCCACAGGATGCTCCCCCTGCTTCAAAAGAGAGTGTGAGCATAAATCATGCATGCGTGACATTTCCGTGGATCAGGTGATGTCCGCAGTAAAAAAGCAGATGGGGGTGCCATGAACATATCTGTCATTGTCACCACCTTTAATCGGCCGGACAGTCTGGAAAAGGTCCTTGAAGGTTTGTTGAACCAAACCCGATTGCCCCGGGAGATTATTGTTGCAGACGACGGTTCCTCCGAAGAGACCTCACTTCTTGTTAATCAAATTGCCCTGTCATCTCCGGATTGTCATGTGCAGCACGTCTGGCATGAGGACCTTGGTTTTCGTGCGGCCGAAATAAGGAATAAGGCAATTTTAAAATCGTCGGGAGACTATATCATATTCCTTGACGGAGATTGTATCCCTGGCCGGTATTTTATTCAGGATCACCTCCAGCTCGCCAAGCCCGGATATTTTTTTCAGGGAAAGCGGGTGCTTGTGGAAAAGGCGCTTCAAGACGCGTTTAATTTTTCCCATACACGGAAAACACTGGGGCTTATTGCAAACGCCCTTAAAGGACAGATCTCCAATGCCCATCATCTGGTCAGACTCCCTTTTGTACCGGCGCTAATAACCAATAAAATGTCAGGTATCCGGAGTTGTAATATGGGATTCTTCAAAAAAGATCTTTTTGCAGTTAACGGATTTAATCAGGCGTTTCAGGGGTGGGGCAGAGAGGACTCAGAACTTGTGGCAAGACTCTATAACTATGGCATAAGGCGCAGAGAACATCCGTTTATGGCTGTTTGTTTTCACCTCTGGCATGAAGAAAATGACCGAACCAACCTTGAAAAAAACGACCAACTTCTAAAAGCAGTCATGGACTCTGGAAATTATCGGTGTGTCAGCGGCCTTGTCGATGATAAAATTGTGGAAAAAACAAATAGTTAGAACTCTTGAGATCCCATTAATCCAAGCTTTCTCTGCTGTTCCCTTAAAAATTTTTTAAATCTTGCCATATTGTTCTTTTTCTTTTCTTTGGGATCGGTCCAGTTGGACTGTATTAGGACACCCATATGTGTCTTTGCAAGGCTAAACTCAGATTCGCCTTGCCTCTGGGCTTCAAAAAATTGTTCTGCATAGTGAAAAATTTTAAAAAATGGTTCAGTGGGGGCAAATTTATAGTTGCCGGATGCCAGGAGAAATTCACCGTAGAGCTGCATTTCACAGGGATATGAATAAAGAAGTTCATATATGGTCATCCCCTTTGGTTCCAGAAATTCAGTGGACAGGGCCTCAAGGACGGAGCTGCTCCAGATAAGAGGCGGATCTCCAAAATAGAAGGCTTCTCCTTTTCTTCCAAATAATCGCTGTATTTTTTTAATACGGTTATCTAATTTTTCGGCTATCCTGGGATCGTGTTTTTTTGAAAAGGCTCTTAAGTCTTTAGCTTTATGCATCACAAGCAAAGGGGTGTTTTCGCCATGGAAAAAATCTTTTGTAGAAAATGGTCTTAAAAAATATGCGTCCGAATCAATCCATAAATAGTGCTCACATTTTTTTAACCGCCAGAATTCAAGCTTTACAAGCTGTTGCATCAGATACGTTGGAAACAGCCTGGGAAATGGCCCATAAGCTTTAATGCAGTTTTCTATTATCTTTTCATCGGTTAAAAAATGGCAGGGTAAATCGTTAAACTTATCCTTGAAAAAATTCAGTTCAGATGACGGCACACTGATGTAAAGGGGGATGGCGTCACGATTGAACATCTGAACGCTTTGAGCCATTCGTTTTGCTCTGAGCAAATCTTTTGAGTAGGATTTGCAAAATAATGCAATTTTTTCCATAAAAGTATCAGTCTTTTACAATATTCGCTCTGATTTCCATCAATTGGTTGACAGCGCCTTGGACCGTTAAAGGAGAGGCATGTTCAAAATCGGGCAAGCCTGTATCTTTCCATTGGGAAATCAAACTCTGAAGTGTCGACTTTATTTCTGTTTCATTTTGGCTGTCTGCGGCAAAAAAACCGTTCTCCTCCAGCATCGTTTGAAGTTCGGAGCCCGGATGGGTTAAGCCCAGAATAGGACGCTGAACCAGCATATAATCATAGAATTTAGAGGGAATGTATTCATCGCACCGAAAAATATCATCCCCATGAACAAGGATGAGTACATCCATTCTCTTCATGGCTTCAAGAACCTGTTCTCTGCCTGTTTTTCCCGTCGTTGGATCGTATTCCAGCCTGCCGTGAACCGTTACAATGGCCTTTAAATTATACGCATCCAGGGCCTGCATGGTTACCGGGTCAAGGGCTGTTCCATAAATATCAATGACAACCTGCCTGCATAAGTCCGGTTCTTCCTGTAAAAGGTCATGGAAGGCTTTAAATACTTTTTTGAGGTTGCGTTTGGCGGCAAGGGATCCAAAATATCCGAAATGAATTTTTTCTTGTTTTTGATAAGTTTGGGTCCAGTTTTCAGCAGGGGATGCGCCGGGGCGGATAACACTCAATTTGTCCTTGGCACCAGGGTTGCGCTTCAATGCATTTGCACTGGCTTGGTCCGTAAAATAAATAATCTTGTCGGCATATCTGAATATTAATTTTTCAAGGTATTTGTGGAAAAAATATTTATGCCATTTTTGTTTTTCATTGTCATAAATCAGCGGATCATGGAGTTCTGCTACCCAGGGCAGTTTAAAAATCCTGCTCAAAATGAATCCGGTATAATGGGTTGAAGAGGGGCCGGCTGTGGAGTAAATTAGCTCTGGACGATGTTTGGGAATGATGAAGATGCCATATAATGAAGCCGATAAAAGCCACGACCAATGACTGTCTAAGTGAATCACCGTTTTTTCTATAAGAAAAAATGGCAGGATGATCATTGTCAGCAAAAAATTTATAATTCTGCCAGAAAAGCTGTCCTGTGCACTGCTTTTAATGACATGGCGCAGTTCGAATTTTAGTCCGGACGGTGCCGGCGAAAACACCTGGTAATGGGGATAGTCTATAGCCTTCCTACCGGTTGGGGCACTGATTACAACCGGGGTAACCCCTTTCTTCCTGAGAAACGGAATGCGGTCTGTTATTGTTTGGCTTGCCGCCCTACCGTCCATGTTATAGCAGTGGGCAAGTATCAACCATGTCATTTTTCCGGGTGATTTTTTCATTTTCTATTAAAAATATTTGTTTTATGATATTTGTTTCAAACTTTATTGATAAGCTATTTATAGTAAATTAAAGATGTGGCGTAGTCAAGAATGGTTGCCTTAGATATATGTTTTCTAAAGGAATGAAAGAATGGGGTCAAGGCATTGAAAATTGCCATTTTGGTGAAGCGGTTTACCTTGTCGGGCGGCAAGGAACGTTATGTTGTGGAGCTGATTCAGGCTTTATGCCGCCGTGGACACCATGTTGATGTGTTTGCCTGTGAAGCAGAGCCCCAACTTTTGAACGGAATTGGTTTTTTTCCTGTGCCGAATCGCATGCGGTTTTCAAGTGTTCTAAATACCATTTCCTTTGTGAGGGAAACGGCAAAAATACTTAAGAATCATAATTATGACATTATTCATTCCCACGAGCGTAACTATACGCAGGAGGTTTTGACTTTACACAGTTTTTCTTATTATGAAGGATTGGAAAAATATACCTTATTCAGAAAAATTGATCAGAAATACTTGAGCCTGCGCAGTTTGCTTTATCTCTGGCTTGAACGGCGGCAGATGAAAACCCCCTGGCTGATTTCCGTCTCCACGGCCATATCAAAGGATGTTGAAAAGAACTATCATCGGACCGGCAATATCGTTGAGATTCCGCCTGGCGTTGATTTGACCGTATTTGACGGAAGCTCTATTCATGCCATACGTGAACAGGCCCGAAAAGAAAAAGCCATCGAAGAAAATGAGCTTGCCGTGCTCTTTGTCGGGTCGGCGTTTCAGCGTAAGGGGCTTGATCGGTTGATACCCGCCATTACTGAGGAGATGCGTTTATTGGTCGTTGGAAAGGGGGATCATATCCCCAAGTTTAAGAAAATGATCAAGGCACATGATTGCGGGCAGCGAATCAGTATGGAAGGGATCACGGATAATATTATAAAATATTATGCCCTTGCCGATGTTGTTGTGCTGCCTTCCCGGTCAGAAGCCTTTGGCATGAGTATTCTTGAAGGCATGGCATGCGGGTTGCCGGTGATTGTCAGCCATAACTCAGGAATTGCCGACCTGATTCGGCACGGCGAAAATGGTTTTTTGATGAACAAGGCATCCGAGCTTCCGGGATTGTTAGAATTAATGCGGTCCGGTGAAAAGAGACGGGAAATTGGTCTTCGCGCAAGGAAAACAGCTGAACAATACGGCTGGTCACGGGTCGGTGCCTCCCATGAGGCTCTTTATGAAAAAATTTTGTCAAAGAAAAAATCAAAAAAGTAAATGGACCAGGATGACAAACACCATATGATAGATGAGGTTTATTCAAAAAAAACGTTTTCAGCCGTAGTGGTGTGCAATAAACAATTCCTGTCAGATGACATGCTCAGACTCCTGGACGATCCGGATGCTTTTCTCAACAACAACACAACCCACATCATACAAAATAACTTTAAAAGTAAAGTCGGCATTGTTGTATTGGACGGTAAAAAGCTTGTGATTAAACGACACAATTATAAATCCCGGTGGCATAAATTTAAACGATATTTCAGACCGACACGCTCAAGCCGGAACTGGTACTATTCGCATTTTTTAATCTCCAGAGGTCTTTTTGTGCCAACGCCGGTTGCCTTTGTTGAAAAAAGAATCGGCGGAGTGTTGCGCGGCATGTCACATTTTATTTATGAATATGTGGAAGGCATCACTGGAGAAGCGTATTTTAAGAATAATATTGAATATCCCGAGAAGATAGAGCAGGGAATGGATATGGTGATTTCCCTTGTGGATAGAATCAGGGAACTGGGTATTATTCATGGAGACATACGAATGTCGAATCTGATTTTTAAGGATAATCGAATTTGTTTGTTGGACTTTGATGATATGCGGCCAAAACGATGGTACAAACCGCCACGTGTTAAAAATAGAGATGTCAGAGGGCTTAAAAAAGATATTTTTTATAATATTCCACAGGGGCTTCAAAAAAGATTTCTGGATAAGCTGGACGTATATGATGGGTAGCAAGCTTTTTGACAGACCTGCTATCCAGGCATGCCAGGGGTGTTAATTTAGGGTTTAAAGACCTATATCAATTTTATGATCAATATCAATGAAAATAATAAAACAAGCCTGAATGAAAGAGAACAAAACATTCTAACCGCTATCTCTCAAAGGCTTTCAGAACAACTTTCCATATTATATATTCACAATCCAAAAAATAGGCCGCGGGCCCGTAAGTCGATCATTGTTAGAGGGCGTAAGGGACAATATTATATTGAGCTGGCTAAAAACGGTATCCAGAAATTCTACCTTAAGAGATCTATTCATTATTCAAAATTTTTTAAAGAAATAATAAAATATGCCACCGTAAATATGCCGATTTTAGTGGACGAAATTGACGATATCTATTTTGCGGTGTTCCCATATCTCGATGGTACGCCGGGAAAACCGAACCTTAACAGCGAAAAAATTTTAAAGGCATTGTACAAAGAGCACACATCCGTAAGGAAAATATCCGATCAAAGTATCAAAGAAATTACTGATGCCTTTCTGAACAGCTGGCCTGAAGAATATCATAATTACATTCGTTCTCTACCTGAATATTTAAAATACCTTACGCAGCTGCGCTCTTATGATGAAATTTCTATTTGTCCTGAGCACGGGGATTTTGCGCTGAATAATATATTGACCGGTTTGCATTCAAACCATTTGATTGATTTTGAGTTCAGCCGGGAGACACAACCTGCCGGGTTTGATTTATACGCGTACTGCCGGACGACATATAAAACAAAATTACTTTGGAGAAGAAAAGATTATTACAGAAAGCTTCACAGCTTAAAATTTAAATTAAATGAACGGATTAATTTTGCAATAGATAACAATTTAAAAGAGATAATTGTTTATCCTGAATTACCGTATTTGGTGAAAAGCAAGGTTTTGGATTTAATAGGTGAGACCCCTTCCGGCTTTGGGGCAAATTTATTGGATTCGTTGTCATCCCTGAAAAAGGGTGGAGAGGAATTGTTTTATGTTACGATCCGGCATGACGACAACCTTTCCGGATTTGCGGTTTTTAAAAAACACAAAAATGTTTTATATCCCATCGTCACTGAAGAGGACGACCCGGTTATCTTTTTTAAAAATATTTATCAGTTCGGGCTGTTGATTAAATATATTGAAAGGTCCGGGATTGGTTTCCATTTTGATAATATCTCAAAGCAGTCCGACGTATACAAACAATTGAAGCGAATGAAAGAGAAAGTTGATACGCCCATGAATTCGGTTTCAATGTCTGCTGTTATAGAGGATAAAACAAAAGACCGTGCATTGTTTGTGTTGCTCAATGAGATATCCGGTTATCTCACGTCATTGATTATAAAAGATAAGGGCCTCCATGTTTTAATATACAATCTCCAAAATAAAAAAATTATATCAAACCTGAATTCCCGGCATAAAATTTGCCTAATCAGCCTTTGCCCTCTGATACATAAAAATCTGCTGAGGTTTGGCCTCTGCAAACCCTGACCTAAGATCATATTTGATGGTTTATTGGCTGGCAATCCTAGCTAATCCGTTTTTTTACTGAACTATACTCAATTCCCATGCTCAAATCACGCCAGATAGGAATAGTTCACCATTAGCGCTCTGCGCATAACTTTTCCAGCCCAAGTTTTCACCCAATAATGCGCTTATCCGGGAGAACAACGTAATCGGTGCAATACGTTCTCAGCCAATTGGGCGAATGGGTTAATCTTACCAAATGAAATGCTCCACCGCCTGCCACTATAAATTAAACGGCCGGCCATATACATTAAGTCCTGCATGACTGTTCTTAACCTCCTTCGTGAGACTGTTTTTCTACGGTTGACCGGAAGATTGTTCTCATCCTGTTCCTCAAGACTAATTTGGCCTATGATTCTAAGGGTGTTGTACGCCAAAAGAGCGAGATGGAGAATCAGGCTGTTGCTGCTAAAATGGCAGCTGGGGAACCGTTCTAACCCAATATCACTTTTAATTTCTGAGTGAAATTGTTCACTGGTTCCATGATCATGGTATAAATTAATGACCTCTTGGGGGCTCAGCCCGGTTATGGTAATCCAATAGGTCTCTACTTCGATTTTGGGAAAAAGCAGGGGTTCTCCTTTTTCTTCATATCGTTCAGTCACTTTGAAGACAATCGGACGTGGCAATGCATGCCCTTTGGGGTCAACAGTTGTTTGCCCGACCCACACACTTTTGTGTTTACAGCGAATCAATTTAACGTTTTCAGTATTCTGAGCCAGGATAAACCAGCCATCCAAAGATTCTTTACGTAAATTGCGCTTAACCAAGACATCAACACCTTCGTATTTTTTTATTATTTCAAAATTATCCTGACTGTCATTTCCTGAATCAAGACGCATAAGAAGAGGTTCTTGGGTGATCTGCCTGGTTAATTTCAATATTTCTTGAATGAATGCCGGGGTGTTTTTTTGACAATGCTGACTGCCTTTTCTAAGCTCCACATTGATTAAATATCCTTCAGTTCCCAGATATCCGAACATCGGTGCATATCCATCACAACCTTTGTATGTCCTGGAAACCCCCTCTTTTTTCGTTTTTGAATTGTCAAAGGGGCTGACATCCAGGTCTAAGGGAATATAATTGCCGACACTCGTCTGAACTGGTGAAATGGCGGGTGCTTTGCCTCGAATCATTTCAACTGAAGCTTCCTTGATAAGTTCATTGGCAGATTCCCCGATCAGGTCAATACGTTCACGCAAGGTTGATTGGGAAGGACAATTGCTGATTCCCATAGCTTGGGTAAAAAAAAATGGATCCTGCCTGAAAATTTCAATAGCGATGTAGTCTGGCTTACCAACACAAATAAGTCCTAACATGGACGAAAGGATCTCTCCATGAGAAATATTAGGATCAACACAATGTACATCCGGTAAATTTTTGAAGCGCTCAGCAAAATTAATGGACTTAAGCAATGCACCTACAGGGAGCAATCCGCTTTGACTGACAAGGTTTTCATTTCCATGTTTTACATTGATAGTGGTCGGCATCGGTCTTCACCTCCGAAGTGAATGTTTTTTTAATGCCATTATATTAATTTTATATTAAAATTTCAATGTGTTATATTCAAAAAAGCAATCTTTATGCCGCTAACTCAGGTCAAAGTATAATAGAAACGAATTTTTGTCCGTATTAAGAGTTGGTTCCCGAACAATAAGGACTGGAATTTTTTTTATGGTACACCGAATGAATTTAAAGCGTTTTCTGTTTTTTTTATACCAATATCCGAAAATACGATTACGGTGGAGAACGTCTCGCAAAAAAGGGAACGCGCTTCAATTGATGATTGGTAATTTCCATGCCTTCATACGGGCCTTGAATCAGAGTGGCGTGGATTATGTAGTATTGAGGGGGTTGCATGACGGTAATCCCAGTCCTGATGAAGATGTCGATTTCATTCTGAAGGCCTCCCATATTCTAAAAATAATCGGAGTGGCAGCCCGTTTCCCAGGTTCAATTCCCTGTGATGTATATTTTGATACCTACCAAAGTGTAGAATGCTATCCCTATTTCCCGCCTGTGTTCGCTTTAAAAATTCTGGAAAAAAAGGTAAAAAACAATCAGGATTGCTATGTACCGAATGATTATTACCACTTAGTGTCGCTTTTATATCATCTTACCTATCATAAAGGCCTTATCAAAGGGTTTAACCAGAATGATGGAAAAATTACACCGGAGAATAAATATTATGAAACAATATTATATTTGATTGAATGCAATGGTTTTAAGGACCGTTTTGAACTCTCTTTAAATGGATTTCATCAGTTTTTAAAAAACGAAAACTTCAACATGCCCTATGATATGCTTGTAAAATGGCCTAAAAGAAATGAAACAATAGACGCTATAACCAAAATGGAAGAACAGCCTCTAAGGGAAGAACTTCTGACGGATAAAAAAAACATAGTCGTTTTTATTATAAGAGATGATGCGGCACAGGCGGATATTATTGAATATATAAAAGGGGTGATCAGTGATAATTATTCAATTCTGCTTTCTAAGGAATTGACCGAAGAACAGATAAACTGTGCCATTCAATTCACCCGTGGCGGAAATTGGATCGAGTTGGATAAAAAAAAATTTCACCTGGTCGCTCCTTATTCGATTGTTGTATGCCGGTCCAATTACGTTGATACCGACGGGGGCGGCAAAGAATATTTGGCCAAAGAATGTGCCAAGATAAAAAATGAAATCCGTACATATGTAAATGAGAACTTCCCGTCTAAACATAAACGTCACCTGATACACGGCACAGATTCCCCCTATGAGGCCTTGGATTATATAAAAAAAATTTTCCCTCAAGATTACATGAAAATCATTACTTCAAAAAAATTTTAAAAATAAAACATTTATTAATAGGCAAAGCAGATAATGTTCCAACAAATCAAACTAAACGTTGAGTATAAACTTTTAAAGAAATGCAAAAAATATGGTAAAAGGATACTGTTTGTCCAACAGCTTGAAAAAAGTACCTGTCCTGTATTTATTTATCAAATGGGAAAAGTAGGGTCTACTTCAGTTCGTGAATCACTAAAAATGTCATATAGTGAGCCTATTATCCATGGTCATGGGTTTTCATACAATTTTCATAACTGGATGCCACGGTATCTGTATAGATATTTTCAAAAAGGGAACCCTCTCGATATTATTACAATGGTAAGAGAGCCAATTAGTCGCAATGTGTCACATTTTTTTCAAAAATACGATGGTCCGTTATCAACACCTATAGAAAAATTAAAAAGAAAATTCCTTGAGAGTTATGACCATGATATAGCGGATAAGTGGTTCCAGGAACATATCAAAAAAAATTTTGGGATCGATGTTTATAATAAGGCTATTCCTGATACTGGTTACCAGATATATGAAAATGGGCGTATCCGTCTGCTGCTAATAAAAATTGAAGCAAAAAATAAAGTTATAGAATCTGCAATTAGATCTTTTTTAAATATCGAAGAATTTGTTTTACAGGCTCAAAATGTCGGGGTCGAAAAAGCCTATGGCAAATTATATAAAGAGTTCACTCAGAAAGTAAAATTTTCTGAAGAATATATTAGCGAAAGATTGTCGGGTATTTATTTCAAACATTTCTATGACGATCAAACTGCAGAAGCCGTAAAAAAAAAATGGGGTGAATGATTCCAATGATTGATGTTAGTCTTCCTTCTAGGATAATTGAAACCCCTTTGTCTTGTGTTAATCAGGATGATGGAAAAATTACACCAGAGAGTAAATATGACTCATCTATTCAAATTTATGAAAAAAATGGCTTCTTTATTGCAGCCTTCGATAGCTGCTCAAAAAACGGATTATAATGTAAATAACAGGTTGGAAGAGATAGTTGTTTTTTTAATGTTGCTTGTTATTTTTTTAAATCCATTCCCCCACACAACATTTTTAGATCAACTATTTTTTTATGCTGCCATTTTGCCCATGATAGCCATAGCACGAAATAAATTTGACGGTTTTTATTATAACACGCCCCTGCTCTACGCATTGGTCTTATTTCTTTTCTGGGCCGCAATAAGTGTTATTTTTGCGTTGGATAAACAGGATAGCGCCCGCGACCTATACTCTCATTTGATTCGTTATTTAATCTTTTATCTGGTCGTCATAAATTTATTCGGCACAAAAAAACGTTTATTATTGCTTGCCGGTTGTGTTGTTCTCTCGGAATTTATTTTTGCCGTGGGTGCTTTAGTTTTTTATTATGGCATAATGGGGCATGATTTCGCTACTCGTTTTCTTATTGGACTTAAAGCAGTTGCCCCGGATGCGGTTCCTTTTGGGTTTACGTTGGGTATTTTTCTGGCCGTGTGGTTGATTCAAATATGCCGGAATAAATTTCAACGTTCTTTTCTGGCAGTGGCAATTATGGTTTTAGTCATATCTACTATTGCAACCCAGTCAAGGGGGGCCATCTTGACGCTTTGCATCGCATTTCCTGTACAGCTGTGGGATCACAAAAAAATTTTAAGCTTTTTGATGATTACCATAATTTTAATTATAGCACTAAGCCCTATGCAAAACAGGATTCAGGCTAAGCTCTTTGAAGATGATGCCAGAAAAGGCTTAATTCTGTATTCAATAGAGATAATAAAAGATTATCCTATTTTAGGAACTGGATTTTCAATTGATACTTTCCGGAATCCTGAATTTATTGATAAAGAAACATATAGTTCCCAGATACCTGAAAAATACAGAAAGAATAGATTTGACCGGCCCCATAATATGTTTTTGAGCATGGCTACCAGGACAGGTCTTGTGGGGATGCTACTGTATGCCGGATTATTTGCCGTTTGCATATTCATGTGTTGCCGGCTGATTTTATATGAGAAAAATTTATTCATACAAAGCCTCTCAAGATGTTGTCTTGCACTTTTAACCATGTTTCTGGCAAATGGCGTTTTGCAGGTCATGACCACGCATTTTATTGATATGGTCCAATTTATAATTTTTTCTTTACTTACTGTGATATGGAAAATCAGGAAAGACAGACCGGAATCTGAAATATGAAGGGCCCTATTTGAAAAAATTATGAATGATTTTTTTTTTAAAAATATAAACATAGGCGGCATCTCGCATTTATTTGTTTGCAAAGGAGACTCCCGCATTGCAAGTAGAGAAATGCTTGACGATTCCTTTTTATTCAAAAGGCAATTGCATGCCAACCTCTACAAAGTGGACGATTATATTCTAAAGGTTTGTTACGGGCAATCAATCCCTAAAGATATTTTTAGAAAATATGCCTTAAAATCCCAAGCTGAAAGAGAATCAAAAAGCGCCGCCATTTTGTCCGAACTTGGCCTGGTCACCCCGAAAACTTATTTTTCAGCTTTCTCTTTATTCCCGAAAATGCGCAAAGGGGTGGAATCAATGCACGAGATGGATTTTCTATCTGGTTACGACGATTTAAATCCTAAATTTGTGCACCGTCCGGATTGCCTTGGCATCATCCAGTGCTTCGGCCGTGACCTGGCAGTGATGCTCAACGCAATGCTCTATCCTAAGGATTTGGGACTTGGGAATATCATGTATCACCCGGTTGAGGGTAAACTTGCCTGGATAGATTCAGATTTAAGACACTTTAAAGATAAAGAAACGCTATCCCGAAGTGTTATGAGGAAACTAAACCACCGATTTTTAAAACACCTGAACAATTGTCAGTCAGATATATTTTGGCGGTCATTTTGTGAGAATTCGACCCTTTTTGCCGAAAAAGGAGAACTGCTGTCCTACCGCGAAATTGATTATAAGAGCAATCAATAAATTATCATGGGCACCCCTGACGCACTGCTCTACCCTTTCCTATTGTTCAAAATAAATTTTTCAAGGCCCTGGGGGTTAGAAAAGCGCAACCGAATACCAATAACAGCAACCGTCACACCCCTGAAGCATACCGGGTTCACCTTTACCCAGTCCTTCTGGGTTGTCAGAATGAAATCAGCATTCAACGCCTCAGCCCGGGCTGAAATCCTTTTAAAATCAGGCTCGTTATACCGATAATGGTCACAGAATTCAAAGTGGTCGGCAACGTTTACACCCAGATCCTGCACGGACTGTGCAAAGGAAGCATTCCGGGCCAGGCCTGAAAACAGAACAGCGGTTTTCCCTTTCAGGTTCCAGGATTTAAAATCCTTTGTGTTATTATTGCTTTCGGCCGGAAATAATTGCGCCACAAAGGGCTCATGGGTGCAGAAAAAAACGGGCACAGACGGCAATGTTTTAATGATATCGTTTGTAAAAGATCGACTCCCAGTTTCCTGAAACGCGTCCAATTGAAATGCATCCGGGGGACACCGGGTAAACACGACGGCGTCAATTCTGTCCTTTGCCATACAAAGGGTTTCACGCAACCGGCCTGCCGGGAGCATGCGTCCGTTCCCCAAAGGCTGTTTGTAATCCAGAAGCACCAGGTTCAGATCCCGGCTCAATTTCAGATGTTGGAATCCGTCATCAAGAATAATCACATCAGGTGCAAACGTTTCCACAGCCATCAGCCCCGCTTTATACCGGTCTTTTCCCACCACCACGGGAAAGGCTTTTTCCATGGCCATCATATAAGGCTCGTCACCGCAGGTCTTTGCATCGAGAAACACCTCCCGGCCGTCCGATACCACAGCAGCCTCATCTTCAAGTGTCCCTCTGTAACCCCGGCTGATCACCACAGGGCGCAACCCTTTTTTCATCAGCATTTTTGCCAGCCAAACCGCCATGGGTGTTTTACCGGACCCGCCCACGGCCAGGTTGCCGATGGAAATCACAGGGCAATCAAGGCGCCTGGCTTTAAAAAAACCGCTCCCATACATGCCATAACGTAGTCTCACCCCGGCTTTGTAGAGGCTTGCGCAGCCGGCCAGCACCTGATCAAAAGAAAAAGGTGCAAAGTGCCCCGGGGTTTCCATGGTCTGCAATACCCGTTTTTCTATCCGGTCCAACCAGGATTTAGTCAAGAAATGCCTCCATCCGGGTTAAACAGGCATTTATCGCCCCTGCGTTGTCTTTAAAAATTTGCCGGGCATTGTGCCCTGTTCGGATGCAGTAATCCGGATTGTCCAGCATTTTTTCCAGTTCAACGGCCAGAGCTTTTTCATCTTCAACCTGAATGCCGCCTTCACCCTGGACAAACAACTGGGCCATATCATGAAAATCCGTCATATGGGGTCCAAAAAAGACCGGCTTGCCAAACATGGCCGGCTCCAGAAGGTTATGCCCGCCTTGGGCCACCAGGGACCCGCCCACAAAGGCAAATGTACAGAGCGCATAGGCCTTGGCCAGAATCCCAATGGTGTTAAGAAACATAATATCTGCGCCGTGCTTGCTTTCAAGCGGATCCAGGTAACATGCAACCCTGAATCCGGCTAAAGGCAATTCCCTGAGCAAAGCGGTACACCTGCCCGGGTCCCGGGGCGCAATGACAAGTTTGAGTGCAGGGTCTGTTTGTCTTGCCTGGATAAACGCCCGGACCACCATGGGTTCTTCACCGGGGTGGGTGGAACCGGCCATCATTATCCGGTCACCCGTGTGAAATCCCAGATCCCGGACAAGACTTGAAATCTCTTCCCGGGACAACTTCGGGCAGGGCTGATCAAACTTGATATTGCCGGTAACCTCAATACGATTCCCGGCCACACCAAGCTGTTCAAAGCCCAAAGCATCCTGTCGGGTTTGGGCCATGACACAAGAAAGTGTTGAGAAAAACAAATTGCTCAGCGGTCCCATGCATCGGTACCCTTTTAAGGACCTTGGTGACAACCGGGCATTCACAAGGATCACCGGAATCCGGCGTTGGTGCATGACAGACAAAAAACCGGGCCATAAATCCGTTTCCACCAGACAAACGATATCCGGTGAAATGCGTAAGACAACCCGTATCACGGCAAACCAAATATCAAAGGGGAAATACCCCACCGCCGTGACCGGGGAATCGGCCCGGCCCGGGGGCATCAGATCAAGGGCCCGCTCAAATCCGGTTTTGGTGGATGCCGTAAAAACAATATCATGGGCAGGGTAATTTTTTTTTAAGGCACTTACCAGGGGCAAACTTGAGTTCACTTCACCCACGGACAAGGCATGAACCCATATTCTGCGCGTATTGGCTTCTTTTTTAGGAAACCGGGTAAACAGACCCAGACGTTGCAATAGATTGGCCCGCCGTTTGGCTGAAAATATCCAGACAAGCGGTAAAAAAGGCAGGCAGAAAGAAAACACCACCAGGGTGATGATATGATAAAAAAAAATCATGGAATCAACATCATTCCGTCTGAATCAGGTAGATACACCCCAGGCATAAAAAAACCAGATTACCCACCCAGGCGGCCACCACAGGCGGCAAAATCTTTGCGTAGCCCAAAGAAGCGGTAAACCCAAAGACAAACCAGTATAGAAAACAAAAGCCGATACCCATGGCAATGCCCACGGGCAAATTGCTCTTCACAAAATTCCTCATTCCCGTGGCAGCCCCTGTCAACGCCATGATCACGCAGATAAAAGGAAAGGCCAGCTTTCCATGCATATCAACCTTATAAGTGGTGGCGTCATACCCTTCGCCGGTTACTTTTTCGACATACCGTCTCAGCTCGGTATAACTCATTTCGTTGGTCTTTTTGGTCATGCGGCCAAGATCGTCAGGATTCAGGTCGAGATCGACGACCTTTCTGGGCCTTATGGCCACATGATAGTCGTCAATTTTGGGGTCATACACCTGTTCAGCGACATCGTCCAGAATCCATTGACCGTTGTCATAATACCCTTTTGCCGCATCAATGCGCGAGGCAATCTTGAATCCTGCGCCCATAGTGGTACATGTGATGCCGGCCACTGTCTTTTGAACCGGGTCAAAAAAATTAATGTGTACCAGCGTTTTATCCGAGCGAATCCAGATGTCTTTTTGACTATGAACAACCCCCTTATTTCCACTCATCTCATGGTAACGGATGTAGTTGGAACGCGCCATGGACAAGGGGATCACGGTTTCACCCAAAAACAGCATCAACAGCGCCAGAAGACATCCTACCCAAATGGCTGGCTTAACCAAGAAATAAACGGAGACACCCGAAGACTTTAAAGCAGTAATTTCCTGATTCCGGTTCATGAGACCAAACACGGAAATAACAGCAAGAAGCAGTCCTGCCGGGGTGAATTGAACAAACATATACGGCAGCTTAAGCAGCACATACCAAAGGCCCCTGGCAAAGGTCACATCATATTCAAGAATTCTGTCCATATGGGACAGGTAATCAATAAAAATGAACAATACCATGACCAATGCCTGGATAATAATAAAAATCCTGACAAATTCTTTAAGCCAATATTTATGGAGGCATCGGATCACGGCTTTATCCTTTTTCTAAAACGAGCCACAACAGTTGCCGAAAGATTTCGAATCCAAAGGGGCAGACGTACGGGCCGCTCCTTTGCATTACGAACCAAAAGAAAAATGCCCGCAATCCCCATCACCACATTGGGCAGCCACATGGCAATGACCGGCGGATAACGACCGGCCTCTCCGCCGGACCAACCCAAGGCCAGCAGCAAATAATACAGCAGGAAAAAACCCAGCCCCATACCAAAACCGTTTGATTTTCTAAAAGATGTGGACTGAACCCCCAAAGGGAATGCCAACATCCCCAAAGCAAGACATGCAAAGGGGATGGAAAACTTTTCATGCAACACCAGACGTGCCTCACTCTCTCTTTCCGGCGTTTTAAAACCGTTCCGGATACGCTGGACCAGTTCATGCAGACCCATTTCATCAAAACTTTTTCTCACTTCCCTTTCCCCATCTTTTTGCATGGCAGTAAGATCGATGTTGATGTCATAGTGCCCGAAATTAATATTGGTCACGGAATGATCCTGAACATTGACCTGATTGATCATACCGTCATACAGGCGGATGGTGTATAGATCCTGATTTTCCTGGCGCACCAGGCGCCCTCTGGGCGCTGTTGAGATAGAGACCATATCGGCCGTCCTGCGGTCCTCAATGAATACGTCCGTCAAATCCCGGGTACCCATATCCACATGGGCCACATAAATCATGATCCCGTCAAGCTGATCGTTAAACTGACGCTCCTGCAACGCTGCGTCAATACTGGACCTGGCAAGTTCTATGGTTTTCACCTTCAGGGCCAGTTTACCCTTGGGTATCCCGTAAACCGTCACCCACATGGTTATTAAAAGGGTTATCCCGCTGAATATGAGTACCGGAGGCAAAAGTTTGTACAAAGACATACCCGCCCCTTTCAGGGCAATGATCTCATTTTCCCCTGACATGCGCATGATGGTCAAAAGCACCGAAATCATGGTTGACATGGGAATGGTAAATTCCATGAACCGCGGCAAAGTATAAGAGATCAGAAGAAGAATGTCCGTAATACTGGAGTTGTAGTTAACCACCATATTCGTGATATCCGGAATCCGGGTCATCAAAAACACCGAGGTTAAAAAAAAGGTGCTTATGGCAAACGGCGGGATAAACTCAAAAAACAGATATGTATGTATACGTTTGAAAACCTTCATCGGCTTGGAAAATATGAACTTCTGGACATTGTGTCAATAAATAGTATTGTTTGCATTATATTATTTTTCTGGTATGAAAATAGAATTATGAAAATAGTCATTGTAGCAAACGGAACCCTGTCTGAAGCAGACGGACTTTTACCCCGGATACAACAAGCGGACATGGTTATTGCTGCAGACGGCGGGGCAGTTCATCTTCACCACATGGGCATTGTGCCCCGGATTATCATCGGCGACCTTGATTCCATTCCTAAAGAGCTCCTTTTATTTTTTGAAAAAAAACAGGTTAAAATTTTAAAGCACCCGGTACGCAAGGACCAGACAGATATGGAATTGTGCATGGAATATGCCGTTGACCATGGATGTACCGACCTTCTCATTATGGGTGCTACCAGCACCCGACTCGACCATACCCTGGCAAATATTTTCCTTCTGCGCAGACTTGCAGCAAAGGGAATCCCGGTCACGATCTTAGATGCACATAATGATATTCATATTGTTGTTTCCCGCCTGACACTCACGGGCCATCCCGGCGACCTGATATCCGTCATCCCGGTATCAGACCATGTTAAAGGGCTGACCCTGGAGGGACTGGAGTATCCGTTAACGGATAAAAACCTTTGCATGGGGTCAACCATGGGTATCAGCAATGTGTTCACACAAGATAAAGCCAGCATCAGTCTTAAATCCGGGGGCGTACTGGTTATAAAGCCAAAGGAAGAAAACTGACCACCTGTCGATCAGGAGTCTTTTGGGTTCTCTTCTTCGCCGGTTTCCCCCTCTTCCCCGTCAGCGGGTTCCTCCGCGCTTGGTGCCGCCGTATGTTCAATGATAAATTCTTCCACCTTTGCGGCAGAAACGGCAACAACCACATGGTCAATGACAACTTCTTTGATTAACCCTTCCATATAGGGGTTGAGTATATCCTTAACTTTTTCTTTCTGAACCTTGATGCGATCAAAATCAGATACATTCTCATAGGTCAAAGAAGACAGATACATGATGGCGGCATCCCTGGCCCTGGGATGAAATTGGGGCACAGGCTGTTCCGGCATCAGTTCCATAAGTTCCAAATGCATACTCAAACACAAATAGCGATCCTTGGCATTGGAAGAATGTTTATCCAGATTAACAGTATAGGGCGCCATGGTAACAATCGAATTGACGGCACCGGGGCCCTCTTTTCCCTTCAGCTGAACCGTTTTCTTCCATTCTTCCTTGCGACCGTTGTCGCCCTCAAGGACCATGAAATGGTCCCTGAGTTCGAGCAACTTATAAGAGTAAGTGCTTTCTTTTTCCCAGACATCGTTGATATCTGACGCCACGACGGTAAAAACGAGCTGACCCTCATCCAAATCCCAGGTACCGCCGGCCGTCCCCCTGGAATCAACAATTTTGGAGGTCACGTCTGCTATCCGAACAGAAGAGGTCCATGTGCCTTTCATATCAATGACGGTAAGGAGATAGGTGCGATTACTGTAATAAACCCAGTTACCCAGGATTAAATCCGTATCTTTTTTTTCTCCACCGCACCCGGCAATACCGACAAGGAGCATGAACATGACGGTGCAAACAGCAGCACACCTGTTCAAAACCACGTTTCCAATCTGTTGTTCCATGATATTTCCCCGAAAAATTGACATTGGAATGCGTTTTATTTTTTCTTATGATGACATAGTGTCTGAACGAAAACCTGTAAATTTTGTCGAATACAAAGCGGACGCAAATTTTAATCGGAGGAATACATGGCGTATTTCGAGGATTAAAATTTGTGCTCAACGAATTAATCGGCAAAAATTACGATTTTCGGTCGGCCAATACATAGGTACCATGGTCGATGTTGCAGGTCAACCAGGACAAAAAGCATTGGTGCTTGCCTCCTGCCCGGACAATAGTATACAATACTATTTAGATTACACAGATTTTCTTAATAACAGCCATGGGCTGACTTGGTCTATCAATACCGAGGTTCAACCCACAACAAAGCATGAAAGTAATTCAGTAACTTATTGGAACTTTCATATAAAATCAATAACGCAGATACAATATTAATACATATAACTATGGCCGTAACAGAACTGAGCAAACAAAGATGTCAAACCCTTTTGATATCAATTCGTAAAATTATCCAGGCAGTTGATATTCATTCCAGAAAGCTGAACAAAGAATTTGGTCTGACAGGCCCCCAGCTTATTGTACTCCAGGAAATTTCCTCCCATGGTCAAATTTCCATTACCCCGTTATCCCGGGGCACAAGCTTAAGTCAAGCAACCGTGACGGATATCACCAAGCGGCTTGAAACCCGTGGATACATTGCTAGAAAAAAAAGAGAAGATGACAGACGGGCTGTCAGCCTTTTCCTCACGGAAAAGGGCCAGGATGTCATCAAAAACCTGCCACCTCTACTCCAGGAAACATTCACTAAACATTTTTCCGATATTGAAGACTGGGAGCAGATGATGATCATAAGCGCCTTTGAGCGGGTGGTCAGTCTCATGGCCGCAGAGAAGTTAGAGGCATCCCCGATCCTGGTTACAGGCCCCATCCGGCAAAATACACCCCGTTAGGAATTAATTCAATGACACATGCAACCCTGTTCATCCAGTGCATCGTGGATGGCATGTACCCGGAAGTCGGAGAGGCCATGGTCAAGCTGTTCCAGCGTCTTGACATTACCATGGACTACCCGGAAAATCAGACCTGCTGCGGACAGCCCTCGTTCAACTCCGGATACCGGAAAGAAGCGGCAAAGGCGGCAAAGCATTATATTGAGACCTTTGAAGATGCTGAAACCATTGTTTGTCCGTCAGGTTCCTGCGTTTCCATGGTCCGGCATCACTATCCCGAACTGTTTGAAAATGAGCCGGCGTGGAAAAACCGGGCCATTGATGTGGGAAAAAGGACCTTTGAACTCACCGAGTACCTGATTGACGTGCTCAAGATCGAAAACACAGACGCCTATTATGACGGGACCATCACCTACCATGACTCCTGCCACCTGAAACGTTATCTTGGCGTGGCAGCTCAGCCCCGGGCCTTGATCAACCAGGTCAAGGGCGCCACATTTGTGGAGATGAAGGATTCGGACACATGCTGCGGCTTTGGGGGTGCATTTTCAACCAAATACCCGGATATCTCTACGGCCATGGTCAAAGAAAAGGTAAAAAACATTCTTGATTCTGGAGCCGATGCCGTGGTGGGCTGTGATATGGGATGCCTGATGAACATCAAGGGGTATCTGAACCGTCACAACCTCAATGTCAGGGTGATGCACATTGCCCAGCTTCTGGCAGGCCAAAAGGCAGGTGCGGTATGAACCACGATACAGCCACAAAAAAATATGTACAAAATTCCGCGTTAGCCATCAAAGATGAAATCCTGCAAAGTGCTTTAAATAAAATTCAGTCGGGCCTGGGTAAGGCCACGGCGCTTTCCTACCAGAACCTGGACGAAGGCCCGCCCCTGCGCCTTAAAGCCCATGAAATCCGGGAAAAAACCATCAACAACCTGGATGTTGTGCTGACCCGGTTAGCTGCCAAAGTCCGGGATAACGGCGGAAAAGTTTATTTTGCCCGGACAGATAAGCAAGCCGTGGACTACTGTCTTAAAGTAGCCCAACAGCACCATGTCAAACAGGTGGTCAAGGGCAAGTCCATGGTCACAGAGGAAATCGGCCTGAATCCTGCCTTTGAAGCAAAGGGCATTGAAGTCAACGAAACCGACCTGGGCGAATACATCGTGCAGCTTGCCGGAGAAAAACCCTCCCACATCATTGCCCCGGCGGCCCATAAAACCCGGCAGCAGGTAGGTAGGCTGTTTGAACAAAAACTGGGGGTTCCCTATACTGAAGATCCGCCAGAACTGACCCGGATCGCCAGAAAAGCCCTGCGTGAAAAGTTCCTCACCGCAGATATGGGAATTTCCGGCTGCAACCTGGCCTGTGCGGAAACCGGCCATATGACCGTGGTATCCAACGAAGGCAATATCCGCATGTCCACCACCCTGCCCAAAGTACATGTGGCCATCATGGGTATGGAGCGGGTGGTGCCCAATCTCGAGGACCACGACATCCTGTTCCGCCTTCTGTCCAGGGGAGCGGCGGCCCAAAAACTGGGCGGGTACGTCTCCTACATCGGCGGACCGGGCGGACCGGAATTTCCCGACGGTCCCGAAGAATTTCACCTGGTTATTCTGGACAACGGCAGAAGCCGTATCCTTGCAGATCCCAAATTCAGGGAAATTTTGTGCTGTATCCGCTGTTCGGCCTGTCTCAACGCCTGCCCGGTTTACGGTAAAATCGGCGGTCATGCCTATGACTCAACCTATTGCGGTCCCATCGGAGCGGTGCTCACACCGCTGATGGAGGGCATGAACCAGGCAAAAGACCTTTGCCTGGGAGAATCATTATGCGGTGCCTGCAAGCAGGCCTGCTCGGTGAACATTGATTTGCCCCGGATGCTGCTTGAATTGCGGTACCGGCTGGCATACGGAGATGACCAGTGGGAGACCAAACCGGTCAGCGTTGTGGAAAAAACCATCCACCAGGCGTGGGCGCTTCTGGCCGGGCACCCTGCCCTGTACCGCGCCGTGCTTACAACCTTTGCCCTGGGCCAGAAAATATTTCCCACATCCAAGGGCATGATTACCAAAATGCCGGGACCCGGTGCGGGCTGGACTAAATCCAGGGATATACAACCGCTTTCCCAAACCCCTTTCCGAAAACGGTTTAAAAAGCTAAACGCCCAAAAGGCAGATCGTTGAGGACCTAAAATTTATGCAAGCCAATACCAATGAAACTCAATTTATGGCAACCCTTCGGGCAGCGTTAGGCATTAAACAGGATAATGCTGAAAAACGTGCTGCACAAATTTTTACATCCCCTAATGACCCGAATCCGGAACAGACTGGCATTGTGGAAACAATAAAATCCCGCCAAGGTAAAGATTACATGGGTCTGATAGATCATCTTTGCCGGGAGGCGGTACCATTGAAGCTCAATGTCATTCCGGTAAAGGATGAAGCCCAGGTGTCAAAAGCCATTGTCGAACTGGTGAAAGAGACGGAGCCGGAATGGGGCACAAAAAAAAGTGTGGTCCAGTGGGATCATCCCCTGGTCAATGCCCTGGATCTTAAAACCGCATTAAAAGGCCAGAACGTGCCGGTTCACACGGCGGTTTTCGACAGCGCAGGCATGGATAACATCAAAAGATCCAAGGCTAAGGAACGGGTGCGGCAACAAATGATTGATTCCTATATCGGTGTAACCTCGGCTGATTTCTGCCTGGCAGACACGGCCACGCTGGTCATGAGATCCAGGCCCAAAGAGGCCCGGGCCGTCTCATTGCTGCCCGCCATCCATGTGGCAGTGATTAGAAAAGAACAGATACTTACCAATTTAAAAGAACTTTATACCCTGCTTAAATATGATCCGGACACAAGGGACCCCGGAGTGCTTCCCCACCACATGACCATGATCTCGGGTCCCAGCAAAACCGCGGACATTGAACTGGTCATGGTACACGGCGCCCATGGTCCCCGGGCCCTTTATCTCTATGTAATTACTGAATAACGGCCATAGGCCGCCTTGAACGTTCGTCATCGTGCCCACAACAAACGATGAAAGGATTCAAGTAGTTGGTGGTTATTTCATATAAACAGCCATGGGCTGACTTGGTCTATCAATACCGAGGTTCAACCCACAACAAAGCATGAAAGTAATTCAGTAACTTATTGGAACTTTCATATAAAAAAAATTACGAACGATTTTCTTTTTAGAAAAAGTAAAAAGGCGTCTTTTGCTTTTTTCATGCAAAGACGCCTTTTCAATAACAGTCACAGGTTGAGCCGGTCTATCCGCAGGATCCGCCTGAGCATCCCCCGCAGTTACCGCCCTGGCCCAGGTCAATACCGGAATCAAGGCTAAAGCCCATACCGTTAAAATCAATATTAATCTGTTGTGCTTTTTCCATAAACTCTTTGTCTACCACAAATTTAAGCCCTTTAACGTCAAAGAGGTCGTCGCTGTCTTTAGGCTCATCCAGAGCCATTGCTAAAGACGGACCCGCTCAGCCACCAGAGTTAAGAAAAATCCGGATGGGGGAGGGTTCATTCCCCTGGAAATAATTGTCGATCTGCGTTTTTGCAGCATCTGTAAGTTCAATCATTAAAAACACTCCTTTTATTCAGTGTATGGATTCCAGACTTTCGCCCGGGATTAAATTAAAGTTTAACCATGCATTATTGTGTGTCAATATCTTGATCTTGCCTTTTTGATGCATTTGTAACATATTAAAGTTTTGTCACCTTTGCTTTGGACTTCGATTTATTTATGAAACTATCTGTTCCCTTTGTTCCGGACGAAGGCTATGCTCAATTTCTCATCAGACACGCATCAAGCCTTTCATCCATATATTTTCCATTGCCTTCAGGGCCTGTCACCGATGCAAGGGTACGAATCGGTGACAATCTTACCTCCGGGACCCAGGATCTATGCGCCACCCTGTCCGGCTTAAAAGCGGTTGACAAATATATTTTAATGAACACCCGCTTCATGCCCCCCCATGTATATGCGGACAACACTATTTTATCCGGCATACTCGATGATATTGCGCACCTTGACAATACCGTCGGCATAAAAGGCATTGTGCTTTCAGATATGTATCTTTTGCGCGCCCTTGACCAAACCGGACATGAAATCGTCCCTCGCCTTGAAGCGATACCGGGAATAAACGCCATGCTGGACAGCCCTGAAAAATTCTTCTCTTTTTTTGATCTGCTTACCCTTTCCCGGTTTAAAGAGCCGAGTCGCATTGTGCCTGACCGCGCCTTAAACAGAAACCCCGAAAAACTGACCTTCCTGTCAAAGTCAGTCAAAGCGTACGACCCGAACATACGCATTGAACTTTTGGCCAATGAAGGCTGCATTTACCAATGCCCGTTCAAACTCACCCACGATGCCCATATTGCCCTTTCCAATACCGGACTTGCCAGGGAAGCCACATTTCGAATGAATCAAGATCTGGGGTGCCAGGCCTATTTTAACGTTCAACCCCACGCGTTTCTTAAATCCCCTTTTATCCGGCCCGAAGACATTCACCACTATCAGGGTGTTGCCGACGGGATAAAGCTTTGCGGCCGTACCCGGGGCGTGCGGTTTTTAAAAAGGTGCATCAGTGCTTATATTGAAGAGTCTTTTAACGGCAACCTTCTTGATCTAATGGATACACCGGAAACACTTGCCCGGCAATGCCACATAGACAATTCCCGTCTGGGGAGGCAGTTTTTCACCCCCCTTACCTCCTGTACAAAAGTGTGCGAAACATGTAAAATATGTTCTGAAATATTCAACAAGGCATCCTGGAAAAAAGCGATAACTTTCAAATCTTACAAGGAATTCAAATGAAAATTCTTGTCACTGGCGGAGCCGGATATATCGGTAGCCATACCTGCGTCGAACTGCTTAACCAAGGCCACGAAGTGGTCGTACTGGATAATCTTGTCAACTCGTCCGCCAAGGCCCTTGACCGGGTTAGAAACATTACGGGAAAAGACCTTGCGTTTTTCAAAACGGACTTGCTGGATGAAGCCGGCACCCATGCAGTGTTCAAAGCCCATAAAAATATTGAGGCCGTGATCCACTTTGCAGGGCTTAAAGCTGTGGGCGAATCGGTTTCACAGCCCCTGCGCTATTACCACAACAATATCACCGGCACGTTGAACCTGATGGCAGCCATGGAAAAAGCAGGTGTTACCGCCATTGTATTTTCATCATCTGCCACGGTTTACGGCAACCCGGCCCGCCTGCCCATCACCGAAGATTTTCCGTTGTCCGTCACCAACCCCTACGGCAGAACCAAACTGATGATCGAAGAAATCCTGTCCGATCTTTATACAGCCGACCCCAAATGGCACATTACCCTGTTGCGATATTTCAACCCGGTGGGGGCACATCCATCCGGAGATATTGGCGAAGATCCCAGGGACATTCCCAACAACCTGATGCCTTATGTAGCCCGGGTGGCCATAGGACAGCTGCCCCGGGTCAATGTTTTCGGCGATGATTACGATACCCCGGACGGAACAGGGGTCCGGGATTTCATCCATGTCACCGACCTTGCCAAAGGACATATCTGCTGCCTTCAAAGACTCATGGAAACCCCAGGTGTAGGTATTTACAACCTTGGCACCGGCCGGGGATATTCCGTAATTGAGATGATCAAAGGATTTGAAAAAGCCTGCGGACACAAGATCCCCTACGAAATTGTTCCCCGCAGACCGGGCGACATTGCCGCATGCTGGGCAGACCCGTCTAAAGCCGGGCGCGAGCTTGGCTGGGAAGCCACCCTGGACATTGAAGATATGTGCAAAGATGCATGGCACTGGCAGCAAAAAAATCCCAAAGGGTATGATTCATAGGGAGAATGTATGGCGTCATTTATTTCGGAATTTGAAAGGATTATCAACACAGGGGAAATAAATTCAGAGACCCTGCTACAGACTTTAACCCTTGATGAAGACCAATATCAGGCTATAATTGAACCGCTTGCCCTGGCGCCGGACGATGTTGCCTATAATATTTTATTTTTTCTTATGAACACCATGGGGCCCACCCATCCCCTTCACCCACGTCTGTATCAACTCATCATGGACAGGGCACATATCAATTTTAAATTTTCCATGATCCTGATCAACCACACCAACCCGGACCGTCCCGGCCCCATCACCCATTTAATCAAACATATTCTGAGCAAGGCGACCGACAAGGATCTGCTCAAGGACATTTTCCGGGCCGCAGGCCGACTTGGCATGGAATTTCTCGTTGATGATCTGGCGGAATTTATTTTTTACGATGATCTTGAACTGCGGCAGGAAGCGGTCACGGCCATGGAACGTATCGGCACGGACAAGGCTGTACAGAGACTGGAACAAATTGCGCAAACCGACAAATGTGATTCCGATATTCTGGATGCACTGGCCTTTTTAAGGGGGAAACGAAAAGTACCTCCCATGCCCCAGTCCCGGAAAAAGTCAAAACCATCTCAACTGTCAAACCCATCCAGGCAACTCCAACCGCCCAAACAGACACCACCCTGCCGGGCCCCTGAGGACCCCAATGTCCAGCTGCTGGTCTCTCCTCAAATTGAAGACCGTCTAAAGGCCTTTGAATACTTTGGGGACAAAGGACCTGAAGTGGCCGATGCCCTGCATGACAATCTGGAAAATCAGACACCCGATCTGCTGGAGAACCTGTTAAGGCTTATTGCCAGGACCATTCCCCAGGAATCGTTGGGCGATCTTCTGACCCTTACCGAAAAAAAAGAGCTTAAAAATTCGGTCCGTTTTTCTTTGTATACAGCCCTGTCACATTACCCTGAACTTGAATCCACAGCGCCCATTGTAACCGCGGTCGCAGATCCGGCTATTTTTGTGAGCATGGCAGCCATCAGGGCTTTGGACACACACTGCTCGGATTATGTGGTCGCCGAAATAAGAAAAAAAATTGAATCGGGCACCAAAACTGGAGAAACTGTGGCCACGACTATCCTGGACACATGCGCACCTCGGCTCATAGAAGCGTTGATGACCTCGGATACATTTTCATATATAAGTTCAAATTATCTAAAATCGTCTGCCCAGGTCAGGACTATTGACACCTGGATCAGCATTCTTGAAAAACGCAAACGGACCTCAACCGCCAAAAAATTTGCCCAAATCAGGGAAAATCGAATCCGGACAGACAGCCCGGTGGTTGTGGTGATTCATCAATCAGCCCCCTATACGGATGTTTTTTCAAGACTCATTCACGGATGTGGATTCTGCGCTCGAACCTTTTCAGACCCCCAGGAGGCATTCGAGTTCATTGTAAGCAAAAAACCGGCGGCAATCATAACGGATTTTTTCATCAGACAGATGCGGGTCAACGATCTTGCCCGGGAAATCAGAGCGCTTTATCCCGCAGAAGAGGTCCCACTCATGGTAAGCTCCCTCCAGCGGCATCTGGACAAAAGTAATTTAGCATCAATGTTCCAGACCTTCGGCATTAAAGGATTCTGGGAATTTCCACCAAAACCCAGCCAGATCAAATCATTGGCCTGACCTCGGTGAAAGACCAGGTCGGTCATGACAGTTATTAGGAGAATTATATGTCAAAATTTAAATTGATTAGCATTGTTTATCTTTTGTTGGCGTCTCAGTTTGTTTTTGCCCAAGATAATAAAAATATAACTAAACTTTCTTTTGACGCTGAATTAAGTAGATATAAATATGATTTTGCGGTGAACTTTTTCCCATTAACATCTCAACGCCAAGAGTTACGCATGGCTTACATCTATCTAAAAGGTGAGCAAAATAAACCGGTGGTTACCTTGATGCATGGAAAAAATTTCAACGCCGACTATTGGACGCCCACAGCAATTTATCTAAACAAAAAAGGGTATGGGGTACTAATTCCCGACCAAATCGGTTTTGGCAAATCATCCAAACCAACGCACTATCAATATTCTTTTTCGGTTTTGGCGCATCATACTAAAAACTTGATGGCGTCCCTGAAAATCCAAAAGTCAATTGTCATGGGGCATTCAATGGGAGGAATGTTAGCGAGTCGCTTTGCCCTTATGTATCCGCAATCTACACAACAGCTGATTCTTGTTAATCCTATTGGGTTAGAAAATTACTTAAAATACGTAGAGTACAAAGATGCTGACTTCTTTTATAAAAACGAGTTGGCAAAAACTCCGGAGGCAATCAGGCATTATCAACAAAAAAATTACTATGACGGTCAATGGAATGATCAATATGCCGCGCTGACTTATTTCATGATTGGGCAACTGCAAGGGCCGGACAAAGAACAAATTGCCTGGGTCAATGCCCTGACTTACGATATGATTTTTACCCAACCGGTTATTACTGAGTTTAATAATTTATCTGTTCCTGTCAGCCTGATTATTGGCACACGAGATCGTACCGGACCAGGCCGCAAATGGAAAAAAGAAAATGTAGATTATGAGCTTGGGCGTTATGATCGGTTGGGCAAAATTGCAACCAAACTTATCCCTGATGCCGAACTATATGAATTGCCCGGCCTGGGGCATTTACCTCATATTGAAAGTTTTGCTGAATTTACGGGTGTTCTGGGGAAGGCGTTGGAGACTTCGAAGAAATAAATGATAAGCCAGCCCCACTGATTCCACGTGGACCGCACGTTGGACAGCTATCTGAAATTGTAGGAGAAACGAATGAAGGCAGACAAAATTGCACAACGTGTGTTGGTACTCATCGCCATTCTGTTTGGTGCATTAACAATCATCGTCGGATTGCGGGTCCTTGGCGGATCTGATCCGGGATATATTGTGTATAGGCCACTACTGATTTATAATGCGCTTATGGGTTTTGCCTATATTGCCACAGGTATAATTGCATGGCGTAACCTGGTTGTAGGAAAGGCTATGGCGGGTGTAATCTTTATTCTTAATGCGGTCGTGCTTTTGGCAATTGTTTACCTCTACAAAACAGGAAGTGCCGTTGCAATTGATAGCGTGCGGGCAATGATTTTAAGAACCTTTGTATGGCTTGTTCTATTTGCAGGGCTTGTGTGGTTGAATCACAGGGGAGGCAGGGTCAAGTCTTGAATTGTTACTTTTTAACCCAAAAAAACCTTATAATTCAAGACCTAAACCCAAAGGTATGACCTCAAAAGACGAAAAAGAATGGAGGGACGCATGGAGATCAAAATTGTTTACATGACAGCCGGAAATATGGACGAAGCATTGCGAATAGCAAAAGTATTGGTTCAACGGCGGTTGGCCGCCTGTGTAAACATCATTGATGGTATGCGTTCGGTTTATGAATGGGAAGGGACCATCCAGGAAGAACGCGAGGTGGTCATAATTGCAAAAACCCATGCGGATTGTCTGCCTGAACTGGAGGAGGCGGTGAAGAGCATGCATAGCTATGATTGTCCCTGTATCGTTGGGGTGGATGTGTCTGGTGGCAATAACGCATTTTTGGATTGGGTGAGGGAACAAGTGGGCCCTGCGTCATTAAGGACCGCAGATTAATGATATAAAAACAAGATTGATATTTACACATACTACAGTAGCCCGGCCTCTTCCTCATCCTGACGCCACTCATCCAGGTATTCATGAATAAAGGCGCTCTTTGCGTTCCCCCGGGGCGGCAGCCATACATAACCCATGCAATCCAGCTGCCTTTCCAGCAGGCTGAAAAAAGCCTGTTCTATACCTGATTTATCCTGGTTCAAACCCAGGGCAATACATTCATCCACCACCGCCCGGGTGAGCTGGCCTTCGGGCAGAAACCCTTCGCATACCATGGCATTCCAGGCTTCCGGGAAATGGACAATCTTCCAGGCACAGAGATCATCAGGACGCAGGATACTTTTATTGTCCGGGTTAAACGGGGCTGATACAAAAGACATTTTCATACGGGAGAACTGCATCAGCTCTTTAAGCACCGCCTGTTTATCCTGACCAAATATCCACTCTTCGAGATCCAGCAGCACCGGCGGGTATTCATTGCTTGTCAGAGCGTACCTGAAAGGACCTTGTTTTTTCCAAAACGTTTTAAAATCCTTAACATTGGGCAATATCTTTCTTACACATGCCGTGGTCATTTCTTATTATCCATTATTTTAAATAGTTACGCCTTAAGTTATAGGAGTTATAAATCAATGCATAACAGGATTCAAGGACAATCCTCTACTTTTTGATTACCCTTGACCCAGTAGCTGAACCGGCCGGGCCTTCATGACTTGCCAGGCCGCCCCAAGGCCGGTGGCCATGCAGGTCACCGTTGAGAGGCACAGGATCAGGAAAAGGGTTCCCCCGTCCAGCTGCCACAAGCTGTCAAAAAAATACCAGGAGATCCCAAAGGAGACCGCGACGCTCAGACACAGGGCCGTAATTCCTGCCGAAAACCCGACAAACCCGGACTCCAGCAGGGTAATGAGCGTTAGGGTGTTGAAATCCGTGCCCAGGACCTTGAGCAGGTTGATCTGGTTACGGTTTTTAAAGGCCTCATGCCGGGAAATGGAAAAGATGGACAAAAGCCCCGCAGCAATGGCCAGCCAGGCCATAAATTTCACCGACAGGGACAGCCGGTCGGTCACACCCAGAATGGTCTGGGCCGTCTGGGTCACATCAATGACGGAAATATTGGAAAACCGATCTACGATTTTATTTTTCAGTTCATGGTGGCGGGGCTGGGCCAGGTTTGAAACGCTGGCCAGATAGGTTTTGGGGGCATCGTTGAGAACCCCATCCTGGAACAACATAAAAAAATTGGGCTGGAAGCTGGCCCATTTTACCTGACGCAGGTTGACCACTTTCCCGGTCATGGAAATCCCCTGGATATCCACTTCCAGCGCGTCACCAATCTTTAGGTCATGGCGCTCGGCAAAGGACCGTTCCAGGGAAATTTCAAAAGGTGTGTTGCTGCCAAATTCCCAGGGGGTTTTGGACATGGACACTCCCTGGATCACCGTTTCGGACGCATCAAGGGTTTTGCGAAAAGAAAAAATAAACTCCAGCCGTCTGCCCCGGGTCCTTTTTCCGGATTTATCCTGCCGCCCGAAAAAGGGCTGGCCGTTCACGGTGTTGATTCGTCCCCGGACCATGGGGGAAATCCGGGTCAGGTCCCCCTCCTGCGCCTCCATGAACCGGATCAGGGGTGCTTTTTGCTCTTCCTGGATATCGGCCAGGAACAATGCCGGAATTTTCAATCCTTCGGGCCGGATAATCTCGGTTTCCAGGCCTTTGCGGACCTGGGGGACAATGGCAATCAGGAACACGCCCATGGCAATGGTTACAAAACAGGACAGGGACGACCATTTGTTGCGGAACAGGTTCCGGAAAGCGATCTTCACCGGGATTTGCTTTGAAGCGGCCGGAAAACGGCATCCCCAAAACACCAGACCACCGATCAGGGAAAACACGCCCAAAGCCAGGATAAACCCGCCGGCAAACAGGATTCCGTCGGCGATGGTCCCGGACACCATTACAGACATCAGGAAAAGCGCTCCAATGACCGGCACAAATGACAATACCTGCCACAGGGTTTTGCGTTTTGAAAGCCGGACCGTCACGGAATGTCCCTGGAGCAAGGTCATGGGCCGGATACTGAAAATCGTGACAAACAGGGGCAGACAAAACATCAGGCTGCCGGCTACGCCCACAACCAGGGCAACAGCCAGGGTTTCAAAGGAGACCCCCAGGTTCAGGTGAGCCGGTATCAGGTCCTTGAAAATCACGGGAAAAACCGGCAGAAGCACCATGGAGACGATCACCGCCAGGATGGCTGAAAGTGTACCCAGGAACATGAGCTGACAACTCACATAAAAATAAATATGTTTCCGGGCCGCCCCCACGGCCATCAAAATGGCCATTTCCTTTGACTTCAAAGTTAAAAAACCCCTGAAAAGATAAGCCGCCGCCATGCCGGCCAGAAACAGGGCAATGATACTGACCAGGCCCATGTACCGGGTAAAATACCGGCTGATACGCCCCAGTCGCTGGTTGACGTCCCGGGCGTCATGGACATTAAGCCGGGGCTGGTTCCGGGCCGGATCATAGAAATACTGTTTTATGTCACGGATTTTTCCTTCCAGATTAACGCCAGGTTCGAATCGGTAGTAATACCGATACCGGACCCGACTGCCAAACCGGATCAACCCGGTCCCGGCCAACTGGTCCAGACCCATATAAACCTTAGGGGCCAATTCAAACCCGGTCAGGTTTTTGTCCGGATCATCCTTGAAAAAATCCCGGATCATAAAATCTTTTTCTCCCAGCGTCACCGGTTTTCCACGGTCGAAATCGGTCTTAATCCCAAGGGCCCGGGCCGTGTCCCGGGTCATAAACAGCCCGGGGTTGCCCTGGATATCTTTTGAACCGGTCTCTCCTTCAAATGTAAAGCTACCGTACAGGGGATAGGCCCCGTCCATGGCCATAACCCTGACCAGCCTGGACCGGTCATGTCCCCGGGCCATGGAAAAAAACGTGACCAGCCGTGCCTTGTCCCGGTATCCGGCCAGTATCCGGTCGGCCTGCTGCATTTCCTGCTGTGTCAGGGGATCATATGAACTCAGCACCAGGTCGGCAGTGAGAATTTCTTTAAGGTTGTCATCCATGTGGCGGTCCAGGGACTCGCGGAAAGACTGGATAGCGATAAACCCGGCCAGTCCCAGGGCCAGGTTCAGGATGAAAAACAGGGAAAACCCCTTGTGGGTGATCAGTTCCTTGAACGCCGTCCGTATCCAAAACATCAGTACAGCACCCCCCGTTCAAGGGTGAACGTACTGCGGCACCGGTCGGCCAGGGAAACATTGTGGGTCACCAGGATCAGGCTTTTATGTTCGGTTTCCACCAGATTAAACAGCAAATCAGACACTGTTTCGCCGGTGGCCGTATCCAGGTTACCCGTGGGTTCGTCGGCCAGGATCAGGGAGGGTTTGATGATCAAAGCACGGGCAATGGCCACCCGCTGGCATTCTCCGCCGGACAAGGCGCCGGGCAGGTGGTGCCGCCGGTGGGAGAGACCCACCATTTCCAGCATGGCATGGGTCTGTTTTTCAATGTCCGGGGCCTTGAGGATTTCCAAAGGCAGGCTGATGTTCTCCTGTGCCGTCAAATGGGGCATGAGGTGAAACTGCTGAAAAATAATCCCGATTTTCTCTGCCCGGAACCGGGCCAGCCGGTCTTCATTCATGATGGACAGGTTTTCGCCGTCCAGAATGATATCCCCGCTGTCCGGGCGGTCCAGACCGGCAATCAGGGACAAAAGGGTGGTCTTGCCCGAACCGGATTGTCCGATGACGGCATGGGTTTGGCCAGGCCTGACCTCAAGGTTCACATCATTCAGGACCTGGATCATACCGGTTCCCGGAGAATAAAAAGACTTGCAAAGATGATTAATTTCCAGTCCCATCACGGCTCCTGAATCTGTTTTAAAATAAAAGGAAATACGGTTTTCGCGATTTGTTGATGCCCTGCCCGGTTGGGATGAATCCCGTCGGGCTGGTTCATGTTCGACCTGCCCCCTACCCCTTCCAGGAGAAAAGGAATCAGAACAATTTCGTGGTCATCGGCCAGTGTGGTAAAAACCTGTTTGAAATCATCAGCATATTCCGGCCCGTAATTGGGGGGGATTTGCATACCGGCCAGGATGACATCCATGTTGTTATTTTTTGCAAATGTAATGGCCCTGCCCAGGTTGTCTTCCATATTTTCCACGGACAGGCCCCTTAAGCCGTCATTGGCCCCCAAGGCCAGTACCAGAATATCAGGAGACGTTTTCCGGAACCATTTGAGCCGGGAAAGGGCACTGGCCGTAGTCGAACCGCTGATGCTGCCGTTGATGATCTCAACATGATGAATCCCGAGCGATTCAAGTTTCTGTCCCAACAGGGCTGGATAGGCTTCTTCCTTGGCGATCCCGTATCCGGCGGTAATGGAATCCCCTATGAACAGAATTTTTATTTTTGGAACTCCCCATGCTTCCGGGAAAATGCCCGGCAGCAAGCCACCCCAAACCATTAAAACCAGCAAGACTGTTACATATCTTTTTTTCATACTCACTCTTTTCTCTAATTTTATACTAAATACAAATAATATATAAAAGTAAGCCACAAAGGACACAGCGTCCACAAAGAAAAATTTATTTTATTTGATGGCCCTTTGAGGCTTTGTGCAAAATAAATTTGGAATTGCTGGTACTTATTCCTTAACCATTGAAATTTTTCCGGCATCAGTGTAGAAAATTGATCAATTAAAATTTGAAAACAAACGAGGAATCAAATGCCGGAACCAAATGAATTTCTTGAGAATGTACAAGAAAATTTAAAACAGATTGTTCAGCCCTTTCAGCGGGATCTGAACCAAAAACAAAAAAAAGCCGATTTGATCAAACAATGCATCCGGTGTGCGGAAAGAGATGACTTTCTCCAACTGGATGAACTGCTCAAAAGCAAACTGGCCAGGGATATATGCGAGGACGAAACCCTTGAAAGCTGCGCCCCGGTATTTGAAACCCTGGGGGCCTATGCCGATAAAAAGGTGGAGCAGTACCGCATGGATCTCATCGAAGACCTGACCCAGAAATGCGAAGAGGCCGGTCTCGAAATGGAGATGGATTTTCCCAGGTTCACGGTTTTAAAGGGCATCACCGGGGAGATTGATTTCGCCAGCCGTTCCACAAAGATCAACAAAAAGGTGCTCAAATCCATTGATCCCCGGCGGATCATGGCCATGGTGGTCCGGCTAAAGAAACAATTGTATGAGAAACCCTATGATCCCCAGGCATTCATTGATGCCCTGTGCAAGGTCTACCTGGAACTCCTTGAAAAAGAAGATCTACCTGCCGCCCGTCCCGTTCCCATGCAGCACTTTTACCTGGCCTATGTGATCTCCCTGCAGTCCAAAACCTTTTTCCAAAACATGGACAAGGGAAAATTCAACGGTTACAGCCTGGATCAATTTTCAGTGGACCTGTGGCGCTACTACCAGGCGGGCATCGGCGGCTCGTCGCAAGGGTACGAACTTCAACTCACCCCGGGGCGTAACAAGGCCCTGTGGCTCCTGGACACCCAGGGGGAACTGCGCCAGATCACTGCCATCTCTTTCCATAAATCCTAAGGAATCTTGGTCATGATATCATTGGATGCCCTCAAAGAACTCAAACCCTTCCAGGCCAGATCCATCATCGAAGATCTGCGCAAGGGCAGCGTGCCTGTGGAATATGTGCCGGTATTTACCGTGGGCCGTCAAAAATGGCTTTCCTATATCGAAGACGATCTTGAAAACTACATTGCCCAAGGCGGAGCCAAGGTACGGTTCATCAGCGGGGATTACGGAGATGGTAAAACCCATTTCATGTCCGTAGTCCAGCACCTGGCTATGGAAAAAGGATTTGCCGTCTCCTTTGTGGTCCTGACCCGGGATGTGCCCATCCACAAATTTGAAACCGTTTACCAATCCATTGTCCGGCAGCTCCAGGGTAATTTTGACGGCGTGGGCATCCGGGATCTGCTGACCGCCTGGCTGGACTCCCTGTCAACGGAATTCCAAGACGCCAAAGCAGAAGCCGCCACAGAAAAATGCACGGCCCTGGCCGAAGGATTCAGGGATATCCCGGACATGGATATCAACTTTGCCAATGCACTGGCCGCCCTGGTGAACAACCGGTTTGCCCCCATGGCAGAGGAGGAGGATGAGGTGAGCCGCAAAGCAGACCGGGAAATCCTCATGCACTGGTTTGACGGCGGCAAGGTCACTAAACGGGAAATCAAGCCCTTCCAGATTTACGAATACCTGACCAAGACCAATGCCCGGCAGCTGATGAATTCCCTGATCCTGTTTTTGCGACGGTTTGGACACCAGGGCTTAATCCTGCTCATGGATGAAATGGAGACGGTGGTGACCATGAGTGCCTCGGTGCGCAATGCCGCCTACGAAAATGTCCGCCTCTTCATAGATAACAGCGAGACCGCCCAATACCTTCACATCTTTTTTTCCATCATCCCGGACGTACTGGTATCGGAAAAAGGATTTAAGTCCTACGACGCCCTGTGGAGCCGGGTGCGGTCCATCGGGACATCAATGGGCGACGCCAAACGCCTCAATTATCGAGGGGTCCTTGTGGATATCCACCAGACGCCCCTTCAAACCGAAGAACTGGTGGACCTGGGCCGGTGCCTTTTGTCTTTGCACGGCGTCGCCTACCGCTGGTCCCCGCAAGCGTTGGTCACGGACAAGGTCATAGAGGATATCTGTGCCAGTCAGAAAAGAATGGGTGTCATCAGCGAGGTGCGGCTTTTCATCAAGCAGCTCATCGGCGTCCTGGACCTGGCCGAACAGGGCCAGTCCCCGGAGGATATGGACATGGCCCGGCAGATGGTCGAAACCCGGAAAGAGATGGAAGAGGAAAAGATGAAACAGATGGAGCCCTCTTGGGACAATTAAATCGGGACTCTTAAACCGGAAATGATACCATGGATGAAAAGGCATTTAGCGAGCAGATCAACGGTACCAAAAATTTTTATCTGCGCAGGGCGGTAGAACGCATTAGGGAGGGTCTGTTTGATCCACTGGGGGTTCAATGGCTCACCTCGGGGGAAGAAAAGCTCAACCAGCTTTTTGACCGGGGGGTCGAAGCCCTGGACAAGGGAACGCCTTACCACCTCTGTGTCTGCGGCGCATACGGCCAGGGCAAATCCCACAGCCTCACCTATTTGAAACAGCGGGCCCTGGAAAATAATTTTGTGGTCAGCTATATCAACCTGGACCCCCGGCAGATCCCCTTCCACGATTTCAAAGCGGTCTACCGGGCCCTGATGGGGGCCATGGTTTTTCCCAATGAGGAAACCAACCTGGTAAAAGTATGGAAGGAATCAGCCGCCCAATGGCTGGCCCGGCCGGAAAATAAGGATAAGGCTATCGGCGATTTCATCACCGGTGACATGCCCCACCGATTCCGGGCCATCCTGGCGGCCATGGTCCACAATAACATGGAGATTCCGGCAAACAAGCGCAAACTTAAAAAACATGCCCGGTTTCAGCCCAGATCCTTTGCCTGGACCCTGAAAAATGCCCTTATGGGCAAAGAGATCCCGGCCCATAAGCTTGCTGCAGCATTCCATTACCGGGAAGTGCCGTTTTATAAGGGCGGCTCCCTGGTGTGCCGGGAACCAAAGGAATATCTGGCCATGGTAAAAGGACTGGCCCGGTTGTTCAAAGAGATGGGATACGGGGGATGGGTCCTGCTTTTTGATGAAGGGGAATCCATCGGCCAGACCCGCATCACCAGCCGCAGCAAAAGCTATGATCTCCTCCATGAAATCTTCTGCCCGGAACGTCCGGCACAGGGATTTTACCCGGTATTTGCCTTTACCCATGATTTTTTTACCCTGGTTGAAACCGAGCCCTGGGACCGGACCCGCAGACCCGGCGGACGGCAGAAAGCCGACCAGCCGACCGAAGAGATTCCCTGCTTTGCCCGCGATTACCACAAGGCCTGGAAAAAAATAAATATCCATTCTCTCCAGGACCTGTCACCCGGTGAATGGGAGACACTATCGGGCAAGCTTAGAATCCTCCACAGCCGGGCCTACGAATGGGCACCGGAGACCGCTGACATAGACCGGGAAATGAAGCAGATCCTATCCCAAAACAAAGGGGCCGAATCCAGAATGAAATTAAGACTTCTGGTCAACCAGCTGGACCTGGAACAGCAAAAAGAATCCTGCTGAGCCTTATGGTCCAGGACCCTGATCCGCAATCAGCCCCCCTACCCAACCCCCTTTTAAGGCTCCCCAACACCTTCCGCCCCTTTTATGGGGCTTTTGCCGGTCTGCGGCCCGTCCAGATTGAAACTATCGCCCCCATCCTTGAGGGCCGGGATCTCATCGTCCAGGCAGCCACCGGATCGGGCAAAAGTGAGGCTGTACTGGCCCCGGCCCTGGAACGGGTCATCACCTCGGGCTGTGCCCATGGCGTTTTATACATCATTCCCACCCGGGCCCTGGCCAAGGACCTCATGCGCCGGTTTGAACCCATCATCACCGAGCGGCTGAACCTGATCCTGGCCATCCGGACCGGGGACATCAAAAAGGGGGGAACCAAGCGGCCGGACATCATGTTCACCACCCCGGAATCCCTGGATGTAATGCTGGGCAGCGGCAATGCCAATCTTAAAGCCTTTTTGGCCCGGGTGGGCACCGTGATTGTCGATGAAGTCCATCCCCTGGTCCACCAGTACCGGGGCCGACACCTGGTCTATCTGTTCACCCGCCTGGAACGCAGAACGAGCGAGCCCATACAAAAAATTGCCATGTCCGCGACCATTGCCGGTATCCCCCAGGTCATGGATTTCCTTAATTTCAGACCTTGCAGCACCGCCATCTCGGCCGGTGCGACCCGCCAGGACCGACAGATTCAGGCCCGGCTTCTTCATCTGAAACAAGAGAAGACCGAGCTGCCCGCCCTGCTCAATGATTTATACCGGGAATGGGCGTATCGAAAAATTCTTATTTTCTGCAACAGCCGGTCGGCCTGCGACCGACTTTCCGGCATTGTCCGGCGCAACGGGGTGTTCAGGGATGTCACCGAGCTGCACTACTCCAACCTCAAGGCAAAGGAAAGGAAAAAAGCGGAAGACCGGTTCCGGAAAAATCCCCATGCCCTGTGCATTGCCACCTCAACCCTGGAGCTGGGCATTGATGTGGGGGATGTGGATGCGGTGCTCCTTTATCAGCCCCCGGGCTCGGTGTCGGCCTTTCTCCAGCGCATCGGCCGGTCCAACCGCCGGGGGCAGTCCATCAATTTCTGGGGCATCACCGCCGGGGAATCCGCCGGCAACCAGGCGATCCGCTTTCTTGCCCTGCTGGCGCTGGGCCGCCAGGGAAGAATCGAGGCCCCGACCCCCAAAACCCTGCCCAGTGTGTTGAGCCAGCAGGTCATCTCCTGTCTCTACGAAAAAAAGGAAATTTCCCTCAACGCCCTGAAATCCCTGTTTCCGGACCGCAAAAGCCTGTTGCCGGATATTTTCAAGGCCCTTGAAAAAAAGGGCTGGCTGAGACGGACCAAGCGGCCCGGCCTGCTTCGAGGCGGCTGGCAGTACCGGAACCATTTTATGGAATACAAAATATGGGGAAACTTTCCGGAAAGCGAAAAGGAATACATCCTTGAAGTAGACATGGAATCCATTGCCGATATCCCCCAATCCATTGTGGACCAGATGGAGGTGGGGGACCGGGTCTATCTTTCGGGCCGGCGCCTTAAAATTTTGAAAATTGAAGCGGGTGATCCCGGCAAGGTCACGGCCCGGCCGACCATGAAAAAAGATGATAAAGACCTGGTCTGGGTAGGGTTGGGTGCACATGTCTCCTGGGAAACAGCCCAGGCCATGGGGCGTATCCTGGGCACCGGCACCCTGCCCCAAGACAGCGGCCTCATGGCCCGGACCCAAAAATTATTCCGCCGGGAGCTGTCATATTCTGAAAACCGGGTGACGCTGGCCAACGGCATTGAGGTGGTTCCGGGGACCCGGGCAAGGTTCCACTTCCGCACCTTTCTGGGGTCCGCCGGTAACCTGGTGCTGGAATGGGCCGTCCGGGACCATTTCCAGGATGATGACCTGGAGGTGGCCTCCAGCGAAACCGGGGTGGAATGCTCCTGCTGGATTGACTTTCAAAAACTGAACCTGCCCGTTACAGAAAAAAAATTTCACACATGGGTATCCGCCCATTTAAGGGTCCTGCGCAGCATGATCCCCTTGAATATTTTTTGGCGAACCCTGCCCAGAAAACAGATGGTGGAAGAGGTGGCGGATTTCCTCTTTGATCAACGGGTGGCGGATACCTTTGCCCGGTACCTAAAATTGGATTCGGATATTGTTTCCGGGGATATGGCCGACCTTTCCGGACCATTGCCCATAACGACCGACGAATCTCCACGCTTTGAGATGGAAGCCGGAACCGCGCTCCTGTCCCATGAAAAACAGACGGCAAAACCGCCGGAAAATTCACCCTTTTTATCCCCCGTATGGCAATCTCCCTGCCTTGACCCGGACCCGGGCGATGCTCGCTCCCTCACCGCCACCATGGTCAGTGATTATATTTTTCACGGGCAGTGTGACCGCAGGTTCTGTCTGTCCTACCTTGGCTTGGCCCACCCTGTAAAAGAGCAGGAAGATGTCATGGCCCTTGTCCGGGAACAGGGCGTCCAACATGAACAGGCGGTGCTGGCCGCCCTTGAACAACAGGGGAACCAACCGGCGGTTCCGGAACCTGCAGCGACCGAAGAGCCCCGGTGGGCCCCTTCCGTTAAGCTGCTGGAAGAAACAATAAAACAACTGGCCGACCGTGATCCGGAAAAAGCCCGGCCGGTCTGGCTGTCCCAGTGCTATCTCAAGACAGAAGCGCCCATCCATCAATTCCCCCATATCACAGGTATCGGCATCCCCGATCTTCTGAAACTGTCCCCAGGCAAAGGCGGACAGGCAATCATTAAAGCCGGGGATATCAAGCACAGCCGGACACCAGGATACCACCATAAATGGCAGGTGGCCTTCTATGCCCTGGCCATAGAACAAATTATTGAACGCTGCAAGCTGCCTGCCCGGATCTCCCGCAAAGGGTTCATCATTACCCCGCCGCCGTTAAGTGACGTCCGGGAAACAGAACAGTATCGGATCCATGAATTTGATTTAAGCCCTTACATGGCGGCCCTGCCAACCCTTCTGCACCACCTTTGCCATGTGCTTTCCGGCCTGCCGGCCCATGCAGATTACAGGCTTCAAAGCCTGTGCACCGCCTGTTCGGGATTTCCTGGCTGCTACCACCATGCCCTGATCCATGAGGATATCCGATTTCTGCCAAAATTAACCAAAGGCGAACTGGTTGCCCTGCAGCAGATGGGCTGCACCACCCTTGAACAGCTATCCGGTGCCCTTGAAAAAGAGACCGGTCACCTCTCTCCTGGACAGCAGAAAAAATTAATTGGGTGGTGTGACGCCTTTTTAACCGGCCGTATAAGCTGCCATGAAAAAAAGACCCACCGCTTCCCGGCCAACCTATCCAGGCGCATTTTCATCCACCTGGAAAAAAATCCCCTGGACGGCCTGCCCCGGGTCCTGGGGTGGTTGGTATTGGATACAGACGGCCGGACAATTATTGAATCAAATGTATGGACCATGGAAACCGAAACGGAACGGCAGGCAGTCCGACAGACCTTTTTAAAGGAATTGACGCGATTGTGGAAAGAGAGCATCCATACCGGTCAGTGTCCCCATATTTTCCATTTTGGATCCCAGACACCCGCGACAATAAATAAATGGCTTGGGGAGGCACAGAGACTATCCTGGGAATTTCTCAACCAAACCCAGCCCTCTTCCTGGACGGACATACAAAAGGTCCTGACCGCCCATTTTTACATGCCCGCTCCGGGCACAGCATCCCTTTATACCCTGGGCCGCATCTTCAAATGCCAAACCATCCCTGCACCACCACCGACCCTATTTCACCACAACAGCGGATTTATCAGCGATATAGGCCAAGCTGCAGCCGAAGCAAAAAAATGCCTTGCGCTCATGGCAGAGCTGTATCAGACCGCCGTGTCCCAATTGCAAAGCCAGTGGATCAAGGAGTGGCCCTCAAGCAACGATGTGGATAAAAAAGCCCGGGCCTATACAACATTTATCCAGGAGGAGCAACGCCTGAAAGAGGCAGATATCATGATGCTCCAGGAACAGCCCCTGGAAGAGCGAATGCTGCGGTTCAGGTCCCTGGGATACCTGAAATTCCACCAGACCCGGCTGGACAACACCGGGCGCTTTATCAATATTTTCAGGCCCACAGACCAGACCCAGCCGGCCAAATTCCGACAGGGGGATTTCCTCAAACTGGTTCCCCATGGCATGGTCGATCTGCAAAACGGCTTTCCCGTGATCATGGTCGAATATGATAGGCAAGCCGGTGACATCGGGCTGCTTTCCCGGTCCGGCAAGATAAATCTCAACAAAACGTTGTTCTACTCCCTTGAAGAAGATATGGATGACTGGAACCGGGAAAAGCTGCACCACGCCTCCCAGACCCTGTTTTCAAAAAGCAGATATTTCCATCTCCAGCAGCTTCTGGCCGGAACAGCCCTGGAAAGGCAGACACCTACATCGGCAGCCTGGGTGGAAAAATGGCTGGCCCGGGACCACCACGGCCTCAACCCCTCACAGCAGCAGGCCTTAAAGCTCCCCTTCCAATACCGCACCGCCATGATCCAGGGACCGCCCGGCACTGGGAAAACCCATTTGCTGGGATGGATCATCATTGCCCTGATCATTGAAGCCCATGAGGCCGGAAATCCCCTGCGCATCGGCATCAGCGCCCTGACCCACCAGGCCATTGACACGGTATTGGAAAAAGTGGTCCAACTGGTCAACCAATATCTGCCGGGTGAGTTTCCGGGCCAATGCGTGAAATGGGGAGAAGACAACGCTCTGGCATCCGAAACATCCAATCCCGACGATGCCGTCATGAAGGTGGAATATACAAAGGACGTCCGGGATCTGCCAACCCGGTCCTGGTTGATTTTAGGCGCCACCGGATACGGATTTTATTCCCTGTTCAACAGCAAGGACAAAGGCTTTCCCCTGGCCCTGGACTGGATGATTTTTGACGAAGCCTCCCAGGTCCCGGTGCCCCAGGCCCTGCTCAGTCTCATCTACGCCAGGGGAAATTTTCTTTTCCTGGGCGATATCCATCAGCTTCCCCCCATTGTCATGGGCAATTATGATCCCCATGACCCTGATGACAATAAAGATGACGATGAAAACGAAATACGCTTGAACAGTTCCATTCTCTCCAATATCCGTGACCTGTATCCTGAAGACTGCCAGGTCACCCTGGACACCACCTACCGGATGAACAAAGAAATCTGCGCATTTCCATCCAAAACCTGGTACCACAGCCGGCTTTACCCGGACCCTTCAGTGGAAAATGCACGGCTTTACCTGAACGACCCAGACGAAACATACAGTCCAACAGGGGACGAATCGATACTCAGCGACATCCTGAATCCGGAACAGCCTGTGACCTTGGTATTAACGGATCACCAGGGGTGCGGCCAGCAATCGGATGTGGAGGCGAATCTTATGGCCGCCCTGGCCGGGCGCCTGATCCTGGGCCACGGTCTCGCCCCGGACCGGATGGCCATCATCACGCCCCACCGGGCCCAGAACAACGCCATCCTCCAGCGCCTGGGAAAATCCATGGCAGGCTATCCCTCCCTTCCCCCCCTACCCCTCGTGGACACCGTAGAACGAATCCAGGGTGCCGAGCGGGACGTCATCCTCTTCGGTCTCACCGCCTCGGACCCAGATCATCTGACCAGCGAATTTTTAAACAGCCCCAACCGCCTCAATGTAGCCATGACCCGGGCCAGAAAGAAACTGGTCATCATGGGCAGCCAGGCCTTTTTCTCGGTCATTCCCGATTCAGACGCCCTGCTGGCCAGACACTGCTGCTTCAAACAGCTACTGACCCATTGCCGGGCCCAAAATGCGGTATTTCATTTTTCCAAATAGATATCCCCTATTGTTCAACGATTCTGTCCAGTTTATACTTAAGATGATCTATCATTCTTAATCAAGGAGAGCTTCAACATGAAAAGTTTATTCGATCCAATTTCAATAGGAAACTATAATCTAAAAAATAGAATTGTATTGGCCCCCATGACCCGGGGACGTGCCGGATCCGAACGCATACCCAATGACTTGATGGCCGACTATTATTTTCAGCGTTCATCGGCCGGGTTACTCATCACGGAAGCAACAGTGATTTCAAAGCAAGGTATCGGGTGGATTGATTCCCCGGGAATATACACCAGCGAAATGGTAGAGGGATGGCAAAAAGTCACCCGGAAATTAAACCCCACAGGAACTCCGATTTTTCTACAACTCTGGCACTGCGGCAGAGCGTCTCACAGCGATTTCCACAATGGAGATGCTCCGGTTTCGGCTTCAGCTGTCCGGCTGGAAGGCGACGGCATCCACACGCCTTTAGGGAAAAAAGAGTATGAAATACCCCGTCCCCTGACCATTGATGAAATTAAAGCCACCGTGGATGATTACCGGAAAGCAGCCGTGAATGCAAAAGAAGCTGGTTTTTCAGGCGTAGAGGTGCATGCGGCCAACGGGTACCTGATCAATCAGTTCCTTGATTCAAAATCCAATCTCAGGGACGATGCGTACGGCGGCAGCCTGGAAAATAAATTCCGGTTTTTAAAAGAAGTGCTGGATACTATTTTAGAAGTCTGGCCTCCAGAACAGGTTGGTGTCCGGATATCCCCCAATGGTATTTTTAACGATATGGGCAGCAGTGATTTTAGACAGACCTTCCTGTATGTCGCAGAAGAACTGAATAAATTGCACCTGGGGTATCTGCACATCATGGATGGCCTTGCTTTTGGCTTCCATGAAAAGGGCGATTCCATGACTTTGTCCGAGTTCCGGAAGATATACAAAGGTATCATTATGGGCAATTGCGGATACACAAAAGAATCGGCTGAAGCGCGAATCGCAAGTGGAGATGCGGACCTGGCAGCCTTTGGCAGACCCTATATTACCAATCCCGATTTGCCGGAACGGTTAAAGAATGGCTGGCCGCTGAATCCTTCAGAAGATATGTCCTTATGGTACACCCCGGGACCTGAAGGGTACACAGATTATCAGCCCTATAAACCATCTGATCAGCCGATTTCAACATAGCCGTTAGGTTAAATTACGTTCATGTTTTGTTGTGGGTTGAGCCTGGATGCTGATAGCCTATGCCAGCCCATGACTGTTATAAAGAGTGATAGTAGTTTTTCAATTTTTCAGGGCTGACCCCGATATAAAACAGTAGTTGGAGTATCCAGTTGCGGATGGTTGTGTATATCATGCCCTCTTTTTTCCAGCGCCGGGCCGAAGTGAGCACCGGATCGGAAATGAACCGGATCCGGTACCCCCTTTGTCTGATTCTAAGCATGATGTCGACATCTTCCATCAGTGCAATAGGTTTATATCCCCCCAATTTACGGAAGCAGTCCGCCTTAATGAATATGGCCTGGTCCCCAAAGGGAATACGGGTGATCCTGGAACGAAGGGTTGCGCTTTTTTCGATGAGTCGAAAACCCGGATGCGGTGCGTCAATCACCAGATCAAAAGCACCGGCAACAATCTCCTTGTCCCGGCAGACATCCAGAACCTTGCTAAACGCATTGGCAGGCAGAATGGTATCTGCGTGAAGAAACAACAGCACATCTGCGGTTGCGGCCCGGGCGCCATGGTTCATCTGCACGCCCCGACCCGCCACAGATGCTTTTTTTATAATATCCGGGTCATTGATGACCTTCAGAGTGCTTTTTCCCGGATCTCCGTCCACCACAATGATTTCTGCCGCCGACATCATTCCTGACACCGATAATTTTACGCGGTCAATGGCCAGGTTTATGCGATTGCCTTCGCAATATACCGGTATGATGACAGATATCAGGGGACTCAAGGCGTTGCGGCTCCCGGGCTTGATTTAAAAATAATATCACCGTAAAAGGCCGTTGCGGTCTCACCAGTATTGTCCGAGTCCGTCATGATTGCCACACCGGAAGTCATGGGAGGCGAGTGGCCGAAACTGTCCACATAATCTTGATAAATATTGCGTTCTTCGGTCACCCAGGTGCCGACCTTGTTTACACCACTTTGGACAGCAATCATCATCACACGTTTGGTATAGGGATTGGGTATCCGGGTTCCGATGGGTGCGTGGTTGGCCCAGATATAGGTTACGGAACTTACAGGCGGATATTGGCCATATACCAAACGGATGGTCTCAAATTTGGCTTTTTCCCAGAACCCCACCCTGCCGGGGTCATATTCAAAAGCCACATAAATCCTTGCCGGGTAATCATCCCCGCTTTTTATAGTAACATCGCCTTTTTTATATATGCCGGTAATTTTCCATTGCCATTGGATCACAGGATATTTTTTCAGATCAATGCGGATTTTGCGGATTAGCCCGGAAGCTGATGCGTGGCTCTGGGCTTTGATAACGGTTCGGCCCTGATCTTTGACCATCTCATATATTGTGTGAGCCGTTATCTTTTTAAATGTCAACGCCTCCCAGTATTGCGGCGGCGTTTTCCCCACATCCGCCCGGGAAAAGTCCGCCACGGTCAACACCTGTCCGGCGTGGAGAACGCCTGCAAAACTTAAAACCATGATGATACCGGCCAAAATCCGATTTTGCTTTTGCGTGCTCAAAACGTCAGTCCTTTTTTTTGTAGGTAACGGGTGGTGTGCATGGCAGGACCGGTTGCTGGATCAAGGCCCAGGGCCTGCAAATCCTCTTTGGTGTCGATATCCTGCCAGACCGGGAGGCAAAAGGGTGAAACAGCATGGTCCTGGAAATTATTCAGGGTCAACTCAAATACACGGTTGGTTCCCCAGGGAATATTATTAAAAATCCGGGGAACAAAACCCTTGGCCGTGAATCCGATCAGATAATACCCGCCGTCCGAACTTGGTCCTAATACCCCATCTGTGCTGTTCAATGCGTTAAAGGCAGTATTAATGATGTCAGACGGAATGTCGGGTAAATCAGACCCAATAAGAACAGCTCTCTCATACCCAGCGGCAAAAGTATCTGCCAGGGCATTTTTCATTTTATCGCCCAGTGTGGTACCGACCTGGGGGAAAAGGTCCCAATCGTTCCCCAGCCATGACCGGATGCGACGGCAACCCTTTTCAGGATAATAGTAAACTCTTAACGCCCAGGGTGTTGATCGAACCATATCCAGAACATCCATCACAAAACATTGATACAGCGCCAAAGCGGCTTTTTCCCCCACGCCCTTTGCCAGTCGGGTCTTGACCCGGCCCTTTTCCGGGGATTTGATAAAAAGAATGACCGCATTATTTTTTGTCATTTTTATACCTTGAAATAGGGGCACTCCTCCCGGATGCACTCCCTGTTTTTTCCCTGCTGTCGACATTGAACGTCTCCCTGGGCCTTCAGGGTCAAAGGCAGGTGAATTTTTGACAACCGGGCCACTGCTTTAAAGGTCGTCCATACTTCCCTCTGGCAGCAGCGGGCCGCCGATGCCTGGTTCAGGTCATGGATAATGGCTTCGGAGACCTTCTGGACAATCTGCCTGGCACCGGGCACCAGGGGGGTGCTTTTCAAAATGACCCCAAAAGCGATCCCCGCACCCACTGCGGCTCCACAGGTGCCCCAGAAGGCGCACACGCCGCCGGGAACACTACAGCCCCGGTCAATGGCCGTGGTGATATCCTTATCCGTGATATCGCCGCCCAGGTTTCTGTAAACGGCCGTGATGACGCCGGGCACCGCAAAATGATGTTCCGGGCCATGGAGGGGAAATGATTGATGACTCCGGAGCTGATTCATCAAATCAATCATGTCCGTTGCATCGGTATGGGCGCAGATATGTTTGACCACATCCACCATATCCTCGCCATGGCAGTGGTCGCAAACAAAATGTCCGTCTTCGCACACGGCGTTGGCCAGGTATTCATTTTTGCAAAATACACAAACTTCCAGCCGGTCTTCCTTTAAATAGACCAGGGGCTTGCCGCACAGCATGCAGTCGTGTTGGAATCTCTGATCTGTTTCATGGGCCGGGGCTGCCTGGGTACCGGAGGTGTCTTTCCGGACAGGCGTGGGAGCCACTTCGCAGCTGCAGGCGTTTACGGCCTCGATATTGGCCACATTACCCATGGGATCCAACTTGAAAATAGACGTATCCCCCCAGGCATCATAGGGCCAGTTGGCTTCCGATGACTGTCCGCGTAAAAGCAGGTCTCCATCGTCGGTCATAACCGCCGCATAGGGTCCGGGGTACAAAATTCTGGATTTTTCAGGCGGCAGGGATCGAAAGGCCGTATAGGTGATGGAATAAAATTTATGACCCAGAACCTCTTTGTAAAAAAAGCGTTTCACAATCCTGATTCGGCTGAACCCGGCAGATTCAAGGATGCTTATCAGATGGGGCTGTACAAGGGCCCCTGAAAGACACTCCCCCCGAAGTTTGGCGTCATTCTGGATTTCGGGGGGACAGGGGTCATCCGTAACCACGTCGGAAATAAAAATCCGCCCGCCGGGTTTAAGTATGCGCAATATTTCCGAAAAAGTCTGTCGCTTGTCCTCAGAGAGGTTTATGACGCAATTGGAAATGACCACATCTGCGGTATTGTCATCCAGGGGCAGCTGTTCCAGAAACCCCTTTTTAAAATCTACATTCCGGTACCCCAGGCGGTCGGCCACATCATCAAGTGATTGGCGGGCCAGAGCCAGCATGTTATCAAGCATATCAATACCGATAACCCGTCCCCGGGAACCTGCTTTACGAGCGGCAATATAGCACTCCACCCCGGCCCCGGAACCGAGGTCCACAACGATTTCACCAGGGGAAACGCCTGCGTCAAGCACCGGGCTACCACACCCATAGGAACGAATCCTGGCGGCTTTGGGGATATGGGATATTTCCGGATCGGGATAACAAACCGGATTCGTAATATCCGTGTTCTCGTCTTCGGCCGCGGCTGAGTAAAATTGTCCCACAACGCCGTGGGTATCGGCAAAGGTGAGCACACAATTGGAATGGGTAAAAGCCACACCTTCTCCGTTTTGGACACAATGCAGCAATCTTTCCCCCATCTTACGCCGGATCTGGGGCCAGGGCTGTTCTTCGGTGATCCGGGCCGATTCAATCATCAACCACAAGGCCAGCCGGTTATACAAGGGTACATAAGGGTCATGGCCCATATATGCGCCACCGGTCAAAAAGCTGTGATCAATGTCGCCACCCCCCACAATATATTTTAAAGGATTGGCCTCATAGACAGCATCATCCTTGATCGATAAACGTCGTAGGGAAGACAGGGCGTCACTGTTTTTCCAGACCATCTCCAGCCCCTGGGAAATATGGCCGCATACGGTCTTTTCCCGGCCGATGAGGGCCGGGGTGGGATAAATCTTGCCCCCGGGATCTAAAGCCAACGATTCCCACCCGGCATTACCCAGGTCATATTTGGTGCCGGGGGTGGAAAACACCCGGGTGGACAGATTGGTGATATTATCAATGGTAAGATTGTGTGCGGCGGCAAGACCGTGGCATTGCACCAGGTTGTTGAACAATTCATCCATCGGCACCGCTGGCTGGGATGACGCCCGGCCAGTGGTCAAAAGCCACATATAGTGGATACTATCCACAGAAAATTTGGCCCCGAGCCTGACCATTTCCGCCATCTGAAAGAAATTATCCGGGTGAACAACCATGGACAGAGTGGTTATGATATTCAATTGCTCAAGAACAGCAAGGCCCGCGGTTGTTTTGGCAAAAGACCCCGTTCCTCTTAATGCGTCATTGGCGTCTTCAAGACCATCCAGACTGACCTGGAGAAACAGGCGGTCGCCCGGCAAAGACTTTAAAAAAGCCCGGTACTCCGGAATCAATATGCCGTTGGTTAAAATCACAAGCATAGTGTCGGCGTGTTCATCTAAAATCAGGCGGCATATGTCCTGAAAATCGGGGTGAACCATGGGCTCACCTCCGGTTAAATAAAAAATCCGGGTGCCCAGGGTATAAGCCTGGGAGACAATGGAGGATATCATGTCAAAATCCATGGTCTCACTTGTTCTGGATGAACAGGAAAAAAGACAGTGGCGGCAGGCAAGATTACATTTATTTGTGATATGCAGCCAGCACTCCTTTAATGCGGTCAGGCTCAATGCCTGGCCCCTGCCCTTGTAATCGGCGATGTCCGGAGATTTTAACAGTGACAAAAACTGGGATTCACGGACGATGGAAGAAAAATCAGCATCCCCGTATATTGAAGGTCGGCCCTGTCTTTCATCTGTCGTGTTCCGCCCCCCGGATGCAATGATGTTTTGAAGCAGCCGGTCCCCGGAAGCACTGGGTACAATCCAGTCCGGAGATTCGGGTTTGACATATACCGCTATTTTGTCCAGTTCAAGCCTGATCCAGTCGTCATATCTATTTGAGCTCAAGGTGTATCCCCATTTGAAAAAGGCCATATCTGCCCACGGCCCTGATTTAGAAACTATTTACGCTGCCGGGCCAGATATCGCTCCACAAATCCCAGAACGGTTTCAGGCACCCTGGCTCTTTTCCAGACCCCAGCCGTAGACCGGGCGGACTCTGCCAATGTCGGATAAATATGGATGGTACCAAGAATTTTATTCAAGCCAATATTGTATTTCATGGCCAGAATAAATTCATGGATCAAATCACCGGCATGAGCGCCCACAATCGTTACCCCCAGAATCCTGTCTTTTTTGGGGACGGTTAAAACTTTAACAAACCCATGGGCTTCGGAGTCGGCAATGGCCCGGTCCAGGTCGTCAATGCCATAGCAGGTAACCTCATGCGGAATATTGGCAGCAAGGCAATCGGTTTCATTCATCCCCACCCGGGCCACTTCGGGATCGGTAAAGGTGGACCAGGGGATCACCCGGTAATCTGCCTTGAATTTTTTAAAACCGCCGAACAAGGCGTTTACACAAGCGTACCAAGCCTGGTGGGAGGCCACATGGGTGAATTGATAAGGACCTGCCACATCACCGGCTGCATAAATATTGGGAATAGTGGTCTGCAGCCAGTCATTGGTTTTAATGGTGCCGTTGGGGTTCAGTGCCACCCCCAGTTTTTTCAGCCCAAAGCCCTTGGTATTGGCCACGCGGCCGACGGCAAGCAGGATCGCGTCAAACTCAACAGCTACGTCCTGTTTGTCTAAATTCCGTGTGCAGATCAGGGTTTTGTGGTCCCCGTCCACCCGTATTTCCTTTGTCTTATGCCCGGTGAGGACCCGAATGCCCTCTTTGGTGAAGATGTCTTTGATAAAATCCGCTACATCCTCATCCTCCCGGCCCATGAGTCGGGGAGCCCGGCCCACCTGGGTAACCTGGGCGCCCAGACGGGCAAAGGCCTGACTGAGCTCGCACCCAATGGGGCCGCCGCCCACCACCACCAGACGCCGGGGCAGTTGCCGCAAGGACCAGACCGTGTCAGAGGTCAGATACGCCACCTGATCCAGACCGGGGATGGAAGGGATTCGGGGTCCAGCCCCCGTAGCCACCACAATGCTGCGGGTGGTTATGGTTTCCCCGTTTACTTTAATTTCGTATGGGGAGATAATTTGGGCCTCTCCTGAAATGCAGTCAACCCCCAGTTGGGTATACCGTTCCACAGAATCATGGGGCGCTATTTTTTTTATGATGTTTTCCACCCGCTCCATCACGTCACTAAATTCAAAGTCAATCCGGGTACGTTCAAAACCAAATTCCTTTGCCCGTTTGGCATAGGAAAGCATTTTTGCGCTGCGGATCAATGATTTGCTGGGTACGCACCCCGTATTCAGGCAGTCTCCCCCCATTTTGTCCTTTTCAATCAATGCCACACCGGCCTTCACAGCGGCTGCGATATACGAGGTCACAAGACCTGCGGAACCGGCACCGATGACCACCAGGTTATAGTCAAATCGAGACGGTTTATGAAATTTTGCCATGACCCGCCGGTTTTTTAAAAATTTGGTAAACGCCCTTGCGATCCAGGGAAAAATCCCCAAAAGGACAAAGGAGGCGATCAAAGCGGGGGAAAGAATCCCAGACGGGGTTTCTACCCGGGCTAACTGGGTGCCGGCATTGATGTAGGCAAGAGTTCCGGGAAGCATGCCCACCTGACTGATAATATAAAACATCCCAGCCTTAATGGGGGTAAGCCCCATGACCAGGTTAATAACAAAAAAGGGAAACACCGGCACCAGGCGCAGGGTGAAAAGATAGAACGGCCCGTCATTTTCAACCCCTTCATTAATTTTGCGCAGCCGATCGGCAAATCGATTCTGGATATAATCCTTTAACAGGAACCGCGCCGCAAGAAATGCCAGGGTGGCACCGATGGTGCTGGCAAAGGAAACAATTACAGTGCCCGCGGACAGACCGAACAAGGCACCGCCTGCCAGGGTCATCACGGCGGCCCCCGGAAGTGACAGCCCCGTTATAAGGATATATGTCCCAGCATAAATAAAAATGGTCAGAAGGGTGTTTGCTGCATAAAATTTTTCCAGGGTGGCTTGCTGGGCTTTAAGATTCTCAAAAGAAACCTGATGGTGGAGATCAAATGCGAAAAACAAAATAAAACCCAGGATAAATATCCCAAGAATGAATACTTTAATGATCCTGTGATTCATTTAAAATCCTTCTCCCCGGAAAAAGTAAACAAGCTTGTCTTCAGGCAAATTAAATACTGGACTACAGTGAACGTTCTGTAACAGCCAGTTAAGCTATTGTCTGTTAATTTTTTGTTGAAACGATAGCATTTACCCTCTAAGCTGTAAATGCTGCCTTGCAATTGTGATACTTTTGTGACTTTTTTTCAAAAGTTTCGTGATTTCAAGTGCCCATCTTTCAGTTCAGGTAAGGTTGTAATTGAAACATGAAAGGAGACCGATGATGAATCCCAAACATATCGTAAAAATTTTTATCAGTGTACTGGCCGTTATAGGCCTGGTGGCAAGCGTCTTTGCCTATGCCGGTAACAAAATGGATCCAAAGGATATGTCCAAAGACATGGCCCTGGAAAACAGTATGGAAGATGGGCTGGAAAAGGCGACTTTTGCAGGGGGCTGTTTTTGGTGCACGGAGTCTGACTTTGAAAAGGTGGCGGGCGTTAAAGAAGCGGTGTCCGGATACACCGGCGGCCATGCCCCCCATCCGTCCTACTCGCAAGTTTCTGGCGGCACCACCGGTCATGCCGAAGCGGTCCAGGTCTATTTTGATCCCAAAGTAGTTTCTTATGAGCATTTACTGGATGTATTCTGGCGCCACATCAACCCCACGGACCCAGGCGGACAGTTCGTGGACAGGGGTAACCAGTACCGGTCGGAAATTTTCTTTCACAACGACACCCAGAAGCGCCTGGCCCAGGCGTCCAAAGAGACGCTGGAAAAATCAATGGTTTTTGACAGGCCCATTGTGACCTCCATCACCCGGCTCGTCAAATTTTATCCGGCTGAAAAATATCACCAGGATTACCACAAGCGCAATTCCACCCGTTACAAGTATTACCGGTGGAGATCCGGCCGGGACCAGTTCCTCGAAAAGGCCTGGGAGGACCATCCCCCCATGGACAAAGAAATGGGCAAGGGTTCGGACATAATTGACGGCGGTAAAATGGCCCCGGAAAAGCAGATGGACATGATGAAAAAAGAAGGCCGTATAAATGATATGGGCGGTGCCATGGAAAAAACATCCTGGAAACGGCCCCATGACAATGAGATCCGGTCAAAGCTGACGCCCCTTCAGTACAAGATCACCCAGAAAGACGGAACCGAACCGCCTTTTCGGAATAAATACTGGGATAATAAAGCCCAGGGCATCTATGTCGACGTCGTATCTGGTGAGCCCTTGTTCAGCTCCAATGATAAATTCAAGTCCGGTACGGGATGGCCCAGTTTCACCCGTCCCCTGGAACCGAACAACATCATTGAAAAAAAGGATGTAAGCCTGTTCACGGTCCGCACCGAAGTGCGCAGTCGGCATGCCGACTCCCACCTGGGCCATGTGTTTGACGACGGGCCTGCCCCCACAGGGCTGCGGTACTGCATCAATTCCGCCGCCCTCAGGTTTATCCCCAAGGCAAATATTGAGGCTGAAGGATACGGGCAGTATGCGTCTTTATTCTAACCGATCTTACCAGCACGAAGCTTTAAGCAGTTTAGAAATGAGTTCGAAATAACTTACCCTGGGAGCGCGGGCGTCTCGCCTGCATCTTTACAATACTTGCGGACATGCGGGCGAGACGCCCGCGCTCCCAGGGTAGAACAAAATGGAGACCCTGTGACCATTCAACAGATTCTTGTGGTGGAAGACAACCCGGATATGGCAAATCTTGTGGCGCTGCACTTTGGCAACGAGGGATGGCAGGTGGACATAGCGGCCGACGGCCCGGCAGGGTTGCGCAAAGCCGGGACAGGCCGCTACCATCTGGTCATCCTGGATATCATGTTGCCTGAAATGGATGGCTTGGAAGTGCTCAAATCCCTTAAGACACAAAAGGTATCCACCCCTGTCATCCTTTTAACCGCCAAATCATCGGAAATAGACCGGATCCTGGGGCTGGAGATTGGGGCGGACGATTATGTCACCAAGCCCTTTTCCATCCGGGAGCTTGTGGCCAGGGCCAAGGCCATTTTCCGGCGCATTGAGACGGTGCGAGAATCCCAAGGTCCCAAGGACCTGGCCGACATTGCCACCGGCGAACTCCGGGTCATTCAGGACAAACGCAGGGTGCTCAAAGGGGGAATGCCTGTGGCGCTCACGGCCAAGGAATATGATCTTTTATTGCATTTTGCCAGACATCCCGGAAAGGTGTTCAGCCGCTCCCAGCTGCTGGATCAGGTATGGGGATACGGCCATGACGGTTATGACCATGTGGTCAACTCCAATATTAACCGCCTCAGGGGCAAAATAGAAACCGACCCGGCCCGGCCCGAATACATCCTGACGGTGTGGGGCGTGGGCTATAAATTCCGGGACGAGGAAGAGGGCTAACCCCGAATGTTATCGTCCCTGTACTCCAAAATCGCCATGGGACTGGCCGCCCTTTTCCTGCTCCTGGGCCTGATTTTTATCGGAGTCACGGTGTTTTCAACGGACATGTATCAGCAGGAGGTAAACCAGAAACTCAACCGGCATCTGGCAGATCAGATTGCCCGGGAATGGTTGCTCATGGACAATGGCAGAATCAATACATCTGCCCTGAAAGAGGTTTTTCACATGCTCATGGTGGTTAACCCGGGTATTGAGATCTATTTGCTGGACCGGTCAGGCAAAATTTTAACCTATTCGGCACCCAAGGGCAGTGTCAAACGCGAAACCGTCTCCCTTACGCCTGTTCTGGAATGGCTTGGCAGCAAAGGAGCTTCCTCCCCTGTCCTGGGCGATGATCCCAAACATCCTTCCAGACAAAAAGTATTTTCCGCAGCCCCCATCATGGATGGAGAGGCACTGGGAGGATATATTTACGTGATCCTTGGCGGAGCGCAGTATGACTCAGTGGCCGATAAGCTCAAAGGCTCTTATATTTTCAGACTTTCCACCTGGATGATCCTGGCAAGCCTTTTGTTTACCTTTACAAGCGGCCTTGTAATTTTTGCGTTGCTTACCGGGCGGTTGAAACGTCTGGCCCGAATCATGGACGCCTTCCGGGCGGACAGCTTTGGGGAAACGCTTGTGCTTCCAAAAATTTCCGCCGGAAAAACCGCAGATGAAATTGACCGGTTGACCCTGACGTTTCGAAATATGGCCGACCGCATCCACCAGCAAATGCAAACCCTGAACGCCTCGGACCAGATGCGGCGGGAACTTGTGGCCAACGTCTCCCACGATTTCAAAACCCCTCTGGCTACCCTCCAGGGGTATATTGAAACCCTGCTTATGGATGATAACCGGCAGACACCGGAACAACGCCGGGAATATTTAGAAATAGCCATCAAGCACTGCCTGCGTCTCAATGCTCTGGTCAACGATCTTTTGGCGCTGGCCCAGGTGGAATCCGTCGGATACCAGATCCGTCCCGAGCCCTTTAACCCGGCAGAGCTGGCCGGGGATATCCTCCAGAAATTCAGATTACGGGCCGACGAGCGAAAGGTCACATTTCAGCCCCTGTTCCACGATACCAGCCGATTTGCCCTGGCGGATATCGCCCTGGTTGAAAGGGCGTTGGAAAACTTAATTGAAAACGCCCTTGGCCACACGCCCGAAAAGGGAACGGTAACCGTTGAAATTTTTGCAGAAGAGGATATTGAAATCTCAGTAGCTGATTCCGGCCCCGGTATCCCGGAAAGGGAGCTGGGCCAAATTTTTGACCGATTTTACCGGTCCTGCGATCGGACCGGCGCTACCCATGTCGGCTTAGGCCTTGCCATTACACGAAAAATCGTTGAACTTCACGGGAAAAAACTCAAGGTGGACACAGCCTCCGGGAAGGGAACCCGGTTTTATTTTCGCCTGCCCGCAGCCGACTAACCTGCCGACAATCGCATAATCCAGGAAAATTAAACTTCTTAAAATTTTAAAGCACATTAATTTTACATATGGGTGGCTTAAGCAAGGCCCTAAAATATCTTGCAGTTTTGCGCTTTAGAAGGTACTCTTTAGTCTATGGTTTCCAAAATTTGAATCCTTACATAACCTCATCAAGAAATGGACGGAGAAAAATATGGGCTCTAAAAAAGAAACCAAAATATTCAAAAAAGGAATCTGGATAATAGAGCAGCAGGGTGTTTTAACTGTGGGCTCTCTGGATGAAAAGAATGCGGATATTATGGTTGTACCGGATGAATTAAGGGCCAAGCTCCAGACTTTGGAATCAGATATGATTGAGGCCCTTTATGGTGAAAACCGGGATTCTGAATCGGTTTCAAACCCGTCTGATTTAGGACCTGATTTTTTTCTGGTAAAAAACCGCTTAAGCGCCAGCGTAGAGTTTAACAAGGCAGAGAAACAAAAAGGCGACTACGATATAACCATTCCTTCGGCCGATCGTTGATCCTGTCTGATGCATCAGGGCTGTTCATTTTGACATTATGAAACATTTTCCATTTAAAGTTGTTGTCTTCTGTCTGCTCGTCACCCCGGTTTTGTATATGATTACCCTCGCCGGTTGCCGTGACTATCTGGAAAAAAAATATCTTTTAAAAATAGAAAACGAGTTTATCGGAAATTCCAGTGACCTTTTAAACGGATCAGTCCACATTGAAGACCAGATAGCAAAAAATATCCAGGCCATTTTAAACCGGGACGCCCTGATCCGAATGGCCAAACTTGATCTGGAAGTACAAGTAATACAAGGCCGGGGGAAAATTATTTATCCCATCTACGTGGGAACTGACGGATTTAAGGAGGATTCACCGGGTTATTACGATGCCCAGGCAGTTGCAGATAAAAACTTTTCAATTCTTAATTCCGGGCTCAAGGTTCATGCCGTCCTGCATATGGATCATGGATCGTTTCTTGCGAATTTTATCTTTGCCCTTTACTCCGGTATTTCACTTTTGATCTTTTTTATATTTTATCGGCGGGGCAGCAAAAGGGCTGAGCAGGAAAGAGAAGCGAGAAACGCCTTGATCCATGATTTAAAAAAAAATGAGCTGCGCCATGAAAAGCTGGAGGAAGACCTAACGCGGGAACGGGCGGAACTATTCAAAAATATCAAACAATTAGATAAAAAATACCAATCGGAACAAAAAAAAGCAAAAATAAATGAAGATGAAATGTTCAACGAGATCATCGGCCTTGAAGACCAGCTCAACACATATATTGAATTAAAGGAGCGGCGGGACGTTGAGATAAATGAACTCAAGTCAAACCTTGAAAAGTATGAACGGAAAAAAAGCGCGGGACAATCCAAACGGGGAGAGTTTAATTTTATATCCAAACGGTTCAAAACCCTATACAAGCACGTTGAAATGAGCAGAAAAGCCTTAAACGGATTTATAAACCTGACCGAAGACCAGCAGATCAAGGCAGAAGAAACCATTCACCAGCTGGACCGGGACCCGGGATCGGTAATCGTAAAACGAAAGGTATTTTCAGGCAAGAAGCATAAAGCCACCTGCTTTGAAGTACTGTTTGCATATAACGGCAGGCTTTATTTCATGAATCATCCCAACAAAACCCAGGTGGTGGTAATCGGAACAAAACAGACTCAAACCAAGGATATGGAATATCTCCATAATTTATAAATGTACAATGAATTCTACAATCTCAAGTTACCCCCCTTTCAGATCAGCTGTGATCCCGCATTTATGTGGTTCGGGGAAAAGCACCAGGAAGCCCTTGCCACACTTAAATACGGCATCTTGGATAACAAGGGGTTCCTGCTTTTAACCGGGGATGTGGGAACAGGCAAAACCTCCCTGATCAACGCATTAATCCAGAGCCTTGGACAGGATATCATCTACACCGCTGTGCCGGATCCCAGCCTGATTAAACTTGATTTTTTTAATTATATTGCCGCGTCCTTCGGCATAGACAGGGAATTTACATCCAAGGGCGCATTTCTTGCCCATTTTAAAAATTTTCTGCTCCGCGCGAGTGAAAAAAATAAAAAGGTGCTTCTCATCATTGACGAAGCCCAACTGCTCACCCAGGAAATGCTTGAAGAGATCCGCCTGCTGTCAAATATTGAAAAACCGAATGCAAAACTGATCAATATTTTTTTCATCGGACAAAACGAATTCAATGAAATTTTAAACAGGCCCCAGAACAGGGCGGTCCTCCAGCGGATGACCCTCAACTTCAACCTGGACCCCTTGACCCCGGAGGAGGTGGATGCATATATCCGCCACCGGCTTAAGGTTGCAGGCACACAGGAGCGGCTGTTTGATTGGGATGCGGTTCAGGAAATTTTTCTATATTCAGGTGGCTTTCCAAGACGCATTAATATTTTATGCGATCATTCCCTGTTGTCCGGATTTGTCAGGGAACAGCGGGTCATTGATGCAGGCATTGTAAAGGAATGCGCAAAAGAGCTTAAAATCCCGGCTCATGTTCACAACCGTGACATCAATGATCCCTTTGAGTCCGGTACACGCCCTAAAAATAAAAATGAATCCCCGGGGGACCTGTCTAACCGTGCTTTTGATCCTTATCCGCCGGTGCAGCATCCGGTCCCCCCAGTCTCCCCAGCTCCACAACCGCAAAACAATCTATTTTCATGGGACAAGCTGGTAACTTTAATCTTGTTTTTTATTTTTGCCTGGTACTTTATGTTCCCGGACCATTTTTTCTCCATGCGTTCCCAGGGAACACAGCCGTTTGATCAAAGACAGGAACTAGTAGAAGAACAAAAGCCAGATCAAACGCTACAGCCGGAAAATAAACCCGTTGTCCGGAATATTGAACACCCGGAAACAAATCCATCACCAAAACTAAATAATCCCCCTCGCCTACTTCCAAAGGATAAAATTACAATCAGGTTTAAATCTAACGGAGATGCAATTATTGAAGAAGACCTTAGAAAGCTTAATGCTGTTTCAAAATCCCTGATTGTTCATCCAAACTCAAAAATTCTCATTACCGGATATACGGATGCTAGTGAGAATGGTACGTATAATGTAAAATTATCCGAATTCAGGGCGACTATCGTCAAAAGCTTTCTTCTAGGACAGGGTGTCAAAAGCTATCAGATGAAAATCCAGGGCAGAGGCGGACAGGACCCCGTTGAAAAAAATGATACGGCATGGGGCCGGATGATGAACCGCAGGGTTGAAATAGAGGTGATTGAATAGGACGCACTAATTTTATGAGAACTGATAAATATTAGCCCATTACACAAAGGAATAATTATGATCCGATACCGTCGCATTATTTTTATACTGTGCGCCTGTATTCTGGTCCTTACGGCAGGATGCACTAGTGAGGCAGACAAAAATGCCGCCCAGGCCAGATCGCACATTGAGAATGCAAGAAAATTCATTGCCCAAAACAAAATCCAGACGGCCATCATTGAATACAGGAATGCCGTCAATTTAGATCAAAAAAACGATATCGCGCTTTTTGAACTGGCTGAAGCATATATCCTCAACAGGCAGATCAACAACGCAATTCGGTATTATAACCTGGCTGCCAAAGCCAATCCGGCCAGCACGCTTCCACTGTTACGGCTTGCCCAGATCTATATCCAGACCGGCAGTCTTCTTGAGGCTCGGAACTATATTGCAAAAGTCCTGGAAGCATCTCCTACATCAGTTGAAGCCCTTCACCTTCTTTCCGGGCTTCAATTGAAGGAACGCGATGTGCAGTCCGCTATTGAGACCTTGAACAAGGCCGTATCTTTTGATGATAAAAACACCAAAACCTACGTTTCTTTGGCCGCTCTCTATTTGAGAACCAATGCCTTTGATAAGGCCGAACAGGCCTACTTGTCCGCCATAAAGCATGACCCCTCATCTCGCCAGGCCTACACAGGCCTGGCCCGCCTTTACAGCCTTCAAAATAAATGGGACAAGGCGGAAGCCCTTTTAAAACAGATGCTGGACACCCCGGGGATCAAAATTCACAAATATACGGACCTGGCGCAGTTTTATCAAAGTCGCAGGCAGTTTGACCTTGCGGAGAACTATTTCCAGGAAGCTGTACGTCATGCAGAAGATAGGGTGGAGCCCCGGATGAACCTGGCGCAGTTTTATACCCGCAAAGGAGAAAAGGAAAAGGCGATTGCCATCATGCAGAACGCCCTGGACAAACAGCCTGAAAATCCTCTGATCCTGACCGGATTGGCCCAAATCTACCTTCAGTTCGACATGGTGGACGAGGCCCAATCACTTGTTGAAAAAGTATTGTCCATGGATAACGATAATACGGACGCACTGTTTCAGCAGGGCCGGGTATTTATGGCCCAGGACAATTTCAAGGCCGCCCTGGACAACTTTGACAAAGTCGTTTCCCTGAACCAGCTCAATGCCAAGGCCTATTACTACAGAGCCTTATGTATTGCCGAACGAGGTGCTACAGACAGGCCCGAGCAGAAAATCTTCAGGGCTGCCCAAGGTATGCTGGACAATCCCGAAGAGTTTGAGCAGGACCAGATCAAGAGCAATCTTATGGCCGCGGTCACCCTGGATCCCGAATTTCTGGAGGCCCGGATCAAACTGCTGGAAATCTATATTCTTGAAAAGAATCTCACCAAAGCAAAAGAGCAGATGGGGCATATTTTTAAATTGTCCAAACCCAATACAAAGATCATGACCCTTTTATCCGGGTTGCGTCTTTTGGAAGGGGATAAAAAAAGAGCCGAAGACATTCTCCTGACGATTATCGCAAACAGACCCCGGTATATACCGGCTTATATCCGCCTGGGCCTTTTATACGCATCTACCGCCCAGCCGGAACAGGCTTTGGAATACTTTCAAAAAGCATATGATATGAACTCCAGGCAAACAGGCATCGTAAAAATGATGGTTAATGTCTACTTGTCCCAGAAAAAATATACCCAGGCTCTTGACCTGGTAAAGACCATGGCAGCCACCTCTGAAAAACGCGATGCGCCTTTTTTCGACAACCTGGCAGGGGAGATCTACCTGACCGCCGGGCAACCTAAAATTGCCTTTGACCAATTTTCAAAGGCAGCCCAGGAAGCCCCTGATTTTATTTCCCCTAAAATGCATATGGCAAAACTCCTGATGGCACAAAAAAAGCAGCACAAGGCCCTTGCCATATATAAAGAAGTGGAAGAGCGTAATCCGGATTTTGTACCGGCTCTCATTGCCATGGGGTTCATTTATGACCTGTCCGGCAATCTTATCCAGGCTGAGACCTACTATAGAAAAGTATTGGAACGAGCCCCACAACATATAGATGCGGCGAACAATCTTGCCTTTATTCTCTCCGAAAAAAAGGACGGCACTGATGAAGCATTAAAATATGCAGGCATTGCCAGGAAAAAAGCTCCGAAAAACGCCAATGTACTTGATACCATGGGATGGGTGTATTACCAGAAAGGCAATAACCTCAATGCCCTGTCTGAATTGGAGGAAAGCCTGAAGCTGAATCCGGATTCTGCCCTGACCTGTTTCCACTACGGCATGGCCCTTTACCGGGATCAGGAGTTTGAAAAAGCACGGCAATACTTTAGAAAGGCCCTGAAGATCGACCCGGGGTTCAGGAACGCCGCAACGGCCAGAACGATGCTTAATGAAAATAATTAATGCTTGAACGAAGGACGATAATTAAAAATGTATATTTTTCTATAATGTATTACATTTATTTCATAATAATAAATAGAATATTTCATAATTTTTTATAATTGTGCAAGCTATCATCATTTTAACTGAATCATTCAAAAAAAAATCGTGAGACAGCTTAGTAAAAATATGTGGAACCTGCAATTCTGATGTTATTCTTGCACAAAGTCACAACGGTCCGTAAAAACAGAGAAAATGCTTGTATTTTGTGTCTTTGTGCGAGATTTCAAACTAAAACATTTCATGTTTAGGATTGCCGATATGAAACATAAAACTGACTAAAAAGGATATATATAAGATGTTCGGCATTTTGTTTGCATAACAAAAAGGCACTTAAAATAAATTATTATTTTCCAAAAACAATTAAGAGCTTAGGAAATGATTATGAAAAAATGCCTTTTTATCGCAACGCTCCTTACCGCAGGCCTTATCTGGACATCTGCTTCGTTGGCTGCCCCGAACATTGACGGGTATCTAATTTACACCGATTCGAATGACTGGGCGAACGTTGGAACGGGAGTAAATGTAATTAGTAAATTTGACAGCGCCACCACGTTAAAAAATGTCATGGTTGAATATGGGAACCAATCCGGTCCGAGTGACTACGACCTTCAGGAGTTGGGGGTATATATTAAGGATAATAAATTGCATTTTGCCATTCAGACGGAATACAATTTAAAAAAGGGAGAAGATAATACCTCTCCAGGAGATTTCCTTTTTGACTTTGGTGCAGCCAACAGTGACGGTAAGATCATTCAAAACGACTGGGGGCTGGCGGATTTTGGCTTTGACTTTGACATTACTTGGGACCAGTCGAATGGTTACGATGTGGATCTAACACTGCTTGTGGGCGGATTTGCGAACGAATCAGCCAATAAAACAGATATTGATAATTTTCGCACAGACTACCAGGTCAGTGACACAGATGACACCAAGAAATTTAAATTTGATACTCCCTTGGATGGGAAATATGAAGTTGCTTACACCCGCTATAGAGACTACTACGTGGGAGACTACATTTCTACAATGGAAGTCATGATTGATCTTGCTAAATATAATAATGATGCCGTGAACCAATTATTGACCCTGTTCAAGCAAAACGATTCCATGGTTATGTACTGGCAACCCTCCTGCGGCAACGACTTCCTGGCTGCCCAGACTGCCATTCCTGGAATGCCTTCTGGCGGTGGCGATCCCGTCCCCGAACCCGCCACCATGATGCTCTTTGGCATGGGACTGCTATTCGCCGGCGCGCTGGGACGTAGAAAGCGCTTGAAAAACTGAAAAAATTAGCTGATACATAAACGATTCAAATAGGCGGCATTAAAGTTGGAAATGCCGCCTATTTTTTTGTGAAGGTGATTTGTTTTCAATTGGATCATAAAAAGGAATTTCTGTGAGTACATCCGACACCGCCTCTTCCCGGGAAAAATGGAAAAATATGGATCTGCTGATTCCCTATGCAGCACCGTATTTCGCTTATGTATTTTTTTCTTCTGTTCTGCATGATAAGCTGCCCGAAGAAATCATATATACAATAAAGCTGGTGATTGTACCCGGACTTTTAATCTGGGCCTGGAAATGGTACATTCCTTTAACTGGCCCCAAAAATAAATGGATTTCCTGTTTGTGGGGAATCGTTTTCGGAATCATTGGACTGGTGGTGTGGTGCGGTTCATATACCCCGTTTACCAACCCTGAGGATGGGGCACCGTGGTCTGATCTCGGATTTATCCTAAGGCTTTTGACGGCCGGTTTTGTGGTGCCTGTTTTTGAAGAGTTGTTCATGCGCGGATTCGTCTTCCGGGTAGCCCTGCAATGGGATCTGCTGCGCAGGCAAAAAACGCCAAAAGCCTTTTCTGCAGCCCTGGACAAGGCCAGTATTTTTGATGTGGCACCAGGGCAGTGGACCGTTTACGCCATTGTAATTTCAACTATTATTTTTGCCGCGGGCCATATAGTTGCCGAATGGCCCGCAGCCATTGCCTACGGCGTACTCATGGCCCTTTTGTGGATATTTAGAAAAGATCTGATTTCCTGCATTGTTGCCCACGGGGTAACCAATATCGGACTGGCCCTTTATGTCTATTACTTCGGGCACTGGGAACTGTGGTAAAACAGAAGGTTGTGATCGACATACATCAAACATCAAGGACACACATATGCGTTTTACATTAATTCAGCAAAATTTGAAAGAGAATCCAAAAGCTTGGCTGATCACCGGATGCGCCGGGTTCATTGGCTCAAATCTTCTGGAAACCCTGCTTAATCTTGGGCAGACAGTGACCGGCTTGGATAATTTTTCCACAGGATTTCAGCATAATCTGGACCAGGTCAAAGAGGCCGTGGGTCCTAATGCATGGCAGAAATTTTCTTTTATTGAAGGGGATATCACCAATGCCGGCACCTGCGCGGCTGCTTGCAAAGGGCAGGACTATGTACTTCACCAGGCCGCCTTAGGTTCCGTCCCCCGGTCTGTTGCTGATCCCTTGACCACCAATGAAAACAATATTACAGGCTTTTTAAATATGCTGACCGCAGCCCGTGACGCGGACGTAAAACGGTTTGTATATGCTGCGTCAAGTTCCACCTATGGGGATCATCCAACACTTCCCAAAAAAGAAGAGAATATCGGCAACCCTCTTTCCCCCTATGCCGTGACAAAGCTGGTCAATGAGTTATACGCCCGGGTGTTTGCTTCCACCTACGGGTTTAAAAGCATCGGGTTGCGGTATTTTAATGTGTTTGGCCGCCGCCAGGATCCTAATGGGGCTTATGCCGCAGTAATTCCTTTATGGTTTGGAGCTTTAATCCGTAAAAACACGGTTTATATAAATGGCGACGGTGAAACCAGCCGGGATTTTTGTTTCATCGATAATTGCGTTCAGGCCAATCTGCTGGCAGCAACGGCCGGGGAAAACGCCGCCGACCAGGTATATAATGTTGCGTTTGGGCAGCACACCACGTTAAATCAGCTGTTTTCATTGATCCGTGACCGGGTGACCGAAATACTGCCGGACCGCGTCGGCGTAACTCCGGAATACAGGGACTTCAGACCGGGAGATGTTCGTCATTCCCTGGCAGATATATCCAAGGCCCGGGAGCTTCTGGAATACAGCCCGCAGTACTCGGTTGAGGCCGGCCTTGATATGGCCGCAGCCTGGTACATGAACCACTTAATTAAACCGGAAAAGGCATAATGCGCGTTTCTATTGGCATTTTTGCAGCCTTCCTTTTTTTATTAAGCGTTTACGTCATGCCGGCGTTGGCTTTGGTTCCAGATGAAGTGCTTGTTATTGCCAATCGCAATGCCTCTAAAAGCAAGGGCCTTGCCTCCTGGTACATGCAGAAACGGCAAATTCCCAAGGAAAACCTGCTGCTGGTATTTGTCACGGACAAAGAAACCTGTTCACGCGAAACTTATTTGAAAAAAATCGTTCCGCCGGTTCGCCGCGCCCTGGACAAGAATCGAAAAATCAGTGCCATTGTCACCATGTATGGACTTCCGCTAAAAATTTCTTCGCCTGGGATGACAAAAAAAGAACAGGCCCGGATGGACCGATTGACAGTGCAAAAGAAAAGGTTTGATGCGCTGAAAGAAAAAAACGAGCCGTTAACTGAAGAGCAAAAAAAGACACTGAACCAGGTAAATAAAAAAATTAAACAGCTCAAAACTTCCACGGATAAAGCGGCATCCCTTGATTCTGAATTAATGCTTATTAAAAAAGAGCACTACAAGCTTAATTTCTGGCTGCCCAATCCTTTCTTTCTGCCATGGCGGTCCCAGAAAACGGCCATTGATAAATCAGACGTTATCATGGTCAGCCGTTTGGACGGTGCTGACGCGAGCATTGTCAAACGGATTGTAAATGACAGCATTGAAGCTGAAACAAAGGGTTTGTCCGGTACGGCCTACTTTGATGCCAGATGGAAAGACCCTGGTCAAAAAAAAGTTTCCGGATATGGGCTTTATGATAAATCCATTCATAATGCAGCGGGACGTTTGAAAAAAGAGGGGGTTACCGTGGTGCTGGACGACAAGCAGAGTTTGTTTCAGCCCGGAGACTGCCCCAATGCTGCCCTTTACTGCGGGTGGTACAGCCTGGCCAAGTATGTGGATTCCTTTACCTGGGAAAAAGGCGCTGTGGGATTTCATATTGCAAGCTCGGAATGCGCTACTCTAAAAGGTAAAAACAGTCATGTCTGGTGCAAAAAAATGCTGGATAACGGCATTGCCGCCACCATCGGGCCTGTGGGAGAACCCTATGTCCAGTCTTTCCCGCTGCCGGAGGTTTTTTTTAATTTTCTGACCCAGGGAAAACTGACCTTAGCCGAATCCTATTTGGTCAGTCTGCCGTACCTGTCCTGGAAACAGGTGCTTGTGGGGGATCCGTTGTATCGAATAAAAATAAACAATTCATTGTAATGGGAAATAGCCTAAATACAAATGCCTTTTTACGTGCAATAAAACATTGACAAAAAAAACAAAATCTGATAAATTCATGTTTTACGATAAAAATTATTTCAGTTTCACTCAGGAATGAATATGACAGACCCGTTCCAATCTCAAGCTCAAATCAAACCCGACTATATCATTGACGTCCTTATCCGAGGGCGCTGGTTTTTGATTGTTCCGTTGTGCATTTCATTGACATTGGGGCTTGGGATGACACTGACAGCGAATAAAACATACGAGGCTGGCACAATGATCCTTGTTCAGCCCCAGCGGGTTCCCACATCCTATATAAGATCTGTTGTCTCTTCCAGTATCGGCGAGCGGATCAGTACCATCTCTCAGCAGGTGCTGAGCCGCAGTAATCTTGAGCAGATCATTGAGCAATTTGGTCTGTTCGAAGATAGTAGCGGTATGTACCAGGAAGATAAAATAGAGAGCTTGAGAAAACGGATCAAGGTTAAAATTGAACGCGCCAGAGGAAGTTCAGAAGCCTTTTCCATTTTTTTCACCGGCAGTGAGCCTCAGCGGGTAATGCGAATTGCCAATACCCTGGCGTCATATTTTATGGATGAGAACCTCAAAGTCCGGGAGGCCCAGGCCATAGGCACCAGTGAGTTCCTTGACTCAGAGTTGGATAAAACCCAAAAACGGCTTGAGGAAAAAGAGCAGAAACTTGCGGCGTTCAGAGCAAAGTATCTTGGCGGTTTACCTGATGAGTTGGAAACCAACTTGCGTACTTTGGATCGCATACAAAAACAAGTCACTGATAAAGCAATGCTTTTGAGAGAAGTCAACAACGCCATGAGCCAACTTGATTCCCAGATTTCATCCATGGCTGATAGAAGTGGTGATTCCGGCTTTGGTGGTGATGATTTCCAAGGTTTTGATTTTGATGAGTCCGGGGAAGAGGGTAATTCTGCCCTCCAGGCTGCTCAAGCAAAATATGAAGCGCTTTTGCTTCGATATACTGAAAAGCATCCGGATGTCAAAAGAGTAAAAAGAACTATAGAAAAATATCGAAGCTGCAAAAGAGAATGAGGATCATTCCTCAGCCGAGTCAGAGGAAGATACCCTGCCTGATATGGGCTGGGATCCTGTGGCACCTTTGCGGTCGCAGCGAGATCAACTCGTCGCTGAGGCGAATAATATTAAAGCTGAAGTCTCAGCGCTTCAGGAAAAAATGAAGATTTATCAGCAGCGCGTTGAAGATACCCCCAAACGAGAACTGGAACTTCAATCACTTCAGCGGGACTACAGCAATATTCAGGGAGTATACAGCTCTCTCTTGGATAGAAAACTGGAAGCCGAATTGTCCGTCAACATGGAAAAAAAACAAAAAGGGGAGCAGTTCCGGATTCTAGATCATGCCCGCCTGCCGGAAAAGCCAATTTCTCCCAATGTAAAAATGATGTTTTTGTTATCTATCGCCGGGGGACTTGGATTGGGCGGAGGTGTCCTTTTTTTGAAAGAGTTGCTTAACTTCTCTGTCATTCGGCGGGATGATCAGGTCGAAACCCAGTTAGGACTGCCGATTCTGGCATCAATCCCCCCCCTGGAAAAACCGGGTGACAGGACGAAACAAAAAGTTGAATGGGTAGTGTTCATTTGTTGTTGCAGCTATAGTGCTGTGTTCCTGGCATTTTTTGCAACATTGAATCAGAAAGGTCTGGACCGAACAATCACTTTCATAAAAACAACACTCAATTTATGATGCCAGCAATTTTAATTTTATTCTCGCACAAAGTCTCAAAGGGGCAAGTGACCACACAATTGAATAAAAAATTTTTGGTGTCTTTATGCGAGTTTTTCGACTAAAGATTCATGTTTAGAATTGCTGTTATAATGCCGGGGATATAAGTTTTGGGAAAAATATTTAGGGCGCTTGAAAAAGCAGGAAATAAGTTAACACCGGGGGAAAAATCGGCATCGAGTGATGATACCGCTATGGTCTCTGATGATTCAGACACCCAGGTTTCTGAATTATCAGAGACGACAGTTCAACCCTTCTCTATACACGCAAACCCAGATCTTGTCACAGCCGCCACCCCCCATTCGCCGGTTTCGGAGCAATTTAGGCTATTAAAAAACAATATTTTGTTTCCTGAAAAAGGGAATCCGCCCAAAACCATCATGGTGACAAGCGCCTCTCCCAATGAAGGTAAATCCTTTGTGGCGGCCAATCTTGCCGTAAGTATAGCTCAGAGTATTGATGAGTATGTTCTTCTCATGGATTGCGATCTGAGATCTCCTACGATCCATACGTTTTTTGGTTATGAAGGTAAAGAGCAGGGTTTGAGCGATTACCTATCAAATAAGATACCATTATCTTCGGTTCTTAAAAAAACATCTATAAATAAATTAACTATTTTAACGGCAGGGCAGATTCCGTCTAATCCATCAGAGCTTTTGTCTTCTGATCAGATGCGTCGCCTGCTCCATGAGGTCAAACTTCGTTACAATGACAGGTATATCATTATTGATACGCCCCCCCCATATATGACGTCCAAAGCCAATGTAATGGCCCGGTTCGTAGATGGCATTATTCTGATTATCCGCCAGGGAAAAACACGGACTAAGGAGGTTACGGACATTCTGGATATTTACGGCCGTGAAAAGATCTTGGGGGTTGTTACGAATTTTTCAAAGAAAAAACTTGGATATGGATATGGCTATAATAAAATCGGTCATGGATACGGATATCATCAGCAGCAATAATTAGGGCCATGGAAAAAATAAACCCCAACATATGGTTTGTCTTTTTACCCGTCGTCTTCGTTGCATCAATGGGTGAATATTTCAAGAATCTCTCATTGATGCGCCTTGGATACGAAAAAAAAGCCCTTGCCCTATTCGTGGATTTTAAACTTTCCGTGGCGCTTAAAATGGGGGCTTCCTGAAAAAATGCTTAGCATTTTACGCCAATATTTCCCTGTCAGAAACATGTTATTTTTTTTTCTGGAAGGGTGCGTTATTTTCAGCTGTTTTCTTTTATCAACAGCCCTTTTAACCTTTTCTAATTCATACTGGTTTGATCTGATTCTGATTCTAAGAATACTTCTTATTACCGCTATCCTACAAACCTGTTTGTATTATAATGACCTTTATGATTTTGATATTGCGTCACAGATCCCAGAGATTATAATCCGCCTGCTTCAGTCCCTGGGGGTTGCTTCCATCCTCCTGGCCTGTGTCTACTTTCTTTTTCCTATAGTTATTCTGGACCAGAAAATTTATATTTTAAGCATATTTATTCTAATTTTTTTCATTATTTTCTGGCGGGTCGGTTATCTTCATATTCTTAACAAAGGGATATTTAACCAGCGTATTATCATTCTTGGCTCCAGCAAGCTGGCCAAGGATATCTATAAAAAAATTACGAATACCATAGACTGCGGCTATACAGTATATGCTGTTATTCCTGATGACCTTGACAAAGAGACGGATAAACTGCCTGAAAATTTGGTGGTGGATCAAAAAAACGAAACGCTTTGTGAGATTTCTAAGGCACACAATATAAACAAAATAATTGTGGCGCTTAAGGAGAAAAGGGGGCGGTTTCCAACCCAGGAGCTTATTCAATGCAGGACTGAAGGCATTGATATAATTTCAGGCAGCTCTTTTTATGAACTGCTGACCGGAAAGGTCTTGGTTCGGGAGATAGAACCGTCATGGCTGATTTTTTCCAAAGGGTTCCAGAAATCATGGTTTAAGGCGAGTATGAAGCGGATGCAGGATATTATTTTGTCTTTAATTCTCCTGACACTTCTGTCGCCTTTGCTTATATTGGTTGCCATTCTGATCAAGCTGGATTCAAAAGGTCCGGTTCTTTTTTCCCAGGACCGGGTTGGCGGTGGTAAAAAAGAATATATGATGCATAAATTCCGTTCCATGGTGCAGGATGCTGAAGAATTAACTGGGCCGGTATGGGCCGGTGATAACGATAATCGGATCACACGGGTGGGACGCGTCATAAGGAAATACAGGATAGATGAACTGCCCCAGTTGTGGGAGGTCCTCATGGGCTCCATGAGCCTTGTGGGTCCCCGTCCTGAACGCAAATATTTTACGGATCAACTGGAAAAAGAAATTCCTTTTTATACCCAGCGATTCAATGTAAAACCAGGGCTTACGGGTTGGGCCCAAGTCTGTTACGATTACGGGGCAACCGTGGAAGATGCCGTGGAAAAGCTCAATTATGAACTTTTTTATATTAAAAATATGTCTCTTGTTCTGGATGTAGTCATTCTTTTAAAAACTGTTAAAACAGTTCTATTCGGCAAAGGCGCAAGGTAAGACTATAGAAACCGGCAGACAAGGTTTTTAGTTTTAATCGGTCATAAAAATTAGGAAATCTGTAGTGTAGACAGATTTCAAAAAGGTATTAATCGATGTAATCGAGGGGGCGGAGCCATGTTTAAAATTAATTCAATAAAATGTTTTTTTTGTTCCTTTTTCATATTGTTGGCCGTCTATTTTTATCTGGCAGAAAATGTTGTTGCGGCAAACAGCACTGAGTCATCTACCGATGGGGATTATAAAATCGGCGTCGGAGATGTTCTGCAAGTGACAACATGGAAAGAAGAAGATCTGACATTTGAGAACGTGTTTGTCCGAAATGACGGTAAAATAACCATCCCTCTGCTGGATGATATCCAGGCCGAAGGCCGCACTACAATGCAGTTGAAAAAAATCATTGAAACCGGACTGGCTGACTTTGTGGAGGCACCAACTGTCACTGTCGTCCTGGCAAACCCGGGAAGCCAGAAATATTACATTCTTGGTGAAGTCGTGGGCGTGGGAGAATACCCTTTAATTAAAAAATTGACTGTTGTACAGGCGTTTGCTTTGGCCAAAGGATTTAGTGAATGGGCATCCAAGGATGAGATTCTCCTGTACCGCAAGGAAAACGGAAAGGAACAGATGATCAAAATTGATTATGACGATATTACGGACGGCGAGCTTGGAAATGATGTCCAGCTTAAGGCCGACGATATCATCATTGTTCCTTGAACTTGCGATCTTTTCAGCAAATCAAAAGGTATCTCATGAAATTGTCCATGATTACTCCCCATGCATTTTTTTTGGCTGCTGCGACCTGTCTTCTGCTGCCGGTCTCATTTGTTCAGGCCAGGATGGTTACCCAGCTTGTGCCGACCCTGACAGTTACTGAGGAGTATCAGGATAACTTTTTTCAAACCGAGACCGACCCGTTTGAAGAGTGGACCACGTCCTATGAACTTGAATTTTCATTAGGATTTTTAAGCAAAAGAAGTAAAATTTATCTGGAGTACAATCCGGAGTATACGGACTATAAAAATTTGAATGAAAGGGACAGCCTGGACCATAACGCTAGTTTTTCTGCCGACTATCAGGTCACAAAACATACCTCTGCCAAGGCAGATATAAGCTATGACGGGCATGACGGAAACAATACCGGAGAGTCCTGGGAGCATTCTGCAAGTGCATCTGTTGACAGCCAATTAACAAAAACGGTTAAAACGTCTCTTATCTATGACTATTCAAACAGCTTTGACCAGCAGGTCAGAACTGGAGAGTACAAGGAGCACCAGACGAATAACGTCATTACCTCCATCCGTAAGGCATTTGGGCCCCGAAACAATATGGGAGCAAATTTTTCTTACGAAACAGATAACTATCAAAATTCAGACGCCGATGAATACGAAAGCTATGAACCCAGCGCCTTTCTAACTTATTGGTTTACCCGGAGGAACGGCGTTGAAACCAATCTGGAATATGAGGGCAAAAAATTCGACACGGCTGCCGGGAATGATTACGAAACCATTGCCGGGGATATTCGGTACATCCGGATGTTCACCCGACATTTTGACGGATATGTCAAGTACCGTCATTATACTTCTGACAGGGAAGATGGGGATCATGTCATTTATCATCCGTCTGTAGGTTTTGACTGGGATATAACAGAAGACTCCGGTGTTTCAATAGGCGTTGGCATCCTTTTCAATGAATGGGACAATGACAATGAGGATTCGGCAGACCCGTTTGTGGATTTCAACATCTACAAGGTGTTTAATTTCAGCCCCAAAGGATCGTTATATATCACCGCCAGCAGTTCATATGACGAATCTGATGAGGAGGCCGCAAGTTTGGGTTACAACACGAACTACCAGGCGGGGTTTTATTTGAGTTATATGTTGGCAAGACGTTTGTCCTCCCAGCTGTTTGGTTCTTACGAGCTTCAGCAGTTCGAGGAGACCCTAGTAAACCGCCAGGACGACACCTACGAAATCGGCGGCGGTTTAACATGGAATCCATTGAAATGGCTCCAGGTAAGTGCCAATGCCACCCATACAAATTATAAAACTGATGCTGCCTCACGAGATAATTACAAAAACAATACCATTACCGTTTCTGTTCGTTTTGTCCCGGAAAAGCCTATCCGGCCGGATAAGATACTATCCAGAAAAAGCCTTGAAACAGAACTTTTTGATTAGTGTTTGAACGAACAGTCATCTATCTGCGGCGTTTCAATAAAACATTTTAGTTTAAAAACTCACACAAAGATACAAAGAGTTTGCTTGGTTTTATAGCCCTTTGTGCCTTTGAAACTTTGTGTGAGAATAAATTAGAATCGCCGCTTATCCAGAAAGAGCTTTGAAAAATTGTCACTAAAACACACTGCCATTATCGTAATCATTCTTATTTCGGCCGCCGGTCTGACAACGCTATTTGCACACTCAGAACGTATCAAACCGAACCGCCCATTCAGTCAATTTCCCCTTGAAATTGGCCCCTGGCGGGGTGTAGCCAATCAAATGGATGAAAAAGTGTATAATATTCTGGGTGTTGAAGACTATATTATGGCGGACTTCAGCAAAGACCCGGGCCAGGCTGTAAATCTTTATGTGGGATTTTATCAAAGCCAGAGCAAAGGCGACCTGATTCACTCACCCAAAAATTGCATGCCCGGTGCAGGGTGGAATATCGTCCAAAGTTCTGCCATTCCCATTAACTTGCCCAAGAGTGGCAAAACAATAAAAATTGCAAAACTTTTGTTAGCCAAAGGGGGACAAAAGCAGGTGGTTTATTACTGGTTCCAGTCTCGGGGCAGAATTATCAATTCAGAATACATGCAGAAAATCTGGCTGGTGGTGGATTCAATCACAAAAAAACGTACGGACGGCTCCTTTGTCCGCTTGATTGCGCCGGTCATAAAAGATGAAACTGCGGCCGAAATTCTTTTAACGCAATTTGCAGATGATATTTTTCCGACCCTCAATCAATTTATCCCAAATTAACTTTATGAAATCAAAGCAAATTATCCAGACCTTTTTGATTGCTGCCGCATTTGTCTTGCTGTACTGGTCGACCTTAAAGGACCTCATAGGGGATTGGTTTAATGATCCTAATTTTTCCCACGGCTTTCTTATTCCCTTTGTTGCCGGCTATATGGTCTGGTACCGCCAGAATTATCTGCGCCAGGTTCCATGTAAATCGTCAATATCAGGTATTTTCATCATTATTTTCGGTATGATGGTATATATGGCGGGTAACCTTGGCGCAGAATTGTTTTTAATGCGGACATCCATGATTATTACTCTGGCCGGAATCATAGCGTTCAGCTTTGGGACGCCCATGCTCAAAGCAGTTGCTGTGCCGCTGTGCTATCTGATCATGATGATTCCCATTCCAGCCATTATCTGGAACAAAATCGCTTTTCCTCTTCAGCTTTTTGCTGCCGGGATTTCCTCGGAAACAATCAGCATGATCGGCATCCCGGTGTTCAGGGAGGGCAATATCCTTCACCTGGCCAATACCTCCCTGGAAGTGGTAGATGCCTGTTCGGGTATCCGTTCATTGACCTCCCTGCTGGCCCTGACCGGGGCGTTCGCTTTTTTATCCCATGTCAGTCAGTGGAAAAAATGGGTGATATTTTTATCCGCCATTCCCATTGCTGTGGCCACGAATGTTCTCCGGCTGACCATTACCGGCATGCTGGCGGCCTGGGTCGGCCCGGAAGCCGCCCATGGATTTCTTCATGACATGTCCGGCTTAATCATCTTTGGCACAGCTCTTGTTCTGGTTTATCTTTTATTTATTTTATTGGTTAAAATTGGCAAAAAAACCCGCAATACTTCTGACAATTGATGTAGAAGACTGGTTTCAGGTTGAAAATTTCAAGTCATATATTGACTTTTCAACCTGGAATTCTTTTGAACTCCGGGTGGAAAAGAATACCCATCTGATCCTGGATATGCTGGATGCCTTTTCTTTCAAACCTAAAGCCACCTTTTTTATTCTTGGTTGGATTGCAGAAAGGCTACCTAATTTAGTCAGGCAAATTAGGCATCGCGGCCATGAAGTCGCGTCCCACGGAGGCAACCACCACCTGTGTACGGCTCTGGATAGAAATCAGTTGGCCCGGGACCTTTTGACCAGCAAAAAACGGCTTGAAGATATAACAGGCCAGGCCATTTATGGATATAGAGCTCCAAGCTTCGCCATTAACGACCAGGTTCTGGAGATGATCAAGCAGGCAGGGTTCCTGTACGATTCCAGTTATAACTCTTTTTCAGCCCATGGCAGATACGGCAGCATAGATCTGTCAAAAGCGATAAAAAACGGCGGAAGCTACCAACTGGATAACCATTTTTTTGAACTGCCGGTCAGCAACCTGCGCCTATGCAACAAAACCATCCCTTTAGGCGGCGGCGGGTATTTTAGGTTGTATCCAACCTCTTTTTTCAAGCAGGGCATAAAAGTTGTTTTGAAAAAAAATAACACCTTTGTTTTTTATGCCCATCCATGGGAATTTGATCCGGACCAACCAAAAGTCCACCAAGCATCACGGGGGTTCAAGTTCAGGCATTATATCAACCTGAGCAAAACACAGGGCAAATTACAAAAAATAATTAACGCATTTACTAACTGCGATTTTATTACATGCCAACGCTATCTTGATAGTATAGGAATTTCCACTTTCTAATAGCTAACGGCTAACAGCCCGCCTGAAGGGCGATAATTTAAGGATAAATCAGATTGGGAAAAGATACGAAAATAGCTGTTGTCGGTCTTGGTTATGTCGGCCTGCCTTTGGCCGTGCATTTTGGCACAAAATATCCAACCATTGGATTTGATTTAAAACAGTCCATTGTGGACAACAGTATAGCCCACAAAGATCCCACCGGGGAAGTCTCAAAAGCAGAGTTTGAAAGCGCCATATATTTTACCCCAACCACTGATCCCAAGCTCATTTCTGATGCTGATATTATTGTGGTGGCGGTCCCAACACCCATAGATAAAGCAAGACGACCAGACCTTTATCCGGTGGAAAGCGCCTCTATGACAGTGGGAAAGGTGATGAAAAAAGGGTGCATTGTTATATTTGAATCCACAGTATATCCCGGCGTCACAGAAGACATTTGCGTGCCGATTCTGGAAAAAGAGTCCGGCATGACCTGGAAAAAAGATTTCCATGTTGGATACTCTCCGGAAAGAATCAATCCCGGGGATAAGGAACATACGCTTACTAAAATAGTTAAAGTGGTGTCTGGCGACGATGAAGAGACCCTTGAAACTGTAGCGACTCTCTATGAATCCATCGTGGAAGCGGGCGTACACCGGACCTGTACCATTAAAGAAGCGGAGGCCGCCAAAGTTATTGAAAATACCCAGCGTGATTTAAATATAGCACTAATGAATGAACTGGCCCTGATATTTGACCGGCTTGGTATTGATACAAAAAATGTTCTTGAGGCGGCAGGATCTAAATGGAATTTCCTGAAGTTCTTCCCCGGCCTTGTGGGCGGTCATTGTATCGGGGTTGATCCCTACTATCTGACATTTAAAGCAGAAAGCGAAGGATATCATCCTGAAGTTATTCTGGCTGGCCGCAGAATCAACGATGGAATGGGTAAATTTGTCGTGGAAAAAGCTGTTAAAATGATGATTGCCTCCTCTCAGTCTGTCAAAGGGACCAAAGTTGGTGTTCTTGGGCTTACCTTCAAAGAAGATTGCCCGGATTTGAGAAACACCCGCGTCATTGACATCGTCAGGGAACTTGAATCCTACGGCTGTGAAGTTTTGGTTCATGATCCCATGGCTGATCCAGAGGCATCCAGCCAATATTATAATGTCGAGCTTAAACCCTGGGATGCGTTGACGGATTTAGGGGCATTAATTCTGGCTGTCCCCCATGCCTGGTATAGAGAGCAGCCGTTGAAAGCACTCACTGATAAATTGAATCCCATGGGCGGCCTTATAGATGTAAAAAGTATTCTGGACGTCAAAGAAGTCAAAAAAGCCGGTGTTCCATTCTGGCGCTTGTAAGGAGAGCCAATGATTAAAATTATGCTGATTGCCGGGGCCCGTCCCAATTTTATGAAAATTGCGCCCATTGCCCGATCTTTTGATAAAACCAATGAAATTGAATATAAGATTCTGCATACAGGTCAACATTATGACCAGAACATGAGTGATATCTTTTTTGAAGAGCTTGGTATCAGAAACCCGGATTATCATCTGGGTTCCGGTGGTGGGACCCATGCGCAGCAGACGGCTAAAATTATGGTGGAGTTTGAAGCCATATGTGAAAAGGACCGCCCCGATTTAGTTGTGGTCGTCGGGGATGTGAATTCAACCCTGGCCTGCTCCATTGTTGCCAAGAAGATGCATATTAAAGTGGCCCATGTTGAAGCCGGTCTGCGCAGTTTTGATCTTACCATGCCTGAGGAAATCAATCGCATGGTCACAGATTCAATTTCCGATCTTTTTTTTGTCACTGAAGAACAGGGGATGGTCAATCTCAAGAAAGAGGGCAAACCTGATTCAGCAGTTCACTTTGTCGGGCATGTAATGATTGATAATTTGTATTATCAACTCTCAAAACTGGAAAAAATGCCTTCGGAAACATTTAAAACAACTGAATATAAACAGCAGCATACCAGATATGGTGTAGTAACGCTTCACCGGCCTTCAAATGTCGATGATAAAAATACCCTGGAAGCGGTGATTGATTCCCTGTCCAGCATCTCCAGGACGCTTCCTTTAATTTTCCCGATTCATCCAAGAACACGGAAAAACCTTGAAACGTTTGGTATCAAACCGGCAGAAAACATCACCCTTACAGATCCGTTGTCCTATATGGAATTTCTAAATCTCTGGAAAGATTCCGTAGTTGCGTTGACGGATTCCGGCGGGCTTCAGGAAGAGACAACCGCTCTTGGGGTTCCCTGCCTCACCTTAAGAAAAAATACGGAAAGACCCATTACGGTTACCCAAGGCACCAACGAACTGGTTGGAACCTCAAAAAAAAAATTGATGGTTAATTTTGAAAAAATCATGGCAGGCAACTGGAAAACCGGTAGGAAACCCGATTTGTGGGATGGCCGGGCCGCCGAAAGGATTACGGATATCATCCTGGCTCCCTGATGAGGTTTCATTTAACAATAAAGGCAGCGACGGTTTCAGATAAAGAGGCTTGGGATAATTATGTTCTTTCCCATTCAAACGGTATTGCCTACCAGCTTTTCGCATGGAAAGAAGCCGTTGAAAAAGCCTATAAATTCGAGACCTGTTACCTTATGGCGCGGGACAACCGCCGGATAAAAGGCGTTTTACCGCTGATAATTTTCAAATTGCCTTTTTCTAAAAAGAAACTGATATCCCTGCCCTACTGTGATGCAGGAGGACCTTTGGCAGATGACACCTTAATTGAAAGCGCATTATTTCAAAAATCATTAGAGATAGCTCAGTCCGCTAAGGTGTCCATAAGATCCACCAGGCCATTTTCAGGTCTCCCTTCGGAAACGACGATCAATCAGCAAAAGGCAAGAATGCTTCTTAACCTTCCTGATGGTTCAGATCTACTTCTTGCCGGGTTAAAGGCAAAAGTTCGCAGCCAGGTAAAAAAAGCACACAAAAACGGCCTGACATCAACCCTGGGATTTTTGGATTTACTGTCTGATTTTTATTCGGTTTTTTCCGAAAATATGAGGGATCTGGGGTCTCCGGTCCACAGCAGAAAATGGATACATGCCATTCTCAAATGTTACGGAAACCGGGCACATGTTGCCGTTGTTTACACCTCGTCCGGGGAGCCGGCCGCTGCCGGAATGATCCTGTGCCATCCCAGGGTCGTGTCCATCCCATGGGCTTCTTCCCTGCGTCGGTTCAACAAACTTAATCCCAACATGATGCTTTACTGGACTTTTTTAAAGTTTGCTGCAGACAATGGTTATCCGGCCTTTGATTTTGGCAGATCCACGCCTGATGAGGGTACCTTTCGTTTTAAAAGACAATGGGGTGCCTATCCGGAATATCTTCATTGGGCCGATTTTAAACAGGCCCGCCAACTATCGGTTCCCGGTTCTTCTATTTCAAGAAATAGAAGACTTGCTGAATCTTTTATCATGCACCTGCCCGTCTGTGCCGCGACAGCCTTGGGAACAGCGGTCAGAAAATATATCCCTTTATGAAGATTCTCTATCTGGCCCACAGGGTTCCCTATCCTCCGAATAAAGGAGATAAAATTCGGACATTTAATGAAATCAAGAGCCTGGGCCAAAACCATGATATTGATTTGCTTGCATTGGCAGATGATCCAAACGATCTACCCCATAAAAAAAACCTGGAAAACTATTGCAACAGAGTTAAGCTATTTGGTCTGAATATCTGGAAATCCAAGATATTCAGCTTGATCGGCCTGGCAATCCCGTCCAGGCCGTTGTCTGTCTCGTATTTTTATAACAAAAAGCTTCAGACCTGCCTGGATCAATGGATGACCGAGAAGACTTACGATGCCATTCTCTGCTTTTCATCCCCCATGGCGGAATATCTGTTTCGTTGCCCAGTGCTCAAAGAAACGCTTAACCCGTGCAAGCCTCTGTCAAACGGCTCACGGCCGGTCCTTATCATGGATTTTTGTGATGTGGACTCCCAAAAGTGGCATCAATATGCTGCAAACAGCCGTTTCCCACTGAATCTGGTTTATGGTGTTGAAAGTCGGCGTCTTTTAGAATACGAAAAAAAAATCAATCGTTTATTCCATCATTCTGTCTTTGTCTCAACCCATGAGGTTGATGTATTCATCAACCTGAATAAAAAGGCCCAAAACCTGACAGCCATTCCTAATGGGGTGGATCATGATTATTTCTCTCTGGATGCCCGGTTTGAATCTGTTCCGCTCAGGGAAACAGAGGGGCAGAAGGTTCTGGTTTTTACCGGGGCCATGGATTATTACGCAAACGTGGAAGGCGTTTCCTGGTTTTGCCGAAAAATTTTTCCCAGAATAAGATCAGAACATCCGGATGTTCTGTTTTATATCGTAGGCAGCAATCCGGGTCCGGAGGTTAAAGCCCTGGAAAATCAGCAAGGGGTCCGGGTAACCGGGTTTGTGGACGACATCCGGCCCTATTACCGGGGGGCAGATGTCTGCGTCATCCCTTTGCGTATTGCTGCAGGTGTCCAGAACAAGGTTTTGGAAGCCATTGCCATGGCCCGCCCGGTTGTCACTACTGGGAAAGCGCTTGAAGGGATCAAGGGAAAACCTGACGTACATGTCCTGATCGAAGATGATCCAAAACATTTTGCCGATAAAGTTGTTCAATTGCTGAACAGTAAAGAAAAAGGAACGGTTTTAGCCGGTAATGCCCGGGATTTTATTCTTGAAAATTATAACTGGCAGACTAATATAACGGCTCTGGAACGTCTACTCCCATTGGAACCTGCGGCCAATTGATCAAAGGACTACGATTGCCATGTTAACTGGAAAAACCATTCTTTGCTTTGCTTCTGGATATGATGCCCCGCCCACCAGCAAGCACCATGTCATGCACCTGCTGGCTGAACAAAATATTGTGCTTTGGATAAACTACCATGCCTCCCGAACGCCTACAACCAGCTCTTCCGACCTTCTGTATATGCTAAAAAAGCTGATAGAGATCCTCAAAGGCCTGAAAAATCCCAGGAAAAATCTTTTTGTTTTAACTCCTCTGGTCATCCCATTGCCCAATTCCGGTTTGGCCAGGAAACTTAACCGATTTTTACTGATTTCTCAGATCAGGCTGGCTCTTAAAAAGATTCGGAAAGGGTCGGTTCAGGTCTGGTCCTTTACCCCTGACATTGCTTATGCTCTGGGTCTGTTCGATGAAGAAAAAGTGGTTTATTATTGCGTGGATGACCATGCCGCCTTTTCCGGATACGATACTGTTCAAGTTTTAAAAGATGAGGAAGAACTCTGCCGAAAATCAGACCTGGTTATCACCACTTCCATGGTGTTGCAGGAAAAGAAAAAAGGGTGGAACCCCAATACCGTCCTTGTTACCCACGGCGTGGATTTCCACCATTTCAACCGTGCGGTAACGGAAAACCTACCCTGCCCCCAAGAACTGCAAAATATACCACACCCCCGCCTGGGATTCTTCGGCCTGATCCGAGACTGGGTAGATGTAGATCTGCTTTGGCAGATAGCGAAAAAAAGACCGGCGTGGCATTTCGTGCTGATCGGAGATGCCGACTCCAGTATAAATCTCGGCAAATACAAAGAAACCACCAACATGCACTTTCTCGGTCGGAAACCATACCAGGATCTGCCGCACTTCTGCTGTCATCTCGACCTTGGCCTTATTCCATTCAAGATCAATGAATTAACCCATGCTGTGAATCCCATAAAACTGCGCGAGTACCTGTCGGCCGGCTTGCCGGTGGTTTCAACCCCTATGCCGGAGGTTAAAAAATATGAACATTTGGTAAAGATTGCAGACACGCCCATGGCAATGGAAAAGGCCATCTCCGATTTGCTTGATTTCGAAAATTCCGATGAAAAACGGGATGCACGTATATCGGCCATGTCAAAAGAAACGTGGCAGGCAAAGCTGGATTTGATTAATCAGTCTCTTTAACAGACTAAAACAGAAGCATTTCAGAAGCCGGAAATTTCTTGCGGCATAGTGAAATTAAAAAACAAACTTAAAAATTTTTTGCGACTTTTATTGGTGTTATGCAATAATGAATCAAGCATTAGAAAGAACATACGAAGAGTGGCAAACCAAACCTCCGGAAAAAGCCACCCATAAATAAAGGAAATAAAATGTTTGCAAAAAAAATAATTACCGAAACGGATCACTCAGGAAAAGTGAAGAATATGCCTCCGCTTCCTCCCAATAAAAGGTTTGAGATTATTGTGTTAGATCTTGATGAAACTAAAACAAACGGACAAATAAATAAGAGAGCGCCCCACCCTGATTTGAAAAGAAGAATGCAGATTTTAGGCGATGTAGTCAATACCATCCCGGAAGATATGTGGGATTTACCCACATGATTGTATTGGATACCCACATATGGTTATGGTAGATTAACTATGACCTAAAACGACTAAAGCCGGATGAATGTCATCATCAATAACGAAGATACCGTATCCGTATCAGCGATAAGTTGCTTCGAGGTAGCTTGGCTTTTTCAACATAAACGTATTAATCTTCATTGTAAAATTCATGACTGGTTTGACAAGGCGCTTGCCGGATCGGGAATTGAATTGATACCCATTACCCCGGGAATTGCCACACAAGCCGTACAACTACCGGAGCATCATAGCGATCCGCAAGATAGAATTATCATAGCAACAGCTATTGTCTTACAAGCAAGGCTCATGTCTCGAGACCAAAAGTTTAAAAAATACGACGAACTGAAAGACGTCCTAATATAACCATTATCCTCTTTGCGCCTTTGCATGAGGTTGAAATAAAAATCGAAAAAAATTCAAGGATGAAATCAGATCAAAAAAATAAGCCGGATGGAGTTTTTGAATAGATGACTCATGCGGCAGTCAACAAAGTCAAAGCACTGATTGAGCAAGGGGAGAATCAGTTCATTGAATTTAAAGAGCAGAAAGTTCATCCGGATTCCATTGCCAAAGAAATGGCTGCTTTTGCCAATACCCAGGGCGGAACGATTCTAATCGGTGTCAGTGATCAGGCAGGGATCTGTGGGGTGGATGATTCAAAAAACTGGGAAGAATGGGTAGCCAATATATACAGGTATAATATTATTCCCGCTATCCAGGCAGATTGCCTCATTGTTGTGATTGACGGCAAAAAGATCGTTGTTATCGATATTCCCAAAGGAAGCGATAAACCTTACCAGACCAACAAAAACTTATATCATATCCGAATCGGATCTACCAGCCGGGTGGCGTCACAGGCTGAACTGATGCGCATGTTTCAGCATGCAGGGATGTTTCAGTATGACTTGACAGGGGTTGAAAATACCTCTTTAAAGCATTTAAACATGACGGCGATTTCGTCGTATTTTCAAAGATATGAAATTGATATTGATGATGAAAAGGATGTGACTTCATTATTAATCAATACTGACGTGCTGACAGACAAAAAGAATGTGACAGTTGCCGGGCTTTTGATTTTTGGTACGTACCCCCAGAAGTTTTTAAAGAATTCAAGTATCAGTTATGCTCATTTTGCCGGAACAGGATTGAATGACGAATTGATTGACCGCCAGGTCATTGAGGGAACTCTATCTTTCCAGGTCGATACAGCTTTGTCTGTTGTCAAACACAATATCATGGAAGCTTCGAAAATAGAAAAAGCAAAGCGGGTTGTCAAAACGACGCGATACCCGGACAAAGTATTCAGGGAACTTCTGGTAAATGCCTGTGTCCATCGCAATTATGCAATCCATGGTTCCAGAATCAGAATTCTACAGTTTGATGACCGGATTGAGTTTATCAGCCCCGGCCGCCTGCCCAATACGGTTACCATTGAAAAATTGAAAAATGGGGTAAGCTATGCGGTTAACCCGGTAATTGTAAAATTTATGGAAAATTTAAGGTATATTGATAAACTTGGCAGGGGGATTCCCATGGTTTGTCATGAAGCCAGACGGCTCGGGTTTGAACCGATTTTCCAGGAAACCGGTGAAGAGTTTCAGGCCATTCTTCCACTGCGAAAAGCCTTTGCGTGATAGCAAAATGAAAATTGAAAAAATCCTGAAACAAGTAGCAAAAATAATCAGCAGTAAAATAGAGGGGAACTATCAACTGTTTCTATTCGGGTCCCGCGCAAGAGAAATACACGATGAAAAATCCGATATCGATATCGGGATACTTACTGATTCACAGATTTCAGGAAAAAATTAGCTGAGCATCCAGGAAAAATTAGAGCAAATCCCTACACTATTAAAAATAGATCTTGTCGATTTCAATTCAGTGGATGAAGGGTTTAAAAAAGGCGACCGATCATTTCGCAGAAGCGCTTCAGGAACCGGAATCCTCCATTGTTATGGATGCCACCATCCAGCGGTTTGAATTCACATATGAATTGATGTGGAAAACACTGAAAATTTTCTTAGAGGATATCCATGGAATTCGAGCGGTCTCCCCGAGACTCGTTTTCAAGGAAGCCTATGCCCTTTCAATTATCGAACAGGAGGATATTTTTTAAAAATGATTCAATCCGGAAACTTACTGTCACACACCTACAATGAAGAACAGGCAGAACAGATTTATAAAAAAATGTCCTTTATATTTGTCAGAGATAAAAGATTTGTATCAGCGGATATCGGTGTTCTGAACCATAAAACAAACTGGGATTGGCTTTACCGGAAGCGCTTGAAAAATATTTCTTGAAGATTTGATGGTGTACGAGAACAGGAGTAAAAATGAAGGAAGATATCCGCTGGAAGCAGCGGTTCCAAAATTATAAAAAGGCGTTGGATCAACTCAGGGAAGCCGTCTTGCTTCACAGGCAGCGGCCTTTATCCAATATAGAGCGCCAGGGCTTTGTTAAAGCCTTTGAATTCACCCATGAACTGGCCTGGAAAGTGATGAAGGACTATTTTCAATACCAGGGAAATACCCTTATCACGGGATCAAGAGATGCGACCAGGGAATCTTTTCAAAATCAGCTGATTACAGATGGTGAAAGCTGGATGGGTATGATCAACACACGGAACAGGGCGGTACACACATACGATGATGCCATGGTTGACCGTATCATATTGAACGTTGCAGACGTCTATTACAACCTTTTTATCGATTTTGAAAAGGTCATGGAAAAATTAGCCAATGGAAAATAAACTTTCCTGCTTCGGATTACCTTCAGAGACCATTCAAAAAATTCATGGTGTGTTTAAATCCTATCCTGAAATTGAACAGGTTTGTATTTACGGTTCCCGTGCCAAAGGCAATTATCATCCCGGTTCTGATATTGATCTGGTTATCATGGACGACCTTATAAAGAATTCCCGATTGAATAAACTGGAGATAGATCTTGATGATCTTCTACTGCCCTATAAACTGGATCTTACAGTATTCCGGAAAATTCAAAACCAGGATCTTATTGATCACATTAACCGGGTCGGTATTCTTTTTTATACCAAATTTATCTAAATTTAGCCTCGCACAAAGACACAAAGCCGCAAAAAAAAATTACCCTTAGTGCCTTTGTGTGAGACAAACAAATGACAGAAAACGAAATAGCGAAATTAATCGTAGACGCATCAATACAAGTTCATAAAGAAACAGGCCCGGGTCTGCTCGAAACAGTATACGAAGTCTTGCTGAAACACGAACTCGAATCAAGGGGCCTAAAAGTGGACCGCCAAATTTCCATTCCCATAAATTATAAAGGAATTAAATTCCAGCAGGGCTTCAAGGCGGATCTCATTGTTGAGGATAAAGTCATCATAGAACTGAAATCCGTGGAAACCATATCAAAAGCACACAAAAAACAGGTACTCACATACCTGAAACTGACTGATAAAAAACTTGGTTTTCTCCTCAACTTCGGTGAGGCACTAATGAAAGACGGCATTACCCGCCTAATCAACGGAACCATCCAATAAACCCCTTTGTACCTTAGTGGAAGATTAAAAATTCTTTGTGTCTCCGTGTCTCTGTGCGATCATTTATCAGTGCCATAAATAAACAAAGAAAGAGCGGATCCCCGAAAAAAAGGGCAGCTATATGAATCAATCACAAGAAAAACTCAAGATGACGGCTGAGGAATACCTCAAGTTTGAAAGAGTTTCCGAAATCAGGCATGAGTATTATGATGGTGAAATTTTCGCCATGACGGGTGCAAAGGTAAATCACAAACGGATTGGCAGTAATATTAATCGATTTCTTGGAAACCAGTTGGCAGACAGATCTTGTGATGTTTTCTTAAGCGACATGAGAGTCAAGATTCAGGGGGTTGATAAATATACTTATCCTGATGTGGTGGTTGTTTGTGGTGATCTTGAGTTGGAAGATGATCAATTTGATACCTTATTGAATCCAGATGTTATCATTGAGATCCTTTCAAATTCCACTGAATTATATGATAGAGGGGAGAAATTTGCACATTATCGGCTCATCCCTTCACTTCAGGAATATATCCTAATATCTCAATACCATTGTAAGGTTGAAAAATTCATTCGTGGAGATGATGGTATATGGCGTATATTTGATCCGTATACAAAGATTGACACAGAAATCAAACTTGAATCTATTGATTGCCGGTTATTACTTTCCGAGATTTATCATCGGGTCAAATTCGAATAATTAATTTTTTTCACACAAAGTCACAAAGCCGTAAAGCATAAGAAACTTTGTCTTAGTACCTTTGTGCGAGCTTTAAGTGATGTAGATGACTGAAGATAAAAAAATGATAGAAAACTTAAAAAAGATATTTCATGAACTGCAACATTATTTCATATTTGTTTATCTTTTTGGATCCCTTGCCCGGAAAGACCATACCGAATCAAGTGATCTTGATATCGCCGTTTATGTAGAAGAAAACATAAAACAGGATTATTTCGATATAAAGTCAGAGCTTTACCTTCAACTGAGCAGAGCATTGAAAATAAACCGTATCGATATAGTTGTCATGAACCAATGTCAGAACCTTATGCTCCTGAACAATATCATCACCCATGGACAATTAATTTACGAAAAAGATCAATCCGCAAGAATAGAGTACGAACAAAAAATTTCCCACAATGCTATTGATTTCAAACATCAAAGAAAGAGGGTGATGGGGGTATAGTGGAAAGGGTTATTCAAAAAATTGGGCGGATCAATGAATATATGAAGATCATCGACATGCTTAAATATGAGCGTGACGTAAAATTTGATAAGGACCCAATTTACAGGGGAGCAATGCTTCATTATTTGTATTTATTGACAGACACCTGCATAGCACTTGCTGAAATGGTGATAAAAAAAAAGAACTTGAGAATCCCCCAATCATATGCAGAGGCCTTTGATATACTCGGAGAAAGCGGGGTGCTTGACTCTGAGTTTGCATATTCTTTTGCAAAAATTGCCGGATTCCGTAATTTTCTTGCCCATGATTATGAGACCATTGATTCCGGTATTATCTGTACCAAAATACTTGCCAGCCTGACCGATATACATAGCTATATCCGGCAAATTCAAAAAAGCTGCGATCTGAAATGATAAGATCATCTTTGTGTCTTCGTCTCTTTGTGCGATAATAAAAACCAAATACTCGATGATCAAGTTTTTGTTAATTTGCCCAACTTCGGCGTTGGAAATAATTTTTAATCCTCAAAATATATTGTAAGATGGGGATGTCATTTTTGAGAGGTGAAACAAAGATATGGTTGACATATTCTAAAGAGAATTTTGATTCCGCTAATGTGCTTTTGAAAAACAGCCTTTTTAATCCATGTCTTCAAAATGTGCAGCAGTCAGTTGAAAAAGCACTAAAAACGTTACTAATCGAAAAAGGAGCGCGACTGAAAAAAACTCATGAGATTCTTGAGCTTAAAAAGAATCTGGAAATGCTGAACATACAAGTCGATATTTCAGATGAAAATTGCGATTTTTTGAATTCCATATATTTGCCGTCAAAGTATCCGTTGGGCAGTGTAATACCAGACTTTAATCCTGATGAAAGCATTTTGTATAGAAGCGATAACCATAGCAAGAAATGTAATTAAATTTGTGTACACCTTATTGGGCGTTAAACCCGAAAATTAACCAAATCAATCCAGGAAGTGGTATATCTCAATCAAAAAAATCGTAAAAAGTCGACAACAACCGGTGGTGCAGTCCTAAAAGGCGTGATGCAAAAACTTAAACCCATACAAATATTTTTATTCTCCTGCGTGGTCGTGGTCTTCCTCAATCAACTGATTGGCATCGCACATGCTGTGACGCCATCCCAGGTACTGGTTCTTTACAACGCAGATTGGAAAGTGGATGATCCCCTTACTGATCCCGGGCAGGATTCCAAAGAGATTGCAGATCATTATATTTCTATGCACACGGACCCCAAAACAGGTGAAAAACCTTATGTTTTAGGGCTCAGTTGTTCAAATACGCCAAAGCACTTAAAAGGTAGTTCTCTCAATGAGCACCATCTTTCCGAAAGGAGCCACGACAATGCATCCGGTGTTGTTTTAAAAAAAAATGAAAAAATATTAAAATTTGCCAAAGATGATATGCGTGACAGCCGGTTGCTTGAATTCACTCTTCCCCAGAAAAAAGGTACGAAATGGTTGCTTGACTCCCTGAAGATCCAGCTTAAAAAGGATCTTAAAAATGTGGTACTGCTGGTAGATAATGGGAAAAGCCAGCATGGCAATCGCGTGAAAGTCCAGACTGATGGGCCGTGGAATGTTCGGGCCAATGCCCGCATCTTTCTTACCGGCTCTTTTTCCGCTCATGCCAGTTGCAAGGAGGCCTCTGGAGAGTTGCATAAATGGGAAACAAAGTATACGGATTTCCAAGATGTTGAATTCAGTGAAACCGGTCCGGACGGTAAACGCGATGACCGGATGTATCTTTTATATATCGAAAATCAGGTTAAAAAATTTCTGGAGGCGCCTGAAAATGCCAGGGCTGATGGAACGCTGCTGAAAGATCACATCCTGTTCATGGTGGTCTGTTATGGACTGCCGAGGACCGTCGTTGCTCCCTATGGCATTGCCCGTGGAATTACAGAGCATATAAACAACTATGGCAGTATCATCAGTCTTGAACAACGGCTCCAGCTTATGTATTACGACCTTGAAGCAATCATGGGGTCCAGGCCCCAGCCCCTGCGGTTTCGAGACAACATCCCTTTTACTGCATATTATTTTCGTACGCCCCAGGCAAAGCCCCTTTTTGGCATAAAAGCCAACCCATTTATGCATCCATTGGTCTATGGGAAAAAAAAGAACACCCTTGATAAGCTTCAACCGCCGGTTCCTTTTATTTCAAAAGAACGAAACCGCTTTAAAAATAGACAGTTATTTTTTGTGATGCGAATTGACGCACCGACGCCCATGGCAGCGCGCGGGCTCATAGACCGGGCAGTCTACGCTTCAAGATATGGCGGTCTGGCCATGGGTGAGATGGATAGAATGGCTAACAAAAAAACTAAGGACAGAGTTGGAAGAATAGAGTGGACAAGTGCCGGACAATGGCTCTGGGAAAAGGGGATTCATCATCTCTACTACGGTGGCGCGGCCAGAGACCGATTGGCGTTTCTTCGTTTTTCGCCGACGAAAGGATTCTTTAACCGTGGGCCGGTTTATCTGCCAGGAGGGATAGCTGGAACGGTTATTTCCCATAATGGCTGGAAAAAAGGGGAAATGATCAGGGATATAGCCATGGGGGTCACAGTAACAACCGGTGCTGCTCGAGTATATAACGGAGCTCCTCACATTCACAACAAAAGCTGGTGGGATGATGAAATTTTATATCCTTTCCTTCTTAAAGGGAACTCAGTTGGAGAAGTTCTTCTCATGAATCAAGCCCATCTGGGATGGATCACAACTTTTGTAGGAGATCCTTTATATCACTGGCCTTTGTCTGGCTCTAAAGACACGACTATACCTGAATTTAAACAAAATAAGGATATTGAGATAGTAACCCTAACAGGGATAAACAAGACTCAAGAAGTCTGGCTTAGAGTGAAACTTCATTCATCTTCCGCGTCACCTGAAACCGCTCAGTTTAAAGCAACTTCTTCCGGTGGCAAAGTGGCTTTATGTGAGTCATTTGAGGGGGCTCCATATGTTCTGTTAGGGAACAAAAAAGAGGTGTTTAACCAAAAATGGAAATTGAAAGTGAAAGATCCTTACGGAAATAACTATGTGACAAATATAGACTTGCCCTGAGGAAGGGTGTCTTGGGAATTGATCGTATTTAAAAAAAAATGTAAATTCGGATGACCGGATTATGAAGAATAATTGAGGTGAGGCATGTTTTTAAAGCGTTTATCTGAACATATTGAATGGCGCATTCCCATTTTCCCGGTCGACCGATCAATATTTTTTAGCAGGAATTTAATACTAAAACTCGATGATCAAGTTTTTGTTAATTTGCCCAACTTCGGCGTTGGAAATAATTTTTAAGTCTCAAAATATGTAGTATATTCATCCGGTTAAAAATCAGTTCCGCCTTGAATTTGAACAAATTCCCTAAAAACTTGATGATCGAGTAAAAAGTCAACTGGTTAAAATAAGCTTAACATTGTATGTTTTTAAAAAAGGGATTCCAATATGCCCTAACCAGATAAAAATTTCGACATAAATTGCCCGAGACCCTTGGTTCTGCGCACCGGGACAATGGGATTTGATGGTTTCTTTTATGTAACTTCTCAATAAGTCCGGGTAAATAAAAAATCATAGTTAAATTAATATATTAGAAGGCATGCAACATTCAATATGAGGCAAAATCTATACCAATTTTTTATTTAATAAATTCAAATAGATATTGTTTTATGCCAAGTTGTCATCAACCCAAAGTACCTATAATAAGCTTTTTTGACAGAGTCTAACATGCTAAAATAAAATAATGTTTACCCGGACTTATTGAGAAGTTATTTAGAGCCAAAAGATTCTTGTAAAGACACGTCATCCCAACCCCAGTATTTACAGGGTTTGGAAAAAAACTGGATCAGCGAGTATTAGATTCCAAAGAAAATCGTAATTCAAGGATCTCTGCAATGTCTGAAGAGATATAGTTTAAAAAAATGGATCGAATTTGTTATCGGTTGTTTTAATTATAGGTATTTAGAGGAGAATACAGTATAAAAAATGGTATTGTTTTTGAAAAGATGTTTGCATTTAGTCCTTTTCATGGTTCTTGTGTCTGCTTTTTTGACTGCAATTGATTTACAAATAAGCTCGGCTGTTACAGTATCACAAAAGGTTCACTTTCTTTTAACTAAGGCCGAGGATTACAGTAAAAATAAAGGCAGGCATGATCTTGCTTTAATGATTTGTAATAAAGCCATAAAACTCCAACCTTCTAATTCAGAAGGTTACTATAGGCGTGCATTTGTGTTGGGTCGTATGGGGGATTATTTCAACGCTATTAAAAACTTTTCCTTGGTTATAAAAAAAGATGAAAAAAATCCAAAATTAAAATATCCTTCGGCTAGAAAATTTAGGGGAGATTGTTTTATGGGCTTGGGATATATGCAAAATGCAGTTGATGATTATTCAGCCATGTTGAAGCGAAGTCACAAAAGCGATAAGTCAGGGAAAATATGGTTTTATATGGCAGAAGCGTTATCGCTTATGAATAAAAAAAAATTGAGTCTACAAGCAATAGAAAATGGCTGCGCAACAGGATCTCATTGGTGTGCAAAAATGAAACTATTACAAAAAAAAATTTTAACAGGTAAAAAAATTATCCCTCATAAACCACTTTCAAATTAGTCCACATGATGCTGGTTTGTAAGAAACTCCCGTCTAAACATTACAATAAGCGGAGTTTCATATTTTTTACTTTTCAAAAGCAATCTTTATTTTTACCCTAAATACCCCTGTACCCAGCCCTATAAGTTTTACTTTATGTTCTTGACAAAAAGCAGGTTCTTATCCAATTGTCCCGGAGTCTACGGCTAAGCGCCACATATCCACAACAAAAACTGGTGTGGCGATGCGGTTTTTTATGCCGTGTTGTTATGCGGTAAAACCCTTGAGGAAGAATGGTTTATGAATCAGATGAATTTGGGCTGGGTTACCACGTTTATGGGGGGGGGGGGCCTCTCATGCCGTTGGTTGAAACACCGGCTGTTTCCCGAATATTTTTGCATATTGATGTAGACAAAGATGTCTGGTTTCAGGTGGATTTACACGCCACTGTGACCCACCCACAGGTGGCACAATTTCAGGCTGTATCCCAGGGTGAAACGAAGGTGATCAGTCCAACCGTTGATGCACGACCGACTCTTTATCTGGGAGATAAGTCTGTTTGTGGGGAGGAATGGACACTGACGGTGAGGGATCCGTTTGGGCGGAAACATACGCAAAGAATGTTGGCTGATTGTGAAGGGACACCATAGACTTTCATATCGAAACCGGAAAGTCTTAACGGATAGGAAAAGGAAGAGAGTCTGTATGAAAATCGCCGCAGTTTTTGGCTCTGTAGGCCCGTATTTGCCAAAAGAATATGTAGAGCGGATGTGTCAGGCACAAGTTGTTCATCAATGGCATTCGGTTGAAGTTTTCAAAGTTTCAGGCGGCGCTATTGGAATTGTCCGAACATCAGAACGCTATGGAGCCATCCCGATGTTTTTTAAAAGCAGGGACGGCAACTTACTGGCTATTTCAGGTGTGCCGACCAAGTTGGGACAATTAAAAGCGTTTTTATACCAAATAGTTGAGATGAACACTGCTGAGGCATTTCAAGCACTGACTGAAATAGATGGTGCCTATGCTGCGGTTTTCTGGCACGAAAAAGAGAAAACGGCTCTTCTGGTGCCTGATTTTATGGGGTTTCAACCAGTCTATTACCACCGAGCCCATAAAGGTGTTGCTTACGCTTCAGAAATTAAAGCTTTTTCCGTTGCGGGAATTGTCCCCGTAAAGCCAGATCCGGCTGGCTGGGGAGCCTTTGTTGTTTTTGGCCATACGGTTGGAGAACATACCCAACTGGCAGGGGTTTCCAGGCTAAGAGGAGAGCGTATCTTTTATGATCCCGAAAACAATAATTTGACGAAAGAGCGCTATTGGAATTGGCCACAAAAGCAGGTAAACATAACTTATGATAACGTACCAATTGAACCCATCGTCAACTGTTTGAGGTCAGATATAGATGCATACAAAGAATATGGGGTTGAAAATTCCACCCTTTTGATGAGTTCAGGTTTAGATTCCAGGCTTCTTCTTTGCATTTTAGATGAAAAAAAAATTCCTATCAAAAGCTTTTCAGTACAACAGCCAGCACATTTTTTTGGGGCAGAAGGGAAATTGGGGCAGAAAGTTGCAAAACAGTTTGGCATCAACGATGCTAAGCTATCTTTGCCGTTTACTGGCTTTGAAGAAGAACTTGCATCAATGCAGTATCTGATAATGAATGATGTTGCTTCTCCAGGGTTGTCACTTTTTATCAGTAAAGTGGCAGGTCATATCTTTACGCTTACAGGATCAATATGGGAAGGCTGGGCTCCTGGAAATATCGCAACTCAATTCACCTGTAAAAGTATAGATGATTATCTTAGATCAAAATGGAAACGTAGTGAACGCATATGGGGTGGAGCGGAAAATATTTTTACGCTTGATTTTCTAAAACAAATGCAAAGAAGTATAGATGAAAGACTACAGGCTGAGATTGGTTTGTGTGGAAATGATGATTTTGGAATAAAGAGGTTTTTTTTAAAAAATAGAGCATTAAATAGAACAACACCAAATCCGCTTAAAGTATATTCAAATACGGTAATCCCTTTTATGCCCGGTCTGTCAAAGGAAATTTGGAATAACTCATTGAGGCTGCCACCTTACCAATTAAGTAGACAGAAAACACTTTCACTGAGAATTTTCAAAGATGTTTACCCAAAGGCTATGGAGTTACCTTTTTGTAATGAACAAGGTTTGTATATGGTTAACTCAACTTTCGGAGGAGTAAATTTACACCCCCAATAATTCCTCAGGCCTACTTGAAAAACCGAAATACTTGAGAGCTTGGCCCATTACCTGATCAAGCATCACTTGAACCATACGCTCGGTAAAATTAAATAATTGCCGAATATTTACCAAAGCTAAACGCATGATCCGCTCCAAAGAAACCATAAAAGACAAATTGGTCATCTCATCGTTACAGGCCCTGAAGAGCTCCCCGAATGATCTCTGATCCATACATTGCCGCTGATAAAGGCTGAGAATATTATACCTGGCAATAACCAGAGATGTATGGCCCACAAGGCCATCGTAATTTCGAATTTGTATTTCCTTCACCAATTTTAAGTGCTGTTTGCACATTTTGAAAAAGACCTCTATATCCCAACGTTTGCCGTACAGACGAATGATTTCTTCATTAGGAAGGGCCAAATCTGTCGACAGGAGTGCAAGCCAGCCACGTTTTTTATCACAGGGAACAAAAATGATTTTTGCCTGCTTGCCGTTGGAAAGAGTAACAATAGCTTGGGCTTTGACTTTTGCTCTTCCTCGTTTTTTCTTCAATTTTCCATAGAGTTCGGACAGCCTAAGCTTTTTGCCTTGATATTCATAAAGCCATTTTGGATGATCTTTCAGCATGCATATGACGTGTATGTATTCCCGCAAATTTGCGATTGCTGACGGCATCGAAAACCAACTGTCCATTAAAATATACTTAGCCCGGACACCCATATCAAGGGCTCTTTTTACCATCGGTACGAGATGGGCTGTGGTTTTTGTAACCGCTTCCTGGCGGCGATGATATCCGCAGGTCCTTTTATCAATATCAGGATTTATTTCATTGTATCGATTCTTTTTGTCTACAGATGATAAAAGGGCAAAATCAAGTCCAAGAAAACTGTTACCGTCAGACCAGCCAAGAGTCAGCATCCGGAATCCTTTGATGTACTTCATATCTGTATGATCAAACACCCGGGATAAAAGCTCGACTTTTTTAGAACGGTTTCTGCTATAGGTAGAATCGTCGAAGATAAGAACTTCTTCAGAAGAATCATCAAGGAGCTTTCTGATGATAAAATAAATTCGGCGGCAGAGCTGAAGGGTAAACCGCCGCCAGTTATATGTTGGAGAGTTCAAAAAATTGTAAGCGGCGTCCTTATCGACATCAACTTTTTTATTTTTCACAATGCCCTGGTATAAATTCTTGTTGTGAAATGCCAAGTTAAATAGGGCTGTGAAAATGGCAAGCGGTGAGGCTCCTTTGGTTTTAACGATTCCTGATTGATTCAATAACTTACCAATTTTGAATTTTGTAAAATAATCATTGAGTACGCCGATTTGTTCTGAATTTGTCATTTGATTTTCTACGTTGGTAAGGGTAGTATTCATTTTGGCGAATTTCCTTTGTATGAAATGTTTGTTTAGTGGTAAACAAAGCGTATCATATAAAGTGAAATTCGTCAATTTAAATAATAAAATCAGTTTGTTGTGTTTTTATTCACTATCATTTTTAATCACCGAAAGTTGAGTGGTTAATGATAAGTTAAATGTGCCCATGGTGCTGAAGAATATTTTTTATGATATTTCCTATAAATGGGAGCGCAGGCATAAAATACCCTATATCGGACCGCTTCTTGGCAAAAAACTTACGAAGAAAAAATCAACTAACAAAACATTTTACGAAGAAGTGCTCAATCAAGCCAGACATATAGAATCAACGGGTAATTGTATTGACGATTCAAAAATAAATTCACTCTTAGCAGCGGATGTTTTAACCCAAGCGCAACGCAAATCTCTAAACTTACTTTTTTATTGGGGCTTGTGGCACCTCGTCATGGCAGGCGAGATTAAGGTCAATAATTGCCCTAAATGGCTTGCTGAAAATCAGAGACTTTGTGAAAATCCTCACCCTGTGCTTCATGTGACTGACTAAAATAATGGTTAGAACGCGTAAACATATTGTCAATCTCGCAATCAATTGGGGGGGGCATCTTTTGGCCCTGGTAGTTATGTTTTTTTTGTCGCCTTATGTGGTTAGCAAGCTTAATGCGATAGAATACGGGATTTGGAGTCTGTTGAGCGTACTTGCTGGTTATATGGGAGTGTTTGATATTGGCGTGCGTAGCAGTGTAGGCCGGCATGTCGCCTTATATTTAGGAAAGAAGGACAGAGTAGGGGTGGATGAAACCATCCGGGCTGGCTTCGGAATTTTCACCCTTACCGGTGGTCTAATTCTGGCGGTTGGTATTTTGTTGGGTTGGTTGTTTCCGTTTTTATTCAAAGGAATTGATCCGGAACATTACAGCACTGTTCGCTTCTTGTTGCCTTTAATGGTGGTCAATATCTGGCTTTCAGCCATTGCTGCAATTTATGCTAGTGTGCTTACCGCCTATGACCGTTTCGATATCGCTCGCACCATTGATTTCTTCGTGTTGCTGGTGCGAACAGTTGCAACGGTTTATGCCTTGCACAAAGGCTGGGGATTATGGGGCCTCGTTGGCGCGATCATCTTGGGGAACTTCTTTGCACTTATTGCCAACCGTATTTTTGGCGGAAAAATTCATTCGAGATTAAGGAGTTTTCCATTTCTTTTCTCTCGATCAAGGATGAAGGAACTTTTCGGGTACGGAGTTTATTCTTTCATCTCAAGTGTAGCATTTAGGGTGATTGGACAAAGCGATCTGCTCATCGTCGGGGCAGTGTTAAGCGTTGCGGCAGTGCGGGAGTACAGTGTCGGGGCAATGCTGGTTTATTATTCAACGCCATTCGTTAGTATGATAAGTGCGACGTTTTTCCCCTCCGTTCAGCGAAAGGTAGCTTCCGATTCGATGGATAACGTACAACAACTCTTATACAAGCAATTGAAAATTTCCATGTGTTTCGGTTTAGTAGCCTATATAGGACTGACGTTTTACGCGCAGTCATTTATCCGTTTGTGGATGTTCCAAGATGGATTTGATATGGGTGCTGTAGTTGAAGCAGCTTCGGTTATGAGTATTCTGAGCATATCCAAATTACCTTCATTATATCTCATCCCTTGCCAGGGTGTTTTGAATGCCATGGGGTATGCACGATTTAATGCTATTCGTGCCATTTCTGAGGCCATTGTGAACATTTTCTTTTCGTTGTTTTTCGTAATGTTCTGGGGGTGGGGACTTGCGGGCGTTGCAGCTGGAACACTGGTTGCCCGTTTGCTAATTGCTAGTGTTTCAGTGCCAGTTTTTCTTTGTTTGAAGGCAAATATTTCTTTTAAATATTTTATAACTTCAGTAATCGTTCCCGGATTTCTGTCGGCTGGACTGTTTTCATCAATCTGCTTTGTTTTGACTAACACTTGGTCCATAAGCACTTGGATGGATTTTGCTTTTCAAGTTTTTTCGGCAATAGCAGCGTGGTGTGTTATTTCGTTTTACCTGCTTTTGACTATAGATATGCGCCTGGAGTTTAAGAAAGTTTTTTTTAAAAAAACTCTCAAGTAAAAACGAGTAATTAAATTTGTGATTGTTGTGAAATATGTATCAATAATGGGCTGTGTAAAACCGTGATGAAAATAGAATTCTATAAAAAACCATCCTGACCCAAGCGCCCATATATGTGTGTTGTCGACAGGCTGTTACGGAACGAAAAGTAGCCATAACTAATTGAATTAATATTAAATATATATTGTGTTTTGTGTTTGGATATGCTATAATTCTTCCAATTTTTTAATGTATCGGAAAAACAAAGTTTTTGTTTGGGGGCACTAGCTTTACCCGATCCGTAACACATGGGAATGATTTCCCATTATGTCGCGGATACGATGTGAAAAACAGCAATTTATGCCTTTAATTTTGAAATTATAGTCGGAATTTGATCAAAAGTGACAAGAATCGCCTGCTCTTAGACAGAAGACGCACCTGTGCCGTGGCAGATGATAGCGTAAAGTCAGGCGAGAAGTGTTTGGAAAGATTCCCTAATTGAACCAAGGATGTTGGGGCGGTAGGCTGAGACAAATTCCATAGCCGTTTTGCAGATCTTACAAAGTAGTGGATCCTCTTTTTGAAACTTAATTTGCCTTTCTCGCCAGTTTTCAGCATTTTCCATAGTGGGAGAGGCTGGAAGTAGCCTATCTGTAATTTGTTTGAATTTGGTTTTCACTCGACTTGCCAAAATGCCGTAATGGCGGATGACATTGAAATAATGCGGTGGAATATGCCGGATTAGTTTTCGGATGAACTCTCACAATATAAAAAAAATAGCAACCTATTGTGAAAAAAACACTATTAACCTTGATGCCTGTCTCGTATAAATAAGCAGATACTCCGTTTACGGCAAAAAAACTTCACTTCCTGCGTCTTACTTCCTTCTATTCAGTGTCCAATTTGGCTTTCTAAACGAATGTTTCAATTTCAGTTACATACTGAATCCAAATTATGTGGATAGAGGGAAAGGATTATTGAAAATTTCGCATGTGTCGGACATAGTTCAAAATTACGTTTCTTTATTGGGTAACAGCCTGTCGAGCAAAATTCAGAAATGGATAGAGTTTTTCATGGCCCCATGGTCGAAACCGCAGAAGATTGATGACCAGCAGTTATCCTGATAATTCAAAATTGAATTATCATCCGGAAGTTAGAGAACTAATTCATAAAAAAGCTCCATTTTGGGCTTGATCATAAGATGGGCCACCTATATTGCGATTATATATAGGGTACTATCAACCATCTGTAATCCCAACGTTATTTTGCAGTCAATTAAAAATTGGGTGCTCTCCCGCTGTTACTTTGATTATAAATTGACCATTTTGAGGCGTATTTTATATTGTTTATAAAAGATATAAGAGGGTGGGACTTTATGAAACAAGCATCAGACTGGAATCAGCCTTGTCCGAATAAAAAGTGCGTGCACTACGGACAAGTAAATCAAAAAAATATAATATCGATAAGCACTTATATGACCCAAAGTGGGAAAAGGCATATTTTTCAATGTAAAACATGCAATGCATCCTTTTCCGAAACACGTGATACAGTATTCTTTAATTTGAAAACAAAAGAAGAAAAGGTCATGATGGCCTTGAAGATGATACTTGTAAAAGTAAATATCACTAGAATCGCCTTCGCACTTGCTGTCAAAGAAGATACTGTTTTATTCTGGTTGGATCGAGCGTACAAAAAAGCTAATGAAATAAACTTACTACTTCTCAATGAACTACCTGTAACCAGAGTGGAATTGGATGAGATGTGGAGCTTTGTCCGGCGAAAAACGAACAATGGTGAAGCAGAAAACTTTGATTCTACTGAAGACGGCAGTTCAGAACCCAAAGAGGGGCAGCAATGGACTTGGATCAGTTTTGCACCGGATTATAGGCTTATTTTGGGGATTATTGTGGGACCACGGACCTTCAAAACAGCCCTTTCGCTGATTGCATTGACAGCCGGTATTGTTATGGGAGTTCCTTGTTATTTCAGTGATGGCTTCAGTTGTTATTACAATGCATTGCTTGAGTACTACCATCAACTCAAAGTTTTTCCAAAAACCGGAAAACAAGGACGTCCAAAAGACCCTGTAAAAGAACCTCATCCTGATCTCGTCTATGCTCAGGTAATAAAAGAGAAGGAGGAAGGCAGACTGATTGGTATCACTCATCGCATCAGATGCGGAGCTGAGCGGCTTGCCAAATTGGGATTTAATATAGGTACCAGCTTTCTGGAAAGATTGAACCTTACTATCAGGCAATCACTGGCACCCTTGGGACGCAAAACCCTCAGCTTCAGCAAAAAAAGAGAGAATCTCAAAAAGCAGACTATTTTCTTTCAAGTTTTTTATAATTTTGCGCGTTCTCATATGAGTCTCCGGGAAGAGATATCAGATTCCACCGACCGATTTCAAAAAAGATGGCGCCCCAAAACACCAGGAATGGCAGCTGGGATAACTGACTATGTCTGGGAGTTTCGGGAGCTTTTAACGTATAAACATATTACTGATTTATAATCAAAGTAACAGCGGGAGAGCACCCGACAAAGAAAAGGAGGTTTTTAACCAAAGAGATGGGAATGAAATTAATTTGTAAAAGAATTGACTCCTGGCCCAAACTTACATGGGGTGCAAAAATTTTAGCAAACAGCAACGTCATTGAAATTATTCACGGTCCAAGCGTTGAAGACCATGAAGACTGGGTAGTTGAGGGCTGCTGGACTGGAGTATTTGAGGATGGTGGGTTTGATCAGACAGATTTAATTTTTGGATCCGGTATCCGTATTCGTAATGAAAAAGTCGTTTTTGTCAGCTCCGGTTCAACATTAGACAGACTTTGGTGGAAACAGGATAAAAATGAAGCGATTATTTCAAATTCATTGCCAGCGTTCCTTTGCCTATCCCGGCTTGATTTCCTAAATGATTATAACTACAGCGCTGCCGTTGGCTCAATAAGGTTGGGACTTGATCATTACCAACGGGTACTACCACTGTCAGATGGAGATATCAATGTACTGTATTATCACAATTTGATTTGGGATGGTCTGATTTTGAAAGAACAACCCAAGCCCTATTCAAGCGATGAGTTTTTATCATTTGAAGATTATGAGTCTTATTTGAATGAAAATGCAAGGGCTTTGAAAAAAAATGCCGCTTCAAAAAAAAGAAAAATTAATGTCTCGGTTCTTTCAACTGTTTCACAAGGTTATGATTCGTTGCTATCTACTGTTTTGGCAAAAAATCACATGGGGTGTCGGCAGACTGTCACCATTAAAGAATCAAGCAGTTTATGGCGGGGATCTGATTCAGGAAAAAAGATAGCAGAATGCCTGGGGATTGAATGTGTTGAATATAAGAGAAAAATAGGATTTGTCAGTGATGAGGTCTTTTTTTGGGCAGTGGCTGGCCGAGCAATGGAACTGAATATGGCTCAATTTGATTATCCTGAACCATTATGTCTTTTTTTGACAGGTTTTCATGGTGACACGGTATGGGGGACGGATAGTCGGTATATATCAAATCCATTTCTATCTCCAAGTGTTGCGGGTATGGGGATTTCTGAGTACAGACTTATTCGTGGTATTTTTCATTGCCCGGTGCCTTATTGGGGAATACGACATTTTCCTGCAATTCAAAAGATAAGTAAATCTTCAGAAATGGAACCTTGGAGCATTGGCGGCAGTTATGACCGCCCGATACCAAGGCGAATTGTAGAAGAGGCAGGTGTCCCACGTCAATTGTTCGGTCAAATTAAAAAAAACACTCAAATTCCGCCATATCTACTATGGCCTTATAGCAGAATCGCTCAAAATAGTGCATATTCGTATGCTCAAAAAAATCATTTTTTTGCACCATCATCCTTTATAGTTAAGCTTTGGAGACCTTTGGCCCAATTGGATCGTCTCGTTTATAAAAACATTACCGAGCGTTTAGGAATGCCGGAAATTAAATGGCCCTGGAGCAGATTGAACGATCAAAACATTTTGTTCCAATGGGCCAACTCAGTACTTCGTGATAGGTTATCTGATTCCCTCACATCACATGATATAAATACTGGCGAAAATAAAAAAAAAGCAAAAAAAAGATATGAATACCGGCTACCGATTTAAGCCGGGACACCCCGTAGAATAAGCATCTTCCGGGAGACCTTATTTTGAAGCTTATGTGCTGGAAAAACTCTCATCAACCAGTTCAAACTGTCCCGCTTTAAGTCGGTAGCCTGAATACCATTTGCTTTCAGTTATGTCCCGTTAGCTTTTTTTATGATCTGCATGACCGGAAACTGGATTGCAACCGCTCGCAGGGATCTATCAGCCAAACAAATTGCTGAAGTTTATAAGCTCAGATGGCAAATAAGAGTTTTTTTGCATGTAAAAAAGCTACTTACGAGTTTATTCGATTTAATCGTAAGAAGCGAGTATCGGCTTATGGTTCAGATCTTGGTACCCCTTATTACCTATCTGTTGCTTGCCATTCACTGTTACTCGATGATCAAGTTTTTTCTCACCCCTTGTAACTACTGGGGTGTAAATGATGTGTTTTTACAAGCTTTTTTTATAAAAAGCCATAACCTATTGATATTATTTGATTTAAAAAATTATGCTACAAATATGATATATTTAATTAAAACCAATAATATCAGCATTTTAAAAAAACCTTGATCATCGAGTGTTATAAAAATAATGGTGAAGTGTTTAATCTAAAAAGGCAGTACCGCAAAACTCACTCAAAACATAATTGACTTTTATTTCAAATGGTTATAAAATTATTCAGAAAAACATTGATATGAAAGAGTCACTTATGAAAATCAAAAAAACTTAGTTCCCGAAACGGTAGAGCCCTTTGTATGTGAATTGGAACAGTGCTCGATCTGTCAATCCGATCTCATACTGAGTAACTACAGAAGTGGGAATAAAACTATCCAAACTCTTTCGAGAGTCTCCAAAGTTTGTTATTGGCCTAAGCATTGTGAAAATCCGATGTGTCCAAATCATACAGTCGGGTTGAAATCTGCTGAATGGCTGCAGGCTGCCCCAATGTACTGCACTTATGGTTACGATGTGATCGCATCTATTGGGTGGCAACGTCAAGTTGGTCTCCGGACATTTAATGAGGTTCATGAAAATTTATCGTCAAAAGTGCAGATATCAGCATCTCATGTCCGTCATCTTTACAATGAGCGTTATCTTCCACTTTTAGTCTGTAGTGAAAGGAAACTTTTTGATCAATTGCAACAAGCATCGGAAGAATCCGGCCTGATCTATACACTTGACGGCTTGGCCCCCGAAGGTGGAGAGCCTCGACTATGGGTAGTGCGTGAACTTTACACAAATTTAACTCTAAGAAGCGGGTGGCTTGGGGGGCAAGACCAAGCGACATTTGAGACTTTTCTGGAGCCAATTGCAGCGCTCGACCTCAATGTTGCCTCAATGATAAGTGACAAACAAAGAGGGCTTCTGCCGGGCAATCAAAACTATTTTTCCCAATACCGCTCACGCCTTTTGCCAGGCTCACTACCTTAAGAACATTGCTGAACCTGTGGCAGATGTTGATGAAAGTCTGAAAGTGTCTCTACGCAAGAATGTTCGAAGTGAAATTGGAGACCTTATCCGCTCAGAACATCATGGGGAAGCACAAGGCCGTGTGCTGACAGTTACCGGTATACTTCCTTCCCCAATAGATGACCCTGAGAGTAACACCCCTCCAAAAAAGATCCGGGAGGAACAAGAAGATATTGTCAACGCCTTGATACGCCGCTCGCGCTATTTGTTGACCCTGAAAGGCCGTCCGCCTTTCCGTCTGGCCGGAATTGAAATGTTTGAACGGCTTACAGGGTTGATTTTAGAACTTGATGAGTTTATCTGCCACATTCCTGACAGCCGTTTGCTGGAATTACAGCAAGGCATTTGTATCGCCCTCAAGAATGCCTCAAATGAATATGCGGATATCAAGAATGCGGCCGGATGGTTACAAGATATCTCCGATTTGCTTGAGGTAGATGAAAAAAATCCTCGTACCTCAAAAAATGTACGAATGGAACTCTTCGTTTACCTGGCATCTATAAAAAAACAGGGGGAAGGGAATCCGATTTTAACCGACTTTGCCCCAAAAATTTGTAAGACAACCAGCAATTATGCGAGTGGGCTTTTTCACTCTTATGACAACCTGGATATCCCCCGTACAAATAACGAACGGGAAAGTGAATTTCGGGAGTTCAAAAGGCGCTTCTTGAAAATCACAGGGCAAAAGGGAGCAACTTTGAGACTCATTCAACGATCTGGGGCTTGGGAGCTTATTCCAACTCCGAACTCTATCTCTGAAATTGTTTCTGCTATTTCTCAAACTGACTTTGGAGAATTTTGTAAAGAACGTCAGCGAGTAAGAAGTCATCGGGAACGTTTTAGACTCCATACCCGATCGGCTGATCAGGCAAACAATCAGCTAAAAAAACTCCGAGAACGATGGCTTGAAATTCCAGCAGATGAGCTATCTGAGTGAGTTTTACGGTATTGCCTAAAAAGGTTTCGAGGACTACGGATCCAAATTCAAAATGAACATCGAATCTCTGAGAGTTTAAAAAACTCACGCATTGTCAAAGACTAAAAATTTTGGCTCATGTTGCGTTTGATGGTCTTTTAAAGCGTATTTAATCCAACTGTTTGAATTTATTTGGAATATCACAAGGGCTTGCAGTCTGTGATATTGGGCGGGTTACCAATAATTTCAAGCTATTATGAACAATCATAAAAATAAGATCCCAAAACGCGACAAGAGCCAAAATTTTTAGGCCAACAAGCAAAAATATAACCTGACACTACTGATTTAGAGTAGAAAAGAAAAAAAAATGGATGAAAATATAAGAAATATCCTGTCAGTGGAAAATTCAAGTGAGTTGGGCGGTGCAAATTTCAGCTTGCTGAGTTTAGCTACAGGGCTTTGCCTTAATAGTCGATATAGGCCGACTATAGTTTGTCCTAGAGAAGGACCTATGTGTGATCTGTGCAAGGAGAAGCATCTTTCATATATGGTTATTCCGGGAGCAAAGCCGAGCAGAGTGTGGCCGTTTCCATTTTGGAAAAGAATTGAGTCTATAAAAAAACTTGTTCGTAGTATTGATGCAAGGCTAATACATGCAAATGCAACATCTGTCTACTTATCAGCTGGATTAGTAGCAAGGCAATTAGAAATGCCATCGGTTATGCATGTTAGGTGTTTGACATCAGACGAAGATTTTCGTTGGTTATTTCGCCATTGTCCTCCTCCTGATGCAATAGTTTTTATCAGTAACTATATTCGAGAACAATGCGTTGGATCTCTTAGTTCATTTGTATCTGATAGTTGCCGTCTCGTAACAATATATAACCCAATTGATGATGATCTGTCTCCAGATTTGAAGATTCTTGCCCGCCAAGAACATGAGAAACAAATCGTAACTAAAGATACAAAGATTATTTCAATGGTTGGGAATTTTCAACCTAACAAGGGGCATATGACTGTCATTGAAGCAGTGAAGACCTTACTTAGAAAAGGACATGATGTGAGGTTGTTATTTGCAGGAAAGGATGTTCGTGGACATGAAGGATTCGAATCTCAGCTAAAAACAATTTGTAGGAAAAGTATACGTGAAGATCGTATCAGATTCCTCGGATTTCGTCGTGATGTACGAACAGTGGTCCTTGCATCAGATATTGCAGTTTGTGCATCACAAAATGAAGCTTTCGGTCGTACTTGTGCGGAAGCGATGATGCTCGGTAAACCCGTAGTGGCAACAGATCATGGTGGATATGTAGAACAGGTTTTACCAGGAAATACCGGTTTCCTTGTTCCTTTAAACAACCAATCAAAAATGACAGAAGTTCTCGAAAAGCTTATTCTGGACACAGGATTACGAAATCGTATGGGGCAAGCTGGAAGAGTGAGAGCAAAGTTAATGTTTTCTACAAACAATCATGTAAAACACATGGAAGATTTGTACGATAGTCTACTGGATTGAGCTTCACAAAAAAAAGTGTGAAAAAATTAAATGAATGGTGTTATACCAATAGTTCGGACAGTTTCCATATGACCCAATACGATAATTTCAGATAGTTATCAGATGTAAATAATTGCTGCTCCGCCTGATTTTATTGAATTTGTTGAGCTAAAAACTGTCCGAACCATTGTTATACAATACCTTCGCCAATTTCAAAAATAGATTAAAATTACTTAAATCTCAAAATATAACCTATTGATTTTATTTGATCGAAAAAATTATATTTTGAATCAAAACCATAAAAAATGAAATTTGGCGAAGGTATTAGTTATATACATGTTTTTTAAGCTTAAACCAGAGATATTCAATTGGAGAATATGATGAAATGTTTGGTATTATCTGAACTTTATCTGCCGGTAAAGGGCGGACATGTAATGTGGTTGCATGAAGTGTGTAAACGAATGTCAAATGTACAATTATTGACGAACAAGGTTCGTGGAACATCGACGAATGAACTTCTGGATGACATTATTGTTCATCGCATACATCTGAACAGGAGCATACTTCTTCGTCCAGAGTCATTGTTCCTCTATGGTAATTTATTAGTGCAGGGATTTCTTAAATCAATAAAAGATAGGCCCAAAACAATACTTTCAGCACGAATTATACCAGAAGGCGTTGTTGGCAATATAATAGGACGTTTATTTGGAATTCACAGTGTAGTCTTCGCACACGGAGAGGAGATAAATAGGCAACGTATAGGGACACCGTTACCTATTCGTAGGCGTAGGACTGCCATGCTGAAACGTAAGTTCCTCTGGACAGCATACAAATGGGCTGATCTGATAATTGCTAATAGCCATTTTACTAAGAATCTTTTATTAGAAGGTGGTATCAATCCTGGAAAAATCGCAGTAGTCCATCCTGGAACAGACCCTGATCGTTTTCGACCTCTGCCCCGAAACGATGATTTAATTTCTCAACTTGACCTTTCTAAGAAGAAGGTCATCCTGAGCGTTGGTCGATTAACACCGAGAAAGGGTCAAGATACTGTAATTCGTGCTTTACCAAAAATTCTTAAATGTATTCCTAACGCTGTATATGTCATTGGTGGTACTGGTAGTTATCTTTCTGAATTGAAGTCACTTGCAGTCGCCATGGGTGTCAGATCTTCTGTGCGTTTTATAGGAGAGGTGACAGATGAATTATTACCTCATGTTTACAATATAGCCGATGTTTTTATTATGGCGAATCGTATTATGCATGGTTCTAATGACATCGAAGGGTTCGGGATTGTTTTTCTTGAAGCCAACGCATGCGAAGTGCCAGTTATTGGTGGAAAATCAGGAGGTGTGCCAGATGCGATCAATGATGACGTGACTGGCCTCTTGATTCAAGGGCACTCGAAAGAAGATGTGTCCGATGCACTTATTAAATTACTCACTAATCCAGAGTTGGCCAAAGCATTAGGAAAAGCAGGTAGAGAACGTGTGTGTAGAGAGTTGACATGGACTCATTCAACGAACAAAATTAATAATTATATTAATAAGTTAATTCATAATTTCTAAATAATTTATGGAAAAATAGTAGCTACTATTAACGGTAATTTTAAATAGTCAGGAGACTACCCTATGTTTTCTCTCAAACCAATACTTTTTATAAGTTTATTTTCGGGCGCATTCCCATTTTCCGGGTCGACTGGATAACTCTTTAAGCAGAAATTAAATACTTAAAAATCAAGCAATTAAAGCAAGCTTAGCATTGTATGTTTTTAACGAAAGTCTTCCGCTATGCCCTAACCAGGTAAAATTTTAACATAAATTGCCCGAGATCCTTGATTTTCCTTGGTTCTACGCACCGGGAAAATGGGATTGGATGGTTCCTTTTACGACATAACTAATTATTTTTATATGCATTATTAATGCAATAACTACATCCCCAGCCTTTACGGATAATATGCCTACGCTAACCGGGAAAATGGGAGTGCGCCCTTATTTTCTATATGTACCTGTGGAGCCGTCTTTTTGCCTTATTTGGGTGTATATGGATATATCGCAGATTATTGCATCGGTCCATCGCAACAGTGGTGGGAAGCGCCTTTTTCAGGTATTGGAATAAGGGGCTACCGACATAACGCGGGACAGTTTGACCCGGTGATGAGAATTTTGAAGTACCTAAGCCTCATGAACCGGGGGTTCCGGAGAAGCCTTGTTTTAAAGGGTGTCCCGGCTTAAATTGGTAGCCCCAAAAGCCGTTGAATTAATCAAGGGTTTTTAGGAATTTATCGGCCTTTATCATCGTTTCGGCCATTTGAGTATTTGGGGCATTGTTCCAATTCAGAACACCCTGTCGTTAAAGGTATTTGGGTAAATATTCATGATTCGACAATCAAAATTGGCCCAAAGGATGATAAAGGCCAATTTATCCATAATGAAGTTTATCAAAGGTCTCATATGGTACAAGTAAAATCAGAACATTACCAAAAAAATTATATCACCGCAGACCGATTTCAATTATATAATTCTATTGTTCAGGCCTGTTTAAAATATGAGTGTAATGAAATACTAGAAATCGGTATTGGTCAGGGGATTGTTAGTCATACTTTAAAATTCGTCGGCAAAAAAATGTACTGTGCAGATTTTGATTTGAATTTAAATCCCGATGTCTCTATGGACATAAGGCAACTTCCATTTAAAAATGATTCTTTTGACATGATAATTGCTAGTCAAGTTTTAGAGCACATACCTTTTGGTGATTTTAAGAAATCTTTAGTAGAACTACGGGATTGTTCTAAAAAGTATGTCATAATTTCGGTGCCATATAATCAGCATTTTTTAAGTTTTAGAATTGATCTGAAAATTAATAAATACCTTAGGTTTAGAGGCCAGCTAAATAGATTTCTAAAACGAATTTTTCCAGCAAATATTTATTTGGGTTTGCCACAGACGCATAGGCATTTTAAGTTTGATGGAGAACATTACTGGGAAATCGGATACAAAGAGTTTCCGCTAATAAAAGTAAAAAATGTGATAAATGAATGTTTCAAAATTTTAGATGATTTTAGAGTCGAACTTTCGCCATATCATTACATATTCATTCTTGAGAAAAAATGAAAAAATGATAAAATGATAAAATGATAAAATGATAAAATGATAAAATGATAAAATGATAAAATGATAAAATGATAAAATGATAAAATGAAGACTAATGTATAGCAATTAATAGAATCAAGCAATGCTACCAGTAAAATCAATTGTATTCATCGGGCTTTTCTTTTTTTGTACAACCGGTGCCCTTTTTATGCCCCATTTAGGTGTTTATGGATATTTGGCAGATTATAGTATCGGTCCAACAAATCAATGGTGGGAAGCGCCTTTTTCAAATCTCGGCTTGCGTTACTCTTTCAGTCTGGCCTTAGCCACTATCGCAGGTTTTTTTTTGCAGCGCCACAAGCTCAGATTCGGATTCTCGGCACTAACTATTCAGGAAATTTTATTATTATTTTTCTTATTGGCGATCTGGTTCTCGTATGTTATGACCGGATCAACTGTGGGCAAATATTCAACAGTTGATCACCCAGCCGTAAAGTTTACGAAAGTGGTTATTTTTATTTTTCTTATGACTCATACTATTACACCTGAGTTAGCGGCATAAAGATTGCTTTTTTGAATATAACACATTGAAATTTTAATATAAAATTAATATAATGGCATTAAAAAAACATTCACTTCGGAGGTGAAGACCGATGCCGACCACTATCAATGTAAAACATGGAAATGAAAACCTTGTCAGTCAAAGCGGATTGCTCCCTGTAGGTGCATTGCTTAAGTCCATTAATTTTGCTGAGCGCTTCAAAAATTTACCGGATGTACATTGTGTTGATCCTAATATTTCTCATGGAGAGATCCTTTCGTCCATGTTAGGACTTATTTGTGTTGGTAAGCCAGACTACATCGCTATTGAAATTTTCAGGCAGGATCCATTTTTTTTTACCCAAGCTATGGGAATCAGCAATTGTCCTTCCCAATCAACCTTGCGTGAACGTATTGACCTGATCGGGGAATCTGCCAATGAACTTATCAAGGAAGCTTCAGTTGAAATGATTCGAGGCAAAGCACCCGCCATTTCACCAGTTCAGACGAGTGTCGGCAATTATATTCCCTTAGACCTGGATGTCAGCCCCTTTGACAATTCAAAAACGAAAAAAGAGGGGGTTTCCAGGACATACAAAGGTTGTGATGGATATGCACCGATGTTCGGATATCTGGGAACTGAAGGATATTTAATCAATGTGGAGCTTAGAAAAGGCAGTCAGCATTGTCAAAAAAACACCCCGGCATTCATTCAAGAAATATTGAAATTAACCAGGCAGATCACCCAAGAACCTCTTCTTATGCGTCTTGATTCAGGAAATGACAGTCAGGATAATTTTGAAATAATAAAAAAATACGAAGGTGTTGATGTCTTGGTTAAGCGCAATTTACGTAAAGAATCTTTGGATGGCTGGTTTATCCTGGCTCAGAATACTGAAAACGTTAAATTGATTCGCTGTAAACACAAAAGTGTGTGGGTCGGGCAAACAACTGTTGACCCCAAAGGGCATGCATTGCCACGTCCGATTGTCTTCAAAGTGACTGAACGATATGAAGAAAAAGGAGAACCCCTGCTTTTTCCCAAAATCGAAGTAGAGACCTATTGGATTACCATAACCGGGCTGAGCCCCCAAGAGGTCATTAATTTATACCATGATCATGGAACCAGTGAACAATTTCACTCAGAAATTAAAAGTGATATTGGGTTAGAACGGTTCCCCAGCTGCCATTTTAGCAGCAACAGCCTGATTCTCCATCTCGCTCTTTTGGCGTACAACACCCTTAGAATCATAGGCCAAATTAGTCTTGAGGAACAGGATGAGAACAATCTTCCGGTCAACCGTAGAAAAACAGTCTCACGAAGGAGGTTAAGAACAGTCATGCAGGACTTAATGTATATGGCCGGCCGTTTAATTTATAGTGGCAGGCGGTGGAGCATTTCATTTGGTAAGATTAACCCATTCGCCCAATTGGCTGAGAACGTATTGCACCGATTACGTTGTTCTCCCGGATAAGCGCATTATTGGGTGAAAACTTGGGCTGGAAAAGTTATGCGCAGAGCGCTAATGGTGAACTATTCCTATCTGGCGTGATTTGAGCATGGGAATTGAGTATAGTTCAGTAAAAAAACGGATTAGCTAGGATTGCCAGCCAATAAACCATCAAATATGATCTTAGGTCAGGGTTTGCAGAGGCCAAACCTCAGCAGATTTTTATGTATCAGAGGGCAAAGGCTGATTAGGCAAATTTTATGCCGGGAATTCAGGTTACAGACAGAAAAAAATTAAATGGGCTTTTATGGGTTTTTGTTGCTTGTGCATTGCTTCTGGGGTTACAGGCCTATGACCTTCCTAAAAGGGCATATGTGAGCGGCCGCCTTGAGGGCATCGGAGGATCTGATTTTGCCGAAGCCAATTTTTTCGCAGCGTACATGGCGGCCATGTTACCGCTAATTAGCATCCAACTTATGCGGAGCAAAACCTGGCCTCAGCGTTTTTTATGTCTTGCAGCTGCAGCCTTTACAGCGAACACAGTTGTCCTTTGCAGAAGCAGGGGCGCATTGGTTGGCATCGTTATGGGATGCATGGCCGCAGTGTTCATGGCCCCACGAAAATTTCGGAAAAAAATAGCCATTGGTCTTGTTCTCGGGGCCATTGGCGGGCTGTATGTGACAGATCAGCAGTTTTTAAATCGTATGACAACAATAATTGTTTCTGACGAAGAACAAAGGGATGAGTCTGCTGGAAGCCGCTTTCGTCTGTGGGTTGCAGGTATGCAAATGGTTTCAGACCACCCTTTGGGAATCGGTATCGGTAACTGGTATCAGACCATAGGAAGTTACATTCCTGAATATGCCGGAAAAGATTCCCACAACACATTTGTCAAATGTATTGCAGAAATGGGTATTCAAGGATTTTCATTATTTATCCTGGCCATTCTTTTTGCATTAAATGAAACCCGGAAAATCAAGTCTTTGTCCAGGCAGTTTCCTCCGGATGTTCAGAATGATTTTTCTATTTTAAGTTTTGGTTTGTTTTTATCCATCGTTATCATACTAACCTGTGGGCTTACAATAACTATGATATATACGGAGACAGTGTGGATTTTACTGATGTTGCCGGTGTGCTTAAGACGAGCTTTTGAAAACCAAGTGATTGATTATCAAATCCTTGAAAAAAAGAATAATGGGGTTGGTAGTCTATCTTGATATGAAATATTGATGCTTAAAAATTTTAAAAAAAATTGTATACTTCTGTTGTTATCTGAACTCAGGCCTGGTGGGATGGAGCGCCTCATTACTCACCTGGCCAATGGGTTGCAGAAAAAAAATGTGTCTATGATGGTCGTTTGTCTCCAGGACAAAGGAGAATTAGCCGAAGAAATTATAGAATCCAAAAAGTTTGTTCGTGCTATAGGAAGCCATGGCAGCAAAGATATAAAAGCTGTCTGGGCATTAAGGAAATTATTTAAAGACTTCAAGCCTGCTATAATAAACATTCATGACTATTCAAGTCTGCCTTACGCTGCTCTGGCAAACCTGTTTTTTTTTAACGTTCCGTTAATGTTTACAGCCCATGGTCTGCTGTACGAAGGTTTCGAAAAGCTGCAGAAGAGATACCGGTTTTTCTCAAGATTTTTATCAGGCTTTTCTGCCGTATCTAATGCGGTTGCAAATCGTCATCGGAATTATCTTGATTGGGGAAAAGAGATCCAGGTAATTCCCAATGGTGTCCCTGAAATCAAAAAAGACGATTCGCTCAGAGGTCAGGTCCGAAATGAATTGGGGATGGATGCCCATGACATCCTTTTTTTGGCTGTGGGAAATCCCAGACCGGAAAAAGGGTTTGAAGATCTTATCCAGGCGGCTGTAGCGCTTAAATCAATGACAACTGGACGATTTAGATTCAAAATTGCCGTGGCAGGTAAACTTTTCGACAGTGAATATTGCAGGATGCTTTTGGCCTCTATTAACGCTGAAAATCTCAAGGACTGTTTTATGTTTTTGGGGTTTCGACGTGATACTGCAGCACTCTACAACGCTGCGGATATCTTTGTCCTTTCAAGCAGAAGTGAGGGACTGCCCATGGTGATCCTGGAAGCCATGACCGCGCAACTTCCTGTTATTGCAACCGGGGTGGGGGGAATCCCGGATGCCGTTGGACAGGCAGCCTTGCTTGTTGATCCTCAAGATCCTTGTGTGCTGGCGGTTGCCATGCATGAGCTGATGGCAAATCCTGATAAAAGAAACACTTTAGCCAGGAAGGGACAGGCGCTGGTCCGGGAAAAATACAGCATGGAAAAGATGGTGGACGCTTATATCCAGGCCTATGAAGACTTGGTAAAGATAAAGTGAAAGTCCTTTCGTTTTCATATTGTTTTCCAAATGAAACCAATTCCAACTGGGGGATTTTTGTATTTCAACGGATTAAAGCCCTGTCAGGATTTGTTGATTTGCAGGTTTGTTCACCGGTTCCGTGGTTTCCCTTTTTGGCATCCGGGGCAAAAATCACCAATGAAAACTGGAAGGGTCTTGGCGTCTCAAGGCCCCGGTTTTTTTATACCCCCAAAATTTTTAAAAATAATGATGCGCGATTTTACGCCAGGGGAATTTTGCCTTGGGTTAAAAATATATGCCGTGACTGGCAACCGGATGTATTAGACGCACATTTTGTCTGGCCGGACGGTGTCGGTGTTTCTCTTATAGCAAAAAATCTTGGGATCCCTTATGTGATTACGTTGCGTGGTAAGCTGTTTGAATGCATGAAAGAACCTTCCCAGGTCAGGCAATGTGCTGAGGCCCTGAAGGGTGCAGCTGCGGTGATAAGTGTTTCCAGCGGCCTTGCCGAGGCGGCCATAGAATTGGGCGCAGATCCTGCCAGGGTAAGTGTCATTCCCAACGGCGTAGACGCTGAAAATTTTAATATCAAAGATAAGAATACCTGCAGAAAAGACCTTGGGCTGCCGGAGGACAAAAAAATATTGGTTACGGTGGCTCATCTGGGTCATCGAAAAGGACACCATGAAGTGATCAGGGCGCTTGCCGGTTTACCCGAAGATGTTTGCCTGATACTTGTGGGCGGTCCGGCTCAGGGGGGAACCCATGAGACCATCATGGCAGAAGCAAAAAAATCAGGTGTCGAAAAGCGGGTCATCCTTGCAGGCCCTCAACCATATGACCAGGTGGCCCGGTATTTTAGTACGGCCGATGCCAGTGTCTTGGCTTCCTACAGGGAAGGCTGTCCTAATGCCGTACTTGAGAGCCTTGCCTGCGGAACACCTGTGGTCGCAACAGATGTGGGCGCTGTGCGCGATATTTTGCCTGTTCCCGGTGCCGGTTGCATCGTGCCCAGGAAACAGGTTGAGCCATTGAAGGAAGGTATTAAAAAGGTTTTGTCAACGAAATGGAATTCTGAATCTGTGCTTGAGGCAAGTAAGGTCAAGTCATGGGAGCAGGTGGCAATTGAAGTGGCGACGGTGTTTCAACAGATATAATTTATAATAAATTAATTCAGGCAGCAAATAAAAACAGATGAAAACTATCCGCAGATTACGCAGATAAACGCAGATAGATATATGTGTGATAAAAATCATCTGTTAAAATATGCGTTATCTGCGGATGAAAAAATTTAAAAGATATAATCTTTGAAGCGGCGCTTATATACTCATCTAAGTTAAGGAATTTCAACATGTATGCGGTAAAGCCGTTTATTCAAGAAAAAATCAAGGAAAAGGACAGAAGACGAAGAGTTCTTGCCATTGTTGGGGATACCCAGGTGGGGCTCTGGGTGGTCAGGAACCTGGCCATGAACGGCCTGACGGTTCATTGCATTGTTAAATCAAAGTATGGGCAGCCGGCCCACAGTCGGTACTCCAGCAGCGCATGGGTCATGGAATCACCGGCTTACAGTCCAGGCTTTATTGATGAAATTACGGAACTGGTCAATCTGCTGGATGTGGGTTCCATTATGCCTGTTGCAGAAGGCTATCATAATGTTCTCATAGATGTGCGAGATCAGTTTGAGCCGGATGTTCATCTGTTTTCTCCTGCCCGGGAAGCTTTTGATAAGGCAACTGACAAGGATTATATGCAGGAGTTATGTCAGAAATTGGGTGTCCCTGTGGCCAAAGGTATGTGCCTGGACCAATTCATGTCCGATAAAAAAGCATTGAAATTCCCTTTGGTCTTCAGGACCAGGCGACAGAACATTCAAGGGGGGCAGGCGCCTTGGAAAGCCGCCTATGCAGAAGATGATGTCCAGCTCCAGAAAGTTTATGATCAGGTCCGTGATTTTGCAGATAACATCATTGTTCAGGAATACTGCCCCGGGGCAGAGGATCATGTTCAGGTGATGATGTATAAGGGCGAGCCGTTAATGGTTGGGGATTATATTGGTGAACATCATATGCCCCTGGCCGGGGGGGTGACCACCCAGCGAATCAGCTGCTGTCATCAGCCTTTGATTGATGATGCTGTCAAGCTGTTTAAGGCAATAGGCTACGAAGGATTGGGTGGGGTTCAATACCATTATGACCCTGAAACCGACAAATATATTTTTCTTGAAATTAACCCCAGATTTATCGGGGGAACACCTACTTTGATTATGGCGGGCTTTAATACCTCTTTTCTTTTCTGGCAGAGCCATTTTGAGCCTGAGAAAATGAAAAAGACAAAGTATCGTCTGGGATTAAGATCCAGGATTCTTGGCGGGGATGCTAACTGGATGATCGGTATGATCCGGGGGGATCAATTGCCTCCGGGACAAGCGCGTCTTGGTAAAATAGAGACCGTTCTGCGATTTTTGTGGAATTGCTTTCCCTGGACAAAGGATGATGCTTTTATGCTTAGAGACCCTAAACCTTTTATGGTTGATTTTATGCAGATGGTTAAAAAGCTGGGTGCTCAGGGGCATGATATTATTGGTAACCCGGAATCTCAGGATCGTGCGCATTGATTGCAGTATCCGCAGATTACGCAGATGAACGCAGATAAATAAAATGTGATATACAAAGATATATCTCGTCAGTCATAAGTTCTTTCACGGAATGCTGCGGGTTTGAAAGAACTGGTGTTTTTTTGGAGACGAGATGATTTGCCGTGGTATTAATTTTAGAGCCGTATTGACACAATGGCTGTAGAGTCGTAGTTTTGGATAAAGAAGCCGTACGAAAAATTGTTGCGGCCTGAAATAGAGGGAGCCTTTCGATGTTTGAACTGATAAAATACAAAGTCATCATTGCATTGGGTTTGTTGCCGGGACTCTTTTTTTGCTCCGCAGTCCATGCCGTTGAGACGGCCCCTAGAATCAGCGACCGGGAAATTGTTGAGTCCCTTACGGAATTGAAACAGGGACAAAAGAATCTGAACCAGCGAATTGATGATCTGATATATAATATGGACAAACGTTTTGAGGCCATGGATAAACGTTTCGATTCCATAGACAAACGCTTTGAGACCGTGGATAAGCGCTTCGAGGCCATGCACAATATGATTCTTACTCTCTTTTGTTCGGTTATGGCCCTTGTGATTGCCTTGATGGGCTATATGGTATGGGACCGGAAAACGGCCCAACAACCCCTGCGATCGAAAATGCTCAAACTTGAGGAAAACTATCATGAGGTAAACACCCTGCTTGAAATTCAAAATCCATCGGGTCCTGTGGTTGCAAGGATACTGGCTTCGTTCCGAAAACTTGCCGAAACTGATGAAAAAGTCGCCGCCATTCTGAAGACCTACTCATTGCTCTAAACCTTTTTTTATTAAAATCCGCAGATTACGCAGATGAACGCAGATAAAGATATGTGTAAAAAAGATCTGCGGAAATCTGCGTAATCTGCGGACAAAAGAATTTTAATGCGTGATAAAGAAACGTATTCCATTATTGGCGCGGCCATGACCGTTCATAATGAACTTGGTAATGGGTTTCTGGAAGCGGTTTATCAGGAGGCGCTGGAGCATGAGTTTCAATTCGGGAAGATACCGTATGAGAGGGAAAAAACATTGCCTGTCTACTATCGGGGAAACCGGTTGACAGCTCACTATAAAGCAGACTTTCTCTGTTTCGAATCAGTGATCGTCGAGTTGAAAGCTTTGCAGCAGATTTCTGGCGTTGAGGAAGCACAGGTTATCAATTACATGAAGGCCTCTGGTATAAAGAAAAGTCTTTTGATTAATTTTGGTGCCAGGCAGCTTCAGTACAAAAGACTGGTTTATAATTTTTAGTATCCGCAGATTAGCGCAGATACGTGTTTCGCAGATAAAAAGCTTTTTATCTGCGGCAATCTGCGTGATCTGCGGATTGCGGATGAAAGAAGTTGAATAATGAAACCGGGTATATTATTTACATTTGATGTGGAATGCAGCATGGGCGGGGCCTGGGGAACAGATCTCGAGCCAATCCCTCCGTCCCGGGGTATGATGGGGCAATACGGCACCAGGCAGCTTGGTATCCCGCTGATTTGTAAAATTTTAAATCGATATGATGTTAAGGCCACGTTTTTTCTGGAGCCATTTAATGAAGAACTTGGATATCCGGGAGAGACAGAGCCAGTTTGTCAATATTTGATGGAACATGGCCAGGACGTGCAGCTCCATGTGCATCCAGGCCACTATCATTACGGCCTCCAACGGCGGGGAAAGCACTTTAAGATGACGGATCAGATTGCAGAACTGCCCTTGGAACTTCAGCAGCAAATTATTTCAGATGGGGCTGACAGGCTTACCGCATGGACAGGGCAGAAACCCATTGCATTCAGAGCCGGAAATATGGGGGCGTCTGACGACACACTCAAAATCCTGCCGGAAACCGGAATATGGATGGACAGCAGTTATACTTTTCCCTATGTGGGGGGACAGTGCCTGTTTAAAGATAAAGAAAGATATAACGGTTCAAAATGGTATGGAGATGTTCTTGAGGTGGCCCTGTCCGGATTTCGTCAGCCGGACTGGCCCGGGCTTTATCCCAGTAAGCCTGTGGACCTGATGGGATCCTCCTTTGAAGAGTGCCGGGATGCCGTGAGAATGATCTGTGATGCCGGGGCGGATGCTGTTTTGATTCTGCACAGTTTCAGTCTGTTTAAGGTAAAGGACATACAGTATAACGACGGCAAATTGAACCGGATTGTCACCCGGCGGTTTGAAAAGTTCTGCAAATGGCTGGCTGATAACAGGGACAAGTATCCGGACCGGACTTTTTCCCAATTGGGAAAAATGATCAAGGAAGATGGGTATACACCTAAATCAGTCGAGCCCTGCTTGATCAACAAGCCGATCCGGGCCTTGACCCGGAAGGTTGTCCAGGGCTTAAATAATTTTTATTTTTTTTAATAATATCAGCAGATTACGCAGATTCCCGCAGATATGTGTTTAGCAGATAAAAAGCTTTTTATCTGCGGAAATCTGCGTAATCTGCGGATTGCGGATGAAAGAATTTGAATAATGATACCCGTTATTGCCAGAAATATATTTCGTTTCCAGGAGCTTTTACTGGGTCGCCCCAGTTTTCAGATCCTCAATGAATTGAATCAGAGTCAGTGGTGGTCAAAAGACCGACTGGAAAAATTAAGACAGGATCGATTAAATGCGTTGATTGATGTGGCATATACCCGGACACCCTATTGGAAAGAACTCATGGATTCCAGGCAGATCAAGCCTGGCGATATCCGGACGTTAAAAGATCTGCAGCAATTCCCTTTACTGGAAAAAGATACGCTGCGCAAAAAGCGTGAGCAGATGGTCTGGAGAGAAGAAGGAAAGCGAGTGCAGTTGGTTCGGACCAGCGGTTCTACTAATGAGGCCTTGGAATTCTATACGTCTTCCAGCCGGGAAGCCCATATCAATGCGGCTCGAATGCGAGGGCATGAGTGGGTGGGGGTACGCAGGGGAGAAAAGGAAATGTATTACTGGGGATCCCCAGTGGAACTGAGCAAGCAGGATAAAATCAAACGGTTCAGAGATTTTCTTGTCAATGACGGGCTCTCCAACGGATTTGAATTGAATAAGGAGCGGGTCCGGCAGTATGTTTCCCAATGGATGGCATGGAAGCCCAAATGTCTGTTTGGCTATCCTTCCACTTTTGTCTTGACGGTTTCCATGTGCCTGGACATGGGGATTAATCTTAGCAGTTTAAAAGATCGTGGCCTTCATGCAATTATTACCACATCTGAAATGCTTTCGGATATAGACCGTGATTTGATCAGCCAGGCATTCGGAGTGCCCGTATTTGACTCTTTTGGATTACGAGAGGGCGGACTGATAGGGCACGAATGCGAACAGGGGACTATGCACTGCATGGATGAGCAGGTCATTCTTGAAACCATTGATCCTGAATCTCTTGAACCGACCAACGGAGAAGGTGAACTGGTAATCACCAATATCGTGGGCAAAGCTTTTCCCATTATCCGTTACAGAACGGGTGATATTGTTACGCTTTCACAAAAAGAGTGCGCCTGTGGCATAAAATTGTCTTCAATTAAGATCAGTGGCGGCAGGGCCGTGGAATTTATTGTAACTAAAACGGGAAAATGGGTGGTTGGCTATTCTTTTATCTATATCGCCAGAATGGTAAAAGGCATCGTTAAATTCCAGGTCGTTCAGGAAGAACTTGGTGAGATTCGAATCCGGCTTGCTGTAGATACTCAATTCCCTGAAAACGGTAAAGACCAGGTCAAGGAACTAGCCCGAACCCGCTTAAACAGTGACGACAATATCCTTGTGGAAATAGTCGACGATATTGAACCGGCGCCTTCTGGAAAATACCGGCCGGTCATCAGTAAAGTGGCTGAACAGCTTTATAAAGAACGGTCTTTCTCCTAACAATTCCATTCCAGCATGCTGCCAAGTTCTTTGGCTATTGTTTTTGGGCCGGTGGGTCGCCATCCCCGACGCCTGTATACCAACGCTTTAACAGTCTGGAGAATGGCTTTAAAGTCAATTTCCAGGCGGACCGGCGGCTGAAATTTAAGTGGTTTCATCTGCTCTATATCCTTTACTGCCCGGCAGATACCCGAATATATTTCTTCCTGAACCATATGGGGGTGTTTGCTCAGGGCGCAGTTTCTTCCCATCCCCTGTTTGGTGATGACTGTTTCTATCCACGGCATGAAGACTGAGGCCTCCCGGCATCCTTTATCGTCGCTGGAAATAAAAATTAGCGGCACATCAAATTCCCCTGCCACAGCACTATCCAGTGCAATCTCCCCGACAGTCTGTCCATTGGCGCGTATATTTTTATAGGCGTCTGAGCTATATGTATGTGCCAGTATGGCATTTTTTGTCCCTTCCATAGCGTGGTAACCGATCATTACGACCCCTGAAAACCGGTTGTCCAGCCCGGGAAACCGGCGGGTAAACCCTTTTCCCAGAATAAGCCTGCACCTTTTGTCAAGCTGATCAATACAAAGGTTAAGGCCCTGGCCGTGACTGTCCCATACCCAGACCTCCTCTGCGCCGGAATCAAATAGCCCCCGGGCGGCTGCATTGACTTCAAGGGTGGCTTCCCGGCAGGCAAACGTGTAATCCCGGGAAACGCTAAGGGCTTTGCCAGGGCTGCCGACAACGCAGGCCGGACCTTCGCAGTCAACAGCTATGATGAATTTCATTTTTTATCCTTATGACTTATTGATGGTCGTATTTTAAGTTTGTTCATGGATTCCCTTGATAAGTATTAGAAAATTTTTATATGCTTGTAAAATATTTATTTTGTATTTGTTCTGGTAAAGGTCTTTATGGGACGTTTAATTCAAAGTAGTTGTAAGATTCATAGGAATCTGCTGTTCGGGCTTGGTGCAGGATATGCTGTCCTGCTAATTTATGCCAGCCTTATGCCCTTTGATTTTTCGTTTGGAAATGGCTGGAGTGGTCAATATAAATTTTTCTGGAGTTATTGGCCTTTCAATCTGGGTGCCAGGATCAGCGGCTCCGATGTGCTCAGTAATCTGATATTATATACTCCTTTGGGGTGGATGATAACAGTTCGCCTTAGATTGTCGAATTTTAATGCAGTTCTTTCTCTGGCGGCGTCGGGCATTCTCTGTTCTTTAATAAGTTTTTTTGTCGAGATGCTCCAGATAGCTACAGTTTCAAGGGTGGCGAGCGCTTCTGACTGGCTGTTGAATACCATTAGTGGGACAGCGGGAAGTTTTTTGGGACTGGTTGCAGGAAAAAAGATGTGGATTTCAGGCATTGACTGGTTGAAAAGCCGTTGGCAGAAAAAACCTGTGGTCATCGCCACTCTGATATTTGCCGGATTGACCGCGGCAGATGCACTATCTCCGTTTATGCCCACGATTCTGCTGAAACAGGTGGGTCGAAATTTCAAAAGGTCTATTTTTTCTCTGGATTTGGGATTTGCAGCTCATCCCTGGCACTGGTGGATGCTTAAAGTCGGGTTGGTTTATGGGTGTTTGACACTGCTTTTCAGTTCTTGCCTGGAAAATAAATTTCGATTTTTAAGATTAGCACAGGCGGTTTTTGTTGTGGGTTTGTTTTGTTTATCTCTTGAAGTGGGGAAACTGTTTATTGTGTCCCGCTTCTTTAATGCCGCCAATGTAGTTTCAGGATGGCTGGGGTGTATTGGTGGGTTGGGAATAGGACTTTTATTCGGGAAACTAAAAAATATTGAAAAATTAAATTGGGGTATTGCCCTGATACTGTTATATATTTTTTATCTTGCATGGTTTCCTTTTGATTTTAACTGGCGCATGGAACTGATACCGGTAAGGCTGCCATCTGTTTTAAAACTCCTTCCCCTGTACGACTATGCTATGGGAGCAAGTTTGAACCATGCCAGGTTGTTTGTTCAAAATATATTTTTGCCGGCCATGCTGGTATATCTGTTAAAGATACGATTCGGATGGTTTAAACAGGGCGGTTACGGTATGTGGATGGCAGCTTTTTTTTGTGCTGTGCTTGGCATACTTCAGGAAGGTGGTCAGCTGTTTTTGGCATCGAGACATCCTTCTTTTACAGATATATATTGCTTTGCAGCAGGGGGCTGCCTGGGCGCTGTGCCCGGACTTTGTCCGGGAAATATTGAGATGCGAGGATAGATGGGAAATAAAACAATACAATTTGCCGCAGTTGGGGATCTTTTGTTGACGGCCCGGGCCAGTGACCGGCCCGGCCGGGGGCTTGAAGCGTTATCTGATGAAATTCAATCCCTTTTTAAATCGCGTGACCTGATTTTTGCCAATCTGGAGTGCACCCTTGAAGGGGATGAAAAAGTTCCCACAGAACCCCGGGTACTGACAACGGAAACTCAAATTCTCTCTCTTGAACAGTCCGGGATTGACTGTGTCTCCCTGGGAAACAATCATACCTTTGACTGTTATGATCAGGGTTTCATACGTTTAAGGGAAATGCTGTCCGGCATTGGTATCAGGTGGTGCGGGGCAGGGTTGAACTTTCAGGAGGCAATTAAACCGATTCTGTATGATATTCACGGGATACGACTGGCCATTTTGGGCGTTGTGGACCAATCCAGTGGGATATCCCGATTTGCCGGGGAAAGCAATAGTGGTGTGACACCACTTGAGACCGAAAGGGTTTGCAGCCGGATAAGGCAATTGAAACAGACGATGGATCATGTCATTGTTTCTCCCCATTGGGGCATGGAACGATTCCGGATTCCTTCGCCGGGCCAGATGGATCAGGCCAGGGCTTTTGCCGATGCAGGCGCATCATTGGTGCTTGGACATCATCCCCATGTGGTTCAGGGCATGGAAATGATCGGAAAGGTGCCGGTGGCGTACTCTTTAGGGAATTTTATGTCCAGCCATGTCTACTGGGACAGCGGGGATTATCTGAACTGGAACAGATTTGAGCGGGTTGGTTGTATCTTTATGTGTGAGTTCAGCAAAGACAGCCTGCTCGGCGTAGAACAGATTCCCGTGTATGATGACGGAGTTTGTATTGAGATTGACAAAACCGGCTGGGGAGAAAAATGTATTACTAAAGTCAACCGTCTTCTGGCTTCGGGGGTGACACAGAAAACCTATGATCGTGAGGCATTCCGGGTGAACAGGGTTAAGCCGGTGCTTTCCCATTTAAGCTGGCAAGGTTTGAAAAAAATCAGGCTCAGACATTTTATCAAAGCCTATAAAAAACTGGTATCGAAAACCAAGGAGATCCTATGAAAGCCTTATTTTTTTGGGGAGGGATAGTTTTTCTCTTATTTTTAGGGGCGGTTTCGGTTGTGTCTGCTAATGAATCTGATGGTAATGATCAAAATTCTAAAAACGGGGCCCAAATAATCCAGGTGTCTGATTTAACGTCTCTTAAGTCTGCCCTTTCTAAAGCAGGGCCCGGTGACCAAATTTTGATTACCCAGGGGATTTATGATGGTGCTTTTAGGCTTGGGAACACCCAGGGGACAAAAGAGCGACCCATTGTAATTGCCGGAGACGATCCTGAATTTCCTCCCGTGTTTCAAGGCCGGGGCGAAGCTGTGAAGATGAGCCGGATAGGATATGTAAAGATAAAAAATATCAGAATCGAGAAACGGTCCGGCAATGGAATCAATATTGACGACGGAGGTGATCCAGGACAACCGTCTCATCATATCATTCTGGAAAATGTCCAAATAAGTGAGATAGGAAAAAAAGGTAATATAGATGCTATCAAAATGTCAGGCGTTGATCATTTTGTTGTCAAAAATTGCAGAATACAGGGATGGGGCGGTTCAGGCATTGACTTTGTAGGCTGTCATAACGGGGTCGTACAGGACTGCACATTTGAAGGGGCACCCGGATATCGTACCAAAAACGCCATGCAGATTAAAGGAGGCTCCAGCCGTGTCCTGGTTGAAAATAATGCGTTTCTAAATTGTGGAGAGCGGACCATTAATCTGGGTGGAAGTACCGGAAACCCTTATTTTAGGCCACAAGATGCAGATTATGAAGCTGAGAACATAATTGTAGCAGGAAACAGGTTCATTGGCGGAGAGACTCATATTGCATGGGTAACCAGCCGGAATTCTCATGTGCATCATAATATTTTTTACCTACCGGAAAAATATGTCGGCCGTATTCTTCAGGAGGCAAAGAATAGTCAATTTATCTCATGTCAAAAAGGTTTTTTTGAGGCCAACATGGTGGTTACCGATGAACGCGTCCGGACTTTTTTTAACATCGGGCCCAATACCCTGCCGGAAACTTTTTCTTTTTCAGGAAATGCCTGGTATCGGTTTCAATCAGAAAAAAAACCTGATCTGCCTACGATGGAAGTTGGCGGAATATATGATGTATATCCGGACTTGCTTGATTTTGGAACGGCTGAAATGAGGATCGGATCAAAGTCAGATAAATTGAAGAACGTCGGACCCGGGGCATACACCCCATGGGGCCATGGTACTGAATTTGATGATATAAGCCTTCCTGAAGTAGAATGGATTGAACCGTCCCCAAAATCAGGCCGTTTTCCCATGCAGACGAAATTGCTGGGCGGCCTTTTTGTTCTTAGTTTTATAGTTGTGATAGCCCGGCATGTAAAAAAGAAATAAAGTGAGGAGCAGTTCACCTGTCTTTTGAAAACAATGATGAATTTTTTGAAAACATTGAGATTATTGCTGTTTCTGATACTTTTTTTCCATGTGCTTAATCAGCCTGTGTATGCCAGGGTATATGAAGCGGAAACCGGATATAAAATTCGTGAGGTGTTATCACTCTTAAAACCAGGAGACACCCTGGAAATAGAGCCCGGAACATATAAAGGCGGAATTCTCATTCATGGATTAAACGGCAAAAAAGGTTTACCTGTTACCATAAAAGGTAAAGATTCCAGCAATCCGCCGATTTTTATCGGCGGTAAGACCGCATTGAATTTCAGCCAATGCAATTATATTTGCCTCGCTGACGTCATCGTTCGACGGGCCGGGAACAATGGAATTCATGTGCATGACGGCAATACCGGCAAGGGTAATCCACCGCCATCTGTGGGCATTGTTTTGAAAGGAATCATCGTAGAAGATATCGGTCCTGTTGGTAACTTTGATGCCATTAAGATGAGTGGGGTAAATTCTTTTGTCATCAAACAAAACAAAATATCCGGCTGGGGAGGCAGCGGTATTGATTGTGTCGGATGTGCCAATGGGAAAATTTCCCAGTGTTTATTCCAGGGCAAGAGAGGCTTTTCCCAGGCGAACGGGGTTCAAATAAAAGGGGGTTCCCATAATATTCTGGTTGAAAAATGCTATTTTTATCACCCAGGCCGACGGGGCATCAATCTTGGGGGGAGTACAGGGTTTAAATGGTTCAGGCCCGGGGTAACCGATTATGAAGCAAAAAAAATAGAGGTCGCCGGGAACATTTTCATCGGAGGGACAGCGATCGCCTTTGTTACATCCCAGCAAGGCTATGTTCACCACAATGCCATATTGTATCCCACAGGTTGGGTTTTGAGAATTCTCCAAGAAGATATGGATCCCAGGTTTAAGCCGTGCGGCAATAGCCTTTTTATGAAAAATATTATTGTTGTAAATGAAAAAATGAAAGATTTTATAAATATCGGACCCGGCACCTTTCCACAATCATTTAGATTTAGGGCGAATGTCTGGTATGATCCGGCTTTAGGTAGAATACCTCGGTTACCTTTTATGGAGAACGCCCCGGTTTATCAGGTAAATCCAGGGGTGAAATTTGAAAAGGGTAAAGTTTTTTTTCTTGGTAACGATCCCCGACTCGCAGGCAAAGGCCCCAATTGGTATAAACATAAAAAATGAGGGGGGAGTTAGTTTTCTCCTGATCTCCATCTGTTAAACAGCATTTTCAGGCTGGCTATCCATAAAAAATTGTTAATTGCAGCAGTTGCGCGTGCCAATGAAGCAGTGCTGCTAATCCATAACACCAAAGAATTGCGCCAGAAAGCAGACCTTCTCCTTGATGTTTGGGAGTAACATGCTGTTATCTTCTGATAGAATCAGGTTTTCGTTTTTCTCATTCAAAGCGGGTGATGTTGCGATCCTACTTTCTGAATTCTATGCTGATAAAATCCATTTACCCGATAAGCAATGTTGAATTTAATTGACCGCGCAATAAAGAAAGTGCAACTTATTAGGTTGAGATACAAGATCTTGGGCCGAAAAAATTTTTATACAGCATTGGATGAGATGAATGGAAGAAAATGACATCCGCTGGAAACAGCGTTTCAGCAATTATCAAAAGGCATCGGCGCAGTTAACCCAGGCTGTGGAACTGAACAGGCTTAGGCCGTTGTCAAAGGATGTTGAAAAATTCTTCAAAAAGAAATAGTTTAATGCCTGTGGGTAGTTTGCACCGAGACGAGAGATCTGGGCGCAGGAACAATTTTAAAAATTTAATTCTATGATGACTAAGTTACAAGACCTTCATGACTTTCTTTCGCGGGTGCCATTATTTTCATCCGTCTCGGCGGATCACATTCGAGAGATTGCCGGATTATTTACAAAGGAATTTTATCATAAAGGCGATGTTATCTGCCGCCAGGGTGAGCCTGGGAATTCCATGTATGTGATTCATTCGGGTACGGTATCGGTTTTCAAAAAAACGGATGGACAAATTTTTTTTGTAAGCGAATTAAAACGGGGGAATTTTTTTGGTGAAATGTCCCTGCTTTCCGGGGCGCATAGGAACTCAACGGCTGAGGCCTCGCTGGATGTGACTGTGTTTTGCCTGACCCGTGAAAATTTTGACGTCCTGATCAAAACCAATAGAAGCATTGGATTGTATCTAAGCCGTTTTTACGCCAAACGCATGAGCATTGAGGCAAAAGGCGGCAGCCCCCAGGCCATGGTACCGACATTTTATGCGGTGTCTGCCACGGGGCCGGAGTTGGGCGTATCCCATTTTTTATATTCCGTTTCCTTTCACATTTCTGATGAATCACATAAACGGGTGGTGGTGATTGAGCCTCACCTTGAAGCCGACAGAATCATGGAGCGATATGACCTGGCCCGGACCGAATGCCCAGACCAGGGACTGTTAAGACTCCTCCCCCCGGATAGTTATAAATTTGAAGATATTGATTGGTATCAACATTTGTCAGGATTTCATGTTTTGCAGTTGCGAACAGGTTTCTCTGACAGGCTGTCTGATATCATGCCGATTCTGATGGCCAGCCTGAAAGAATCCTATGATGTGGTATTTTTCAATCTGACCCATCGCCTTAATGATATGGAACGGCTGTTTATCCGGTTGTGTGACCGGACACTTTTACTTATTCATAATACGGAGGGAAAACTCGGACACGTTCGGTCCCGGCTTTCAGAGCTTGAAGTAATTTACGGGACCAGTGCATTTTTAGGAAGAATTCGGGTGGGGGTAAGCCATTTATATGGGGAAAAAGGGGTGGCCCGGCAGGAACTAAAGCAGCGCCTGGGGCTATCCGAGACGCCCGGCATTTGGGTAGATCGCTCGGAGTTGGCGATCAACGACCGGATTGATACGGAGAAATGTTTTCCCGTCCGGGGGCCGAGGGCTGTTGCCCGGGAAATTGCCGGTATCCGACTGGGACTGGCGCTGGGTGCCGGCGGTGCAAGGGGGTGGGCCCATATCGGAGTACTCAAAGTATTGGAGGAAGCCGGCATCCACATTGATATGATTTCAGGAACCAGCATGGGAGCGCTTGTGGGTGGAATTTATGCGGCCACAGCCTCTGTTGAAAAATTAAAGCAGTCCACCATTGACCAATTTTTAACCCGGACTGATACCCGCAAAAAAATTTTTGATTACACCCTGCCCAGACAAGGCCTGCTCAAGGGTAAAAAGGCGGCCCAACTTGTACGAGAAGCGATAAACAATGCCGATTTCATGGATTTAATGATCCCGACATACCTGGTGGGCGTAGATATTTTGAACGAAGAGGAAGTGATTTTTGAAACCGGTGATGTGACGGATGCGGTCCGATCCAGTATTGCAATTCCTGCCGTATTTTCTCCCTTTAAACACCAGGGCAGATGGATGGTGGATGGCGGACTTCTGAACCCCGTGCCTGTGGATGTCCTGCTTCGAAAGGGTGCAGATATGGTTATTGCCGTGTGCATTGAATCAAAGCCCTCTGAGACTAAAATACCAAAGAAAAGTCCCAGCATTAAACAGATTATTTCCCAGACCATCAGCATTGTCCACGGCAGGGCCACCAGTGATTTTGTAAAAAATGCAGACCTTGTACTTTACCCGGATGTGGGCGCCTATGCCTGGGATGATTTCCACCAGGGCATTGCCCTGATGCGCTGCGGTATAAAGGAATGCTCTGAACGGCTGCCGGATATTAAAAAAATGATCACTGAAAAACAGGGCCGAGACACAGAGCTTGGAATAAAGCGTACTTGAAGGTCGCCGGGAAGTGTCTTTACAAATTCAAGCGCTTCTTCTGTAATTCACTAATAATCATGCAATTATCACAACCTTTTTTATGAATATCGTTGCGACTAACGAGACTTTACGAATTACTTCCTGTATATAATCAGCGACTCTAAGACCGCCTCATATTACCCCAGTCGGGTTTCAGGGTATCCTCTTTCTGGTCCGGATCTTCGGGGAATTCCAAGGCGGGATATTCATCAGTATCCAAAATAATGATATCAGAGTTATTTTTTTCTTTTTTATGACCGTTTAATCCCAAAAGGATGGTATTTATTTTTTCTTTTTCAGATTCGTTTATATCGTTATTCACAAAGGCGGATTCAAATTTCTCTTTTGCTTTTAGAAGCTTTCCCTGTTTATAAAAAGTCATACCCAGGTGATATTGAATACTCCCATTGTCAGGAGCTTTTTCTTCAGCCTGTGACAGCATCCATTCAGCCTGGCTAAAAGCGTTTTTATGGTAATAAGCCCACCCTAGGGTATCCATGAGCCAGGCTTGATTTGGTATCTGTTCATAGGCATTCCTGGCATATTCCAGAGCCCGGTCCGAATCAGTTCCTTCTTCGAGGAGAAGCCATGCCAGGTTACCCATGATTTCCGGCTCGTCCGGAAAATGTTTAAGGGCCTTTTCAAGTACTTCTTTTGCGGATCCGATTTCGTGCTTTTCCATATAATATGCTGCCAAGAACCGCCATCCTTCCAGAAACAAGGGTTGTTCCCGTGTACATTCCAAGAGAGTGTCTTCCATAGCGGTATATTCTTGTTTTGCCCGGAGCAGGTCTGCCTGCAGAAGATAAAATTTTCCTGAGACCGGCTTATCCGCCATAGCCTTGTTTATGTATGTTTTGCATTTGGAATAATTTTTAAGTGCCAGACTGATTTTTGCCCCGGCATAATACACGCCTGGAAAAGCGTTCCCTTTCTTAAGCCACAGATCTATTCTTTCAAGAGCCTGCCCGCCCTTTCCCGTATCTGCCATAAGCCACGCATAGTAGTACAAGGCTTCAACCATATCCGGTTTTTTTTCAAAAACGGATTCATATGTGTCCAGTGCTGCCTGGTAAAGTTTTTGCCCTTCAAAACTGCAAGCCAGAAAAAACAGAGCGGAGGCACCGCCGCCCAGATGCCAGGCTCGGGAAAAAGCCTGGGAAGCCGTTTTATATTCACCTTTTTCCATCAGACAGAGTCCTCTTACCTGCCAGGCGGTTGATTCAGATGAGTCCAGGGATAACACCCAATCAATATATTGAAGTGCCAATGCATAGTCTTTATTTTTGTAATGGAGCCCAGCCATGGCCAAAAGGGCATCCACATGATTCGGGTCTATCATCAATGCCCGGACCAAAGAGGTTTCGGCAAATTTACTCTGGCCGCCGGCGAGATACGCAATCCCCAATAGATAATGGGCTGACACAAGTCCGTAATTTCTTTCCAGAGCAGTTTTAAGATAAGACACCGCATGAGAATATCCCCCCTGAAACATCCAGAATTTTCCCATGAGCAACTGATACCCGGTATCGTCTCCTTTCAGTTCATTTGCCTTGTCCAGCCATTTTTGAGCCCCGTCCACGTCCAAATTGGACAGGCAGATGTCGGCTGACATCAGTTTGAACCCGGCGTTATCCGGGTATTGGGCGACCAGTATCTTTAAATACTGAGTTGCCTTGACCAACATTCCGTTCGACCTGTAAAATCGGTAGAGTCGGATTTTGATATCCAGGTTCCCGGGATCGGTTAGAGCGGCTTTTTGGATAAACTCTTCAGCCTTTGAAGTATCATTTGCAAGGATATGATAATCGGCAACAAGCAGAATATCAGAAGTTTTTTCCAACTGATTAAACACTACATTAGTTATTATTTTTTCCGCTTGAATCTTTTTTTGCTGTTGTACAAGGCAAATGGCCAGCTTTATTTTTGGACGAATCTTCCCAGGCGAAAAATCCATGGCCAAGGTATAATCCATCTTGGCCCTTTCAATATCCCCTTTAAGTAAAAATAGATCCCCTGAAAGCAACAGTACGTCCGGCTCACTTGCAGCTCTGCTTTTAAGTTTAGATAGCATTTTTTCCGCCTTGGCCATATTCCCCTTAAGCAACAAAATCCTTATGATTTGTTTTTGGATCTCCATATTCAGAGGATTTTTCTTCAACGCCATTTCAAAAAACAAGATTGCCTGATCCAGATTGGAAAGTTTTAGATAGGCATTGCCTATTTTGCCGCAAAGAACAGCGGTCCTATCTTCTTCAGGAATATTTAACCAGCATTGCAAAGCTTGGGAATAAGCACTGTCCGTATATGCATCGTCCCCGTTCTGTTCAAAACAACCTACCTTTCCATCTAAGTGGTCTAAAAACGAATAAAAAACAATGCCCGCCAGAGCCATTCCGGCAATAATAACGGAAATGAAAAATACCCCGCCAAAGCCAATTATTTTTTTCTTCATTTTTTTACCACGATGGTACCGATCAGCCCGGACATTATTAGAACGGCGGCCCATAAAAAAATTTCAAGTTTATGATCAACGGCAAACCTAATCAGTTTCAGCGTAAAAGAGAAAAACCAGGGAAGATCAGTGTTGCGGCCATAATCGGTTTGATAAGAACTTCTTCCCATCGTTTCTGCTTTTTTTTCTGGATATTCCGGGCGTAGACGTAACCTGGAAGTCTCCCTTGCAGGTATTCTTTCTTGGTTGTCTTTTTTAAGGATTCCGGTTAACTGGGATACAACTTCCGGCTGCTCTATCGGGACGGCCCGCCTCCCCCCTGAAAAAACAATTACGTCTTCCATGTTTTTCTTTGCCTCCTTTTCGGCCTTGATTTTTTCAGGTACAGGGTCCAACCTTTTTTTGGGGGGCTCGTTTTTTTCAAGGTAGGGAATACTCAAGCCTTTGAGCACCTCCGCGTTTCTTTTTTTCAGGGAAAGGTATTCATCGATAATATTTTTAAGCCTTAAATCGGCAGCTATTTGCCGGTCAAGGGAGGTTTCAGGAAAAATAGCGGTTTTTGACAAAATATCAAAAGGGATGTCAATGTTGACAGTCCCGGCTGTAACCCCTATTCCCGTCGAACCGGGATAAAGTGTGGACATTTTTTCTTCTTTTTCCCGATTCTGCAAAATACTATAGGCTTTAGTCATATTGGGTGTATTGCGATTGTCTTTAAATACCGGCAATCCGTTACTATTTTGTTCTAAACCCAACACTTCTGGATGATGAAACCAACCATATCCTTTGACAGGTATCAGACACAGGACAAAAACAGATACAAGAAGCGGAAAAACAAAAAAACGCCTTATTTTTAAAAAAAAACTTTCAATTGACAAGTAACTGTATCCCATAATATTAAAGGTAATTAAACTCAAGCGTTATCACAATACAATTTAAAAAGCCATATTCAACTTTTCCAATAATGCCGGAGGCTGTTTCATGAAAACCTGTTCCAAAATTATCCTGATTTCACTCATCATGCTGATTCCCCTTTGTGGATGTTCAAGCAAAGAGGACAAAAAAGCTGCTCATATCCAGAAAGGGAGTGATTATTTTGAAGCCAAGCAATATAAAAAGGCGGAAATAGAATTTAAAAATGCCCTTCAAATAGATGGTACGGACATCCAGACCCTGATGAAACTGGGTAACACCTTTATGAAGCTCGGCCAGGTGAAAGAAGCATTTTCCGTTTTTTCGTCAGTGGAAAAAAAAGACCCTGACAATATTGAAGCATTGGGGACCCTGGCTAAATTTTATTTCCTGGATAAAAAACTTGCAGAAACCCAAATGCGTATAGATAAAATTCTGGAAAAAGATCCCTCAAACATAGGTGCATTGTTTCTCAAAGGAAGGGTTTTGGCCCGAAGAAACCAGGTTGATGAGGCCCGGGCCATCTTTGAAAAAATTCTTGAAATAAAAGATGATCATGTGGGAAGCCTTCATGCGATAGCAGGCATAAAAGCAAAAGAACAAAAGTTTGACGAAGCTGAAGCCCTTCTGCAGAAGGCAGTGGCTTCTGCAGAGGATACCACCCAAACCCGAATTGTCCTTGCACAGTTTTATATTGCCCGAAAACAGCTGGACAAAGCAGAAGAGCAGCTTAATCTTTCTGCCGCCGAACATCCGGAAAATGCCGGACACCAAATACTGCTAGGCAATTTTTATTTAAAAACAAGGAACATGGAAAAAGCTGAAGCCGCTTACAAAAAAGCGGTTGAAATCCAGCCGGATAAAAATCGTCCACTGGTTATCCTTGCCGGATTCTACAACCTTACCGGGAAAAAGGAACAAGCCCTTGAACTTTACCGTAAGGCTTGCGCCATTGATCCTGACGATATGAATACGCGCATGGTTCTGGCCCGGTTCCTTTACAGGGATGAAAAAAAAGATGAGGCAGAAAAAGAACTTAAAGAAATCATGAATAAACGCCCTGGGCTTGCCTCAGCCAGGAGATTGAAAAGCGAAATTCTGATTTCCCAAAAAGAGTATCAGCCTGCATTGCAACTTCTTTCCGCGCTTGAGAAAGATGAACCTAATTCCCACAGAGTCCAATATTTCAAAGGGTTATGCTACATAGGTCTTGGAGACCCAAATCAAGCCGCCGCATCTGTATATAAGGCCGTTGAACTGAAACCGGATTATATACAAGCCAAAATGCTGTTGTCGGAAATATACTTCCGGCAGCATTCTTATGAACTTACCGTGGAACAGACCACGGGGGCTCTCAGGCTCAACCCAAACCTTTACCGGGCCCTTCTGATCCGGGCAAATGCATACATGGCCTTAAAAAAATTCCAGGATGCTGAAAATGATTACAGATATATGATTAAACTTAATCCGGATAACCCAACCGGATATTACCGCATAGCTTACCTGAAATCAGGTATGAGACAATTTGACCAAGCCGAGCCTTTGCTTGAAAAGGCCTATTCACTGAACAACAAGCTGCTTGATGTGTTTAATCTGAGGGTCAGAAATGCGTTGGTACAAAACTCTTTTGAAAAAGCACATAACCTTTGCACCCAGCAGATGGAAACGTTTAAAGACAATGATAAGCTCCTTGCGGTTATTCATAATACCAGGGCTAAAATATATCTGGTTGAAAAAAATATGGACAATGCCGAATCCGAATTTAAAAAAGCGATTGATATTTCCCCGGATTATTTAGCGCCCTATAATGAATTGGCAAAGATCTACCTGGCCCGAAAAAATATTGAACTTGCAAAAAAACAATATAAAACAATAATTTCCAAAAACAAAAAAAGTGCTTCTGCCCATATGCTGCTGGCCGTACTGTATGAAGTGGAAAAAAACTTTGATACTGCAGAAGAGCACTACCGGAAAGCTCTTGATATAAACCCCAATTATGCAGCAGCTGCCAACAACTTGTCCTACCATCTCGCCGCCCGGACGGATAAATTGGATGAAGCCCTGGCCCTGGCCCGGAAAGCCAAAACCCTTTATCCGGAAGATCCCAGCATAATGGATACGTTGGGATTTGCCTATTATAAAAAAGGGCTTTACGGAAATGCTGTTGTCCAGTTTCTGGACTGCCTGGAAAAAATCCCGGACAACCCGGTTGTCAGATATCACCTGGGCCTGGCCTACTATGGCAAAGGTGAAAAGGCCCTTGCCGGCAAAGAACTGGCCAACGCCCTTGAACTGAAGGATAATTTTTCAGGTGCAGAGCATGCCAGAACCCTGCTGAAGGAGATAAATAAAGGATGACAAAAGTTTCTGTCAATATTATTCAGGGGATACTGATTTTATCTGCCATATGTGTTTTTTCTATCTCCGGCGCAGAAGAGATAACCGGAAGGCAACTGGCCCAGAAGGTTTTTGACCGGGACCGGGGAAAAAATTCTGTTTCAACGGCACAAATGGTATTGGTCAGTAAAAGCGGTAAAAAAAGAATCCGTCATTTTACAACCAAGCGGATTGAAGAAAACGGGTTGGAAAAACAGATCACGCGATTTACCGCTCCAGCCGACATTGAAGGCACAGGATTCTTAAATATTGAAAAACCGGGCTGGGAAACCGAGCAGTTTTTATACCTTCCTGCTTTAAAGCGAACCCGGCGAATCGTCAGTTCCCAGAAAAATCAGCGGTTTGTTAACAGCGATTTTACGTATGAAGATATGGAACGGCACCCTGTTTCTGATTATATATATAAAATCACCGGTTCAACCAAAGTCGGCAATATAGAATGCCATATTCTTGAATCCCGCCCAAAACAAGGGGTTGAATCCCAATATGGCTTAACTATCAGCATGATCTCAAAGAATGCACTTGTACCGGTCCATGTAAAATTTTATGATAAAAAAAATAAGCATATCAAAACGTATAATGTCTTAAATCTGGAACAAGTTCAGGGTATCTGGACGGAAACTATAAATAGCATGGAAGACCATATAAAAAATCACAAAACCTATATCAAGCAAGATAAAATTACGTATAATACCAATATCAAAACAGACGATATCTCACGCAAAAACCTTAAAAATTATTGATCCGGTATCATAATTGCTTTTCTTGATAATACATCCAAGTTCAAAGAGGGCGATGGTAAATAAAACTGTTTGTAATTTATATATTATTCTTTTATTTTCAGTTTGTTGTCTTTTTTTTACTTATCCGGCCTATTCTGAATCACAAAATTCGGAAGGAATTGTTCCATTATTAGAAGATACTCTGCCTGATGATATTTTTGAAGATACAGGGCCACAGGAAAAAAAATCCGAGGTTTCAATATCAGGTGAAATTCGTGCCAGAGGAACATTTCAAATAAAAGAGGATGATGCTGTTGAAAATAACCAGAGTGTCAGGAACCGGGTATTGCTTGAAGGAAAATATAAAAACAGTGTTACGGTTTCTGCGTTCTCTGATTATCTCTATTTTGCCGAGGAAAATGAAACAGATGATTACGATATAGATCTTTATGAAGCAAAATGGGAATATACAGGCAAAAAGTACGGACTTTCCCTGGGCAAGCAAATCGTCAGATGGGGTAAGACCGACCAGGTCAGCCCGGTTGATACCCTGAATCCCCAGGATTTCCGTGAATTTATCATCCCGGATTACGAAGAACGCAAAATTCCAGTATGGATGGCAAATGCCAAATGGTTTTCAGAATATTTTACACTTGAAGGGGTGTTGATTCCCTTTTTTGAGGAATCAAAATGGGATTATTTCGGTACCAACTGGTCTGTTTTCGGCCATGTAAAAAATGAACTTCAGGGCGCTGTATCTGATCCGGCACTTAAGTCGTACATCAACGATTTGTCTGTCCATGAGACTGATCCTGACGACGAGGCAGAGTTCGCTGTCCGGCTTCACACAACCATAAAAAATATAGACCTGGGTTTTACATTTCACTGGATGACGGAAGATAATCCCTATTACAAAAATTTCCCAATCAAAAACATCAGTGTAAATGGCTCTTTTTCAGGAAGTGCCATTTCCTCCACCCTTGGCGCGGCAGTACTTACAGATGAGGATGTTGAGGTGGAGTACCGCAAGACAAAAGCCGCAGGATTTGAATTTGAAACTACCTGGGAGAAATACGGCATCAGGGGAGAAGCTTTATGGATGGAAAATCAGTCCTTCTTAACCTCGTCCCTTACTTCGTCCAGCCATCCCACAGTTACAGCCGTTATGGGTGTAGACCATACCACCGCCGGAAACGTTTATTTTAATTTCCAGGCGCTGTATTCACATATCGGAAACTATTCAGACGACATCCTTTATTTTGACCAGGACTCTTTTTCATTGTTGGGAGAAATAAAGCTGGACCTGGTATCGGACTGGCTTCAAGGAGCGATAATTTACAATGTGTCTCTCAATAATAATTCCCATTACATCTCCCCATATTTAAAATACACTTATGTTACAAACCTTGAGTGTAAAGTTGGGGCCGGATTTTTCTTAGGAAGCGAGAATACTTGGTTTGGACGTTATAAAGCTTATGATTATCTTTTTTTCAATATAATATATTTATTTTAGGGACTCGGAAAGTCCATGAACCTTTCAAGGACAGCCTTTATTGTTGCATTTGCCGAGGAGGTTTCTAAACTGACTCGGCCTATATAAAAACAGCTTTTTTATAAAACTGGTAACCTGCTACAGGCCAGGCAAATCAAACAGCAAACAATCAGGGCTTCCTGATATACACTCAGGCCGGAATTTTGATGGAGAAATTAGTTTTGGAATTCTCGAAATTCATGGTGTCCCCGGATACAAAGTCGAATAAAAATCTTTGTGTTTTGGTGTCTTTGTGCGAGTTTTTTAATTAGAATTTGTTCTTTTTTTATACCAACCTCTTCTAAACTTGGTATACGTTGAAAAAGATACCCTGTTTTTCCAGTCTTGCGCGGACCTATGATTGTAATAATTTCGACCTGTGCGGACCCTTGACGGTGAGCACAATATAAATCACTGGACATCGTTAATAACATATGCGATGTATTGGTAGATAGCTATCTTAAACCCTTAAGATGGAGGCTACCAATGAGCAAATACAAAATTAATGTGACGGTGAATCTTGTCGAGTGTGATGTGGAAACTGATGATAACCCCATTGAGTTGGAAGATGGGAGCTATCAGTTTACAATCAACGAACATGCAGGTGAAAGTATAGACGGCTGTGAAACAGCCGTTCTCAAAACCGCTTTTCCCGCAATAAGAAAGGCATTAGCGCTTCACATGGAAAGTGTATCAAAAAAAAACTATAGCCAATAGAACAATTGAGCCATTTGGGGCAAACAAACGTCCATACCGTGTGGATGGCGCGGTCGGGCGGTTTAAATTCAAAACCCATTACGCCGTTAACAGCAAGGGCGCTTTGTTTGACAGTAGCCAGTCGGTATTCACTCCGTTAAAACCGAAGCAATTTTATTTGACCACGGGGTTTAAGGAAGTGGCCATGATTATGGGAGATACGGAAGAATCCTTTCGGAAAACATCGAAGTTGATCAATCATATTCGTTACCAGCAAAAAAATGGCACCCCATCTCGCACTCTGTATGACCAGACCCAGAAAGAAGGGACTGAATTGATAGATCATTTAAAGCAAAAAGCGGATGATTTAAACCAGGGCAATTTTAATCTCGATGGTGTTTGTATTAATCCGACGATTCTCCGAGGTGGCGAACCGATATCGATACCCATGGAAAAAATCCAGGAAGCCCTTTTGGAATCATCATTCAATTATAATTCCACGGACCCTCTGAGCAATCCAGTAATCTATGAAGAATCAAGCCAAACGGTAAATATAAGCATTGACGATGTAACACCCAAAAGACAAAAAAATAATCGTGAAAGTCCAAAAGTTACTGAACATAGCCGAAAATACGTGCATGACACCGTAACCCATATTGAATTCGGGGATAAAAAATATGTATTAACCGGTGATTGTACCAAAACCTGCTTATGGCTGCTGAATGCTTTTCTCTCATATAATTCTTTATTCGGTAAACGCTTGCAGATATTTACTGACGGCCACAAAGCATTAAATGCCGGTATTTTGAAGCATTTTGCATGGTACGAGAATATGCAAATTATTCTTGATTGGTTTCACCTGCACAAGAAATTCAAGGAACAACTGAGTCTGACGATGAAAGGGAGGGTTCTCCGTAATACAACCCTTGGAAAGATTATGCCGTTGTTGTGGCATGGCCTTACAAATGAGGCCATATCATATCTTGAAAACATACCGTCTTCTGAAATCAAGAATTACGAGTATATTCGGAAACTGGTGGATTATTTGAATCGCAATAAGTCCAACATCCCAAATTATGATTTGCGCAAAAGGCTAAAGCTCAGAAACTCAAGCAATGTAGGAAAAAAAATAAACGATCTTATCGTTTCAAATCGTCAAAAAAAGAATGGAATGAGTTGGGTTAAAAAGGGCTCACTCAACTTGGCAATAATAACGTCCTTGAAAATTAACGATAAATTCAAAAAATGGTTCCAAGACAAGGAAGTCGATTTTAAATTAGCTGCATGATATTTCAACCCACTTGCGTCCGCACAGGTCGCAAGGTTTCAGGAGAAAACCGATCCTGAATCTCAAGGCTTAGTCGGGAATCGACTGTAAGGTGAAGAGAAGAAGACATTTTACTCGGTGTGCATGGGACACCTTTCTCCGGTAAATAAAATTCTGCCATCTTTTAATCGGCCTCCTCAATTCGTTGAAAGATGGACCTAATATCTCATGGATTTTGCCTTAGAAAAAGATGGGGTTCATAGAGCGCTTACACTGTTAAAGAATGCTGCTAAACTGAGACATAACCCTTCCCTCTGGCTGCCCTGGAACTATAAAACCGCTTCAATAAATTGACAAATAGGAAAGGAGCGGTGAAATTTTATCCCCATCCTTTGACAAATTTTGTCTGCTAAAAAAGCTATACGCATGCTTGCCGAAGGGACACGGGTAATCGAGGGCGCTTGCCGGCATCTTGTAAAAGATCGTATGGGGATCACTGGTGCCAAATAGGGTCTTCAAGGCACTGAAGCCGTATTGCGCCTGCGAGCCTTACGGGCGAGCAAGGATTTTGATAAATACTGGCTGTTCCATGAGGAGTATGAATTCAAGCGAAATCATCAGGATCATTATGCGGATGGTGTCTTTCCTGCCACTACAAACTCAAGGCCAACGCAAAGAAAGCCAAAGCTGCGGGTTATTAAATAAACTCAGCGGAAAAATGAGACAAAGAAGAACAACCCAAAGTGCCGGTAACTTAAAAATACAAAAGAGCCACACCCAATTAAAATAACAACAGGTAGATGTTGAACAATCAACACCTACCTGTTTTAAAAATCAACTAAATTGTTTATTCAATTGAAATCCACTATCTGTTTTTTCGAGCAACACCTGCTATACCCAGCAGACCAAAACCCAACAACATTATAGTCGTTGGTTCTGGAACAGCTGAAATACTGAAACTGGCATCATGCCTGGCATCAATCGTATAAAGCACGTCGTCTGTTGTCCCTGGATTTTGATCGAATGCTTCGTTATCGGTATCTCCTGCAGTGTATCCAAGCAACCATCCAATATCCACATATTTTTCTTTGAGATCGTCACCGGTTATAGCTTCATACCAAAAATCATTTTTCAGAAATGTAAACTCACCATGCAAACTATAGTCACCACCCGTGAATGTAAGAGTACCTGCTTCAAAGTTAGAATGCCCTACGCCACTACTGATTTCAACTGTAGCAACCAATTCACCGTCACCGAAATTTGCATCATCGCTTGTGCCAAGTCCACTTCCATGCGTTGCTGTCGTATAGCCATCATCTAAGTAAAAGTTAATCGTTCCTTCCGTGTACTTAGTAGTAATGCTATCGGTTGTGATTCCTTCATTGATCTCCACAACTTCACCTACAAAATCCTCCCAGGTAAAAGTGAATTGATATGTGAAGTTCAACCCCTCAGTATCTAATGGAGCTTCAACGGGAAGTAAGGTCGTTATATAAGCGTTACCCTCATCGTTAAACTTATCTCCTACTGTTAAAGTGCCATCTTCATTTGTATCGTATTGTGTAGATGTTGTATTCGCAAGATACTGCAGTTCATTAAAATCGTACGTTAAGCTATCACCATCCGTATCGCCAATCCAGTCCGTCCCTATATCTAGATAACTATTAAGTGCGAAAGCTGTATTTGCTAAAAAGCAACTAAATATAACCACCAATAAAACCGACAAAAAATTCTTCTTCATTTATTCACCTCAATCATCTAAGTTGTTTTTGACAAAAATTTAATTTTGGGTTAATTGTTTTTTTAATCAATACTCACTAAAAATTCTATCACCTCCTTCTTTAATCTCTAATTGTACCAAGTAACTTCCTGATATCTGACATATTTGGACTGCAATTAAGGTGCCAAGGATTAAGTATTTTTTAATTAGCATAATTAAAGAGACATGATACTTAATTGCTGGCGGTTCTACATAAGGTGGATTGCAAGTTAGGAAAGAGCGTTCTAAGATTATTTCTATTTCCTGATTCGATATAGGTTAACTTTATAAATTGAGAGAGTGTTTTAATCTCAAAACTATTTTTAGCTGAATAGGTCAAAAAGGTTATGCTTTTGTATAAAATTTTCTATAAAAATAGAATTTTTTTACCATAATAAGACTTGGTTTGAAAAATGCAGCGGACATCTTAGTAAAAATCATACCCCTGAGGGCCAGTGATCATAATCAATATCCACCTCACGATTGCCACTTCTTTAAAAACGACATTACATTCCGGGTCAAATGTGGGACATTACGCACCGATGTCATAAACGGGAATATCTACTCAAGTTCGCTAGAGACCGACGACGGTGACTGCTGTGGCTTTTTGAAGTCAGGAAGCGGTACGGCCTGGTAATACTCAATTATACAATCACGTCAAACCACATTCATCTGCTTGTAGCACATGATGCGGACCGAAAGACAATACCCGACTCCATGAAACTGGCCGCTGGTAGAACCGGACAGGAAATCAATATCCGTCATGCCGTATATTTCTTCCTGCTGCTTTCTGATGGCGGACAGTGCTCTATCAATCTCCAAAGCAGACAGATTATTAATCTGCACTGCTGATTTACCGGTAAACGAAGAAATAATTCTGCGCCGGTCCGTCTCGCCGAATAATCCTTTTAAACTCGTCAGGAAAGAGGAGGAAGCTCATCATGTGGCGAAACTGCGGGGAATCACACTCCGGAATCTGCTCCAGTCATTTTGCCAGCACCCATCCGTCGTCTAAGAGTTGTTCCCGTTCCGATCCGGCAAGTTGTTTTATGGCCGTGAGGACCCTGATAACAAAAGCAAATTCTTTCCATCTATTGGTGCTGTAAGTGGTTCCGGCGCTACCCACACCCGCGCACGGTATCCTGTAACCATGGAGAATCTTCAAGAAAGGGTTCTTCAGACTATGCTTAGATCGCTCCAATACCCTCTCCCTTTTTTTGGATTCGCTGATATTACTGGAAGACAAAAGTACTACTCTGAAGGTCTCTGTACCAGCTTTTTTTTTGTGTATAAAAGCATCAGGGCCGGCAGAATAATAAGATCACACACCATAGCTGATATCATAATCACAGCACTTAAAAAACCAAACTGAATAGTGGGAACAAAACTTGAGAATACCATCACCCCAAAACCGCAACAGAGTATAAATGAAGTCAGCATAATGGGTTCGCCTTTGAGCCTCACTGCATTCATGGCTGCTTCACCCATGTTCATGTCCTGATTCCGGGCAGACTGATATACAGACAAAAAATGTATGGTGTCATCTACGGCAATGCCGATGGCGACGGCAGATATGATGGCAGTCGCCGTGTTCAATGGAATCCCCATAAGCCCCATAAGCCCCAAATTGAACAGAATCGGCAATAAATTGGGGATCAAAGAAAGAAGCCCAAGCTTAAATGATTTAAACACAATAAAAAGAATGCCGAAAATAATGATAAAGGCCAGCAGCAGGCTGTTTACCTGGCTGTCAACAATATTTTTTACCAGTTTGTTAACCAGAAATGTCTTCCCTGTCATTCTGATCTCAAGATCCTGATCGTCTATCTTATTTTCGATGAAATTCTGGATCCCGCTGATATACGCTTCAAGTTTTTTGGAACTGTGCTCGGAAATCCTGGCTGAAATCCGGGTCCATGAATAGGAGTCGTTTAAAAAATTATAAATCTCATCGCCTCCGTAAATCAGCATATATTGGGCAATCATTTCTCCGGATTCAGGAATGGTATAAAATTGAGGATCTTCAGCATGAAAGGATTTATTCATCTGCTTGATAAAGGTGTTGACTGATGTGGTGGTTCCCACAATGGGCAAACTCGCCAAATAGGTTTCAACACGGTCTATTATCCTAAGGGTTTCAGGCGTTATAAGGCTTTCACCATTTTTATGTTTAATGGAAATTTCTATTGTATTGACACCGTTCAGCCGGGTATCGATAAAATTAAAATCCCGGTAAACCGTGCTGCTTTTTTTAAAATATTCGATTAGATTTGTTTCAACTTCCACCTTAGAGACGCCTATAACAGATCCTGCAACCAATAAAACAGAGACCAATAGAATCCAGTGCTTTTTTTGTATGATAAATAAAGAAAGTTTCGTTGAAACTTTTGATAAAATGTTTTCCCGAATTTTGAAATCCTTGACGATAAATTCCGTATGGCGAAAAAAATAAATGGATAGGGGGATCAGGGTCATGGTCAAAGCGAACTCAGCCATCATGCCTAAAGCAGCAGCCAATCCAAAATGCCTGATGGGTGGTATATCACTTACCAGCAGGGACAAAAAACCAATGGCTGTGGTCAGACTGGTTAGAAAGCAAGGCCGCCACAGATCATTTATGGTCTGTTTGAGGAGATTCAGCGTATTCTCCCGGGTCCGTTTTTGTTTAAAAAAATGGGGCAGAACGTGGACGCTATCGGACACAGCCAAGGCCAGCATCAGGGGGGTTAAAATAGCTGTCATGGGACTGATGGCGCCGCCGGATAAGAACAGAGCCGCCATGGTCCAGACCAGGCAGAGGGTAATATTAACCATGCCGATGGCAACGGATATAACGCTTTTCAGGGCAAAAAACAGGAACGAACCAAGAATTATATATAGAAGCGGCATAAATACCTGGTTATCCCGGTTGATATGGGAACTCATATTAACATCGGTGACCAGCCAGCCGGCAACATGAATTTTATCCCTTTGCAGAAGAGATTCTTGTCCTTTATTGTCGCTAAAAATCTGTTCTATCTTTTTGAGCAGCCGGGCATCATAAGTCTCATCGCCCTCGTGGGGCAGGGTCCGGACAAGGAACAAAGAGGATTTCCCGTCATCTGAAACGATATTGTTTTTAACCGATTTCAGATTGAAGGCCAAGCGTTTAATCTTTTGGGCATCGGCCATGGTTTCAGGCATGTCCTGGCACAAGGGCTGGACTATAAAATCATATTCCGTGCCCAAGATGCTCTCAACATTAGTTATGCTGATAATTTCCTTAACCTCTTTAACAGCTTCAAGTTTCAGGGTCAGGCCGTGAATTTCTTTGAGCATTTCCGGAGTAAAAATATTGTCTGATGAAAATGCAACAATGATAAATTCGTCCTCTCCAAATTCTTTTTTATAGGTCTCGTAAAAAACAAGATCAGGATCATTTTCCATGATTAATGATTCCACGGAAGTTTCAACCGGGAGGAGAGATAATAACCAAGCTGATATACAGGTTACCGCTACAAGTAAAAAAGAAAACCATTTTGGAAATTTCAACAGCAGATCGACATATTTTCTGCCCATTTATCTTATCCTTTTTTTCATCAAAAACACTTTAACAAAAACTTTTTTCAATTGCTGCACCGGATTTTTATTGCCAAAGTACAATTTTCCAGTTTTCAATTTATTCTGATAAGGATCAAACTGCCAATAATATGGTACAGATTTGATACGCCCCCGCTTCAGGATAATTTTCAACGCTTCTGCCGCCGCCATTCCCGAACATAACTGACAGGCAATATTCATGGACGGGCCGGCCTTGGAACTAAAATCCACCCTTGAAAGATTCATGTATTTAATGTGGGTGGGCTTCGGAGCCAGCCCCATGGCAAATGACAAGTACTTGTCATCGGCTGTCATGCCTTTGGTAATGTTAAAATATTCGTCAAAACCCATACCGTCCGGAGAAAAGACCAATACAGCCGAACTGAACCCTAAAGGAGCGGCTGTAATTACATAAATGCCTTTTTGTGCCGCTCGTTTAAACAACTTTCTTCGTATCTCAAAAACAAAAAAATCAAGCCCATCAATGACGACATCTACCCCGTCAAGAAATTCATCCATGTTGTCTTCATTTATACCCTTATCAAAGGTATTTATTTGAAGGTATGGATTTATGGATAAGGCTCTTTCTTTCATAACCTCCAGTTTCGGCCTGCCGAAATCCTGCACAGCAGCCCCATATTGGCGGTTAATATTAACCGGCTCAAAAGAATCAAAATCGGCAATATTGAAATTTCCGATCCCGGATCTGACGAGGGTTATCAAATGTGCTCCTCCCACCCCTCCCATACCCGGTATGGCAATACGGACCTTTTCTAATTTCTTCTGTTCATCTTCTGTCAGAAGGCCGATATTTCTTGAGAAGGCCTGGTTCATATACTCCCGCCGGTTTCCAATGCCAAGGGTTTGAAGCTTTTCGAACATGGCATCTAATTTCATAGTATTTTCCTCAAATTTAGAAATGCCCTTGATTTAATTTATTCGAGATAGAAGCTCTAAGTTCACATGGGGAAAGATGCCCTTGTCCTTAAAACCCATTTATATCGGGTAATAAAATCCATGGGAAACACCTTATACCTCTTGTCTTTATTCTCTCACAAGGCCACCACGGCACAAAGAACTCATCTCCTCTTGGTGTCTTTGCGACTTTGTGAGAGTCATAATAATTTCATAAACAAATTATTTCAGGCTGCAAACTCAAGCAGTTATAACGTCACACCATGATGAATTTTATCCCTGGCATAACTCAAAAGTGTTTGCGTAATATTCAGTCTACTTATTCGCTATTCTCAAGACAAGTTTTTTTATAAAAAATGCAAACAAAATGGTTTTTTCTCAATACTCAATACATAAACAGCTATATTTCTTTTACAAAACCGGCAGACATTATTAAAAAGAAATCCGGATGTCCTCCGGGGAAAGCACTTGACAAACAATCCTAAAAATTACAAGATGATACAGTGATTTTCGGTAAAATTATCATACAAAAAAATTAATACAGGTGAATTTAAAGATGATCAGCAAAACTCTTACCTACGACAGATTCAAGTTTGGTCAGGTCATAGATGATGATATCTTAAAAGATACCTTTAGAATGAGGTATGAAGTCTATGTGGATGAGTTCGGGTTTGAAAATAAACATGACCATCCGGACGGACTGGAAAAAGATGAGTATGAAAAAGAATCCATCCATTTTGCCTGCCTGAACGAAACAGATTCCGTGGTCGGTACCATACGGCTGGTGCTTAATTCAGACAAAGGATTTCCCATTGAACATGCCACAAAATTAAATTTTACAGGGGAAAAACCGGAGCCGAATAAAACCGGCGAAATTTCCAGACTTACGGTAACCAAAGACCTCAGACGTCGTAAAGAGGACGGAATGTATGGCGTAGAGTCTTATTTAAAGAAAAAAGAAGGCGGCGTACTGCCCGACGATGGGACCATCCCAAAAGAAATGGAGGGCCGAAAAAACCCGATCATTGTCCTGGGGCTTTACCAGGTCATGCTCCATGAAAGTTTGCGACAGGGGTTGACCCACTGGTACATGATCACCGAAAAAAAAATATTTTATGCCTTAAAAAAATATGGATTTCTATTCCAACAAATAGGGGTGCCTGTACAATATCATGGTGAACGGATCCCCTATTTTGCAAATATCCATGAACTGCTGGTCGATCTGAAGCAGACCGATGCAGGAATGTATGACCTTATGCTTGCCGGACTGGAAGACGAATATTGGCCGAATATTTGATTTTTGGACCAAACAAAGAATAACACCTGTAAGGACAACAGATTAAATAACTTAAACGAAACAGCTTGCCTTTGGGCTCATCTACTTCGTTGCATCAAAGACCCAGTAGGACTGCTGTTCAACCTTTAATACGCCTTGTAGATGAACCAAGGTTCGGCGTTATTTCTGCCCAACTTATTTAATCTGCGGTCCTAGGTTCTGTTGACATCTGACGACCGTCCATAATTTTTCCGCCTCAATATCAGCTATCTGGAGGAATGACATGTGAGAAACGCAAATTTTTCGAATGCTGTTTAGCACAAAATTTTGGTATTTCTTAAAACCCGAAAAACGATATATATTGGAATGGAAAAGTCCTGCCGAATGTTTGTTTAAGCAGTCCTTAAAGAACGCTATCTTATCGAGCGCTTTATTGGCAAGCTGAAACAATGTCGTCGGATTTTCGCACAGTTTAAAAAATGGGCAAAAAATTATCTGCATTTTATTCGCTTTGCTGCCGCTTTGATATGTCTACATTAAAATGTCAACAGAACCTAAAATTTGAATATTTATTTTAATTTCTCTGGAGTGTTTGTGTATGACAGACTCATTATTTTTCTGGCTGTCCAAGCTGATATGGATGATCATCCGCCCGGATTTTCTTTTGGTTGCTTTTGCCGTAATGGGAATGATATTCTGGTTTTCAGGGGCAGTGAAAAAGGCAAAATGGGTGCTTGCGTGTGTGGTTCTGGCGATGATTGTTATTACTGTTTTTCCTTTAGGAACCATTCTTTTAGCTCCTCTTGAGCACAGATTTCCCACAAACCCGATCCTGCCGGAAAAAGTGGACGGTATTATCATGCTTGGCGGGGCGGAAAAAAATCTTCTGACCAAGATGTGGCATCAACCCGAATTAAATGATGCCGCTGACCGGTATATCGGGTTTGCCCGTCTTGTCAGAGCATATCCGGATGCGGTGCATATTTTTACCGGCGGATCCGGAACCCCCACGCACCAGGAATGGAGCGATGCAAATACGGCCCGGCAGGTTTTTATGGATATGGGCCTGGATACCTCAAGCATAGTATTTGAAAACCAATCTCGAAATACTTATGAAAACGGATTGTTTGCAAAGACCCTGGTTCATCCTGAAACTGGACAAATCTGGGTGCTTGTGACCACAGCCGCACACATTCCCCGGTCTGTCGGGGTGTTTAACCGTCTTGACTGGCCCGTAATCCCTTATCCCGTGGATCATTTTACCCGGCCTGACAGGAAAATAAAGCCAGGCCTTAATTTTTCCGGAAACCTTGGAAGGCTTGTCATGGCAGCAACTGAATGGACAGGACTTGCAGCCTATTATATCACCGGCAAAACCAACACCCTGTTTCCATCCAGTCAGTAAAAACGGTATCCCGGAAAAGTGAGTTTTTCAACAATGGAGAAGGCGTCATGCTGTCCGCCATAAAAAAAATTTTAACAGACATCGTTCAAAATCCGGCCGAAAATACGGACGCCGGATCAGATCCCCCCCCCCCCGGCCCCTGGTACGGCGTAGATCTGGACGGCACCCTGGCGGTCTGGAACGAGACATCAACCCTTGACCGCATCGGTGCCCCCATACCGGCCATAGTCGATATGGTCCGCAGCATGGTGGACAACGGTATCCGGGTTAAAATTTTTACGGCCCGGGCCTGTGACCCTGCCCAGATTCCAAAAATCCGGGCCTGGATGACCCAGAACGGCCTGCCGGATCTTGAAATCACCAATGTGAAGGACTATTACATGGAACGTTTATATGATGACCGGGCCATACGTGTGGAGCGCAATACCGGCAGACTCCTTTGACAGGCTGTTGCCCCCTACCCGGCAAGATTTTTCTTCGCAGCGCGAAAAATAATAATCGATAAAAAATGAGTATCCTCTTATCCACGAAGCATTGAGAGACGCCTTAGGAACCACTTCACTTCACTTGGGATGGGAGGGCCCGGCAATGATAGATGTATTGACAATCCCTGTGGGAACATGTACACCTTTAATGTACATAAAAAAAGGAAAAAATATGACAATACAAACGACCTACACCCAAGCTCGTGCCAGCTTGGCCTCTTTAATGGATGAGGTCACTAAAAACAGGGAGATCGTTATTATTCAGCGTCGTGGATGCGAAGATGTTGCTATGATAAGTACCGATGAGCTTACCGCTGTGCTTGAAACCGCGCATCTTCTTCGTTCACCTAAAAATGCAAAGCGACTTTTAACGGCACTTAATCGGGTTAAAAAAGGCTCTGGTGTTTCACAAACAATTGATGACCTTCGAAACGAAGTCGGTTTTGAGTAAAAACACTAAAAAACGATCCAAAGCAAAAATACAAAGGGATTCGGTATTCCAACCTGAATTCAAAGGGGATCTTAAGTATTGGGTTGAAACTGATCGAAAAACAACGCTTCGTATTCTTCAATTGATAGAATCAATAATGCGCGACCCTTTTCAGGGTATCGGCAAACCTCAACCATTAAAATTCCTTGGATCTGGTGTTTGGTCTCGTCGAATAACACAGGAACATCGTCTTGTTTACGTTGTTGCTCATGACAGAATAGATTTTGTACAAGCCCGTTATCATTACTGAATAGAAAGCTATTCGCCCATAGCTGATAGGGCATGGAAATTCCTATACTATTAAATGATTGTCCTTTGGACGAGCTGCGAGCTGTGAGCTGTGAGCTATACTATTAAATTACATTTTGGTTATCCAGGCATTAATCATTGATCCGGTTGACCGTTTAAGCTAACATACGTGAACATAATAAATGCGCATTACTTTTTTGGACTATTAATCTGCAATAATACCGTGTCCTGAAAAGGAGAACACATGGCGAAATACAATACCCCCTTTGCCGAACTATCCATGTTTGATTTAAGGGGTAAACAATCGGTCAGGGCAACATTCAAACTTTCCCAGAAAGCCATTGATGCCATCGGCCTTGTGGCCGGCCACATGGGCATCAAGCAAAAATCCTTGTTTGATCACATCATTGAAGACCATGCGGCATTGGATCAGCTGGCCCAGACCATCCGGATACGCAAGTTCAAACAGCTGGACAGAAAACAGAAAACCTTTGTGCTCAGCCGCAAAACCATTGAGGCATTGACGGCCATATCCGAAACCTATAGTATGCCCCGGGATGCGCTTGTTGAGTATTCCATCAAAAAACTGGAATCGGTTATCCAGTCTGAAAAAATCAGGCACGAAGAACGAAAAAAACTGGCCGGAAATTTGGAGAGCCGTTTCAACGAGTTGCTTTCACTTTACCAAAAATCGACACTGACTTTAGGCGAAGACGACCCTTTTTGTCGGCATCTTGAAAAACTGATAGACCACATGAAACGAACAGCAGAGGACGTTGATGCGTTCCTTGAAAAAAGCAAAATACTTGAAGACTTTTAGGAGAAAACGTTGATTGATGTTCAGAACCTGACCAAGTATTACGGTGATTTCTGTGCGGTTGACGACCTCAGCCTCACCATTGAACCCGGCCGGATACTTGGCCTCCTCGGCCCCAACGGGGCAGGCAAGACAACCACATTGAGGATGCTCACAGGGTTTTTTACCCCCACATCCGGCACAATCAGGATCAATGACCTTAAAATGCCGGAAGACACCCTGAAAATAAAATCCATGATCGGATATCTACCCGAATCCGCGCCGTTGTACCACAGCATGCTGGTATATGATTACCTGGATTATGTGGCACGGCTTAAAGGGATGGATGACCCGAATCGCAGACTGTCCCGGTTCAGGGCATTAGGCAGGCTGTGCGGGTTATCCGGTATCATGGACAAGCCCATCGGCAATCTGTCCAAAGGCCTTCGCCAGCGGGTGGGATTGGCCCATGCCATGATGTCCGACCCGGATATCCTGATCCTTGACGAACCCACCTCGGGCCTTGACCCCAACCAGATCGCAGAGATCCGTGATATCATCAAAGGCATTGGCAAGGAAAAGACCATTATTTTTTCCACCCATATCCTTTCCGAGGCCGAAGCCACCTGCGATCGAATCGCCATCATCAACAAGGGGAAAAAAGTGGCCGACGCCGGCACCGAGCAGTTAAAACAGAATGCCCGGCATCGCAGCGTAGTGCGGCTAACGTTGCAGAATGCGGAGATAACCGCAGCCCTTGACCACCTTAAAGCCTTTGATGCAAGCCTTGACATCACTGTGACGGACACCCCGGCAAGTGACGGCATAAGCTTTGAACTGTGCTGCAAGGAAGATAAAGACATCCGCCAGGACCTTTACCTCTCCATTAAAAAAACCGACTGGATTATCACCGAGCTTGCAGGACAATCTTTAGCCCTTGAAGAAATCTTCCACGAACTGACACGGGAGAGCGCTTAATGACACCGATCAGAACCATCGCCTTAAAGGAATTTAAGGACTATTTCATTTCACCCATTGCCTATATTGTAATTTCCCTGTTTCTCATTGTGACGGGGTGGTTTTTCTTTTCCACCTTTTTCATTTACGGGCGTGCCGACCTACGGGACTTTTTCGCCCTTTTGCCCATAACCTTTTCCTTTTTTATTCCGGCCGTGACCATGCGCATGTTTGCCGAGGAGAAAAACGTGGGCTCCTATGAAAGCCTTTTGACCATGCCGGTCTCCTTTACCCATATTGCCCTGGGCAAATTTTTTGCGGCAAGCGCCTTTGCCGCAGCCATGCTGCTCCCCACCCTCTCCTACCCCCTGTTCATCTCCTTTATCGGTAATGTGGACATAGGGCCTGTGGCCGGCGGATATATTGGGGCGGTTCTGCTGGGCGGCGCATACTGCAGCGTCGGGCTGTTTGCCTCGGCGCTGACCCGCAACCAGATCATCGCATTTATTATCGGGTGTGCCATATGTTTCACCCTGACCATTATTGACCGGATGCTGTTCTTTGTTCCCGAACGTCTTGTGCCGGTTGTGGAATACCTTGGCGCCAATGCCCATTTTACAAATATTTCCAAGGGCATCATTGATTCAAGGGACCTGATTTACTTTGCATCCGTGATCTTTATTTTCATTTTCTCAACCGAAATTGCCATGAAAGAAAAAAATTAAGGAGTCACCATGGGTAAGCCTTTCCTTAAAGAATATTATCTGAAATTTATCCTGTATGCGGTGGTTATCGTTCTCTTGAATGTAGCGGGATTAAGCCTGTTTTTCAGATTTGATCTCACAGCCAACCGGATCTATTCCCTGTCCGATGCCAGCAAACAGGCCGTAGCCACCCTGTCCGAACCCTTGAACATCAAAGTGTTTTTCTCAAAAAACCTGCCCGCCCCCCACAATAATACGGAACGGTACTTAAGGGATCTGCTCACGGAATATGCAGCCCAGGCCGGACGGTACTTCAACTTCAACTTTTATAATGTATCCCAGGAAACAGACATGGGGGACAAGGCGAACCAGAACCGTGAAATGGCCCGGGATTATGGAATATCACCGGTCCAAATCAGAGTGATGGAAAACGATGAGCTGAAATTTAAAAATGCCTACATGGGCCTGGTTATCCTCCATGGGGACCTCATAGAAAAGATCCCGGCCATCACCGCCACAGACGGCCTTGAATATCAATTGACCGGCGCCATCCGCAAGCTGAACAACAAGGTGTCCGCACTTTTACGTCAAACAGACAAAATTAATATCACCATGTATATGTCTTCCGGGCTTAATGCCATCGCGCCGTTGATCGGGTTGGACGCGCTCCCGAACCTTGGTGATGAGGTGGCTGCGGCTGTGGAAAAACTGAACAGCAAGAACCTGGGTATTTTCCAGTTTGAACGCAAAGATATCTCAGATCCGGATGAACTTGAAAAGGTCGCAAAAAAATATGATCTCATGGCCATGCACTGGCCTGACGTGCCTGAAAAAAATATCCAGGCAGGCGCAGGCACAGCCGGCCTTGTGGTGGCATATAAAGGCAAAATCCAGACGTTGCCCCTGATCTCGGCAGTAGAGATCCCCATCATCGGCACCACCTATCAAATGGCAGATACCCAGGGGCTTGGTGAACAGATTACAGCAGTCATGGAGAAACTGATCGGCATCAACAAAGACATCGGGTATCTGTCCGATCATGGCTGCCCCACCCTTGGGCCGGACCGCATGTCCATGATGCAGGGCCAGGCCGGCAATGCCCTTACCGTTTTTGACCAGCTTGTGGGCTCAAGGTACAATATCAAACAGATTCCCCTTAAAGATGAAGGCATTCCCGAAGGACTCAACTGCCTGGTGATTGCCAAACCCACCCAACACTTTTCCGATTATGAACTGTTCCAGATTGACCAGGCCCTGATGAAGGGCACCAATATTGCTGTTTTCGCCGATGCATTTGAAGAGCAACAAAGCCAGGGTGGCATGATGGGCATGCCCTCATTCGCCCCCATCGACACCGGCCTTGAAAAACTGTTAGCCCACTATGGCGTGGAAATCCAAAAAGCCTATGTGCTGGACAAAAATGCGTATAAGCAGCAATTGCCCCAGTCCCAGGGCGGCGGAGAGCAGACCATCTACTTTGCACCGGTGATCAAGGACGATGCCATCAACAATGAGCCTGTGTTCATGAAAAACATCAAAGGCCTTGTGGCCATGCAGATCTCCCCGGTCAAACAGGTCAAAGGCGGCCAGGACGAGGCTAAAGTCAATGCCGTGCGTCTTTTATCCTCATCCGACCAGGCATGGCTCATGGAAGACAACATTAACCTGAATCCCATGTTTTTAAGCCCGCCCGCCACAGAGAACGATCTGTCCACCTATGATCTGGCATATCTTCTGGAAGGGCAGTTTACATCTTATTTTAAAGGAAAACCCGTCCCCGAAAAGGAAGCCGGAGAGACAGACACCCAAGACGAAGACAACGAGGAAGGCCCCCAACCATCTGAAGCGTCGACCAAAAACATTGAAGGACTCAAAGCAGGCAACCGCGTGATTGAAACATCCGCGCCGGCAAAAATATTTGTACTCGGGTGCGCCCAGATGCTCCACGACAATATGCTCGACGAACAGGGCCGCACCACCAATGCCACCTTCCTGCTCAACGCCATAGACCACCTCAACGGCGATGACGGCACAGCCCTTTTAAGAAGCAAACAACAGACCCTGAACCCCATTTCAGAAACCGATCCTCTGACAAAAAGCATCATCAAGGGATTCAATACCATTGGGCTTTGTGTCCTGGTTTTTCTATTCGGCCTGGGCGTCTTGTTTTTTAGACGCATGAAAAAGAAAAAAATTGCAAATATGTTCGGTTGATTTGCGGTCCTAAGTGCCTGAATGTTAACCCTGCGTTTGGACGAAAAGTTGCCCAGATGTAAGGCACAGGTGGGTGACTTTTCGTTTAAACACGAATAAAGGAATAATCATGAAAAAAGAATATATCATCCTGATCATACTGATCATTGGCTTAAGCGCGTATCTTGGTCTTAAAAAAAACGACCAGGTCCATTATGAACTGCCAACAATCCCCCAGGTGGATACCACCCGCATTGATCGAATGGAAATCTCAAAGTCAGACCGAATAGTGGTTCTTGATAAAGGCGAAAAGGGCTGGACCGTTACCGATGAAAAATTCCCGGCCAACCCGGATGAAATAAGACAGATACTTGGCACGTTAAAACAGATAAAGCTGTCCGCCCTTGTATCCGAGGCAAAGGACCTTGCAAGGTATGAACTGGATGATAACCATGCCGTGAAGGTTAAGGCCCTGGCCGACAAAAAGGTATTGCGCAGCTTTGTCATCGGCAAAACAGCGCCCAGCTACAACCATACATTTATCTATCTGGATGACCAGGATCGCACCGTATACCAGGCCAACGGCAATTTCAAAAATCAGTTTGACAAAGCAGCTGCTGATTTCAGGGACAAAACAGTACTGGGGTTTGAGCTGGAGAGCGTGAAAAAAGTCACATTGGATAAGCAGGGAAAAACCGTCACCCTGGTAAAAGCGATAGTATCTGAAAAACCGGATCAGGAAAAAGACAAAACCAAAGAGGCTTTAACCGCAGAAAAACCGGCCCCTGAAAAAACGATATGGGAAAATGAAGATGGTTCTGTTGTGGACCAAAAAACAGTGTCCGATCTTCTGTCGTCTTTGTCAAAACTTGAATGCCAGGCCTTTATGGATGATGACCAAACTGCCCGGTTAAAGGAAAGACAACCCTCATGTCAAATTTCCCTTGAAAACGATAAAGTTTTTGTTTTAAATCTGTTCGAGAAAAATAACGATCGGGACGTGGAAGGGTCGTGTTCATATACACCTTATGCCTTCACCCTCACCAGCTATAAAGCCGAAGATATTGTTTCCTATACGGATCGACTTTTGGGTATTGAACAACAGGAAAGCACTGAATCCGAATAAGGAGTGAACGTTTTATTCAAAATAGCTTATCAGCCCCATAAATGGATCATTGTGATCCCGGCATTGATCTTAAACACCCTGGTCATGGCACTGAGTTGTATCGTTGTGGGGGCTGCTTTTGGCCCGGACAAGGCTGATGTGCTGGCCGTGACCTGGGCCAGAATATTCTGTGCCATTGCGTCCATACGAGTCAGAATCCAGGGCAGGCAGAATTATGATCCATTATCCTCTTACGTTGTGGTGGCCAACCATAAAAGTATGGTGGACATCCCTGTACTGCAAGGGTTTACAGGGCTCATCATCAAATGGGTGATGAAAATGGAGCTTAAAAATATTCCGGTTTTTGGTACAGCCTGCACTCTCCTTGGCTGTATATATGTAAACAGATCCAATGGGCAAGCTGCCGTGGAATCTATAAAAGCGGCCCAAAAAAGGTTATCAGACAAAGCCAGCGTACTTTTCTTTGCCGAAGGCACAAGATCCAGGGGCCACCTCCTGCCTTTTAAAAAAGGCGCATTTGTCTTTGCCATGACTTCAGGGCTGCCTGTTTTGCCGATAACGATTAAAAATTCAGAACATATTCTCCCCTCTGATACGCTGGATCTCATGCCGGGCACGGTAGATCTTATCATCCACCCCCCAGTGCATATTCCAAACTGCAGCAAGGAAGAACTGAATAAAAAAATTGATCAAATTCATAGAACCGTAGCCGGTGCTCTTTAACCTAATTTACCGGAATTCGCCAGCTCCCAATACAGACATCGCACCACCTAATCCAACCACAATCCCCCACTCGGCCACGCCCAAATCAAACATTCAACATAACTAACGTATTTTAAAGCAAATACACCGAATATCTGCCAACTGAACCCTTTATTTTCCTGACAAATTATATTTTTTTAACTTGACTTATTTTATATTTTTCGTAAAAGTGGCAGCAAGGTGGGTGCAAAGTGGATGTAGTATTCTATAAAAAAGGCCGCTCAAGTGTTCCGATCCAGTTCCTGTCATACAATTGATGACAAAGGAAGACTCATTATCCCGGCACGATTCAGAAAAGTGCTCAAAGCGGAAGATGATTACGGGATTGTGGTCTCAAGTAAGGATGGCTGCATCTTCGCCTTTACCTTCAGCGAATGGAAGGCTATTGAGGACCGCTTAAAAACGGTCAAGACCGCAGCCATGCAGAGGTTTAAACGATTTTTCCTGGGTAATGCCTGTCCGCTGACATGCGACAAGCAGGACAGGGTTTTAATTCCCCAGAATCTGAGAACCTATGCAGGGATAGACAAAGAGGTCGTTCTTGTAGGTGTTCTGGACCGGTTTGAAATCTGGGCCAAAGATAAATGGGAGCAGGAGCAGAAAAAAATGGAACAGGAGCTTGAGCGGGAGGACGTCAGAGAAGAGATTGCTTCCATAGGGTTATAATATGGTTTTCGAACATACCTCTGTCATGCCGAATCAGGTGCATGCGTATCAAAACCTTAAACCCGGAGACATATGTGTGGACTGCACCCTCGGTGGATGCGGACACGCGATGGCAACACTCAAAGCCATAGGTTCCGACGGGTTGCTCATCGGCATTGACCAGGACATGGATGCCATTGCCAACGCCCGAAATGTACTTCATCCTTTCCAGGACAATGTCCGGCTGTACCATAACAACTTCAGTGATCTCCCCGACATTCTCAAAGATGCCGGCATTAACGGGGTTAACAGCATCCTTCTTGACTTGGGTTTTTCACTCAACCAGCTGACCCAAAGCAAACGGGGGTTCAGTTTTAAAAAAGATGAACCATTGGATATGCGGATGGATGTCCGCAATTCTTTAACCGCACATCAGGTGGTAAATACATATTCGGAAAAGCAATTGATTGATATTTTTTTCACATACGGGGAAGAACGCTTTTCAAGACGGATGGCAAAGGCAATCATTGAAAAAAGAGCTTGTACCCCCATTGCCACCAGCCTTGAACTAGCCGGGGTCCTTGAGAACGCCATGCCTGCCCGTGCAAAGGCAAAGCAAAAAATTCACCCGGCCACCCGGGTGTTTCAGGCCCTGCGTATTGTGGTCAACCGGGAGCTTGAACGCTTGGAAACATTCATACAGGCGGTGCCCTCCATGCTGGTCAAGGGTGGGCGTATCAGCATCATCTCCTTTCACTCTCTGGAAGACCGTATTGTCAAACAGCGGCTGCGCGCTTTTGAGAACGGATGCACCTGCCCAAGACAATTTCCCCAATGTATATGCGGATTTGTGAAACAAATGGAATCCGTTACCCGAAAACCTGTGACAGCGGATTCAGACGAAATTAAAGCAAACCCCATGGCAAGAAGCGCCAAACTACGGGTGGCACAAAGGATATAGCAGCCATGGGATGACCGGGTCCATCAACACCCGGGATGACCCCACAACAAAATATGAAATAATTTAACAGCTTATTGGGATTTTTATAAAAAAGGGCAATCCGGCTGTGAACATACCAGAAAGACAAATAAATGCCATGCAGAACCAAAAAGGGTTGCTGTGGTTTTTTCTTATCATGGTGCTGGCAGCCGAACTCATCTGCAACGCCTGGATCAGAAGCGAATCCAACCAGGCCATGATTATGATTGCAAAAACTGAAAGCAATATCCGGGATATGGCAGATTACCGCCAGGCTCTAGGCGTGGAAATAGAGCGCCTTAAATCCGAAGCACGAATCACCCGTATTGCCCGCACCCGGTTAGGACTGGCACCGGACATCTTTAATCAAACCATTTACCTGCCCAAAGGAACGAACTAAATGGCGGCAACCCCTTATGAAAAAATCGGTCTACGCATTCTTTTCATCCGTTTTTTTCTACTGCTGTGCCTGGTGGGCATTGTCATCCGTTCCTTTGACATCCAGATTCTCCAGGGTGAGGCGCTTAAGAAAAAAGCTGAAAACACCTATGTCAGAGGGATTACCATCCAGGGTGACCGTGGACTGATCCTTGACCGCCATTTAAACAAACTGGGAGCCAGCATTGATGCACCCAATATTACCGCAGACCCCACCCAGATTAAGAATGTCCGGCAGGCGGCAGGTCAACTGGTGAAAATCCTTGGCGGCAGCCAGGCTGAAATGGAAAAAAAACTTTCCCAAAAACGCCGATTTGCGCTTCTGGCAAGCAGGGTGTCACCCGCCAAGGCAGACGCGGTTAAAAAGCTGAACATCGTCGGTATCTATACGCCGGATAACTCCAAACGGTTTTACCCCAACCGACGCCTGGCAGCCCAGGTCATCGGGTTCACAGGCAAAGATGATCACGGCCTTGAGGGACTGGAATTCTCTTATAATGACTTTCTGGAAGGCCGGATCCTGAAGACCCAAGAATACAGGGATGGCCAGGGTACAATCCTTGATACGGGAAAAAATAAGCGAAACGGACTTAAGGGATGCACCATTGTTTTATCCCTGGATAAGAGAATTCAGTTTTTCAGCGAACAGGCCCTTGAACAGGCCGTGAAAGAACACCGGGGCAAATCGGGCATGGCCCTTGTCATGCAGCCGGCCACCGGTGAACTTCTTGCCGTGGCCCACTACCCGGAATTCAATCCCAACAACTATGGTGATTTCAGCCGAAGCCGCTACAGAAACAGAGCGATGACCGACGCATTTGAGCCCGGTTCCATCATGAAAGTGATCACCGTGGCCTCGGCCATTGAACGGGGCATGTCTGCCACAACCATTATCAATTGTGAAAAAGGCAATTACCGCGTGGGCGGATCCGTGATCCATGATACGCACCCCCATACTTACCTGACCCCGGGGCAGATTGTAAAATTTTCCTCCAACATCGGGGCTGCAAAAATCGCCCAGGACATAGGTCCAAAAGCCATGCACTATTACCTGAAGGCCTTTGGATTCGGCACAAAAACCGGCATCAACTGCCCGGCAGAAAGCTCGGGCGTCATTCTGCCCCTGAACCGCTGGACAAGCATTGATGCAGTGGCCATGTCCTTTGGCCAAGGCATGTCGGTTACGGCGCTCCAGCTTGTAAGCGCCGTATCAGCCATAGCCAACGGCGGCAAATTGATGAAACCCCTGCTGGTTAAAAAGGTCCGTTCCAACTCCGGTGAGATTCTCCAGGAAAATAAACCCTGCGTGGTCCGTCAGGTTATTTCTGCCAAAACCGCAGGGATTGTAAAAAAGATGATGGCCAGAGTGGTCCAGGAAGACGGAACAGGGACCAAGGCAGCCATCCCCGGCTACCGGATATGTGGGAAAACCAGCACAGCCCAGAAAGCAGCCAGGGGTAAAAAAGGATATTCCAATTCCAGATACACTGCGGCATTTGCAGGCTTTGCGCCCTTTGACAACCCGGCCTTAGCCATCCTAGTGGTGGTGGATGAGCCCAAACAAAATCATTACGGCGGCATTGTGGCGGCACCGGCTTTTAAGGATATCATGGCCCGGTCCTTTAACTATCTGAACATTGCGCCCAACATAGATATGATAGCGGCAGTACCCCGGGAGGTGTCCCATGCAGCTGACTGAAATCCTGAACACAACTGAAGTCGTGCTCACGCCTGATCAGGAACAGGCAGGTATCGGCGACACCTCCATCTCCAATATTACCTGCGATTCCAGGCAGGTGGCACAGGGCGCCTTATTCATCGCCGTGGACGGCCACACCGCAGACGGCCATGACTATATTTCCCAGGCCTTTGACAAAGGGGCCACGGCGGTTCTGGCCCAAAAAATCCCCCAGGGACTGTCCCGGGAACAGTCCCTGCATATTGTTCTGTCAAAGAACACCCGCAAAGATACAGCCATTGCTGCTGCAAATTTTTTCGGTCATCCCTCAAAGGATCTGGTGCTTGTGGGCATCACCGGAACCAATGGTAAAACCAGCATTACCTGGCTTTTGGAACAGATTTATCAAACCTGCGGCATCACCTGCGGTGTCATCGGCACGATAAATATCAGATATCCGGGTATCACCATTGACAATCCCATCACCACCCCGGATGCGGTGTGCCTGCAAAAAATCATGCATGACATGAAACTTGCCGGCGTCACCCATGTCATCATGGAGGTGTCTTCCCACAGCCTGGACCAGCACCGGGTGGATGAATGCGAATTTAATGCGGCGGTGTTCACCAATCTCACCCAGGACCATCTGGATTACCATGACGGATTCGAAAATTATTTTGCCTGCAAGAAAACCTTGTTCACCGAGTACTTAGGCCCCTTTAGGGACGGGACCCGGGGCAAAGCGGTTATCAACATCGACAATGCATACGGCACCCGGCTGGCAGACAGCCTTGACCTGCCCGTAATTCGGGTCAGTGCAGATCATGAAGCCGATATCCGGGCCATTAACATATCAGACGACATCCATGGGTTGCAAGGCTCCCTGGATTTCAGTGGTGTACAAGCCCCCATGCACTCAAGGCTCACGGGTCGCTTCAACCTGGAAAACATCTTATGCGCGGCAGGTGCGGCGTTAGCAACAGGCATCTGTCCTGAATCCATTGCCCGGGGCATTGCTGTTCTTGAACGGGTGCCGGGCCGGCTTGAAAAACTGTCCACGGAACTGAACCGGCATATCTTTGTGGATTATGCCCACACACCCGATGCCCTTGAATCCATCCTGAAAACCCTTGCCGGTCGCGCTCCTGCCCGACTGATCACGGTGTTTGGGTGCGGCGGAGACAGGGATCGCACCAAGCGGGGCCCCATGGGTGTCATTGCCTGCAAATACTCGGACATTGCCATTGTCACCTCGGACAATCCGCGAACCGAAAACCCGGACGCCATTATTGACGAAATTATAGACGGTATCCGTGCCCAGGGGTTCAAACAGATTGATCTTTGCGAATCAAATGCCTGTGAAAAAGGATATATCCGGATGACCGACAGGGCCAAAGCCCTGGCCTTAGCTGTTCAAATTTCTACCCCCCAGGACATTATCGTGGCGGCAGGCAAGGGTCATGAAACATACCAGATCACTAATGCCGGCACCATTCACTTTGATGACAAGGAACACTTAACCCATGCCTGCACCAACGCATTAACGCCAAAACCATGGCATCTTACGGATCTTTCCAAGGCCCTTGGGTGTGACGCAGTAACCGTGTCAGGCCAAAAAACTGTTGCAGATGCCAAGGCAACGGTTTTCAAAGGCATCGGCACCGATTCAAGAGACATCTCCTCTGATATGGTATTTCTGGCGTTGGCAGGAGATCGTTTTGACGGACACAGCTTTATTCCGGACCTGGCCGAAAAAGGCGTTTCAGCTTTTGTTGTCACCCAGGGCTACCCAAACACCCTTGATTTAAATCAGAAACGCCTGATGGACAAAACAAACGCCTGCTTTTTTGAAGTGCCGGATACCCTGGCCGCGTTAGGACACCTGGCCCGGTATCACAGAATGCGTTCAAATGTAAAAATCGCCGCCCTGACAGGATCGAACGGAAAAACATCCACCCGGAAAATGGCCGAAGATATCTTTAGCCTACACCATGACACCCTGGCCACACGAGGGAATCTGAACAATGAAATCGGCTTGCCCCTGACCCTGCTCAGGTTGGCAGATATCCATGAATGGGCCGTGGTGGAAATGGGTATGAGCAACCCGGGTGAAATATCCCGGCTTTGTGCCATTGCCCGGCCCGATATTGCACTGGTCACCAACACCCATGGGTCGCATATGGAAGGTGTGGGCTCACTGGATAATGTGGCCCGGGCCAAAGCTGAAATTTTTGACAGTCTGAATCCCGGCGGTACAGCCATCATTTTTGCTGATGATCCAAGAATTGAAATCCTTGCCCGGGGAGCAAAAAAAACCGCCGACACAACCAAAGTGATGCGTTTTGGAACCCAACGCAACAGCGATGTGCTTTTGTCGCAAATCAATCCCACAGACCATGGCATTGCCTTTTCCCTGACCATGGATGGGCATACCCGCCAATACACGGTCCCCTCCCCTGCTGATTTCATGGCCTTTAATGCAGCCGCTGCCGCTGCGCTGGCAAAGGCGGCCGGCATTGATGAAACAGATATTGCCCAGGGGCTTGAAGCCTTTGTCCCGGTTCAAGGCAGGATGCATGTAAGACACCTTGCCAACGGCCTTCACCTCATTGACGACACTTACAATGCCAACCCCTGTTCCATGGACCAGGCCCTGAAAGTTTTAAATCGGATGGCCGGCACCAACCGGGGCATTGCCGTGCTCGGGGATATGCTGGAATTAGGAGATCAAACCCAAGAACATCACCGGCAGGTGGGGCATCTGGTGGCAGCGCTGTCACCGGCAAAGCTTTTGCTGTTCGGCACCCAGGTCGCCCAGATCCGGGAGGGTGCTCTTGAAAAAGGATATCCGGAGGCACGTATCGTCATGGGATCAAAACAGGAAATAGGGGATACCCTTAAAAAATTAACAAAATACGAAACGTGGGTACTGATCAAAGGTTCCAGAGGAATGGCCATGGAAACGCTGATTCCGGTACTTAAAAAAATCCCTGCTGAAAGGGCGAACTGATCTAATGTTTTACCAGTTTTTATATCCGTTACACGAACACTATACCATTTTCAATATTTTCCGATATATTACCTTCCGCACCATATACGGAGGACTGACCGCCTTTCTCATCTGCTTTATCCTCGGCCCTGTTGTAATCCGGCAGCTGCAGATCATGCATTTTGGCCAGATCATCCAGACCGACGGCCCCAAGTCCCACTTAAAAAAACAGGGCACCCCGACCATGGGCGGCATCATGATCCTGTTTTCCATTTTTGTTTCCACCTTTATATGGGGAAACTTCACCAACCACTATGTGGGGATATTGTTGCTGGTCACCCTGCTTTTCGGTGCCATCGGCTTTATTGATGACTACATGTCGCTGGTAAGAAAAAGAAATATGGGATTCACGGCAAAGGCAAAGTTCCTTCTCCAGGTCCTTTCAGGCCTGTTCATTGGCTTTCTGATTTACAGCAGCCCGGACTTCAATGCCGTTCTCACAGTACCATTTTTCAAAAATGTGGCCATTAATTTAGGTATACTTTATATCCCCTTTGCCTGCCTGGTTATTGTGGGCACATCCAATGCCGTGAACCTCACCGACGGCTTGGACGGACTGGCCATCGGCCCCATTATCGTGGCATCCATGACCTATATGCTGTTTGCCTATGTGGCCGGTCATGCCCAGTTTGCCGAATATCTGCATGTCCGGCACATTCCCGCAGCCGGAGAAGTCTCCGTCATATGCGGCATCCTGGCAGGCGCAGGCATGGGATTTTTATGGTTCAATGCCCATCCGGCCCAAATTTTCATGGGCGATACAGGCTCCATCCCCCTTGGTGCCATCCTTGGCACCATTGCCGTGGTCACCAAACAGGAGATCATGCTGGTGCTGGTGGGCGGGCTTTTTGTCATGGAAGCGACTTCCGTGATTATCCAAGTCGCCTATTTTAAAATCACCCACGGCAAGAGAATTTTCAGAATGGCACCATTACACCACCATTTTGAATTAAAAGGCTGGCATGAATCCAAGGTTATTGTCCGGTTCTGGATTATTTCCATTACCCTGGCTGCCCTATCCCTGAGTACATTGAAAATAAGATAACATGTCCAATTTTTCTGAAACATATGAATTAGTTGTGGGTTTAGGGGCCTGTGGGCTTTCCATGGCCCGGTTTTTAAAATCCCGGGGGCACTGCGTGGCTGCTACGGATATTGACGGGACAAAGACCGATGAAGCCGCGGCCTTAAAAAAAATGGGTATCCCGGTAATGATCGGCAGCCATGACCAACAGATGTTCGACAAGGCATCCGTCATCATCCCCAGCCCCGGTATTCCCTTAAACATGCCTTTTATCCGATCCGCCCGGAACAAGGGCGTGTCCGTCAAAGGCGAGCTGGATATTTTTGCCCAATACAACACCACGCCGGTCATCGCAATAACCGCCACCAACGGAAAAACCACCACCACGGAACTGACGACAGCCATGCTTGAAGCCTCTGGCATTTCCTGCTTTATGGGCGGAAACATTGGCACCCCGCTTATGGAATATCTTATGCAGAAGAGCCCCAGGGATGTTGTGGTAGCCGAAGTCTCGTCCTTCCAGCTTGATCTTGCCCAGACCTTCAGGCCCCATACGGCAGCGCTTCTCAATATTGCCGAAGATCACCTGGACCGGTATCCGAATTTTGACGCCTATGTTAATTCAAAATGGTCTATTTTTAAAAATATGACCGCCCGGGATATTGCCGTGATTAACGGTCGCATCGACAATTTTTCAACCCGGACTAAAACCATTTGTGCTGACATCCTTGGATTCTCATCCACGGATCATGTGACCCGGGGTGCAAACATTCACAAGATGGGAATCGATATCCAAACCCACGACATCTGTGACACCCTTGCTGCAGACACAATAGCCAGGCTTCCCGGCATCCATAACAGGGAAAATGTTGCGGCAGCCGCCCTTGCGGCGCTGAGTTGCGGTGCTACCATGGCAGGCATCAGGCAGGCCTTAAACGAATTTACCCTGTCAGACCATCGCATCGCCTTTGTCCGGGAAGTTGACGGCATCCGTTTTTACAACGATTCCAAGGCTACCAACGTCGATGCCGTGCTTCGCGCCCTGGAATCCTTTGAATCCGGTATCATTCTTATTCTCGGAGGCAGGGAAAAGGGCCTTGATTTTTCCCCCCTGGTGCCCGAAGTAAAAGCTCGGGCCAAGGCGGTTATCGGCATGGGCGAAGCGACCGGTCATATCATGGAGACATTTGAAGGCATCTGTCCCGCATACGCCTGCCAAGACATGAACTGCGCCGTTAACAAGGCTGTGTCCGTGGCAGACAAAGGCAATGTGGTACTTTTATCCCCGGCCTGCGCAAGTTTTGATCTCTATGCCAATTATCAGGCACGGGGAAAGGATTTTGCCCGCATTGTCAACCGACTGGTTCCGGTTCAGGAGGTCTGCCATGGCTAAGACCCTGGACGCCCGGGAATACATCCCAGGTCGTCTCCATCCCTTTTTCAAAGAAAAGACCATTCTTTTTCCGGTGCTCATTCTCACCGGCATTGGCCTGGTCATGGTCTATTCTGCCTCTTGCACCATCTCCATGGATGAACATGACACCCTGTTTTATTACCTGAAACGCCAATCCATATTCCTGTTTATCAGCTTATGTATTATGTATATCACCGCCTCTTTGCCTTATAAATTATACAAAAGCATGGCGTATATTATTCTGGTAGCAGCCATCGGCCTTCTGGTAGCCGTCCTTATCCCGACTTTCGGCATTAAGGCCAACAATGCCCGACGCTGGATTGATTTAGGGCTGTTCGCATTCCAGCCCGCAGAATTTGCCAAACTTGCGATGATCCTTTTCATGGCCTACTCCCTGTCCAAAAAACAGGAAATAGGAAAGTTAAAGGAATTTTCCATTGGTGTTGTGCCCCATGCCATAGTATTTGGCCTCATGGCCGTACTCATCCTGTGCCAGCCCGATTTCGGCACCATTGTGGTACTGGGCATGATCTGCTGGGGAATGATGTTCGCCGCAGGCGTGCCTCTGCTTTACCTGCTCAGCCCGTTGCCACTGATCATTCCTGTGGTATACTTTCTGGTCTTCAAGGTCAGTTACCGACTCGAGCGAATCATCGGATTTCTGAACCCCTGGGAAGATCCCCTTGGCATCGGATTCCAGCTCACCAACTCCCTGAAGGCCTTTGGATCGGGCGGTCTGTTCGGCAAAGGAGTCGGACTGTCCATGCAGAAAATGCACTTTCTGCCAGAACCCCATACGGATTTTATTTTTTCCATCATTGGCGAGGAACTCGGCCTTATCGGCGTGACGGTAATTCTGGTGCTTTACGGGCTTATCCTGCACACCGGTACCCGCATTGCCCAGCAGGCAGATACCTTTTTCGGGGCGATAACCGCCACGGGGATCACCCTGTATTTAGGGCTTCAGGTCATCATCAACACAGGCGTGACCTTAGGTGTATTGCCCACCAAAGGTCTGACCCTGCCCTTTATTTCCTACGGCGGGACATCGCTGATCATCAATATGGCAGCCATGGGTATTTTAATGAACATAGGAGCGTCGGCAAACCATGTCAAAAAATAAACATGTCATCATTGCCGGCGGAAAAACAGGGGGGCATCTGTTCCCGGGCATTGCCGTGGCCCAGGCCCTGATGGAAAAAGACCCGTCCACAAAAATCCTTTTTGTGGGCACCAATGCACCCTTTGAAACAGATACCCTTGCCCGGTACGGATTTGCCCATAAATCAATTATCTCCAGACCCATAAAGGGAAAAAACCTTTTTGCAAAGGCCTGGTCAGCCGGTCTTGTGGGCATCAGCCTGATCCAGGCCCTGGTGATCATCATTGGGTTCAGAGCCAATTTCATCCTGGGCGTGGGCGGATTTTCATCCTTTGCCCTGGTTCTGGCCGGGCGTATCCTTTTCAGGGAAACAGCCATCCATGAACAGAATGCATTCCCCGGCATGACCAACCGTATGCTGTCCAAAATTGCCCGGACCCGGTTTATATCCTTTAAGGAGACAAAAGGCATGCCGGAAAATGATACCACCTTTCTGGTGGGCAACCCGGTACGCCGCCCTTTAAATACGCCACTGGAAAACATCAAGACGGATGATAGTGTCCTGAACCGGATAAACGCAGATGATTTTCTTATTCTTGTCACCGGCGGCAGCCAGGGTGCAGCCTCCATCAATGGGGCATTCACCGATGCTGTGGCGATGATGAAAGAGACCAGTCGGCTTTTCATCATCCACCAGACCGGAAAAAATGCCGAGACACAGATACAACAATTTTATGCTGCCGGGGATATCCGGCACAAAGCCGCAGCCTTTTTCTACGATATGCCGGCCATCCAGGACCGGGCAGACCTGGTCATCAGCCGGGCAGGCGCCGGCACGGTGTCAGAGCTATGCATCAAGGGGAAACCCGCCATCCTGGTCCCCTACCCCCATGCGGCAGACGACCACCAGACCGCCAACGCACAATTTCTGGCCGACCAGGGCGCCTGCATCATGATTGCGGACAAGGACCTGACAGGGCAAACCTTATTGGCAGCCATTGGAGACCTGCAGCACAATACAAAAAAAAGATCCGACATGGCAAACGCCATGAAGACGCTTGCCATGCCCCATGGCGCAGACCTCATTGCCGATCGTATTATAGGGGCGAATACTTTAAAAAAGGAAGACAATGTACCAGCATGATTATCACATATACTTTGTAGGCATCGGCGGCATCGGCATGAGCGGCATTGCCGAGTTGCTGTTGAACCTTGGCTACACCATATCGGGGTCTGATCTCAAACTGTCCCACATCACCGACCGTCTCAAAGAAAAAGGCGCGGTAATTTACAAGGGCCATGCCAAGGACAACCTCACAGATGTCAATGTGGTGGTAACCTCTTCGGCCATTTCCGCCCAGAACCCGGAAGTGATCCGGGCAAAAGAACTGGGATGTCCCATTATTCCCCGGGCTGAAATGTTGGCCGAACTCATGCGCATCAAGTACGCCATTGCCGTGGCAGGCGCCCATGGCAAAACCTCCACCACTGCCATGATCTCCCAGATCCTGAACACGGCAGGACTTGATCCCACGGTAATCATCGGCGGCCTGCTCCAGGGTCTGGACACCAATGCCCTGCATGGGTCCGGAGAATTCATTGTGGCCGAGGCAGATGAAAGCGACGGATCATTTCTTAAATACGCCCCGTCCATTGCAGCGGTGACCAACATTGACCTGGAGCATCTGGATTTTTACAAGGATATTGAAGATATAAAAGACAAGTTTGTCCAGTTTATCAATTCCGTGCCCTTTTACGGCCTTGCCATCCTCTGCCTGGACAACCCCCATATCCAGGACATTTTGCCCAGGATTACAGTGCGACACACCACCTACGGCATGACGGCCCAATCAGAACTGCAGGCACGATACATCCGGTTTGAAAACGGGAAATCCCTGTTTAACGTATTCAAGGGAGAACAGGACCTGGGTCATATTCTTTTAAACATCGGAGGCCGACACAATATCCTCAATGCCATGGCCGGCATTGCCACGGGCCTGGAGCTCAACATCCCCTTCGACACCATTAAAAAAGCATTGGAAGAAATCAAAGGCGTCAAACGCCGCTTGGAAATAAAAGGCGAAGCCAAGGGCATCACAGTGATGGATGATTACGGCCATCACCCCACTGAGATCAAGGCGACTTTGACGGCGATCAGGGAAAGCTGTCCGGATAAACGGCTTATTGTGGTATTCCAGCCGCACAGATACACAAGAACACAGGCATTATTCCATAAGTTCACCCGGGCCTTTTACCAGTCTGACGTGCTCCTGGTGTTGCCCATCTACGCGGCGTCGGAAGACCCCATTGACGAAGTGGATTCGGAAAAACTTGTGGCAGGTATAAAGGCCCATGGACACAAGGATGCCTGCTTTGCTCCGGATTTTATCCAGGCATTATCCATCATCACCCATAAGGCAAAGCCGGGGGATGTGATACTCACGTTAGGGGCCGGCGATGTATACACCCTTGGAGAAAAACTGGTGGAGATTTTGTAATACATGGTTCTAAGCGATAACATAAAAAACATGTTCGCTTCCTTTGCGCCGGAAACGCAAAGGGCCATGGACCGGTACACCAGTTTCAGGGTGGGCGGCTCTGCAGACCTTCTGATGTTGCCGCAAACCGTAGAACAGGTGATCGCTCTTGTCAAAATCGCACACAAAGCCGAACTGCCGGTTACAATTATCGGCGGCGGCACCAATATTCTTATATCGGACAACGGCATTCGGGGGCTTGTGATGGTGCTTACCCGGCTGAAACAAAAAATTGAGCAGACAAAGCCTTCCATAAACACGGATGACGAATCACCGGACCAAATTTACTTGACGGCTCTTGCCGGAGAGTCTCTTGGTCGTCTATGCAGATACGCGGCGGACGCAGGCCTAACCGGCCTGGCATGGGCAGCCGGGATTCCGGGCACCATTGGCGGTGCCGTCATGATGAATGCTGGGGCCTTTGGCTGGGACATGAGCCAAATCGTAAAACAAATCGAAATATTGGACCTTGCCACCCTGGAAACTATGGTGCTGCCGGTAAACGACTTGCAATTTTCCTACCGGAAACTTGCCCTTGAAAACAGCATTGTGCTCAAAGTTCGGCTTGGGTTAACCAAGGCTGACACCGGAACCGTCAGAGATGAATTTTACCGCAACCTTAAGACAAAACAATCCACCCAGCCGGTGTCCCAGGCATCTGCCGGGTGTTTTTTCAAAAACCCCCCGGGCGATAAATCGGCAGGCTTTCTCATTGAGCAGGCCGGAATGAAACGTGCCCGGTGCAACGGGGCCATGGTATCTGATCTGCACGCCAATTTCATTGTCAACCACGGCAACGCCTGCGCAAAAGATATCCTGAACCTGGCCGGCCAGGTAAGGAAACGCGTATACGAAAAATTCGGGATTAACCTTAAAAAAGAGGTGAAAACCATTGGCGACTAAGAAAATTACTCAGAACAAGTACAAGGCGCAGGGAAAAAAGACCAGGAAACTTAAAACTTTTTTTGGTGGCAAAGCCCTTTGGGGAAAATTTTTTTTGATTCTTTTTGTCGGTGCAATGAGTTTTGGTTGCATCTACATACACGATGCGGTTCTCCAAAGCCCTCTATTTGATGTTAAAACCATTATGATTGACGGTCTTGACCGGGTAACCAGAGACGAACTCCTGGCCCGGATAGGACTTGACAAGCCGAGCAATATTTTTGAACTGCAGCCGGATCTGCTCGAAAAAAAGTTGAACACCCATCCATGGATTCGCATGGCCACGGTGAAACGTCAGCTTTTATCAACCATTTCCATTAAAATTGAAGAACAGGAACCATTAGCCATAGTGACCATTGAAAACCTGGCAGACATCGTTATCAATGCCCAGGGTGCTCCCTTTAAAGAGTACGAACCGGCCAAGGATGATCTAAAGGCATTGCCGGTTATATCCGGGGTAGATTTAAGTCTGTCCAACAGCACGTATCTGTTTGAAGGGGATCTGTTCAATGCCGTAATGGAAATATTAAGAATCAAAGGGTTTGGACAAATAAAGACAATTTTGGGAGACGAAAATACAGGCATACTCATAAATATATTAAACACATATCCAGATACAAATTTCACAAAAAATTTAAACGACACAGAATCTGAAAACAAAACTATTATTCCGGTTAAACTCGGGTTTGACGGATTTGAAGAAAAACTTGCAAGGGCCAGGCAGATTCAGCGCTATATTGAGACCAACTATCCGGGCAAAACCATATCCGCCATAGATCTTTTCAGCCTGGAAAAGGTGTTTGTTACAACTGAAGATGCTGCCCAACATACAATAGAAAAGGGGGTTTAACTTGCCGGGGAACGAAAACTTACTGGTGGGACTTGACATCGGTACCACCAAAATCTGCGCAGTCGTCGGTGAGATGCTTGATGATGAGATCAACATCATCGGTGTGGGCTCTCACCCCTCCACAGGGCTTCGCAAAGGATCCGTGGTCAATATCGAGTCCACGGTGGATTCCATTAAAAAAGCTGTGGAGGAAGCCGAACTCATGGCGGACTGCAATATATCTTCCGTTTATGTGGGCATTGCAGGCAACCACATCAAAGGCTTCAACAGCCATGGCATCATTGCCATCAAAGGCCGGGAAATCACCGAAATGGATGTGGAACGGGTCATTGACGCGGCCAAGGCGGTTGCTATCCCCCCGGACAGGGAGATTCTGCATGTCATTTCCCAGGAGTTTATTGTGGATGAAATGACGTCCATTCAGAACCCCGTGGGCATGACTGCCATACGCCTGGAAGCCAAAATACATATCATCACAGGGGCGGTCTCTGCAGCACGTAACATTATCAAGTGCTGCCACAAGGCAGGGCTCGAGGTCTGCGACATTGCTCTTGAATCCCTGGCCTCGGGCTATGCCGTTCTCACCAATGAAGAAAAGGAGCTTGGCTGCATCCTGGTCGATATGGGCGGCGGGACCACAGACCTGGCCCTGTTCAAAGACAATAATCTAAAATTCATTTACGAACTCACCGTGGGCGGCCATAACCTGACCAACGATATTTCCGTAGGGCTTCGTACCCCCTTGCCCGAAGCGGAAAAAATCAAGAAAACACACGGCACCTGCATACCGCAAAACGTCAAGGCCCATGATGTCATTGAGGTGCCGGCAGTGGGGGGCAGAGCCCCCAAGCGTCTGCCCAAGGGTATTCTTGCTGAAATCCTGGAACCCCGGGTGGAGGAGATCTTTTCTCTGCTGAAACAGGAGTTGTTTTCCAATGGACTTGAAAACAATTTTCCTGCCGGATTTATACTCACCGGCGGCAGCGTTGTCATGGACGGCATTGCAGAAATGGCCGAATCCGTATTCAGCGTTCCCGTTCGTATCGGTGAAGCCAATCGTATCGGTGGACTCAAAGATATTGTTAAAAACCCCGCATACGCCACAGGCGTTGGACTTGTCATTTTCGGATCAAAAACAAGCTGCCGTATCCAGGATGTTAAGTCAGATGCCAACGGGCTGCAGACAATTTTAAATAAAATGAAACAATGGTTTAAAAATATTATTTAAATCCTTAAAGGAGGTGGATATGACTTTTTCTTATGTGGAAAACAACAACACGGCTAAAATTAAGGTCATCGGGGTCGGCGGGGCCGGCGGCAACGCGGTCAACAATATGATCGACGCCAAGCTTCAAGGTGTTAAATTTATTGTGGCCAACACCGATGCCCAGGCTTTAGAACATTCCAGGGCAGAAACTAAAATCCAAATGGGCGTTCAGCTTACCGAAGGCCTTGGGGCCGGCGCAGATCCAAGTGTGGGTAGAGATGCTGCCCTGGAAAGCATGGATGAGCTGCGTGAATCACTTGCAGACAGCCACATGGTTTTCATCACCGCCGGATTCGGCGGCGGTACCGGCACAGGGGCCGCTCCTGTGATTGCAGAAATATGCAAGGACCTTGGCATTCTCACCGTAGCGGTTGCATCCAAACCCTTTTCCTTTGAAGGCAAAAAACGGGAAAGAGCAGCCCTGGACGGCCTGGAAAAACTGCAGGAAATTACAGACACCGTCATTACCATCCCCAATGACCGGCTGCGCGGCATTGCCGGCAAAGGGGCACGCATGAAGGACATGTTCATTAAAGCGGATGAAATTTTGCATCACTCGGTTAAAGGCATCACCGATTTGATCATGATGCCCGGCCACGTCAATCTGGACTTTGCCGACGTGAAAACCACCATGCAGAAAGCCGGCAAGGCGTTAATGGGCATTGGTATTGCCTCTGGGGAAAACCGGGCCACGGAAGCCGCGGAACGGGCCATCTCCCATCCGCTGTTGGAAGATATCTCCGTTTCCGGTGCCAAGGGCGTACTGATGAATATCACATCAAGTTCTGACCTGACCCTTGACGAAATGACCGAAGCCTGCGACCGCATTTATCAGGAAGTGGGTGATGATGCAGAAATCATCTGGGGCCAGACCTTTGACGAAGAACTCGGGGATGAAATCCGTATCACCGTCATTGCCACGGGTATCGGTATGGAAGAACCGGCGTTTGCTGAGAATATGCGCAGATTTGACCCCCAAACAGCCCAGGCCTATGGACAGCAGCCCCAGCAGACAAGAGCGGCCAACGGCACCTACGGGGCCTACCGGACCCAGTCTTATGGTCAAAACACATCGAACATGGGACAATCTCCCTCTGCCTGCCGTCAGGATCCCATTGCCAGGGGGGTTGTAAGAGACGCCACAGAAGAAGATATGGCCAACTGGGAAGAACCGGTGCGTGTTGTTCGCCACAAACGCGTGGTGGGAGATGACAACCAGACCCAGGATTACGGCATGAACTATGATAATGACGATCTGGAGATTCCCACTTTTTTAAGACGGAAAGCCGATTAGCTAATGAAACAAAACGCATCCGACCCGGGTCTTTATTCATATAAAGGCCCAAGGAGCTATTTTCATTTGAGAATAATTTTTTAATTCTTGTTCATATGTTGTGGGCAGCAGGCCTTCCCCCTGCGGTCATCTGACCGACACAACATCCACCTCCTTGCAACTGCAGGAGAAGCGCCTGCCCCTCAATCCGGAACCTGTTGCAGCAATTTTTTGGGGGCAGATAATTGAATATCTTGCCCCCCGAATTAATAGAGCAGCCGCCCAAACACGGGCTTTTGTTCAAGTGCTAAATATCTAAACTCTCCAAAACTTCAAGCAGGAGATCCGAAGCTTTATCTAAATATTTCTTGGGAGTTGTCAAAGAGGGCATAAACCTTATGACATTTCCGTATCTGCCACAGGGAACCAGAATAACGCCCTTATTCAACATACCCATGATGACCTGCCCCATGAGGTCTGCGTCAAAAGGCTCTTTTGTTTCCCGGTCTTTGACCAATTCAATACCGATCATGAACCCTCTTCCCCGGACATCTCCAATACATTTTATTTTCTGGGCACCTTCTTTAAGTCTGTCCTTTATCAGTTCACCTAATTCGGCCACTCTTTTGATCAGTGCATTATCATTTTCGGTAAGAATATCGATATTGGTCATGCTGACAGCAGCAGAGATGCCGTTAGCGGCAAACGTATTGGGCTGGGACCCATCTTCGATTTTTTCTGCAAGATCTTTGCGCAGCGTAACGCCGGCCATGGGGACATCGCCACCAATGCCTTTTCCAAAGGTCAAGATATCCGGTTCAACGCCGCTATGTTCAATTGCCCACATTTTTCCAGAACGACCGGCACCGGATTGAACCTCATCGGCGATAAAAAGGGCTCCGTGCTTTTCACACGATGCTTTAACACGCTGCAAAAACTCAGGGTTCGGTGCAAGATATCCACCTTCACCCTGTTGTGCCTCAATAATAACTGCGCCCACATCATCGACCCCGGTATAAGGTGTATTCAGAAGGTATTCCAAATAGTTTGCGCACATGTCTTCACATTGTTCCTGGCTTTTGGTCCCGAAGCAGCACCGGTATGCATAAGGGTACGGAGCATGGATAACACCAGGGATAAACGGACCAAAATCTTTCCTGTACTGGTCACCGGTTGTCAAAGACCCACACCCGCAGTGAACACCGTGATAGGCGCCATGAAATGCAACGATCTGTGAACGGCCTGTAATCTTCCGGACAAACTTAATTGCAGATTCAAGGGCACTGGAACCGGACTGGGTAAAAAAAGTAATGCAATTATCTTTTAACCCTGCCGGCATAATGCCGGATATTTTTTTAGCCAGATCCAGGCGCAGGGAACTGCTGCAATCACTGCTGTGCATCAGTTTCCCAGTCTGTTTGTGAATTGCCTCAACGACCCTTGGGTGAAGCCTTCCCACTGAATTGACAGCAACACCGGCTGTGATATCAATATACAAGTTTCCATCCGGATCTTTGACTGTGGCCCCGAATCCTTCATCATAAACCACTGGAAATCTTCCGGCGCCCCGTGCCATGGACTCGAATTCAGGTGCTTCACCCAGCTGCTTAAGGCTCTCAGGACCCGGCACGGATTCAGTAATTATTTTGGGGGCATCAGGATAGGATAATTTTTCAAGATCGGATTCTTTAATCATGTGTTTTCTTCCTTTTAAACTTTTTTAAATTTTGTATTTTTTCTATGAAAGTTCCAATAAGTTACTGAATTACTTTCATGCTTTATTGTGGGTTGAGTCTGGGTGTTGATAGACCAGGTCAGCCCATGGCTGTTATATCTTTAAAACCTACATCATTTTATACGTGAGCCATAAAGCCAGTTGCGGGAAAATCATAACCATTATAAGAACAATCAGCTGAATGCCCACAAACGGGGGAATGGACTTCCAGATATCCCGGGTCGTAATCTCGGATGGCGCAACCCCTTTCATCATAATCAGTGCCCACCCAAAAGGTGGCGTCAGATATGCCACTTGCATGTTCAAAATAAAAATGATTGAGAACCATATGGGATCAAAACCGAGAATTTTAGCAATGGGAACAAAAATAGGTGCACAAATAGTAACAACGGCATAATCATCCATAAACATGCCCAAAACCAGAAGGATCAACTGCATCGCCCCCAATACAATCCAACGGTTTATTTCAAGGCTGCTCACAAGTTCTGTAACCAGAGACTGTGCGCCCTGGCTGGTATAAAATACACTAAACAACGTAGCGCCAATTAAAATCCAGAAAACCATCCCACTGATGGTCATGGTCTGCTTGCAGGAGTCCCAAAGCACTTTCCATGACATTTTTTTCAGAAGGGCACAAATAACAAAAGCGCCGGTGGCTCCTACGCCGGCAGCTTCAGTTGGTGTTGCAATCCCGAAAAAAATTGAACCTAAGACCAGGACGATCAAAAACGCCGGGAGCAAAATATCTTTCAGGGAAGATAGTCGCAACGTCCAGGTGACAGTTTCCTTAACAGGCGGTGCAAATTCCGGCTGGAGGCGACACCGAATACTGACATATAAAATATAGCCGAATGCGGTGATCAAGCCGGGAACCACACCGGCCAAAAAAAGCTTTCCAATTGATACCCGGGCGATATATGCAAAAAGAATCATGATAATACTGGGGGGAATTATTTCGCCTAAAACCCCCCCTGCCATAACGGAACCAAGTGCAAGCGATTTATTATAAGACTGCTTGAGCATTGCCGGAACTGCGATCAGGCCCATGGTCAGGATACCCGGGCCAAATCCTCCGCACATGGCAAGGGACACGCAGACACCGATGGAGACAATGGCAAGCCCGCCTTTAATGCCGGTAAGCCAGAATCCCAAGGCTTTGAACATTCGATCCGAAATACCGGAGTGTAAAAGAAAGTTTCCCATGAGCAGGAACAGTGGGATCGTAATTAAATTTGGATCCGTAATCTGCTTATATGTCGTTGTCGCAACAATAAACAGAGATGTTGAACCTTCCAGCAAATAAGTCAGGACGACTGTAATACCACCCAAGGCAAATGCAACCGGAACGCCGAGTACAAGGAGGGTCATCAGCCCTCCGAACAACAATATGGTAACAACTTCAATACTCATAAACTATGCCCTATCCATCCTGAATTATTCTAAATTATGCGTTTTTTTCTTCAATAAAATATAAATTCCTTCCAGAAGGAACAATACAGCGGTAATAGGAATTAAAAGTTTCAGGGGATACAGGGGTATCCGAAATGCCCCATGTGCGGTCTCTTTCATCATGAAAGAATTTTGCCCCATCCAGGCGCTCTGCCAGATCAAAACTGCGATGAAACAGACAAATGACAGCAATGCAAACAGTTTTGCTATTTTTCTTACTTTTTTTGTAAACCGGTTATACACAACGTCTATTCGTATATGGGCATTCTTAGCCATGGCATAAATCCCGGCAAAAAGGATATACACACCAAAAATCTGTCGGTTGACAGGCCAGACCCATATCGTTGGACTGTTAAAAACGTATCTTGATATTACCTCAATGGTTGTACACAACATGATGATCACAATTACAATGCTCATCATATCTCCGGCTCGACAGCTGACCGTGTCGACAAATTTGAATACTGCTTTCAGGCTTTTTTTCATTCATGTATCCTTAGGTGCAATTGGCGCCCAACGAAGTAATCGGCACTATTTAACCCCTCTCCATTCTTTTATCATCTTGATAGCCGCAGCTGACGCTTCATCGCGCTTTGCAACGTCATCCCAGAGTTTATAAGCAATTTCTTTTTGTTTTTGTATTGCTTGTGCACTCACCTTGCTTTCTTTTAACGTGCCGGCTTTTACCATATCCTCGGCGTTTTTAAATTCTTTACCGTAAGCTTCCACGGTCGCGGTCCAGTAATTTTCAGCAGCTTTCTGAAGCGCTTGTTTTAAATTATCCGGAAGTTGCCTCCATGAGGCGTTGTTTATCAGCATATGCCCGATAACATGATCATTATCCCCACCCTGCACCCAGTAAGGGGCGACTTCGTGCCATTTTAATCCGGATATGGCACTGATATCCCACTGGCTGGCATCAAGCGTTCCAAGTTTTAACGCCATATAGGCTTCACCACCGGAAACATAAGTCCCCCGGGCACCGATCATATTATGAAACTGTGTATAGATACCCTCATCTCTGATTTTTAGACCTTTCCAGTCATCAAAGGTTTCCAAATATTTTGTGGACAATACAAATGGCCCGCCGTAAGTATGCATGTCAAGCCAGTAAAGACCTTGCTTGTCATACTCTTTGCGCAATATATTGACGAATCCCTTATTGTAATAAAAATCTCTTATAACCTGAGCCTTGGCATCAAATTCATCGACTTCATCAATGGTGTAAGCAAACGGAATACCGAATTCAATTTCTCCAACCGGAACAATACCGCCCCAGAATGCGCCCATGCAGTGAAGGATGTCCAAAAGCCCTTTTTGTGTGGATTCAAATAACTGCTCTATCGGAACAATTTCGGAATCCGCAAAAACGGAAATGATAAGCTTGCCGTCACTGAACGCTTTCACATCTTGGGCAAATCCTTTAAGCAGTTCAAAAGAAATGTCTCCATGTGGATATCCAGACTGCAGTTTCCATCTATACACTTTATCTTTGGCAAAAGAAGATCCAACGGAAAAAATGGTACACAAAAAGATGGTTATAAAAACCAATGATACTTGTCTAAATACTGCCGGCAATTTCATGCGTTTCTCCTTTAATCATTTTTTTAAGGCCAAAATGTCCTCTTCATTTTACCACTCGTAAATATATGCCTTCCACCTTTCTGTCAATGACCGCAGCGGACCATATAGGGTAATGTCATTTATTGTTTACCAAGCAGGGTAGTTATGTATATAAGTTATTTCCCTGCCAGGGTGCCCGCATTTAACCCTGCATTTAACATTGTCCAGTTCTCTTTGCCGGTATCGGCCTTAAGATGTGTTACCCTAAAAACATGCAAGGGATTTGGGCAAGTCAACCATTTTGAATTTTTTTTGGAAAAGCCTTACGCCTGAAATTTTCAGGAAGCAAAAGGCAAAAGGAGGAAGAGGATGGCGGATTATGCAATGATAATCAATGGTGAAAAAGTGTTATCCGACAGCACATTTGATGTGGTTAATCCGGCAACGGGAGAAGTTTTTGCAAAGTGCCCCAAAGCCACGATCGCACAACTGGATGAAGCAGTTGCCGCAGCCCGAAAGGCTTTTCCGGAATGGTCTGCCCTGGCCGATGACCAGCGGGTGGCAATCATGAACCGAATTGCCGGCATTATCGAACAGAACCAGACGGAACTTGCAGAACTGATCACCCGGGAGCAGGGCAAACCATTGTCCGGACCGGGGTCCATATTTGAGGTCGGCGGCTGTATGGCCTGGACCCAGGTTACAGCATCCATGAAACTTGAACCCGAGCTGGTGGATGATACCCCGGAGGATACCATTGAACTGTACAAAAAGCCCATTGGCGTCGTCGGTTCCATTACGCCATGGAACTGGCCTTTGCTCATCGCTATATGGCATATCATGCCGGCCCTTAGAGTCGGATGCACCGTTGTTATGAAACCTGCATCCTATACGCCCCTGGCCACCCTTCGGCTGGTTGAACTGATCAATGAAGTCCTGCCCCCCGGGGTTCTCAATGTGGTCTCCGGAAGCTCCGATATAGGCAACGCCATGTCAGCCCACAAAGACATTGACAAAATTGTGTTCACAGGTTCCATTCCCGTAGGCCAGACCATCATGGGCCGGGCCGTGTCCAATTTGAAAAGTCTAACCCTGGAACTGGGAGGCAATGACGCTGGAATTATTCTGCCGGGAACCGATATTACACCCTTTTTAGAGCCTTTATTCTGGGGATGTTTCATTAATGCCGGTCAGACTTGCGCGGCGCTGAAACGCCTTTTTGTCCATGAAGATGATTATGAAGATGTCTGCCAAAAGTTTACGGATTATGTGACTAAAATTCCCGTGGGGGACGGTATGGATGAAAAAAATCTCATCGGACCGCTGGGGAATGCACCCCAGCTCGAAACCGTCAAACAATATGTAGATGATGCCAGGAAAAAAGGGGCCAGGGTTCTGTGTGGCGGCGCACCTTCTTCCGGCCCGGGATACTTTTATCCCCTGACTTTGGTGGCAGATGTAACCGATGATATGGACCTGGTCAAAGAAGAACAGTTTGGCACCGCACTTCCCATCATAAAATATTCCACGGTTGACGAGGCTGTTCAAAGGGCAAATTCCCTTGACGTGGGGCTTGGCGGATCGGCATGGTCCAATGATCCGGAAAAAGCCAAAGCGGTTGCCATGCGGCTTGAAGCTGGAACTGTCTGGGTGAATGCCCATGGAAAACTCCACCGATGGCCCCCTTCGGCGGGGTCAAATCTTCCGGTGTTGGATCTGAATTCGGGCTTGAGGGCCTCAAAGCCTATACCGTAAATCAGGTGGTCAGTGTAGCTAAATAGTATTTGAACGAGAATCACCCATCTACGGCGTTACAGCAAAGGCCCAATAGTCCACGATTGGCCTTTGCTGTCGTAGTGAAGCCCTAAAAATTAGTCCTACCCAATACCTGCAGATAGCAACGTCCAAAATCAGATATAAAATAAAACAACTTGTATTTTCTTAAAAAATCGTATAGATATAAATGTTTTGAGTTAATATTGATATACAGGGCTGGCTGTGCTGGCCTTTTTTGCTTTTAAGGAAAACCATGCCCCATAAAAATTTAGAACAAGCCGGGTTCGACGAAATGAACTTGAGCCCGGATGTTTTCGCGGCCTTGCAGACGGTTGGTTATGAAACCCCGACTCCGATCCAGACCAAAACCATTCCCCATATGATCGCATGTAAAGACCTGCTGGGTCAGGCCAGGACCGGAACCGGAAAAACAGCAGCCTTTGCACTGCCGCTGCTTTCCCGGATCAATCTTAAAAACAGGCACCCCCAGGTTCTTGTGGTCACCCCGACCCGGGAGCTTGCCATCCAGGTGGCTCAGTCTTTCAGTGACTATGGCGTAAAAATGAAAGGCCTTAACGTTCTGGCTGTATACGGGGGCCAAAGCTATGGTGTTCAGTTAAGCCAGTTAAAACGAGGCGTCCATGTAATTGTGGGGACACCGGGCCGCCTCATGGACCATATGCGGCGTAAAACCGTGTGTCTTGACGATCTAACGGGCCTGGTGCTGGACGAAGCAGACGAAATGTTGCAGATGGGATTTATTGATGATGTTGAATGGATTTTATCCCAAATCCCCCAATCCACTCAGATCGCACTATTTTCCGCGACCATGCCGGCCCCCATTCAAAAAATTGCAGGCAAATATCTTAAAAACCCTGAAAAGGTTATTATCCGTCATGATTCAGATGTCACCAGCACCATTCAACAAAAATTCTGGCTGGTAAAGCATGTAAAAAAGAGTCATGCCTTGGTTCGGATACTTGAAGCGTCTTCCCATGATGGCGTCATCGTATTTACCAAAACCCGGAATGACACAATGGGCCTGACAAAAATCCTGGAAGAAAAAGGATTCAAAGCAGAGGCCCTGAACGGAGACATTGCCCAGGCGGCCCGGGAACGGACGGTTAACCGGTTGAAAAACGGCAATATAGATATTCTCGTGGCCACCGATGTGGCGGCAAGGGGACTTGATGTTGACCGGATTTCCCACGTTATCAACTACGATATGCCCCCTAAAACCGAACCCTATATTCACAGGATCGGGCGAACCGGTCGGGCCGGACGAAGCGGTGAAGCCATTTTATTTGTCCAGCCAAAAGAAAGGTGGATGTTAAAACGGATCGAAAACGCCACCCGCCGGAAAGTTGAAGAAATAGCCCTGCCCTCCAACAGGGAAATCAATAAAAAACGGATGGATGATTTTAAAAATAAAATCACCCAGACCATCGGCACCGAAGATCTAAGCGCGTTTACGGATCTGGTGGAGACCACCGCAAAGGAACAGGATGTTCCGATTGCCCAGGTGGCTGCAGCCCTGGCAAAGATGCTCCAGGGCAACACACCGTTTTTACTGAAGGAGACGGCTGAAAAACCTGCTGCTAAAAAGACCGCTAAAAAACCTGAAAAGAAGGCCAAAGCACCCGTTGCACCAAGACAAAAGCAGACACCTGACCGGCTTAGGCCCAATAAAATTTCGCCTACTGAAGAAGGGATGGAACGATATCGCATTGAAGTGGGTTACAAGCATGGCCTAAAACCCGGCGATGTCGTCGGTGCAATTTCAAATGAATCCGGTCTGGAAAGCAGCTTTATCGGCAACATCAATATTGACTATGATTATTCTCTGGTGGATCTGCCCTTTGGCATGCCTAAAAACGTCTTTAATCTGCTGAAAGGCACCTGGATAAGATCCCAAAAAATGTCAATTTCGAAATATGCCTGCTAAAAAATATATGAGCGGCCATGGCATTGGGGACGCGAAAAAAACGCTGCAGTAGTCCCGTTGACTGTGCAGGCACTGGTTGCCGCAGTGTCTGCCGAATGCCTAGGCCGGCATCCAAACTGAAATACTTCCCCCGGAGACGGGGAACTCCCCCCATCCGTCAGCATTTATATCAATTGTGGTACCGTCCATGTTCCCCAGGGCGTCGCGATACTTCCCGTTGGCGTGGGTCGTCCCCACTTCCAGCCACATCGCGCCGCCGCCACCGATGGTGATGACGGTTGCCAGACCGGAGCCGGGATGATCCGCGTCGCCTTCCCGTGTCCAACCGATCATGTGAGTATGCGTGAATTGATCCCGCTGACGACCGTAGGCGTGTGACCGTCGCAGTTCCACCAGACGGGACAGATGAGGAACTGGAACCATGTCGATTTCATATGCCTTGCCGTCCCGCTCCTTATCTTTGTATTTTGCCCCAAACCAATCCGCGTAAAAGACACAGGGATATCCTTCTTGCCGCAACAGGATAAATGCATAGGCTGCCGGTTTAAACCACCAACCCACCGGGGACTCCAGGGCCTGGAGCGGCTGACTGTCATGGTTTTCTACGAACGAAACCGACAGGGCCGGCTGCTCACCGGTGAGTGTGTCATCTAAGATTGTCCTCAGGTCGTAGTGTCCATTGGCCCGGGATATATCGTGGAACTTCTTATGAAGCGGCACATCGAAAAGGGACATCTTACCATGGGTCGCTCGGATGTAATTGTGCAGTTCTCCTACATTGTTTGACCAATACTCTCCCACTGCAAAGAACCCGTTCTTTGTATTCAAAGAGGCGACACGGCGCATGTAGTCCAGCCACTCACGAAAGAAACTGAATTGAATATGTTTGACGGCATCAATCCGAATGCCGTCAATTCCGGTCGTCTCCAGGTACCAACACCCCCAGCGGGCGTATTCCGTGCGAACCTCCGAAGAATTCATATCCACGTCCGAAAACATGAGATAATCGTAATTTCCCTTCTCCCCGGAAACCATTTGGTCCCAGTCTTTGCCGCGATTCGTAAACTTGAAAATCGCATTCATACAAAAGTTCTCAGCCCAATCGGTACCGTCGAAACAGTCGTAATTCCATACAAAATTAGAATATTTGCCGGCACGCCCCGGGAACGTGAATTCAGTCCACGCCTCGATCCAATAGTCCGGCTTTTCCGGGTTGACAATTTCAAAGTGCCGTTCGTCTCCTCGCATTTCCAAGGCCTTTACCCACTCAGTACGATCAGCGCCGCCCTTGTGATTAAAAACGATATCCGCGTAAACCTGCAGTTTTTTGTCGTGCAGTGCCTGAATCGTTTCGAGATACTGATCACGGGTGCCGTACTTTGTGCGTACCGAACCTTTCTGGTCAAATTCCCCCAGGTCATACAAGTCATAGACGCCGTACCCAACATCATCCACGCCCGCCTGCCCCTTGTATGCAGGCGGCAGCCATACCGCACTGAATCCGCAATCTTTCAAGGTCTGGGCCGAATCACGCACCTGGGTCCAGAACGTTCCATCATTGGGGATATACCAATGAAAATACTGCATCATCACACCATTGATCTGAGACATAATAACGTGCCCTCCTCTTTTTTAATTTAGATTAATCGGGATATATATGCTTAGGACCGCGGATTAAATCAGTTGGGCAGAAATAACGCCGAATTTTGGTTCATCTACAAGGCGTATTAAAGGTTGAATAGCATGCCTATTGGGCCTTTGATGCAACGAAGTAGATGGGCCAAAAGGCAAGCTATTTCGTTCAAGTTATTTAATCTGCGGTCCTTAGTAGCTCTTGGCTTATTTTTACGGCATTTGGTCTGTTAGCCCCATTCTTGCCAACTGAGGCAGAAATTGACTTAGTCATATAAAATCTCCATCTCTGAATATCCCGTTTATTTTGACAGCCTATTTATAAAAGCTAACAGGGAGCTGATGGCCAGGTTTCCCCCAAAGAAATTCAGGTAAAAATTTAACGAATTAGAGCCATGAGATAGGACTATAATATAGAATATTTAATTTTGTTTCAATAGGTTAATACGGCAATACCATTTCATCTTCAATCCACACACCTTATCTTTTAGCGGCCCATTTTGGTATCAAAATGGGCCGCTAAGGTTTGTTTACGATGATCCGCTATTTTACTGCAATAAGTTCAACAGTGAAAATCAATGTAGAATATGGTTCAATCGTTCCCCCACTGCCGGTTGAACCATATGCAAGCTCAGATGGAATATACAGCTCATATTTTGAACCCTCAGTCATAAGCTGAAGCGCTTCTGTCCAACCTTTGATTACGCCATTCAGTGGAAAGGTTGTTGTTTGTTCACGTTTGTATGAGCTGTCAAAGATTATACCATCAAGTGTCTTGCCTTCATAATGCGTTTCAACGGTATCTGTAGCAGCAGGCCTTTTTCCGCTTCCTTCAGTGATCACTTTATACTGAAGTCCGCTTTCAGTGGTTTTAACCCCCTCTTTTTTACTATTCTCTTCAAGAAATTTCTTTCCGGCTTCAATATTTTTTTCCCCTGATTGCATTCGCTCTGCCTGCTTTTTGTCTTCCATCGCTCTTTGAAAATTTTGCATAATGTGCTGCATTTCACCAACAGGCATCTCGGATTCTTTCCCGTTAAAAGCCGCAATAAAAGAATCCGCAAAAATTTTAGGATCAATTTCAAATCCCTGTCTTTTAAAATCACCACCTACACTTTGTCCAAAAACATAACTGACCTTATCTAAATCAACTTTCATTTTAATTCCTTATATATTATATGTTTGATAAAAATTCGATTAATATACACAAAAAGGAACCAGGTTGCATTAATTAAAAAAACAGCGTTCTACTTAATATATCTATAGTTATTTTTTCTTGTTTACATGAAATGAGTGGATTGAAATCCAATTCAAAATAAATAAAGAGAGTCAACAATCATTTTGGGAGGCCCTGGACATGGAATGCTTGATGGACCACATAGTCTTGAACATGAAGAGTGACGAGGAGATGATTCATTTCTATACGAAGGTACTGTTGTTGAAACCTGAAAGAATCGAGGAATATTATGCTGGGAAAGTGCCGTTTCCATCGGTGCGAATGAATACCAGTACCATAATTGATCTATTCCCCAAAAAGATGTGGCAACACAATACGCAAACGGGGAAAATAAACTACAATTTAAATCACTTCTGCATAGCTTTGAAAAAACAAACCTGGGAGGACCTTTTGAAACGACTTCAGGAGAATAATATAGATATAGAAGAAGGCCCCGTGTTGCGTTGGGGATCTCGTGGAACTGGAACATCCGTGTATTTTCGAGATCCAGAAAAAAACTTGATAGAAGCTCGTTATTATGAATCACAAGAAGACAATGAAAAATGCCTGTTAAGCTCATAACAGGCGGATAGGCCCATTGGAAATACGGTCCTCATTAATTCCAAGGAGATGATACTATTTCTTTTTAGGCAGCCCGGTAACCCTGGTCGAGGATTCCATCCGATAATATTTTTAATAATAAAATAGAAACTATTCGGGCCAAAAGGCTTTCCGGTTCTGATTTTCTCTTCCAATAAAGGTTCATGATGATGATAACCTGTTAAGAAATACCCAGAATTACCCATAAATGTATGATCTTGCCAGTCATTATGTCCAACGCTTATTCTTAAGGTATGAGGTGTCGAACATGTATCGCATTTGATAGAGTACCTGAAAACCATATATTCCCTTTATTGATCAATACGCTAACAGTGAAATTGGCAGAATGGGCCAATATAGTGATAAGCGGATTCTGTCTATTACCCTTTCAACTTTTCTTAAACCCTGTAAATAGTGCCGGCTTAAAATAAAAAGCAGAAAACCAACTGGAGATTAACCCCGATAGTTACCAACCCACAAGTCCGCCTCAAATCAAATTTAAAATCCAATTGATAGGCGTATAAAAAACTGGCGGGAATGCGCTATTCAGAGGTAAGGGTCTTTGCCGCAAGGCCTGCGATGGTCAACCCGAAACACCCCGGCACCCAGGTGGCAGACCCGATCGGCGGCCTTGGCCGGCCATGGCCGCCATCCACATGGTCCTGCTCCAGGGGATCCACGGCATCTTTATCCTCAAAGGGTTCCTTGTTCAGTGGAGGCTCAATGGAGTAAACGCAGGGCACGCCGCTGGAAAGTCCCCGGCGGCGCAGCCGTCGTCGCACCATCCGGGCCAGGGGACACACTTCGGTGTCAAAAAGATCCCCTGTTCGGATCATGGATACATCGGTTCTGCCCGCAGCCCCCATGGAGGATATAAGATTAAGCCCCATCTGTTTTGCCTCCAGGATCAGACTGACCTTTGCGTTGAGCCCGTCAATGGCATCCACCACCATGTCCAGATCCGGGCTTAAAAACTGGGACAGGCTGTCGGCATTGACAAAAGAAGTGCGCAGATCCACCTCACAATCGGGATTGATATCCAGAACCCGGGCTCGGGCCACGACTGCTTTTTCCAGCCCCTGGGTAGAGTGCAGGGCATAAATCTGCCGGTTGATATTGGAAGCGTCCACCCGGTCAAAATCCACAAGCCGCAAATAACCGATACCGGACCGTGCCAGGGCCTCCACCACAAAAGAGCCCACAGCCCCCAGGCCGAAGACGGCCACCCGGGAACGCTTAAGCCGATCAACCGCCGCCTTTCCCAACAGTTGCTCAAGTCGGGCAAAGGGATTGATCAGGCTTGAATCCCGGGTCATTTGGTTTTCTCCTTTAAAATAGACCCAAACAGATCCAGGCTATTCTCATATCCATGTTGTGCCAGGGTTTCAAATGAGATGCCCCTTCGCTCTGCCGCCACCCTGACAATCTCCGGCACATTGGCCGGCTCATTTAACGAGGTCTCCCCGGGATGGGCATCCAGAATAAACTGGGGCACAATATCCGGGGTGTCGGTCTCAAAAACAATCCGGTCAAGACTGACCGCGTTTAAGGCCAAGCCCACCTTTTTGGCATTGGGCCGGGTTACGGATCCGGAAAAGGAGATATGAAGATTGTATTTCTCAAGAACCGGAACAAGGTCGGCAGATCCGGAATAGGAGTGGATGACCCCGCCTGCGGCCAGAGGGCCATGGTGTTTCAAAATTTTCACTATTGTGTCCCAGGCCTTGCGGATATGGATGTTAATGGGCCGGTTCAAGTCACAGGCCAAGGCCAGGTGGGTTTTAAAAACCTGAACCTGCAGATCCCGGTCAGCCCCTTTGTCCATGAAATCAAGCCCAACCTCCCCTACCCCGGCGGGTATTTTTTCCAGCCATTGGCCCAGATTCTTCGCCCAATCCGGGCTAAGGGTGTCAAGAAACCAGGGATGAATCCCAAAGAAAGGCACCACACAGGAAAAGTTTTCCGACAATTGGGATGTACTCCCAAAATTGTCTTCCATGGTGGCGCAGGTAGCTATTTTTGCCACCCCGGCGTCTTGGGCTCGTTGAACAATATCCGGGGCGTTTTCAATTATCCGTGGATCATGGAGATGAGTATGGACGTCAAAGAACCCGGTCATGCTCAACCGGCCAGGGAGTGAAGAAAATCAAGGGCCATATAATAGCCATAATGGCCGAACCCGGTAAGCTGGCCGGTGGCAATACCGGCAATCATGGAGGTATGGCGAAAAGTTTCGCGCTTATGGATATTGGACAGATGCACCTCTACAATGGGGCATGACAGCATGGAAATGGCATCACGCAGGGCCACAGAGGTATGGGTCAAGGCACCCGGATTGATAATCACACCGGCAGGCCCCTGTTCAAACGCGACATGGATATAATCCAGGATCTCACCTTCGTGATTGGACTGGAAAAAATCCAGGGAAAGTCCCAATGCATCTGCGCGATTTTTGAGTTCTTCGTTGATCTGATCAAGGGTAAGCGCCCCGTAAATTTCGGGTTCCCTTTTTCCCAGCATGTTTAAATTGGGACCATTAATGACATGAATTATGCCCGGTGTTATCTGCTCTTGAGTATTCATCTTTTCCTCTCTAACCGTCTTTGTGCCCCGGAACAAAAAGACTGTGCCGGGACAAAAGCGGTTTTCAGTTATACCGTGCCGGCTGCAGCAGCTTCAAATCCCAAATCAAAGGCGTTAAGATTCATCTCGACAAGCGCCGGTTTAATCCTGCGTTTGATCGCGGCCTTGACGTTTTCCTTTGAAAAGCCCAGGGCACCGGTCTGGATCAAGGCGCCCAACAGCACAATATTCACACTCATGGGGGAGCCGGCTTCACGGGCCAAGGCCATGGCGTCTATGGCCACAAGGCCGGCGGTCTTCTCCTTGAGCACCCGTTTGATTTCATCCACCTCGGGGTAGGTCCCTTTGCCGATGCCCACGGTAAAGGGCGGCAGGGTCGCGGTGTTGGTAATCACTTTTGTATTGGCAGAACACCGGGCAATGGCGCGAAGGGTTTCAGCCGGTTCAAATCCCAGCAGAATATCGGCTTCCCCATCGGAAATAATGGAGGATGAGGCATCGCCGAAAATAATGGAGGATTCCACCACACCGCCGCGCTGGGCCATGCCGTGGATCTCGCTCATTCTCACCTCCACCCCTTCAATGAGGGCGGCTTCGCCCAGGACCTTGGATGCCAGAAGATTGCCCTGTCCGCCAACTGCAACGATGATCATTCTTAATGGTTTCATATCGAACTTATCTCCTTGTCTATTTCAATGGGCGGATGGCGTTTTCAGGACAGATCTGGGCGCACAAAGCACAACCCACACAGGTATCCGCATCAATTTTCACCCGGCCCTCTTCAATGTAAAAGGATGGACAGGCGATCCCGTTGATACACTCCTTGTGGTCCGTACATTTATCGGTCACCTCAAAAGCTCTGGGTTTTTTAAGTTTAATGCTCTTTGCCCAGAGGATACAGGGCTCCTGGGAGATGACAACGGAGACACCGTCAAAGGCCATGGCTTCTTTAAGGGTTTCAATGCTCTTTTTCACTTTAAAGGGCTTGATCACGGAAACATGCTCGACGCCCAGTGCTTTGACCAGATTTTCAATATTTACCCGGCCGTACCCGTCCATGCCCATCAATTCCATATCCACGCCCGGATGAGGCTGATGGCCGGTCATGGCGGTGATGCCGTTTTCAAGAATCACCAAAGTGAAGTTGTGGCGGTTGAACACGGCATTGACAAGGCCTGTAATGCCTGAATGAAAAAAGGTGGAGTCGCCGATCACACTGACCACCTTCTGGTCCGTGGCCTTGCTGAAACCGCAGGAGGTACTCACCGACCCACCCATGCAGATCACAAAATCCCCAATGGACAACGGCGGCATAAAGCCTAACGTGTAGCAACCGATATCACTGGGGTGAATAACATCCATTCCCTGGGCAGCTTTTTTAATGGCGTAGAAGGTGGCCCTGTGGGAGCATCCGGAGCAAAGATTGGGGGGACGGTTGGCTATTTCAGGTATATCGGAGGTATCAATCTTTGGGGCCGGGGTAAAATCTATGCCGAAAAAGGCCGCAATATTCTCCCGGACCATCGCGGGATGAAATTCCCCTAACGATGTGAACAGGGTATCGGTCTTGCCCTGGATGGGAATGACAAGGCCCGCTTCCTGGGCAAAGGCCTTGATGGCCTCTTCCATGAAGGGTTCTCCCTCTTCGATGACAAGCACCTTTTCACAGCCGGACAGGAAGTCTTTAATCTTATCCTTGGGCATGGGGTTGGAAAACCCGGGGCGAAGAATCTTAACCTTTGATTCGATGCCAAGATCTTTTACGGCATCCAGGGCATAATGGTAGCTCACTCCGTTGGCCACAACCCCCCATACGCCCTGCCCTGTAACAAAATTGAATGCTGAAGCTTCAGACATACCGGCGGCCTTGTCCATACGTTCCAGAAGCTTAACATGCAGTCTCCGGGCTACGGCAGGCACGGTGACGCAGCGCATGGGATTCCTTTCAAACCGGCCGTTTGTCTGTCGCTCTTTAATGTCGCCAAAGGTGACAAAGGCATTGGAGTGGTTGATCCGGGTGGTGGTGCGCAGGATCACGGGCTGTTTCAGGGTTTCAGACAGTTCAAAGGCCTCTTTGATCATATCCTTGGCCTCGGCCACACACGAAGGTTCGAACATGGGAAAATGACCGAACTTGGCATAGTAGCGGTTGTCCTGCTCGTTCTGGCTGGAGAACATGGCCGGGTCGTCTGCTGTTAAAATCACCATGCCGGCAGTTACGCCGATATAGGCAAGGGTCATCAACGGATCAGCCGCCACGTTAAGCCCCACATGCTTCATCATACAAAAGGTGCGAAGTCCTGAATTGGCCGCAGCAGCCGCAACTTCCAGGGCGACTTTTTCATTGGTGGAGTATTCAAAATACAGATCAGATTCTCTGGACATCTGAAACAGATTCAAAGAGACTTCTGAGGACGGGGTCCCCGGATATGTGGTGGCAAAGGCGACACCGGCTTCAACAGCGCCCCTTGCAATGGCTTCGTTGCCCAGGAGCATGATTTTCTCTCCGGGGCTGTCCTTTAACAGTTTATGCATGCGCACAACTCCTTAAACAAAAAAACGCTGACAGGTGCATCTCCCATCAGGTCATCTAAGTTTTAATTATAAAAAAGGGATTAATTTCAAGCGTACAGTTTTTCAGCATGTGCCAGGGATGAGGCATACCCCTTGAACCCTTGGGTATCCTCGCAGGAGTTAATGGTACTGGAGGCAAAAAAACCTTCCACCATGGTCTTTTCTCCATGGCGGATTAAACCCATGAACAGCACTGGAACAAGGCTGAGACCGTTTTTGCCGGTTTCAACACTGAAGTCCAGGGGGTCTTTGGTCTGGTAGACGGCAAACAGACTGTTTTGGACAGGCATCAGCTGAACAATTTCAGGATGTTCGTGGTGGTGATGGTCGTGATTGTGATCACTACAATGGTTGCACATGATCTTTAAAGCCTTTCATTATTGCAGGTTGAGGGCACAAGTCTCTTTAAACATAAGGTTTTTGCCGGCAAACGCCACAGACCTTGTGCCCTAAAAACAGTTTAAGCCCTCAATATTACCGAAATTTATTTTAGAATTAAAGGTTTTTGGGAAAAAAACTGCTCGGGTCAACTTAGGACCGTAGATGAAATAAAGTGAACAAAATTGCGCTGAACTTTGGGTCATATACAAGGCGTATCAAATCTTCATGCAGGTCCTAATATAAAATAGAGGTCCGATGTAACACTTAGGAACGGATTTTAAATAACTTGCCCATTTTGATATATCCGGGAGCGCGGGCGTCCCGCCTGCAGTAAAAATGCAGGCGGGACGCCCGCGCTCCCAGGTCAAGTTATTTCGGTCTCATTCCTTAATTGACTACTCAAGATGTAACTCCATATTTAAGATGAGCCTTAAAAATATCTTTTTGAATTGCCTTGTGACCATCCGTCTGATAATTCTTAAAGCATAATGACTTTGTTTTTTTGGGTTGTTTTTTTTGATTTAAACCTTAAAAAGCAAACACTTAAACAAAGGTTATCCCAACACCTAATCACTTGAAATTTAAAATAATTGCGTTTATTTAGTACTGTCGTTTCCAACACCCTTTTTTAGAGAAGAGGAATGTATTGTGAAAAGATTTTTTTTCTTTTTTATTATAACTGGAATGATAATTCTGAATATTTTTCTGTTGCTTTATGGATACTATCTGCTTTCCTTTTTATTACAGAGCAGCTTTGTAGGGGTATTGTTTTTTATCTATAAAGCGACATCAAATAGACATATTAAAAATATGGTATTGGTCTACTTGAAAAAGCACAATGGAGCTACGAAAGGCGAGCTCGTTGCTCATATAAAAAAAGAAACCGGGGAAAAGGCCAACGTGAATTTATCACCGATTGTCGATGAAATCATTGAAAATCTCAAGATAAAAGACTTGGTTTTTATAGAAAAAGGTATTGGCTCAAACATTGGATATTGCATTATACCTAAAGGAAACGGGCCAGACCCCACTTAATATTGGCTCATGTCGCATTTCAGGGCCTTTTAAAGCATATTTTCGGCAACTATTTGAATTTATTCCAAATATAGCAAAGGCTTGCAATCTGTTATTGTTGGGGTATTACCAATATTCTCAGGCTATTATGAACAATCATAAAAATAAGACCCCAAAACGCAACACGAGCCTTTTTTAAAATTCACCAGCCTTCTTTGATCCAGTATGGAAAAATCGGTGTCAGTCAACCGCTGGCGCAGATTGCCATACGTTTCCGTGTTGTTTTTAATCATGTAAACCGTGTGAAACCCCTTGCCAATGGCGTATGTCAAAATATTGCAAAAAAATTTGATATTCAATACCGAAGCGTTGCTCCTTGGCATGACCAATCACCTTATAAATCTGGCCGTTCAGATGGAGGATATATCCGCTGTCTTGGCATAAAAATCACTGGTATCCTGGATGTATGATTTTCCCATATAATTTGCCTCATTTTTTTACTCCGGATTTAATCAAGGAGCCTATAGGGCAAATTATTCATAGCCGCCTTAAACTGGTCAATCACATTTGTAAGGCCGTTGTTTTCAATCACTATTCCCAGATGCTCAAACAAAACGGACAAAGACTCCAGATCCTGTTCGCTGACGGTGATGACCTCATTATGATACATGCGCACGACCCCGGTAACCGTATGCCTGAATTTAATGGGTATTGAGAGCATGGATGCGATATTTTCCTTTGCCGCCTGCTTTGGATACTGGACCCTGGGATCGGCCTGCATATCTTGAATGAAAACAGGCTCCCCCTTTGCAAGAGCGGAGTCTTCTTCATCAAAAAAGATGGGACCTTTTTCCAGATATTGCTGGCTGATGCCGTAACTGCTCACCACAAAAAGCTGATTTTCCTTTTCATCCAAAACAAGGGTGCAACAGCCTTTGATTTTAAATGTTCTGGCGATTCCTTCTGTAATATGCGCTAACAAAAGTTTCGGATCATCGTAGGTTGAAATTGCATGGCTGATGGACCTGAAGTGTTCCAGATTGAACTTTGGTTTCAATGCGTTGGTCATTTCAAATCTCCCTGTTTAAACAAGATTCGGGCGGCTTTTTAAGACCGGCCGGTTGGGAACAATAAAATCCAAATCTCGATTCGGGCCTGTCGGCTAATTGTGTCATGAAACGAAAAACAATGAACTTAATCAGGTTATCATATTGAAAAATAAAAACCTATGTCAACCATTCAAATTCCAGGATTCTATGGTTATAAATATCAACACAGCTTAATGACCCCAAGGGATGCAGTTAAAGTTGCCTGATTATTTTTCCTGTTTCAGTGCGCTTGAATGTATCCTTAAACACGATATCCCGTGGTCTCTCGTAGCGGTCTAATCTTTGGGGAAAAAAGGTTTCCAGCTTTTTTCCAAACTGTTCATCCGACCGGGCTTCGATGGCCAGAACAATCCTGTGCCCAAGGGTTTCATCAGGCATAGCCCCGATGAAAAACGGATATGCAATAAGGTCTTCCAATTTTTTTTCTATGATTTCGGGAAAATACTTTATGCCACCGGAGATGATTACATGATCGGCTCGTCCCAGGATTCTAAAGGTTTTATGACCATCAAGCTCAGCCAGGTCATTGGTGACAAGACACGGCGCATCCAGGCCAGGCATTTCAATGGTCAGGCATCCCCTTTCGGACAGTCCCACCTGAATTCCCTTAAGACATTGAAAACGGTCAGATGCGTTTTGACCGTTTATCCGGCGAAGGGCAATATGCGTGGCAGTTTCTGTCATGCCGTAACTTGCAAAACAGGCCGTGGGCACATTCCCAAGTTCGGTTTCAAGCCGTGACGGCAACGCTGAACCGCCGATAAGTAAACTATCAAGACCTTCAAACCGATTTGGTTCTCCCAGCAATTTTGTCACCTGGTTGAGCACCATGGCAGCGAAGCGGAAGGAATTATCCCGGCACCGGGCCAGGAACGCAAAATCATCGGTTGGGTCTGCGGTGCACAGATCAAGCCTGCCCAAAAGTGCCCTGACCACCATAAGTTTTCCTGCGATATACCTTAAGGGCAGGCACAGCAGGATGCGCTGCCCGGATTTCAGTTCAAAAAAATCAAGGGTGCGCATGGCGCTTTGGACCACAAACTTTTTCGTCAGAAAAATGGTTTTGGGCGGACCTGTGCTGCCCGAGGTGTGGACGGTGATGGTGTTTTGCGGCCCATACCATTGGGCCAGAAAATCAATGACATCGGATTCAATGCCTGGGGAGCAGGCCGGACGCCCCGCTTGCAGAAGCCTTTTCACCCGGTGCACGGTACCATTGAGGCATAGGGTATCCGGAAAGATATTCACGGCCTTAGAAAATCCCCGGAAAGATAAACCGTTTACCCGGATCAAAAAAGAGTTTTTCCCCACGGATTTGCAGGGGGGAGGCCATATTATTGGTAAATAACTGCCCCGTACCAAGGCCCTGGTGCATATGGGGCTGCTTTAAAAAGACCCACTGGGCAATGGCACTTAAACCCAGGTTGGATTCAAGATAAGAAGTAACCCACCAGCCGATCCCCCTTTCATCAGCCAGTTCAATCCATTCGTCACACCCTTTCATCCCGCCGTGCAAACTGGGTTTCAGCACCAGATAATGGGGGGCAAGGGTGTCCAGGAGACGAATTTTGTCTTCACGTGCTGTAATCCCGATGAGTTCCTCGTCAAAGGCAATGTCCAGGGGTGACTGTTTGCACACTTGGGCCATTTGCGGCCACTGGCCTTTGGCGATGGGCTGCTCAATGGAATGCAGATCCAGTTCTGCCAGCTGCCCCATCCGGTCCAGAACCTTATCCGGGGAGAAACCGCCATTGGCATCCACCCGTAAAATAATGTCATCGGCACTGTATTCCGCCCGGATGCTTTTAAGGATGGCAAGTTCTTCTTCAAACTGAAGCGCCCCGATTTTAAGCTTGATGCACCGCCACCCCAAATCCAGTTTCTGCCGAACCTGTTCTTTCATGAACGAGGGTGCCCCCATCCAGATCAGTCCGTTGATGGGGATGCCTTTGTCCCCCCGGGTGAAGCTGGAAGGAAACAGAAGCTGCGTGCCGGTCTGTTCCAGATCCCTGAGGGCGGTTTCCACGGCAAACCGTACCGAAGAGGGTATACTCTGCTGAGCCGCCTGGGCACAAAAACCATCCGGATCTGCGGTAAGTGCTGCAAAGGCCTGTTCCACCTCAGGAATGGTCTCAGCGCTCAACCCCGGTAAGGGTGCGCATTCCCCCACCCCAACCCTGCCCTCTTTTTCCAGAATAAGGTACCAGACCCGGCGGTGGTTCAGCACCCCCCGGGATGTCCCTGCCGGTCGTTTAAACTGTAATTTATGTTCAAGTACACGTGCTTTCATTATTTATTGAGCCTATTCAAAATAGGTTAGGAACGGGTCTTAAATAACTTGCTTATTTTGCTATATCCGGGAGCGCGGGCGTCTCGCCGGCATGTCCGCAAGTATTGTAAAGATGCAGGCGAGACGCCCGCGCTCCCAAGCTAAGTTATTTCGGGACTCATTCCTTAAGGGAACTTTGGAAATTGACTAAAATCCGGTTTCCGCTTTTCAAGAAATGCGTTTTTGCCTTCCTGGGCCTCCTGGGTCAGGTAATACAACAGCGTGGCGTTACCGGCAAACTCCTGGAGTCCCAACTGGCCGTCAAGCTCGGCATTGAGCCCCAGTTTGATCATACGAAGGGCCAAGGGACTGTGTTCCTGCATTTTCATGGCCCAGGCCACGGTCTCATCCTCAAGCTGATCCAGGGGCACAACCGTATTGACCAAACCCATCTCCAGGGCCTCGGCCGCCGTATATTGACGACACATGAACCAGATCTCCCGGGCCTTTTTCTGCCCGATAGTGCTGGCCAGATAGGAGGAGCCTAATCCTGCATCAAAACTGCCCACCTTGGGCCCGGTCTGACCAAAGATCGCGTTTTCACTGGCTATGGTGATATCGCACACCACATGCAGCACATGGCCGCCGCCAATGGCAAAACCGTTGACCATGGCAATCACGGGTTTGGGCATAGACCGAATCTGTTTCTGAACTTCCAGGATATTCAGCCGTGGTGTGCCGTCCTTGTCAATGTACCCCCCCTCCCCTTTGACATTCTGGTCGCCGCCGGCGCAAAAAGCCGTATCCCCTGCCCCGGTCAGGACAATCACATTGATACGCTTATCCTCCCGGCAGATGCGCAAGGATTCGCTGATCTCATGGACGGTGGTGGGACGGAAGGCATTGCGGTAGCGTTCACGGTTAATGGTGATCTTGCCGATGCCCTCATAATATTCAAAAAAGATATCTTCAAACTCTTTGATGGTTTCCCACTGGCGTTCTTCTGTCATGTCTCACTCTCCCTATATAGTGTTTGAAGCAAAAGTCACCCACCTGCGGCGTTGCAAAAAAATGTGCAATCCTCACATACAGTGGTATGCTCCGGTTGCAAATTTTCCTGCGCCTTGCATCTGGGCAACTTTCGGTCCAAACACAGGTTTTGATTCAAGCACTATTGATCAGTACTTTTTTAATTTTTTTAAACACTCCCTTAAATACCTTTGTGTTGGTTTGGGCATCCGTAAACACCTCTAGAAGGGTAGGGGCAGTCCGATCAGGATTATAAAGTTGTTCAAGGGCCTTGTCCAACGGGGAACCTGAGTCAGCCTGCAAATAGTCAAGGCCGAAGGCTGATGCAAGGCCCTTGGCTTTTGTCCTGTGACCCGCAAAAAAATAATTTTTAAACACCGCTTGATTGTCCTCCCCGGTGCGGCCGGCAAGGTCTTCCACAAAACTGAAAATATTACCACCGCCGTTATTGAGTAGAACAATCCTTAAATTTTTCCCCAGGTATTTATTCCACAATCCATTGGAATCGTAGAAAAAAGAGAGATCTCCCAGTATAATCGTATTTATCCCGGAGTTGCATGAGGCATACCCCACTGCTGTGGAAATAGAACCGTCAATACCGCTGGTCCCTCGGTTACCAAGCCAGGTAACACCTTTGATGCCGGGATTTAACACAGCATATCTTACGGTGGAGCTGTTACCAAGGTGAATGACTGAATCTTCCGGCACGGCCTTTAATGCACCGGCACATACCGTAAAATCACTAAAAGGGGCCAGGGTCAGATATTGTTTATAAATTTGCAAGGCCTCTTGTTCCCGGTCTTTCCAAGCCCCGGCATACTCACCGGATGACTTTTGGATCTGAATCCCGGCCAACTGCTTAAAAAACCGTTCCGGGGACATGGCACAAACACGAGTCAATGCCTGGTAGGTGTCCACATGCCGGCCGCCGGCATCCACATGAATATGTTTATCCGGTTTGTAATCTCTTAAAAATTGCCGGATACGTTTGGACACAAAGTGCCTGCCAAAGGTAATCAGCAGGTCAGGCTGAAAGACAGCTGCATCACCAGGGGATATGGACCCAAGCACCAATTCCGGACGGACACAGCAGCACTCAGAAGGTATCTGCAAATTGGCCAGGTGCTCGGCGGCAACCACGGCACCGGTTTTTTGCGCAAACAGGGTCAGTGCACGGCTAAGGTCTGCGTTGCCGGAGGACTGGCCTGCCAGTACAAGTATTTTATCTGCCCGGGAGATCTCTTCGACCACCCCGGTCAAGGCTTTTTCGTCAGGATTTGTCCGTGTATCATCCGCCTCAATCACTTTAACATCAGGCAGTTGTGCCTCCACGGTCTGGTGCAAAGGCTCTTCAAGGGGAATGTTGATATGCACAGGTCCCGGCGCATCAGACACGGCTGTATTCAGTATATCGTTAATCAAACGCGCACCGTACCACAACTGACTGTCCGACTCCGCCAAGGGCAGTGAACACGATTGTTTGATAAAATTTCGATACAGCGCCGTTTGATGGATGCACTGGTTTTCCAGCTGATCAATCCAGTAAGCGGGCCGGTCCGCAGTCACCACGATCAAGGGGATATTCTGGTAAAAGGCCTCGGCCACAGCCGGGGCAAAATTAACAGCAGCCGTACCGGAACTGCACACAATAGCAACCGGTTTTTTCTTTGCCTGGGCTACCCCCAGGGCAAAATAACCGGCACTGCGCTCATCCACAACCACCCGGCAGTCAAACGCTTTGCAACCTGCCAGAGTATGAATTAAGGGACCATTCCTGGATCCGGGACACAGCACAACATCTGAAATATTTTTACTCCGTAATAGAGCGGCCAGCTGCTGCACATGGCGCTTTGTTGAAATCATCATGCCTGTTCCTGCAATGCCTCTATGGCGTTTAAAAGCGTTCTGGACTTTTGCGTGGTCTCTTCCCACTCCTGTTCCGGGTCGGACCGGGCCGTGATTCCCCCGCCGGTGTAGAGGACATACTGGGAATCTTCAATTTCCATGCTGCGCAGGTTCACATAAACGTCGGTGCCGTTTTGCTCAAGGCGCCAGGGCCCCAGAAACCCGGTATAATAGCGTCGGTCGTGGGGTTCAAAGGCCTGGATAAACTGATCTGCCTCGACCTTGGGCAAACCGCAAACCGCAGGCGTCGGGCAAAGCTGTTCAACAAATTCGCCTAGCCGATCCTGGATTTGTTCCCCGGAAAAAAAGAAAGAGGTTTTCAAATGGGCCACAGTAGCTGTTTCAAGGTCCTGGGGCCCCTTTGTCTGATAGGACGAAAAACCAAACCGGTGAAGCACATCCAGCGTGTACCTGGAGACAAAGGCCTGCTCTTCGATCTCCTTGGTAAACCAGCAGTATCGACCATCGGGGCGCCGGGACTGGGTGGCGGCCAGGGACACGGTCTGGGCATGTCGCCCATCGGAGCGAAACAACAGTTCAGGGGTAGCCCCCATCCAAAGCCCGGCCTTGGGCAGGTTTACCACAAAGACAAACACGCCCGGGTTTACATCATGCATCCCAAGAAACAACCGGCCCATGGATTCATTCTTTTTCTCTTTGCAAATGCGCCGGGAGACAATGACCTTGGAAAATTGTGCGGCGTGGATTTGTTCAATGGCATGGTTGACACACACCAGGTAATCCTGAAAATTTGTTGAAATGCAGGGAGCTTTTGCTTTCTGACGAAAAGGAGCCGACGTCAAAATTCCTGGGTCAAACGCCTGGATTTGATCGTAACCTTTAAGATGTATGGCCGGCTGCAAAGCAATGACAGGGGCATGATTCGATATTTTAAACGGGGCAAACACAAACCCGCGGACCCGGCTTAACTGCTGTATACTTTCCGGGAATAGAATATCATCCTGCGACCCTGCAATCAGTTGTGGGCTGTCACTGGACGGTTGGAACCAGCAGGCAAATGCGGCATTTTTTTTTATCAGATTATCAATCAGACAATCAATCGGTGTAACGCTGTTCATCCTTTCCCTATTCTTACGGGCAGCGACGGCGGACGCGGCCATTACAAAAACCTTAACATTTTATATAAAAATCAAAATAACATATTAAATTACTTCCATGTTTCGTTGTGGATTGAGTCTGGGTGTTGTTAGACCAGATCAGCCCATGGCTGTTATTTTGTTATTGTATTTCAACCTGAGCGGTTTCTTTAACATCCCTGATCCATGAATAATAGTTTTTTTTGGTGTGCCATATTATTCGCAAATGCATTCAAATTTTCCGTTGACCAGTTTAACCAGATCGTCCGGTGCCAGTTCAATGTCAAGCCCTCGTTTTCCGGCACTGACAAAAATCGTCTTAAAATTCTTTGCAGTGTCATGAACCACTGTTGACAGTTTTTTCTTTTGCCCGATGGGACTAACACCGCCCAGGATATAGCCAGTTGTCTTTTCCACCAGCTTTTTATCCGCCATGGCAGCTTTTTTTGCACCCATGGCCCTGGCAAACAATTTTAAATTCAATTGGCAGGACACAGGCAGGATGGCAACACTGAGTTCTTTGCTGTTCATTGACACGACAAGGGTTTTAAAAAGCTGGTCAGGGCTGACCCCAAGTTTTTCAGCCGCCTCTTGCCCATAAGACTCTGCCCTGGGGTCGTGGTTGTATTCATGGATCTTAAAATCGATTTTTGCTTTTTGGGCTGTGTTAATGGCTGGTGTCATTGGGCTATTTTTCCAATCTGTTATTTTTCAGATTCGGTGTTTATCATATTTATCACCCTTTTTTAAGGGACTTGAAAAAAATAAGTAGCACCCTTTGCAAAGGGGTAAGATACCAAGATTGATTTTATATCGAAATATTTATACTCGATGATCCAGTTTTTAAAAATTGACATGAGACCTCGCTGGCAGTTATTATCCCCATGCTAACAGAATGCTTTGTATTTTAATGATGGGGCGGATTGATAATTCCCCCAAGAATTTAGATTCATGTGCTTTTGAGAATCGTTTGCCTTTACAAAATGCTCTTTTAAAAATACCGAGATCTGCTTGAAATGGGATTCTGGGTCATCACTATGAATGATTTGTTCGACAAAGGATAAGATGCAGTCAACTTTGACGGTGTCACATAGGCTGCCAACAGTTCTTGCGTGCAGTTTGTTATTTATCGAGGCCACCTGGTCAGGATGAAGCAGGAGACAATGATCAACCAACAGACTCAGGGTCAAACTTCTGTAAGACCCGTCTTCATCAGGTTGTTTGGTCAAATTTCCCCAGCCTTCATTCGTCTTATGGTCTTGAATAAAAACCTCTACTAACCATCTGAGTGTAAATGCGTCTATGATATCAGGATATCGCCAGGTCAGATCCGAAGCGGCAAGATACCGATAGTCCTTTTCTCCAATGTATTTTATTGCAATGACAAATCTTTTTTTCTTATGAGCACACACATGTATTCTGGCACTTTTAATGAGTACAACAACCTCTTTACCTCCACGTACATGTATGGTCTTTTGAATTGGTTGAATATTTTTAAAATATGTTTCAACTGATTTTTTATCGCTCTTGAGTAAAATATTTTGATTGTACCTTATTTGGCTGATAACTTGGGCGTTTCCTGCAATTTTAGACGCTTCATCCATGAACTCAGCATTCCCATATAAGGCATCTGCAACAATCGCTTCTATTTTTATTTCCGGGTGTTTCTCTACAAATATTTTTAAAAGAGCCTTGGCAATCATTGGAATGGTAGGATATTCTTCTGAGCGCACCGGTTTTTTTGGGCGTTCTGATTTTGGTACGCCAGCCTTTTTTAATCTTTTATCCTCCTTGGTCCATTCGCTGATTTTTGGATCAGGAATATGAAAGGCGTAGCCAATTGGAAAGCTGAGTTTTGGTGTTATCAACACCAAAAATACTAAGCCTTGCCCCATGCAAAAACCACCCGTTGATTTGTCTTTTATTTTGTGGACTCCAAAAATTTTTGTTGTGCATTTACTACGCTTTTTATCGGAATCATCAATACTGACAACACCTTTGGTAATGCCATATACTTTGAAAATAATTTTAAGGCTGAGATGAAACAGATGCTCCCAAGCAATTTTAGAATGGCGAAACATCCAGGAAAGAGCTGTAGTTTTATACAATCCCACACTGATACGTGAAAAAGCAGCCCAATTGATGCTGCTGGTCAAGATGATTCCAGTGATGCAGAAACCCAGCCAGAATTTTTGTGATTTGCTTAAGGTCATTCCTGGGGATGACTGTGTTAATTCAGTATTCAGTGAATCAGTATACTTTTCAACAAACGGCAACAGCTTATTTATTAACACATCCGCCTCATTCCTTATTTTCATAAATGAGGTGTTATACTGCAATTGAACTATTGTATTCAAATAACATTTATTTTACTCTGCTCATTGAAGGCTGGCCAACCGATGAGTGAGATATCAGTTTGGAAAATTGGTATTATAGCATCGACTTGACCAGCCTTTGCATTTTTCAATACTGATTACCTGTTCTTCCCTCAAAAAAACTGGATCATCGAGTTATACAAAACAGGTAAGACTTAAAGGGGCTTCTCCGGAACCAAATCATAAAGGGACACACATGGACACAATTTCAATCATTACCACCGGCGGAACCATTGATAAAATTTATTTTGATGCAAAAAGTGAATATGAAGTGGGGCCTCCCAACGCCATGGAGGTGCTTAACCAATTCAATCTGCAAGTCCCTTACACCATTACGTCACTTATGCGTAAAGACAGCCTCGATTTAACAGATGAGGACAGGGGACTTATCGCCAAAACGGTTGCGGCTGACCCCTGCAGGATGATTATTATCACCCACGGAACAGATACCATGCCGGAAACAGCCAGACACATCATCGCTCATGGCGGCGCAAAGGATAAAATCGTTGTACTCACAGGCGCGCTTCTTCCTGCCATGTTCAGTGCCACGGACGCGATTTTTAATATCGGCTGTGCCTTGGGCGCTGTTCAAAAGGCTTGCCCCGGTGTTTATATCGCCATGAACGGAAAAATATTCATGGGGGAAAAGGTAATCAAAAACAGAAAATTGGGCAGGTTTGAAGAAAGTTGAGAGCCATACCCGCCAAAAGAGACAAAAAAGGAGAATCCAATGAAAAAAAGTCAGACCAATCCATATGCGGCCCTGGATCAACCCCAGGTGCTTCAATTTCTGTTTCACCCACGGCGTGATTACCCGGGAAAGGCCGTTTCCGACAAGGAATATCTTATTCCGGTTGACCAGGATATTGAAGTTGGGGCGGCCTTTCACCTGGCAGATCCGTCATTTTCCAACATTCTTTTCTTCCACGGCAATGGCGAGGTCGTATCAGACTATGATGATCTTGGCCCCATTTTTAATCGTCAGGGCATCAACTTCCTGGTGGTCGACTACCGGGGATACGGCAAATCCTCAGGCTCGCCCACGGTCTCCTCAATGCTTCTGGATTGCCATAAAATTCTTGATTTTGTCATCACCGAACTTAAAAATCAAAATTTCACAGGCTCCCTTACACTCGATGATCCAGTTTTTAAAAATTGACATGAGACCTCGCTGGCAGTTATTATCCCCATGTTAACAGAATGCTTTGTATTTTAATGATGGGGCGGATTGATAATTCCCCCAAGAATTTAGATTCATGTGCTTTTGAGAATCGTTTGCCTTTACAAAATGCTCTTTTAAAAATACCGAGATCTGCTTGAAATGGGATTCTGGGTCATCACTATGAATGATTTGTTCGACAAAGGATAAGATGCAGTCAACTTTGACGGTGTCACATAGGCTGCCAACAGTTCTTGCGTGCAGTTTGTTATTTATCGAGGCCACCTGGTCAGGATGAAGCAGGAGACAATGATCAACCAACAGACTCAGGGTCAAACTTCTGTAAGACCCGTCTTCATCAGGTTGTTTGGTCAAATTTCCCCAGCCTTCATTCGTCTTATGGTCTTGAATAAAAACCTCTACTAACCATCTGAGTGTAAATGCGTCTATGATATCAGGATATCGCCAGGTCAGATCCGAAGCGGCAAGATACCGATAGTCCTTTTCTCCAATGTATTTTATTGCAATGACAAATCTTTTTTTCTTATGAGCACACACATGTATTCTGGCACTTTTAATGAGTACAACAACCTCTTTACCTCCACGTACATGTATGGTCTTTTGAATTGGTTGAATATTTTTAAAATATGTTTCAACTGATTTTTTATCGCTCTTGAGTAAAATATTTTGATTGTACCTTATTTGGCTGATAACTTGGGCGTTTCCTGCAATTTTAGACGCTTCATCCATGAACTCAGCATTCCCATATAAGGCATCTGCAACAATCGCTTCTATTTTTATTTCCGGGTGTTTCTCTACAAATATTTTTAAAAGAGCCTTGGCAATCATTGGAATGGTAGGATATTCTTCTGAGCGCACCGGTTTTTTTGGGCGTTCTGATTTTGGTACGCCAGCCTTTTTTAATCTTTTATCCTCCTTGGTCCATTCGCTGATTTTTGGATCAGGAATATGAAAGGCGTAGCCAATTGGAAAGCTGAGTTTTGGTGTTATCAACACCAAAAATACTAAGCCTTGCCCCATGCAAAAACCACCCGTTGATTTGTCTTTTATTTTGTGGACTCCAAAAATTTTTGTTGTGCATTTACTACGCTTTTTATCGGAATCATCAATACTGACAACACCTTTGGTAATGCCATATACTTTGAAAATAATTTTAAGGCTGAGATGAAACAGATGCTCCCAAGCAATTTTAGAATGGCGAAACATCCAGGAAAGAGCTGTAGTTTTATACAATCCCACACTGATACGTGAAAAAGCAGCCCAATTGATGCTGCTGGTCAAGATGATTCCAGTGATGCAGAAACCCAGCCAGAATTTTTGTGATTTGCTTAAGGTCATTCCTGGGGATGACTGTGTTAATTCAGTATTCAGTGAATCAGTATACTTTTCAACAAACGGCAACAGCTTATTTATTAACACATCCGCCTCATTCCTTATTTTCATAAATGAGGTGTTATACTGCAATTGAACTATTGTATTCAAATAACATTTATTTTACTCTGCTCATTGAAGGCTGGCCAACCGATGAGTGAGATATCAGTTTGGAAAATTGGTATTATAGCATCGACTTGACCAGCCTTTGCATTTTTCAATACTGATTACCTGTTCTTCCCTCAAAAAAACTGGATCATCGAGTTACAGTTATGGGCCGCTCCCTTGGCAGTGCATCGGCTCTGGAACTGGCAGCCACCCGCCAAGATAGCATTGACAGGCTGATCATCGAAAGCGGATTTGCCCATGCAGCACCGCTTTTAAAAACTCTCGGGCTTGATCCTGACATGATCGGTTTTCAGGAAACACAAGGATTCGGCAATGCCGATAAAATCAGGCATTGGAACAAACCCCTTTTAATTATCCATGCCCAGTTTGACCATATTATTGACTTTTCACAAGGCGAAGCGCTTTACAATCTTTGCCCTTCTGCCGACAAAGACCTTTTGATGATCCCTGGTGCCAATCACAATGATATTTTTATCAAGGGGTTTGATCAGTATATGGACAGTCTGAAAACTTTTCTCATCCCACCAAATGAGTCTGAATAACCTTTAAGGGTCTTGGTATTTAATCTGTTTTAGATTTCATGGATTAATTCTATTCCTGCAATTGTCGGCTGCCTTTTTTAACTCTTGAACCAGGGCAGACAGATCCAGGTTGTATTTTTCGGAAACCGTTTCAAGGGGCTCAAAAAGCGCATTGCAGCAGATGCACTCCCCTGCCTTGTCATCCCAGCGTTTAAAGACTTCCTGGGTGGCACTGTATGTTGAAACAATATCCAGCACTGTCATGCCGGGCTCAATTGCGCCGGTCGAAGAGCTATTTTCTGATTTATCCGTCATTTTTTTCACTCTCTTTATTCTAATCCCGAGCCTTAAATAATTTGCCCATTTTGCTATATCCGGAAGCGCGGGCGTCCCGCCCGCAAGTATTGTAAATATGCCGGCGAGACGCCCGCGCTCCCAGGTTAAGTTCTTTCGGACTCATTCCTTAGTATCTAAACGAACATCCGTGTTTGGATCTTCCAGAACCCGGGCCAAAGCTTTGGGGATCTGCAGAATAATGTCCATCACCTGTGAGGCGGGTGTCGGGTTGGCATAGACCCCGGCCATTCGATTGACACGGGCTGCAATGCGGCAGGCTTCCGGGATGCTTTTACCGGATTCGATCAAAGCGCAGGCAAGCCCGGTCAGGGTGTCTCCGGTGCCGCCCATGGCCTCCATGGCTTCGGCCGCAGGATTGCTGATTCGGCCTGTAATTTCACCGTCAGCCACCACATAATCCACACTGCCCTTGACCAGAAGATGACGGGCCCCGTTTTTGTATTCATAGGCCCGGGCAATAAGATCCGGCACCTGGTTGTCCTGGTGCAGAATAAAGCCTCTGGTGTAAAAAGGATGGGGAGCAGTTTCGTCAGCCAGAAAGGACAGTTCCCCCACATCCGGGGTAAAAAGGTCATAGTTTGGGGCCTGGCCGCTCATCTTGGCGGCGTACATGAAACCGGCATCCGCGATAAGAACAGGCCTTTTTTTCATCTCTTCTGCGGCGAAAAGAATTTTGTTGTGCCAGTCTACGTCGGGCTGAAGATAGTGAAACGCCAGGGTGGTTGGCGCTATACCCGACAACTCCCGGGACAGGTGTTCATAAAGTTTTCGGCTGCCCTTTCCGGTGCCGATGTCACCGACTAAAGCGGTTGTAACCGGTATCTGCCCAAGCACTTGACAGGCGGCCAGTACTGCACCGACCAGGGCCGGGGTCCCCCGGTTCACAGGCACACGAATGCCGTTGATGATCATATCGGCGCCTTCCAGGGCCGGTGGCCCAATGGTCAAAGGGAAGGTCTCATCCGGCACTGTACCGACGATCAGGAGCATTGGCGGATCATCTCCTGATGGGCCAGCTCCAGGGCATACCCGCAAAGTGTATGCCCTATTTTGCCGGGTCTTGGGGCCTCATTCAGGTGTCTGCCCACCATTTCACACGCAAGGTAGGGGACATCCGGGCACCCGCCGCCTGAAATATTAACGATGCATTTTGTTTTCTTTTCAATGGTAATTTTCATGTTGGCGGCCCGGACCATAAGGTAGTCGCCAAAATCCTTGGTATGAAAAAGGTCCACGGGGTTGAGCAGGGGATGGGTCACCGGCACCACTTCCAGGGGCGGAAGCCCTGCCTCTTCAAGCTGTCTGGTCAGCATCAGTTTTTCAATGAGGGGAAACTGGATCACCAGATCGCAGCCACTTTGAATCCCGGGGGGAGGTCCCATCACCTTGATCTCCCACCCCCGGGATTTTAAAAAATTTTCCGCCTGGATCACTTCGGATGTGTTTTCAAACACCAGAATGCCCAGATCTTCCTTTACCTTCCTGGATAGATCCTTTTGTGTCCGGTTAAACAGGTGGAATACGCGTTTAAACACAACGATTATCCTTTCCGGATAAAAATCTGGGTGTCGCCGGCGTTGTCCTTGATATCAGAAACGTTCCAGCCTTTGCTCTCTGCGGCCCGGACCACATTCTCCCTGGAGGCCATGTTGTCCACTATAACTTCAAGCTCACTATCGCTTCCGGATTTTATGGCATCCAGGGTCATCAGTACCGGCTGGGGGCAGGAAAGACCTCTTGCATCGACTATTTTACTCATTGTATTTCCCTTATATATAGCTGTTAGCTGTTAGCTGTTAGCTGTTAGCTGTTAGCTGTTAGCTGTTAGCTGTTAGCTGTTAGCTGTTAGAAAATTCCCATACTATTGAATTACAAATCGACAATTATTAAATGGCAATTCTTTTTTTCATGGCGAATCCGATGAACAGGCAAACGGCGAAACCGACGATAACAGCGACGATACCATGGGGTCCAACGCCTTTGGGAGAGCTTGCCAGCCCAAAATTATGGGCAAAGGCTGCACCGGCGATCATGCCCAGCACAAAGACCGAAGCATCGGTATCCCCTTCACCGGCCAGGAAAAGCTGGCGTCCGGGGCACCCGCCTGCCAGGGCAAAGGCCAGTCCGGCCAGAGCCATGCCCAGAAAATTCCAGACATGAAGGGTATGGGCCACGGGCTGGCCTATGAATCCGACGTGAAACTGGCCGAGAACAACATTGGCCACACAGGCGCAGATCAAAAGGGACAAAAAGCCTGAAAGCAGATGGGTCTGACCAAACAAAATTAAATCACGAAGGGCACCCATAGTGCAGAACCGGCTGCGCTGGGCCAAAAAACCAATACCCAGTCCCACCACAAGGGAGGTCATCAGGGACGCATGCATGGCCCCGGGCCCTTTGAGGCTGTAAAACAGCACACCGCTTTTTCCTTCCCCCGGCACCTGGGGATAAATGAACATGAGAATCAAAAGACCGAGCATCACCAGGGGAAGCATCCATCCGGCACCTGTATGGGTGGACTGGGAGCGGCCCAGGTTATACCCGTTTTTAAGGAACATGACCCCGATCCAGACCCCAAAGCCTAAACCCAGAAGTCCCAGAATGGCATTCAGGTCGCCGCCTGCCAAGCGAAGCACGGCCCGCCAGGGACAACCCAGAAAAACAAGGGCACCGATCATGGCAAAAACACCCAGGACAAAACGAACGATGGGTGCTGATCCGCACCTTGGCTTAAACTCCTTGAAGCTGTAGGCAGCAACCAGGGAACCCAGCACAAATCCGATAATTTCAGGGCGGATATACTGAACAACACCAGCCCTGTGCAACCCGATGGCCCCTGCGATATCCCGTTCAAAACAGGCAACGCAGATTCCCATATTTCCCGGATTCCCAAGTTTCTGTAAAACAGCGGCAAGAATTCCAATCACAGCGCCCACAACAATGATGCCGACGCGGGTGGAAAAAAAATTTTTAGCCATGGTCCGGCTACCTCCTATATATTTCATTATTCATAACAGGTTCCACACAAAACAAAATTGATTATTTATTCAACATTTTTCTGTCATTCATGACAATTTTTATCCAATTGATTATGATAATAGAAATTTTGAATATCCATTTGAATTGTAAATAGTTTTTGCACATGATGAACATATTATGGAATGAGCCCGGAATAACGACCATGGGCCACCTTGAACGTTCATCAGCGTACCCACAACAAACCATGAAAGTAATTCAGTCACTTATTGGAACTTTCATATAACGGCCATGGGCCGACCTGGTTTATCAATATCCAGGCACAGCCCACAACAAAGGTTGAAAGATCTGAGTAACTTACCCAGACTTTCATATAAAAAAACGTAACCTGGGAGCGTAGGCGTCTCGCCTGCATCTTTACTGCGGGCGAGACGCCCGCGCTCCCGGAGATAGCAAAATGGGCAAGTCATTTAAAACCCCTATACGACGTTGGAGTGAAAGCCTATCCAATCTCATTGCCCGGCAATGGGGGCCACAAACCGAGACTCTGAATCCCAGGGAAAAAGAATCCAGGTATCCTGACTGACTTCCGTGACATGAACGTCCACCAGGGGTTTTCCGGCAGGTTTGGCATAAACGGTTGCAAAATAGGCATTGGGCAGCATCTGTCTTACAATTTTGGCCGTACCTCCGGTATCCACAAGATCATCAATAATCAAAAGCCCGTCACCGTCACCGTCCATGGATTTCAGGATGGTGGATTTATCTTGATTCTGCCAGTCATAGCTGGTAATGCAGATGGTGTCGATGAGATGAATATCCAGTTCCCGGGCAATGATGGCTGCCGGTACAAGTCCGCCCCGGGTAACTGCCACAATGCCCTTCCATGTGCGGTTAAGATCATGCAGACGCCAGGACAGGACCTTGGCATCCCGGTGCAGCTGTTCCCAGGAAATGGGGTAATTTCGGTTATACCGCTCGCTTTTATTTGACATGACAGGAGCCTCCTTTAAAATATAGGCTGAAAAGATTTCAAGTCTGCCTGTTTTATGTTATCCGGAGGGAAAAGAAAAGAGGCTCGCTCGAACAAAAACAAAGGAACAAAAATGAAAAAAGCCATCCAATACTGCCCATCATGCCGGGGAAAACTTGTTGTCAGACGCGCCTGTCCCCTTGTTATCATATGCTGCGACGCCTGCGGTAAAATCTATCCCCAGGATAAATACAAAGAACTGATAGATGATTACTGGGAGGAGAAGCTGGCCAATATACCGGTAAACAGGCTTTAGGCCCATGATCAAAGTCATTTAAAATCAGGCCCTGATATGGTAACATTATTTCTAAAATAAATTCTTCAACCTAAAATTTTTCTTTTGGAGTTAACATGGCCCGTTTCCCAGGACAATTGGTCAGTTTATCTATATTCACCCTCATTATAATCTGTGTTTACGCCACTGCCGGCCCGGTCTGCAGAGCAGCACAGCCCACAGCCCTCCCTGAAAAATCGGAATTTTTCCCGGTGTATGACCTGATCAAACCCAATGTGACATTCTGGACCAACATATTTACCAAATACACCCGGGGCCAGGCCCTGGTCCACGATATGGGCAACTTGTCCAGAATTTATGAAGAGCTCAAACTCAATCCAGCCAAGAGCCAAGAAGCTGCCCTGGCAAACAAAGCAATCAAAAAAAAGGCGATTGAAAAATATAGAGCCATATTGCTTGCCCTTTCCAAGGGCAAGATCCCTGAAACACCCCTGGAAAAAAAAGTGGTAGCCCTGTTCCCAAACAAAACCGAACCGGTGGCCTTCAAGCTGGCCGCCAACAGGCTTCGGGTGCAAACCGGATTAAAAGAGCATTTCATGGAAGGAGTAATCCGTTCAGGCGCCCTGATCGATGAGTTTAAAATGATATTCAGGTCCTATGACCTGCCCGAAGATCTGGTCTACCTGCCATGCCTGGAATCGGCCTATGATGTCCAAATCTACTCAAAATACGGTGCTGCGGGCTTATGGCAGTTCACCAGTTATACGGGCAAGCTGTTCATGGACATCAACTATGTGGTGGACCAACGTCGAGACCCCATTGTCTCTACCCATGGGGCGGCCCGGCTTCTGAAACGAAATTATGAAAAGCTTCAAAACTGGCCCATGGCCATTACAGCATACAACCACGGACTTTACGGCATGTCCCGGGCAAAGAATAAGCACAAAACCTATCCCAGCATATACACCGAGTACAGCAGCCGCTCCTTTAAATTTGCCTCACGCAATTTTTATCCGGAATTTATCGCGGCCCGCCAGGTAGCGAAAAATTATGTTAAATATTACGGCAATATTACCCTGGATAAACCGGGGCAGCAGACCCGGTACAAAGTTAAAAATTTTTTAGCCGCAAGGGATCTTGTCCGCACATTGCCGGTAGATTTGGAGACGTTACAGGTTATGAACCCGGCGTTAAGGAAGCCGGTCTTTGACGGCAGAAAATATATCCCGCCAGGGCAAATCCTGTATCTGCCCAAGCACATATCTTCGGACCTGCTGGACAAAACGCTTAGCCCCTTATACCGCACGGCCCAGAGAGCCACCCCCTTTCACCGGGTGGTCAGGGGGGATACCGCCGGCGGCATTGCCGATGCCTACAAGGTGCCCCTTAAAGACCTGATCTCACTGAACAGTCTTGGGAAAAAGGCAATTATACATGTTGACCAGACCCTGAAAATTCCGTTCAAAGAAAAAAGCCAGCCACAACGGACGGCTGTGGTTCCAAAACCGGACGCCTTGACCCAGTTAAAAACAAAGCCGTATTCTGAAAAACAGCCGAATCAGATCCCACTTCCTCCGAATCAAAGCAAACTGCCAAGGCTTCCCCAGAACCTGGAGGTTGTCACGTCGGATCTTGAACTCAAAACAGTCCACGACGAAAAAGGCCGTAAATACGCGATTTTCCATGCCACACCCGAAGAGACGATAACCAACTATGCCAACTGGCTGGGTATTGATGCAGGTGAAATCCGCAAATTAAATAAGATGTCATCAACGCAATGTGTCAGTGCGGGCCATGAAGTTACAATTCCGTTGCCGGCCTCCGGCGCCGCAGATTTTGAAGAAAAAAGGTTTGAATTTCAACAGGAGATCATTGAAGATTTTTTCGCCGCCTATTTCATTGCCGGCACCCAGACATATACGGTTGCGCCGGAAGATACGAGCTGGGAGATCTGCCGTAAAAAGTTAGATATTCCCTTCTGGCTGCTCCAGAAATACAATCCCGATATCAGAATCAACCTTTCGGTGGCCAAAGGCAGAATTCTATTATATCCCCTGGCCGAACCAAGGGCTAAGCATCCGGACGGTTCAAAAGACTTGTCATAGCTTCAAAAAACTTTTTTTTAGTTAAGCCTGTCCTGAAAATAAAAATACGGTTAATATCCAGATAAATGGAAGGGCTGCCATGATGAAAACGAACATTTCCAACATATCGCTGCTTACAGCTCTTACAATCGCATCCGTGTTTTCCGGTATCATTCTGTGGAATATGCAGAGCACCTTCACAAAATTCAGCCAAAAAAATAAGGAAGGGCTTCGAACTTTTTATATTGATCAACAAAAAGAACTTATCAAAAACGAAGTTGAACGGCTGACCAAACGAATATCCGCCACAAAAAACGCCATAATCAAGGCTGCCGGGGAGAATCTTAAAGACCAGGTGCATTCGGCGGAAGATTTTATTCAAAATGTATATATGACCCATAAAGAGGACCAGTATAAAACGCATATAAACAATTTAATCACATCTTTTAGCTGGGCCAACAAGTCGGGCTATTTTTATATTATATCCGGGGACGGTACTGTCAGACACCACGGAGCCAAGCCGGAACTGGTTGACAAAAATATTTCTTCCCTGGAAAAAAAGTTCCCTGATTTCATAAAATTTCTTGAAGAGGTAAAAACCAGCGGATCTGTTATGAGAGAGTATATGTTCTATAAACCGGGCAAGGGGGACAAAGGTTACAAAAAGCTCGGGTATGCCGTATACAACAGGGCATTTGATATTATTATCGGCACTGGATACTACATGGACAGTCTAAATGAACAGGGTAAACAGGAAATCCTGGAATCTATTGCCGGAGACAGGTTCGGCTATCAAAATTATGGCTACTTCTGGATATTTTCAACAGATTATAAAACAATTTTTCACATTGATCCAAATATCTATCATACGGATCTGAAAACATTTCGTGGCGCAAACAACAAACTGGTCATCAAGGAGTTTGTTGACATCGCAACTTCCAAAGGCAGTGGATTCAGTACCTATTACTGGGAAATTCCCGGACTGGCCACGGCGGCTGAAAAAATATCGTATCTGGTATATATTCCGGACTGGGACTGGATTGTCGGATCTGGATTTTATTTTGAAAATTTTTATGAACTTGTGGGAACCGTAGAGGGAATAAGCAGTTCACTTCTCAAACAGGAGATAATAAAAAACAGCCTGATTATCATCTCTCTTTTTGTCTTTACGCTGGTGGTGTCTCTTTTTGTTTACAAAAGAATCCGAAAAATTGAGTCTGAGCAGATAAAATTCCTCAATGAGCTGATACAGTACCAAACAGTGATAGACAAAAGCGCAATCGTCAGTATTACTGATCTGAACGGAAATATTATTCACGTGAATGACGAAATGTGTGAGGTCACAGGATTTAATAAAGAAGAATTACTGCATGCGACCCACAACCAACTCAGCCATCCAGACAACCCTGCCTCAACATACCAGGAACTATGGGCGACCATTACAAAGGGAAAAACCTGGCGCGGGATCTTTAAAAATCTCAGAAAAGACGGTGGGTATTTTTTTCAAAAATCAACCATCGTGCCGTTTAAAGATAAAGATGGCGAAGTGATTAAATATATTTCAATCAGCCATGATGTCACCGAAGTGTTTGAAAATAAATCCCAGCTTCAGAAATACCTCAATTATGACACGTTAACCCAGTTGAACAACAGAAACAGTCTGCTCATGGAGATAAAAAAAGCCAAATCTGCAGATCTTGCGATCATTGATATAGACGACTTTCATAAAATAAATGAAACATACGGAATGAAAAGCGGAGACGAACTGCTTAAACTATTTGCTTCAAGGCTTTCTAATCATATATATTTGTACCGCTATTTTATCTACAGGCTGCACTCTGATGTATTTGCCGTATTTTCCACCCGAAGTGATAAGAATCTTTTTATCATCGATGTTGAAACAGCAATTAAGGATATTATTAAAGAGACCTTCATCATCGGGGACAAGGAGTTGATGATCAGTGCCATCACAGGGTACGCGCATGGCTCGGATAATATTATGGCCCATGCAGATGCGGCGTTACAGTTTGCAAAAGCAAACAATATCGATCATTATGCCTATGATCCTTTAAAAGTGGATAACAGCAAAATATATGAACAGAATATTCGGGTTGTAAAAATGCTCAGCAGTGCCATTGATGAAGACCGGGTCGTGCCGTTTTTCCAGCCGATCATAGGTGCGGGGACACCAAAGTACGAAAGCCTGATGCGTATCGAGAACACGGATGGCGGTATCATCTCTCCGGCACAGTTCCTTGATATCAGCAAGCAGACCCGATTTTATCCGACGCTGACCAAAATCATGGTAAAAAAGACCATAGACACATTTGTCCACGATGACAGTAGGTTCAGTATCAATATTTCGACGGAGGATCTCCTGAATAGCGAGACCATGGCTTTTATTTATGACTATGCACTTGATAAAAACATCATGTCACGCATGATACTTGAACTTGTGGAGTCGGAAAGTCTGTCTTCCTACGCCGGTATAACAGATATCATTTACAGGTTTAAAAAGGCCGGCGCAAAAATTGCGATTGACGATTTTGGCACAGGATACTCAAATTTTGATTATCTGCTGAAGATCAAAGCAGACTATATCAAAATTGACGGCAGCATCATCAAACTGATCACCAAAGATGAACGGGCCGTTGATGTGGTTAACTCCATTGTTTCGTATGCAAACAAGCTTAAGATGAAACCCATTGCAGAGTTCATCTCCAGTGAGGCGCTTTGCGCCAAGGCAAAAGCCCTTGGGATCGCTTATCAACAAGGATTTTACCATGGCAAACCCGATCCGATCCCTGATAAAACGATTTTCTAATCCCTTTATATCCAGGGGGCATGACATGGGTTATGGCTTTTTAGTACATCCCGTGTTAAATTTTTTTCATGAGAATTCTTCATATTTTAAGCCAACTGCCTGATTTCACAGGCTCAGGGAAGACCGTCCAAGCCATTATCAGGCAATCTTGTGCCAGGGGGCATGAAAACTTTCTTGTGGCGGGCATTCAGGATGATTTTAAATTAGATCCGTCTTTGTTACCCCCGGATCAGACCCAATTTGTCCGATTTAACCATGGGCGCCTTGATTTCAGGCTTCCGGGCATGAGCGATGTCATGCCCTACCCCAGTATGGTTTTTTCTTCAATGAACAAAAATCAGATTTGCCGGTATGAAACCGCATTCAGCCAGGCTTTTCAAAGGGTACGGGAAAAATTTCGACCGGATCTGATCCATACCCACCATCTTTGGATTGTTTCGAAAACAGCCAGACAAATCTTTCAGGACCTGCCCATGGTAGCCTCCTGCCACGGCACATGCCTTCGCCAATATTTTCTGTGCCCCGGGATGGACCTGGGTCTTGAAAATGCCATGGCAGATATAGACGCCGTTTTATGCCTGAGCCGACACCAGAGACAGCAGATTATGGACATTCACAGAATAGATCCGGAAAAACTGCATGTGGTAGGCGCAGGCTTTGAAAAAAAGTTATTCTATTGTGAGCCAAAGCCTGAAAAGGGCCCAGTGGAAATTGTGTATGCAGGAAAACTGAGCCGGGCCAAGGGTGTTCCCTGGCTTCTTGCTGCGTTGAAAAAAATGACGGGCCCGGATTATTGCCTGCACCTGGCAGGCGCAGGCACTGGTCAGGAAAAACAAGAATGCCTGGCGCTGGCTGCAGAGCTGGATGGCCGGGTAAAGGTTCACGGTTCCCTGTCCCACGAAAACCTTGCCCGGCTGATGCGCCGGTCCCACCTCTTTGTTCTGCCCTCGTTTTTTGAAGGTCTTCCCCTGGTGCTCATGGAAGCGTTGTCTTCGGGCTGCAGGATACTGACCACCGCGCTGCCCGGAACCCGGGAAATATTTGAAGAGACCCGCTCCGGCATGGTCGATCTTCTGGAACTGCCTGCCCTTGAAACCGTGGACACACCGTTTCAAAAAGATTTGCCGGCCCTGGAACAGGCCCTTTCCAATGCCCTGAAAATCAGCATCACAAAGGCAGGTCAAAACCGGCAACCGGACCTTACCCAAGTCAGTAGGCTAACCAGGACCTACACCTGGGAAAACGTATTTTCCAAGATGGAAGAAATCTATAAAAAAGTGGCAGTGTCATAGACTTAAAAAACCTGTGAAAATGCACATAAAATCAATTGAGTAACAGAGAAGGGGAAATGCATGGAGATCAGATATCAACTTGGATTTGTGGCCGGCGGTTTATCATTGTTAATCGTTCTGATGTTTGTCGTTACCATGTATACGACAAATAAACAGAAGAACGACAGTTTTGTTATCAACCTTGCCGGAAGACAGCGGATGCTTTCCCAGAAGATTACAAAGGAGATTTATAAATATCACGCGGATATACAATACGAGAAATCTGGCATTTCGAAAACCCTCGTTTCGATCAGAAAAACAGAGAGAATATTCGATGAGACATTAACGGCACTTGCGGATTCAGGCAGAGCGCCCCTTGGACTTGATCCCGATAACACAGCGTATCAGCAATGCCCCAAGGCGACCGAACCCGCCTATTCCCGTCTCAAGAAGGTGAAAAATATCTGGGACGATTTTTCCCTTCATGTGGACGAGTACCTTAAGGACCCGATTAACGGAAAAGAGAACCTGGCATTTATCGAGACCCAGAACATGATCCTGCTCAAGGAGATGAACACCGCAGTGGGGATGATGCAGAAACAGTCCGAAGCAAGGGTCCGTCAACTCATCATTTTTCAAGCCGCGGGCATTGGTGTGGGAGTCGTCCTGATGATCTTAAGCATCATCGTAATTCGCAGGGTTGTAAGCCGGCTGGACAGATCCAGTGAGATCGCCCGGGCCTTGAAATACGGGGACCTGACAAAAAGATTTGCCAGGTGGGAAAAACAAGGCGCCGAACCGGACGAAATCGGAGCCCTTGCCAAAAGCCTCAACGAATTTGTGAATTTCTTTCATTTGGCTGTAAAGGATATCAACAAGGGGACCGGGGAACTCGATAGCGCATCCACCAACATGAACCGGGTGGCGGAACTTCTTTCCAAAAAATCGGAAGACTCTGCCGAGCGGATTGAGGGAACCAAAGGCGTAACGGATGAAATGAGTTCCGATATGAATGCAGTTGCAGCCGCAATGGAGGAACTGACCACCAATACCCAGCAGATTGCGGCATCCACCTCACTGATCAACACCACCATAATGGGGATCTGTGAAAATACGGGGGCAGCCCGCAAAATTTCGGAACAAGCCGTGGAGAGGGTTGAGGCTGCATCGAAAAAAGTCGGGGAACTTGGAGAGGCAGCCAATACCATTGAAAAGGTATCGGAGACCATTGGCGAAATCTCCGAGCAAACAAATCTCCTGGCGCTCAATGCCACCATTGAGGCCGCAAGAGCCGGAGAAGCCGGCAAGGGATTTGCCGTGGTCGCCACCGAGATCAAGGCACTGGCACAACAGACAACGGATGCAACTCAGAAAATCAAAGAAAGTATCGTATGGATTCAGGACTCCACCTCATCGGCCGTCAGCGAGATACAGGACATCACCGATGTGATCAACCAAGTGAACGACATCGTTTCAACCATTGCCATGGCAGTGGAGGAACAGACCGGAACCATCGCCGAAATCGATGAAAACGTCTCCCAGGGTGCCCATGCCCTCCAGGAAGTAAATGCCAATGTAGCAAAAACATCATCCGCTGCAACCGATATCAACCGGGATATGGGTGAGTTGCATCAATCCATTCAAGATGTTTCGGACACCACCCATCAGATCAGCACAAGCGCAGGGACACTTTCCGAGCTTGCCGCAAAGCTCAAAGAGATGGTGGATCATTTCACGATTTGATGGATTTCCCATGGGCGTAAGGCTTGGGATCAGATTAAAATCGTCCAAATAAGACTTAGGATTTTAAGTCGTATTCAAGGCGCGTTACTGGGAGCATATTCGAAATATGTGTCCAGTGACGCAACGCGGAAGACGGCTTAAAAGGCAAGTCTTATGGGCGGTTTTATTTTGATTGCGAGCCTAAGGACCGCGAATCAAATAAGTTGGGCAAAAATAATGCCAAATTTTGGATCATCTACAAGGCGCATTAAAGGTTGAATAGCAGGCCTATTGGGCCTTTAATGCAACGACGTAGATGGGCTAAAAGGCAAGCTATTTCGTTCAAGTTATTTCATCTGCGGTCCTAACCCCATTTCACTGGCTGAATATATGAATAACACAGCCGGCTACCCATCGACAGTATCTGTGCTCTCTGCTTTCGAACTTACAATCCAACCCATTGAGCACTGAACGAAAACCCGTGTTTGGACGCAAAGTTGCCCAGATGCAAGGCGCAAATGGGTGCCTTTGCGTTGAAACCCCATATATTTTTCAGCACAGTATTGATGAATCAATCTCGGCAATGGAACTGACCCCGGTCATAAACATGGCTTTTTTCAATATCTTTTGAATATGTTCCATGTGTATTCTAACACCCAGGGAGCCTGCCCCCACAGCCGCCCGGATCACATCCCTGCCCAGAAGCACAAAGTCCGCACCCAGTGCCAGCATCTTCAGCACGTCATAACCGGTCCTGACCCCACCGTCAGCCGTGATGATGACCTGTCCTTTAAGTTGTTTGGCAATATCCGGAAGCACCTCTGCCGCTCCCGGCGTTGCATCCAGCACCCGGCCGCCGTGATTTGAGACACTGACCACCTTGACGCCGGCTTCAGCACAGCTTAGGGCATCCTCCACCGTCATAATCCCTTTGGCAATAAAAGGCAGGGACGTGGCCTGGACAAGTTCTTTAAGGTCCTTTACGCTCTTACGGAATACCGGCTGATTATGCCGGGCCATAATGGTGGACCCACATCCGTCAAGATCCACACCCACAGCAGGAGCTCCCAGTTCTTCGGCCATGTGGATAAGCCGTTTAAGCACATTCTGGGATCGGGGCTTGAAGATGGGGACGGCCGGCACGCCTTCTTTTTTCATAGCTCTGAGCGCCGGGTTATCATCCGGGGTATAAAAAAAGGTATCTCCCCGCCAGCCGATGGTACCGGCATCTTTACAACCCCGGATCACGGCCCGGCAAAAATCGTCTTCACTGATGGCATTGTTGTAGCGCTCAGCACCTGCCGTGGAAGCTGCCATAACAGGGAAATCAAGTTTTGTGCCTAAAAATGTGCAGGAGGTATCAGGTTCGGTATGTTCCCCCACCACCCGTAATTTAAAGCGCACGGCCTCAAGGGCCATAACATTCGCGCGAAAGGAGAAACCTGCACCCGCACCGCCGAACCCAATGGGTTTGCCATAAGCCTCTTTCTGGCAAATTTTATCAAAATTGCCGTCACAGGCGGGGTAAGCCGCACAAAACCCTTTAAGATTTTTTCTTGCCCTGTCCCGAACCGCTTCAAGGGTTTCGGGAATCGTTTCCTTATCAAGAATAACGCGGTTGTCAGCCCCGCAAGAGCTGCACTGTTCGGGTGCTTCCTCCTGTTCCATCGTAGTAGAGCACATGGTGCATTGCCAGATAGTCATATCAAATGATGTCTCCTGTTTCACTATAAGTTTTGTAAAAGCGTGTCTGTCATCAGCTTGCTGTCATAATTATGTGAGGCAAGGGCTGTTAGCTTAAGATTGGGAACCCGTTCGTGGAATGGTGTGCCGGGAACTTCATACAACACACCTAAAGGAAGGCTTTTTTCCCACTCCTGGGCCAGCTTAAATGCCTTTGCAATATCCTGGGGATCATGATCCGTATCCTCGAGTTTGTAAGCCCGCTCTTCATACCAGCTCAAGGTATTTATTTTATTAAAGGATACACATGGCTGTAAAATATCCACCAAAGAAAAGCCTTTGTAGTCCATGGCCTTGACGATCAATTCCGTCAAATGCCCAGGTTCTCCGGAAAGCCCCCGTGCCACAAATCCCGCCCCGGCAGCTAATGCAATACCCAAGGCAGAAAATTGCGATGAAGGGGTACCGTTGTTCTGCAGTTTTGTCTTCATACCCAGGCTTGATGTGGGAGAGGCCTGGCCCTTGGTCAGCCCGTAAATCTGATTGTTATGCACCAAAAGCGTAATATCGATATTTCGCCGGATTGCCGCAAGGAAATGATTGCCGCCTTCCCCATAACAGTCGCCGTCCCCGCAGTTTACCACCACAGTAAGATCGTTATTGGCGATCTTTGTCCCCGTTGCCAGGGGAAGTGCCCTGCCGTGAAGCCCATGGAACATGTTACATTGAAGAAAATGCGGTGTTTTCCCGGCCTGACCGATACCGGAAATCAGTGTAAGTTTTTCAGGCGGAATCTGCTGTTGGGCAAAGGCATTTTTCATCGCAGCAAGGATCTGAAAATTACCACATCCCGGGCACCATTTGTTTTCGAAATTGCAGTTGAAGTCTTTTGAGGTAATCATTATTTCACAAGCTCCTTTGCCTTTTGAACAATATAATCCGGAAAAAAAGGTCTGCCGTCATATTTAAAAATGGTGTCAAATGAGGCGATGCCCACTTCCTGGGAAAGCAAGCGAGCCAACTGACCGGACTCATTTTGCTCCACCATAATCAATTTTTTGCCATCCAGCATCTCCCTTATCATTTTACGATCCATGGGCCAAAGATCTTTAAACACGGCGGCCCCTATCTCTATGCCCTGGGCACCAAGCCTGTCAACCGCTTCCAGAATACTTCCCCGTGTTGATCCCCATCCCACAAGAAACACCGGGGCTGTTGGGTTCACCAGGAAAGGGGCTTCCATCTCTTTGATCATGGCAGGCAATTTTGCCGCACGCTTCTTTGTCATGGCCATTTTGTTTTCAGCATTTTCACTGATGTGCCCTTCGGGATCATGCTCATTGCCCGTAACCCGGACCAGTCCCGGGCCTGAACAGGGTATGCGTTGTGGAGAAATGCCGTCTTGTGCCAGCGCATACCGCAAATAGGGATCATCCTCACTGCCGCTGTTGTTTTGTTCATAAAAGCGTTCAATGTCAGGATCAACCGAAAGCGTGTTCACTTCCGTCACCCTGGAGTTGGCCAGGAACTGATCAAGTAGCACAATGGCAGGCACCTGATATTTTTCAGCCAGATGAAAAGCCCGTTTCATGGTCTCATAGGTTTCAACAGGTGTACCCGGTGCAAAAATAAACCGTGGAAATTCATCCTGGGAGGCATGGACAGAAAAAAGCAAATCCGCCTGGCCGGTCCGGGTGGGCAGGCCTGTGGCAGGACCCGGACGTTGGGCATTGACGATCACTAGCGGCGTTTCCGTCATCCCGGCAAGCCCTAACCCTTCGGTCATGAGACAAAAACCGCCGCCCGAGGTTGCGGTCATGGCGCGAACACCGGCAAAGGAGGCGCCAATGGCCATCATCACGGCTGCAATCTCATCTTCGGCCTGTTCAACGACCACGGGCAGTTTTTTAGAATAAGGAATGACACTGGAGATGACACCTGTGGCTGGACTCATGGGATAAAAGGGAAAAAACCGGCAGTCAGCGGCCAATGCGCCCAGGCCGGCAGCCGTGGCCCCACTGAGAACAACGTTATTGCTCTTTTTTACCTCCCAATTAAACCCGGTATCCTGGCTTAAGCCTTTTGCCGCATCAAACCCTTTTTTTGCCGCTGCAACATTAAGCGCCACGATTTTTTCGCCCTTGGCAGCAAACTGTTTTTTTAACACATCCGCCAGCAAACTTAAGGGTGCGCCAAGAATGGCAAGCACAGCACCTGCGGCCACGCTATTGGCTGTGATTTTATTGCCGGCTTCTTCTGCCAGTTTTTTCAAAGGGATTTCAAATCGTGTTTTGTCTTTTATCCCGGGTTCATCTGCGTTAATAATGGCAATACCGCTGGACCGCAACTCGTCTTTATGCAATTCATAGGCATTCGTGTTAATGCAGACAAGGATATCAAGCCTGTTACCGGGGGCGGTAAGTTCCTTGTCGCTGAGTCGCAGCAGATTAAAATTGTGCCCCCCCCTGACCCTTGATTCAAAATCATCCACGGAGAAGGTAAACAAACCGCTTTGGTGACACACTTCGGAGAGCAGATCTCCAATGGTTTGAATGCCCTGCCCCGCCGCGCCTGCAATTTTTAGTGTTACATCAGTTTTCATGGACGCCCCTTGTGTTGTTGTATAGCATAAAAAAAATGATGAACGGTGACGTAATTTAGGTATGCTAGAAGCTTTTGTACGCCTTGCCGGCTTTCCCTATACAGGAAAGGTAAAAAAAAACACATTATTGCTGATCATGATAATGCTTTGTGATCTGTTTTTCAATATTCGAATTGACAAGTTCTATTATGGATCTAATGTGTGATACGAAAACAATACTTAAAACCATCAGGAAACAAGGAGAAAAGAATGAACATACTGCTGTTGCAGGGAGGCGCCCAAAAAAATGGAAACACAGCAAAGGTGCTGGAATGGGTAAATGTGGAACTGATCCGTCTTGGCCATGATGTGGAAACCGTTTACCTGCATTCAAAAAATCTTAAAGGATGTATGGGCTGTGGAAAATGCAAACAGATAATGGATGCCCCAGGCTGTATCCAAAAGGATGATATGCCTGAAATCATGGGAAAAATGATTATGGCCCAGGCTGTTGTCTTTTCCTCCCCCTTATATTTCTGGGGCGTGAATGCCCAGCTCAAATCCGTCATCGACCGCACTTACAGTCTGTATACCAAAATACCTGAACATATATCCCTTGTGGAAGGCCAGCGCCAGGGGCTTTTGATGACAGGCGCCGGACCATTTGACAACAATGCGGCAGAAGCATTCACCGCATTCGGCAGGATGCAAAAATACCACAAATCAATCAACGCCGCAGAATTGTTTGTGGGTGGATGCTCAACCCCGGATCAGATGGATGCTTCCGTCAAAGACCAGGCGTTTGAGTTTGCCCGTAAACTTACGGATCAGATTTAATTCGCAACTTCCTACCACAATTGTAAGAGCCTGTTTAAGATTTAGGAGAATGGATTCTCATTTTCATGAGATTGCAGCCGATTCGTCAATTTATAAACAGGCTCTAAGTAAGCTGCCACAACCCCTTCTTTTCCGGCACAGGACATGACCGGTGTGAAAAAGGCCATGTCCCAGGCAGGAAATTGCCGACGGCACAATCCGGGTCTTGCACGACCAGTGGGTTCAGGCGCAATCCATGGGAACACACATAGATGCGCCTGCAACTGACCCCGTACAGAATGAGGCCATAGCCGAAGAACCGGATTACGGCCCGGTCTGAAAAAACTCAAACTTTTTATTCGTTAGCTATGGCATGTTCCGCTGCCGCAACCTTTGCATCCGGCAGGCGGTTCCAAGCTGGATTCAAGGCGAAAGCCTGTACCTGCAAAATCAACATCCACAGGACTTGCTTTTTCCATCAAATCCTTATCCATGATGAATTCCACACCATCAAAGGTAAACACGGCATCCGTCTCTTTTTTCTCGTCCAAAGCCATGGCAAGGCTTGGCCCGCTGCATCCGTCTCCATTGAGAAGGATTCTGATGGGTGTAATTTCTTTGCCCTCAAAATAGAGTTTAACCTGTTCCTGGGCAGGCTTGGTAACATTTATCATATTTAAAAGTCTCTCCTTTTTATTTTTTGTTGGGAGTCGAGCCGAATACTGATAATCCAGCCCAACTCATGACGCTTAATCATAAAATTAATCATAAATAGAAGCAAAACAATGTCACTAACCCATTTTTCTTGGGTCTTGTTGCATTCTCCAGCGTTTTGTTCTCTTTATATTTTGAATAGTGATCCCTCTGTTTTCAAGCAGTAATTGCTTGTAGAGGGATAATTTCATTCTCGATTTTTGTAATATTCTGTTTAGCCATTTTAAGGTCATAACTGATTTGTAGGTTCATCCAGAATTGTGGGGTGGTGTTGAAGTATCTAGCCAACCTGAGAGCCGTATCAATGCTAATCCCTCTCTTTTGTCTTATCACATCATTGATCCGAGGTGCTGGTACGCGTAAAGCAACAGCCAAAGCGTTCGCACTCATATTTAATGGTTCTAAATACTCTTCTTTGATTATTTCTCCAGGATGAATTGCCCGCATATTATTCATAATTTGCTCCTCCTAATGGTAGTCTGTTATCTCTACATCGTATGGTTCATCAGACCATGCAAAGCACACACGCCATTGTATATTAATTCTTATGCTGTACTGCCCTTGTCTGTCTCCTCCTAATTTTTCAAATCTGTTACCGGGTGGAGATCGTAAATCCAGAAGTTCGGCTGCACTGTCAAGTATTTGGAGCTTACGTTCTGCTTGCGCCTGAAACGGTCTGAATTGCTTTGGGCTTTTTCCTTCGTAAAGGGCTTGTGTATGCTTGCATTTAAAATTTTTTATCATAATTATATTATATAACGGCTCTCGTTAAATATCAACCGTTATACCATAGGAAGAGAACGGGGAGCTGAGGGGCCGGGCTTTTAAACCCCAAAAGCTGAAATAAAAGGGAAAGTTTCCTGAACCACATACTTTCCAAAACGCCGCGCAGGTAGCCCGGATACTCTCCAGCGTTTTGGTCAAGTAGCCCGAGGGACCTTCCCCCTCAGGCTTTTTATCCGTGTCATCGATGTCGATGACCCCTTTGGTGATTTTGTATGCTTTAAAAATGATATCCAAACTGAAATGGAATAGATGCTCCCAGGCGATTTTTGAATGCCGAAACATCCAAGACAAAGCATTTTTATTGTATTGTCCCATGCTGATACGGGCGAAAGCAGTCCAGTTAATACTGTTGGTTAAAATGATTCCAGTAAGACAAAAGCCCAGCCAAAAACATTGAGAACGGGTTAGACACACAGCCTTCAAAGTCACTCCCGAACCCTGCCCCTAAAAAAAATATTTCCATATATCAGGATAAAACGCCCTGGTTCAATCCCGCCGGGCTTGTTCAACCACTGGATAAGATCGTGGTTCGTTCCTCACACGATCTATCCTTGTTCGTTCTATTCAATATTTATTGGGCCATCTTGAGGTGGAAAATTTAAGGATATCATCTCAACATCCTTAAGTTCTCTTCCAACCCATACATAGCACTTTTGAGCCCCGACGACCGTAGCAAGTTCTTTTATGGCCTTACCTTCAATTTGAGAAAGTCCTCCTTGAAGGTCCTTTTTAGGGTGCATTATAATTATTGGTCTGATCATTAATTTTTTGTTTACCGCTTTGCGTATAAAGTGCATTAGAGTCGTTTGAGCAATTTCAAAATCATTAATACATACTCGTGGGTGAGAGAATCCATTATGAATAGAAATTGTTGTATCATTTGGCAACTGTTCGACTTCTGAACCAATTGCATAAACAATATTTTCGCCTTTTTGATTTTGCTTTATAGCCAGCAAGGGTTTGTCTTCAATTGTATTACCGGTTTCCACATGTTTGACGGAAATCCATTCATCACTGAATTTAATATAAATTGTTTTTTTAAAGAATTTATTGATGATTGAATCAATCATGATGGTCCTTGTTTAAAATAGAACGGGTAGCTCAGCCGACCGGGGCATACAGCCGAGCAGGTTGTCGAAGCCAAGTTTTTTCGAAAACCAAGACCTTTCAAAAAGCCGATAGCCCCCCGGGTCGGCTGCAGCGTTTTGTTCTGTTTTTATCTACCCTGCCAGTAATCTGGTTTTCTATGCAGATGCATGACTGCCATGATTCTGATATGGTTGTTAACCTCCCGATAGAGGATTCCGTATGGGAATTTGTTGGTGAGGCAACGCCTTGTTTTTGTATCAAGATCTGTCCAGGCATATGGATGCTCACATATTCGTTTAATGGTGGCGTAAACTTCTTCAGAAAACCTTTCGCCTAAACCCGCTTGGCATTCTTCGTAATATTCAATTGCATCAATGAATTCTTTTTCAGCAATTTCATGAAAGCTAAATTTCATTTTGAAAATCGTTTCCGGATTTTTTTAAAAACCTCATCACCGGGAATGAGTTTCGCCTCTCCACGGTCAAGTGCTTGGCAGCGACGTTCAACTTCATCTGACCATGCCTGATCAATATCTTTTTGAATCGGTAAATTGGTACTAATCAGCAACTTATCTATAAGTATAAGCCGTTCATCTACCGGAAGATTGATTGCTTGTTCATATATTTTTTCTGATATGCATTCCATATGTCATCTCCTTTTTATTTGAATATACAGATGACAGCTTCATTGTTCAATAATCAAAGGCGGATATTATTAAAAAAAACGTACTCTTCAGCGGGCGCGGTTTTTTGCGCTCCGCTGGAAGAAATTGTTATGCTTTGACGTTTTCAATGCTTTAGTTATTTGGCTTACACCAATATCAAATGATTCTAAAAAATCAGCGTATACCAAGTCACTAATTATCTTTGGAACAGGAGTTTCATCAATAACAACAGGTAATATCTTTTTCTTTTTGTTTATGGCATTTTCTAATTCTTTTTCGATCCATTGAGATTCTGAGCTATTTTTTGAAATTACAACAAGAAAATAGTCGCTTTCATCAACTAATTCCGATATTTTTTGACTTATGGGATCACCAACATTAAGCTCGTGCTTGTCAAACAGCACATAAACGGGTAATTGTTCGATTTCACGCAATAATTTTTGCACGAAGTCTAAGTCATTATTTGAATATGAAATAAATATTTTTGGGGCATTAAGAGCTGTTCTAATTCTTGCTATTGAATATGCGACTATAGCGCCTAACATAGCCCCTAATATGCCTGTAGAAAACTTTATGTACTCTACTGATTTAAATTGTATTAAAAAAACTAAAATGGAAACAACGCTAGCGATTCCACCAACTATAACCGGTAGGGTATTTAGTAGCTCTTTTTTTATAGGTTTTTTCATTTTATGATATCCAATTTACAACGAATAGAAGAGTGAACAAGCCAAACGTACCTGGGAAAATAATGCCCCATCCCCATTTAAGTTTATCATCACTCTCCCATCCTAATTTTCTTACAACCGTCGAAATACCCCAAATGCCAACAAGGAAAGCCATTAAAATCCACGGTACAGATGCTAATTGCTCTGCAATTTGCTTTGATTGTGTAGCACTTCTTGCTAATTGAGTACTGGCCGTAATGAATATTAAAAGGGCGGTTACAGCTAAATCTAATCCAACTGCCAAATCTTCCTTTTTAAAACCTGAATGTCTATCATTTCTCGTTACGTACTTAATAAAAATAGAAAGGCCCACTGTAATCAATGGCACACCAAATTGCAGAAAATATGGGTTTTCTAAAAATTTCAAATTTCTACCCTACTATCCTATATAATTGTATATGATATCAGCATAACGGTTGAACTGACGGGCCGCGCCATGGAGCTTGAAAAAGGCGGCTTAGTGGCTCGCGGTCCCGTCAAGTGATGGGTTATATTTTGTTGAGCCGTCGTAATAGTTTTTTCTGGTAATGATAGATGGGTAAAACGCTGTCAAAAAAGTTAAACAATTTTTGTTCAATACTGTCTAAATATTTTTCCAGTTCTTGTTTTTTATCTTCCAGATAACTTTGAATTATTTCTCCTAATTCTTCAGAATCCACAAAGCTTTCTCGGCCTGCTTCTTTTGAAAGGTGGTCTGCGTTTAAAACCATAGTCAATTGATCATGAAGATCTTCAGAATACCTGTCATGATGTATTACGGTATTCCTGATCTGCCGATATTCATTACAAGTTTTATTTATTGCCTTAAGTTTATTTACCAGATCAAATCTTTTCACATGGTCGTTTGTGACAATCAAAGTATGGTTGATAGAATCGTTACTAATCCCAAGATTTAGAATCTTATTGGTAAAAATCAAAGTTCGATCATATATTGATTGGACTCTGATGATGCTATTTTCAATGAGCATTTCTATGTAGATACTTTTCGATTGCTCGGCATCCATTATGGAATCCAAGTATTTTGCGTCAAGCAGGGCGAGTGAAAGCCTTGCTTTATTCATTGAGGAAGTCACTGCACCTAAAGATTTTCCACATGAGAGAATGTAAGAATCGAGTTCATTTTTTGCCTCTAATTCAAGTTCCCCATCCTTAATTTTAAATCTGAATATAGGGCTTTCTTCATCAAGAGTTATTGTGTTTTCAATTTCGTGCATGTATTCCTCTTAGAAATATAATGGCCGAGTTGACCAGTCAAGGTTCCCGGATAACGGGCGCGCAGCGTCTGGTTATTTGGGAATTTTGACTGGTCCAATGACTGGTTTGCGTAGCGCAGCGGAGCACACCAGGCGTTGGACTTTAGTCGACTCGGCCATTTGCGCAGCGGAGCTACGCAAACGGTGAAGCTCACGGGCCGCAAGGGTTTGCAGAAAAATTGGCTGAAAGCACTATTTTTCAAAGTTGTTACAGTCTTTGAAAAAGGGCGCCCCTTGCGGTCCACGTGCAGCGCTGGGTTATGCTAAATTTTCTCGTACTATTGAAAGGGGTTGCAGCTTTTGAATCTCAATAGCTTTTGGGCCGTTCATAGCGTGCCATAGATCCCAGTCTTGTTGCAAACCAAGCCAGAAATCTGCAGACATTCCCAAAACATAAGACAATCTGAGCGCAGTGTCTGGTGTCACTGAACGGCGACCTTTGATGATTTCGTTAAGACGAGGATATGATACTCCTAATTTTTGAGCCAGTTTCGTCTGTGTGATATTAAGCGGTTTGATAAACTCTTCCAGAAGCATCTCACCTGGATGTGTTGGCGGCCTGTTTTTGGGGAGTTTCCTCGAAACGTTATTAGTGGTAGTCGGTGATTTCAATCTCATATGCTTGGCCCTCCTCCCAAATAAAACAAATACGGTATTGCTGATTTATTCGGATGCTATATTGATTTTCTCTATCGCCTTTTAGCTGCTCAAGCCTGTTTCCTGGTGGTATTTGGAGTTCAGTTATTTCTTGCACACGATTAATTTGGTCCAGTTTGCGTCTTGCGATAGGCCAGATTGATTGCGGACAACATTTTCTGGCGGCTTTGGATGCAGTTCCATCAAAAATATCCTCCGTTTTAGCATTCTTAAAAGACTTTATCATGACTCATATTATAACGGCATCCATTATAAATGTCAATATTTCGGATTAAAGGCATAACAGTTTTAATATATGGAAAATTTACATTAGATTACCTTATCTCTGTAAATATTTTCCATAATATTTTATATCATTATCTTCAATATGGAAAAATAATTCCAGGATATCACGCGACCCTTTACATTTTCCATAAGAATAAGTATTATCATATCTATTATGGAAATCAAGAAAAAATTTACGCCAAATCCAAACCTCAAATTACTTGATCAAGTCCGCGAAACGCTTCGCTATTATCATTATGCAAGGTCCACGGAAAAGACATATTGCCAATGGATTATTCGCTATATCCATTTTTTTGAGAAGAAGGTGCATCCAAGGGATATGGGGGAAAAAGAAATTGAGCATTTTCTTTCCCACCTTGCTACCCATGAAAAGGTAGCCGCCTCTACCCAGAGACAGGCTCTCAATGCCCTGGTATTTCTCTATCGTGATGTTTTGTTAAAACCTCTTGATAACTCAATCGCTCCTGTTCGTTCAAAATCTAAAAAACGGCCGCCGACGGTTTTGACGGAAAAAGAGGTGAAAAGTGTGCTTGATCACATGAGTGGCACACACATGCTGATGGCCAGATTGATTTACGGGTCGGGCATCCGGCTCATGGAGTGTATCAGGCTGCGCATCCAGGATGTGGATTTTGGACAAGGTCAAATTTATGTCAGAGACGGCAAGGGAGGGAAAGACCGTACCTCCTATCTTCCGAAAATAGTCGCAGATGATCTTCGACAGCATATAGAGCGTGTGAAAATTATCCACCAGCAAGACCTTGATGACGGTTTTGGCTCTGTGTATTTACCTAACGCTCTGGCAAAAAAATATAAAAACGCGGCCAAAGAAATTGTTTGGCAGTATGTATTTCCAGCTCGCTCCCGCTCTATTGACCCACGCAGTAAGATTGAGCGCCGTCACCATGTTCTTGAATCGGGATTGCAAAAAGCAGTAAAAACCGCGGTTACAAAATCCGGTATTGATAAACGAGCCACCGTCCACACCCTTCGTCACTCTTTTGCCACTCATATGCTTGAGCATGGTGTAAACATCCGCGTCCTGCAAGAGCTTCTCGGGCACGCGAATGTAAAAACTACGGAAATATACACCCATGTCATGCGCACAGATATTCATCGGCTGCAGAACCCTCTTGACCGTCTCTATGAAAAATAGAAAGTCCGAGGACATGATACAACTTTTTGTGTAAAACGGCATCATGCCCCCGGAATTTCTATTGTGCCTGCCTTGGTGCCAAGGATCAAGACAACTGGCGATTAACCTTATTTTTCATTCTCTTATTTTCTAAAAAAGACCTCAGTCCCTTATCTTCTCTTTCAGAGCCCGGATAATCCCGGAGCAGACCTGGTTGGCATCGGCGACAATGGCCACATCCGCAAGCTTCATCATCATGGCATCTGGATTTTTGTTCACAGCCACAATGAAATCAGCATCCATGAGCGCGGCCGTGTGCTGGATGGCCCCGGAGATACCAAAGGAGAATAACACCTTGGGACGAATATGCTTACCGGCCTGACCCACCAGGGCCTCGTGGCCTACCCATCCGGCATGGACAACAGGACGGGTGGCCCCAACCTCGGCATTGAGCAGCCCTGCCAGGTCAAACAGTTTTTTAAATTTACCCTTGGACCCCATGCCCCTGCCCCCGGTGATCACAATATCCGCCTTTTCAATGCCCATGGTTTTGACAGGCTGGTATTCCGAATGGGTACAGCGGATCCGCTCGATGGGCAGATCTTCGGGCAAATCAAGGGTGATCACCTCACCCTGAGCCGTATCATCATGGGGCAGTTCATGGAAGGTACCGGGCCGTACCGTTGCCATCTGGGGCCGGGCTTTGGGCGTGAGTATCCGTGCAATGAGGTTGCCCCCAAAAGATGGGGCAATCTGGACAAGCCGTTGTTTATCGTCTACCTCAAGATCAATACAGTCGGCGGTAAGCCCTGTGTCCAGCCGTTTTGCCACCCGGGGCGCCACCTCCTGGCCGAACCGGGTGGCCCCGATCAGGATGATATCCGGCTTCATGTCCCGGGCCAGCCCTATCAAAAGGTTGGTAAAGGTCTCAATGCCATAGGATTTAAGCCTTGGATGATCAATCACATAAACCAGGTCAGCACCATGGGAAATATATTCGCTGGTATATCCACCCACATCATGCCCAAAAACCACGCCGCACACCCGGCCGCCGGTCTTTTCGGCAAGCGTCCTGGCCCTTGCCAGAATTTGAAGCGTGACCCGGTTTTTAAAATAGTTGCGGTAGTCCCCAAGCACCCAGATATCTTTGCCGGTTGATTTTTTTGACATTTGTGCCCTCATTCCTTTTTTAAATCCTTGCCCATGGCAGAACTGATAATTTTCCCATAATCTGTAAACAGCTTGTCCACCACAGTTTTAGCCGCGCCCTTGAGCACCCGGCTCTCCTTTTGGGCAGCAGGCGAAAATACATCCAGAATACGGGTGGGCGAATCCTTAAGGGCATTAAAATCCCTATCCAGTTCCAGGCGATCAGCATCCACAACCTCAATTTGGGGAGAAGCAAACGCCTGGGCCACGCCGGCAAGTCCGGCATAACGGGGAACTAATGCGCCCTGGTCTATGGTCACAAGGCCCGGCAGATCCATCTCCAGGGTTTCCATAAAATCATCCACCAGCCGGGTGACCACAAGTGTTCTGTGGGTCAGCCGGATATCCGTTGCCCAGCCGATTGCCGGCCAATCCAATTCACAGGCCAACTGGGGACCGACCTGGGCCGTCTCGCTGTCACTGGTCTGGGATCCGCACAGTACAAGACCGGTATCAGGCTGAAACATCCTTATATACCGGCCAAGGATAAAAGAGGTAATATTTGTGTCGGCTCCGGCCATTTTCCGGTCCGTGAGCAGGACCCCGTGGTCTG